>NZ_JBLXCD010000014.1:0-26114 GCF_048265165.1 Oceanospirillum sp. | reverse complement strand
AAGCAAGCAGCCCAAAAGAACCCCGCTTCCAAGAAGCGGGGTTTTTTTATGCCTGGGATTTATGGTTGTAAGACGTAAAAAGTAAGAGTTGAATATTCTGTGAGTTAAAATTTATTCTTTTCAAGTGAACCTAAAGTTCAAGTGGGTTAAAATCCGCTTTTCCAGTTTTGAGCGGATTTATCCAGCGTACTCAACATCAGGTTAGAGGTAGATAATGTTTACACGTGATATGACCATTGCAGGCTATGATGATGAGCTGTGGACTGCGATGCAGTCAGAAGCGGTTCGTCAGGAAGAGCACATCGAACTGATCGCATCTGAAAACTACACCAGTCCTCGCGTAATGCAGGCTCAGGGCTCTGTTCTGACTAACAAGTATGCTGAAGGCTACCCAAACAAGCGTTACTACGGTGGTTGTGAGCATGTTGATGTTGTAGAGGATCTGGCGATTGATCGTGCCAAAGAGCTGTTTGGTGCGACCTATGCCAATGTTCAGCCCCACTCTGGCTCGCAGGCTAACGCTGCTGTGTACATGGCTCTTTGTAAGCCGGGCGATACAATTCTGGGTATGAGCCTTGCACATGGTGGTCACCTGACACATGGTGCCGCAGTGTCTTTCTCTGGTCGAATCTACAACGCAGTTCAGTACGGTCTGCACCCTGATACCGGTGAGATCGATTACGCTGAAGTTGAGCGTTTGGCTGAAGAGCACAAGCCGAAAATGATCGTTGCAGGTTTCTCTGCTTACTCCCGTGTTGTTGACTGGCAGCGTTTCCGTGATATCGCGGACAAAGTTGGTGCGTTCTTGTTTGTTGATATGGCGCATATCGCAGGACTGGTTGCAGCTGGAGTTTATCCGTCTCCGGTTGGTGTTGCAGATGTTGTAACCACCACTACCCATAAAACTCTGGGTGGCCCGCGCGGTGGTCTGATTCTGTCTGCCCGTGCTGATGAAGATTTGCAGAAAAAACTGAATTTTGCCGTATTCCCTGAATCCCAGGGCGGCCCTTTGATGCACGTTATCGCGGCTAAAGCGGTCTGCTTCAAAGAAGCAATGGAGCCGGAGTGGAAGGCTTATCAGGCTCAGGTTGTTAAGAACGCACAGGCGATGGCTGAGACCTTTATGGCTCGCGGCATCAAGATTGTGTCTGAAGGTACTGATGACCACCTGTTCCTGGTTGATCTGATCGATAAAGAGTTCAGTGGTAAAGATGCCGATGCAGCTTTGGGTCGTGCAAATATCACGGTAAACAAGAACTCCGTGCCTAATGATCCTCGCTCTCCATTTGTTACTTCAGGTCTGCGTATTGGTACTCCTGCTGTCACCCGTCGTGGTTTCAAAGAAGCAGAAGTTACTGAACTGACAAACTGGATCTGCGATATCCTGGATGATATCAACAACGAAGACACCATCAATGCGGTAAAAGAAAAAGTGAAGGCTGTTTGTAAGCGCTTTCCTGTTTATGCATAATCGCTATTCGTTGTAAGAATAAGCCCGGCTAGATGCCGGGCTTATTTGTATCTGCTCACATTAAAGGTAAAATGACCGTCGTTGCCGATGATAAATAGTGCTTTTGTAGCATCCGCCGGTAATTGTCCCCACAAGATAACCAGAGCCTACTATGTATTGTCCCTTCTGTGGTGCGCAGGAAACAAAAGTTACCGATTCACGCTTGGTTGCGGATGGCGATCAGGTTCGGCGTCGCCGGGAGTGCCTTTCCTGTGGTGAACGCTTTACTACCTATGAAACGGCTGAGCTAGTGATGCCTAAAATCGTCAAGCACGATGGTAAGCGTGAAGCCTTTGATGAGGCTAAGCTTCGGGCAGGTATGCAGCGGGCCTTAGAGAAACGCCCTGTCAGTACAGAATCTTTTGAAGCCGCTATTGAACGTATTCGTCAGCGCTTGCGTGCCCGTGGGGAGCGAGAGGTTGCTTCGCGCCTGATAGGAGAAGAGGTGATGGCTCAGCTGCGTTTACTGGATCAGGTGGCTTATATTCGCTTTGCTTCGGTTTATCGCAGCTTTCAGGATCTGGATGAGTTTCGTGCTGAGATTGATCGGTTAGCCCAGGACCCGCCTTTTAGCCGTGGTGAGCACTTTTCTGGCAAAGACAGCTCTTCATAGGTTGTGATACATGACAGCATCTAATACGCCCTTACAGCCTCATGCTTTTTATATGGCGCGTGCGATTCACTTGGCTCGCAGAGGACACTACACCACTTTCCCAAACCCCCGTGTGGGCTGCGTTCTGGTTAAAGATGGCAAAATAATCGCTGAAGGCTGGCACCAGAAAGCTGGCGAGGGGCATGCGGAAGTTAATGCCTTAGCCAAAACAGATGCCGCAGAAGGCGCAACGGCCTACGTAACATTGGAGCCCTGCTCCCATACCGGTAAAACCCCCCCTTGCTGCGACGCTTTAATCAGAGCGGGTGTCTCACGGGTGATTATTGCTATGGTAGACCCTAACCCTCTTGTTGCCGGTAATGGTATCCGCAAGCTGCAAGCGGCAGGTATTGAGGTTCTTACAGGGGTTTGTGAAGCAGATGCAAAAGCGCTGAACCTAGGCTTTATTCAGCGTATGACAGAAAAACGCCCGTTTGTTCGGGCCAAGCTTGCTTGCAGTCTGGATGGGCGAACGGCCATGGCGTCTGGTGAAAGTCAGTGGATCACAGGTGCTGCAGCCCGGACTCAGGTGCAGCGGTTACGGGCCGGTAGCTCTGCGATTATCAGCGGTGTGGAATCAGTGATTGCCGATGACAGCGCACTGACAGTACGCGCTGAGCAGCTGAACCTAGCCGATGCAGAACAGATCGCAAAACGCCAGCCCTTGCGTGTTGTGCTTGACAGTCACCTGCGTTTACCGGAAAGCGCTAAAATTCTTCAGCAGCCCGGTGAAACACTGATTGCGTTTACCGAGCGGGACCCTGATAAGCAAGAACGTCTGGAAAAGGCTGGAGCGGTTTGTCTGCAGCTGCCTGCTGAAAACGGACGTGTCAGTCTAAAGGCGTTGATGGCTTACCTCGATCAGCGGGAATGCAATGAGGTATTGCTGGAAACCGGGGCAACGCTGGCCGGCGCTTTTGCAGAAGCAGAATTGATTGATGAGCTGGTTGTCTTTATGGCGCCAACGCTGATGGGTGATGGAGCGCGAGGTTTGCTGCACTTGCCGGGAATCAAAAAAATGGCTGATCAGAAGCGGTTGACGCTGACGGACTGCCGTATGGTCGGTACAGATATGATGATAACCGCCCGTTTTACAGGAAAATCACAATAATGTTTACCGGAATTATCGAAGCGGTTGGTACAATTGAGAGTTTACAGCCTTCAGGTGGCGACTACCGCGTCAAAGTTGCTGTTAATACTCTGGATATGTCAGATGTTAAGCTGGGTGACAGTATTGCGGTTAACGGTGTTTGCCTGACAGTGACGGAACTGCACAGCAAAGGTTTCTGGGCGGATGTTTCCCTGGAAACCGTACGCCATACCTGCTTTAAGAATTATAGCCCGGGGCAGGCTGTGAACCTGGAAAAGGCGATGATGCCGACCTCTCGTCTGGGCGGCCATATTGTCAGCGGCCATGTGGATGGCGTGGGTAAAATTCTTGAACGCCGGGAAGATGCCCGCTCTGTGCGCTTCAGGGTACAGGCCCCGGAATCGCTGCTGAAATATATTGCAGATCGAGGCTCAATAACGGTAGAAGGCACAAGCCTGACCGTGAACGGTATTGAAGGTGATGTTTTTGAACTCAATATTGTTCCTCATACGCTGGCAGAAACTGTTTTGCAGAGATATACCTCGGGCCAGTCCGTACATTTAGAAGTGGATCTGATCGCACGCTATCTTGAAAGGCTTATCAGTAAGAATGAGCCTTCAGAAGCACCAAAAAGCGATATCAGTCTCGATTTTTTAGCTCAGAACGGTTTCTACCGTGGCTGACAGCATAGGAAAGAGTATGCAACTGAATACTGTTGAAGAACTACTGGAAGATATTCGTCAGGGCAAAATGGTTATTCTGATGGATGATGAAGACCGCGAAAATGAAGGCGATCTGATCATCGCTGCTGAGCAGGTTCGTCCGGAAGATATCAACTTCATGGCGAAATATGCCCGAGGCCTGATCTGCCTGACATTGACCCGCGACCGCTGCGAGCAGCTGAAACTGCCCTTGATGGTACAGAGTAACGGTGCCCAGTTCTCCACTAATTTCACCTTGTCCATTGAAGCCGCTGAAGGCGTAACAACTGGCATCTCGGCTGCGGACCGTGCTCATACGGTGCGTGCTGCAGTTAAGCGTGATGCTAAGGCGGACGATATCGTACAGCCGGGGCATATCTTCCCGCTGATGGCCCAGCCGGGTGGCGTATTGAGTCGTGCCGGTCATACTGAAGCCGGTTGTGATATGGCGCGTATGGCAGGTTTTGAAGCGGCTTCCGTGATCGTTGAGATCATGAATGAAGATGGCACCATGGCTCGTCGTCCGGATCTTGAGCTGTTTGCTCAGAAACATGGTATTAAGATTGGTACGATTGCAGACCTGATTCACTACCGCACGACGAATGAGCACACGGTTGCCCGTGATCAGCAAGGTGTAATGGCCACTGAATATGGTGATTTTAACTATGTCACCTATACCGATGAAATTCAGGGCTGCACTCATCTGGCGATGACACTGGGAGAGATCAAGGCTGACGACCCGATTATGGTACGTGTGCATAATCGTACTGAAGTACTACGGGACGTTGTGGGTGCAATTCCTGCGGATGAGACCGGGCGCAAGTGGACCATGCGTAAGGCGCTTGCGAAAGTAGCTCAGGAAGGTAAAGGCGTTGTTTTACTGCTGGACAGCAATGAGCGTATTGATATCCATGATTCCGTTGATCTGATTCAAAACGGACGTCAGCAATCTAAGGTGAATGTCAGCGCGTCCGGGGCATATTTAACGGTAGGCACAGGTTCCCAGATTCTGCGTGATCTGGGTGTGGGCAAGATGCGTCTGCTGAGCTCTCCAATGAAGTTTAATGCGATCTCAGGTTTTGATCTGGAAATCGAAGAATATATTCCCTGCGAAGATTAAGCTCTGCGGCTAAAAAGCCGCCAGCCTCTTTTTTGGGAAACACAAAAGTTATCAGGATAAAAAAATGACAATCAAATCAGTAGAAGGCAATTTCGTAAACTGTAACGGCCAGTACGCCATCGTTGTCGGTCGTTTTAACAGCTTTGTGGTTGAGCACCTGGTTGAAGGCGCTATCGATACGCTGCGTCGTCACGGTGTTGATGAAGCAAATATCACCGTTGTTCGTGCACCGGGTGCATGGGAGCTGCCTCTGGTTGCTAAAAAGGTAATTGAAAAACAGCAGCCGGATGCGGTGATTACGCTTGGTGCAGTAATCCGTGGTGGAACACCGCATTTTGAATATGTGGCAGGTGAGTGCACAAAAGGCTTAGGCCAGTTGTCGCTACAAACAGGTGTGGTTATCACCAATGGTGTGTTGACTGTTGATACCATTGAGCAAGCGATTGAGCGCTCAGGCACTAAAGCAGGCAACAAAGGCTCTGAAGCAGCACTTTGTGCTCTGGAAATGGTTAGCCTGCTGAACTCGTTGTAATTTAAAAAATTTCATTCGGTAATTTAAAACTTAACTCGCGGTTACTCCTCAATGTCCCAAGGTAAAAAAACCAGTAAAACTAAAGCGCGTCATGCTGCTCGCCAGCTAACTGTGCAAGGCCTGTATCAATGGCAGATGACAGGTGCGGCTTTGCAGCAGATTGAACTTCAGATTCGCGCGGCCCGTCCTGATGATGGGCTGGAGGCTCACGAGGATATTACATCCGCTGTAGAGATTGCTGATCTGGCCTATTTCAATGAGCTGCTGCACAACATCCCTCAGCAAAAAGCAGACCTGGATAAAGAGTATGCGCCTCTGCTGGATCGCAGGGTTGATGAGCTTGATCCGGTAGAGCTGGCCATTTTACGCCTGGGCACCTATGAGCTGAGCAAGTGTATTGATGTACCTTATCGCGTGGTGATTAACGAAGGCGTTGAGTTAGCTAAAAGCTTTGGTGCGACTGAGAGTCATAAATATATTAACGGCATTCTGGACAAGTTAGCGGTTCGCCTGCGAGCTGCAGAAGTCGCCGAACGCCGTAATAAAGGCTGATTCTTTTGGGTGAATTTGAGCTGATTCATCGTTATTTCTCTTCTCCGAAGCTTCAGCCGTCAAGACGGGATGTTTACTTGGGGATTGGCGATGACTGTGCACTGATTTCGGTGCCGGAAGGCAAACAGCTGGTGGTATCCGTTGATACGTCAACGGCCGGTGTTCACTTTTTACCGGAGTCCCCGGCCCATAGCGTTGGCTGGCGAGCGCTGGCGGTTAGCTTAAGTGATCTTGCGGCGATGGGTGCGCAACCCGCCTGGTTTACACTGGCCTTGAGCTTGCCTGAGGTTGACGAAGAGTGGCTGTCAGGCTTTAGTCAGGGAATGGCTGATCTGGCTCAGAAGTATGGTGTCGCACTCGTCGGAGGTGACACTACTCAGGGCGCACTTTCAATGAGTGTGCAGGTTCATGGCTATGTAACCCCTGGCGCAGCCTGGAAGCGTAAAGGTGCCCGGCCCGGTGACCTGATTTATGTTTCCGGTGAGCTAGGTAAGTCAGCATGTGGCCTGAGGAAAGCTAAAGCTTTACTGGAGGCGCAACAGGCGTTGCCTGACCTTGCTATGCTTAATACTGCAGAGGCCTCTGCAGAAACTGACATGCTGAGAGCCTACCTTTATCCAAAGCCCCGGTTTGATTTGATTCCCATTCTGTCCAGTCGTGCAGCAACCGCTATTGATATCTCAGATGGTCTGTTGGCGGACCTGGGCCATATGCTTTCAGCAAGTGGCGTTGGTGCGAATCTTGACCCTACCCGCATTCCTTGTTTTAACAAGGAACATGGCGATACTTCTCAGGTGTTTCAGGATGCATTGGCAGGGGGAGATGACTATGAACTTTGTTTCACTGTGTCGCCCCAGCGTCGCCTGGAGCTGGAAGTGAGCGCAGAGCAAAGTGGCGTTAAGTTATACCCCATCGGCGTTGTTACATCTCAACAGGGGATTCGAGGCCTGCATGAGCAGGGCCTGACTGCTTCTGGGTTTGATCATTTTAAAGGTAATACCTGATGAATCGTGCACCTTCCAGTGTCTGGCGTAACCCTGTCCACTTTTTGGCCTTTGGCCTGGGAAGTGGTGCCGCCCCTTGGGCACCCGGCACGGCAGGTACGGCTGCAGCGGTTATTCCTTACCTGCTTTGGATCCAATTCCTGTCGCCATTATGGTTTATCGCCTTACTGGGACTGACTTTTGTCGTTGGTGTCTGGCTGTGTGAACGTACCTCGGAAGACTTAGGGGTACATGACCACTCCGGCATTGTGTGGGATGAGTTTGTTGGCTACTGGCTGACAATGTTCCTTGCACCGCAGGGCTGGGAGTGGGCATTGGTAGGGTTTGTGCTTTTCCGGTTCTTTGATGTGCTTAAACCCTGGCCTGTGAAGTGGGCTGATCGTCGTGTTGCCGGTGGCTTTGGCATTATGGTTGATGATGTATTAGCCGGTATTTATGCTTGGCTGGGAATGCAGATTCTGATGCGACTTTGGTGATTTTTTTATTTTCAAAGCAGATTTTTTCGCGACCCCACTGTGCTGTCGAATCCTTCTGCAATGAGCACACATACGTTGTTGTGAGAGATTGGCCCTCTGCCAAGTCAGCAAATGCGCTGGCTCAGCAGGGGCGGGCGGGATAAGAAAAAAGGCTGTATCAGATCAGCTTTAGCAGGTTCAGCTGGGTAAACAGCCGGGACTGCTCCTCACCGGATAACTCTCCGATCATCGCCTGCAGAGGGGAGTCGGGCTTAAAGTGGGTTTCCAGCCAGTGGGTCAGTTGCTGCTGTACGGCTTCCTGCGGGGTCATATCACTGTCGGGTTGATCCGAGGTTTTTAATGCTTCACGGCTTTGTCCGGTACCCAGAAGTTTGCCCTCACCCAAGTGGAATGTCGGGGTATGCAGGAACGCCTTATTACCATCGCCGGTTCCAGTAATCTGCTGCATAAAATCCAGATCAAGAACCTGAGATGTCATACGAAGGTTCTTCTCCGGGCTTAAGGCATAATCCAGAAACCCCTGCTCAAACTGAACCACACCGGAGCCATCATTTGAGTAGATCGCCTTGGCCTGCTGTACCAGTTCGTCATCGTAAGCTGGGCGTTTGTCCGGATAATACAGGCCGGGACGTTTGGCTGTAGTCATACGATACGCCCCCAGCACTGACGCCAGATTATTAACCTGCTCGGTATCCAGATTATTCTCTTTGGCGTGGATATAAACATCGGTCAGGGCCTGAACATCTTTCTCTTTCAGATGATAAAAACTGGTGTTTTCATAAAAGAAGTTCTGCCGATTAGAGCCTTTCAGGGGGTTCTCGGTGGTGATGCCACTGGCTGCAATCAGCTGCTTTTTCAGCGCATCGCCGTCAACCGCTTCGCCATATTTGCTTTGCAAGGCCCCCACCTGCTGGTCAACCAGATACAGGTTGTAGCGACCAATATCAATTTTAGCATTTATGCCAAAATGACCGCGTTCCGGTTGGGTGAAACCTTCAAACGCCTCTTTTTGCAGCAGGCTCACCGCCTTATCAAACTCATCCGACGCTATCATACCGGTTGAACTCAGATTAACCCCATCGGCTGAGCCGGTTTTATCGGTGGTTGGTGTACTGGTGGATTGCGTATGGGTGGACTGCGTCACCGATGTTGCTTTGGCGGGCTGCGGGTTTGGCGTTGTGGCCGATGTTGAACCGGCGGGAAACTGTATCTTCATCAGGTTTCTCCCTGAGTGTGATGATGAAAGCCTTCATGGCTTTTTGAGTGATGGCGTTGTTTATTTCGCAATCACTAATACTCTATCGGTCACAAGGGCAGGAATGTTAGGGCTGGAAGCGTTATGTTTGTAAGCCTTCACCGACAGGGGCTTTAAGGGCGGGGGCAGAGGTTTAGGCTGGGGCGTAAAAAAGCCGCTGGCATCAGATGTCAGCGGCTTTTGGTTGTTATGGCAACATCAGATGTTGGCTGATTAGCCCTGGCTGTCCAGGAAGCGTTCTGCGTCCAGTGCCGCCATGCAGCCGGTGCCGGCTGAGGTGATCGCCTGACGGTACACGTGGTCCATTACATCACCTGCGGCATAAACACCTTCGATGCTGGTTTGGGTGGCGTTGCCTTCCAGACCGGATTGTACTTTCAGGTAGCCGCCGTTCATCTCCAGCTGGCCTTCAAAGATGCCGGTGTTTGGCTTGTGGCCGATGGCGATAAACACGCCCATCACGCTGATCTCTTGGGTGGCATCGCCTTCGGTGGCTTTCAGGCGCAGGCCGGTAACGCCCATATCATCACCCAGAACTTCGTCCAGTGTGTGGTTCCAGATCACTTCGATATTGCCGTTGGCAACCTTCTCCATCAGTTTGTCCTGCAGGATTTTCTCAGAGCGCAGGCTGTCACGACGGTGGATCAGGGTGACTTTCTTGGCGATGTTGGACAGGTACAGGGCTTCTTCAACAGCGGTGTTACCGCCACCAACAACAGCCACTTCCTGATTACGGTAGAAGAAACCATCACAGGTGGCACAGGCA
Organism: Oceanospirillum sp.; assembly: GCF_048265165.1. Classification (GTDB taxonomy): domain Bacteria; phylum Pseudomonadota; class Gammaproteobacteria; order Pseudomonadales; family Halomonadaceae; genus Oceanospirillum. The sequence goes on along the minus strand of NZ_JBLXCD010000014.1, from coordinate 16,456 downwards.
GAAACACCTTTACCCATGAAAGCTTCTTCGCTTGGCAGACCCAGATACTGAGCGCTTGCGCCGGTGGCGATAATCAGCGCGTCACAGGTGTAGGTGCCGCTGTCGCCTTTCAGAGTGAACGGACGCTGGGTCAGTTCCACTTCGTTGATGTGATCGAAAACGATTTCGGTGTCGAAGCGTTCAGCGTGTTTACGCATATCTTCAACCAGCTGAGGGCCCTGAATACCGTCGAATGCACCGGGCCAGTTATCCACGTCGGTCGTGGTGGTCAGCTGACCGCCCATCTGCATACCTGAGATGATGACAGGTTTCAGGTTGGCGCGTGCGGCGTAGACAGCTGCGGTGTAACCTGCAGGGCCGGAACCCAGAATAATCAGTTTCTCGTGACGGTTTTCGCTCATGGTGCTCTCCCGGCGAGCCGTGTTTGGCTCTGGTTAATACGTCAATAATCAGGTGATGATCTTGTTTGTTGCAGATCTATATGGGGGCGGCGGGCGTAATTACCAGCGCCGACCCGGAAGCTCTATTCCATAGCCGAATTTTAACAGAGACTGGAAATGCCCGTGCTGTTTCATACAAAATTTTAACCGACTTTGTGGCACCGGGATAAATGGAAAACCCGATAACAGGGATAGGGCAAAACGATGGCGGTGAAAGGCGGGGAGGTAGGAAACCAAGAAAGCCCTGTAAGCGATTGCCATACAGGGCTTTTAGTTGAGTTTTTCTGTCTTGTCGCTGTACTGTACAGACTTGTGAGACTGTACCTTTGTCACGGGCTAATACCGATCAATAGAATGTACCTTGTATCTGGGTTATCAAAGAGTCGAATCTCCTATGCGAGTAAATGGTATTTTTCGGTCTTTCCAGGTCTTTCCAGGTCTTTCCTGCTCTCCGGTTTGTGTTGATGTTTTGTTTAATCTATTCAATCAACGGCTCAATTCGACCTACTCATATATTAATCCGGGCACCTCGCTTCAGATAAAGTTGTCAGGGATCATCTTCCCGTTTTAGCTCTACACTCAGCAATTCTCCCTCCATATTGACATATACTTGCATATGAATCGGGGCGCAGCACGTTTGGCAATCTTCGTAGTAGTCCTGATCACCTCCTGATATATCAACGGCTGTTTCCAGTTCAGACCCGCAATAGGGACATTGCCCGTAAACCTCCGTGAGCATTGTCTCTAACATAAACGCTCCCCCCGGATCGTTTCTGCTGTTTTTCTCTTTGAATGCCTAACGCGTTTTCAGTAACAAGGAGAAACACCTTAACGAACAAAAAATACGTTTTAAGCGCATGCTGCTTACTATATGGCCTGAAAGATCTCAGAGGTAGCGGCTTGCGTTCACAACTTAACTATAGTCAGGATTAGTTGGTGTGCTGTCTTTTTTTCGTCATATTTTTCAGGCAAATCCTTAGGTTTTAATGAAATAAATTCAGTTTGCCTCGGTGATTTAGTGCTAGAGCCCGTGGATCTTAGTCTTGATTGAGATCCGGCAGATCCACGGATGCCATATCGGTCAGCTCCTGGGGTAGGGGCTTTTTGATATTGATATCCAGCTCGGCAAGCTGCTGAGCCTGTCCGACTAAGCTGCCGCGTCCCTGGCTGAATTTGTTCAGGGCGTTGTCATAGGTCTGATGGGCGCTGCTGAGCTGGTTGCCCAGTTTCTGCATATCTTCGGCAAAGCCGCGCAGTTTGTCGTACATGCGCCCGGCCCGGCGGGAGATCAGTTGGGCGTTTTCATTCAGGCGTTCGTACCGCCAGATATTCTGGATAGTTCGCAGGGCCACCATCATGCTGGTGGGGCTGACGATCATGATGTTGTGTTCGAAGGCTTCCCGGAACAGATCCGGCTCGGCGTCAAAGGCGGTCATAAAGGCGGCTTCCACCGGAATAAACATCAATACGTAGTCGAGGCTGCGGACGCCTTTCAGCTCCCGGTAATCTTTGGCGGACAGTCCCTTAATATGGCTGCGGATAGCGGCAACATGAGCTTTTAGGTACTGTTGGCGCTCGGTTTTATCGTCACTGTTGTGGAAGGATTCGTAGGCGTTAAGAGAGACCTTGGCGTCAATGATGACATCTTTATTGTCCGGCAGATGTACGATCACATCCGGTTGATAGAGCTGGCGCTCTTCATTCCGGCGGCTGGCTTGCAGCTCGTACTCATGGCCTTCCCGCAAACCGGACTCTTCCAGCACTCGCTGCAGGATCAGCTCACCCCAGTTGCCCTGAGCTTTTTTGTCGCCTTTCAGGGCTTTGGTCAGGTTGAGGGCTTCCTGACTCATCTGCAGGTTCAGCGCTTTCAGGCTGTGGATCTCCTGCTTGAGCATGGCGCGCTCCTGAGCCTCTTTGCCATAGCTATCCTGTACCTGTTGGCGGAACTGGTTGATCTGGTCTTTAAAGGGGTTCAGCAGGCTGGTGAGGGTTTGCTGATGCTGATGATTCAGATGTTTGCTCTTGTCATCAAAAATGCGGTTGGCCAGATTCTCAAACTGCTGACTGAGTTTCTGTTCGGCATTGTTCAGGATCTGAATTTTTTCCTGCGAGGATTTCTTTTCCTCTTCTAAACGGGTGCGGGTGGTGGCCAGTTGTTGCTCCAGTGTCAGCAGTTGTTGCTGTAGCTGATGGATCTGCTGGTCCTTGGCGGTAAGCTGGCTTTGACTGCGCTCAACCACTTCATGCAGATTATCCAGCGTGGTTTGCTGGGCGGTGCTGTCCTGCTCGACCTGTTGACGGCGCTCCTGTTCCTGCTGATAACGCTGTTCGACCTGAGTCAGTTTCTGCTGCAGTTCTTTGGTGTATCGGCTTTGTGCCTGAGCATCGGCAATCTGCTGGCTCTGACTCTGCTGCTGTTGCTGCAATCGGTTGAGTTCGGCGTCGCTGGCCAGCAGGCGCTGGCGCAGGTCGTTTGCATTCTCCTGTGCATGCTGGTGCTGAAGCTGTACCTGTTGTATCGCTGCCTGAAAGTGCTGCTGCATCTGGTCGGCCTGAAGGTCCAGTTCATGATTCAGCTGCTGCTGGTGACGATTGCGCATAATCGATATAGAGATAAGAGCGCCTGCCAGTGCGCAAATAAGAAACAGGGCAGGAAGTAATAGGTTGGAGAGAGGAAGCATAAACAGGCCAGACCTTTAAATGGGAAGATAACGACTGAGCCAGTATAAGAAATTAATCTATATATTTATACAGTATAGTCATGGATCAGAACAGGTGCCGACTTCAGGTTTGTTCTGAAGTATAGGCACCGGGTTCAGATTCAGCTGTTGCTGACGGCGATCAGCTGCTCCTGCTCTGTTTGTAGTTGACCAATAATAAGCAGGAGTTTGTCCATTGATAGCGGCTTTGTAAAATACTCTGAGAAACCAGCCTGAAGGTGAGTTTTAACGACATCAGGTTGCGTATTCTGAGCGATAGCTATGATAGGAATTGTGGCGGTTTTAGGGCTGACTTTAAGAATCTCTATGACTTCAAGACCGCTCAGATCCGGCATGTCAGTATTGAGCAGAATAAGATCCAGTGGGTGCTTCTGAGCAAGGTCAACAGCGTAGCTTGCGTTGTTCTCCGTGAAGAGTCGAATATCAGCCCGCGCCTGAAGTGCGTTTTCCAGTAGTTTCAGATGAATGGGATCATCATCTACGCAGAGAATATTAAAACGGTGGCCTTTGTCTTCATGGCTTTTATTTTGCTCGTTATCTGGCAGGTCAATCCAGAAAATACTGCCGCTCTCGGGGTTGGGCTGATAACCAATGCGGCCGTGCATCATTTCTGCTAAACGCTTGCAAAGAGCAAGCCCGATTCCCGTCCCTTCTACATTGGTGCTCTCAGCTCCCAGGCGATTAAATACCTGGAACAGATCCTGCTGTTTATCTTCGGGGATACCGATGCCGCTGTCGATGACCTGAATACGGACAAAACCTTTTTCTGGTATTTGCAGGCAAATTCTCACCTGGCCCCCTGGGCGGTTATATTTCATAGCGTTGGACAGCAGGTTAAAGATCACCTGCCTCAGCCGGACACGATCCGCAAGAATTTCCTGATCTGAGTTGCTGGCCAGGTCGATATCAAGCTGAAGGCCCTGCTTTTCTGCTAATGGTTGCAGTAATGCCAGGCTGCTTTCCAGCTCTCTGGCAACAGATATGACTTCAGTGTTTAAACGCACTTGTCCCGATTCGATACGGGCAAGATCGAGAATATCATTCACCATTGCCAGCAGATGGCGGCCCGCGAGATAAATCTCACTGACCGACTCTTTTTGGCCGTTTTCCATGGGTTCATCCTGTAAGAGCTGAGCAAAACCCAAAATCGCATTCAGCGGGGTACGCAGTTCATGGCTGACACTGGATAGGAGGTTAGATTTCGCCTGACTGGCTTTTTCAGCTTTATCCCGGGCTTCAATCAAAGCCTGCTCTGTCAGGCGCTTATTAATACCCATTCCCAGCACATGAACCACCCTGTGGATAAATGTACGGTTTTCGCTGGTCTTCAGAATATGCTTTGGCAGATAGACCAGCAGAACCGATGGGTTGCCTGCATGCTGTAACGGAACAGCATATGCGGCATGATCCTGCTCTATAGCGCAGAGGGTCTGCGTATCCATCTCCATTGGAAGAATTTGAGGGGAACCCTGATTGATAACACTTTGGCAGAGCTCCATGGTCATAGGGATTTTTATACAGGGGTTGTTGGCGCAAGTACCATGCTGTATCTGGGGCTTCAGGCCGATTGATGTGGGCTGATACAGGGCCAGAAAGCGCCACTGCCAATGGTGATGATGCATGAGGCGCGCCTGAAACTGATTCAGATAGTCGTACATGGATACATCGTCAAGGCTTTGGGCCATCAGAATGCTGAGGGATGATTCCTCTTGAGCCTTCCGTTCCAAGTAGTGCTGCTGCTCATAGGCGCTGGTCAGGTCTTCGTAAAAGGCAACATAATGGGTGAATCGGTTATTTTCATCAGAGACTGCGGTAATACGGACGTGATGAGGTACATCGCCATTGCGTGTCTTATTCCACATTTCTCCTTCCCAGAAACCCTTGGCCTTCAGGCCGAGCCAAAGTTCTTTATAGAAAGGGTCGCTTTGCTTATCTGAACGAAGCATGCGGATATTGCGGCCAACAAGCTCCCGTAGCGCATAACCGGTCAGATCACTAAAAGCCTTATTAGACTTAATAATAATTCCTGAGCGGTCAATAATGGCGATAGGTTGGTGAGCATTGAATGCTGTTGCCAACAACTTTATCTCTTCAGATGAAATATTCGTATCCGCAACGGCGAACATACAGGCCTCTGATCTTGGGGTTATAACCCTGTTTTTTTATATGGATAATAGTGTTGTTTTTTTACTTCTGTTGTCACCTTATGGGTCACAACAGCATGGATAAACCAGAAAGGCGTATTTTTAATACATCAGAAAGGGGCATGCATTGACTGAAGTAGGGTTTTGTTGACTCAATTTATGGTGAGTGCTGGATTCTTGATGTGTATGCTGTTTTTTCAGGTTTTATTTTGCTTCAGCAAATTTTGCAGTAACGGGTAAAGGGCAGGATTGGCAATCAGAATCTGATGGCCGTAAAGGGCCGGAGGGGTATGATCAGGACATCCGTCTAAATGACCGGCCAAGGCTCCTGCACGAAGTGCAATCAGGCGGGCGGCGGCAAAATCCCAGGGGGAAACGCTCTCATAGTAAGCATCCAGCCGCCCTGCTGCCACATAGCATATATCAATAGCTGCGGAACCCATGCGGCGAATATCCTGACAGTTGTTCAATACTTGATGCAGGCGGGGAAGTAACGTCGGAATCAGGGACTTATCATAGGGGAAGCCGGTGGCAATCAGAGCTTTCTTTAACTCTTCTGTCTCACTGACCCGGATATCCTCACCGTTCAGTTGGGCTGGTTCGCCGGCAACAGCTGTGAATAACTCATCCAGAAACGGGTTATACACAACCCCGACTTTCACTTCACCCTGTTCGGCGTAGGCAATGGATATCGCAACCTGCGGCAAACCATGGGCATAGTTAACCGTGCCATCAATGGGGTCGATGACCCATATAGGCTGATAAAGTGTACTGGCATCTGAATAGTCGGGTGACGATTCCTCCGACAGAATGGCATGCTCAGGAAATGTCAGTTGAAGGAGAGCGCGAATTAACTGGTCAGACTTGAGATCTGCGCTGGTGACCAGTTCATGGCCCGCTTTGTAATTCTGTGAAAAACTTTGCTCCTCACGGGCTGAACGGATCAGATCTCCGGCCTGGCGGGCTATGGTGATCGCCTGGTTCAGATATTGCCTCAGTTCAGGCTGTGTGCTGATGTGTCCTGTTTCCATTCGGGGTCTCCGTCAACCGGTGCTGCCGGGGGGTGCCAATAACAAATGATACGACTGCAGAAAATAAGCAATAAGACCTTAAGATTAATACGGGTAAATACTAATTAGAAACAATAGGTTAGCTAGGGATAATCTTTTTTCGGCTTCTATTTTTATGACTGGCAGGTCATGAGCTGTTGTGAGCTCACAAGTCATTTGATAGTTTAGAGCTTTATGGATTATAGAATTGCTTATTTAGCTGGCTGAATCAAGTCGTGCAGGCAAACAGGGAAAGGTAGCGGTGAAGACATTCAGGATAAATTTTGAGCATAAAAAAAGCCAGATTCCGAAGAATCTGGCTTTCTCTGAATTTGGTAGCGGGGGCCGGATTTGAACCGACGACCTTCGGGTTATGAGCCCGACGAGCTACCAGGCTGCTCCACCCCGCATCAGATGCAGTGCATTATAGAGCTAAATAATTGAATGTCAAAAGTTTTTATGTCGAAAGTTAAAATAAATGTATGAAATGTTTCTCGATAGCCACGCAAGGATTTTTTTGTCTGCTCCGCCGCCCGCTGATAGAGAGCGTTAGTGGGCCGGGATCTGCAGATAAAGTCCTGTTTTCTGTCACGGTGCTGTCACCGTGTGTCAGTAAAACAGGTTATGCGAAAGCGACATCTATAAGCAGAGGGAATGTAAGATGAGTAAGAAAATCGCCTTAGTAACCGGTGGCACCGGTGGTATTGGTACTGCAATTTGCCGTCGTTTGTCTGACGATGGTTATGTTGTCGTTGCTGCATCGGTAAATCAGGAAAAGGCGGAGGCATGGAAGGAAGCCGAGAAAGCCTCTGGTTATGATTTTGCCACCGTACATATAGATGTAGGGGATTTCGAGTCCTGCCAGCAGGGCTATAAACAGGTTGCTGAGACATTAGGCCCGGTCGCGGTGCTGGTTAATAACGCCGGTATTACCCGTGATGGCTTTATGAAGAAGATGAGCTGGGAGCAATGGCATGAGGTCCTGCAGACGAATCTGGACAGTGTTTTTAACATGAGCAAAGTCTGCCTGGAGCCTATGCTTGAGATGAAATTTGGCCGCATTATCAATATTTCGTCGATTAATGGTCAAAAAGGGCAAATAGGGCAGGCTAATTACTCCGCAGCGAAAGCGGGTATGCATGGCTTTACTAAGGCGCTGGCGCAGGAAACGGCCCGAAAGGGGATTACCGTTAATACTATTTCCCCTGGTTACATTGCCACCGACATGATTATGAAAATTGATGAACCGATTCGAAACCAAATTATGGAAGGCATTCCGGTTGGGCGATTTGGTAAGCCAGAGGAGATTGCCCGAACAGTATCTTTTCTTGCTGATGATGAAGGCGGGTTTATTACCGGTGCGAATCTGGCCATCAATGGTGGCCAGCATATGTGCTGATTGTACCCAGATATATATGAAAAGCTGGCATTTGCCGGCTTTTTTTACATCTAATTCCGGTTCATCTTGTATAATGATTCTTTATTACACAGATTTATATTTTTCCGGCATCTTACACAGGCATTATTGTGCGGTCAGATTATTCAGAGCAGCAATCAGCGTTTCAGTTTAAAGGGGGGAATCTAACAATTACCACCCTGGAGTTGCTAACTCCGGACTGTGCGCAAATTGAGCAGGAGTTGAGTCGCCAGACTCAGAAAGCACCGGCTTTTTTCTGCCAGACTCCCGTGCTTTTATCCTTCGAGCAGTTGGAGGAGATGAGTGTTGCCCTGGAAATGATTGTTGATGTTTGTAAGCGTAATGGTCTTATTCCGATTGCGGTCCGTTGTTCTCAGGACCTGATTAAGAAGTCCGCCTGGGCATTAGGGTTAGGATGGTTCCCGCCGCTTACAGAGCATCGCCTTAAAGAGGTAAAGAAAACATCCTGCCCTCAGCGTTTACCGACCCGTTTTGTAAAAGGTACGGTACGCTCAGGTCAGCAAATCTATGCAAGTTGCGCAGATCTTGTTGTGATCGGCTCAGTTAATGAAGGTGCTGAGGTGATTGCTGATGGTAACGTTCAGGTTTGGGGCGTCCTGCGTGGGCGTGCTATTGCTGGTGCCCAAGGGGATGTTGAAGCCCGTGTTATTTGTCGGAAGTTTAGTGCAGAACTGGTTTCTGTTGCGGGCGTTTTTCAGGTTTTTGATACCTGCGAATTTCCGATAGCCCGTGACTTGCCGGTAGAGGTCAGATTGGCAAATGATCGTTTAGTTTTGATTTGAATTTTGATGCTGTTCACTGTATTCGATCGCTTTAATGGACATAATAAGTACTATTATTATGAAGGAGGAAGGACGCTTGGCTAGAGTAGTTGTAGTGACGTCCGGTAAGGGTGGTGTCGGTAAAACCACCAGTTGTGCGTCGATAGGTACTGCACTTGCGATGCAGGGATATCGCACCGTTTTGATTGATTTTGATGTAGGCCTGAGAAACCTTGATCTGGTGATGGGCTGCGAGCGCCGGGTTGTTTATGATCTTATTAATGTTACTACAGGTGAAGCAAAACTGAGTCAGGCGCTCATTAAGGATAAGCGTCTGGATGGTTTGTATATGCTGCCAGCTTCTCAGACCCGTGATAAGGATGCCCTGACCTATGAGGGCGTTGGTGAGGTTATTGATGCTTTGAAGGAGGAGTTTGACTTTATCATTTGTGATTCTCCTGCAGGTATTGAGCGTGGTGCTATTTTAGCGATGTACTATGCTGATGAAGCGATTGTTGTTTCTAACCCTGAAGTTTCTTCTGTTCGGGATTCCGATCGGATAATAGGCCTGCTGGATTCTAAAACCCGTCGGGCCGAGGAAGGTGAGACCGTGAAGGCTCAGCTTTTGATTACGCGCTATGACCCCGAACGGGTCGAGCATTCTGATATGATGTCTATGCAGGATATTGAAGAAATTCTGGCGATTCCTGTTATTGGTGTTATCCCTGAATCTCCAGCAGTGTTAAGGGCCTCCAACCAAGGGATTCCTGTGGTGCATGATACGCCGAGTGATGCGGGCCAAGCATACACTGATACCGTTGCTCGCTTTCTGGGTGAAGAGAAACCAATGCGGTTTGTGGAGCTTGAAAGAAAAGGTTTATTCAGCCGTATGTTCGGAGGTCGGCGATGAAGCGTTTGCGCGATTTTTTCCAGAAAGAAAATGACCACTCTGCAGATGTTGCCCGGGAGCGTTTGAAGATGATGATCTCCCAGGATCGCATGCAGCGTAGTCAACCGGATTTTCTGCCGCGCCTGCAAAGTGAATTGATTGAAGTGATTAAGCGCTACACCCAGTCTGAGCAAAGTGATATTCACATTAGTTATCACTCACTGCCTCAACGGGCGCAGATTGAGTTAAATGTATCCTGGCCACGCAATACACCCTAAGCGGGTGTAATGCGGGCTGCAGGCCCTGAGAAAATAAGGACCTGAACCTTGAGTTCACAGCCTACGTTATTCTGGCACGATTATGAGAGTTTTGGTGCCGACCCACGTCGTGACCGTCCGTCACAGTTTGCAGGTATCCGTACAGATCTGGATTTGAATGAAATAGCTGAACCTGTCGAGTGGTTCTGCCAGCCTGCGGATGATTTCCTGCCTCACCCTGATGCTTGCTTAATTACGGGTATCACGCCCCAAGATGCCCAGAAGGATGGTGTGCCGGAAGCTGAATTTATCGCCAATATTCATTCCGAACTGAGTCAGCCTAATACGTGCTCTTTGGGATATAACTCATTGCGTTTCGATGATGAGATGACCCGTCATACCTTGTACCGTAACTTCTATGACGCTTATGGGCGGGAGTGGCAAAATGGTAACTCTCGCTGGGATCTGATTGATGTGGCGCGTACGGCTTATGCTTTGCGACCGGATGGAATTGAGTGGCCTTTGAATGATCAGGGCCTGCCAAGCTTTAAGCTGGAACACCTGACAGCGGCTAATGGTATCTCCCACGAGGGTGCGCACGATGCGGTATCTGATGTGCGGGCGACTATTGCGCTGGCACGCCTGATTCGTGAAAAGCAGCCGAAACTGTATGAACATCTGTTTGCTCTGCGGAACAAGCATAAGGTATCGGATCAGCTGGATCTGGTGAGTCGCAAGCCGGTATTGCATATCTCCGGTATGTTTGGTGCCGCTCGAGGCAATGCTGCTGTTGTGGTACCGCTGGCGCAACATCCGACGAATAAAAATGGCGTTATCTGTTATGACCTGATGGCAGACCCGGCTGAGTTGGGGAGTCTGTCTGCTGAAGAGATTAAACATCGGGTATTTACCGCTCAGGCTGAGTTGAGTCAGCCGCGCATTCCGCTGAAGGTTATCCATATTAATCGCTGTCCGGTGGTTCTGCCGGTGAGTATGGTGGATGAAAAAGTGGAGGCGCGTACTGGCGTTAGTCTGCAAACCTGCAGAGAGCACTGGAAAGTACTTTCTGCACTGGGGGATATTACATCTAAACTGCAGGCTGTTTTCAGTGAGCCGTCAGATGGTGTAGCCGGTTCCGATGATCCGGATCTGATGCTTTATGGTGGAGGCTTTTTTGGGCACCATGATAAAGGTCAGATGGATATTATTCGGGAAACGCCTGCGGAGGCTTTGTCTGAGCTGATGCCGACCTTTCAGGATCCTCGGCTGGATGAGATGTTCTTTCGTTATAAGGCGCGCAACTTCAAAGATTGGCTAACAGGTGAAGAGCTGCAACAGTGGGATGAATACCGCTGGCAAAGAATCAATGACCCTGCTGTCAGTAGCCTGACACCTGAACAGTTCAATCAGCGGCTGGTGGAGCTGAGTCAGACTGAGCTGTCCCAGCGTGATCAGGTCATTCTTGAGGATGTGGTGCTTTATGTGGAGTCTTTAGTGCCATCACACCTGTTTTGAGTCGATAAACTGGCTCTACGTGGTGGTACGTGAGCCTGTAGAGATGCGGGTATAAAAAAAGCGATAACACGTTGAGTGTTATCGCTTTTTTTGTACTGACTTTCGGCAGAGAGTGTTAATGGCTAACGGCTTTTAGCCCGGAACGTAATTTTTCCGCATCGGTAAACGTCTGGCTACCTGACTGATATTGCACGGTTAGTACGCCGGTCTGATCAGTGGAGATCTTTTGTAATAGCTGGCGCATATCATCCGCCTGCAGCGTCTTAACCGCATCTGCCAGGTGCTCCCGGCGCTCGAAGTGGGTTTCATCCATCGCCATCTCACGCCATAGCCGTTGGGTGCGGGCCTGTAGGCGATCATCGCTATCGAGAATATTGGCCAACAGCCCAGCTTTCTGCTCGGTGAACTCCTGTTCGCTGATGTTCATGAAACTGTCGCTGAAGTGGTGCATAAAGGCATCGCTTAATTCGCGGATCTCATCCGGTGTGTGCTCCGGTGACTGCACCAGCAAGCTAAGCCCCGGTGTTTTCAGGGTTGGGTGGTAGCTGGCAAAAACGATATAGCCAAGCTGACGTTGCGTGCGCATTTCGTGGTAATAAGGGCTTTGCAGAATATGGGCCAGCAACATCCAGCGTGCCTGTTCTTTATATCCTTGTGCATCAGAGGGGTGTGTTGGTTGGTAATATTTTAGCCACGCATTGTCATTATGGTTCAGAGCTGGTGTGTGGGTGACCTTTTGTCCCTCTAGGCTTAGTCCTTGTAGTTTAGGGATTTCACTCTCTGTGAGGGTAGGCTCCAGTGTATCCATAACAGACTTAAGGCTGGAGGTTGCTTCAGCTTTTGTCATGTTACCTATGATCATTCCTTCCAAGTGCAGCTGGGACAGAAATACTTCGCGGAAATCTTCAAGGTCTTTGGTTGTCAGAGGTTCGATAGCTGTCAGAAATTGCTCTTCGTTCCAGGCTGGCCGCATCAGGACGGAACTGACCTCCCCCATGATCTGGCGATAAAGGGGGGCTTTGTCAGCATTCTGCCAGCGTTTGATCAGGCTCTGCTTGACTAGCCTGAAGGTTTCGGAGTGGATTTCACTGTCCTTTAAAGTGGTGAGCAGGCGTTCAAGTAGCATATGCTGTTTATCATCGTAGCCACCGAGCTGGAAGGTTATGCCCCGAGTGTGTTTGTAGACGGTATAATTTAGGCCTGCGAGGCTTGCGGGGTAGGCAAATTCGTTGCTGGCTTCATTTAACCAGCTGGCCAGTAACTGAGTCAGTACCGCAGATTTTACTGAACCGGTACTTGCCGGTGACTGAAGACTGAAATACTGCTGAGCTTTTGGAGTATTAAAGTCCTGGTCAGCCTTGTACCAGAGCGTTGCCTTCGGGCTGGTGCTGATATTTTCTGGTTTTTCCATCGTTTCCAGGCTGGGCTTTAGGCTCAGGGTATCAGCGATTAAAGCGTTGGGCTCAGGCAAACGGAAGATCTCTGCTGCAACCGGGGTTACCTGGTGGGCATCAAAAGGGCTCAGGCTATATTTTCCTTCAAACCAAGGTGATAGCTTGTCGGTTTTCATATCAGGGCTGATTCGCGTCAGCAGCAGGTTCTCTGGTGTCAGGTATCCCAGATATTGGCGGATTAATCTGGCATCAAATGTTTCCATCGCATAGGGTGCATGCAACACTTCTTTAATGGGGAAGCGCGGCATGTTGTAGGCGATGGAACTTACAGCATGGATAGGTGAGCCTGACTCCACAAAGCTGAAGGCTTGCTCTGACAGCGTTTTCTGCTCGTTGAAACGCCATTCATCAATGCCGTCCTGTTCTAACAGATTGATATAACCAAAAGCTGTATTGACCACATCCTTACTATTTTCAAAACCAAGTTGTGTCAAATTGATGGTTATGGTGAACAGAGACTCTTCCCCGGTGCTGAGGCCGCTCCCTGCAGACAAACCTGTGGCCCATCCCTTAGCCTTCAGATAGGAGAGCAAGCTACCCTTACCTTCATGGCCGATCAGGCTTGCAAGGTAGCTGGTAGGCTTTTTCCTGAAATATGTGGAGGGTGCTGGTATCGGGAATTGCAGTTTAATGGCATGGTTAGCCTTAAGGGGCCTGATATTGAGTTGCAGTGGCAGGCTGTTCTCTGAAAACAGTGGCTTATCCGTGGCAAATGCCGGGGTGTTATGATTTTTAACCGCCCTGAACATGGTGCGAGCCATGCCTTCCAGTTCATCCAGAGCGTAATTACCCTGAATAACCAGAGACATACGGTTTGCAGAATAATAGGTTTGATAGAACTCAAGCATGGCATCACGTGTACTGACGCTTTTATCTGCCAGAGTCTTCAGGCTGCCGGTACTGAAGCGGCTGTAGGGGTGCTCGGGATTTAGTGCTTGCTTCAGTACATCGAACTGCTTCCGGCCGTCGTCGCGCAGCTTCGACTGATACTCAGAATGTACCGCATTCTTCTCTCGCTTAACGTAAGCCTCAGTGAAGAGTGGGGCGATAAAAAACTGGGAAAAACGATCCAGGCTAGGTTCCAGGTAGCGGTTGTCCACTTCGAAAAAGTAGTTGGTATCCTTGTATGAGGTAAATGCATTGTGGCTTCCCCCATGCTTGCTGATGAAGCTTTGGTATTCGCCTGCTTCAGGATACTTTTCGGTGCCTAAAAACAACATATGTTCAAGGAAGTGTGCCAGGCCGGCGAAGTTCTCCGGGTCCTGTCCGCTACCGATCGCGACATTCATCGCTGCGGCGGCTTTATCGGCTTTAGGGTCAGATATCAGAATTATGGATAACCCATTATCCAGCGTCAGGGGGCGATAGCTGCGGTAGTCATTTTGACTGGTTATCAAGGTGAGCTGATTGTGTTTTTCACTTTCTGAGGTGCTCTTTATAGACATAGGAGTGCAAGCCGTTAGCAGGAGTGATGTAAGCATAGTGCAGATCAGCCAGAGTCTTCTTTGCTGACGCAATGGATTAAAGCGTATTGATGGCATGGTGTGCTCGCTTCTTGTTCAGGCAAAATCCGCCGGATGTTGACGGGTACAGTTCAAGCTTTTCTATTGACCCTGATGATGGAAGTAGGTTCTAAGAATATCAGGCGTGTTGGTCTTAATCTGATATCTATTTCAGGGTTCATGGGAAAAACGGAAACGGTGGCCGCTGGGTTCGGCAACAGTTCGGGAGTGGTTAGCCGGATTGTTTACCAATGGTGCTACAGGATAATAATCAAGATAGTCGTTCTCCGCTGCAGTCAGGTACGGCATTGGGTCGGTAGTTGGCGTTAGCCAGTTTTCAGCATACTCCCTGGGAACAATAACAGGCATTCTGCCCGAAATATTACCGATCATCTGATTGCTGGGCAGGGTCAGTATTGCGAATGTGTCATACCCTGTTGCCTGGGATGTAGCGTAGTGCGTCAGAATACCTGCGAGTAGAAAAGTTCGGTTCTCAGGTCGTCTCACTGCAAAAGGGCGCTTGTGGCGCGTGTATTGCTGCCATTCATAGTATCCGGATACAGGTATAAGGCACCGGGTACGCAACGCATCCTTAAACATTGCTTTTTCATTTAAAGACTCTATTCGCGCAGAGTAGGGGCTGTTATCCAGTACTTTCAGCCACTGAGGGCTATACCCCCAATATCCTTCACATAATTCGGTATCAACAATACCTTTCTTGATAATGCTGACAAAGCCTTTGGGTGGAAGGTTGTAGCTGGTGATTAAGGGCTGTCGAACCAGCAAGGGTTCACTTAACAAGGTATCCGTATTAAAGGGAGTTACAATCAACCTGCCGGGCATCAGGTGCACACCTTGTTACGACCCGCATGTTTTGCACGGTAAAGGGCATCGTCAGCGGCTTTAATGACCTGCTCTGGAGTTTTATTCGCTCCTTCGCGCTGAGACACTCCGATACTGATGGTTACTGATACCGTAGAAGGGTCTTTAGCTCTATTTCCGCGTCTGTTTTTCCCGGTATTATCATCCTGAGGCCGATTGTCATCCCGGATTTTCATGGCATAGTTTGCGATTGTTTCCCGTACCGTCTCCAGATGAGGCAGTGCATACTGCACGTCTCTGTTAGGGTACAGAATAGTGAACTCTTCACCGCCATAGCGGAAAGCTTTACCACCACCGGTAACGCGTTTGATTTTAGCGGCAACCATTTTCAGAACCTGGTCACCGATATCATGCCCATAGGTATCATTAAATTTCTTGAAATGGTCTACATCCATCATGGCGATAGTGTAGTTGCGGCCAAGCTTAGCCAGTTGCTCATTGAGTGCGCGGCGCCCCGGAAGGCCGGTCAAATCATCTTTAAATGCCATATTGAATGTTTCATGGACAATCGCACCGACCAAAAGAATACCGGCTAAAAACATGAAAATAGAAAGATAGCCTGGTATCAATAGCTGCTGACTGACAATAAACAGGATGATCAGAGCCGAGAAAAGTGCAGCGTTAATCGTGGAAGGCTGCCAGAGCATCAGGCCAGACATTGCCAGAAAAGAGATAATAAAGAAGTAGTACGCGATAGGTGAGATGTTTGCCCAGTCAGGGTGCAATGCAGGCCACAACATTTGCGTCATAAAGAAAAGGGTCGGCTGATGTTGGTATTCACAGACCAGCCAGATTGCAAAGATCTGCGCGCCAAGAACCATTAGCTTGGTGGGCAGGTCGGTTACCATTGAGCCTTTCTCTTGCCAGAATGCAAAGAGTAAAAGATTTAGTGGTCCAAAGATTGTGACGGCATTAAACACTATCTCGATGGTAAACTTGCTCCAGCTCTGACCAACAGTACTGAGCAAGGTTGTAAAGCTCCAGTAAGCAATCACAAGAGTGAGCAATGTCATGAGTACCCTGAGGCGTCCATATACCAGGCAAAGAGTTGCTGCGGCCGTAAAGACAATATATGGCGCTAGTGATATAAGGTCTTTAACCGTTGGAGAGAAAGCACTGTAACCAAAATGAGCCACAGGAATGGTAATCAGCAATAGTAACAAAGGAACAAGAGCTGATTCTTTGAGCTTAAACAGAATTCGATTCACAAATAACCTCACTGTTATCAGATTAGCTAGATTAAAAGCTCAGCTGTGGAAAGCAAGCTTCATAACATGAAGTTTTGTTACACCGTTTTAGCTAAACGCAGCATTTTGAAAGTATTAGCCTTTTTTCAATCTTTTTGCGTTTTAGGGGTTGTGCTGCTCCGTTTTGTGCGTATAATTCGCCCTCGTTGTCACGGAGC
>NZ_JBLXCD010000013.1:0-32243 GCF_048265165.1 Oceanospirillum sp. | reverse complement strand
TCAAACAGATCTTCAATGGCTTGGGGCTGGCTGCTGACAAAATGAGCAAGGGTGCTGAAGTGCGGGACGGTATCGCAGGATAGGGCTTTAAAGATGATATTGGTTTCGCAACACCACTGGATCTCACGGCGGGAGGTGATGCCTTTAGAATAAGCAAACAGGATGATCTTTAGCAAAATGGCTGGATCGTAGGCTGGGCGGCCTTCGCTATCATTCTTATAAGGCTGGTGAAACGCGGAAAGATCCAACTTTTCAGCTTTTTTATAAAAACAGAGGTAGTGCAGAGCATGCTCAAAAGTACCGGGCTGCAGCTGATCCTGATAATTGATCACCACCATCGACGTTTGGTTGTAGTCGTAGTGCTTGAACTGAGCCATCACCGCCTCCTGCGTTTCAAAACCCGATCAGATCATAGTTCGGGAGGTTTTTCTACAGCCTGAAGCCCACATCACGCGACACCGAAGGCGATCGCCGTGGATGCGCTTGTTATACGCGTGCCATTTTAGGCAGTATCTGTTTCAGCTTATTAGAATTTTAAGGTCTGACTCTTTATATGAAAATGCACTTCTTTCTTTGTTGTTCCATGTTATTAAGTTCAATTTACTTATGTAATCTTGGTCGTAGCAGTCGGTAACAGAAAGGTAATACTGACTTTTTGATAAGTCTTCTAATGGTGTCTTCACTTTTTCATCTGGAAGCTCAGAAGGCTCTAATAGCAATCCTTGCTTAGGAGATAGAGGGAGAAATAGTTTGACTTCTACCTTGTCAATTGGATTAAGGTTTTTGACAGGGTTGTCGTTTGTTATCAGGTTAATATTTGTTTTATTGTTTATCACAACAAGCTTGTATAATTTATTTATAAGCTGGAGAGATATTCTCTCTGCAATAATCAAAGAATAAATCATGTAATAGCTGTCAAATCTAATATTTTTATCTCTTAATAATGATTCTGTAGAATTTTTTATTTTGTTCTTTACAGCCGGTGTGCGAGCTAACTGAAAATTTATGTAACGCACAACATATGAATAGCCAAATATATCTATTTCGCCATATTCTTCTTTTTTTATAATATCAAGAGAAGGTAAAGCTAATTCTTCCACAATACAGTAAACATCTTCAATAGCATTTGTTTTTATTATTCTTGATTCTTCTGTTTCTCCGTTTACATCTATTGAAAATTTGTGAATAATGTGAAAACTATTGATTAATCCACTGATCATAGACTTAATTGGTTCCGCTAAAGAACTTACTTCTTTTAACAGGAATGCTCGCTCATCATCATTAACTCCATCGACTTTGTAGAAGTAGTTTGAATGTGCAACTTCTCTAGTCTTCATCGGCATTACATTATTGTTAATTAATGCAAATAATCTATCGTCTTTTCCAGCCCAGTTTTTTAAATAAAACTGACTTACGAAATGCTGTTTTTTCTTAATCATAATTGAGTAATGTTTAATCTCTATGGATGTTCTTAGCATATAACGAGGCTGTAGAAAAACCTGTTTCTAACCCGCTTTTCTCGCCAACAGCTCGCTCTCTGCTGTTTATTTTCGATTGCCGGTTTTTATCGGCCATCGTTTGTTTATTCTATGTTTTCCAGCCTTTTTAAGCTTTGGCTGCCTCTATGCCAGGTACCATACTGCTTTCAGTGCCTGTTCTAAGGCTGCATTAACTCTGTTTTACTGGCTGAGATGCCTATATTTTGCCAGTTTTTCTACATTGCGTACTAGGTAGTAAAGCTGCCACTGAACCTCACGGCTGGAGGTGATGCCTTTGGAATAAGCAAACAGGATGATTTTCAGCAAAATGGCCGGATCGTAGGCTGGGCGGCCTTCGCTATCATTCTTATAAGGCTGGTGAAACGCGGAAAGATCCAGCTTTTCAGAAACGAGGTAGTGCAGAGCATGCTCAAAAGTACCGGGCTGCAACTGATCCTGATAATTGATCACCACCATCAACGTTTGATTGTAGTCGTAGTGCTTGAATCGAGCCATCACCGCCCCCTGCGTTTCAAAACCCGATCAGACCATAGTTCGGGAGGTTTTTCTACAGCCTGAACGCCCGGTTAAGGGGCAACCAACGCCACTACCAAGCTTCCGCATAGCACTGTAACCAAAAAACCAACGCATAATAAAAATGCCACGCGTTGGTTGTCCCTCTTGAACCATTTGTTATAAAGCTACTTGATAAATGCTTCTAGTTTTTTTGTAAGGTCAGCTATCTGATTATGAATAACAGCTTTATCGAATTCATGGTTTTCGGATTTAGACTTATAGAAATCACACATTTTATCCCTTTCTTTTAGGGCATCTAAGAGAACTGAATACCCGTTAATAATTGCAGCTCTCTCCAAACTCTTAGCCTGTTGCTGTTGATAATTTAATGCATTTTGGTGTGCTTCTGCAGACTTATGAAGTTCCTCACGCGTTAACTTCAACTCATCTCGCTGTAGAGATAGCTCTTTCATCTGTAAAAATATTGTATAAATTAATCCAAGGAAGGCTAATCCTGAAAATAAAGCACTGCTGGCACCAAACATACTACCAAACGCGCTTTTATCTATTGGATCCTTATCAAGGAGAAACCAATAATTAGAAAACAAAATGATGACCAATAATGTCACGGCCAACCCTAGAAATAGGTATTCTTTTTTCATTATATCTCCGATTTAAATTGCTTTATAACGCTTCACTCAGCCGCAGATTTAGCTGTCGGCTGGAGTGACTTGTTATGAGCTTGGCTGAAAAATAAGTATATGTTGAACATAATTAAAATACGTTTCATTAACGTCAAAATGCGCTATGAATGGGTCTTTACATCCAAATTTCTTATACAAAAAAATTATCTTGCACAAAGTAGTACCCGCCAACTTCACAAGGCGGTCAGTGTGAACACTTTGTGCTTCATGCTCGTAGCCATAACGCTCTGAAGTAAATACTGATCTGTGCTCCGTTAACGTGTCAATATCCGAATGTGAAAATAGATAACTTTGAAAAATTGGGTCTATTAGCTCATATAAACATACTAAGTCATGAGCTTTACCTTTAAGGTCCTTTACTCTTTTATTTGGCTCGTATGTCTCATTAATTTTACCCGCATTAGTCGAAACCTCTGCATTAAAACTCTTCAGCATAATTTCTAGTGAAAGCGCACTAAGACTAGTTTGGATATAGCCTTTTACTCGGGTATGATTTTGAGCAACAAAGAAATAGTCAGCCGCTGTTTCGATCATATATGGTCGAAAATCAGGAGATACCACATCATCACAGTTCGGTTCAAAGCTCAATTCACTCAAATGTCTGCGACCTCATAACATCTATGGACGCCCCTATTTTGGCAAGTAATTTCCGACAACATAAAAAGGTTTGCAGCCATTTATTCGGGCGTTCGCCCTATCCCTGATGAGCTTCGCTGATCCGGTTCTAATCATTTTAGCGCTCTCTATATCGGAACGATGTTAGGGCCAGAGTATCCAGATCACGGTTCAACCTGTTGTGTCATCGTTGATATTACCTGCGCAAAATCAGGCTTCCTCTACTCTTTGATAACGAACGCCTTTGGCTAACAATGCCCAGGCTATCCGCGCTAACTTATTCGCCAATGCCACAATCACTTTGTTTTTGTGCATTCGGCTTTCCAAACTCTGTATCCACTTTTACCAAGGACTACCGAGCTTTGAATGGCGGATAACCGCTTTTTAATCATAGGCATGCGCATTTCGACGATTTCAATAGTCCGCCAAAAACTGAGGAAAGAGTTTGATTAGAAAGGAGAATTCCGTTTTCTGATCTGGCTGCTTCCCTGCTAAACGCGCATGCGCATATACGTCAATAACCGTGCGCCTGCATTCTTAAAAGCAATAGGCAAGCACGGTTTCCATAATGTATCAAATTTAAATCTTATCCAATTTCGCCGCACCAGTAAACCGAGCACTAAGTCGGATATGCGGGCACAAAAAAGCCCGCTCTTAGGCGGGCTTTAATAACATCAGGTAGTAACCACTTACACCCGACGCACTTTAAACTTACGGCCTTTAATCCGGCTGTTCATCAGGTGGTTTAGGGCTTTTTTACCCACGCTGCGTTCCACCGCGACATAGGCGGTAAAGTCGAAGATATTGATCTTACCCACCTGGCTGCCTTCAATACCGCCTTCATTGGTGAGGGCGCCCAGTAGGTCGCCGGGGCGAACTTTGTTCTTTTTGCCGCCGTCGATGGTCAAGGTCACCATGGTCGGTTCCCGGTGGCCGCTCATATCACCGTCGAACAGCTCTTCGCTGCTGGAGGGTTCAATCTCGGTCTGCATCTGGTCGGCAATATCCGCCAGTTTGTAGCTTTCTTTCTGGGTGTACAGGCTGATCGCCAGACCGGATTTACCCGCACGGCCGGTTCGGCCAATACGGTGTACGTGGACTTCAGAGTCCCGTGTCAGGTCGTAGTTGATCACCATCGGCAGGTCGTCGATATCCAGACCGCGGGCGGCAACATCGGTGGCTAACAGTAAGTGAGTGCTTCGGTTGGAAAATTTCACCAGTACCTGATCACGCTCCCGCTGATCCATATCACCGTGCAGCGCCTGGGCGTAGTAATCCCGCTCTTTCAGGGCGCGGGCCAGATCGGCACAGGTCTGTTTGGTGTTGCAGAAGATCACCGCATGTTCCGGCTGATAGTGCCCCAGCACCTGCAGCAGCAAGTCTTCTTTCTCAGACGCGCGCTCTACGGAGTAGAACTTCTGGCTGATATTCACCGGAGCCTGGGCCGACTCAACCACCTCAATCATCGCCGGTTTGTTCTGATAACGGCTGCTGATCTGGGCGATGGTATCCGGGTACGTGGCAGAAAACAGCAGGGTCTGACGATTTGCCGGTGTCTCTTCCAGAATCGCCTCCATGGCATCGGCAAAGCCCATATCCAGCATGCGGTCGGCTTCATCCAGTACCACGGTATTAACCCGTCCCAGATCCAGCGTACCTTTACGCAGGTGATCCTGAATACGACCCGGCGTACCCACCACAATATGGGTGCCATGGGCCAGGGAGCCGATCTGCGGGCCGATGGGCATACCGCCACACAGGGTCAGAATCTTAACATTGTGCTGATAACGCGCCAGCTTGCGCAGTTCATTGGCTACCTGCCCCGCCAGTTCACGGGTTGGGCACATCACCAGAGACTGACAGGCGAAGGAGCGCACGTTGAGTTTTTCCAGCAGGCCGATACCGAAGGCAGCGGTTTTACCACTCCCGGTTTTGGCTTTGGCGATCAGGTCTTTGCCCTTCAGCACCAACGGCAGGCTTTGTGCCTGAATCGGTGTCATGCGGGAATATCCCATATCGTTCAGGTTCTGAATCTGGGCGGCAGGCAGGTTAAGGCTGGAAAAGGCGCTATCGTTCACGGAGATCTCAACTGATAAAAAAGAGGTGGCAGACCGAACAGGTCATGATTAAGTTCTTGGGCGTTGGTTTAATGCTCAAAGCCCAGAAGGCGCGCAGTATAACAAAGCCTGCCCTGAATAGCAGATGACAATTGCACGGTTCACTTATTCCTTCACGGCCCGGCGTACAAATTAATCAAAAGCAGTCATTTATTTAGATTGATTCACACCAAACCCAGCACCGATATTGCGCAACTGCAAAATAGATCAGCCACTGCTAATCTTTATTTCAGGTCAATTTTTGACCCATTCCAACGATAATTAAAAGATAACTCAAAAAGGGAACCTCCATGTCTGAACGTCCGGTTTTAGCTATTACCCAACAGATCGATAACGAGCGCACCTGTGTTAACCATCTGCTGTTTCCCGCAGGCGGCGAAAGCCAGTGGCACCGCCATGAGCGTGATTACGTGATAGTGCCAATGCAGAACTGCGTACTGCATATCGACACCGGTGAAGGCCCGAAGGCCGTGGAAATGAAAGCGGGCGAATGCTACTACCGCCCGGTGGGTGTTGAGCACAATGTTCTGAACAACAGTGACGAAGATATCGTGCTGATCGAAGTGGAAATGAAGTAAGCCGCTTATTCAGAACCCGTCAGGGCGGATAAAAACAAAACTGCTTTCATCCGTCCTGATCTCTCACCCTGCCATCATAGCGCTATCAGAACCTCATCAGAACGCCCTCAGCCAGCCTGCTTTAGTAACGCAAAGTGTTTCTTACCCCGCTGAAGTAACCAGTAACGGTCATACAGGGCAAACTGCTGACCGATGGCTTGATCCGGGCCATTATCTGCCGCGATCAGTTCACCATTCAGGCGAATGGCACCCGCCTGTATTTGTTCACGGGCTTTACCCTTCGATGGCGCAAGCTCCGCATCCACCAACACCTGCGCCAGCTCTGCGGCTGGGTTAACGGTATAGCACGGCAGGCCATCCAACTCTAACTGTTGCAGCTCTCGTTCGCTAAGCTGCGCAATCCCCGCCTGTGCCTGATCTTTTTTGGCATGCCCCCCAAAGAGGGCTTCTGTAATACGCTTCGCGCTGTTCAGACCTGCTTCACCATGCACAAAAGCGGTAATCGCTTCCGCCAGAATCTGCTGTGCCTGTGGCTTACCACCGGAGGCTTCATCCTGTTGGTGGATCGCGGCGATCTTATCCACGGATAAAAAAGTGTAGTAACCCAGCATCCGGTAAACATCAGCATCAGCGGTATTCAGCCAAAACTGATAGAAGCTGTAGGGCGAGGTTTTATCGCTATCCAGCCAGATAGTACCGGTCTCAGTTTTACCAAATTTGGTGCCATCACTTTTGGTGATCAGCGGCAGGGTCAGGCCATCCACTTTTGTCTGGTTCAGGCGACGGGTCAAGTCGATACCACTGACAATATTGCCCCATTGATCGTTGCCGCCGATCTGCAGCGTCACACCATGATGCTGATTCAGCTGCGCAAAATCATAGGACTGCAGCAGAGTGTAACTAAACTCGGTAAACGAAATCCCCACATCTGGTCTATCAAGGCGCTGCTTCACCGACTCACGGCGCATCATCTCATTCACCGAGAAGTGTTTGCCCACATCACGGAAAAACGCCACGATATTCATGTTCCAAAACCAGTCCTTGTTGTTGATCAGTTTCAGATCACAGCCCAGGTGGGGCTGCATCAGTGTGGTGATCTGCTCGCTTAGCTGCGCGGCAAACTCATCCACGGTTGTCATGCTGTTCAGGCTGCGCTCAGCGGCTTTAAAACTGGGATCACCGATGGCACCAGTGGCACCTCCCACCAGAGCGATCACCTGATGTCCGGCATCATAAAAGCGCTTCAGCATCAGCAGCGGCACCAGATGCCCGATATGCAGGCTGCCCGCGGTGGGATCAAAGCCGCAGTAAACCGTTTGCGGCTGCTGCAGAAAGGTTTTCAGGTCATCGGCGTTGGAGGTCTGGGCGATCAGACCGCGACGGTTCAGGTCATCAAATAGAGAGGTCATGCTGTGCCTTGTGTTTAGCGTAGATTACTGGTGTTTAGAACAGGTTAATTGTTTTAGAACAGATTACGGATGTTCAAAACGGTTTAATCAGAGATTGCTCAGAAGATGGCAACAGCTTAAAGAAAGACCCAACAAAGGCGCATATCCCTATAGGGACAGATGAGGGATCAAACCCAGGTCCGAATAAACTAACTTACCAGCAAGTGCGTCATAAACAGCTGATATAGTTCGCTCAGGGAACTGACATTCAGTTTGCGGTAGATGCTCTTGCGGTGGTTCTTCACTGTGCCCAGGGCGATACTTTCCAACTGGGCAATATCTGCGGAGTCATACCCCTGCACGATTAACAGGGTAATCCCCTGCTCCTTGGGGGTCAGCAGGCTCTCACCAAAGGAGTGCATCGCCTGTTGCAGCGCAAGCCGGAACTCACTCTTATCCGCCATGGCAGACGATTGCAGTAGGCTGGTCTCAGGTTTGCGCTCAGCCCCCGCCCACTGCTGACGGATCAGGGCATGCAGTACCGCAGAATCAGCGCTGAGTTCATGGTACTGCCTCATATGCCGGGTCGGATCTTCATCGGTTTGTCCGGTAAAGAGTAAAATCCAGCGTTCCTTATCCAATCGTGTGCAGAGGCACAGCTCATCAAAAACACCGGTCTGAGGGCAAAATTGCTGTTGATACCGGTTTATCAGGTAGCGCTGCTGTGAGGAGTCATCCTGAACCAGCCCGGAGAGCATCAGTGTTTTATCACCGTGGTTCTCCAGACAAAACTGATAAAAAGGATCACTCAGATAGGCATCGGTCAGATAGCGCTGAAACAGATATTCCCGGTTATGGGGAATGGCATCATAGAGATAAATCGGGTGTTTATTACGCCGGCAACCGAGAATAATCAGGTGACTGCAGGGCAATAGCGTACGCAGATAATCGGCCAGTGTAGAGCTGAACCCCGGCGTGCCGATGGCTTCAATAATCGCAGCCAGTTTAGCTTTCATGGTACAGCCTCCTTTATATGGCTTTACGCTACCGGGGCATGTTCAGGGCGGGTGTGGAAATACCCGTCGGTGCTTACTGAAACACCGACAGATCCAATACCAGGGGCTGACCAAGCCAATAGGCATGCTCGGTGTGATCTTTCAGGTGATCACCGGTAACGCCATGAACCAAAATGGACAGCCCTGCCCGCCCGCATGCCACTGACTCGCAACGCTGAGCATCCAACCAGGGAATCAGCTGCTCAAAATCGGTGGTCTTAAAGAGTAACTGGCAACTCCACGCCGGATGGGGGCCAACCCGCTGCTGGTGCACCCGCCCGACCTGAATACCAAACTGTTCACCGGCCCGTTGGCAGAGACGGGTGGCAAAATCCAGGCTCTGCTCATCAAAATAGACGTGGGCGTGGAACACCCTGTGCACGTTGACCGGATACCGACCAACGGATGCACTGGAAAAATCAGATACGGACATTTAAGGAATCACCACCCGAACAGCCAAACCAATCAGCACGACCCCCGTCAGCTGCTCAATACGCTTCACATGGCGGCGTAACCAGGCCAACAGGTGCGCCTGGGAAAACAGCAGCGCCACTAGGGTGTACCAGAGACCATCCACAACTGAAGCCGTAGCGACCATAATCAGCTGAGCCTCTAAGCCCTGATCAGCGGTGACAAACTGAGAAAAAAGGGCGGTGAAGAAAACCGCCAGTTTCGGATTCAGCAGGGAGATAAACAGACCAGACCGTGCCGCCTGCCAGTAGGTTTTCTTGGTGCCGTTTTCCGCCTGCAGCTCGGGTGTTGAGGCATAACGTAAGGCATTAAAACCGAGCCAGACCAAATAAGCTGCACCGGCCCAGGTCAGCGCCAGATAAAGGGTCTCATAACGGTTGACCAGAACCCCCAACCCCCAAACGGTTGCTGCAGCCCAAGCTGCCACACCCAAAGCATGGGCACAACCTGCAGCAATACCGTGACCACGACCATTACTGACCGTCTGACGTAGCACCACCGCCAAACTCGGCCCGGGTGACATCGCACCCAGCACACAGATCAACAGCAGAGATAACCAAAGGACTAAAGACATAGGGGCTTCCTTATAAAATAAATTCCGGCTCAGAAGATAGTGCGATTCTTTTGCTACGGTCAGCTTTTATAGTCCGACATTCTACTCTGCTCCTATTGTTACTACTAGTTACCAACCGACTGAACCCGCCTTTTCAAACCACATTCTCCTGCCTCTACAGCCACACAAGTTTCTGACTAAAATCATATAAACTTCAGTCTGGACCACAAAAAAGCAAGGTTAAATTTCCGTCCAATCTTCTGAACAGCCGCTATTCTGCTCTGTATTCCCGACTGTTTTTCTGGGACAATGCCCGGTTTGCAGTGACAAGCACCGTGCTGCACCTGATAATGACCATACCGGCAGGCCATTCACCGCCTGTTGCAGAACCTGATGAGCGCCATGAGCAGTAAACATAAAACCGCCCCCGATCTGTTTTCCTATCCTTTGTACTGGGCCGAGTGCTTCGGTACAGCACCTTTCCTGCCGACCACTCGCGAGGAGATGGATGCGCTGGGCTGGGACAGCTGTGATGTAATTATCGTTACCGGTGACGCCTACGTGGATCACCCGAGTTTCGGTATGGCGGTATTGGGTCGCCTGCTGGAGTCCCAGGGTTTCCGGGTTGGTATTATCGATCAGCCGGACTGGCGCAACCCGAATGAGTTTATGCGTCTGGGCAAACCGAATCTTTACTTCGGTGTCACCGCGGGCAATATGGACTCCCTGATCAACCGTTACACGGCGGATCTGAAAGTACGTAATGATGATGCTTACACGCCTCATGGTGACGGTGGCAAGCGCCCGGATCGTGCGGTCATTGTTTATTCACAGCTATGTAAACGTGCCTACTCCGATGTACCGATTGTTATCGGTGGCATCGAAGCCAGTCTGCGCCGTATCGCCCAGTATGATTACTGGAGCAACGAAGTGCGCCGCTCTGTACTGATCGACTCAACGGCGGATATTCTGCTATACGGCAACGCCGAGCGTGCCCTGATCGAACTGACCCATGAACTGGCCCTCGGCAAGGATCTGTCGGAGCTGCTGGATATTCGCGGCACCACCATCGTACGCGATGCGCCTCCGGGCGGTTTTACCGAGATCGACTCCAGCCGTGTGGACTGGCCAGGCAAGATCGACCAGATTCCAAGCCCTTACGAATATATCCCGGAAGGCAAGTGTCAGGATGGTGAAGAGGAAGATCCGGATGTGATGCCGATCCGCGTCATTCCGGCACCCCTGAAAGGCAAGCATGGCAAACTGGATGCATCCAAAACCTACGTGCGCCTGCCCTCTTTTGAGAAGGTCAATAAAGACCCTGTATTGTACGCCCACGCCTCCCGTGTGCTGCACCTGGAGTCTAACCCCCATAATGCCCGGGCACTGATTCAGAAGCATGGCAAAAAAGAGATCTGGGTGAATCCGCCACCGATCCCTCTGGAAACAGAGGAGATGGATAAGGTGTTCGGCTTTAACTACCAGCGTGTACCGCATCCGAAATATGGCGGCGCTAAGATCCCTGCCTATGAGATGATCCGCTTCTCCATCAATATTATGCGCGGCTGTTTTGGCGGCTGTACCTTCTGTTCCATCACAGAGCACGAAGGCCGTATTATTCAGAGTCGTTCTCAGGAATCCATCATCAACGAGATCGAAGATATCAAAGAGAAGCTGCCTGCCTTTACCGGTCATATCTCCGACCTGGGTGGCCCGACGTCCAATATGTATCACCTGAACTGTAAAGATCCTGAGATTCAGGCTTCCTGCCGTAAGCTCTCCTGTGTTTATCCGGAGATCTGCGTCAACCTGAATACTGACCATAGCCCGACCACTCAGCTCTATCGTCAGGCTCGTGCCGTTGACGGTGTTCATACGGTATCCATCGCCTCCGGTCTGCGTTATGACCTGGCGGTGGAAGACCCGGAATACGTCAAAGAGTTGGTGACTCACCATGTGGGTGGCTATCTGAAGATTGCCCCGGAACACTCAGAAATGGGCACCCTGAGCAAGATGATGAAACCGGGCATGGGCACCTACGACAACTTTAAGCGTATGTTCGACAAGTACTCTAAAGAGGCGGGTAAAAAACAGTACCTAATTCCGTACTTTATCGCCGCACATCCGGGTTCTGAAGATGAAGATATGCTCAATCTGGCACTGTGGCTGAAAACCCACGACTTCCGCCCAGACCAGGTGCAAACCTTCTATCCGTCACCGATGTCACTGGCCACCGCCATGTACCACTCCGACAAGAACCCGCTGAAACAGGTGACCTACAAAAGCGAAACCCTGTACACCGCGAAAGATTACGAACAGAGGCGCACCCAGAAAGGCTTTTTACGCTACCACGACCCGAAAAACTGGCCGGCCCTGCGTAAAACCCTTCGGGAGATGGGACGTGCGGATTTGATCGGTGATGGCAAACACAAACTGGTGCCCGGTGAAGATAAAGATCCGGTGAACCCGCGCAGCCCACGAAAAGCACGTCCTGGGCAGCAAACCGGGGCATCCCACACCACCAACCGCCCGACCCTGAAAAATGGTCAGGTGAAACAGATTGGTGGCGGCGCGAAAAAATCAGCCGGGAAGAAACCGGGCAAAGGTGGCGCAGGTAAAAAAGCCGCCGGTAATGCCATTGCCAAATCCGCTGCCAAACCATTCGCAAAGAAAGGCGGCAGCAAGAAAGCCAGACAGGTTAGTCAAAAACCAAGCGCCTGATTTGTCAGATGCTAAAACGAAAAAAGGCGGCCCGATGGCTGCCTTTTTTGGGTCTGGGATTCGATCCCGGCTCAATCAGTGCACACTACTTTTTGATAACAGATTCAGCACCAGTACACCGGAAAGAATCAGGCCAATCCCTAACATCCCCATGGCATCCAGCTTCTGCTGAAAGAAAAACCAGCCAATCAAGGCCACCAATACAATACCGGCACCGGCCCAAACGGCATACGCAATCCCTACAGGAATCGTCTTCAACGTCAGTGATAGCATCCAAAAGGCAATACAGTAACCCATCACAACGGTTGCTGAAGGCCAGAAGCGGGAAAAGCCTTCGCTACTCTTCAGTGCAGAGGTCGCAATAACCTCAGCAACAATAGCGATCGTCAGAAAAATCCAGGCTTTCATGGTATCTCTCCGGATAAAAGATTGACGCTGAACCGGCTTTTCCGGCAGCATAGAGTGGCTAAAGTGCAAAACAGCGACTAGGATAACCTCTTAGTACTAAAAGACAATTTTAGTATTGATATGGCGCAACAACTTGAAACATATAACTGCTATACTTCATATTTTTCCCCCAACATCATTGATGTAAGCTCCTGACCGAGCATACAAGCAGGGTCATCAGTCATCATGAACAACAGCAAGTGGTATCAGGTCTTTCAACACGCCACCTCAGGTATTCTTATCCTTTCTCTTGAAGGCAAAGTGATTCACTGTAACCCTGCTGCACATAAATTCTGGGGTACTTCCGTAAATGAGCAAACAGAGCATGATATTCTTTCACTGCTGCACACCAGTTCAAATGAACTTAAGCGCCTGTTCAGCGACCCGGAGCAAACCGAATTAAGCCAAACGCTGAATATGAACACACCGGCTCTGATCGAGCAGCACCCTTATATTCTGCAAACAAACAATCCCGCCGCCTGGCTGTCATTTACCATTGCACCGCTTAGAGATGAACAGGGTCAACTGACTGAGCTTATGGTCAGCCACAATGATGTCAGTGACCTGGCCTTCAGTCGTCAGATGATTGAAAATACAGCTCTGGGTGTTTCCTCTCTTAGTGGGCAGGATTTTTTCGAGAGCCTGGTGACCCACCTGTCCAGAATTTTCAATGCCAAATATGCATTTATCGGGCTATATGATGACAGCCGGGAATCCATAAGAACCCTTGCCCTTTGTGCCAATGGTGCCATCGCAGATAATTTCAGTTATGCGATAAAAGGCGGCCCCTGTGATGATGTGATCGGTCATAAAACCTGTGCGATCTGTACCGGCGTCCAAAACTTATACCCTGACGACCTTTTGCTGCATGAGATGGAAATTGAGGGCTATATTGGTTCACCAATCTTTCATCCGGATGGCTCTGCTCTGGGCATTATTGTGGTACTGGACACCAAACCGCTGAAACAGATTGATCAGTTTAAAAGTGTTCTGGAAATTTTCGCTGCCCGTGCAGGTGCAGAAGTTCAGCGCGTGGACGCAGAGCAACAAATTCACCGTATGGCCTACGAAGATTACCTGACCCATCTGCCAAACCGAGCCCGGCTGTATCAGGAATTACATGAACTGAAAATACGCTCAGCCGTTAAGAACACGGAACCTCACTCTGCCCTGTTCATGATAGACCTCGACCACTTTAAAACGATCAATGATGCCCTAGGCCATGATATTGGCGATGAGATTATTCGGAAAGCCGGCGAGCGGCTCCGTCAAAAATTACCTGAAGAAATCTTTCTCTCCAGAATCGGCGGTGATGAATTTGTACTTTTACTGCATGACAGCCACAAAGGAATTGATACTCCGGAAGTGGAATTACTGGCTGAAAAAGTACTCTTTTTACTGAGCCAGCCTTTTCAGATAGGTGATCGAATTATCAATATCGGCGCCAGTATTGGAGCGGTCCTGTTTCCCCAGGTCAATCTGGCAGAAGATTTCTCTGAACTTGACCTGATGCGCTATGCGGATATCGCACTTTATCAGGCAAAAAATGCTGGCCGCGAACGCTGTGTCATATACTCGCCGGAGCACCAACAGGAGGTGAATGACCGCCTTGAAATTGAGCGAGGACTCAGAGTTGCTCTTGAGTCTGATCAGTTAAAAATCTATATGCAGCCTCAGGTGAACCTTGCGGGGCAGATCCAAAGTGCCGAAGTCCTGCTTCGCTGGCTACACCCGGAAAAGGGCATGATCCCACCATTCCACTTTATTCCAATCGCTGAGGAAACCGGGTTGATTCTGAGATTGGGGCACTGGGTTCTGGATAAAACCCTGGAGCAAATATCTCTGTGGCAATCCACACAAGCGGTATTTCCTGCGCAAATATCTGTCAATGTTTCCGCCTGGCAATTTTCACAACCTGACTTTGTTATGCACACCCGTAATCTGTGTGACAAATGGCAGATTGATCCGCAATGTATCGTACTGGAGCTAACTGAAACAGCCTTGCTGCGGGACGTAACTGAAACCCGCCAGAAACTGGATGCCTTGCGCCATAAAGGATTCAGGGTCTCGCTGGATGATTTTGGTACAGGCTACTCTTCCCTGGCCTATTTGCGGGATCTTCCTCTGGATGAACTTAAAATAGATAAGAGCTTTATTGATGAAATTCAGCCAGGCAGCCGACAACCACTGGTGGAATCTATGATTGCCATCGGCAAGCATATGAAAATGGATGTCATCGCAGAAGGCGTTGAGACAGCTGAGCAGGCTCTGCAGTTATCGGAGATGGGCTGCATTAAATATCAGGGTTTTCACTTTGCCCGCCCAATGCCGGCTGAAGAGATTCCTCAATGGATAGCCGACCAGAATAAGAACTGCGAATAGCCATCACATCTGACCGTTATGCACTGTGCTGACAGTTCCAGCAGAATTCAAAACTGGCTTCATTCTGTTCCGCACAAGCGTTACAACGCCAGGGCTTACCCGCTGGAGCTTCAAAATTTTCCAGGGCTTTTCTGGCTTGGGTGAAATTCTCCACATTGACCCAAAGCGCGACCTCTGTTTCCGCAGGAGGCAGTTCGCCGGCTCCGGCAACCAGCCCCTCACCTTTAAGGTGTGTTTCGATCCCCATCGCCTGCAGCATACCTTTTAGATTGTAAGCCTCCAGCATATCGCTGGCGGCATAAACTTTAAGCCACTCATTCTCAGTCACAGCACCACTCCAATAGCTCAACATGTAAGATCTCTTGTCTGCTTACTTCTCTTCTGTCGACTTCATCTGAGTTAAAAAATCAGTACAAGGTTTTATTATCAGCCGCACAACCTAGCTGTTGCTGAACTTCAGCCTTAGCCGTCTGAATAATTTCCCCGGAAAATGCGTCATCACTGGCGGCCCTGGCCAGGGCAACACCACCGATCATCAGTACAGTGGAAAGAATCGCCTGCTCCCGACTTTTACCGGATTTCTGTTCCAGAAAGCGGGTAAATTCCTGTAATACTTTGGCGTAAGTTTTCTGCTGTAAAGGCTCCCGCTGGGTGATATCAGATACCAGAAATGCCAGCGGACAAACATCATCCTCTGATTGCAGATGATGCAAAGAAAGATACCGATCAATAACCTGCGCAATATCCGTTGCGGTACTCAGATTACGGCCCGCACCCTGAGTCGCACCATAGATGATCGCTTCAGAATAAAGCTCAGACTTGGAGCTGAAATGCTTATAAAACGCACCTCGTGTCATCCCTGCATCCTGCATCACCTGATCAATAGAAACCTTGTCAAAACCGTGATGGGTAAACAGCCGGGAAGCACTTTTCAGAACTTTATCCCGGGTCTGTTCTTTATGTTCCGGTGCCCAAGGCATGGCAGTCTCCTTAATAATTGGGTATTCACTCTGACTCTGAACATGATGAATCATGCCACAGAGTTAAAAGATGTTCTTGAACATATTTTCAACACCTCTATTCTGGAAACCCTACAAAGCGATACCCTGAACACAACAGATCGAAAAAACAGTATCACATAGCATCAACTAACAAGCCTGAGATGTTTTAAACCGATAAAAACAACAGAAGCCCGGTGCCAACCAATAGGGGGTTTCAAAATTGGAGAAGGATAGAAATATGATCGAAATCTACGGTATGTCCCACAGCAATCTGGTTCGCAGTGTTGCGCTCACCTCGACAATGAAACAGCAGCCTTATCAGATCGGCTGGACACTCAACGGTGAAGAGATCCCTTTCCGCAGTGAAGCTCATGCCAATATTCACCCTTACTCTAAGTTTCCGATTATCCACCATGAGGGGTTGACGCTGACTGAAACTCTGGCGATCTGCCGCTATCTGGATACCCGCTTCCCGGAAAACCCGCTGCAACCGGAAAGTATTCAGGCGCAAGCAGAGCATGATGCCTGGTGCTCCCGCGCCATCACACAGTTAGATCAGGCAATTATCCGGCAGTACCTTATCGAGTACGTGGTACCGACAGGGCCTGAAGGCCAGCCGAATATTGAGCTTATGATGAATAATAAACCTACGGTTCTGAAGGCAGTATCCGTCATTGAGGATCAGATCCGAAATCATGACTTTGTTTGCGGAGATCGTTTTATGCTGGCCGATGCGCTGATCACGCCGCTGGCTCACTACGCGACATTACAGAAAGGTGATCTCAAGCTGGTAGAAGATGACAGCCCTATCCTTGCCTATTTGGATCGTGTTTTTGCACTGCCCGGCGTCAAAGAGATCTTCTCTGGCCAATAGCCATTACCTGACCGTCAGGCATTACACATTAAAAGCCATGGAGCAATCCGTGGCTTTTATTTTTTCTGAAGTCTACCAACTACGTCAATGAGAGTCAGGTGGCCAACAAAAGATTCAAATAAAAAGAATCTAAAAAACTTACTAAAGAGTATAAGACCGCCAAGCAAGAGAATTTATTTCTTTTGTAACGGAAAGATAATCTGACAGTCTCCCACACTGTATCAATCTGAGGTTCACTTATGCTCAAAAACCTTTCGCTAAAGGCAACCCTTAACCTTACCTTTGGCTCTCTCGTTGCTTTACTTGCTATTTTAGCGGTTGTTGCATACTCCGGCCTGTCAGAGACTGCATCAGGCTTTACGACCTACCGAGACCTTGCCCGCAGCACGAACCTTTCCGGCCGCATTCAGGCCAATATGCTCAGCATGCACCTCGAAGTAAAAGGCTTCCTTAATGACCGCGCACCTGAGCACATCGCAAAGTATCAGCAACGTAAAGAGGCTATGGAAAGGTTTCTTCTGCAAGCGGAAAAAGAGGTGCAACAACCAGAACGAGCAGAACGTATTGGCCTGATTAAAGAAGAGGTTATCAGCTACGATAAAGCGTTCACCCAAGTTGTCAGTCTTTACAAACAACGCAACCTGCTGGTCAATCAGAAACTGAACCCCAATGGCCTCTCTATGCGCGAAGCCGTTACCGATATCATGCTATCTGCATACCGGGATCAGGATGCCGAAGCCGCCTTCCGGGCCGGTGTCGTTCAGGAGCATCTGCTGCTAGGGCGTCTCTATGCCACAAGATTCCTGGTTACCAACAACTCGCAAGATGCCATACAGGCACTTAATGAACTGAACAGTGAGATGCCGAAGGTACTGGAAAAACTGGACGCGGAACTACAAAACCCCGGACGTCGTCAACGGTTGGAACAGCTCAGAAAGGATCATAGCCAATACCTTGCAACTTTCAGTCAAATTCAGGCATTGATCAAAGAACGTAACAACCTGATCAACAGCACCTTAAACAAAGTCGGTAACATTGTCGCCAAGCAAACCGAAGAAGTTAAGCTGTCCGTCAGGGCTGATCAGGATACGTTAGGGTCGCAGGTACAAAATGAAAGCGAAAAGACAATTCACTTAGTCGCCACCATCGCCATTTCATCCATTCTGGCTGCCGTTATTCTAGCGGTATATATGTTGCGGGCAATTCAACGTCCGGTGGGTGGTGAACCCAGAGCGATCGAAAATATTATGAAAGTCATTGCTCAGGGCGACCTTAGCCAATCCCTGCCTCTGAAGGCCTCTGACACTGGCATTTACCGCTCCGCAGCGGAAATGAGTGCAAAATTGCGCGATCTTGTCAGTAACCTGGCAGCAACTACTCACCAGCTGGAAGCCAGTGCCGTGGCCGGTACGGTCACCGCAAGTCGTAATACTGAAACCATCAACCAGCAAAAGCAGATGACAGATCAGGTTGTCGTTGCCATCGAGGAGATGAGCCAAAGTATTCAGGAAGTTGTTCTGCATGCCACTGAATCATCGAACAAAGCAGAGTATGGGCGTGAACAGACCTTACTGGGCCGGGAATCAGTGGAGCAAACGGTTGACTCCATCGGTCTGCTAGCGGAAAAACTGGAAACGTCTATGCAGGATATTCAGGAACTGGAGGAAAAAAGCCAGGATATCGGCCATGTTATTGAGGTGATCGAAAATATCTCTGAGCAGACCAATTTACTGGCACTGAATGCTGCTATTGAAGCAGCAAGGGCCGGTGAAAGTGGCCGGGGTTTTGCCGTAGTTGCCGATGAAGTCCGGGTGCTTGCCCAGCGAACCCAGGATTCCACCATCGAGATCCAGAATATCATTCAGGAATTACAGGAACGTACCAGCAAAGCTGTGACAACCATAAAGGACTGCAGTGTTCAGGCTAAAGCGAGTGTGTCCCGCTCACAGGATACCTATCAGGCTCTGCAACAGATCGACAATGCCATTGGCGAGATACGGGATATGAACAGCAATGTCGCCGCAGCTGTTGAGCAGCAATCCACCGTTGCCAATGAAGTGGCCCGAAATATTTCTGATATTTCAGATACACTGGATCAGGCGACAGTGCGGGTGACTGAGGCTGAAGCGGAAAGTTATCAGATATCAGGAATGGCAGATAATCTTGGCAAGATGATGTCCGGCTTTAAGGTCTGATAAACAAAGCCAATTAAACAACGCCAATTAAACAAAGCCAATACTGAAAAGGGCAGCCACTTTCCGATGGCTGCCCTTTTGATCAAATACTGTTTTTCAGGCAAATACTTATGCTCTGAAAAATCAGGATTTCTTCACAAACTTAGTCAGAATCACAATGCGAACGCCGTTTACACGGCCCTCAATGTGCTCAGGATTGTCCGTCAGAGAGATCCCACGAACAGCTGTGCCGCGCTTAGCGGTAAAGCCCGTTCCCTTAACATCCAGATCCTTAATCAGGGTGACTGTATCACCAGCGGCAAGTACAGCACCATTACTGTCCCGAGTGGCAACAGCATCGTCTGCAGGCATACCGGCACGTGCCCATTTTTCCAGATCTTCATCCAGATACATCATATCCAGAAGATCCTGCGCCCAAGGCTCTGAGTTCAGACGGGTTAGCATTCGCCATGCGACAACCTGTACAACGGGTACAGGGCTCCACATACTATCATTCAGGCAACGCCAGTGATTCTGATCCAGCTCTTCAGCTTCGATCTGATCACGGCAAGTACCGCATGCCAGAATGCACTTATCAGAGTGCGCCTCTACAGGCGGAACTTCAAAAACGGCCAGATTGTCTTCTGAACCACATAACTCACATTTAGAGCCACTACGCTCCATCAGTGCTTGTTCAATACTCATTTTAATGTTCCCTATGGGTTGAAGGCGGTATTATGCTCTTTTTGCCAGATAAAATCAGAGTATCCCTACAAAAAACACTGAAAAAATGGATAGATACGATATTTTTTCTCTTTTTACTCTGCAAAAGCACAGATCACGCTACCCTCTCATCCCCAAGGAAATTTCATGCGCAACACGGTTATGTCGCTCTCCCGGAGCACTCAGGCGGATCTTCTACTGGTCCTGGTGACGCTACTGGCCGGAGCAGGCTGGATCTTCTCCAAACACGCGATGACAGCCTTCTCACCGATACTTTTTCTTTCAGTTCGTTTTCTGATCGCAGGTATTTTTCTGGGGGGAATCGCCTCGGCACCTTTACGCAAACTCAAAAAAGAGCAACTTCAAAAAAGTGCTCTGGTTGGTTTTGTGTTTGCTATTGCCATGACCTTCTGGGTTCTGGGGCTTTTCTACGGTAACCATGTAGGTGTGGGTGCTTTTCTGACCAGTCTTGGGGCTGTTCTGGTTCCTGTGGTAAGTCTGTTCTTTGGTGAAAAAGCGAACAGGAGTCTCTGGTATTCTATGCCTGTTGTTGTGGCAGGTCTGGCCTGTCTGTCACTGGATAACAGCTTTATTTTTGGTTGGGGTGAGCTGTCATTTCTTATTTCAGCCCTCCTGTTTGCGCTTTTCTTCATCCTGAACAGCCGCTTTGCAGCCTCTATACCTGCCCTGCCTATGACCACAATTCAACTTATGATTACTGCGCTGATCGCCTTTACCGCCAGCTTGTTCCTGGAAGAGTGGCAATGGTCGTTTGAGCCGGATATATGGGGCTGGATTCTGGCCAGTGCTATTATCGCCACCAGTGGACGCTTTCTGTTTCAGACCAAAGCACAGGGCATGGCCCCCGCCAGCCATGCCGCCATTATCATGACGCTTGAGCCAATCTGGGCAGCACTGTTTGCCAGCATATGGCTGACAGAAACCATGAGCAATCTTCAGCTTGTCGGCTGTGCACTGATTTTTAGTGCCATGCTGATCAACCGCTGGCAGGTCATTGCTCTCTTATTTAAGCGGAAGGTGAGATAAAAGCAGAAGGTGAGATAAAGAAAGTCGGATAAAGGCGGTGGGATAAAACAGCTGTCAGCGGCAGAGTATGATGTGATCATCTTTATACCCTGCCGCCCTGCTTAGTAATCAGGCTATCAGCGAACCTCAGAAGTCATATTTCAGGCTTGCTTCAACCGTACGCTCTGCTCCAAACCAGCAGTTGTTACCGTCGTAACAGGTGTAAGACGCTTCATCAAATACATTGCTGACACTGATACGGGCCGTGGCACCATACGCATCCGGGCTCAGGCCTGCCAGATCATAGGCCACAGACAGATCCATCATCGTTGCCGAAGGAACCGTATCACTATTGGCTGCATCCATCTGAGCTTCACCAATATGACGAATACCAGAGCTTAACGTCGTTCCTGCAAGTGATCCCGTATAGATATCATACTGCGCCCAGGCAGAAAGCATCTGCTCCGGAACCCATACCGGCGTTTTTCCCTGCAGCCCATTATTGTCCTTCGTAATCTCGACATCCTGACGCGTATAGTATGCGGAAACCAAAAGGTTATCTGAGATCTGAGCCTGAAGCTCCGCTTCAATGCCCTTCGACTCAACTTCCCCCGCCTGAATCAGGTCGTAAGCGGAACCATTAGGATCACGAGTGGGAACATTATCTTTTGTAATCTGATAAGCCACAAGAGAGCCCGTTACCTGACGATCAGCGCTCTTATATTTAATGCCCGCCTCCCACTGCTGACCGGTAGAGGCTTCAAACGCTTCTTTATTGCGGGTGACGCCTGTTTCAGGCTGATAACTCTCAGCGTAGCTGACAAAAGGTGCCAGCCCGTTACCCAGCTGATAGAGCGCCCCAACACGGCCTGTCGTATGAGTTTCCGTCAGCTTCGTATCTGTTTCCTGAGAGTATTTTTTACCTTTTTCTGTTCCTTTATAGTCATCGTAACGCGCTCCGGCAATCAGAACCAAAGACCCTACTTTCATCTGATCCTGTAGGTAAAAGCCCGTTTGCTCTGTTTCTTTTGTAAAATCACTGGAATAAGCCGTATTTGTCATATCCAGAGTTGCACGATCCAGCTGATCATTATCGCGGTCAAAAAGATCCAGAGTTGCAATCGCCTGGTCTTCGTAGCGAATGTCGGATTTCAGTTTCTGATAATCCAGACCGACCAGAAGGTTATGCTCAACATCTCCTGTATAAACGATGCCTGACAACTGGTTATCCAGCGCTATGGCTTTACTGGTCTCATCGGTCAAATAGGCATTGCGGTTCAGGGTGCGCATATCGTCTTCCAGTGAGGATATATAAGTATTCTCCTGATATGCCGATGCATCCATATAGCGAACATTCTGAAGCACAGTCCAGTTATCATTCAACTGATGGTTAATCTTATAACCCACAAGAGTGACTTCACGCTCATAGGCATTCCAGTTCTTATCACCACTAAAACTGCCCTGATCAAACTCCCCATTAGGGTTATCCCGGAACATACCTTCTGCAGGCAGCGTTGTGTAAACGCCCATCGCCGGATCATCCTGATAGTACAGGTTGAAGTTAACCAGAGTGTCCTCTGAAACCTGCCAATCAATAGAAGGCGCTATCAGCGTTCGCTTATCCTGAGCAGTATCAGCCTGGGAGTCCTCCTCGCTGGCCAGACCAACAACACGATAAGAAAAGTCCGACTCACCTATCTGACCGGCCGAATCAAAGCTGGCCTCAATTTTGTTACGGCTTCCCGTCGCCAACTCTACGCTGTGGGCAGACTCAGTCTGAGGCTGCTTACTGATCAGGTTCACCATCCCTCCAGGCGGCATACTGCCATACAGTGTAGAGGTTGGCCCTTTGAACACCTCCACCTGCTCCAGTACCTTGGCATCAATCTGGGGCTGTAAGTTCCAGTCATTAAAAATCAGTGGCAGCCCATCATAGGCATTCTGATAGTTAATAAAGCCCCTAATAGAAAAAAGATCTAAACGCGTAACAGCGCCGCCCCGTAGCTCAGTATTGACTCCGGTACTGTAACGTAACGCTTCAGCCACCGAATCAGCATTACGCATATCCAGATCGGCCTGATCAACAATAGAATATCCCTGAGGTGTTTCTTCAGCTGAAAGCGCTGTCTTCGTTGCCGTATTACGATAGGTGTTATTGTAAATAACCAGGTCACCCTGAGCCTGAACCCGATCAGACACTGATGTTTCATCCGCCGACGCCGCAATCAAAGGGGTAGAAAAAGCAGTAGCAACCGCCATTGCTAACAGACGAGGCTTAAACCGCGCTCCTGATAAGGGGTGATCAGATCTATTCATTATTGCTCCTAGTAAACAGCGATTGAGAAAGAAGGCTTGTTACAAATGTGAATTATTCTCAATAATAATTTTTATGTCGGCTGCAAACTTAACGATTTGGTGCAAACTGATCACCCGGAAGGCAAATCACGCTTAACCATTCCCACAGATAACTCACTCGGGTGCGACGGGCACCCAATACTCCATTTCCAGATGCTGGCCGTCTGCAATAAAGCCTGAAGGGTAGACTTCAAGGTCAAACCGGTTGATTCCCCGATAACCAGACGTCGGCAGCCAGTGGCAAATAAACCACTGCAATGTATTATCGATCAGGTCGGCTGGCCCAGAAAAAGGAATAACGGCGTACTCCTGCTCGGGGATCACCAAAGAATCCAGCAGGGAAAGCGACTCATGCTGATCACTACTGATACACGCCCAGTAATCAATAGAGGTATCGCCTGAACTCAGCGAGCTGGTATCCAGAACCCCCAGAGCCTGCATCGCACTCCGGTCTGTGAGGCTATGTTTTTTTGCAAGCTTTTCAGATAATTTCTGCCAGATCTGCGGGACTTTAGCGGAAAAATCAGGCTGCTCGGCAAAGATCCCCTGTATCCGACCCGCAACACCCTGCACCTGCTTCTCCGGCTGACTTTCAACTCTTATCTGGAGTAGCCGGTGTTCCTCCAGGCTATTCAGCTGAGAAAGCTCTCCGGGCTTATGACTCGAAAGACCTGTTAACGGCAGTGACACAATCGGTGTTTTCAGCCCTGCGCGCTTACCTCGTCTGCGATATTGGCCCGGCGTGCAATGAAACATATGCCGGAAACTACGACTGAAGCTAACCTCGGAGTCAAACCCGCACTCCAAAGCGATATCCAGCTGTGTTCGCCGACTGCACAACAACAGCTCGGCGGCACGGCTCAGACGAATCTCACGTATATACTGAGCAACGGTTTGCCCGGTAAAATGACTGAACACCCGCTGGAACTGCCACCTGGACCAGCAACTTTTTTCAGCCATCGACTCCACTGACAAAGGCCTGTCCAGATGATTATGAATATATTCCAGGGTGGATTGAATTCTGTGAAAGGCGGCATCTTGTATCATATAAGTTATTTACACCAAAAATCTGTTACCCCAGACGGCAGCAACAAATAGTAACGATTTCTATTTGATAATCAATCACAATTAAATAGATATACAAGTGTACGCACCCAGAGTTAACCACTCACCACTCACCCAACACTCGGACCCGATTCCTATTTCGGAAAAGATGCCTGATATAACCTGATCGTCTTATTCCGGTTTTACTACCTAATCAGCGCCACATCTGAAAACAACCTGTTGATCGAAATTTTCCTCCACAAAACATAAGACTCCTAACATTTCCCCCTATAACAACATTTTTAGGATTTTAGCTACATATTGACGACTATTTCCTGCAATTAAGCCAGATGTAAAAATATTAGATTAGAACCCTAACTATTTTTTGCTTGCAGACCTTGGTCGTATCTGTCATTTTTAATTAAACATTCATTTAAGAAAAAAACAGGGAGCGGTTGCGATGCCTAAAGTTGGCATGCCGGAAATCCGTAAGCCTCAGCTGATTAATGCCACCATGGAAGCGGTGAACGATGCAGGTCTGCATAAGGCCAGTGTTGCCATGATCGCGAAATATGCCGGCGTTTCCCCGGCAATTATCAACCATTATTTTGGTGGCAAGGATGGTTTGCTAGAAGAAACCATGCGCTCTGTTCTGAAAGAACTGTCTGCAGCGATCAGCAAACGGTTAAAAAAGGTTGAGCGCGATAATGTTCTGGAGCGTCTGATTGCCGTTGTTGAAGGTAATTTTGACCCTAAACAATTGGACAGCAAGGTAGTGAAAACCTGGCTGACCTTCTGGTCGCACTCCATGCATAAACCTCAGCTACACCGGCTGCAGCGGGTAAACGAACAGCGCCTACTTTCTTATTTGCGTTATGAACTGAAGCAGGTAGTCAGCCACGAGGAAGCCGCCTTTATCGCACAGGGCGTAGCCGCTCTGATTGATGGTATCTGGCTCAGGGGTGCACTCTCCCCCAACGGCATCGACAAAGAACTGGCTGAGCATCTGATTCTGGATTACCTCCGGCTCAAACTGCCGGAAGCGGTCTGGCAGGAATATCTGGATGGTAAATCAGCCCAACCCCGGAAAGTGATGACGTAATAACGGCCGGCCCGGCCAATGAATTAACCCAAAACTGACCCTAAATATTTTTGGCAAACCCTATTTTCAGGTTGAGAGACGATGACAACTTCACAGCAATCCTCTGCTACCCAGCACGGTATCACCCAGCACTACATCAACGGTCGTTACTATACCGCCGCTCCTCAGGAAACCTTTAATAGCATCAACCCTGCTAATGGCGAGGTTATCGCAACCGTCGCGCAGGGTGATGACACTGCAATGTCTGCCGCGATTGAGTCCGCCCAAAAAGGTCAGGCAGAATGGGCTGCAATGACCGGCATTGAACGGGGCCGTATTCTGAATAAAGCCGTTGCTCTGCTGCGTGAACGTAATGACGAGCTGGCAATGCTGGAAGTACTGGATACCGGTAAGCCGATTCAGGAAGCAGACTGTGTGGATATCGTCACCGGTGCCGATGTGATTGAGTACTACGCGGGTCTTGCGGACAAGATTCAGGGCGATTATCAGCAGCTGAACGACCAAAACTTCTTCTACACTCGCCGCGAGCCACTGGGCATCTGCGCAGGTATCGGTGCCTGGAACTACCCGATTCAGATCGCCTGCTGGAAATCAGCACCGGCACTGGCCGCGGGTAACGCCATGATCTTCAAGCCATCGGAAGAAACCCCGCTGAGCGTACTGAAACTGGCGGAGATCTACACCGAAGCGGGCGTGCCGGATGGTGTTTTCAATGTCATTCAGGGTGATGCCCGTGTCGGACAGATGCTGACGGCACGCCCTGAGATCAGCAAGGTCTCCTTCACCGGCGAATGCGGCACCGGTAAAGCCGTGATGGGGGATTCCGCCAGAACC
Source organism: Oceanospirillum sp. (assembly GCF_048265165.1). GTDB lineage: Bacteria > Pseudomonadota > Gammaproteobacteria > Pseudomonadales > Halomonadaceae > Oceanospirillum. The sequence goes on along the minus strand of NZ_JBLXCD010000013.1, from coordinate 6,085 downwards.
CTCAAGCAGGTCACGATGGAACTGGGTGGCAAATCTCCTATGATCATCTTCCCGGATACGCCGGTTGAGCAGGCGGTTTCCGGTGCCATGCTGGCCAACTTCTATACCCAGGGCGAAGTGTGCACAAATGGCACCCGTGTTTTTGTACATGATTCCATCTATGACGCCTTCCTTGACGAGCTTAAAGCCCGTACTGAGCAGATGATTATCGGTGACCCGACCGACCCAGAAACCCAGGTGGGTGCCCTGATCTCCAAAGATCATATGCAGAAGGTTCTGGGTTATATCGAAGCGGCCAAACAAGCCGGAGCCCGTTTGATTTGCGGCGGCGGACAAGCCACTGAAAACGGCCTTGATAAAGGCGCTTTTGTAAAGCCCACCGTATTTGCCGACTGCACCGACGATATGCCACAGGTGATCGATGAGATCTTTGGCCCTGTGATGTCCGTACTGCGTTTCTCCGATGAAGAGGAAGTGATCACCCGCGCCAACAACACCGAATACGGCTTAGCCGCCGGTGTTTTCACCAGGGATCTGGGGCGCGCCCATCGTGTGATCAACCGTCTGCAGGCAGGCATCTGCTGGATCAACACCTGGGGTGCCTCTCCGGCTGAAATGCCGGTGGGTGGGTACAAGCTATCCGGTATCGGCCGGGAAAACGGCATCGAAACTCTCTATCACTACACCCAGACCAAGAGCGTGTTTGTGGAGACCGGTGACATAGAGCGCCCTTACTGATCCCTGTGCAATCTAATATGAGTCCTAGCGATATGAAACAGGAATACGATTACATCATCATCGGGGCAGGTTCTGCTGGTTGCGTACTGGCAGATCGCCTGACGGAAAGCGGAATACATACTGTGTTACTGCTGGAGAAAGGCGGCAGCGACAAAAGTATTTTTGTCCAGATGCCGACCGCACTCTCCTACCCGATGAACACCGAAAGTCTCTGCTGGCAGTTTCACACAGAACCAGAGCCAGGAGTTAACTACCGTTCACTGCACACGCCACGGGGTAAGACCCTTGGCGGCTCCTCTTCCATTAACGGTATGGTTTATGTGCGAGGCCACGCCTGTGACTTTGATCAGTGGCAGGAACAGGGCGCGACCGGCTGGGATTACCAGAGCTGCTTACCCTATTTCCAGCGTGCCGAAACCTGGGAAGGCGGTGCAGATAGCTATCGCGGCGGTAACGGCCCGGTAGGCACCTGCAACGGCAACGGGATGTCGCTGAACCCGCTGTATCAGGCGTTTATCGACGCTGGTGTCGATGCGGGCTACGGTTCCACCAAGGATTACAACGGCTACCGTCAGGAAGGCTTCGGCCCGATGCATATGACGGTAAAAAATGGCGTACGCAGCTCTACCTCTAATGCGTATCTGCGTCGCGCCATGAAGCGCCCTAACCTGACCGTACTGACAGGCGTTCACAGTCGAAAAGTTCTGACCAACAGAGCCAACGGTGAAATTGCAGCTACCGGTGTTGAGTTTGAACATAAGGGCCAGATTAAAACCATTAACGCCTATCGCGAAGTGATCTCTGCCGCAGGTTCTGTCGGCTCACCACAGCTGTTGCAGCTGTCTGGTATCGGCCCGAAAGACGTGCTGGAAAAAGCCGGTGTTGAGGTGGTGAAAGACCTGCCCGGTGTCGGTGAAAACCTGCAGGATCATCTGGAAGTTTATTTCCAGTACCAGTGCAAAGAGCCGATTTCGCTGAACTCCAAACTGAATCTGATCAGCAAAGGCCTGATCGGCACTCGTTGGATTCTGTTCAAAGACGGTCTGGGCGCTACCAACCATTTTGAGTCCTGCGCCTTTATCCGCTCCAGGGCTGGGCTGAAGTGGCCGGACATTCAATACCACTTTCTGCCCGCGGCCATGCGCTATGACGGCAATGCCGCTTTTAAAGGTCACGGCTTTCAGGTTCATGTTGGCCCGAACAAACCTGCCAGTCGCGGCCATATCCGCATTAAAAGTGCCGATCCCCATGAGGCTCCGAGCATCCTGTTCAACTATCTGACGGAACAGCAAGATATTGAAGACTGGCGCGCCTGTATCCGCCTGACCCGTGAGATTCTGAATCAGAAATCACTGGAGAAATATCGTGGTAACGAGATTCAGCCGGGCTACGACATCGAGTCGGATGAACAGATCGATGCCTGGGTCCGTGACAACGTAGAAAGCGCATACCACCCATCCTGCACCTGCAAAATGGGCGCTGAAGACGATCCTATGGCAGTACTGGACGCCGACTGTAATGTGCGCGGTATCAGGCATCTTCGGGTGGTGGATTCCTCTGTATTCCCGACCATCACCAACGGCAACCTGAATGCACCTACGATCATGGTGGCTGAAAAAGCCGCCGATAAAATCCTGGGCAAGCAGCCACTTCCCAAGGCAGATGCAGCCGTCTGGATTCACCCGGATTACGAAAACCAACAACGCTAGTGATTTCAACCATCTGTATTGAGGCTGACTACAGCTCAATACGGATGGTTACCGCTCCGTAAAGAGCGAAGATTTCCCCGATAAAGATAAAAGTACGAAAACGAGAAGGAAAGATGATGAAAACTCAAAAAATGTTTACCCCAAAGACACTCGCAAAAACGCTCGCGGTAATCACCGCAACCCTTTCTGCCAGTGCCTTTTCCCTGAGCGCCCATGCGGCTGAAAGCTGCTCTACGGTTCGTTTCTCCGACGTAGGCTGGACCGATATCACATCGACCACCGCAGTAACCTCTGAAGTGGTTAAAGGCTTGGGTTACACCCCTAAAACTCAGCTGCTGTCTGTACCGGTCACCTATACCTCTCTGGCTTCCGGTGAACTGGATGTTTTCCTGGGTAACTGGATGCCCACTATGGAAGGCGATATCGCTAAGTACCGTGAAGCGGGCACCGTGGAAACCATTAAAACCAACCTGACCGGTGCAAAATACACACTGGCAGTTAACAAAGCGGCCTTTGATGGTGGTGTGCGCACTTTCGCTGATATCGCCAAGTTCAAGAGCAAATTCCGCAGCCGCATCTATGGCATCGAGCCAGGTAACGATGGTAACCGCCTGATTCAAGATATGATTGACAAGGATGCGTTTGAACTGGACGGTTTCAAACTGGTTGAATCCTCTGAAGCCGGCATGCTGTCAGAAGTTCAGCGTGCGGAGCGTCGTAACAAGTGGGTTGTGTTCCTGGGCTGGGAACCACACCCGATGAACAGCAACTTTGAGATCGAATATCTGGACGGTGGTGATGACTGGTTTGGCCCCAACTTCGGTGGCGCAACCGTACATACCAACACCCGCAAAAACTACAGCACCGAATGCCCTAACATGGGCCAACTGCTGACCAATCTTGAGTTCTCCCTAAGCATGGAAAACCAGATCATGGGCGCGATTCTGGATGATGGCAAAAAGCCTCAGCAGGCGGCAACTGAATGGCTGCGTAACAATCCTGCAGTACTGGATCAGTGGCTACAGGGCGTAAAAACACTGGATGGCAAACCCGGTCTGCCAGCGGTTAAGAAACACCTGAATCTGTAAGCACCCCATACAGCACCTGCCCAGTGGCAGGTGCTCTTACCTTCTGTTTATGCTGACTTTCTGTTAAATGCTCTTTCGCTCAGGGCGCCACTGGGCCTGCGCTAAAAACACCGGGTAACCCGATATGAACTGGATAACTGAACATAAACTGCCAATGGGACAATGGATGGAGTCCTTTGTTGACTGGCTGATTGGAAATGCCGCCGGATTTTTCGATGCCATTGCCTTCTCCCTTGAATGGCTGATTTTAGGTGTCACCGACCTGCTGCTAATGGCCCCGGCTATGGTACTGATCGCACTGACCGCCGCCCTGAGCTGGTGGCTGCAACGCTCCATCGGGTTAGTTATTTTTGTTACGGCTTCACTGCTGCTGATCGCCAACCTCGGATACTGGTCAGAGATGATAGAAACTCTGGTATTAGTTCTGATGGCCACCTTTATGTGTGTTCTGTTTGGCATCCCACTGGGAATTCTGGCAGCCCACTACCCCAGATTTCATATTGGCATTCGTCCGGTGCTGGATCTGATGCAGACGATCCCGACCTTTGTTTACCTAATTCCGACTCTGATTCTTTTTGGCCTGGGCGTGGTGCCGGGGCTAATCTCCACCATTATTTTTGCCATTGCCGCCCCGATCCGACTCACCGCACTGGGTATCAGTAGCGTGCCGCAGGAGCTGCTTGAAGCCGGTAAAGCCTTTGGCGCAACCCGTTGGAAACTACTGTTTAAAGTAGAACTGCCCGCCGCTATGCCCAATATCATGGCCGGTGTCACCCAATGCATTATGTTGTCACTATCCATGGTGGTTATCGCTGCTCTTGTGGGTGCCGATGGCCTCGGAAAACCCGTGGTTCGTGCCCTGAACACCGTGAACATCTCCCAAGGTTTTGAAGCCGGTCTTGCCATCGTTCTGGTGGCGATCATGCTGGATCGTCTGTGCAAACAGCCCAACCGTGAGCACTAACCTCAACCACTCCACAAGCATTTAAAGGTGACCATCATGAGCACTGAACAAAACATGATTGAGATCGAAAATCTGGATGTGGTTTTCGGAGATCAGCCAAAGGCCGCTCTGGCACTGCTGGATCAGGGCTTGAGCCGTCAGGAGATTATCGACCAGACCGGTTCCGTGGTTGGTGTTCACAACGCCAATATTAACGTAAAGCAGGGTGAGATCTGTGTGCTGATGGGGCTTTCCGGTTCCGGTAAATCCAGCTTGCTGCGCACGCTGAACGGCCTGAACCCTATCTCTCGTGGCAGCCTAAGAGTACAAGATGGCGATGAAACCGTGGATATTGCCACCTGTGACGAAAACACCCTGCGCCACCTGCGCACCAACCGTATCTCTATGGTGTTTCAGAAGTTTGCCCTGATGCCCTGGCTGACGGTGCTGGAGAATGTCGCCTTCGGCCTTGAGATGAAAGGTATCGCCAAAAAAGAGCGCCAGCAAAGCGCCATGGAAAAGTTGGAAATGGTGGGGCTGGCCGAATGGGCACACTCCAAACCCCATGAGCTTTCCGGCGGCATGCAGCAACGTGTGGGTCTTGCCCGTGCTTTTGCGATGGATACCGATATTCTGCTGATGGATGAGCCGTTTTCTGCCCTTGATCCTCTGATCCGCGCCCAGCTGCAGGATGAGCTGATTGAGCTGCAGCGAAAAATGAAGAAAACCATCCTGTTTGTCAGCCACGATCTGGATGAAGCTCTGAAGATCGGCAGCCATATCGCCATTATGGAATCCGCTAAGATCATCCAGCACGACAAGCCGGAAGATATCGTGCTGAATCCTAAAACGTCTTACGTTGAAGATTTTGTCGCCCATACCAACCCACTGAATGTGCTCGGTGGCCGCACCCTGATGACAGGTCTTGATCTGCTCACTGGTGATGGCAAAACGGATAACCGCATCATCATCGACCGCACGCACAACTACTGGGTAGAGCTTAAAGATGGCGGCGTTCTACAAGCGGGAAAAGGCGACGAGATTTTACCAACAGCGGCTTGGGAACAAGGTGACGGCAAGAAAGGTCAATTTGCCATCGCCACACCGGATATCAGCATGCGGGACGCCATCAACCTGAGATACAGCAGCCGACTGCCGGTACTGCTACAGGAAGATGGTCAGTTCACAGGAGTGCTGAACGACAATAACTTCTACTACGCGCTGCTGGGTAAGCACTTCGTAGCGGATTGATTGCTAAGCGCAAGGCTGGTTAGTTAGAAGCTAAAAAGCCCTGAAACTCAGGTTTCAGGGCTTTTGTCATCTTACTTATGGGGATTGTGTATTGTCTTACTAACGAGGCTGTAGAAAAACTTCAGCCTCAAAAATTGATCATTTTTTGTACTAAAAAGGGCGCTTCTACGTGAATTTTGGAGTAGTTTTCATCAGAAAATGCGTTAAACCAATGTAAACGTAGCATCGCGATAAATTATCAACAACAAGAACCTGTTAGGTTTTTCTACAGCCTGAACGCCTCATTCAGAGGCAACAAAATAGCTGGTTAAAATTAGCGAGGCACGAGCAAAAACCAGCTGTTTTTTGTCCTGCTG
>NZ_JBLXCD010000012.1:0-38306 GCF_048265165.1 Oceanospirillum sp. | reverse complement strand
CCTTATACCGGCTGACTGCGTAAGCAAGCAGCCCAAAAGAACCCCGCTTCCAAGAAGCGGGGTTTTTTTATGCCTGGAATTTAGAAATGCAGGCTATCTGGAGCTTTTCATCTGTTATCTGTGGGTATGATGCTCTCTGCTGAGATAAAAGTTTTTGTGAAGTTAATCCGGCTCGTAGGAAATCACCTGCTATTCAGGTTAATATGTGTGAATCCAACTTATTATGGAATAAGGTCACTTTATCAAAATGAGCGAAAATTCAGGACATTCCCCCGAGCTTGAAAGCATGGTCCAGCAGATGGTTCAGGGTTCTGTAGATAAGATGAAGGCAGAGCTTGTAGCTTATATCGATAAGAAGTTTGAAATAGCAGCTCTTACCTCAGACTCTTCCGGTACTTCAAATACAGAGGAAACGGAGGATTCTGATCCGATTACACTCAGTATGCTTATGTTGCAGATTGCGGCTATTTTTGAAAAGTTTGGCCACTATGATGAGATTTACCGCACCTATGGTATTGAAGCGGATGCTTTCCAGGATGAATGCAATGAAGTCCTTGATCTGATGCGTTACCAGGTTGAGCAAGTTGAATCTCAGCTGAAGGATTTCCAGAATCGTCTGCATATTGAGGAGAGTGGTGGCGAATCAGCCGTTCGGCATAACGCTGAGATACAGGAGAAATTTGAGATTCTTTCTAAAGATGTTCAGGAGAGCATTAGCCAGTTTGATCAATATGTTGATACTCAACTCAAGCAATTTGAAGACCTACCCCGGGTTGTGGAGGGTCTGCAGCAAGAACTGGAGAGAAAACAGGGTAAGAGTGAATCTCTGGTCAGGCTACAGGAACATAAGTCAGAAATGATTGCGAAGATTAAAGCAGCTGTTGAAGAGTTGAATCTGCAGCTACCGAAAGTTGTAAGCGCGCAGATTGAAAAAGCCCTGAAGAAATGATTCTTAGCAGCTTAGAATATAGAGACCTCAGATTTGTCCTCTGAGGTTTTTTTGGATGTTTTTAATTGTTTGGGATCAGGGCAATAGGAAGTAAGTTGTTTGATTTTGCGAAATGCTCAAGACGGCCATCTTCTTTTATATCCGTGACAAACTGATTAACCCGCTTCAGCCAATCGGGCTGCTCTTTTTTGACAGCATAGGCGTATTGGAACTGTCGAGTTGGTGACTTTGGTTCCAAAAGGGTTGCCCAGTCGTAGACCTTGATCATCTTCTGGCCATAAGGGTAGTCGGCGATAAAGACATCAGCCCGACCTGACCTGACCTCAATTTCCCGTTGGCTGTGCTTTATCACGGTCATCAGTTCTGCATTAAGAAGGTTGTTTCGCATGGCATTTTCCATATAAGTTCCTTTCTGGACGCAAACAACGACTCCTTGCTGGTCCATGGATTCCCAGCTGGTTACAACGGGGTTCGTTTTGCTGGCAATGCCATACATACCACTGCTTAGATAAGGCTCGCTGTAATCAATGCGTTTTGCACGGGCTTCTGTTTTGCCGATGCCGAACATAGCAATATCGCATCTGTTTTGCTCAATATCATTCATGAAGATGCCGAAATGAGTGGGCACATACTTAATGTCGACCCCCAGATCACGTGCAAATTCTTTAGACAGGTCTATATCAATACCTTCAAGCTGGCCTGTTTTCTTATTTTTGTAGGAGATAGAGAAATAATCAGGCCAGATGCAGACCCTAAGTATGCCGGCTTCAACGATGCTCTGCTCACGGGAAAGTTCAGCATAAGCCTGCTGAGTAACAAATAGATTAAAGAGCAGGAAAAGAAGTGCCGAACCAAGTAAGATTCGGCTGTTATTCTGTTTTGTCTCAAAGTGCCTGGTTTGTTGTTTCATTGAGAGTAACCTTTTCCCTAACGTTGTCATGTTGTTGAATATAACTGGCGGCCATTTTATTGCTTTTTATTCGGGTGTGATTTGATTAATAGCCTTTTCCTGCTGAAAAGCGCCCTGATTCGCCAGAAATGGATTTTTGGTGGCGCTACTCTTGTTTTAGCCTTTTTCTGGTTTGTATTACAACACACCATTGACCGCGGCGTCTCCCGAAGTCTTGCAGAACAGGATTCGAGTAATGCGCTCCTGGCCCATGCTCTGGAAGATTCTGTCGTGCGCTCATTTCAATCGGTCAATAGTACGATGATGAGTCTGGTGGAGAGTTTGCCTCAGCTTGAGGGGCGCTTTGAAATTGAAAATGTTCTCAGAGAGCGCCTAAGGACATCCCCTCAACTCAGGTCGCTCGACCTGTTAAACGCCAATGGTACAATCCAGGCCACGGTGACACGAAACGTAGGTACTAATCTGAGTTACTCCTGTGTTGAACGTTTGAAAGCGGATGTCATGGCAGAGTTCATTATCGGATTGCCTGAACCTGGGCGTTACCCGAATGACCCGTTTGCAAACCGAAGTAGTTTGAGCCATATCCCTCTTTGTATGCCGATTACAGATGAAATGGGTCAGTTGCAGAATATACTTATGGCATCCATTAACCCTCAGTATTTTGGCAATTTATTTAGTTCGGTTGGGAATACCCTGGGATCTTATGTTCATCTTTATCGTTATGATGGTGAGCTTCTTCTGGGGCATCAACAGGCCTTGCCTGATATCGGAAGGCTTTTGCCTCGCGTGAAGGAAACCAGCTGGGGGCAGTACCGTGAATCCATTGATGGCCTGAATTATCTCATCAGTTATCGCTCCACATCTTTGCTGCCTTTAATAACAGTTCTGATCTCTGATGAAGAAAGTGCTTTGTCCTCATGGAAGCATGATGAACGCATGATCAGCCTTTTTCTTCTGGCCGCATCAATAGTGACCGTTATTGTCGCGCTGACTATTGCCCTGTTGTTAGAGAAGCGACGCATGGTGCAAGGGGATAATATTCTACTTAGCACCGCGATCAGAAGTGCAGCGAATGCTGTTTTTATCACGAATCGCTCTGGTGACATTCATTGGATAAACAAGGCCTTTACACAGCTGACAGGTTACGGCTTTGAAGAGGTTAAGGGAAAGAACCCTAAAATTCTGAATTCGGGCTTTCACTCCAAAGATTTTTTTCGGGATCTCTGGAGTTCTATCCTGGCTGGAAAAAGTTGGCGGGGTGAGCTGATCAATCGCCATAAAAATGGTCACAGTATGACGGTTGAGCAGACGGTGACCCCTATACTGGATGAAAGAGGTGTGGCGGAGCATTTCGTTGCAGTACATGAGGATGTGACGGCCCGTAAGAGTGCTGAGCAAAAAGCTCTTTTTTTAGCTGATCATGATCCTTTAACGACGTTGCCGAATCGTCGTTATTTTGAGCAAAGGCTGTATCAACTGTTTCAGGATGAGTCACCGGGTCTTATTTCGATTTTTTTCATTGATTTGGATCGCTTCAAAGAGATCAATGACACCATGGGGCACGAAGCAGGGGATGCCCTGTTAGTCCATACATCAGACAACCTCAAAAGCATCTTGCCTGAACACTGTCTTCTTGCCCGTTTGGGTGGTGACGAGTTTGCTGTACTGGCCTCCAATAATGACGATTATGAAAGCCAGGCTCGTCTTGCGGAATTGATTATTAGCGCTGTAGCGCGCCCCTTTCATTATGATGACGGAGTATTCAGTGTGACCTGCAGCGTTGGTATTGCAAAGGGTGGATATTCCGCTCTGGATGCCTCCATGATGCTGCGTCAGGCTGATATGGCCATGTACCGGGCAAAGCACGATGGAAAGAATACTTATCGCTTCTTTGATAAGGCGATGGACGCTTTAATGAAACGTCGGGTTTTTTTGCAGCAACAGCTTGAGTTAGCGATTCATCGGGAGAAAGATCTGAGTTTAAGGTTCCAGCCTCAGGTTGATGCTGCTACAGGGCGGGTTTATGGCGCTGAAGCTCTTTTACGCTGGGAAATTTCAGCAGGTGAATGGGTTTCGCCTGCTGAATTTATTACTCTGGCTGAAGAAACGGGGCAGATATTGGAGGTTGGTACCTGGTTGATGGAAAATCTGTTTCAGCAGATGGCGAGTTGGAATGCTAAAGGTTTTCTTTTTGGCAAGATTTCTATGAACATATCATCGGTTCAACTTGCCCGCGAGGCTTTGGCACAACGTTTGCTTGATTTAATGGATAAATTTTCGATTCCCTATAATCAGATCTGTGCAGAGATAACTGAGACTACACTGATGGCTGACTCGGAGATGGTGACAGAAAACTTAAAATGCCTGAAGCAGGCAGGCATAACATTATCAATTGATGACTTTGGAACTGGCTACTCTTCAATGAGCTATTTGAAAGCTTTGAATGCTGACCATTTAAAGATCGATCGAAGCTTTGTGATTGGTATTGGTGCTAATGAATCCGATGAGCACATTGTCAGAGCGACCATGGCGTTAGCCCATAGCCTGGGTATGGAAACCGTGGCAGAAGGGGTTGATAGTGAAGAGCAGTTGGCGTTTTTGCAAAAATTATCCTGTGACTATATTCAGGGATATCTGTTTGCCAAGCCGCTGGAAGCTGGTGACTTTGAGGATTTTGTCAGCAGGCGTCAGTTGGTAATAAATACATCAGAGGGTGGTGAGTATGGTTAAAGGTTTTTGGTTTTTTCTTTGCATATTTCTAGGGTTGCCAGGATCTGTTAATGCTGAAGAAATCGGTTCTGTCAGTACTGTTTTTAAGATGTTAGGGCCCAATCATAAAATTGTGATTGAAGCTTTTGATGATCCTGATATTTCAGGTGTCAGCTGCTGGCTTGCTAGGGCAAAAACCGGTGGTATCAGTGGTGGCCTGGGATTAGCTGAAGACCCATCGGATGGCTCAATTGCTTGCCGTCAGGTCGGTAACATCACTCTGCCATCCGATCTGGAAGATGGAGAAAAAGTGTTTAATAAGCGTACCAGTCTGGTATTCAAAAGCCTGCAGGTTGTGCGTTTCTATGATGAGCATCGTCATACTCTGATCTACCTTGTTTATTCCGATAAGGTGATTGAGGGCTCACCAAAGAACTCAATCTCTGTCGTGCCTATTCAGGATAACTTTTAGGCTGTATAGGCAGCTAAAACAACGATTAGGTAACCAAAAAAATAATAAAGGATAAAGTGCTATGCCTGAGTCGGCTTCCCCGCAATCTGACCTTAAGCCCCTGAGCGGGCTTAAGATACTTGATTTCAGCACGCTCTTACCTGGCCCCTATGCATCTATGATTATGGCTGAGCTGGGTGCTGAGATCCTTCGCGTTGAATCACTCAGTCGGCCAGATCTGGTTAAAGGTCTGGAGCCTCAGATTGATGGAGTTTCAGCGGCGTACCGCCAGTTGAATGATAAGAAGTCAGTTTGTTATCTCGATCTGAAAACGCCTGAGGCTATTAACGAAGTTAAGACCTTAGTTAAGGACTATGACATTGTTCTTGAGCAGTTTCGTCCGGGGGTGATGGATCGTCTTGGTGTTGGCTATCAGGCATTGCGGGAAATCAACAGGCAGCTCATTTATTGCAGTATCACAGGTTACGGCCAGAGCGGGCCATATCGTGATCGTGCCGGTCATGACATTAACTATCTGGCGTTAAGTGGCCTTGCTGATTACAGTCGGCGTAAAGGGCAGGCTCCTGTGCCCCAGGGAATGCAAATCGCTGATCTTTCAGGGGGCTCTCACCAGGCTGTGATGGCAATTCTTGCTGCTGTTATACAGAGGCAGTTGCAGGGAAAGGGGCAGTATCTTGATATCAGTATGACGGATGCAGCATTTTCACTGAACGGAATGGCAGGAGCAGCTGCCCTTGCCGGAGGTGAACAACCTAAGGCTGAAATGGGCTGGCTTAATGGTGGGACTTTCTACGATTACTATGAAACATCTGATGGTCGTTATATGGCTGTGGGAAGCCTGGAACCTCAGTTTCAGCAAGGCCTACTTAAGGCTCTGGGCTTAAGCTCGCTGGCGGATAAGTGCGCTGATTTTAGTGCTGACAGTCAGCTTGAAGTTAAGACTGCAATACAGGATGCGTTTTTGTTGCAGTCGTTTGACTATTGGTGTCAGTGTTTTGCTCAGATAGATGCTTGTGTAGAGCCCGTTTTAACGTTTCAGGAAGCTTCTGAGCATCCGCAATTAACGGCACGCAATATGGTTAAACAAGGACGATATACATCCCAAATATCCCCTGCATTTGTTTTTTGTGAATGATTGCCCGGTATCATGGTTTTGCTAATTGTTGTTGTCGATCTGAATTAGATAGCACTCGTGTTGGTTTATTTAAAGGTATGTGTCGTTTGGTGATCGCTTTCTGATGCTTCCATGCAATCAGATGGCTACATTCGACTTTGTTTATTAGGTAATGATTGTTTTCTCAGGAAAAGGCCTTTTATGGAGCACCCTCAGCATTGTCCCTATTGCTATCAGAATACTTTGGCAGTAGTCCAGGCAAGTGACAGTATGCATTTTTAGGCTGCGGGAGCTGCCATGCTCGAGGGCCTCTTGTACCTCTGTCGGTCGTACCTACGATATTGCCGCATCTATCGGATGAGAGTCTGCTACGTACGGTTATTGATGAATCACCTGATATTATTTTGATGAAAAATTATGAGGGTGATTTTTTGCTCTGTAACCAGGCTCTTGCACGTCTTTATGATTCAACGCCAGAGCAGATGATCGGCAAATCCGATGCAGATTTTAACCCTGATACGGAACAGGTTAAGTTTTTTAAAGAGAATACTCAGGCCATTATGCGGTCAGGCAAGGTTGAAGTGGTTGAAGAAACATCCACCGATAACACGACAGGTGAAGTACGTTATTTTGAATCGATCAAAAAACCGTTAAAAGCACCTGATGGCCAGAATAGAATTCTTGTTATTGCCCACGATATTACTGAGCTGAAACGGGCGTACCAAACGATTGAAGAGAAAGAAAAACGTTATTCTTATGCTATGGAAGCAGCAGGCGAAGGTATTTGGGATTGGGATATACCGGCAAATACCGTACACCATAATAGAAAATGGTGTGAGCTTTTAGGCTTAGACAACAAACTGTCAGTGCATAAGATGGACGAGCTGGCGGATTTTATTCATCCTGAGGACCGTATTGCGATGATGTCCAGTCTTAAAGCGGCCCTGGACAGTGACGGTATATATAGCCATGAGCACCGCATGTTGAAAAATAATCAGGAGATCTGGGTTTATGACCGGGGTCGTGTCGTTGAGTATGATGCTCAGGGGAAGCCTTCCCGGATGGTGGGTAGTATCAGCGATGTTACCACACGTAAAAAGTACGAGCAGCGTTTGGCGGAAGCCAAGCGGGATGTTGAGAGAAGTAATGAACGCTTGGAACACTTGGTGAGTGAACGGACATCTGATTTGGCTCGGGTAAACCAAGAGCTAAAAGCGCTGGCGACTAAAGATGCGTTGACAGGGGTTGGTAATCGCATATTACTGAATTCCTGGTTAGCTGAGCAAGCGGCAAGCTTACCCATTATTGTTATTATGTTGGATATTGACCATTTTAAAGAGATTAACGACCAGTACGGCCATAAAACAGGTGATCGGGTCTTACAGTCTGTTGCGGCAAATTTAAGCCAATTTTGCTCATGTCATGACCTGGTTATACGGTTTGGGGGGGAGGAGTTTTTACTGGTGCTTCCTGATGAGGTTGTTGAGCAAGCTCATCTTATAGCTGAAGCACTGCGTCGGCATATAGAACAGTTACAGTCTGTTGCCGGTATCGGTGTCACCGTCAGTATCGGTCTAGCGGCGGGTTGTTGTGAAACCTTTGATGCCGCCTTGCATCAGGCCGACAAGGCGCTATACCGTGCTAAAAAGCTGGGGCGAAATCAGGTAGTGGCTGCTTAAATTATGGCTATGGTCTTCTTATGAGCTAGTGAATGCGTGAGGCACGCGGTTTTGGTGTGCCGTTATACCTTAATTTCGGACCTAAAAACGTTTTGTAACCATTCAGTAAATATACGCACTCTTGCTGAATGACTTCGATGTGGTGGATACAAAATATGAACCGGTGATGAGGGGGGAGGATAATCATCTAATAAGGTAACGAGTCTTCCTTTAACTAAATCCTGCTCAATATGATAGCGAGGCACTTGAATAATCCCCAGCCCCAACCGGCAAGCGGCGACCAATGTTTCGGCTGAGTTGACTTTCATCGATGATTTTAACGTTTTTGAAACGACATTTCGGCCAACCGTGAACTCCATTGGTAACGGTTCATTAGCGCTTGAGGATTGAAAAGCGACCGTCTGATGATGGACGAGTTCCTCTACATTTTCTGGGTGGCCGAATTGCGCTAGGTATCCCGGTGCGGCTACAGTGATTTCTTCCAATAGTGCAATTTGTTTAGCTATCAAATATTCAGACTTTGGTGTGCCGACCCTGAGAACACAATCGATACCCTCACTGACCAAGTCAACCAATTTATCATCCTCGCTGAGATAAAGCTGAATATCAGGATAGGCTGTTAGAAATTCAGGGAGGCGGGGGAGGACAAAATGCCTCCCAAGGGTGCCATGAACGTCTACTCGTAAGCTTCCTTTGGGTTGAAGTCCTGAAAAGTAATTTTCCATATCTTCAAAATCAGCCAGTAAGGAAAGACAACGCTGGTAGTACGCTTCTCCATCAAGTGTGGGAGTGACTTGACGTGTTGTTCGTTCCAGTAGTCTGACCGAAAGATGCTTTTCTATTTGTTTGATAGCATCCGTCACCGTGGAGCGTGGCAGATTCAAATCTTTGGCTGCCTGAGAAAAACTTCGCCTTTCATAGACGCGTGTAAAAACACGCATACTCTCTATTCTATCCATATTGTTTGTAATTCTCGGATTATGATGACGAATTTTAGTTAATTGTCCGGAATATGCAAAGTGTTAAGCTTATCCTTAATCTTAATACTTGGTTAATATAGGTGGCTAATATGAATGAACAAGACAAGAAAATCGCTATTGTTACTGGCGCATCACGAGGTATTG
Organism: Oceanospirillum sp.; assembly: GCF_048265165.1. Lineage (GTDB taxonomy): Bacteria > Pseudomonadota > Gammaproteobacteria > Pseudomonadales > Halomonadaceae > Oceanospirillum. The sequence goes on along the minus strand of NZ_JBLXCD010000012.1, from coordinate 29,349 downwards.
GCGCAGAAATCGCCAGACGTTTGAGTAAGGATGGTTTTACCGTCGTGGTGAATTACTCGGGTAGTGAAGCTGCGGCACAAACAGTGGTTAGCGAAATACTGGCACAAGGTGGTAGCGCTCTCGCTGTGAAAGCAGATGTCTCGAACTCAACTGAGGTAAGCGCCTTGTTTGATAAGGTGGAAGCGACCTATGGTGAAGCTGATATTTTAGTCAATAACGCTGGTGTCATGGAGTTGGCACCCTTGGCAAACGTTGAGGATCACAGTATCGAACGTCAGATCGATATCAACCTAAAAGGCACTATTTATGCTTTAAGAGAAGCGTCTGATCGTCTACGTGACGGTGGTCGCGTCATCAACTTCTCTACCACAGTTGTGGGTTTGAAGCTGGAAAACTACGGTGTGTACGCGGCGACTAAAGCAGCAGTTGAGACATTGACAGGCATTATGGCAAAAGAAATGCGTGGACGTAATATTAATGTCAACTCAGTGGCTCCCGGCCCAACGGCAACGGAGTTATTCCTTAAAGGCAAGCCAGATGAATTAATTGAGCGTATGGCAAAAATGAACCCTTTGGAAAGATTGGGCGCACCGGAAGATATTGCGTCTGTTGTGGCTTTCCTTGCAGGTCCTGATAGTGGTTGGATCAATGGTCAAGTGCTGCGTGCGAACGGTGGCGTAATTTAATGTCACTTGATTATCAAACCCACACGAGGGTATTGCTGATCGTCGGTAGTACTTCTGGACACTCGGTTAAGAACGTAAGATAACTAACCGAGGTAAAAAAATGACGACTAAGAAACCACTCAAAATCCATGCTACAGAGTTCAAAGAAGAAGCCGTTAAATTAAATTAGCTAATCAGATAGGTACTACAGCCGCAGCTAAGCAGCTTGATGTTAACAGCTCTCAGATATCGACCTGGCGCTCCAAGCTACAAAACAAATCTAATACGAGTCAACGAGAGGCTAAGCTTGCTGCTGAAGAAGCAATGATTGCAAACAGCTACAACTGAGCAGTGGCGTATGCTGAGAGTAAATGGTAACCGATTAGATAACCATTGATTGTTTATAACGCTGAGATCGGCGAAAATAGCCTCTAATTACGATTAACCCAACAAATCTGGCGAGGGAGCTACCTGAAATAAGGTATTTTCAGTCATGTGCTCAGATCTGTGTACAAATTAAAAGATTGCTTAATGTCAAATCCAACCGTTCTTAATGAAACCAATAAACGCCGTACCTTTGCTATTATCAGTCACCCTGATGCGGGTAAAACGACCATCACGGAAAAGCTCCTTCTGTTGGGTAACCTGATCCAGACAGCCGGTACCGTAAAAGGTAAGAAGAGTGATCGCCATGCGACGTCTGACTGGATGAGTATGGAACAGGAGCGTGGTATTTCGATCACGTCATCTGTGATGCAGTTCCCCTACAATGACCGGATGGTTAATCTGCTGGATACACCGGGGCACGAAGACTTCTCGGAAGATACCTACCGTACTTTGACAGCTGTAGATTCTGCATTGATGGTGGTTGACGGCGCGAAAGGTGTCGAGGACCGTACCATTAAACTGATGGATGTTTGTCGTCTGCGTGATACGCCGATTTTCTCGTTTGTGAACAAGATGGACCGGGATATTCGTGACCCAGTCGAATTGTTGGATGAAATTGAAGCGGTTCTAAAAATTCAGGCTGCCCCCATCAACTGGCCGATTGGCATGGGTAAAGAGTTTAAGGGGGTTTATAACCTCTATACGGATACCGTACATATTTTTACGCCCGGCAAAGGCCACACATTGCCGGAAGATCTTCGCATTGAGGGGTTGGATACCGATGAAGCCCGGGCGTTGATTGGTGATGAATATGATGACTTTGTCGAAGAGATGGAGTTGGTACGAGATGCTACCCATAAGTTTGACTCTGAAGCATTTCTGACTGGTAAGTTAACCCCTGTTTTTTTTGGTACTGCGCTAGCTAATTTTGGTGTCCGTGAGATGCTGAATAATTTTGTGGAGTGGGCCCCGCCACCAATTCCCCGGCAGACTGAAACCAGAGAAGTTGCTCCTGCTGAGGAGAAATTCTCTGGTTTTATCTTTAAGATTCAGGCCAATATGGATCCGAAACACCGTGACCGTATCGCTTTTATGCGGGTCTGCTCCGGCAGTTACCGTCGTGGTATGAAGATGAAGCATGTTCGTAGCGGTAAAGATGTCAAAATTGCTGATGCGGTGACGTTCCTGGCCGGTGATCGTGAAAATGTGGAGGAGGCCTGGTCTGGTGATATTATTGGTTTACACAACCACGGCACGATTCAGATCGGGGATACCTTTACTGAAGGAGAGGCTCTGAAGTTTACCGGTATCCCGCACTTTGCACCCGAGATGTTCCGTAGAGTTCGTGCTGTCGATCCTCTGAAAACCAAGCAGTTGCAGAAAGGACTTAAGCAGCTCTCAGAAGAGGGAGCCGTGCAGTTGTTTATGCCGATGAACAATAATGATCTGATTCTGGGTGCAGTGGGGCAGCTACAGTTTGATGTGGTGGTTTTCCGTCTTAAGGATGAATACAAAGTAGACTGCATGTACGAGCCTGTGAATGTCCAGACGGCTCGCTGGATTGAATGTGACGATCAGAAAATGCTGGATGAGTTCCGTCGTAAGAACAGTGATAACCTTGGGTTCGATGGTGCTGAGTTGCTAACCTATCTGGCACCGAGTCGTGTCAATCTGTCGTTGGCGCAAGAGCGCTTCCCGGATGTTCTGTTCCGTGCAACCCGGGAACATTGATTTCTGCCTTATGACTTCATAAACCACCTCGCTTTTAAAGCCAGGTGGTTTTTTTATATCTGCTGTCTGGTATGCCTTTGGCTGTGAATAGGCAACTTGATCGTATAGTCTTTTGTGGCACAGAAAACATACCGTCAAAGAGCCATAATAGCGGTATTCATCTACGACGATAATAATTATTAAATCTGGGGTTCTTTATGCTGACCGACAGCCACTGTCATCTCGATTTTAATGTGTTCCATCATGACCGGGCGATCCAGTTGCATCAGGCGTTTTCTGCTGGTGTACGGCGTATTGTTGTGCCATCTGTTGCGAGGCAATACTGGCAGCGTACGTTGCAACTCAGCGGCGAATTTTGCGGTGTCCGGTTATATCCTACGCTTGGACTACATCCTTTTTTTATAGCCGAGCACAGTAAAAGCGATCTGAATATATTAGATGGCTTACTGGCGCAATACTCCGGGCGGATTGCTGGCGTAGGTGAGATAGGACTGGATTTTTCCAAAAAAAAATATGACGGAGAATCTGTGCTGCAGGACAGTAAAGAGCAACAGCTGGAATTGTTTGAAAGGCAGCTCATCCTTGCGCAAAAGCATGAGCTGCCGGTTATTCTGCATGTGGTGAAAGCCCATGATCAGACGCTGAAGCTTCTCAGGCAATACCCGGATGTCAACGGTGTTGTACATGCTTATTCCGGTAGCCTGTCTCAGGCGGAGCAGTATATTAAACAAGGATTTAAGATTGGTGTCGGTGGAGCGATAACCTGGCCAACAGCGAAGAAGAAACGTGAGCTGTTTGCCCAGCTACCTCTTGAAAGCCTGGTTCTGGAGACAGATGCTCCGGATATGGCCCCGGATGGCCTGAAGGGGCAGCGTAATACCCCTGATCAGGTTGCAGTAATTGCGCGATTCCTAGCTGAGTGCCGTGATGAGCCAGTGAGCCTTATTCATCGAACGACGAGCGAAAATGTGGAGCAGGTTCTTCGTCTTACTGATCTCTGTTCATCCTAAACCAGGGGGAGTGAACGCAGGCAGTCCATTATCTATAAAAGTCTTTTAAAAGACTGTTTTTACTGAGGTTGTCAAAAAAGGCTGCTGAAGGTAATGTTTGCCGGTCTTGATTAAGGGATAAAGAGCATGGCTCAGGAAAAAGTACAGTTTCAGTCGTCGGCATCGGCACTGCGGGCTTTAAAAGTAGGTAAGCGGAATCCAAACTGGGTCGATGCTGCAGAGTATCTTATTAATAAAGCCTCACCAGAAGTTAAGTTGTTGCTTGAGGCCGCCCGGGAGATAGAGCGTCAGAAAATGAGAGGGGAGTTGCCTGGTGACAGCAGTGAGCACAAGGTCACGACCTCTTTGTTCAGTCCTGCTCAATGGGTCATTATGGGATTGGTTGGAGTTGTGTTCACGGGGCTGCTGATCTGGATCGCCGTCCAGATTGGTGTTGCGGCTTGCTGAAAAAGCAGCCAAGGTGAAAACCCTGGCTGCCTTGGTGCATAGGAGTTTTTAAGCTCTAACGCAGTAATATTTCTCCGGACTCAAGATAGAAGGTTGTTTTACCAAAGTCTTCTTTCAGAACTCTTCCCGTATCGGCAATAACAATATTGCAACCAGAGTACGCTTTCTTGAGAGCTTTCACCCTGGCTTTGCGGCGTGAGTGAATTTCCTGCTCTAACTCCTGACGCCTTTGCTCCAGAGCGATCATTGCCCGACGGGTTGTGTCCCGTGCCTTTATGATCTGTTCCTTTTTTTCAGGGGATATGTGGCGTTTTTCTTCCCGAATACGGTTGATCAGTTCTTTTAACTGTTTTGCTTGCTCTGCGCCTTCTTTCAGCTTCTGCTGAACACTGCTCATTTCGTCACGTACAGCATCCAGGGGGCCGACTTCAAGAATTGTGGGCACAGATGCCAGCGTACCAAGCTGACCGGCCTCAATATAATCTGTGGCTAAGACATGACCACCAACTAGCTGCCCGGCACCGGAAAGTTTAACGGAGTTTGATGCCCAGAGACGACTATGCATGATCAGCTTTTGAGCCATAATGCTGGCATTACTTTCCACCCAGGCATCCTGAATGAAGCGAGCTTTAATATTTCCTTTAGCCCGAACAACGGCGTTCTCTTTAGTCGGTTGATCCGCTTTCAGGTTTGGTGATTTTTGCCCGATGATGCCGCCGGCAATCTCAATGTTTCCGCCGGATATCACCGTGGAGTTGTCGACCAAACCACCTATTTTAATATCGCCGGTGGCTTCTAAGAGCATACCGGGGTTTACGCCCCGTTTAACCTGTACACTACCGTCGAAGCGAATGTTGCCTGAGGCTATACTGACTTCGTCGATCTGCAGTGTGTTTTCAATATGAATTCCCTGGTCGGTAAAAACCGGCATGCCTTTAATAGCTGCTACATAGATGCGCCGATCTGCATAGTCCGGACGTATGCTTGGGTCCTGTTTTATTTTTTTTTCTTTGCCATGATATGCTTTTAGTATCTTACCGCTGACTGAAAAACCATCTTCACCCGGAACTGGCTCCGTCAGTTTGAAAAGAGGTGTTTCTTCCGGCAGAACTGGAAAGTCTCCAAGTTCACGGAAATCTACCTGGTCTTTCGTTCCCTTCAGCACGAGTGGGCGTCTCTCAGACATTTCCTCGATTAAGGGAGTAAGCTCTCCATCGGCTCCGTCTTTTGGCTTCTGACCAAATGCGACTAAATAGCAGCAGGGCTCAGTTATATTCTGAATACCTTCAGCTGAGAAAAGCTGGTCAACAAGGCTTGTATCTATACCCCGTAGAATACGGTTTTTCTGCATCGCCTGGTCAAAGGCTTCCCGTGAAGGTGGGAGTCCTTTACCCATGGGCGGGGTGATCTCAACACCTGCCAGGGTCTGATCGGGAGAAACATAAACATGAATTTCAGAATCAACAGGACCGCCAATCTCAATTTCGAAGCTACGACGTTGCTCGATGCCACGGGACAGATCATTTAGACGGTCTTCGAAAAGTGGGAAATCGTCTTCGCTGAAACCCTGCTCAGCAACTATCTGGCGGATCGCTTCAACGGAGATAGTGATTACTTGTGGTCCTGGTTTGAAACGAGCTGTTAGGCGGTTGCCTTGCTCGTTGACAAAGAGTTCCAGCCCGGTTTGATTCTGCTCTGCATCGGTTTCTGTTGTTATTGTACCTGCAGCCGCGTTCTCAGGAGTGGTTCCTGTGTTGTCTGCAACATCCATATTAGCCTGACTATCGTTGTTATCATTCGGGTTCATAGCGTTAGATTGCCCTAAGGGTAAGCTCACTCAATTGACTGACTTCATCATAAAGTGTTTTCATATTCCACACTTATAATGGACTGACAACTTTTTTTTACCATTGTGTGACCTATATTAACGAAATATAAAGTGTATTTACTACTCTCTTTTTGATCGAATTCGATAAACACTAAGTTTAATTTTGATTTGTTATTTTTCTGTATTAATCTTCTTGTGAAATAAAGGGGTTAGCGTAGTCAAGGTTGTTTTTTCAGGTTATGATCTCTACAAATCGTGCGTGCTGATTGCCGTTGCGTCCAAAGTAGCTTTTTATAAAGCATAGTTCAGGCAGTGCTGGTCAGGGATCGACATCCCTGGGGTGTAGAAAGTGTCAAAGCAGGTTATAAGAAAGGTTTAAAGGTATTTAATGGCTGATTCATCTAAAGCTCGCGAGTTACGCTTTAAAAGGCTACTGGGAATTGTACTCTTGTCTGAGCTGATGTCCGGTAAGCGTAATCTGTTGAATGCGATGCTGGATAAAGGCACCATGATGGAGAAAGACCGTAAAGAGCTGGAGCTGCCTCCTTTGCCGCATAATGCTTGGCAGGGGCTGCCTCTTAAGCAGCAACTTCGTAAAGCCCGCCTTGAATCAGCGATTCTTGCTCTGGCGGAAGACCGCACGGTGAACCCCAAGAAAAAGCTGGTATATCAAGATCACATCTACGCGCCCTCCCAATCGTCTGCTAATGGCCGCGATTCCTGATTTTTTTCTTTTTTTTTGCCTCTGGCTATACCTTCGTTTATCAGACTATCGCATAATTAGCCCCCTATAAACTGGGCTTACGCCCAGTACCTGATTTTTATTTATGCGTTTTCTATCCGAGGGGTCCTATGACAGTTCATGTAATCAAACATCCATTGGTTCAGCACAAGCTGGGGCTGATGCGTCAATATGGCATCAGTACAAAAAGTTTTCGTGAGCTGTCGTCAGAGGTTGGGACCCTGTTGACTTACGAGGCGACAAAAAGCCTTGAGATGGAGCATGTGACCATCAAAGGTTGGGACGGTTCTGATATTCAGGTCGAGCACATCAAGGGTAAGAAAATTACTGTGGTTCCGATTCTGCGTGCAGGTTTAGGCATGATGGATGGTGTGATGAAGCTGATCCCCAGTGCCAAGGTGAGTGTTGTCGGTCTGCAACGAAATGAAGAAACACTGGAGCCTGTGCCTTATTTTGAAAAGCTGGTTGGTAAAATTGATGAGCGCCTGAGCCTTGTGATTGATCCTATGCTGGCAACCGGTGGCTCAATGATCGCGACCATTGATATGCTGAAAAAAGCCGGCTGTAAAGATATCAAAGTGATTGTTTTGGTTGCAGCCCCTGAAGGTGTTGAGCGCACTTTGGCGGCTCACCCGGATATCGAGATTTTTACGGCATCGGTTGATCATCACCTGAATGACAAAGGTTATATCATTCCAGGCCTTGGTGACGCTGGCGATAAAATTTTCGGTACGCTTTAACTCTTCTTTCGTTTATCCGTTCTGGGAACGTTAACGATATTAAAAATAATCAGAGTGTGACATGACGACAGAAAATCAGTTCGCTTCTGCGACCTCTCCGAAAACAATTCTTACCGGGGCGCAAATGCTGTTTGTAGCCTTCGGTGCTCTAGTGCTGGTGCCCCTGCTAACTGGCCTTGATCCTAATGTGGCTTTATTCACTGCGGGCTTTGGTACTCTGATCTTTCAGATCGTGACCCGGGGCCGGGTGCCTGTTTTTCTGGCATCTTCTTTCGCCTTTATTGCGCCTATTATCGCCAGTGTACAAAACTGGGGAATTCCTGCGACCATGGGTGGTTTGTTGGCTGCAGGTATTGCTTATCTGATTCTTAGCGCCATTGTGCGTGCTAAAGGGGCTGGTATTCTACACCGTATACTGCCCTCTGTGGTTGTCGGGCCTGTGATTATGGTGATTGGGCTGGCGCTGGCACCGGTTGCGGTTAATATGGCAATGGGTAAAACCGGTGATGGATCTGCCGCTCTGGTGGATTATGACAAAGCGATCATCGTTTCGATGTTCTCTCTGGTTGTAACGCTGCTGTTTGCTGTTTTTTCTAAAGGTGTTTTCCGGCTGATTCCTATTCTGGCCGGTGTTGTTGCAGGCTATATTTTGGCTCTGTTTATGGGGCTGGTGAGCTTTACGCCGGTTCATGAAGCCGCCTGGTTTGCAGTGCCGTCTTTTACAATGCCAGAGTTCCACTGGCAGGCGATTCTGTTTATGATTCCTGTTGCTATTGCTCCGGCTATTGAGCATGTTGGTGATATGGTGGCGATCAGCCAGGTAACCGGTAAAGACTATCTGAAAAAACCGGGATTGCACCGTACATTGATGGGGGATGGTCTTGCGACATCTGCAGCGGCAATTTTTGGCGGGCCGCCAAACACGACTTATTCAGAAGTAACTGGCGCTGTAATGCTGACTCGCAACTTTAACCCTATGGTCATGACCTGGGCTGCAGTATTTGCCATTGTTCTGGCCTTTATTGGAAAGATGGGGGCAGTACTCCAGACAATTCCTGTACCTGTTATGGGGGGGATTATGACCCTACTGTTTGGATCTATTGCTGTTGTTGGTATGAATACGCTGGTTAAATCAGGTCAGGATCTTACCGCTCCCCGCAATCTGAGTATTATCGCTCTGATTCTGGTATTCGGTATTGGCGGTATGTACATTGGCGGCGGCGAATTCAGCCTTCAGGGTGTGAGCTTATGCGCCATCGTCGGGATTGTACTGAACCTGGTGCTGCCAAAGCATCTGGGTGAAGATGAGTAAGTCTATGTAGTCATTTGCTCAATCTATAACGGTTAGCAGGATAAAGCTCCCAGTGAGAACCGGGGGCTTTTTTTTGTTGTTAGTATTTTTTAAACAAACTTCATCGGCTATGTTTGATATTAGATTACACTTTCTCAATATAGTAATATTAGAGCATTGTCTATGATGGTTTTTATCTGATGGATAGGCTGGCTTTAAAGGTTTATTTAAATAGATTGTTTTGGGATCAGGGCGGTATTTATATGCAGAACAAAGAGTCAGTTAAGTCACAAGTAAATGTTCAGGAAAATTATTGCATCGCTCGTCAGCCTATTTGTGATGAAAACCTGAAACTTGCCGCTTATGAACTGCTCTATCGTAATAATACGTCAGCGAGTGAGGCTAATGTCAGTAGCCCTCATGAAGCCACTGCCCGTGTTTGTACCGTTGCCTTTATGGATATTGGTATCGACCGCCTTGCGGATAAGCACCCTGTTTTTATTAATATGACAGATGAATGGCTGGTGAGGGGGGATATGCTGCCTGAGCCTGCAGAGCGTATCGTTCTTGAGGTGTTGGAGGATATTAAGCCAACGCCAGAGGTTTTGTCTGCACTTAAAAACTTGCGTTCCAGAGGTTATAAAATAGCACTGGATGATTTCGTTCTGACCCAGGAAACCAAGGCTTTTCTGCCTTATGCTGACTTGATTAAGCTGGATGTGATGGCTTGTTCTCCTGAACTTTTGGCAAAACGAGTCGCGATACTTAAACGGTTGAAGATACCGCTCCTGGCTGAAAAAGTGGAGACCTGGGATGAGTTTGAGGCCTGTAAAAAAATGGGCTTTACGCTATTCCAGGGCTATTTTTTATCCAGACCTGAGACGATGAAGAGCCAGCCTAAATCCGATAGTGGTATCGTATTGACTCAACTGATGGCGATGCTGCATCAGCCAGAACCTGATGTTGGTATGATTGAGCAGCAAATCTCCCGTGATCCTCAGCTGTACTATCGTATTTTGCGGTATATCAACTCTGCCCAGTACTCTCTGCCCCGGAAAATCGAGAGTCTGAGGCAGGCGATCGTTTTGTTGGGCTTCACTAACCTGAAATCCTTGGTCAGCATGATGGTGCTGGCGGGCTCCAGTCGTCGTGGTGATACTCTGATGCCGATAGCGCTTCTGAGAGCTAAAATGTGTGAGTGTTTGGCGGTAAAAACAGGTCAGTCCCCTGTTGAGAGTTACTTCACCGTGGGGTTGTTGTCGATGCTGGATGCTTTTTTTGATCGCCCGCTGCCCTCTATTCTCGAAGACCTGTCACTTCATCCAAGTGTTGAATCTGCCCTAATCCACTATGAGGGTGCTTTGGGTAGTGCTCTTAAAGTGATTGAAGCTTATGAAAAAGCAGACTGGTCGTTTGTTGAGCAAAGTGATTTTGATCGCCATATGCTGACCGAGTGCTATGTCGAGGCGATGGCCTGGGCTGATGAAGTTGTGGGTGCTGCAATCTAGCGACACCGGCATAGGCCAGGCCTGATGGCCGCTTTTAAAGTTGCTCACTGACGCGGCACAATAAATAGATTAGAATTGTATATCCATACAGTATAAGGGCTGGGGTATGCGAAAAATCATCCATGCTGATTGTGACTGCTTCTTTGCTGCCGTAGAGATGCGCGATAACCCTTCACTGACCGATAGGCCCATCGCCGTTGGAGGTGATGCTGACAAGCGCGGAGTGATTGCAACCTGTAACTATCCCGCTAGGCTCTATGGTGTCCGTTCAGCCATGCCGACAGCCCAGGCATTAAAGCTCTGCCCTGACTTGGTTCTCTGCAAGGGGCGTATGGATGAATACCGGGCTACAGCAGATAGAATCCGCGAAGTTTTCTATGAGCTGACTGATCGGGTGGAAGTGGTCTCTATCGACGAGGCTTACCTCGATGTTACTGATGTTGCTGACTTTCAGGGCAGTGCAACCCGTATGGCTCAGTGGCTTAAAGCAGAAGTTATACGCCGCACCGGTGTGACAATATCTGTCGGTGTCGCGCCGAATAAATTTCTGGCTAAGGTTGCATCTGACTGGCAGAAACCTGATGGCCTCTTTGTGATTACTCCGGGTCAAATTGCTCCGTTCGTATCAGCGTTGCCAGTGGGCCGCATTCATGGTGTTGGTAAGGTTACGGAAGAGAAACTGAAGCTGCTGGGTATTGAGACCTGTGCGGATCTGCAGAAAAAAACGGTAAAGGAGCTGACGGAGTCATTCGGAAAGCTTGGCTTAACTCTATACCAGAGGGCCAGAGGCGAGGATTACCGGGATGTCGTTACTGAGCGGGTACGTAAGTCTGTTAGCGTGGAACGAACCTACGCAGAAAATATTAAAGTCCAGTCCGAAATTGAAATTGCTTTAGAGCATTTGCTTCCTGTTCTTATTCGCCGATATCAGGGCTATGAAGACCGTAAAGTTCGCAGTGTGTTTGCTAAAGTACGTTTTGCAGATTTTTCATCGACCACTGTAGAGACGGCTTTTTTCTCAAAAGGTAGCGCTGACTCCACGATAGAAGGTTCTGTCAGATCTGTTGCCGATGAGCCGTTGCAGTGGCTGAGTGTCTCTCTTTTTAGGCCTCTGGTTGCGGAGGCGATTCAGCGAGGGGTGCTCAATATCCGTCTCCTGGGTATTGGTATCCGTCTCCGTGAGCCGACGGAGGTTGCGGAGGTTGCGGAGCAATTGAACCTCTTTTCCTGAGCCCGCACTGAAAATACACGATTAGTTTGCCATCCCCTTGCTTTGCTTAGTGATATTTTGGTTCAAATTGCATAGGATGGTGTAACACGTTTTTAAACTTCATGTTTACATTTTTAGCCCCGGAAGTGTTGCATTATGGAAAGCTTAGCTGTTCAGGATCTTTCGATTGTTCTGGTCGAACCCTCTAATACTCAACGTAAAATTATTATTAACGAACTTATGGCGGAAGGTATCCATAATATCGAAGGTGCCGGGAGTGCCCGTGAGGCTTATACCCGTCTGAAAACCTTTCAGCCTGATTTACTGATTACTTCGATGTACCTGCCAGATGCAACGGCAGCGGAGCTGGTGGCGCTGCTGCAACGGGATCCTGCAACGGCGGATATTCCAGTGATGGTGGTTTCCAGCGAGCAGAACTATGACAACCTGGAAGCTGTGCGGCAATCAAAAGTCCTTGCGCTATTACCGAAGCCCTTCACTCGTACCGATCTGCACCGTGCACTTTTGGCGACTATTGATTATATCAATCCGGATGAGCTGTCCCTGGATCTCTACGATGTTGAGAGCCTTCGCGTCCTGATTGTCGACGATAGCCGTATGGCCCGTAAGCATCTGGAGCGGGTTATGAATCAGATTGGTATTCAGGATGTTACCGAAGCGGTTGATGGGCTGGATGCGCGGAATATCATTGAAAACCAAGCGTTCGACCTTATTCTGACCGACTACAATATGCCGAATATGGATGGTCAGGAGCTGATTCGTTATATTCGCAATGAGACTGAACTTTCCCATGTGCCGATTCTTATGGTGACCTCTGAGGAGAATGAAACGCGGCTGAGTTCAGTTAAACAAGCGGGTGTTTCTGCGTTGTGTGATAAACCTTTTGAGGTAACGCAAGTTAAAGGTTTATTGGCCTCGCTATTAGAGGGCTGATCAGGATAATCTGAGCAACGCGATTATCCCCTTGATAACCAACATTAGGTGGGGACATAAATTTTACCGGCACCTAACACGGATGTGTCGGAGCCGGAGTGCAATATGGTATTTGAATTGAAGCAGAAGCCCCATAAAGTCACCATCACAGATCGGCGTATGATGTTCACCACAGATGTTCCGGTCAGAGATGTGATTCATCATAGCTTGCTGAGTTGCTGCACTGATGCAACATTGCATGATGCCGCGTTACAGATGAATAAGCATCATGTTAGTTCTATTCTTGTGATGGATGCCGGAGAACCTGTTGGAATCTGGACTGAAGCGGATGCCCGTAAGCTGGACTTTACTGATCAGTCTTTGGGTGAGAAACCGATCAGTGGTTATATGAGTTCGCCCGTGGATACTGTTGATGGCGATGAGAGTCTGAGTGAAATTGCATTAAAGTTCCAACGTTTACGCCGTCGGCATTTTCTGGTCACAGATCAGGAGCATGGCCCGATAGGCGTTGTCTCTCAAACCGACGTGATCCGCTCCCAGGGGTTAGAACACTATCTGTGCATGCGTAATGTACGTTCGGCCCTGAATCAGGCTCCTCTTGTTCTGGATGAGTCTTTATCTCTGGCTGATGCAGTGAACCGTCTGCGGGAAAGTCAACGGGATGCCGCTGCTGTCCGACGTAGCACCCCTGAGCATTACAGCATTATCACCGAACGGGATATTGTTCAGTGGTTGGCTGCAGGTGTGACGGCCCGGACTTTGAAAGAGGTCTGCAGTAATGAGCTTTATGCTGTGGATGAAGATACAGGGCTGCTGCAGGCCAGCAATCTACTCAAGAAAAAAGGCTTTCGCCACCTTGGTGTCGTCAATCAAAGAGGAGGGCTTGTCGGCATTCTCTCCTATGGCGATATTCTGGACAGTGTTGAGTATGAATACGTTAATCGTCTGCAGGAGGCACTGCAGTCAAGAGATGAAGCACTAAAAGCTTCGACAGCGCACTTGCGCCTTGCCCAGCGTGTGATTGAGGCCAGTCTTGACGGCATTATCATTACAGATAAACACGGTGTCATCGAATCAGTTAACCCCAAGTTTACCCAGGTTACTGGCTATAGCGAAGTCGAGGCGATTGGCCAAAGTACTAAATTGCTCAGTTCAGGCCGTCACTCCGAAGATTTTTACCGCCACCTCTGGAGTGAGCTGCAGAGTAATGGGTATTGGCAGGGAGAGATCTGGAACCGAAGGAAAAATGGGCAGGTCTATCCCGAATGGCTGACAATTACCGCTATCTACAATGATGAAGGTGATGTCGCTCAGTTTGCTGCTATTTTCAGCGATATTACGGATCGTAAGAAAGATGAAGAGCGTATCCGGCGACTGGCTTTTTTTGATGATCTGACCGGGGTTGCCAACCGTCGATTGTTTCAGGACCGACTGGAGCAGGCTATTGCTAATGCTCATCGTCACCAGCATCGTCTGGCCGTACTTTTTCTTGATCTGGACATGTTTAAGCGGATTAATGATTCTCTTGGGCATGTTGTGGGGGATGAGGTTTTAAAGGTTGTTGCTGGTCGTTTGGCGCATACGGTGAGAGAAGGTGACTCTGTTGCCCGTTTGGGAGGCGATGAGTTCACTGTGATGGTGCCTGAAGTCGATACGATGGACGGACTTATGATGCTGGCGCAGCGCATTAATGATGCGATCAGTGAGCCGATTTCTGTCGGCAGTCATGAACTGTATATCTCAACCAGTATTGGGATCAGTATCTATCCTGATGATGGCATGACATCAGAGGATCTGATTAAGAATGCTGATGCAGCTATGTACCGGGTGAAGGCAGATGGCCGGGGGAGTTTCCATCGTTATACGGATTCTTTGCATTATGACTCCGTGCGGGAGCTGACCATAGAAACCCGTTTGCGCAAAGCGATTAAGGACCAGGCCTTTCAGGTAAAGTACCAACCAAAAATTGAGCTTAAATCCGGTAGGTTGATTGGTTTTGAAGCCCTGCTTAGGTGGCATGATAAGGTAAGTGGTTTGGTGGTCTCTCCTGTGGAGTTTATTCCTGTCGCTGAGCGTCTCGGTCTTATTGGAATACTGGGTGAGTGGGTATTGGAGGCCGTATGTCGGGATCTGCTGTACTGGCATGAATGCGGGTATGAAATTGTACCGGTTGCAGTGAATATTTCAGTTCAGCAGTTGATGAAGGGTGATCTCGCGGCGACTGTTCGCCATATCGTCCGGAATACCGGTGTACAGGCTAGTTGGCTTGAGCTTGAGGTTACAGAAAGTTGCTTCATTCCTGAGCAGGCCGACCGCATTGCTGATATTTTGCATGCGCTGCGTATGCAGGGCGTAAACATCTCCATTGATGATTTTGGCACAGGGTATTCATCACTGAGCTATTTACGTCGCTTACCCTTGGATGCCCTTAAAATTGATCGCACTTTTGTAACGGACGTGGCACATAATGCTGATGATGCCAGGCTGGCGTCAACCATTATCGCTATGGCAAAAGGTATGGGATTGAAGGTTGTAGCAGAAGGCATAGAAAACAAGGAGCAGCTGAGTTTTCTGCAGCGCCATGGCTGCCATGAAGGACAGGGTTTTATGTTTGCTAAGGCGGAGCCTGCAAAGCAAGTTGGTCAGTGGCTCTCAGATCACTGGAATCCCTTTGAGGCATTGAATCTTCAGGCTGAGAATTAACAATTATGGTGTCTAACCTATAAACAGCTGATTTTCCGGTGGCTGTTTATAGGTTGAAGGTCCGTTTAGTTGGCAGTGAACCACGCTTTCATAACGTCTGTGATTTTTCTCAGCTGATCTGCTGAGATAATGTAAGGTGGCATGGTATAAAGGTAGCGATCAAATGATCGCAGCCAGACACCATGACTGATGGCGAAGTCCTGTACCCCTTGCAGGCTTTTGGCATCCTTTACTTCAATTACCGCTGCAGCGCCCAGCACCCGTGTATTCAGAACCGCGTCATGTCTGAAGCCAAGTAGTTCTTCTTTCAGGAGCTGGTTAAGGGCAGCAATTTTACCCAGATAGTTATCTCGCTCAAAAATCTCAATACTTTTCAGAGCTACAGCACAAGCCAGCGGGTTGCCCATGAAGGTTGGCCCGTGCATAAAGGCTTTGCCGGCATCATCATCCCAGAAAGCATTAAAAACCCGGTCGTTGGCAAGGGTAGCCGCGTGGCCGATATAACCTCCGGTCAGACCTTTGCTGAGTACCATAATATCCGGTGTTACGTTTGCGTACTCGGCGGCAAACAGCTTTCCTGTCCGGCCAAAGCCTGTGGCTACTTCATCAAAGATAAACAGAATCTCAAATTCATCACATAGCTTACGAGCTTCCTGCAAATAGATAGGGCTATACATATTCAGGCCACCCGCTGCCTGCAGCAGAGGCTCTACCAGAAAACCCGCTATTTCTTCATGGTACTGTTCAAATACCTTGCGCAGCTCGGCTATATCCGAGGCCACGGATTCAGCCGGAGCATCAAATGATGCAGTAGGGGCAGGGGCAAAATGATGTTTTGGCAGCAGGCCGCTGAACAGACTGTGCATACCTTCTTCAGGGTCACATACTGACATGCAGCCTGTGGTATCGCCATGATAAGCGCGCATCAGGGAGGCCATTTTGTACTTCTTCGTCCGTCCCTGATTTTGCCAGAACTGCACCGCCATTTTCATAGCGACTTCCATACCGACGGAACCACTGTCACTGAAAAAGACATGATTCAGGCCTTCCGGCGTTATTTCGACCAGCTTTTTAGCGAGAGCCGCAGCCGGTTGGTTTTTCAGGCCGCCAAGCATAACGTGGGCCAGCTTATCCGCCTGGTCATGAATGGCCTGGGTGATTTCAGGGTGTCTGTAGCCATGAATCATACACCACCATGAACAGGTGGCATCGAGCAGCTTCATGCCATTGGTCAGCTGAATATAAGGCCCTTCACCTGTTTCCACTTCATAATTTACTTCGAGATTTTTCATCTGTGCATAGGGAAACCAGAGGCTTGTATCCTGCATAATCACACCGTTGTAAACCGTTTTATTTATATTTAGTTTACCAGTTGATAGCTGGTCACGAAAGGGTATTACCAGGACAGATCTGCTAATGCAGCGGCATGGTTAGTGATAGGGTATCTTAGAGGGGGGATGGCCGCTTAGCGGCCATTAAATTGTTGCAGAAAACCCAGAATAGCATGATTGACAGCTTCCGGTTTTTCCATAGGACTTACATGAGCGGCGCCTTCAATCAGAGTAAATTGGCCTTGGGTGAGTTGGTCGGCCAGAAACTCTCCATATTTGGGCGGTGTCATCTGATCTAGGTCTGAGCTGATAACCAGAGCCGGGCAGGCAATCTGTTTAATGTCTTCCAGTCGGTCAAAACTATTACAGCTGACAAAGTCATTGTAAACCGCCTCAGTTTCACTTTGCATCAGCAGCTCGGCAAATTGCTCGATAACCTGAGGCGGGGTATTTTCGCTAAGCGCACTATCTGTAAGGTGGCGGATAAAGGCCGGGTAATCATCGTGTATCTGTTGCAGGAGATCCTGCTGAACCTTGAGTTTAGCCCCGGTGTTGACCAGTATCATGCCGTCGACCTGCGTGGGGTGACGCATTGCAAACTCAATGCAAACAGCTCCACCCATACTGTGGCCAGCCATGATGAGCTGAGAACTGTCCAGCTCTGTCACCAGCTCCGAAAGAGTGTCGGCATAATCAATGATAGACTGGTTGCCATCATGGTGTGCACTTAAGGCATGCCCTGGGAGGTCAACCGCAATCATATTGGCGTGACCTTTCAGGCCGGTCATCTGCTTCTGCCACTGTGAGTGGTTCAGGCCTGCGCCATGTACCATCAGAAGTGTTGGTATATCCGGGTTGATTGGCCATTGGCTGGCCAGGTAACCAAGTTCATTAAAGTCCTGAGCAAACATAGAGCATCCTTGTATGGAGCGGGGCAAGGTTGTTAGTTGTCGTTATTGATCTTATTTTTATAGCCCCGGAGACTAAGACATCACTAAAAGGTGTTAGACTAAACATATACAATAAATAATACAATAAGCAGCTTTGATGAGTATCAAAAAGTTTGGGGATTAACTGTAATCAGCAATAACAGGCTTTCAGATCACCCGTTTGGGTTTGGGTGGGGTATATGATGTTTTGGTTTTTGTAGGCTTGTCGCTATAATAGCTGAGTATTTTAGTTGGTTAATCGTTGTCCGTTTATTCTAGGAGTTTTTTATGGCCGCAATTAAGATTTTGGTAGGAACCGTATACGGTGGGGCGCGGGATGTCGCGGATCATATTCAGCCAATGCTGGAAGCAAAAGGCTATACCGTTGAGGTGTCAGAGGAGCCAACGATTGCGGATCTTGAGAATAAGGATCTGGAGGCTGTTCTGGTTTCCTGCTCCACCACAGGTGCCGGAGATTTCCCGCCTAATTTTGACAAATTTTATCATACGCTGAATGAGACAGGAGCAGCATTGTCTCATCTGAAATATGGCATTATCTCTTTGGGTGATAGCTCTTACGATGAGACGTTCTGTGACGCTGGTAAAAAGATCGATGCTGTTTTCGCAGAATATGGCGGCCAGCGCATTGGCCGTCCATTAGAGATAGATGCTGCGGAGCATTTTGATGCAACGGAGCCGGCAGCGGACTGGATCGGTCGCTGGGCTGATCAGCTGCAACAGGTAGAAATGGCGTAGCTGAGTAAAGAGATGCCATGTTATCGCATCGTATCGCTGATCGCTTAAGACAATACCGGAGGGGAAGCCCCTCCGGTATTGTACGCTAAGAGTGCTAGCCGAAGGTGCTGATCAGCCACCAGCCCATGCCGGATAGCAGTGCAACAACAACCAGAAAGCGTTTAGCAGGCAGCTCGGATTGCCGGATTGAATCCGCCAGTGATGCCGGTACTTTTTTAACTCCGGTGACCATCGCCTGAATCAGGTGTTCACGTTTAAAGGTGTCGTGAAAGAGTACGGCTGCCACATGCAGTACCACCAGTGCAATCAGATAGTCCGGCAAGGTAAGGTGCAGGTCTGTCAGCCAGTAGACCATATCCTCGCTGATATAAGGAACCAATGGGCCATCAATAAAAATATCATCGGTGGTGCCCAGGCCTGAGATCCCCTGAGCCAGCAGAATCAGAATCAGGGCAACCACCATCCAAGCGCCAACAGGGTTGTGCCCTACATGGTGAGAATCACTGTGTACTGAAATTACATCCGGAATGGATTTCAGTGTTTTTATGGGTGAGCGGATAAAGTTAATAAACCGGGCGTGATAACTGCCAATAAAGCCCCAGATTACCCGATAGACTACCAACCCCAGTACGGTATATCCCGCCAGAACATGGTTGTCCATTTGTACCCCTTCTGTCCCGCTCCACCACAAAAAGCCGATCAGTCCGGCTAATGACCAGTGAAAGAGCCGTATGCTGATATCCCAGACTTTAACCGCCTTGGTTGCCTGTTCCGTATGTGATTGCATGTTTTCTCCTTTCAAGAGTGCAAGACGTTAAATCGCTTGTTTACCGGGTATCAATAGCTCATCTGCTATCGATGGATTATCAGATAGCAACTGTTTGTCAGGTATCGCCAGCCGCTTTTTTAAGGGCATCCAGAAGCGCTTTTTTGCTTAAGATTTCACCCAGCAAGATACCTTGTGGCGCGCCAGGCCCATAGACTGCATTAAAAGGGATGCCAAAGCGTTGATGACGGTTCAGAAAATCGCTGATTGTTGCATTCGGACGAGTCCAGTCTCCCCGCATTGGCAGAATATTCTCCGCTGACAGTGCTTGCTGAATTTCCGGTGTATTGATGACAGCCACTTTATTGGCGATGCAAGTGACGCACCAGCGCGCGGTGATATCGATAAATACCACTTTGTTTTCTGCAACCTGCTTATCAATTTGATTGGGCTCAAAAGCTGCCCAGTTTAGCTGATCCTGACTGTCGGCAGAGCTTGATGTCAGGTTAACGTCCGGTTGAGGGAGTACCGGTATGATCAGCAGAGCCGCAACAGGGATAAGCCAAAACAGTCGATGGCGTTTGACCATCAGCCA
This sequence comes from Oceanospirillum sp., assembly GCF_048265165.1. Lineage (GTDB taxonomy): Bacteria > Pseudomonadota > Gammaproteobacteria > Pseudomonadales > Halomonadaceae > Oceanospirillum. The sequence continues at coordinate 9,756 of NZ_JBLXCD010000012.1, read as the reverse complement.
CCAAAGCAGAGCGAGGCTTGCAATGGCAATGACACCATTGAATATGATCAGATCTGATAATACCCAGAGCAACCATCCGGCGGTTACCAGAAGTCCACTACCGAGAACACGCTTAAGGGTGAGCATCCAGTGTCCGGGTTTAGGTAGCTTATAGATCCACTCCGGCTTCAGGGTCAGCAGCAGGTAAGGCAGGGCCAGACCGATACCTAATGTAATAAAAATCAGCAGCAGGGTGAGGTAGTCCTGAGAGAAGGCAAAACCTATGGCGGTACCTAAAAAAGGAGCTGAGCAAGGGGTTGCCAGAATCGTTGCCAGTGCCCCTTGGCTGAAAGATCCGAAAAGAGAATGGCTCTTTTCAGGTGCCTCTTGATGCACTGATGAACCCAGGGATGAGATTATGGCGGGTAGGCGTAACTCGAATAATCCCCAGAGGTTACCGGCAAAAATGATAACGATAAAAGCCAGTGCGGCAATAAAAATGGGCTGCTGGAACTGAATTCCCCAACCGATTGCCTGACCACTGGCTTTAAGAACGATAAGCGCACCGGCCAGTAATGCAAATGAGCTGATAATACCGGCTGCGGTAGCGATAAAGCTGCTGCGAATCTGAGAGGTACTCAGTTCGCTGTGTTTTATCAGATGCAGAACCTTAATGGAAAGTACCGGAAGAACACAGGGCATCAGGTTCAGAATAAGGCCGCCAGCCAGAGCCATCAGAAGCATAAGCCATAAGGGGGCTGATATTGAGGAATCTCGATTGATACCCGGTACAGAGCCCTTATGGCCTTTAACCTGAGTGCCTTCGATACGGCTCAGTGGGGCGTCGGCCATTTGCCAGCGCATTGGTAGCTCAAAATCACCCTGTGACGTGCGAATCACCAGATTGGCCGCTTTATCAGGGCTTGGCATCTGTTTGCGCTCTATCAGAAACTGGGCAGTCCAGAGCTGATCATTTGTGCCGGGTAGTATTTCCGGTTTGCCAATCACCGGAGCATTCAGCTCAGGCTCCGGTTGTAGCTCCGGGAACAGATCCTGTAGTTGCGTTGATTCTGGTAGCTGTAGTTCAATCTGGAGAATTTTCTGTTCGCTATCCAGCTGAACCTTTGCCGGCTTAAATCCTGCAAGGTCTGCAGGACGAGGGATACGGCTGACAAACTGATTAATACTGAAGGCTGCATCGGCATCCAAAACACCAGATTGAGTGTCGGCCAGATTCGGCAGTTCTGAGACAGGTATTTCAGATTTGAAACTAACAGGAATACAGAGCTCCCGGCAGATCAGGATTCGGGTATCCACTGCAATGGTTGCGTCTTCCTTAAGCGGTAATCTTAACGTCAGATCCAGAGGGAAAATAATTCGCTCTTCATAACCATAGAGCTGCAATCCCTGAAAATCCAAGCGTGATGGTGCCGGATAGTACAGTTGAATATTATCAAGGGCGCTGCCCTGAGCTGCTTTTACAGCGGGTGGAATACCTGCGGCTCCCGGAGTTCGCCAGTAGGTTTTCCAGCCATCATCCATTTGAATCTCCAGACCTGCTTTCAGTATGGTCTGGTTGTTTTTTGATTCTACTGCGGCGATCAGTAAACGAGCTTTTGCCTGAGGCGTTTCTGACCAGTCACTTTGGGCTGCCTGGGCTGACAAACTGATCAGGAAGGTGGCAAGAAGAAATATCCCGGCGGATGTATGCTTACGGCTGAACGCAAGCAAAGAAAGCCTGCTATCCATACGAAAGTGGTGCAGAGCCGATAGCAAAACAGCAAAAATGTTCAAAGTAAAATCCCGTACAGAAAACTGCTTAAATATAGTGGCAAGAGTACCACTGACAGATATCGCCGATGAGACATCAGAGGCCACACGGAGTTTCAGGTTGAGTCAGACTTTATTGATCATATTGGCTGTTTATGATCAATAAAGCCCGGTTTAACCGGGCTTTAGTATTAACGCAGAGCGTGACCTAAAGCTTACTCGTCATCACACTTCTGTTTGAAAGCCCTGTGGCCCTTTTTAGTATGCTTGCCAATCTCTTGCATCAGCGACATAACTTTATCTGCGTCTTTGCTGTTTTCAGCTGTTTCGAGGTTATCCAAAAGCTCTTCCAGGTGGGTCATACCTTTCTGGTAGTTGCTTTGCATCTTTTCCTGGGCCGCTTTAGGTTCGCTTTGTGCTTTGAAAGGTAGTTCTTTCTTAGCACTGTCGGCTAGTTCCTGCAGTGCCGCACGGTTTTCCGCCATGATCGCCCAGTCTTCAGATTTCGCCGCATTTTTGTAGGCTTTCAGGTGGTCTTTCATTTCGTCCATCTGCTCTGCCAGCTTTGTTTCACCGCACTGTGCTGCCCGTACATCTGTGGCACCTAAAAACAGGGCAGAGGCTAAGGAAACAGCGAACAGAGATTTTTTCAGTCCCATTGCATTCATTTGCGTTTTCTCCATCTAATCAAGCATTTATTGCGTATAATAAGTTATATCTTATGTAAACATGTCAGGTTATTTTAGTCCAGATCTGAAAGGTAAAGTTCCATTAAGTTATAAGGTTATGAAGCCTTGTGTAGGGCGTCCGGGCGAACATGCTGCACAAACGCAGCCACATAATCATCTGCAGGGTGCTGCAGAATCTGCTGCGGCGTCCCCTGCTGTATCAGACAGCCATCTTTCAGAATAGCAATTCGGTCACCGAGTGTTATGGCTTCATCCAGATCATGGGTAATAAATATAATCGTCTTATGCAGCTGTTTCTGTAGCTGTTTCAGCTGGACTTGCATGTCAGCACGGATCAGTGGGTCGAGGGCGGAGAAGGCTTCGTCCATCAGCAGGATATCGGCATCAGTACATAAGGCTCGGGCCAGACCGACGCGCTGCTGCTGACCTCCGGATAGCTGATTTGGGTATTGGCGGTCATAACCTGTCAGGCCAACCTTGTCGAGCCAATAAGAGGCCTTTTCCAGACGCTGCTCCTTGGGAATACGCTGTATCTCCAGGCCATAGGCGACATTATCCAGTACATTTCTGTGAGGTAGCAGTGCAAAGCGCTGAAACACCATGGACAGATGCTGTTGACGGAATACTTCCAGCTGTTTGCGGCTCAGAGTGGTGATATCGGTACCCTTGATCTCAATCTGGCCTTCAGTCGGTTCAATAAGTCGGTTGAAATGACGAATCAGCGTTGATTTTCCCGAACCGGATAAACCCATGATGACAAAAATTTCGCCGGGTGCGATCTCCAGATTGATATTCTGCAGGCCCAGCGCGTGATTGTGTTCAGACAGCAGCTGATCTTTACCGATGCCCTGATGCATCAGCGGCAGTACCTTTTCTGCCCGTTTACCAAAGATTTTACTCAGATGGCGGATACGGATCACAGGTTCAGTCATGGTTGCCCCCTTGCAGGTGCTGCTGGCTGCGCCGGGCGTAACTTTGGGAAATACGGTCAAAGACAATGGCCAGAACGACAATAGCCAGTCCGTTCAGAAGCCCCAGAGTAAAGTACTGGTTGGTAATGGATTTCAACACAGGTTGACCGAGACCTTTTACGCCGATCATGGAGGCGACCACCACCATGGACAGAGCCATCATAATCGTCTGATTAATACCCGCCATGATGGTCGGCAGAGCCAGAGGCAGCTGTACGCTGGTCAGGCGTTTCAGGTAACCGGCACCAAAGGCGGTGGCGGCTTCCAGTACGCTTTTATCAACTAAGCGTATACCCAGGTTGGTCAGGCGAATCACAGGAGGTATGGCGTAAATGACCACCGCGATAACGCCGGGAATCCGGCCAATCCCCAGTAGCATGACAACAGGTATCAGGTAGACAAAGGCTGGCATGGTCTGCATCACATCCAGTAGAGGTATCAGCAATTTTTGTAGCCGGTCAGAGCGAGACATCAAAATACCCAGCGGTATGCCCAGAATGATCGCAAGCAGGGTGCAGACCAAAATAATGCTCATGGTTTGCATTGTATCTTCCCACATACCAAAGTAACCGATGGCAAAAAAAGCGATGGCAACCCCAAGGCTTAAACGCAGAGAGCGACTGGCCAGGTAGCTGATTGAGCAGATCACGGCAATTACCAGCCACCATGGAGTGGCTAACAGCAGCTGTTCAAAGCCAATCAGAAGAGAGAGTAAGGGATCAAAAAAGTTTTCGATCTGTTCACCGTAACTGCGGGAAAAATCCCGGTAGGCGGTATCCAGTGTTTTACGTATAGCACGCAGATCACTGCGTTCCATTTCAGGGAATTCGGTCAACCAGCCACCATCGGCCATAGCAGATCCTAATCAGGTTTGATGAGCGTTGCAGCCTGCAGCGCAGGCTTTTAGTGAGCAGTCCCGACAGAGGAGTATGCCCGAAGTGTGTCCGGGCATTTTCTGACTGATAATTATAATTGATCTACCGCTTGCTGCAGTTTTTGGGCCTCAGCCTTGGGCAGCCAATTTCTCCAGACCTCAGGGTAATTCAATAGAAAGTGCTCCATTGCGTATTCACCATCGGCCTGATTTTCTTCCATCCATGCAAGGATGGCACTCATTTGAGGGTTGGTCAGGCTGCGACCGGCGATATATTCATAAGCCGCCGGAGCCCGTTTGGCAAAGCCGCTGGTGGTGATGGTATGAACCGGAGCGGAGGGGTACATGGTAACCTTGGGGGTGGTGCAGTCGGCCTGAGTCGTGCAGTTACGGTAATGTTCGAGATCGACACCTGTGCCAAAGTCTACTTTTACCATTTCATACTTACCCATCACCGGCGTCGGAGCCCAATAGTAGCCAAACCAAGGCTCTTTGCGGTCGTAGGCTTTGGCTAAAGAGCCCGCCAGCGCCGCACCAGAACCGGGATCGACCTGTTCAAAACCGGCTTCTTCCAGCTCCAGAGCGTCAAACAGATGGCCTGCGGTAATCTGGCAAACCCAGCCTGCCGGGCAGCTGTAAAAAGCGGAGCGGTCATCATATTCAGGGTGTTCAAAAAGATCCGCATGTTGGCGCACACCCTCAATGGTGGCCAGCTCCGGGTACTCATCGACCATATACTGCGGCACCCAGAAGCCTTCTTCACCGCCCTGGGACAGCACCTGTCCGGCATAACGTAAGCGGCCCTCTTCAACACCTTTGTCCAGCTGTGCCTTGGAAGAGTTCGTCCAAAGTTCAGGTGCAATATCCGGCTCACCTTTTTCAATCATCGAAGTACTGGTGGGTACGGAGTCACCTGGCACGCGTTCTGTCTGGCAGTTATAAGCGTTCTCCAGAATAAACTGGTCAAGGTGCGCCATAAAGGAGGCTGAATTCCAGTTCATGTCTGCGATGGTAACTGAACCGCACTCTGGTGCAGCCATTGCTTGTGTTGGTAGTGCGCTGAGGGACAACGCTAGAGGCAAAGATGCCAGAAGTGCTTTCATACCTGATTCTCTTAGTTTAAACATTTGACGGAAATATTACGGGTCAAAACATTGGTGTTCAATCAGAATAACAGGCTCAGCCGGTTTTTACTTAAACCTGTTAACCATATGTTATTCAGGTATTTATACGATAAATTCATCATTCAGAGCTGCAAAGCTGCTGAAAAAGCACTTTTTATTTCACCGTTATAGCATGTTATAACATAGTGAATTCAAAGGAGATCCGTTCATGAAAAGAAACACATTATTTAAGACAGGGTTACTGGTGCTCGGCCTCACCTTTTTGTCAGGTTGTAGTTGGGTGAAGGCCGTAGAAGGCAGTGATCAGGTGCTTCTGGCAAAAGCGCATAATGTTGCTGGGTGCGAGAAGCTGGGGCACACCAACTCTTTTGTGAAAGATAGTGTGGCTGGTCTCAGTCGCAACAAAGAGACCATCATGGAAGAGCTGGTAACTCTGGGTAAAAACCAGGCCGTAGAGATGGGAGCGGATACCATCGTTCAGACTGGCCCGCTTAAAGATGGCAAAGTGGGTTTTGATCTCTACAAATGTAAGTCCTAAACTTTGACTTACTCCCCGAAAAAGGCTGCCTGATGCAGCCTTTTTTGCGTTTTGTTATCAGATTTTAATTCACTCCTGCATGCCGCCATGTGATATCTGTGCTTGCTTAAATATACAGTGTATTTTTGGATTTACTGAAAATCATGCGCGGTTTGTCCGACTTTATGCTCGGTTTACCGGTGCGAAAAAATTGGATAAGCTGTAAATTCAATGAATTATAGGGACGGGCTCGGCAATAACAGGCGCGTGGTTATTGGCGTATATGCGCATGCGCGTTTAGCAGGGAAGCAGTCAGACCAGAAAATGGATTTTTCCTTTCGAATCAAGCTGTTTTCTCAGTTCTTGACAGTATATTGAAATCGTCAAAACGCGCATGCCTATGATTAAAATGTTAGGCATCTATCTCTAACTCCGGCATTGTTGCGTAATGTTTGACTTAGCAATAATCTGCGATTATAGTTGCGAGTTCAAGCATTAAGCAAAGAGGTGTCTGTGTCAAAAAATTTAGAAGCTGATTTGGTGATAAATATCATCAACCTGCAAAGCAAAATTCAGAAAAGGATTGGCGCCGCTCTTTCTGCGCATGGTATTGGTCTGTCAGAATATCTTGTTCTAAATCAGCTATATATCGCTACAAGTCAGAAAATGCGACGCAGCGACCTTGCGGAAAAAGTGGGATTAAGCCCGTCCGGCGTCACACGTCTTCTCAATCCTATGGAGAAAATAGGCCTTATTGTAAAGGAAGATAATCCTCGTGATGCCAGAGTCAGTCTGGTTGCACTTTCAGATACTGGAAGGAAAATTACTGAAGAGGCAAAAATTTCGTTTGAGTATTCATCTGTTGCATTGTTTGAGTCTCTAGATAAAGACCAGTTAAGCACATTATCAGAGCTGATTAAGGTTGTAACAAAATGACTATAAACCGTTACCGGCAAGCTCTGATAAATAGAATTGAGACGTCTGTTACTCAAAATCATGTTGGCGTGGGCTCAGTCAATACTGCCTACTTGTCGTCTGGCTCTGGTCAACCGCTGATCTTGCTACATGGCGGTGGGGCAGGGGCGATAACTTGGTATCCATCCATTGCCGCGTTCTCAAAGGACTTTCGGGTAATTGCACCTGACATAGTAGGTTATGGAGAATCCGATAAGCCTAATGCTGCTTATGACAAAGCTTATTTTTGCAAGTGGCTAAAGGACTTTTTGTTAGCATTAGATATCCCCAAAGCGCATATTGTGGGCTTGTCTCAGGGCGGCGCAATTGCACTTCAGTTTGTGCTAGATAATCCACAAATGGTTGAAAAACTCGTCTTGGTTGATTCTGGAGGGCTCGGTGCTAAGCCCTCGTTCGCTTCCTTATTCAGTATGATTTTAATGAACAGTTTTCCATCGTCTCTCACTGATCGTTTCTTCTCTCGCTATATACTGTTTAACCCTAAAAATAGAGATCCTAATCACGCTCGCTATTCGATTGATGTGTTAAAGCGAACTGGGGGACAAAATGCTTTTAAGCAAGGCCGAGGTTCGGCGGTTTCAGAAATTCCGAAAGCCTCGCTCCGCAAGATACAAAACAGAACATTAGTGATTTGGGGACAGAATGATCGGCTATTTCCCATTGAATATGGAGAGAGTTCAGCTGCGCAAATACCTAACGCTACGTTTTTAAGAATAGAGGATGCGGGCCATTTGCCACTAATGGACCAAACGCATACCTTTAACAAATCTGTTCTAGATTTTTTAAGCTAGTAGGGGGAGGTATGTTGAGAATTAGAAATAAAAATGTGCTAGTAACAGGAGCTTCCAGAGGAATAGGTAAGGCGATTGCTGAACTTTTTGCTGATCAGGGGGCAAATGTTATTGTCAGCGACCTGGATGATGAATTGGGTAAAAGAGTAGCCACAGACATTGGTGAAATGGCTTGTTATCTGCACCTTGATGTGGGAAAAGAAGATGATTGGATTGCCGCGAGTAAGTTTTTAAAAAATAAATTTGGTGGATTAGACATTCTTGTTAATAATGCGGGAATAGCGGGTATCCTTGAAACTCATGGGCCTCACGACCCTGAAAACCTGGATATTGAAAGCTGGCGTAAAGTCCATCAGACGAATCTTGATGGGGTGGCGCTGGGATGCAAATATGGTATTCGGCTTATGCGGAAGTCTTCATCCGCCAGTATTGTTAATATTTCTTCAAGGTCAGGGATTGTGGGCATCCCCTTTGCTGCTGCATATGCATCGAGTAAAGCCGCTGTTCGCAACCATACAAAATCTGTTGCGCTTTACTGTGCTGAAAAACAATACCCTATTCGATGTAACTCTATTCACCCGGGTGCCATATATACGCCGATATGGGACGTGATGCTTGGAGAGGGGGAGCAAAGAGAAAATGCGGTCAAAGTCATTTCTTCTGAGATCCCGCTTGGCGCTATGGGCGAACCTATCGATGTTGCCTATGCCGCTCTGTATTTGGCTTCTGACGAATCCAAGTATGTCACCGGAATTGAGCTCAATGTTGATGGTGGGGTCCTAGCAGGTAGCGCCGCGTCACCACCAAACAAATAATGCCTAACAATCGGCTGCTGTCGGACTTGCAAAAGCTCCGGCTTCGCCTCTACTTTTGCCAGCCGCAGAGCCGGGCGTTAGGCATCACACGTACAGGAAGATAATGAGCAATCGGATAATATTTGGGTGGTTGATTACAGTGATTTGGATTGCTTTGTGGGCAATCTTACTATATTGCGATTGGAAATCAGCCGCGGAAATGCGATTCAATGAATGGGGTGATTTCTTCGCGGGTGCTTTTGCTCCCTTAGCTTTTTTGTGGCTAGTTATTGGATATTTCCAGCAAGGCGAAGAGCTAAGCCAAAATACCAAGGCTCTCGAGCAACAAGAACGGGCTTTACAGTTGCAAGTTGATGAGCTTAAACAATCAGTTGAACAACAAAATAAATCTGCGATAGCTCTAAGCCAACAATCTGTGATTTCAGGATTGATGGCTAAATTGGAAGCAACTAATAGGATAGTGGATAGCATAGGCCGTCAAATCAAGAGGGCGGAAGAATCCAATAGTGCAGGTGCATCTAAAAATATTAAGGCATTACTAGAAAAGCAAAATAGCCTTGAGCATTCTATTGAAAAATTGTTAGCTGAAGTCGAACTTTTGGAGAAGACTGATAATGGACATGAATAGCAATATACGTAAAAAAGCGTTTGGCATAATGAAGTCAATAGAATCTATGAATGAAAATGAAAGAGGCCAGCGCCCATCTGAGTCATTTGGATTGAATTACAATAAATTAAGGGAACTGTGCCTAAATAATAACCCTGACTTAAAGGAGCTTTTGCCTCCTCAAGTTAAACTCGTGGACTACGGCGGGGAGGGTTATACAGATATGCTTACTGAACATAATTTTTCTGAAATACATACTTTTTGCTCAGAAATATACCAGTTATTGGAGTGAAAAATGCCTAACAAAAAGTTCAACCTGACCTCCGCTGCGTCGTTCGTTTTTGTGGGTCCCCGCTACGCTACCACAAAAACAAACAACTACGCTCCGGCAGGTTAACTTGGCGTTCAGGCTGTAGAAAAACCTCCCGAACTATACTCTGATCGGGTTTTGAAACGCAGGAGGCGGTGATGGCTCGATTCAAGCACTACGACTACAATCAAACGTCGATGGTGGTCATTAACTATCAGGATCAGCTGCAGCCCGGTACTTTTGAGCATGCTCTGCACTACCTCGTTTCTGAAAAGCTGGATCTGTCCGCGTTTCACCAGCCTTATAAGAATGATAGCGAAGGCCGCCCAGCCTA
>NZ_JBLXCD010000011.1:0-62173 GCF_048265165.1 Oceanospirillum sp. | reverse complement strand
GACATAATAAATTCACCTGAATTTAGAAAAGTAAAAGTGCCTTCAAAGGCGTTTTTTTGCTGAAGAATAGACTTGAACTTAGAAACTACAGGACGAGGTATTACGAATAAAACTACGTATTGGAGAATATAAATTTAGCGGCTTTCTTTCTAGCTGGTAGCCATAGTATAGAGATCTGAATCAGATAGCGAGCTTTATTTCAGTTATTTATGAAAAACAAGCAAGCGCGTTTTGCTAGAAACAAAAAAAGCCCCGCTCAAGCCGGGGCAAGTAAAACGTGCGTATACAAAAGCACGGTAAGAAAGCCTGACGATAATGTCGCCAGAAAAGGCTTTGATTCAAGGCCTGAATCAAAGCCTGTCGGATTGAAAATCTTTACGTTGATCAGTACCCGTTCATCTTATCGATATACTCCGGGAGGAACAGAGATATCTGAGGCACATAGGTAATCAGAATCAGGAAGCCCAGCAGCAGTGCCAGCCAAGGCAGTGCAGCCCGGATCACCCAAACCATACTCCGCCCAGTAATACCTGCCGTCACGAACAGGTTAAGACCTACCGGCGGTGTCAGCATACCGATCTCCATATTCACGACCATAATGATACCAAGGTGAATCGGATCGATACCCAGCTGAGTGGCAATCGGGAACAAGATCGGTGCCATAATCAGCAGAATCGCGGATGGCTCCATAAAGTTGCCTGCAGCCAGCAGCAGAATGTTCACCACAATCAGGAAGCCCCAGGCCGGCAGCCCCCAACCGATAATAGTTTCCGCAATGATGTGCGGAATACGTTCAGTGGTCAGAACATGAGCAAACAACATAGCGTTGGCAATGATAAACAGCAGCATCAGAGAAACTTTGGCTGCATCCAGCACAACCCGTTTTACCTCAGCATCAAAGAAAGACTGCGGCAAAGCAATACCGATCTGCGCCAGGTTACGAACTACGCAGGCACCTATCGACTCACCATCATAGCGCCACGGCTTATCTTTCAGCGGTCCCATATCCCGGTAGCCAAACACAGCAACCAAAAAAGCATAAACGGCGGCAACCGCAGCTGCTTCAGTTGGACTCGCCACACCACCATAAATAGAGCCCAAAACGATCACGATCAGCATCAGGCCGCCCATGGCGATCGCACCTGAGCGAAACAGAGCACGGAACCCCGGAAATGGCTGAGCCGGGAAGTTTTTGACACGTGCCACAACATAGATGGCGATCATCAGAATGCCACCCATCATCAGGCCCGGAATCATACCGGCCATAAACATACGGGCCGCAGATACCTCAGTCGCCGCAGCATATACCAGCATCACGATAGAAGGTGGGATCAGAATACCCAAAGTACCTGCGTTCGCAATAACACCTGCTGCGAAGCTTTCCGGATAACCAGCCCGAACCATACCGGCAATCACAATCGTACCGATCGCAGCTACCGTTGCAGGTGAAGAACCAGAAACGGCTGCAAACAGCATACAGGCCATAACAGAAGCCATCGCCAGACCACCTTTAACGTGGCCGATACTGTCCACTGCAAAGTTAATCAAACGCTTAGCCACACCACCGGTCGACAGGAAAGCTGACGACAGGATAAAGAAAGGAATCGCCAGCAGAGTATAATGATGCGATAACGCTTCAAATAGCTTCAACGATACAGATGCTAGGGAGTCCCCCGAAAACATCAGAATAGTGCCCACACTGGACAACCCCAGTGCCACAGCAATTGGCATACCCAGGAAGATACAGCCAAACAAAATCAGGAAAAGTACAGCAATTGTCATTTGTCTGCTCCCGAAGTACCAGGTTTATTAACATCAGGTCTATCTTGGCTATCTGAATCAGAATCAGATTGCTCAGAAGTCATTTTTTCGGCTTTGGCACTATCAGCTGCATTCTGCAGCTCCTCCGCCAGATGCATACTTTCCTTACCTTCATCAGCCAGATGGAAACCGTCTTTTTTACCTGTAAGAATGCCCCAACCCAGCTCAGCGAAACGAACAACCAGCAGCACAAAGCCCACCGGCATAATCATCATCGCCATCCATTTAGGAATAGGGATATCTTCCATCTCAATATTGATCATATGCATCAACTGCAGGTAATCCCAAGAACCTAACAGGAAAAGGGCGCAATAAACAAAGCACAGGGCGATGGCGACCAGACCAGCCAGACGGCGTAGTGGTTCGGGTAGCAATTTCACCGCAACATCAACCCCGATATGCGCACCAATACGCACTCCATAAGAAGCGCCAAACAGTACAAACCATGCAGCGGTGTAAAGGGTTGCTTCCTGAATCCAGGTCACACCAGTGCTGAAGACAAAACGCATAATCACTTCAGCAAATACCAGCAGGGTCATGGCGACCAGCAAGAGAGCAACAATGTTCTCTTCAAGTTTATGAATGAAACGTACAACCATGATTAAACTCTCATCGTTTCGTGAGCAGGCTCTGTCCGGATAAAAGCCGGACGGTGAAAACCATCGGGCCATCAGGTAATGAAATAGAAGCCAAAGGGGGTATGTGAGGGTTTTAAAACACCACTACCAGCGCACTGGCAGCGGCGCTTTCTTCTCTACTACGCGCTCATTAAGTGCATTAAATCGCTCTTAAAGATAGATAGAGCGCTACAACACACCTTACTGAGGTGAAAAAGACCACCCCAGTAAAGCAAGGTTATTAGTTATTCGCCTGAACGGCAGCGTCAATAACGTCTTTACCAATTTGACGTTCGAACTGTTTCCAAACAGGCTTCATCGCTTCTACCCACTGCTGACGCTCGGCATCAGAGATTTGCAGAACAGTGGTACGACCAGAGTCGATAACACGTTGACGGTCACCCATCGCTTTCTCTTCCGCTACGCCATTACCATAAGCAATCGCTTCATCCATTGCTTTCTTCAGCTCTACACGAACATCATCGTCCAGGCCTTTCCAGAAACGGGCAGAGGTTACAACCATATAGTCCAGAACACCGTGGTTGGTCTCAGTCACATAATCCTGAATCTCAAAGAATTTTTTCGAATACAGATTCGACCATGGGTTTTCAGCACCATCAATCGCTTTAGTCTGCATCAGGGTGAAAACTTCAGAGAAAGGCTTTTTCAAAGGGATCGCATCAACCGCTTCAAACTGAGATACCAGAACGTCTGAAGTCATGATACGGAATTTCAGACCCTCAGCATCTGCAGGTGTGCGCAGAGGCTTATTAGCTGACATCTGCTTCATACCATTATGGATATAACCCAGCCCCATCAGGCCTCGCTTCTCCAGAGAAGTCAGAAGTTTCTGGCCAGTAGGGCCTTTCTGAAAACGGTCAACCGCATCCATGTCTTTGAACAGGAATGGCAGATCATAGACCTGAAGCTGTTTAGTGTATTTCTTAAATTTAGAGAGGGAAGGCGCAGCAATCTGAACATCGCCCAGCAGCATCGCTTCCAGAACTTTGCCGTCACCGAACAGCTGAGAGTTTGGATAAACCTCAACATTAACCTTGCCTGGCAGACGGGATTCAGCCAGCTCTTTAAATTTAAGAGCCATCTGACCTTTGGGGGTATTTTCTGCTACAACGTGAGAAAACTTGATCGTTATAGGTGCTGCGAAAGCTGTGGCTGCACTGGCAAACATACATGCTGCAAGCGTAACCGCTTTGGTGAGTGAACGCATTGATCCGACTCCTAATGGAATTTGTTGTTATGTGATATCGCTCTTGGCTTTAGGTTATCTCCTCAGGAGCACCCGATATAAGCCAATAAGTATGCAAAAAAGGCCGGACAACGCCGGCCACAAACTTGCAAAGGTCAGCCCAAATGACTTAAAGGCTACGACCACCTCTAAACCATCAAGTATTATGCCAACTTAAAAAAAACCATCTATAAATATATAACTATATGATTCAAAAGGATTTTATTAAACGGAAAGCTCACAGTAAAAATTTAAAAGCATCTAATAATGCGCGGATTTCCGCACAAAATTAAAAAACATGGGCGGACAACCACCCACCCAAGACTTTAAAGCATTAGACCTAGGTCTAAAGCGGTTTCACCTGCAACAGAGTTCAGGAACACTTAAGTGTTAAATAACAGTGTGGATTTTCTACAATCCGCCACAAAACAACCGGCATAAAGTGAAGTGTGCGGCATTTCGCACAAGATACCACCAGCACCCCGAAGCAATACGCCCAATAACGTTAGAGCAAACAAATGACACTTGAATTTCATCGACACTCCCCCATTTGTTAACTCATAACTTTGTCCGGTGATATGCAGAAATAAAGCCCGACAGACTGATCCAGCTCTCCCGCAAAGGTCACTTATGACAAACAATATTCGGCCCGCCACCTCCCCCGAGTGGCAGAAAATCAAAACAGTCCTGCTGGATATGGACGGCACTCTGCTGGACCTTCACTTCGACAGTCATTTCTGGCTGGAGCACCTCCCTAAGCGCTATGCCGAACTGCACAAACTGGATCATGCCAGCGCTCAAGCGTATGTGATCGATGAAATCACCAAGGAACAAGGCACGCTTAACTGGTATAGCCTCGATTATTGGGCCAATCACTTTAAAGTCGATATCGTTGCGCTTAAAAAAGAAGTTCAGCACCTTATTGGCTTTAGAAGTGACGCCATAGAGCTACTGAAGTTTCTCGAAACACATCAGGCACAGGTTATTCTCGCAACCAATGCTGACCATCATAGCCTTGAGATCAAACTTCCGGTGACAGGCCTTGACCAGTATGTAGACCACATTGTTAGTTCCGCTGAGCTTAAAATAGCGAAAGAAGATCCTGCATTCTGGAAAGCCTTATCAGAAAAGCTCCATTACGATCCTGCCAGCACTCTGTTGATTGATGACAACGAGGCAGTACTCGACTCCGCCCACGCATTTGGTATTCAGTACCTGTACACCATTATGCAGCCGGATATGCGCTCACCGGAGCGAACACTGACCCGCTATCCCGGTGTCAGCAAATTCTCAACCATTATCAGCTGATAGCAGCACTAAAAAGTTGCTGGCTCAAAACTTAATAGATCAGCACAAAATATTTGAAGGTAACGGCATGAATACACCCCATACCAAAGTGCGCCTGGATAAATGGCTCTGGGCTGCTCGTTTTTTTAAAACACGAGCCTTAGCCAAAAAAGCAATTGAAGGTGGTAAGGTTCATTACAACGGTGAACGCTGTAAAAGCAGTAAAATGGCTGAAATTGGAGCCATGCTGACACTGCCCCAGGGCTGGGATGAAAAGCGGATCGAGATTATCGAACTCTCAGATCAACGCCGAGGGGCTCCTGAAGCCGCCCTTCTCTATAAAGAAACCGACGCCAGTATCAAAAAACGTGAAGAGGAGGCCGAGAAACGTAAGCTTCTGAAAACCGCAATGGGCGCTCCGGAAAACCGCCCGAACAAGAAAGACCGCCGAATGATCCATCGCTTTAAACGGGTTGATAGTGAACTATAATAAAAGGACGTCTTATGGCATAGCCATATACAGGCACCATTGTTATACCGATGACCTATAAATAATGTGAGCCTTAGACTGTTTTAGGTCGCCCCATGAAAGCTACGCCCAAAATACCGTAATCAGCAGTACCACGATCAAAAATATCACGATCAAGAGTACTCAGACCGACAATACAGAAGAGATTTATGAGCCAATACGACTTGATTCAGCGCTTTGTGATTGCCAACACGCCCGTCCGAGGTGAGGTCGTTCGACTGAAAGATAGCTTCCGGGAAGTGCTGGATAAACACAGCTACCCACCTGCTATTGAAAAACAACTGGGTGAAATGCTCTCCGCAGCAGCTCTGCTGACAGCCATTGTTAAAGTAGACGGCATCCTGTCTCTCCAGGCAAGAGGCCCAGGCCCTTGCAGCCTGCTGATGGCCGAGTCCAACCCGGGAGGAGATCTGAGAGCGATTGCCCGCTGGGATGGAGAGCTAGGCGACGCCAACACACTGAGGGATTTAATGGGTAAGGGCCAACTTATCATCACGATTGAACCCACCAACGGCAAACGCTATCAGGGCATTATCTCTCTGGAGCGTGAAACTCTGGCCCACTGCCTGGAGCAGTACTTCGAACAATCCGAACAGTTACCAAGTCGCCTATGGCTCAATGTTACAGGTCAAGTCGCGTCTGGCTTTATGCTTCAGGCCCTGCCATCAGAACGGACAGAAGCAGACCTGAACGCATGGGAGCATGCGGTGAGCCTCGCAGAAACAATTAAAGATGAAGAGCTTGCCGAATTACCTTTTGAAGAGCTGCTGCATCGCCTCTATCACCAGGAAGAGGTACGCATTTTTGCAGCAAGTCCGTTACGCTTTAACTGCACCTGCTCCGAGGAGCGTGTTAAAAACGCACTGGTCAGCATGGGAAAAGAAGAGCTGAACGAGGTAATCAGAGAGCAAGGGGCAGTTGAGAGCAAGTGCCAGTTTTGCAACACACTTTATCGCTTCAGTGCAGCCGACATTGAAACCCTTTTTGATAACCCGGATGCGCCATCCCCGGTTCTTCACTGACCGGGCATATACTGATTAATCCTGGGTGTATAGCACCAATACTTCAGGTCACGACTATAACCCCAGGTACCTTTCTATAAAAAAGTATCGTTGCAGCCTGATTGAGTTGCAGCGATACCGACAAGCTCATCTCTTTATTTTGGTAAAATACCTCTTTTCCGTTAAATAATTCTTGTAGTAAAACTACAAAAAGAAAGTTATCACCTGATATTCCCCCTAAAAACAGTGAATATCCGGTCACGAAAAGTGAGCCTGATACCTTTTTTATAAATTTTTTCGCATTTCGTGAACGCCTATTACGCTTAGTAAGAACATCTATCATTTAGAGTGTAAACCATCTTTAACACTGAAATTTCAGCGAAATACTCTAAAAACCTCTGCTTTTTTGTGTGCAACTGCATCAAGATTTTTGTTTTGTAACTGTTTTTCAGAATTTTCTTCCTGTTGGGGCTTCGCACAGACCTGCTTTTTTTGACATAATACGCGCCTAAAAACTGCGTCTTAAGACAAGCTGTTTTGAGATTAATACTCGGAAACAGTCCCCCTAAAGAGTCGGTTTTTTTAGTACCCGCTTGGTAATTTGCCCGCTTTGGTAAGCTTG
Organism: Oceanospirillum sp.; assembly: GCF_048265165.1. Taxonomy (GTDB): domain Bacteria; phylum Pseudomonadota; class Gammaproteobacteria; order Pseudomonadales; family Halomonadaceae; genus Oceanospirillum. Next base: position 55,050 of record NZ_JBLXCD010000011.1, on the reverse strand, counting down.
CCTCTTTTAAGCTTGCCCGGTTTGATAGTAGTTGATCGGCTGGAGCCGAAGGACACAAGTAAATGACGACATCGATTGACGATAGCTCTGTAATGACGTTCACCAACCTCAGCACCGCTGAATTGGTTCAAATGGCTGTTCAACGCAAAGAAGGCGAACTGGCCAGCAACGGAGCTTTGGTAGTTTCTACTGGCCACCGCACCGGCCGCTCTCCAATGGATCGCTTCATTGTTGAAGAGCCCAGTACTGCAGATCTGATCGAATGGGGCGCAATCAACCGTCCGTTTGACGCTGCCAAGTTTGATGCTCTTTGGGATCGCGTTGAAGAGTATCTGACTCAGAAAGATACGTTCGTTTCCGAACTGCACGTTGGTGCTGATCCGGAACACTACCTGCCGATTCGTGTTACCACCGAAACAGCATGGCACAACCTCTTTGGCCGCACCTTGTTTGTTCGTCCTGACGAGTTCAACCCGAAAAACAAGGGCGAGTGGCAGATTATTAATGCGCCTCAGTTTGTTTGCGAGCCTGAGCGCGATGGCACCAACTCTGACGGCACCGTCATTATCAACTTTGCCAAGCGCAAAGTGCTTCTGGCTGGTATGCAGTATGCCGGCGAGATGAAAAAAGCGATGTTCTCCGTACAGAACTTCCTGCTGCCAGAAAAAGACGTTCTGCCAATGCACTGCTCTGCAAACGTTGGCGAAGATGGCGAAACAACTCTGTTCTTCGGCCTGTCCGGTACAGGTAAGACCACTCTGTCTGCAGACCCTGAGCGTTATCTTATCGGCGATGACGAGCACGGCTGGGGCAAGGGCGTTGTCTTCAACATTGAAGGTGGCTGCTATGCAAAATGTATTGACCTGTCTCAGAAAAATGAGCCGGTTATCTGGGACGCGATCAAGTTTGGTTCCGTACTGGAGAATGTCGTTCTGGATGGCGAACGAGCGCCGGATTACACTGATGTAAGCCTGACCCAGAATACCCGGGCGGCATACCCGCTGGAGCACATCGAGAAGCGTGTTCTGGAAAACCGTGCCGGTGAGCCAAAAGCGATTGTTTTCCTGACCTGCGACCTGACTGGCGTACTGCCTCCTGTTTCTGTTCTGTCGAAAGAAGCCGCAGCGTACCACTTTCTGTCCGGCTACACGGCTCTTGTAGGTTCAACTGAAATGGGTTCCGGCGACGGCATCAAGTCCACCTTCTCAACCTGCTTTGGTGCACCTTTCTTCCCTCGCCCTGCCGCTGAGTATGCAGAGTTGCTGATCAAACGTATCGAGGAGTTCGGCTCTAAAGTTTACCTGGTTAACACAGGCTGGACTGGCGGCTCATACGGTGAAGGCCAGCGTTTCAGCATTCCAACGACCCGTGGCATCATCTCTGCAATCCAGAATGGTGCACTGGAAGATGTTGAAACCGTACATCTGGAAGGCATCAACCTGGCGGTACCTGCTGAAGTACCGGGTGTTGATACCAGCTTGTTACAACCTCGCAGCACCTGGGCCAACCCAGAGAACTACGATGCGACAGCGAAAGAGCTGGCAGCTAAATTCGTTGAAAACTTCAAGAAGTTCAATGATGTGGACGAAGCGATCATCGCGGCAGGTCCTCAGCTGTAAGATCCGGCAGCGGATTCAGAAAAAGGCGAACACCGAGGTGTTCGCCTTTTTTGATTCTGCCGATTAATTAGCTGCACCAACAAGCGCTAATCAGCATTTGCATTCGGTTACGGGGTTTCAACAAATTTCTGCCATAAAAATTTTGCCCCAAACCCACAGTTACTGTATAAAATCACAGCTTATTTAATTCAACCCATTAACGAAACACTTGAGTTGTCAGGCCGTTATCGCTTGTCCAGCTTATGCCTCAGCCAGAAAAAAGAGAGTCATCTTCATGGAACAGATCTCCCACCGTATTGCCGAAGAACTAAGCGTTAAACAGGCTCAGGTCAGTGCCGCTGTTACCCTGCTGGACGAAGGTGCGACCGTTCCTTTTATCGCGCGATACCGTAAGGAGATCACCGGAGGCCTGGATGATACTCAACTGCGTAATCTGGAAGAACGTCTGCGCTACCTGCGCGAGTTGGAAGATCGTCGCAACACTGTCCTAAAAAGTATTGATGATCAGGGCAAACTAACCGACGGACTAAAAGCTGATATTATGGGTGCTGAGACAAAAAACCGCCTAGAAGACCTGTACCTGCCCTATAAGCCAAAACGTCGCACCAAGGCACAGATCGCTCGAGAAGCTGGCCTGGAACCTTTGGCAGACCTGTTATTTAACTCACCCGAAACCGATCCACAAACCGCTGCTGAAGCCTATATCAATGCTGATACCGGTATTGCCGATACAAAAGCAGCACTGGATGGTGCCAAACAGATCCTGATGGAACGCTTCAGCGAAGATGCCAGCTTACTGGATATACTCCGTACCAGGCTCTGGCAGCAGGGTGAACTTCAGTCCCGGGTTGTTCCCGGTCAGGAGCAAGCAGGTGAGAAATTCAGTGATTACTTTGAGCACAATGAGCCGATCAATAAAACCCCGTCCCACCGGGCGCTGGCCATGTACCGCGGCCGCAATGAAGGCGCCTTACAGCTCGCCATCATTTTACCAGAGGCGGAAGAACTGAAAGTACATCCCTGCGAGGAGATGGTCACCCGTCATTTCGGTATTGAAGATCAAGGGCGCCCGGCAGACACCTGGTTAAAAGAAGTTGTACGCTGGACCTGGCGGGTTAAGCTGCTGACTCATATCGAAACTGAACTCATGACTCGCCTGCGTGAGTCCGCAGAGATGGAAGCAATAAAGGTCTTCGCTGGCAACCTGAAGGACCTGCTGCTGGCTGCTCCTGCTGGCCCCCGGGCCACACTGGGTCTCGACCCGGGCTTACGTACAGGTGTTAAAGTCGCCGTGGTTGACCACACAGGTAAGCTGCTCGATTATGCGACGATCTATCCCCACGTACCAAAAAACCAGTGGCGCGAGTCCCTAGCAGTTTTAGCGGCATTGGTTGAGAAACACAATGTCGATCTGATCAGTATCGGCAACGGCACAGCCTCCCGCGAAACGGACAAGCTGGCGGGCGACCTGGTAAAACTGATTAAGGGTCGCAAGGTCAGCAAAATCATGGTCAGTGAAGCAGGTGCATCTGTTTACTCAGCCTCAGAGCTGGCGGCAAAAGAGTTCCCGGACTTAGATGTCAGCATCCGGGGCGCTGTTTCTATCGCCCGTCGCCTGCAGGACCCTCTGGCAGAGCTGGTTAAAATTGACCCAAAATCCATTGGCGTTGGCCAGTATCAGCATGACGTTTCACAAACTCAACTGGCTCGCAGTCTGGAAGCGGTGGTGGAAGACTGCGTTAACGCCGTAGGTGTCGATGTTAATACCGCCTCCGTTGCCTTGCTGAACCGGGTATCCGGCCTGAACGCAACTCTGGCCCAGAACATCATCAGCTATCGTGACGAAAACGGCACATTTAACAGCCGAACCGACCTGAAAAAAGTCGCTCGCCTTGGGCCAAAAGCCTTTGAACAGTGTGCAGGTTTCCTACGTATTATGAATGGCAAAAACCCTTTGGACGGCTCCGCAGTTCACCCGGAAGCCTACCCTGTCGTGAAAAAAATTGCAGAAAACAATGGGCGCAAAGTAGATACTCTGATCGGTGACTCCAGCTTTCTGAAAGGCATTAATCCAATCGAGTACATCGACGATAATTTTGGCCTGCCCACAGTGACTGATATTTTACAGGAACTGGATAAACCCGGCCGCGACCCACGGCCTGAGTTTAAAGCTGCAGAGTTTATGGAAGGCGTTGAAGAGATCAGCGATCTTAAACCCGGAATGGTCCTTGAAGGTGCCGTTACAAACGTTACCAACTTCGGTGCGTTTGTTGATATAGGCGTGCATCAGGACGGTCTGGTACATATTTCTGCCCTATCCAACCGCTTTGTCGAAGATCCCCGCAGCGTCGTAAAAGCCGGTGATATTGTGCAGGTTAAAATTATGGATGTAGATCAGCAGCGCCGGCGTATCGCCCTGTCAATGCGCCTGAATGATGAGCCTGAAACAAAAAGCAATAGCTCAACAGGTAATGACAAAGGCCGGGGCAGAAACTACTCTTCGGAGAGTCGTGATCATGCCAAAGACAAGAGTCGCCGTGGACAGCAGAGCGGAAGCCATAAAAACGGTCAACCAGAAAACATGGGGACATTAGGAATGTTGCTTGCTCAAGCACAGAAAAAACAGCGAAAATAGCGACATCACCATATTCTGACCGAACCCATCGGAATTATTGTGGCTGAATAATTTAAGCAATCCAATTTTTGACAGCATAGCTTGAAGCCTGACACTGCGCCCCCATATTGCCAGATCAGGCTTTTTTCGACTGGCGTAGGCCGGTTTTTTTGTAGATAAATCCGCTGGGCGCAAGCACTCCTACCCGAGTGATACTCAGCGACTGAAACGCTATATGCGCCGGTAAAGCCGGTTGGTATTAGGGGAAGCACCTTGACCAAAACCATCAAAGATCGTATCGAGTTTTTACGCCCTGTCGCCCAACGCGGCCTATTCAATCAGATCAAGCGCGGACTCGAAAAAGAAGGTTTACGCACCACACCCACAAGCAACCTAGCCCAAACCGATCATCCAAAGGCTCTAGGTTCAACGCTGACTCACCCTTATATCACTACCGACTACTCAGAAGCTCTGCTGGAATTTATCACTCCAGTATCCAGCAAACTGACGGAAACACTGGGGTTTCTCAAAGACCTGCACGCTTTCAGCTATCGTCACTTGGGTGATGAGGTGATCTGGCCTGCCAGCATGCCCTGCAAACTTCAGGGTAATGAAAGCATCCCCATTGCTCAGTACGGCAGCTCAAACTCCGGCACCATGAAAACCGTTTATCGTCACGGCCTTTCCTGGCGTTATGGCCGCATCATGCAATCCATTGCGGGTCTGCACTATAATTTTTCACTGCCAGAGCAACTATGGCCCGCGCTGCTGCACCTGAAATACCCAGAGCGTGATGCAAAAGATCCACAGGTTCTGCAGGACTTTATTTCAGAGCAGTACTTCGCACTGATCCGGAATTTCCGCCGCTATAGCTGGTTACTGCTTTATTTATTTGGTGCCTCACCGGCGGTAGATAAAAGTTTTGTTGAGGATAAGCCTCATCAGCTGGACGAGCTGGATACCGACACCCTATTCCTGCCCTATGCTACGTCTCTGCGTATGAGCGACCTGGGCTATCAGAACAATGTGCAATCCAGCCTTAAGATCTGCTTTAACTCACTGGAAAACTATGTCAACACGCTGAATCATGCGATCAGAACACCTTACGCACCCTATGAGTCACTAGGCGTTAAAGTGGATGGCCTGTATCGCCAGTTGAATACTAATATTCTGCAAATTGAAAATGAGTATTACAGCGATATTCGCCCGAAACGCGTGACAGAGAGCGGCGAGCGCCCCTCAGAAGCACTGATCGAACGCGGTGTGGAATATATCGAAGTACGCTGTATCGACCTGAATCCCTTTGAAGCGATCGGCATCACGGAAACACAGGCACGCTTTGTCGATATATTTCTATTGTTCTGCCTACTGGAGAACAGCGCTCAGATATCTGATGATGAATGTAAAATGCTGGATGAAAATCACAGCGATATCGTTAACCGAGGTCGTCTTCCAGGGCTAATGCTACAAACGCCAAAAGGCACGATATCGCGTGAGGAATGGAGTCATCAGCTGTTTGACCGCCTGCAACCAATTGCCGAGTTACTGGATAGTGGTAATGATAATGCCATCCATCAAGCGGCGATGGATACTTTCCGCACCTTGATCGACCAGCCCGAGTTAACGCCGTCTGCACAGGTTCTGAAGGCTATTCGTAAGGCGGGTAGTTTCACTGCATTTGCTCAGCAACAAGCCCACCAACAAGCCGACCTGCTACGCACCACGCCTATTAACAAAGCAAGGGAAGCTCTGTTTACTCAGCTTTCTGAAAGCTCGATCCGCCAACAAGCGGATCAGGAAGAAGCCGACCAGGTCGATTTTGACACTTTTCTGGCCGACTATATGGCCAGACAGAGCGCCTGATGGTGATTACTGAAATTGCCCCTAGCAACGAGGGGAAGATTGGCCAGAACTGGCTGTGATACCCCTCCTTGTGGCTGGATCCAACCACAGGGAGGTGTTTCAACGCAGAAGCTTACTTTTGGTAGATAAAGTTCAACACAAGAAGGTCATCAATGACCGGGTGCCCAACCTCTTTCAGCATCAGATCTTTTACCGATTGAGTCGCCTCCATACGAATCTGCTCCTGACCCACAGGTGTCGTTACAGCTTCATCTGTTTGACGGCTCAGCAGTGACACTAACTCATTGCGGATCAGAGGCATGTGATGAGCAACCGTCTTTTCTGCCAGCGGAGAACTGGTAACCAGAGTAATATCCGCCTTGAGGTATTTCAGACGACCGGGGCCACCATAGTTAAGCACAAAAGAAGGTTTCATCTCGGTATATACAATCGGCGAACCACTTTCTTCCTCTGCAGCCCAGCCTTGCGCCACCATCCCAAACATAATCAGTACAGCTAACACGCTATGTTTCACTAATTTAATCACTCAGCATTCTCCAGTTTTATCATTGTCCGCTTTTATGGCGCCCTTCCGCAGTTATGGGGAACCTGCCGGAATGAAAACACTCTATGGCTGCAACCAGGTTACATTTTCAGTCACTCTGGCTATCACCTGAGTCAAAGATCTTTCTATTGTAGGGCTGCAACGGATTTTTTCCAATGAGCAAGCCACATATAATAGAATCCTGGCATCCACAAAACGATGCCTTGCCCTAACCGATTTATAAGGACAGAGAATGCCTCTTAATTACCGCACAATTAACCTGGCTGGCTTTATTGCCTGTTTTCTGCTGATTGCCAGCGCTCTGGTGATGCAGCATGCCTTTGAGCTGGAGCCATGCCCACTTTGTATTTTTCAGCGGGTCAGCTTTATGGCCGCAGGTGTTCTGTTTTTAGCTGGGGCTCTTTTTAACCCAGCGAGCTCAGGCTTACGTCGGTCCATCAGCGGACTGAACCTGATCGCTCTGGCAACAGGTGTCGGGCTAGCTCTTCGACATATTTGGCTACAAAATCTACCGCCGTCTGAAGTCCCTTCCTGTGGACCCGGCCTTGATTATATGCTGGAGGTACTGCCCTTTACATCAGTCATTAATCAGGTGCTCAGTGGCAGTGGTGAGTGTGCCGAAGTGTCATGGCTATTCCTTGGCTTATCAATCCCTTGGTGGACGATGTTCGCTTATTTAGGTCTTTCAGGCCTGATTTTTCTTGCTCACTATAAGATCAAAGACAAAAAAGGCATCCAGTAAATCTACTAATATGTTTGCTGATGAACACAGGTGACATTGCCGAATCGCTACCGTATGCTTGGATATGACTGCATACTTGATACGCGATTTTTGATGGCCTTTAGGCCCATACAAATGCTGGAGGTCTGCCATGCTTGAAGGTTGTAAAAATGCACGTGAACGCTGGAGCGGTGTTCACGAAATGATCGACAAATGGCTTCAGGAACGTCAGGAGCTGATCGTGAATTATACTGAGGTTGCTCATCAGATAAACAAGGACATTCCGGTGACGCACAGCCAGGTGCAGGCACTTTGTGATGTGATGGTTGACTACACCTCCGCAGGCCACTTTGAGATATTTGAACAGCTGTGTCGTGAGGCAGAAGCATTTTCGGACCAGGATGCCATTAACCTGAGTCACAAAATCTTCCCTCTGATCCAGAAAAGCACTGATGTTATCCTGGACTTTAATGAAGCCTATGGTGCTGAAATATCAACGGCAGATACTACAAGCTCACTTCCTGACAGGCTCTCTACCTTAGGAGAATATCTGGCAGATCGCTTCCAGCATGAAGATACTCTAATAGAAACATTACACACGGCACATCGGGAGCTTGTAGGTTCATGATCCATGCGGGCAAAGCAGTCACTGCTGCCATAGTGACGTCTTTCATGTTGGCTGTATCTGGCTGCTCGGATTTGACACCGCCAGAGCAAACATGGTCACTGGCGACTAAAGGGCACTACGATGCGGCTCTATCAGATAACGGCAGCTTAGCTATTGCAGCCTCAATCCATCACGGCGGCAGTCTATGGCAACTGCCCCAGCATGAGCGCATCTTTAACTGGAACCATAAAGCTGACACTTTCTCACTATTAGATCATGTGGCTATTGCAGGCAATGGCCGTTATGGCGCGACCTCAGAACAGAAAAAACTGACGCTCTGGGATGTGACATCCGGTAAGGCTATTAACTTCTGGGCGCTACCTGCAGATGTACGCAGCCTGGATATTTCTGCCGATGGTCAATTCCTTCTGGCTGGCCTAGATAATAGTACAGCTGTCTTAATCAGCACCTCCCAAGGTAAAGGAGTCAGAACCTTCATTACCGACGACCCGATTTCCGCCGTTCGTCTGAGCGATGATAACTCTCTGGCTATGGCCGGTACGCGAACCGGAGTGGTTTATCTGTGGAATACAGAAAATGGCGAGATCCGAGGTCAGTGGTCTCACGATAATCAAGTGCGTTCGATGGCAATCTCACCGGATAACCGCTTTGCTTTCAGTGGAGCTCAGGCTGGTTCAGGACTTATAGTCGACCTTATCAGCGGCAAGATTGCTATGAATATTGATATAAACCGAGGCGGAGAGATCGCTGCAGCAACTTATACTGCCGCCACGTTCAGCCAAAACCAATCGCTTTTGGCTACAGGAACCAGTACAGGTAAATTAAAACTCTGGGACCTGTCCAGTCAGCAAGCTATTGCCGACTGGGAAGCAAGCAAGCGCAATGCATGGAAGCCATCCGGTGTCGTTATTCAGGATATCGCTTTCGTCAGCAACAGCTCTATCAGAGCAATAGCCAGCAATGGGCTGGCCTATCAGTTTGCCCGTTAACTCTGGTTTCCGGGCAGAAAAAAACCGGTAAGGAGATAATGTTCCCCACCGGTTTTTTTATGTCCTGCCAAATCTTGCAGATAAAATCAGAATTCTGGCTCTGAAGAATCCATCACACTGCCGGCCTCTTTACCCACCAGCTTGCCAATCTCTTTATCAATAAAAAACAGCCCTTTGCCATCTTCACCGATAATCTCAATTTTATCCAGAATGCCCTTGAACAGCTTCTCTTCTTCATGCTGCTCGGCAACATACCATTGTAAAAAGCTGAATGTTGAATAATCCAGTTCCGTAAAAGCCGTATGAGCCAGTTCATTAATTTTCTGAGTAATCAGGCACTCATGCTCGAACACCTTCTCAAAAAGGTCCTTGATGGAAGAGAACTCCGTTGGCGGCGCATCAATCGCACCCAGCTTTGCCATCGCACCTGTCTCATTGACGTAAGTAAACAAGCGCTTCATGTGCTGCATCTCTTCATCTGCGTGCTTTTGCAGAAACCCGGCGCAGCCTTCAAAGCCTTTATCTTCAGCCCACGCACTCATCTGCAGATAGAGGTTGGAGGAATAAAACTCCAGGTTGATCTGTTCATTCAAACGATCAATCATCGCTTTCTTTAACATGGAAACTCCTAAATGAGGCGGGTAATAACAAGAGATATCATACTGTCGGAATACATTGGTGCAATGTTCAGGTTCTACGAAGAAAAAAGCTACATCTCTAAAGGTCGGCAAAGGCGCTTTTTATCTGATGCTGAGCGAGCGCATTTACCACAGAGAAAATTACTGGTTCGTGTTACCTGAGTCAACTCACGAAAATGCTTGCTGATGTCATCTTTACCTAACTTACATAAGCGGCCGGGTTTCAAAGTCTTTGCCATGATCAGAGCCTCAGAAAAGGGTCTTAAAACAGATGCGAAATCAATTAACTCGTTATAGAAATAATAAAAGCACCAGACTAAAAATGGTAACCATTATCATATAAGAGCTTTTCCTGAAAAGAAAGTCCGGTTCACCTCAATCAACCCTTCCTACAGAACCTCTGAGTTACACATCAACTGCCGCCATCATCACCAGAAAAGCCTCAGCATTGCTCTAGTTCATGATCAGATACCAGCTGATTCCGGCCACGATTTTTTGCAGAGTAGACGGCAATGTCTGCCCGATGCATGGTTTCTTCTATAGACTCTTTTGGCCGGTACTGAGTCACACCAATACTCGCTGTCACCCGGTGTCCCGGAGCCAGAATATCAAGTCGAGCCTGCTCCATAGATAACCGTAACCGCTCGGCTACCAAACATGCATCTTTAAGAGGTGTCTGCACCAGCACTAAAACAAATTCCTCTCCTCCCAATCGGGCAACAAAGTCCACCTCCCGCACACAATTACGGGCGATATCTGCAAAGGTCTGTAAGACCTCATCGCCCGCCTTGTGACCATACCTGTCATTAACCTGTTTAAAGTGATCCAGGTCGACAAAACAAAGACTGAATGCATAATCACCACGATAAGCAAGGGCCTGCTGGTGACGTAGGATTGCCATTAAATGCCGCCGATTATACAAGCCTGTCAGGTCATCCGTAATCGCCTGCTCTTTTGCTTGCTTCATTACCTCGTTCATCTCAGCATTACGCTTTTTCAGGGCCCAGCGCAAACTACTTATTTCAGTGCCAATAATACTGACACCAACCAGCATAAAAATGAAAAACAGAGAGATCAGGCCCTGTTCTTTTATCCCTGTACCAGTAGTACCGCTGAGCTGATGCACCAACATCACAGTGGTGTAGCAGAGAAAAATAAAGCCACCCACAATAAAGAAACCTCGCTTCTGCATTCGGAAAGCACCGAAAAGCACAACAAGCAGGTAATACATCAGAAATACACTCTGTAGCTCAGGAACAAGATAGATAGAAATAGTATTAGTAAAGGTGTGCCAGACCAGCTGGGGAATCGTAAGACTGGGATCTTTAAAAAGAAGGTTAATATCGTAGCTAATCATTAAAGGGAAGCAGAGATTCCCTAACCAAATCATAGTATACAGCAGGAAAAAATACGCCAGCGGCATCTGGACCAAGTCCAGTGTCATCGACAAAAGCACGACAGCCGTAAGCACCAGGCCGGAGCCTGTTGCCATTAACGTTCGTCTCATTCTCAGGCGTTGGTGCTGATCCTTCGGGACAAGCTGAGGGGCCAGTTTGGCGATTATCTTGATCATATGTCCCTCTGCTGCATTTTATTATTATTGGCCCGTATCCTTATGGGTTAAACGTTTGTACCAGAAAAAAACCGGACATTCCAATAAAGCGGTCTTCTCAAACGCCCCAATCAGCAGCAAATTGCACGATCTAGCACTAAACTTACACAGTGTAGGCACAGGCACGGTGAACCTCCGACCTAACCACCATCATCTCCAGGCTGGTAGCATGCTATAATGAAAGCGAGTAGATGAAGCAAGAATATTCATGAAATATATTCAAAGAGAAGGCCATGATTGAGATCCGTCACCTCAAAACCCTGATGGCACTAAAAGAAACCGGCAGCCTTGTAGAAGCCGCAGACCGTATACATCTGACTCAGTCTGCACTGTCACATCAGATTAAAGATCTTGAAGAGCGCCTAGGCTGCACGCTTTTTATACGCAAAAGTAAGCCCCTTCAGTTTACATCTGCCGGAATGCGCATTCTACAGCTTGCCGATGAAGTGATGCCTCTGATTCGCTCTGCTCAACGGGATATTGATCGTCTGGCTGGAGGAGAAGTAGGTCGCTTGCATATGGCGATTGAATGCCACAGCTGTTTTCAATGGCTGATGCCAACAATCGACAGCTTCCGTAACAATTGGCCGGAAGTAGAGATGGACTTTGCTTCCGGGTTTAACTTTGCACCTTTACCTGCTCTTGCCAGAGGTGAACTCGACCTCGTAATCACTTCGGACCCTCAACCTTTGGCCAGCGTAGAGTACGTGCCCTTATTCCGTTACGAAGGACTTCTTGCGGTTGCCAAACAACATTCTTTTGCAAAGAAAAACTTTGTGACCGAGCAGGAGCTGGCAAAGGAGACATTAATTATTTATCCGGTAGAACGGGATAGGCTCGATGTCTTCTCTAAGTTTCTGACCCCAGCCGGACTAGAACCATCGGATACCCGGTCAGCAGAACTGACCATAATGATGATGCAGTTAGTAGCCAGTGGCCGAGGTGTTTGCGCCCTGCCTAACTGGGCTGTTGCCGAATATCTGGAACGGGGTTATGTCAAAGGCATTCGTTTGGGAGAGAAGGGGCTCTGGAGTACACTCTTTGCAGCAATTCGCAAGGATACTCTGGATAGCGCCTATATGAAGGACTTTCTCAGAACAGCCCAGGATGTTTCTTTCCGAACACTTTCCGGCATCCAGCCCGCTGACCGATCTGACTAAACCTGCCTGAAGGATGCGGATATAGGTGCAGCAGACGAAAAAAAAGGGCCCACTGCATGGCCCTTTCTCAAAAGGAGAGATAAAAAGGATAGAACTCAAGTCTCAGCTACAAATCAACCTGCGTTCCAACTTACTGCAGGAGAAATAGTACTGAATGGGTCCTTTTTATTTCTTGATGTTTATCAACAAAGTTTTGCCGATCTTTTAACCTGCGTCAAAAAGCATGAGATTAGCTTTTTTACTCGTTTAGAACAGCCTTGTTTAACGGAAAAAGGCAGCTGCCCCAACAGCTATACAATCGGAGTTTCTTCCACACCGACCCTGTATCGTGGGAAAATCAGACTAAACCGGGCACCACCTAGCCCACTACTTCTGTCAACCAGTGCACTCCCCTGATGCCAATAGGTGATGCGCCGTACAATAGACAGGCCCAGACCATAACCGCCGGACGCCCTTGTACGACTGTCATCCAGACGAGAAAACGGAGTAAACACCCGTTCCCAGTCCTCCTCCGGCACCCCCGGACCATCATCTTCCACATCAATACGAATACTGTCAGAGTCCACATAACAACTGATCTGAACCTGGCTTTCCGCATAGCGGCAGGCATTGCTTACCAAGTTCTGCACCGCACGCTGAAAATAGCGGGTCTCAATATCAGCATCGTCCCCAGCGCCCGGATTACCGTGAACAACATTCAGTTCCAGCTCTGGTTTCAAAACCTTAAGTCCATTAACAACATCATGCACGAGCGGAGCAACATCTGCCCGCTCATAATGCAGGTGTAACGTTTCCTGACCTAAGCGAGCATAGGTCAAAATTTCATCTACCAGCTCATCCAGTTCCTGAATATCATTATCGATCCCTTTCAACTGTTTCCGGGCAAAAGGGTCATCTACGATATCCTCAATCATCTGCATGCCAAAGCGAATGCGGGCGACCGGCGTTCTCAATTCATGGGAAACAGCATGAATCATCTCCTGCTGAGTATGCAGCAGCTCCTGGACCTGTTTAGCCATAACATTAAAGGCACGGGCCAAACGGGCAACAAAGTCATCACCCTCAACCCTAACACGGGTACTCAGGTGTCCTGTCGCAATGCGGCTGGCAGCCTGCTCAACTTTATGTAGACGTTGCTCCAGCATACGCACGGATAGGTATATGCCACTACCCGATAAGAGTAGCGCTACCAGAGCGATAGCCACCATCAGCAACAGAGGGTAAGGATCAAACATCCTCACAGGCCCTATCTTTAACAGTCGATCTTCATCCAGTTGCGCATAAGCAACAATTGAACGACCGCTCTGCTGGAACGAAATAATTGACTCCCCTTGCTCCAGCTGCTGTCGCTCAATACGATCGAGAGAAGCATCGGATAGAGGGATCAAAGAAATAGGGTATGCAAAATAAGGATTTGCTTCCGACAGAACCTGAGCAGCTGGATAGTCATAATCCCCAACAACCTGACGTAACAACTCCACCGATGCTCTTGCATGCTGCTCTGTAAGGCGTGGGATATGGGCTTTCACCAGCAAGCGGCTATCAGGGTCAAGATAGCGATAAACGATCATCTCATGCTCAGAATTACAGTTAAGCAGCAGAATCCGGTTTTCTGTCAGACGCCTCAGTTGCCAGCGGTCCAGGGATTCATCATCAGCATGAGTTACCACCAGCTTGATATTTAACCGGGCTCCGATATCCATCAGCCAGCGGACACGATCAGCTGCTTTTTGCTGCTGCCAACCCTTACTTAACAGATAAAAAGTACCGGAAGCCAGCTCTTCCCGGTACTGCTCAACCCTCACATGATTAATCAGCGATGTTGCACCAACCGCCAGTGCAATAACCAAAAGCATCGCCAGCAACATATGCAAATAGACACGTATGAAGATACTGTTAATCCGAAGCATATTTAGAGGCATGGCTTGGTAGCGTCCCGGTTCGTTTTAAAAAGGTCGGGCAGGAAGAAGAACCCTTAGTTTCAGGCAGGTAGAAAAGAATGGCAGCTGAGTATCACTGCCATTCAAACAGTTAAGCCGGAGCGCATTGTCCCGGCTACCGCAATTAAACTTCTTTTACAAAAAGGTAACCCTTGCTTCTGACTGTTTTAATACGGCGGGGGTGCATAGGATCATCCCCAACCTTCGGACGAATACGGGACACCCGGACATCAATAGAACGGTCCTGTCCATCGTACTCAATTCCACGCAACGCCGTAAAAATCTCTTCACGGGTCAGAACACGTCCTGCATTAGAGGCCAGTAGCCACAGCAGATCAAACTCAGCACTGGTCAGATCAATACTTTCACCAGCCAGCCAGGCTTCACGCATCGCATTATCCACAACCAGATTTCCAAACTGAAGCCGACTATCATCACCGTCTTCCAGCTCAACCTGTTCATCAGAACCAGTGACACGACGCAGCAATGCACGCACACGCGCCAGTAACACACGAGGCCTAACCGGCTTAGAGATGTAATCATCTGCGCCCATCTCTAAACCCACTACCTGATCCATATCATCAGTACGTGCCGTCAGCATCAGGATAGGGCCATTATATTCAGGCCGAACCCGGCGACACACACCCAGGCCATCTTCACCGGGTAACATCACATCCAAAATCACTAAATCGGGCTTTTCACTAATAATGCGGTCAACGGCTCTGTTGCCATCGCCCTCAACATCAACATCAAAACCATTACCCTCAAGGTACTCTCGGGTGAGGGTGGCTAGTCGTTCGTCATCTTCAACGATCAGAATTCGGGAAGTTTCTTGTGTATCCACGTGATGCTCTCTACGTTATTGCGGAAGCCTGCGCAGGGCAACCAACTTATATCGTCACATTCTACGGACCAACAAAATGAAGGCCCGAGCAAGTTTCAACGCTTTTATAGCCTCTATAGCTATAGCGCCTATAACGGGTATTCTGTATGCCTTTTAAAGAAAGACAATACCCTTATTTTTTTATATATTTAAATCATAGCGTATCTATATACCGTGTTACTACGTCTATGTCGTAAGATAACTTAAATTACACCTAATAAATGTCTTCTCTTGCCTGCCTGGCAAACTTAAAAAAATTCTTATTTACCTCTTGAAATTTCTGTAGAGCCTCTGGGAAAAGACCTCTCACGTTAGTTGGTTTTCACCCCTAAAATAAACACAAGTTATCCACAAGATATCCACTTGCAGACTTCGGAAAACAACATTATCTTGTGCCCAGACTAAAAAGCACCCCCATATATAGGGTGTCGGCACAGATTCAAACACAATTCAACCTAAGCCTTTGTTATTAACGATTTTTCCGGATTTGATCCGGTTTTTTTGTTTTTAATACTCCATCCCATACAGGAAAAAGGGTTAATAGTTTGCAATCAACATCAGTCACAAGATTCATTTTTCATGCCACCGGCGGCATGAAAGCTAATACAGAATATGATCCCTCCTGATTTACGGGATCAAAGATTAACTACAGGCAGGCATTATCAGCATGGCACAGGACACCACTCCAAACGCAGCTCTCAGCAATCTGCAGGTGATGAAACGTAACGGCGACTTGGTCGCATGCGACCCAAGTAAAATTTCTGTCGCGATGAGCAAAGCCTTTATCGCCGTTGAAGGTGATAGCGCGCAAAACTCGAGCCGCATTCACGAGCTGGTTCAATCGTTTACTCAGAATATTATTGAAACCTTCCAGCGCCGTATGCCTGCAGGCGGTGTGATCCATATTGAAGATATTCAGGATCAGGTTGAACTGGTACTGATGCGTTCCGGTGAGCAAAAAGTTGCCCGTGCCTATGTCCTTTATCGTGACAAGCACTCCCGTCGTCGAGCAGCCCAGGAAAAAGGCATTACCAACCCACACCCATCTATCAATGTAACGCACCTTGATGGAAGTAAATTGCCTCTTGATCTCGGCCGTATCGACACCATCGTCAGTGAAGCCTGTGAAGGTCTGGAAGAAGTTGATAAAAAACTGATTATCGATGACACCCTGAAAAACCTATACGACGGCGTGCCGGTTGATGGCGTATCAACAGCCCTGATGATGGCCGCCCGAACGCTGGTCGAGAAAGAACCTAACTACACCTATGTTACCGCTCGCCTGCTGATGGATAGCCTACGCCGTGAAGCGCTGAATTTCCTGAATGTGGCACCTGAAGCAACTCATAAAGAGATGATGGCGCTTTACCCAAAAGCACTGATCGCTTATGTGAAAAAAGGCATTGAGCTTGAGCAGTTGAACCCAGCGTTAGCCGAGTTTGATTTAGAAGCACTGGGTGCTGCTATTGAGCATGAGAACGACAAAAACTTCAGTTACCTGGGTCTGCAAACCCTTTACGATCGCTATTTCCTGCATTGCGATGATGTTCGCTATGAACTACCTCAGGTGATGTTCATGCGGGTCGCGATGGGCCTGTCTCTTAACGAGGCAAAGCCGACTGAGCGTGCCATCGAGTTCTACAAGCTACTATCCAGCTTTGATTACATGGCGTCTACGCCAACACTGTTCAACTCAGGTACCCGTCGTCCACAACTGTCATCCTGTTACCTGACTCATGTACCGGACGACCTGGAAGGCATCTACGGCGCTATCAAGGATAACGCTCTACTGTCCAAATGGGCCGGAGGTCTGGGTAATGACTGGACTCAGGTTCGTGCACTGGGCTCCTACATCAAAGGAACCAACGGCAAGTCACAGGGTGTTGTACCTTTCCTGAAAGTAGTTAACGACACCGCTGTAGCGGTCAACCAGGGTGGTAAGCGTAAGGGCGCCGTTTGCGCCTACCTGGAAAGCTGGCACCTGGACGTAGAAGAGTTTCTGGATCTGCGTAAAAATACTGGTGATGATCGTCGCCGCACCCATGATATGAATACGGCAAACTGGGTGCCAGATCTGCTGATGAAGCGTGTATTCGAAGATAAAGAGTGGACGCTGTTCTCCCCGTCCGACACTCCGGATCTGCACGACCTGTACGGCAAAGCCTTTGAAGCCCGCTATGAAGAATATGAGCGCATGGCTGATGCCGGTCAGGTGCGCTTATTCAAACGCATCAAGGCGAAAGACCTGTGGCGTAAGATGCTCTCCATGCTGTTTGAAACAGGTCACCCATGGATCACATTTAAAGATCCGTGCAACCTGCGTTCACCGCAACAACATGCTGGTGTCGTGCACTCCTCCAATCTGTGCACCGAAATTACGCTGAATACCAATGAAGACGAGATCGCAGTTTGTAATCTTGGCTCTGTTAATCTCGCCCAGCACGTTACCGATAGTGGCGAGCTGGATGTGGATAAAATCCGCAACACCGTAACCACCGCCGTGCGCATGCTGGATAATGTCATCGACATTAACTACTACGCGGTCCCTCAGGCGCGTAACTCTAACCTGAAGCACCGCCCTGTCGGCATGGGCATCATGGGCTTCCAGGACGCACTGTATAAAGCAAAAACTGCTTACGCTTCTGATGCTGCGGTTACGTTTGCCGACCGCTCTATGGAAGTGATCAGTTACTTTGCCATTAAAGCATCCAGCGATCTGGCTGATGAGCGTGGCCGTTACGAGAGCTACGAAGGCTCTCTGTGGAGTCAGGGTATTCTGCCAATTGATTCCCTGGACAACCTGATCGAAGCTCGTGGCGCACAGTTTATCGAAGTCGATACCAGTAGCACCCTGAACTGGGATGAGCTACGCACCCTGGTACGCAAGCAGGGCATGCGTAACTCTAATGTGATGGCAATCGCCCCAACGGCCACCATCTCTAACATCTGTGGTGTCTCTCAGTCTATCGAGCCGACGTATCAGAACCTCTACGTGAAATCGAACCTCTCCGGCGAATTCACCGTAGTAAACCCTTATATGGTTCGTGATCTTAAAGAGCGCGGCCTATGGGATGAGGTGATGGTTAATGATCTGAAATACTACGACGGTTCTGTTCAGCCCATCGACCGTATTCCGGATGATCTGAAAGCACTGTACGCTAACGCCTTCGAAGTTGAGCCTAAATGGCTGGTAGACGCTGCAAGCCGTCGTCAGAAGTGGATCGATCAGGCACAGTCCCTGAACCTATACATCTCTGGTGTGAACGGTAAGAAATTGGATATCACCTACCGTATGGCATGGTTCCGTGGTCTGAAAACCACCTATTACCTCCGTGCCATGGGTGCATCATCTGTTGAGAAATCAACCGTTGATCGCGGTACTCATAATGCAGTTTCCAGCGGCAGCGCACCAACAACTGTTGCTCCGGCACCGGTTGCCCCTGCAGCGGTACCAACCCCTGCACCGGCAGCTGTAGCCAAGGATGATTTTGAACTATCCGGCTCAGCGGCAGAAGTACCTCAGGCCTGCTCCATCGACAATCCGGATTGTGAAGCCTGCCAGTAATTCTGAACAAGGGAATTCATTGAAAGGCACTGCAGCCTTTCACTAACCGCAAGGATGCGGTTGCCTTTCGGTACTATGCCGAAAAGCCAAATGGCATCGGCTTGCCACAGCGCTTATATAAATAAGCCTCCATTAAAACGGGGCTCCCGATAAAAAGCGGATTTACTGCAAGCCCTGTGGCAAGTCAATGTTCAAACTTGACGATACTGTATAAATTATCAGTATGACTGATTAAGACATTTAAGAGGATTTCACCATGCTTAGCTGGGACGAATTTGAAAACGAGGAAACCGCAGTCGCCGAAAAGCCTCAGGCAGCCCCACAGCCTGCCCCGGCTCAGCCAGCGCCTCAGGCGGTTTCTGCCCCTGTAACAACAGCACCTGTCTCTGAAAGCCAGCCTGCGGACAAGAGCGCTCAGGAACGTGCCCGGGAAGCGGTAAACAATATCGATATCGCTCCCGGTCTGGAAGATCTTGAAATGGGTGCCGCCCGCATCGAAGTTGATGACAAACGCATGATCAACTGCCGCGCGGATCTGAATCAACTGGTTCCGTTCAAGTATGACTGGGCATGGCAGAAGTATCTGGATGGCACCGCAAACCACTGGATGCCGCAGGAAGTGAACATGAATGCGGATATCGCTCTGTGGAAAAGCCAAGATGGCCTGACAGACGATGAGCGTATGATTGTTATGCGCTCTCTGGGATATTTCTCCTCAGCAGACTCTCTGGTTGCCAACAATCTGGTACTGGCCGTTTATCGCCTGATCACCAACCCTGAGTGCCGCCAGTATCTGCTGCGTCAGGCATTTGAAGAAGCGATCCACACCCACGCCTACCAGTATTGTGTCGAATCTCTGGGCATGGATGAAGGCGAAGTATTCAATATGTACCGCGAGATTCCATCCATCGCGAAGAAAGCGAGCTGGAGTCTTAGCCACACCCACTCACTATCCAGTCCGAACTTCCAGACCGGCACACCGGAAACCGATCAGGAGCTGCTGCGTAACCTCGTTGCCTTCTACTGTGTTACCGAGGGCATCTTCTTCTACTGTGGGTTCAGCCAGATCCTGTCCATGGGCCGCCGTAACAAGATGACGGGCGTAGCGGAACAGTTCCAGTACATTCTGCGTGACGAATCCATGCACCTGAACTTTGGTGTCGATGTGATCAACCAGATCAAAATTGAAAACCCGCATTTGTGGACACCTGAGTTCCAGGAAGAAGTGGTTCAGATGATTCTGGAAGGTACCGAGCTTGAGATCGAATACGCACGGGACACCATGCCACGGGGTGTACTGGGTATGAACGCGGGTATTATGGAAGAGTACCTGAAGTTCATCTGTAACCGTCGCCTGCAGCAGCTGGGACTGAAAGAACAGTTCCCGGGCGCAACAAATCCCTTCCCGTGGATGTCGGAGATTATCGACCTGCGTAAAGAGAAGAACTTCTTTGAAACCCGCGTCACCGAGTATCAGGTTGGCGGTGCACTGAGCTGGGATTAATCCCGGCTTCACTTGAGCATCAACCGCATAAAAAGGGAGGCTTAATCGCCTCCCTTTTCTGTTCCCTTCCAGGCCTGCACCACCTTTCCCCGCATCTGAGCGGTACTCTTCTCAATACAGCTTCGGGCAAAATCCCGCCAGTAATCCTGAGTCTGCGCCTCTTCAACCGCTACTGCGGAGGCCAGGTTTCTCCATGCAGGAGGCAAAGGCGAATGGAAAGCACTATGAAGGCAGGCAGCAAAACCACCCTCACGATCAGCCACCAGATAGCGAACCCGGCCAATACCGGATAATAAGATGCGGCCTGTACACATAAGGCAGGGTTCAAGGCTGACATATAGGGTTAACTCCCGACGATTCAGGTGAGCAAACTCCATTTCCAGCCGATCCAGCAACTGCATCTCTGCATGACGCTGGCTCTGGTAGCCTGTTGTCGGTTCAGCCCCTTCATTGATATCCCGAACAAAAACCTGATTCCGCGCGTCACACACCAACTCATTGTCAGCATTAACCAACACAGCACCGACACCATAATTGCCGCCAGAGTAAGCCAGAAAAGCCTGCTCACAGCACAGGTGCGCCCACATATCATCCCGCAGGACATTAGCAGGCCGAAAACTCAGAGCTTGCTGCAACATATCAAACCGTTGTGACTCTTGGTTCTGATCCATGATAAAGCGCCCTGCTGATAACGTATCAGCCCAGAGACTAGCAGCGAAGCCTTTAAATAAAGAGGCTACAGGCTATATCTTTAGTCTAATAACCGCTTATCTTCCAAGACAAAAATAAAATAAATACATATAGAAAACAGAAAGTTATAAAAAAACAACACTATAAAAAAGCCTTCTAATATTAAAAAACGCAGTACAGGATCAACGTTCTCGGTGCTTTCCTCCTATACAATGCAATCGTTACGCTTTAATCACATAAAAATAACAAAAAAGCACACAAAAACCCTACGTTATAAAAACAGTATTCTCAAATGACTTGTTAAGGACGTGAAAGCTCATGGAAATTCGTCACTGGCCAGTGGCCCGTAAACTCGCACTGCTAATCGGGTTGCTCTTTGCCACACTCACTCTGGTAGAACTGAACTCTCTCTATCGTTTGTATGATGAACTCCTCACCGCCCGCAAGGTTCAGGTGCAGGAACAGGTGCAGTCCGCTGCCAGCCTGATAGAGCATTATCAGAAACAAAGTACCCAACTGGGCGAAGCAGAAGCCAGAAGGCAAGCATTAGCAGCTGTCGCATCCCTTCGCTACGGTAAGAATGGGTATTTCTGGATTAACGACATGCAACATAAGCTTGTCATGCACCCCATTAAAGCGGATCTCATTGGCAAAGACATGACAGATGTTCGGGATCCTTCAGGCAAGCTCCACTGGCAGGAAATGATACGTGTCGCTAAAAACCAAGGCGAAGGCTTTGTCAATTACACCTATCTGGGGCCTCAGTTTGATACGCCTGAAGATAAGGTTTCCTATGTAAAAGGTATACCGGATTGGGGCTGGGTAATCGGCAGCGGTGTTTACCTGAGCGATGTAGCAGAAATTTTCTGGGCTGCACTTACCGAAACGCTCCTCTTTCAGATCATTCTGTTTAGCCTGGCAATCTGGGGCAGCATCGTCATGGTGCGCAACATTACCCGGCCACTGAATCGTATGCTGGGAATCGTCCGCTTTATCGCCGCCGGAGATATGACTCACACCATCGGCCTGAAACGCCGTGATGAGATCGGACAACTTGCTGATGAGGTCGATACAATGACTCATTCCCTGAGAACCGTACTGACCGATGTCGAGCTCGCAGCGGAGCAGCTTCACTCCCATACCGGGGCGATGAGCCAAAACAGTGAAGAAACCCGCCATGGAATGGATCGCCAGTTTAGTGAAGTCGATAAGCTGGCTTCAGCGATGACAGAGATGTCATCGACTATTCAGGAAGTCGCCCGCAACGCAACCGATACAGCAGAGTCGACCCGTGAAGCCAGCCAGCAAGCGGAAACAGGCCAAAATGAGGTTAAGGAGACGGTCAATGCCATTGAGCTTTTATCCCAACACGTTTCCGAAGCCGGAGATGTAATGGGCAAGTTAAGTGAGCAGACCGACAAGATTGGAGAGGTGATCACTGTTATCCGGGAGATTTCCGATCAGACCAACCTGCTGGCACTAAACGCAGCAATTGAAGCAGCCCGGGCCGGTGAAGCTGGTCGAGGCTTTGCTGTAGTCGCTGACGAGGTACGCAATCTGGCCAGCCGCACACAGGGCTCTACCGGCGAAATTCAACATATCATTGAGCAGCTTCAGCTTCAGGCCTCTAACGCCAACCGCACCATGGGGCAAAGCAGCCATGAAGCCCAAAGCAGTGTCGGGCAGATGGTACGTGCCGGTGCGGATCTGGACGCGATTGTCGAACATATCCGCCATGTCAGCGATATGAGCACTCAGATCGCATCTGCAGCAGAACAGCAAAGCTCTGTTGCTGAAGAAATTAATCATAACTTATTCGATATTCGCACGATCTCTCAGGATGTACTGGATCGTGCGGCAACAATAGCCAGAAGCAGCCAGGATATTGCCGGCATGGCAGACAGCCTGAGACAGAGGCTAAGCCAATTCCGCCTGAATTAAGTATTTTTAATAATGCAACGGGCCTCATAAGAGGCTTACGCCTGAGGGAACCTGAAACGGTGACGCTTTGTCACCGTTTTTTCGTTAAAGCGCATCAGAAAGTCAGGTATCATAACGCCTGAAACTCCATCCAGAGGATGGCTGATTATTGATATCAAGTGCCGAGTAACAGGGATATGCAGATCTATCGTGTTTATCAACACCCCCAGCGTGGTTATGCCGCCATCATGTCCGGATTTAACTGGACTGCAGCTCTATTCTCTCTGATCTGGACGCTGTCAAATAACCTGTGGGGCCCAAGCTTCCTGCTCTTCCTCGGGTGGAGTACATCCATTGCTGGGATATTTATCGCCGGCGCAATGGGTCTGTCAATGGTTTCAATGACATTTGTCGGATTAGCTGTACTCATGCCTCTGTGGGCAGGTATGAATGCTATGAAGTGGCTCGACCAGGGACTTCAGAAACAAGGCTACAATCTGGTGAATAAAGTCCGTGCGCAGACTTCTCAAGGTGCCATTATGACCACCCAGCGTAAGATAGATCCAACCGCAGGCCGGAAGCGCAGCGCCAGCCGGAGATAACTTTGTCCAGGCCGCAATTTAAAATCCCTCTTAAAACCTTCTTACATTTTCTCTTACGTTCTTTACTGATAAGCCTGCTCTGCATGCAGGCTCACGCCCAATGGGGGCTGATTGTGCCTGAAACAAGCAGCCCCACCTCTGACAGGGATACATCTGAAAAACAAACAACATGGGATGAATTTGAACTGATCAGGAAAGGGGTAGCCCAAAGCCGTAACCTCTTGGGCCAAACCGCATCGACCATTGGTTTTGGTTTGGATTCTCTGTTCGGTTCCCCCAACAAAAATCAGCCTAACGAAAGTGCTATTACACTCCGCTCCGGACTTGAGGTTCAGGACTCAGGCCTACTAACCCAAATAAACACCCTGAGCTTCCAGGCTGACCTGCCTACAGCCAGTAGCAAATTACAACTTTTGGCCAGACTTGGGGATGAACATGAGCTGGAGAACCGAAGCACTAACGTCCAAACAGAACAAACACCTGAACCCTTTGAATCCCGGATATTGAAAGCCGATAAAGCCGGAGTTTTTCTCCGGTATATTTACCAGCATCCTGAGTCACTATGGCAAACCACGTTTGATAACGGTTTTCAATTTACCCCTCATTCCTTCGCTCTGGAACCTGTCAGTTATTTACGTATCGGACAAACATTTCTGTCCGGGTCATGGCAGATCAGGCCTGTACCTGTGATCTATTGGGCTGAAAGTTCAGGCGTAGGAACGGGTATTGCCCTTCATACCCTGAAGCCGATTAATGCGATCACCAGCCTGCAGCACACAACAGGGATTAACTATCTATTCGATGAGCAGATAGCCTACTACCAGCACGGCTGGCAGTTGATCCAGGCTTTTACTCAGGATCTGCGCGCCACCAGCAACATCACTTTCTACACGACCAATCGTGCCGGACACCTGATTGATAAAGCAAAAATCAGTGCAACCCTAAGGCGAAGAATCGACAGTGACTGGCTGTTTTTCAGCGTGACACCAGCCGATACGCTATCATCTGAAAACAATTATAAAAGTAACCTTAGTATTACATTTCAGCTGGAAGCCAAGTTTGGTATCCAGTACTGAATATGCACATCTGGATTCAATTTAGCATCTGATCCAGCCGCTCCAACGCCCGGTCAAGTTGACCCAGTGAGCAACCAAAGTTGAGCCGCACAAAACCCGGCAAACCAAAGTCAGCCCCCTCTGACAGAGCAACGCCGGTTTCTTTCAGCAGCCATTGCGCGGGCTTCTCCTGCCCGGTTGCTCTAAGATCCAGCCAGGCGAGATAGGTTGCCTCTGGAAACTTAAGGTCGACCTGCTGCTTGCCTTCGGCCCAGCGCATAAGATGGTTTCTGTTTTGCGCCAGATAACTTACCAACTGCTCTCGCCAAACCCCGCCATTCCGATAAGCCGCCTCAGCCGCCACAAAGCCCAACAGGTTCACCTCCGGCATAAAGCCCTGAATAGAGCGCTTAAAATCAAGACGTAGCTTATGATCCGGAATAACAGCGGCAGAACAGGCAAGGCCTGCAATATTAAACGTTTTACTGGGTGCCAGAAGTGTAATAGTACGAGCGGCAATTTCAGGGTTCAGGCTGGCAAGCGGAATATGCCGACGGCTCTTATCCAGCACCAGGTCGCAATGAATTTCATCAGAACAGACCACAAGGTCATTTTTAACAATAAAGTTCGATAACTGCTGTAGCTCTTCTTTGGAAAATACCCGCCCTGTTGGATTATGGGGGTTACAAAGCATAAACAATCGGGTATTAGATTTAAGCTGAGCCTGCATCGTCTCCAGATCCAGAGACCATCTTGGCCCTTCACGCATGGGCACAGCCTGAAGCTGTTTGTGATTGCGTTCTGCCACCTTCAGAAACGGCGGATAAACCGGTGTATGGGTCATCACCGTCGAACCTGCTTCGCCAAAAGTTCGCGCCACCGCATGCAAGCCGCCCACCAGGCCCGGTAACCAAACGATCCACTTTGGATCAATCTGCCAATTATGCTGGGCTGCATACCAATGACAGAAAGCGTCTGTCATGCCTTCAGAAACCTTTCCGTAGCCAAAAACGCCATGTTCCACCCGCTCCTTCAGTGCATCCAGTACCGCCGGAGGTGAAACAAAATCCATATCAGCCACCCACATGGGAATAATGTCTCGCCCCTGACGTTCCGCTTCCTGCTGGTAACGCTGCCACTTATCACTATCTGTACTTTCGCGTGCCACAGGCTGATCAAAATTAAATAGCGGCTCATGGGGTTCAGTCTGTTTTGCTGTCATATCAGCTCCGAAATAGTAAATAGCAGGACAGGTTTAAGGTTGACCAGATTGAACAGCAGGCTTAACAGCCTAGTTTTACAGGCAACAGTTGCTATACTCACCGTCCATTGAGGCTGTAACAGGCTAACTCTGAGAGCATAAAAAGGTAAAGCCTGACATTCTGCAATCGAGACATGCCTGATCATAATGCCAGATAACTTGGACAAGGGTTCACTATGAGCACAGTAAAAATCACTTATCCGCAAATTGAAGATTTTTATGGGTTATCCACTTGGTTTGAGCTGGCCCAGGGCGATGAAGCTTTATTGGTAAGAATCTTAGCGGATACTGCAGGCCTGAAAGGCTGGCTCAGTCGGCCACAACATGACCAACTAAGTAGCGCACTACTGATCGATGTGGAGCATGCCGGTGAGTTACAGAGTTTTGATCGAGCTGCCGTTTATCTGCTCAGCCAGATGCCTCAGTTCATAGGCCCCAAAGATGAAACAAGCTGGCAGCAATGGCTGAAGCAGTGGCAGGTTGTTCATAAAGATAAAACCCCGGCTGAGCAACTGGATGCACTACCCGACCGGTTTGACCTGCATCGTGCGGAACCTGTGATGGCTCAGTTACTGACAAACCAGAAAGAGAAGGTGATCCCTCTGACCATAAAAGACTGATCAGGCTGTTTTTAGCTGAGAAAGCCCTTTGTTCAGCCCTTCGATCATACCGCCGCTGAGTTGAATATTCGTGGCGGAACCGGCCACTGCCGCTTCGGCATCTGACGCCATCTGCTCCACCTGTTCAACAACAGAACGGACCTGATCGAGCTGAAGTTCTGCCCGCTGGGTAACGGAGTCCATCGCTGTTTTTATCTGCTCAATAGAGGCATTAACCTGTGTAATGCGCTCATCATTGCGCTGCGCCAGAAGCTCTTCCATCGATTCAGAAAAGTGCAGCACCTTGAGCGACAGACTTTGGCTTTCCTGGCTCAACTGCGCCATCAGACTGTTGATATCCCCGGCATATTCACCAGACTTATTCGCCAGTGATTTCACCTCATCCGCTACAACAGCAAAGCCGCGACCGGCTTCACCTGCACGAGCCGCCTCAATAGAAGCATTCAGTGCCAAAAGGTTTGTCTGATCGGCAATACTGGTAATGGTAGAGGCGATATTCTCTACCTTATCGAACTGCTCTTTAAACTGCTGAGTATCTGACAGCAACTCTTTTGCCCAGCGGGCAGCCTGCTCAAACTCATGGGTAAACGACTGGTTTTGCTGATCTAGTTCCGTCAACTGACCGTCCAGATGCTCCACCTGCTGATAAGCCGACATCACATCACTCAGCACCTCGCTGGAGCTATCAGAGACCGAACGCACATGTTCCAGTGTCTGAGCCGCAAAAGCGACCCGTGCTTTAGAACGCTGATTCACATGCCTCGCATTATCAGAGACCTGATTCGTCGTTGAAAGAATCTCACCAAGAGTGCCTTCAAGGCTGCTCAACCAGGCCTGTGTACGGCTTTTTGAGGCACTCTGCTGCGCCCGAAAGCGCGCATAGGCCTGCTTCAGCCCGGAGTATGCACTGAATAGAGATACGCAAAACGGGACCACATAGGTCAGAACCAGTTTCAGCCACTCAACCGGAGCACCGCTCAAGGCAGCGCTCTGATTAATCAGGTTGAGGAGTGTCCCGACAATCAGAGACACTTTCAGGGCTTTTACAACCGAGGTGGGTTCAAACAAAACGGGATCGTGATCAAATTGCTCAGGCATATCCGGGTTTCCTTTATGAAGCACGCTTTCTGAACCGTTTCAGAATTGTTGTCAGCTTAATTAAGATACGCAGCAAATATAACTTAAGATGCACCTGACATAAAAAAAGATACCCCGATCTTACCGGCGGTATAAAAAAACCGCGCTCATCTCTGAGTGCGGTTCTTTTGTAAAGACCGAATCAACGTGCTACAGACGGTGAACGCTAACCCTTATCGACCAAAGCAGCTTTAACTGCTTGCCGCTTTTCACGGGCTTCATCACGGATCACTTTCACTGACTGATACCATTCAGAGGGATTTTCGATATCACCCTCGTCAGTCAATGGCGGGTAATCCAGACTACGTTCTTTGCAAAACTGAGCAATTTTCGGCTGCGCCCACTCAAACAGCGTTGTCTCATATTCATCAGGTGGCATACGGGAGGAGTCATACAAGCCCGCTTGCTCACGCTGCCGCTGGGCTTCTGACAAAATAATGGCTGCGGCCACCGAGACATTATAAGACTCCACCATCCCCATCATGGGAATCATAATATGCTCATCCGCCAGTTCCGCAGCAGTATCACTGACGCCATACTTCTCTGCGCCCATTAAAATGGCGCAAGGCTTGGTGTAATCCAACTGCCGGTAATCCACGACTCGATCAGTAAAAGTCGCCGCATAAACCTTGAAACCTTCAGACTGCAGCTTTTTTATCGGTTTATCCACACCATCATAGAGGTGAACTTTGACCCAGCTGTGGCTGCCCTTCGCAGTACCATGATAAGTACCATAACCGCCATCCGGGTCAGCAGAATGTACATGGTGAACACCAACTGCATCACAGGTTCGCACAATGGCTGACAGGTTACGGGGTTTATGTACGTTATCGGTAATCACGGTCAGATCCGGCTGGCGACGATTCAGTACCGCTTTAATTTTGGCGAAACGCTCAGGACTCACGCATTTTTCCTCTAATCAGGTCATCTCAGTAGTGCTTGATGATACTTTCACTTAGGTCAGCAGCAACAAAGCCAGCAAACATTACGCTGACTGCAAACTCCCTGCCCATTCCACTCCTGTCAGTATAATCAGAGCCCCCAATAACATCTGTATCACCAGCAATACCTGAATCTGACTGTTGCGTTTTTTTGCACCAGCCCAATTAACACTACGGGTAGCTTGACGTAAATCCACCATACGCAGCCAGAAAAGCGGAACCTGAAGCAGCCAAAGCCCGGCTACCAGTAGCCAGTACGCGACGGTGGGCTGTGTGGAAAAAGTCAGCAAAAAAGGCGACAGCACCAAAATCAGCAACCCTGGCAAAGACAGCGCCTGCTGAATCGTTAATGCCGAAATTCTCTGACTATAGCCTGCTTCAGGGTAGCGGACAGCCGGTGCCAGCAACTCAGAGAAAAAAGCATAAATTGCAGGCAATAAAACCAAGGCCAACGCCAAAACAAACAGCGAAGTATTTAACATGAGTTCCAATGGAAATCCTTAAGACAGATCTGGAAATAAAAGAGCTGGTAACATCAGCAAGCAGCCAACTGGAAGGTTGGCAATATTTGATTATAAATCAGAGCATTGAACAGATGGGGGTATTTTTTTAGAGTTCAATCACAGTTTATACCTTAACGTCGGGAAGATGACTCCAGCCGGACTCTCACCCGCTTAGTATGTCCCTGCTGATCCAACACTACCAACTCATAATCTCCCGTCTGGTCAAAGCTCAGCATAACAGGTACACCAGTGTCAGTTCGCCCCTGGTGACGCCCATTAAGAAACCAATCCCGTTCTCCCTGACCGCCAACAGAAAATACTTCCAGCCGCAGCTGTTCTTTTGTCTCACCTTTCGGCTGCAACAGGCGTTCACCACTTTTAAGACCGACGATATGCAAAGGTGCCGACATTAAGGCATCCGGTTTACAGCCCTTAGCCAGCGGTGGTAGCTGTCCACTCAATCGCCAGCGACGAGGAATCCAGGCTTCTGTCGACTGAGGCCAAAGCGCCAGCTTCTGCGTTGAAACCTGACCTGTTTGCGGCAAGCAGTCACTACTGAGTCTCTCTCCCTGAGCGTTAACCCGGATCGTCACCGGGTTAGGTTGCAGGCCGTCTGTTAACTCATCCCTCAAAGTTGGCGGCACCTGCTTACGGATCACCCAGGCCTGATGAGCTACATGGCAATGTTCCGGGGGCGTCTCTTCTGCTAACTGCCCCAAGGGCCAGCAGATATTCTGCAGGCGCACCCGGTCCGGCATCTCCGGCCACTGAGGATAAGGATCAAGAAAATCCTGAAGCCGAAACAGAATCGGCAGCGCCGTAATCGCACCGAAATAGCCCGGTGAAGGCGTGCCATCCGGGCGCCCCACCCAAACGCCAATGGTCAGTTTGGGCGTCACGCCTACCGCCCAGGCGTCGCGGAAACCATAGCTGGTGCCGGTTTTCCAGGCGATACCAGGTGCATGATCGCGAATTGAGGGATTGCGGGTCTGGTCCGGACGGGCATTGCGTAGCAGGCGGGCAACCACCCAGCTGGTCTCCTCCGACATCAGCCAGCGGCTGTCGGTACTTACCTGTTCCTGGCTTGGCTGAAGTAAGGCTGTAAGCGGTTTAACCTGCCCTTTGTTTGCCAGACCACCATAAAGCGTCACCAGATCCCAAAGGTTAAAACCACCACCACCCAGTGCCATCGCCAGATTGGGCGCACTGCCTCCGGGCATGCGGTAGGGTGAACGTACATTGGCCAAAGCGGCAGCAAAGCGCTCCGGAGTCAGCGCTTCCAGTACCTGTACCACCGGCAGATTCAACGACTGCTTTAAGGCGGTATGGGTATCCACAGCCCCCGAGAATGCGCGAGCGAAATTTTCCGGCTGGTACTCTTTCTGATAGCGCGGTGTATCCCGTAGCAGGCTGGCGGAATGGATCAAACCTTCTTCCAGTGCCAAGCCATAGATAAAGGGCTTAAGAGTGGAACCCGGCGAGCGGATCGCCTGTACCATGTCCACATGGCCAAAGCGTTTCAGATTCAGAAAGTCCGCAGATCCGACATAGGCGATCACTTCACCGGAAGCGTTATCCGCCACCAGAATCGCCGCCGAATGACCGTTGGGATAGACCTGAATCTCTTCCTGCAACAGGGTTTGCAGCTCGGCCTGAATATCAGCGTCCAATGTCGTTTGAATCACCGCCTGATTCGGATATTGCTGATGTAGCTCCCGCGCCAGCAGTGGGGCCAATAAAGGCATATCCGGTTGCCAGGCGACCACAGCTTCAAGCTGCGCACGCTCAAAAGCCTTCTGATCAATCACACCAAAATCGTAAAGTCGCTGCAGCA
This sequence comes from Oceanospirillum sp., assembly GCF_048265165.1. Taxonomy (GTDB): domain Bacteria; phylum Pseudomonadota; class Gammaproteobacteria; order Pseudomonadales; family Halomonadaceae; genus Oceanospirillum. Next base: position 24,207 of record NZ_JBLXCD010000011.1, on the reverse strand, counting down.
CTTTGTCCCGGGCGGCTCTTGCCCGCTTCGGATAACGATCCGGTCTCAGACGCGAGGGTGCCTGCGGCAATACTGCCAGCAAAGCACTCTGAGCGAGCGAAAGCTCAGAGGCTGACCGATCCAGATAGAGTCGACTGGCCGCTTCAACCCCCTCAATGACACCGCCCATGGGGACATAATTGAGATAAAGCGTCAGGATCTCTTCTTTCGTCAGATACCACTCAAGCTGTATCGCCCGCAGAATCTGATGCAACTTACCGAAAATATTGCGCTGATGGGGATCCAACCGGCGAGCCACTTGCATGGTGATGGTCGAACCACCGGACACAACACAGCCGCAGCGCCAGTTCTGCCAGGCCGCCCGGGCAATCGCGAAGGGGTTAAAACCAGGGTGCTGATAAAACCAGCGGTCTTCGTAGTTAAGTACCGCTTTGAGGTAATCCGGTGCAACATCACCCAGCCCGACCTGGTAACGCCAAAGGCCCTTATGGTCGGGGAAGGTTCTCAGGGGCTTTTTGTAGCGGTCGACAACCGTTTGCGCAAAACCAAGACTCTGAGAGACATTCTCAGTTTCCGCACCGGGCAATGCTCCTCTGCCAGACAACGCACCGCTACCGGGCAAGACCCCATCAAGGGGATAAACCCGGTCCAATACGGCAAGAGCGAGTACAACCAAAAAACCAAAGAAAAGCAGCAGGCCTGAAAGGCCTGCTGTTATCGGGTATCGGCTTCTGAATTGATCAAGCTTATTCAAGGCTACTCATGACCTTTAAGCATTTGTATGACCGTTAATCGTTCTGAGAAGACACACCGGGTTGCGATATCATCAGAAGACCCGGGGAGTCACTGATCGCACGCACTTCCGGATCATACATATCCTCCACCAGAGAGTTCGGAATCCGGTAAGTACCCGGTGTTACCGCCCGCGCCAGATAGAAGATACGGGTATCTTTATATTCACCCCAGCGAGAATCCTTACCCGCAGCGAGGGCTGTCACAAAACGATCATCGCGATACTCCTGATGACGGATATCAGCCTGTTTCATCCACAGGTCCAGCGATTTGCCTTCCACATTAATCTCACTAAGCTTCAGACTATCACCCAGATTCTGGTTTTCCAGCTCAAGGCCGGCAGGTAGCAGATCAACCAGCAGCAGATCCGGGCGGAAGGTATCGCTGCGAACATAGAGGCTGACCAGAACCTGGTCACCGGTCTGCAGCTGAATCTTACCATCACGAATAGTCAGAGGGTTTCCAGAGACATCCATAAAACGTCTGGTAAGGCTTACATCACCTTGGCTGAAAGCCTCAGGAGCTGTTTCTGGCGTATTTTGAACCGCAAAATCCACATACAGCGTCGACTCACTCAGATTGGTAATTTTCGCCCCTTTCATCAGGTCTTCGCCCACAGCGCTCTGGTAAAAACCTTTATCGTAAGTGTAACGGGAACGCTTACTGCCCAAACGCACTTCTGCCTGCCATGGCTTACCGCCCACAGCGTTCAGCGCCTGCGATAACTGCAGTACAGAGATCTGTTCCTGAGTGCTCAGGTAACGACGCTCTCTCAGTTTACCGCTCACCGAGCGGGTCAGGTTCTGAACCCGGCCATCATCCATATCATGCTCAACCAGCAGACGAGCCTGCTGCGCCTTATCACGAATCAGAGAGCCATAGTGCCCGATATAACGCCAGCCGCCATCTGATGTCATCAGATCCTGATCTGTGGTACGAGCGATAAGTGTGTTCGCCAGCTCCCGGTCACCCTGAAGTTTTGCTGCTGCCGCCAGCTGAATAATACTCAGAGATGGCGTCTCACTATCGACATCCTTAGCCAGTTTTCGTATATCCGCCAGGGTTGCACGGTTATTCCGGGCCAATACATAGTGTGCATAAGCCTTATAGGAGAAACGATACTGATCCGGCTCCGGCGACCAACGCTCGCGCATATTGCCCCGTCCCCGGGCGTAGTCCTGCAGGCGCTTCAGGGTACGCTCCATCATGGCGGAATCAACGCTAATACCGGCATTAACGGAATCAGTCATAAAGTGCCCCGCATAGGCAGTCAGCCAGTGCTGCTCATACTCATCGGTGGCTGACCACATACCAAAGCCACCGTTGCTCTTCTGCTTTTTAGCCAGACGTTCCAACCCTGCTTCCAAAGCAGACTGCCGGTAGGCCGGAGAATACTGAGCACCACCGATGGCCTCAAGCTCACTATCCAGGCTATACAGCCACGGATAAGTACTACTCACCGTCTGTTCCAGACAGCCATAAGGATAATGCAGCAGACTATTCAGATGAGTATGCACATCCAAAGGAACCCTATTATCAACACCAACCGCTATTTTTAGGGTTTCCGGATTGATCGTGGATGGATCTGCAGCAAATTCATGGGACTCCAGAACCATACTCTTACCCGGAGCCAAAGAGCCACGCTTAGTATATGTTGTTACCGGATACGGTTGACGACTGATCAGCCCCCAGCGGCGATCCACCGGGTACTCGTCAATTCCGGTAACCTTCGCGTTGAACTCAATCCGGCCACTGCGACCATCTGCCGTGAAAGGATAGTTCAGGGTGCGCTTCTCTTTATCAGCCAGGGTCAGTGTTTGTGTCAGAGCCGAAGGGGCTGCAAATTTTGCCGGACCCGTGACCCGCATCTGTACCTGAATTTCCTGCGGCTCACCACTTAGGTTTGTGACATCCAGAGCCACCAGAGACTCATCACCGGCAGCAATAAATCTCGGCAGAGACAGCTGGGTAACCAGAGGCGCTGCGACAATGATCTCCTCTTCCAGATGGCCGAAGCGGTTGTCATCAAACGCCACTGCCATCAGACGCAGACGTCCGTTGAAATCCGGCAGATCAAGCGGAATAACCGCTTCACCGTTGACCACATCGACCCGACCGGAATAGAGGGAAACGATCTGTACTTCAGAGCGTGCCAGATCACCGCCTCGGGTCAGACCACCATCACCACCAAAGGCAATACCCGCGCTCTTGTCATCGTTCAGCTCAATCAGATCCGCATACATATCATGATGTTTCACCTGATAGCTACGCTTGGCAAAGAAGAAGTCTGCCGGCTGCGGTGTCTCAAACCGGGTGATGGAAAGAATGCCCACATCCACGGCGGCCAGTGTTACCCAAGCCTTCTTGACCGGTTGCCCTGTGCTGTCAGAGATTTTCAGGCGAGCTTCCACTGTCTGATTCGGCAGCCATTTCTCCGGCAGTTCGGTGCTTACCTGTAATGTACGATCCGTTCGATCCAGAGGCAGGTGAGCGAGGCCGATTGCGCGGGTTGGCGTGATACGACCGTTTTTATCACTCGGCTGCAGATGCAGGGCGGTAATGTAGATATCGTGCCGGTTCCACTCAGGATCAATCGGAATCGCAACAACAGCGCCTTCTTTTGGCGTTGTTATCCGTTTCGACCAAAGCAGACGATCACTTTCCACCAGAATCAGAGTTTCACCCGCTGAAGGCGGTGTCAGCGTCAACTGAACCTTATCACCCGCGTTATAGGCCGGTTTATCCAGCGTCAGTGCAACCTGATCCGGAAAGGAGGTATTTTGCGGCTGATCGCCCCACCAGTAATCCGTCTCAAAGGGCAGTTTTGTGACCAGTCCTGTGCTGTTATCCGTCACTTCAAGGCGATATTGCCCCCAGTTCACCGGTACCTGAACCTTCGTCATCTCTCCGGCAGCAAAGGAAACCGGCAGGGTCAGCTCAGTGATATCCTGATCGGTATGGGTCGCATACCAGCCCCGGCTATCACTAAAGCGCCAGTAAGTTTTTCGGGTCTGATTGACCACTTTTACCGTCAGGTCCTTTTTGGCGAGCAGCTCACCGTCAATATTGGTATAGATCAGCTCAAATTCCGCCAGACTGTTACTGGGCACCTTGTCATCAAACAGTGGCCGGATACCCACAAGCTGGTCTGCGGGTAACAGGTGCTGGGTATAACGACGCACAACGGGACGACCACCGCTCTCAAACAGACTGCCGGTGATCTGTGCCTGCAGCGGAATTTTGGTTTCCTTCCAAGTCGGTTGCTCATTCAGCACCAGCACACCCTCAGCATTCAGCTGCTGATTAGTACGGGAGAAAGCCTGATTCCAGTCACGGTTTTTTGGCTGACCAAAGAAAAAATCCGGGAAGGCGGCAATCGGATGTACCGACGGCGAGATCTTAAACTCAGCATCAAAACGGTTATTCGCGGCCGGGGCACCGTACAGATACTCCCCCAGCACCTTAACGCTCAGAGGCTGTGTCGCCATCTGAGCCAGTGGTTGGTTATCCGGGTTCCAGCTAATTTTCAGCCGCTCCGGCATAAAGTCCTCAACCTTAAAGCTGTAGCGCCAAACCTGATTTTCCGGGCCTTTTACCTGCACCTGCCAGCTACCGGTTTTAGCATCAGCTGCCAGCGGGTAGTCAAAGGTGTAGAAGCCGTTGCCCGTGCTATCCCAACTCAGATTTTTCACTTTCTGGCCGTCCGGGCGCACCAATGTCAGCATAAGCTTTGTATCCGGCAGACGCTGACCATCCTCATCGCGCAGCAGAGCGTTAAGGGTCACCGTATCACCACCGCGATACAGGTCACGGGGGGAATAAATAAAGAGTTCACGCTGCAGGTATTGTCGGGAACCAGTTCCCATACGAGACAGGTCCAGCGGGGGGTGATTCAACGGCATCAGGGTAATAGAGTCACCTTCCGTCACCATCAGCGCTTTCTGACGGTAAGGCTCAACTTGGTACGGGATATGGGTCTTACCCATACCCGTTGTGGTGTACCAGCGGTTGTTCTCCCCGTTATAGGTCAACAATTCAACTTTAGCACCCACCACGGGTTTAGCGTCGGACAGGCGATGTACGTATACATCCATTGCATCCCGGTAGCGACGAACATGCACACCCAGATCGGTCACACTAAACCAGTTCACAGAAAGCGTGTTTTCAAAACGGGTCGGATCCCGCATCACCGCCAGATAAACACCGGGCTCTTTTAATGCCGGAATATTCTGCACCGGCAGATTTACAGTTTTCAGCTTATTAGCTTCAGCATTCAACTCAAAGCGGGCTTCATAAATCAGGTCCAGCAGCTCATTAATATCACTCAGGCGATAGTAGCCTTCAGTGGCACTGTTTCGTTTCCAGCGCAGCAAGGTACGCAAAGCTTCTTCTTCATTTTTTATCCGGAAGAAACTGACATTGGCCTGAGGTACATTCTGGCTCTGTACCGGCAGACCACCGGAACCGTTCAAAGGCAGGTAATGCCCTTCACTTAAGAAACGCACAATTTTAGGGGCCGGACTCAGGGTCACGGTTTCGGAGCTTGGTTTTGTCAGTGTTTCGCCATTCGCCGCCTGCAGACCTTCAGAAACCTGGACCTCATATTTACTCTCAGGCTCCGGATTCAGCAAATAGAGAAAGAGCCCGTCGTCCGAAAGCACCCAGTTGGAATGGCGACTAGCAACCTGAACATAGGACTGAAACGGCTTACTGCCATCCAACGGCACTGAAAAGCGTATACCGACCGTATTGCCATCGTCATAACTGACTTCACCGATATGAGTCACCTCCAGTGGCAAACCGGCATATATATCTTTCGAAGTATTCGCATAAGCGCCCGAAGCCAAAGCAACAAGCAGCACCATACCGAGTATTTGCAATCGCAGCACCCCGGCGGAAATGGAAGATAAAAACGCAAAACCTGTTTGAGAGCACCTGTCAGATATCACGATATGAGGCATACAAATATTCCCTGTGGGGTAGCCACTGTCAAAGTAACGGGGAAAACTCCAATAATAAGGAGTAAGCCAACAGTAAAAATAAATAAAACTACTCGGCAGCAGAAAGAAGGATCTGCCTGCAGAGTTTTGCAAAGTATAACCGATTACCTTGGCCAGAATAGGCTTGAGAAATGGAAAAACCGATATCAGCTCAAACTCCTGAACGGCTCCATTTTCATCATAAAAATACTGTTTTTCCTGATTTAACCCACTAAAAAGCACTATAAATTACAAATTATTACAGTTTTAGAAAAGTTTATAGGTACTATTATCCACCTTCTTTTCTACGACCTTCGTCAACCCTACATCCTAGACGGCATGCCTTATGCGGACGCTAAGATTTAATCAATTATCGATTACCAGTCGCGTATTGATCTCCCCAATTACTATTTTATTCCTGCTCGCTACAGTAAGCGCTATTGCTCTGTTTTCTCTGAAACAGATCGACCGTGACGTAGCTGCGGCCACGACGCAAATTGCGCCTATGACAGAACAGGCACAGGCGATCAGTGAATACCTGTCCCAACAGCGGATTCTGGTGCTTAATTACCAGCAGAACCCTCAACCAATGATGCTGGATGAATTTGCTACCCGGGAACAGGCATTCAGCGCTGACCTGGAAAAACTGTCCCCCTACATGAGTTCAGCTCAGCAGCAGCAGGTGCTCACCCAGGTACAGCAGTTGAACCAACAGTACTCTGATCTGTTCCGAGACCAGTTGGTAGGCTTTATGGGCCAGCAGCAGAGCCTACGGGAAAACCTGGAATCAGCCTCCCGGGGCACAGACCGCGCTATCAAAAAGCTAGTGATTCTGGCTAATGACAGTAACCAGGGAGAGCTAACAGTTCTGGTCAGCGAGCTACAGGCAAACTTCCAGCAAGCCCGTATCTTCCTGCACCAATATTTGACTCAACGGGATGACAGCCTTCTGGCAGAGGCTGAGTTTTATCTGGGGGAAGCCCGTGCTTTTCAGCAACAGTTAAATCAACCAGGGTTAAGCGATAAACTGAACTATCGTATCAATCAGCTGGAGCGTTCCCTGGATGGCATCGGGCTTATTATTAATGAAAGTCGCCAATTAACTCAAAAGCGCCAAAAGATTCAGGTAGACCTGGATAATATCAGTGCAGCAATTTCTATAGCCGCATCTGAACTCAACCAAAGTATTCTGACCCTCCTGAGTGACACCAGCGAAACAGTAAAAACTCTAACCCAAAAGACCCGCTCCGGTCTGATCACGGCCAGTGCTGCTGCAGCGGTTATTGGATTACTGTTGGCGATTCTCATCAGCCGGAATGTACGCCGTATCCTGCTACAGCTAAACCGCCGCCTAACGGATATTTCATCGGGAGATGGTGACCTGACGGCACGCCTGCCGGAGCAGGGTGGCCAGGAACTAAGCCTGATAGCCCGTAGCTTCAATCAGTTTATGCTCAAGTTGCAGAAACTGATTCAACAGCTGGTAAATAGCACTGACAGTCTGGCATCTGCCAGCGGCCAGCTGGCAACAAATGCCCAGCAAAGTGTGGCGAATGCTCAGCAACAGCAGGTGAGTGTTCACACGATTAATCAGGCGATCAGTGAGTTGGTGGACCAGATTGCAGCCATCGACCATAACGCACGGCAAGCAAGCCAGGTCAGCCAGGACACAGAAGGCTCGGCCCTGGCCGGTCAGGATGATATTGAGCAAACACACTCAGCCCTGAAAAACCTGTCGGCGCAACTCAACAGCTGCTCCCAGCGTGTGATGGGGCTAAGTGAGCGCACTGATAATATTTCTGAAATCACTGATGATATTCAGGGTATTGCTGACCAGACCAGCTTACTGGCACTAAACGCAGCAATTGAAGCCGCCCGTGCCGGAGAGCACGGCCGTGGATTCGCCGTCGTAGCAGATGAGGTGCGTCACCTGGCCAGCCGGACTCACCAGATGACCGAGCAGATCGTATCTATCATTCGGGATATCAGCGATGAGGTTCAGCAGGCCTGCTCTGATATGAAACTCCTGCAGCATCAGTCTGATGAAACACTGCAGCTGGCAGGTAAAACACATCAGACACTGCAGAATATCAGCCAGTGTGCTCTGAAAACCCGGGAGCAGATCGCCTCAATCGCTGACTCATCCGAACAACAAACCGGTCAGGTTCGGGCACTACAACAGCAGAGCAGCTCACTGCAGCAAACCTTGGACGAAGCAACACAGGCCAGTGAAGAGCGGGCGGAGGCCAGCCGGATTCTGGATTCTCTCAGCCAGGATCTGCAGCGTATGGCGCGACAATTCCGTACTGAATAATCTGATAACAGAATAACTCTTGTCGTCTATACAGCTAAAAGATATTTTCCGGTATCTGATCACTCATTTCCTGATCAGGTACTGGAGCTTTGCTCCTCGCAGAGGTACCTTAGCTTCTATCTGAAAAGCACCTTCAACAATAATAAAAACTGCCTATATCAGAGGCAGCCTCCTTGCAAAAGTCAAAATCAAATTCGGTTGCCCCAGTAAAAATCACAAGCTCAGATACATATCCCAACCCTGATCATTTTACGGGATAAAACAGCATCTGAGGTTGTTTGTATATGCCATGTATTTTACTCCGGCCTTTATGGTAGAAATCAGTTAGTGCCGGTGGAGTTATCTATGTCTCAAGCCACTGAAACTGCTATCCAGCGCGATCAACCTGACTTCTGGAAAGCAAGCCTTGCGCTATTTTCAGGTGCCTTCGTCACCTTTGCTAACCTGTACAGCACCCAGCCGCTGCTCCCTCTGCTCGCCCGTGAGTTTAATATTTCTCCGACGGCTGCCAGTCTAAGCCTTTCTGTCGCAACAGCTTCCTTGGCGCTGGCCCTGCTGTTTACGCCAGGCCTTTCCGACAGGCTCGGGCGAAAAAGCGTAATGGTGACGGCTTTGCTGCTGGCTTCAGTGCTGGGCTTTGTGGTTACCGTTGTTCAGCACTACAGTTTGCTGCTGATTATTCGAGGTCTGCAGGGCTTTGCACTAGCGGGTTTGGCATCCATTGCAATGACCTATGTGAATGAGGAGTTCAGCCAAGAGTGTCGAGGGCTCGCCATGGGGCTCTATGTCAGCGGAACAACCGTCGGCGGCATGTCCGGCCGTATCATCACCGGATCACTGACAGAGCTCTATGACTGGCACTTAGCTCTACAGGTATTGGCTGTTATCAGCCTGACCTGCAGCCTGATTTTTGCCTTTGCCCTACCTATATCGAAGCACTTCTCACCGCAGAGTCTCTCATTAAAAGTAATGGCAAAAGGCTTTGCTCATCATCTTCGGCACTGGCCTCAACTGGGACGCTTTCTGCATGGCTTTTTGCTGATGGGAGGGCTGGTGACACTGTATAACTATGTCAGCTTTCGCTTACAAGAAGAGCCGTATCAGTTGACTGAAGCAGCGATCGGCTGGCTGTTTGTTATCTACCTGCTGGGTACGTTCAGCTCCACCTGGATGGGGGCTAAAGCAGATAAGTTTGGCCCTCGTCCGATTCTGCTGACCTGTATGCTACTGATGTTGGTGGGACTCTTGCTCACGATGCTGGATGGACTCTGGGTTATCATTGCCTCCATGGGCATCTTCACTTTTGGTTTCTTTGGCGCTCACTCTATTGTCAGTAGCTGGGTTGGGCAGGCCAGCCATAAGTACAAGGCTCAGGCATCAGCTCTGTATCTGCTGTTTTATTATGCCGGCTCAAGCCTGATCGGTTCGGTGGGAGGCTATTTCTGGAGTCACTGGCAATGGTTAGGCATTACAGGTTTAGTGCTTACATTGGTATGCGCCAGCGGTCTGATTGCACTGACTTCAAAAGACTAAAAGCAGTGTTCAACCTGACACTGTCACAATGAAAAAGGCCGCGGAGGAATAACCTCAGCGGCCTTTTTTACAGCTTATTTCGCTATTTATTAAGCTTAGTAAAACTATTATCAGACCTTAAACTGACGAACAAGGTTGTGCAATGTATCTGCCTGTCCCGCCAATTCGTCACTGGCGATATTAACCTGATCGGTAGATTCCGATGTGGTCTGAGACAGGTCAACAATGTTCACCACATTGCGATTAATCTCTTCAGCTACCAATGATTGCTCTTCTGCGGCGCTGGCAATCATATCGTTCATATCCCGGATAGATTCAACCGCTGCCAGAATAGTGTCCAGTGAACCACCCGCTTCTGTTGCAGTCGCTTCAGTCGCTTCAGTATATTTCAGACTCTCATCGATCACCGTTACGGCTTTCATTGCTGCACTTTGCAACTGCTCGATCATGCCCTGAATCTCATCTGTACTTTGCTGCGTTCGCTGAGCCAGTGTCCGTACTTCATCGGCCACGACAGCAAACCCCCGACCATGCTCTCCGGCACGGGCGGCCTCAATGGCTGCATTCAATGCCAGAAGATTCGTTTGTTCCGCTACGTTGCGGATAACATCTAATACGCCGCCTATGTTTTCACTGTCGGAACGCAGTGTCTGAATCACATCTGCGGAGTTTTTCACCTGCCCATTCAGATCATGAATCGCCCGGATCGCATCTTCCACCTGAGCCTTACCCTGTCGGGCTTGCTCATCCGCACGATTTGCAGCAGCAGCCGCTTCACCGGCATTCTGTGCAACCTCATGCACTGTAGTGGACATTTCATGAATTGCTGTCGCAACCTGATCGGTTTCTTTAGCCTGCTGCGTAATGGTACGACTGCTTTCCCGGGTAATCGAAGACAACTCTTCTGCGGCAGCCGATACCGCCTCTGAAGACTGACTCGCCTGAATAATGACCTGATGAATCCGTTCCACAAAGGTATTGAAATGGAACGTCAGCTGAGTAATCTCATCATTGCCCCGAACACGCAAACGGGAAGTCAGATCACCTTCTCCCTGACCGATGTCCTGCATCGCCGCCACCGTCATTTTCAATGGGTGGGTAATACTCCGTGCGATCAAGCTAGCAACGACGACCATAATACCGATAATCACAACAGCAACGGACAACACCGAAACCATCTGGCGATTAAACTGCGCATCAATATCATCAATGTATGCACCGGTACCAATAGCCCAACCCCAGGGTTTATAAGCCAGAACGTAGGAAATTTTAGGTACAGGTTTATCTGAATCAGCACGGTTCCAACTGTACTCTGTGATAAAATCACCGGAATCTGCCAAGGCACGATCCATACCACTAAAGAAATACTTACCATGTACATCTTTAATGGTTTTAAGATCTTTGCCGATCAGCTTGTCGCTGACATGCATCAGTGTGATGCCCTGCAAATCCTGAATCCAGAAATAATCATTCTGACCAAAGCGTATTGGCCCAATTAATTTCATGGCCTGACTTTGCGCTTCAGCCAAGCTTAATGCCCCGGACTGAACCTGTGAATTCAGCCCATCCAGCATACTGATGATAGATTCATTCAGATTACGAAGCTCACCTGTCTTCTGCTCAGTATAACCATCACGGGAGTACTGGAGAGAGACGAACAAAAGGATACTGATAGAGGCGAAGGCCAAAATCAGCAACAGCCAAATGCGCAGCTGTATCGGGATACGACGTAGGGTTGTTTCCATTAAAAATTCCTCAGATCTTGCATAGAAGCGAAGTGGCTGTGTACACCCTGTTATTGCTTTTTTAGTTTCAGGATACCAACCTAACGTACGCTTGATTTTTTGTTATGCCGTCATACGACGACATAACCCTTCTCAAATCAATTTATTAATGTTACTTAGTATTTCAGTATGTAACAACTGTTAAACAAAAAAAAGCGGAGTCGCTAATAGCGACTCCACTTTCTGAGCATTTATTGCGCTCAGTCAGACTCGGAACTGTCTCACCAGACTGTGCAAGCTGTCCGCCTGCTTTGCCAGCTCTTCACTGGCCCGATTAACCTGATCAGTCGATTCAGAGGTTGTCTGTGATATGTTTACAATATTAACGACACTACGATTAATCTCTTCAGCGACTAAAGACTGCTCTTCTGCCGCACTGGCAATCATATCGTTCATATCCCGAATAGACTCCACAGCAGAGAAAATACGGTCAAGTGAACCTCCCGCTTCTTTTGCAGTAGCCTCTGTTGATTCGGTGTATTTAAGGCTTTCATCCATAGCCTCAACCGCCTTTAAAGCCGCACCCTGCAGCTGCTCAATAATCCCTTGAATCTCATCCGTGCTTTCTTGGGTTCGCTGAGCTAACGTCCGTACCTCATCTGCCACAACGGCAAAGCCACGGCCATGTTCACCGGCGCGAGCTGCTTCAATTGCAGCATTTAATGCCAGAAGATTCGTCTGCTCTGCCACGTTGCGGATAACATCCAGTACGCCACCAATATTTTCACTATCGGAGCGCAGACTACGAACCACCTCTGCAGAGGCTTGCACTTGTCGAGACAGGTCATGGATCGCCTGAATAGTACTCTCAACTTGCTGTTTACCTTGAATCGCGTCATGGTCCGCGCTACTAGCAACACCTGCTGCTTGACCTGCATTCTGAGCCACCTCATGAACCGTTGTCGACATCTCTTCGATAGCGGTGGCCACTTGATCCGTCTCTTTTGCTTGCTGGATAATCGTTGTACTACTCTCATTGGTAATGGAAGATAGTTCCTCTGCTGCTGCCGACACCGCCTCTGAGGATTTACCGGTCTGAATGACAACCTGATGGATACGCTCTACAAAGCTATTAAAGTAATGAGTCAGTTGCGAAACCTCATCATTTCCCTCCACTTTAAGACGAGCAGTCAGGTCACCGTCACCATGGCTAATATCCTTCATTGCGTTTGCTGCTGCGGTCAAAGGATGAGTAATACTTCTGGCTATGAAGAGAGCAATAATTGCAATTGAACCTATTATCAATATAGATACAACAATCACTGAGTTGGTACGTGCCCAAAAGGCCTCCTCAATATCATCAACATAAATCCCTGTCGCTACGGCCCAATTCCAGGGCTTATAAGCTAGGGTATAACTGATTTTAGGGACAGCTTTTTTGTTATCTGCGCGAGTCCATTGATACTCTGCAAAACTCTGCCCTTTGCTGGCTAGTTCGCTAGGCCAGTGGGACATAAAGTACTTACCGTTAATATCTTTGACCTCTTCAGCTTTAGCCCCCTCCAGGGAAGCATTAACCGGATGCATCAGATAAGTACCTCTGATATCCATGATCCAGAAGTAATCATTACTTCCAAAGCGGGTTTCACGAATCTGATCCTGTGCTAACTTCTGCGCTTCAGCAAGGGTCATCTCCCCCGCTTTAACTTTTAGATTAAGACTGTCAAACATATGCGTTACAGATTGAGTCAAGTGACGCAACTCAGTAACCTTTAATTCATTAAAGCTCTCGCGTTCCTGCCTTAAGGTAAAAAAGATCAGTAAAGCCATACAAGTAAAAGTCAGCAATAATATAAACCATATACGATGCTGGATCTGAAAACGGCGAAAAACTACTTCCATTAGAGCTGCCCTCTTGAATTAGGGGAAGAATAAACAGTCCTTGCTTTTTTTATTTTCAGACTAAGGGGTTAATAAAAAGTTAATATTATTTTTTTTAGTTGTAACTGTATTACACCTTATTAACTGGCTAGCATCAACTAACAGTCTGTGACATTCCAGTTGCAAAATGTAATCTATCAATGAATTCATCGCTCAAAATTCTTCTATTCAACTGACATTTAGCATGTTTCAGCAACAAAAGAGAGATGATCAAGATTCATCAGTCTGATCATTTTGTTTTATTGAAAGCATTCAGCATAAAAGCCAGAATAAACCCGCGTTGAAAGACGACTTTCTGCAACATAAAAATAACCACCTCGAGGCCTAACTATGCAAGCGATGGTAATCCGTCAGTACGGAAACTCTAATGTATTTGAATCCACCGAAATGCCTGCACCCACCCTTGAACCGGGGCATGTCATCATTAAGGTCGCTGCAAGCAGTGTGAATCCTTTGGATACCAAGATACGAGCTGGTGCGGTTCCGGCAAACCCCGAGTTCCCTGCGATTCTACATGGCGATGTTTCCGGTATTGTCACTGAGGTGGGAGAAGGCGTAGACCGCTTTAAAGTGGGTGATGAAGTCTTTGGTTTTGCTGGCGGTATCAAGCGTTACCAGGGAGCTCTGGCGGACTATATGCTGGCAGATGCCAGATTAATTGCGAAAAAACCGGATAATATCGCTTTTGCAGAAGCTGCCGCTCTGCCGGTGGTTTTTATTACCGCCTGGAAGGCTCTGGTAGAGCGCGCTCAGATTCAACCGCAGGATAAGGTGCTGATTCACGCAGGCACAGGTGGCGTAGGCCATGTTGCAATTCAGATTGCAAAGTGGGCCGGTGCGAAAGTTTATGCCACCGTATCAACGCCGGAAAAAGCAGAGATCGCACGGAGCCTGGGTGCCGATGAAGTGATCTTCTACCGCGATGAATCCGTGGAAAAGTATGTGACCCGCTGCACGGATGGCAAAGGCTTTGACGTGGTGTTTGATACCGTAGGTGCTGACAACATGGATCGCTCCTTCCAGGCGGCAAAAGTCAGTGGCACGGTAGTCACGATTGCTGCTCGTTCAACCCATGACCTGTCTCCCCTGCACGGTAAGAACCTGACGCTGCATGTTGTCTTTATCGCGACACCTCTGGTTCATGGCGTAGACTTTGATGCTCAGGCAGAAGTAGTGGACGCTATGAGCAGCCTGGTCGGAGATGGCTATATTAAGCCCCTGCTGGATGAAGATATGTTCAGCTTTGAAGAAGTTGCCAAAGCCCATGACAAGGTTGAGGCGGGAACTGCCATCGGTAAAGTGGTGTTGCTGCGCTAATGACGACCTTGCTTCTGATTAAAATAGCGGTTTCCATCGCCACCGTTATTAGTCTGTCGCTGATCGCAGAACATGTAAACCCGCGTATTGCGGGTTTACTTTCCGGTTATCCACTGGGTACTGCCATCGCGCTTTTCTTTATCGGCTATGAGATCAGCCCTGAGTTTGCGGCTGAGGGCGCGGTGTACACCCTTGCAGGTTTTGCCAGCACCCTGATGTTAACCACGGGCTATCTTTTCGGTCTGAACCGCCTGACAACGGCCCAGGAACAACAGCAACAGGAAACCGGGAGCTGGATAGCTATCGCTCTGGCGGGTACATCCGGTATTGCGCTCTTTCTGATTTCAGGTCTGGCTATAGATCAACTGCAACTGAATCTGATCACCGCCGCCTGTCTGCCAACGCTGGCGATTCTGGCTTGCCTTTGGCTCTACCGGCATATCCCGGAAACCCAGGTCACAAAGCGGGTTACAATGTCAGTCTCAGTACTGCTGTTCCGAGCTGTTACAGCTGCGCTGATCGTGGTGCTGATTACCGGAGCGGCGCATCTGGTACCTTCTTCCACAGCCGGTATTTTGGCCGCATTCCCGATCTCCATGTTTCCATTTTTGATCCTAATGCATCGGACCTACGGCCCCGGCAAGGCACTGACAGTGATCAAGCACTACCCAACAGGATTAGGCTCCCTGATGGTCTATGCTACAGGGGTTGCCTGGTTCTACCCATCCCTTGGCCTTCTGTGGGGGACATTACTCTCATTGGGACTGGCAACTGTTTATCTGGCTATAGCGCCACCTTACATGGACAGACTAAGGCAGCTACTGATCAGCAAAGCCCCCATTGAGTCGTAATGCCTCAGACGCGTTATGGGCCTACTGACCGGTCAACGATGATGAAAACAATAAATAAGGATACCTATGTACACACAAGTCATTAAACCTGCATTTTGTGATACCGATGCTCTGGGTCATATTAATAACACCAAGCTTCCGATCTGGTTTGAACAGGCTCGCAATGACCTGTTCCATATCTTTACTCCGGACCTTGATCCGCAAAAGTGGCAACTGATTCTGGCTAAAATCGAAGTGGAATACACCGGAGAACTTTTCTATGGCCGGGACGTCACCATTAAGACCTATGCTGGTCATATTGGTAACTCCTCATTTCAGGTCTGTCAGGAAGCTTGGCAGGATGGAAAAATGGGCTCTAAGGGCATCGCAACTATGGTGCATTACAGCTTTGCTGATAAAAAAAGCCAGCCTTTAACAGCTCACCACCGCCAGGAGCTGGAACAGCTGCAGCAAGCTTAATTAACTCTTGGCCAAAAACATTATCAGGAATTCAGTTATGACCCCGGGGATCCGTCAGGCGAAAAAAGCCGGTATTCAGTACGAAATAAAAGAATACACTCACGATGCGGGTGCAGAGTCTTTCGGAGGCGAAGCGGCCACTGCACTGGGTTTATCAGAAGATCTGGTTTTTAAAACCCTGATGGCGAAAAGTAACGACGGCAAACTGGCTATCGCCGTAGTACCTGTATCCGGCACTCTGGACCTTAAAGCCTTGGCGAAAGCCGTCGGTTGCAAGAAGATGGAGATGGCGGAGCCGGCACTGGCGGAGAAAACCTCCGGCTATGTGGTGGGCGGTATCAGCCCGCTAGGACAAAAAAAGCGCCTGCCGACCTTTATCGACGCCAGTGCTCAAACGCTTGAGGTTATGCATGTCAGTGCCGGTAAACGTGGCCTTGAAATCGCACTCAAACCGGACGACCTTCTGGCCCTGACAAATGGCAAGTGGGCCAGTATAGGCAAAGCAGATTAAACCCCGTCGTCACTCCCGGTGACAGGTGTACAACTACCAGCTATCACCTTAAAAGGAATTCTCGACGGGAGTTTTTCATATCTGATAGAGAGAATCAGAAGGCATACATCACACGCAAGCGAGGCACAAACCAAGGCTCTTCTTTACCTGTCGATGGATTCCGTGGGCCATATAGCATCTGTACATCACCGGAAACAACCCAGTTTGTGGATGGTGTAAACTCATACCCCATAGCCCCTTCGATGTAGAGGCGGGTACTGTTATCAATATCCAGCAGTGCCCCAACCTGCATAAAAGAGCCGTAGTAGTAACGCTGGTTATAGACTTTATAATCCACGCCTACCAGATATCGGTCGTCTTTCTTAGCCAGGTCCACAAACAGAGCATCCTCACGGCCTAGGGCTTTCTGGAATGTCAGGCTGGCCATGCCGCCATCCTGCACCGGATCAAACCAGCGAATCAGATCAGTCCCTATGGCATAATCCGTTGCGGCGGCGGTGGCTGTACCGGAAGTAATAAACGCAGCGACCAGCGTACAGGCACGCAACAAGTTCTTCATTATTCGCTTTCCTATATTTTCTGAGTCAAAATAAATCGTCTCTGGGTTATAACCAGATAACTTTGAGTCAAGAGAGTTCTTTTTGGTTCAAATTTGCCAGCTATTATACTGGAAAGCGACCTCCAAACGCAGTAAAGACTGAGTGGATAAACAGATAGATGTACCAGAAAACAGATATAGCACCAACCCCAGCATTAATTGACAAGATTGAGCAGCAGATAGGTCGGGCGCCCCGGGGCATTCAGGCAATAAGTGCCACCGATAGCCTAGGCACGCCGCTGGTCGTTCGCATGCACTCCATCGTAGACAAAAAACCATTCCCAACACTTTATTGGATGACATCAGAGCTGCTGAAAAAGGAAATCAGCCATATTGAGGCCCGAGGTGAAATTAAAGCATTGGAGGAGCGACTAATCGAAGATCCTGAGTTTCTGGCTCAGTATCATGCCAGCCATCAGGACTATATTGACCAGCGGTGGCATTATATGTCACCTGAAGAACAGGTATTTGCTGAACAGGCAGGCTTCGTTAAGCTGCTGAAAGAAAAAGGGGTCGGTGGTATCGCCAACCGGGATACCGTTCGCTGCCTTCACACCCAATACGCCCATCATCTCTGCGGCTACAATGTTGTTGGCCAATGGATGGATGAGACCTTTGGTATAGCGGATCTGATCCCCTAAACGGGAGCTCAGCAGCAAACGAAAAAGGCAGCAGAGCTGCCTTGCTATATATTAATGGGCACCAATCAAGCTCTCACGCGCTCTGATATAGTCGTCAATAAACGCCTGATCCGCCTCACTGGTCGCCTCAATCTTCACATCCAGCCCATAAGAGTAGCCACTTGAAAGCAAAACTGAGCTGCGTACCGAGCCAACAACAACTAAAACTTTTTTAACACCCTCATGCAAAGCCAACACTTCAGCTTTTACTTTCTCACCTGCCTTCAGATTATATTCACTCTCGATATGCAGGTGCTTAGCAGAAAGACTTAGCGTCCGCGCCAGAAACTGTTTATGGCCTTTCCGTGTGAGGCGCACCTTCCAGTGAACACTGAAAGGTTTCTTCGGTTGTTTTTTCTGCATGTCGCCTACCAGTAACTAAAAACTAACCGCTATTATGCTCAAGCAGGATGAAAACTCAAAACAGAAATCATGCATTAAGCCTTATTCTAAATAATTCTAAGCAATCCTCTGCTAAAAGATGCTTTCTGGTAACAAAAATATTAAATTGCCGTCTGAAATTAAAACGATAACGAGGTTCTATTATGTATTTTGACGCTGCAGTATTCGCTGGCCTGGCCGTTGTTGGTGGCTGCCTGGTAATTTCATATTTTGGTATTCGCTTTATCCGCAGTAATATCCTGAAAGATGCCGAATAAGCAAAAGTATCTAAGGGCTTGATTTATCAGGCCCTTTTTTTAGCACTACAACGCACGCTCCAACAAACTGCCTTTACCGAACCCTGCCACATAATAACCTCAGTAAAATGACCGAATAAAGAACAAAATTAAAAAAAGGGCTGAAGTTTCAGGCCATTGCAGTTAATTCAAAAGTGCGCTGCAACATTCGGGCATCCGGGCCTGCTCTGTGGCGATCAATGTTCAAATCTAGTGCAACCTGCTGCTTAACCTGCCCCCAAATAGTGGTTTGCTTCTCGGTTAATAGCTTGCTCAGTGTTTCCAACCGAAACAACTGTGACAAACCAGCATGGTAAAAAAGTAACGACAACCAGGTGCTGTCAAAACCCCAGCTGTCGGTATAAACCACTTCACCACGTAATTCATCGTTGAGTTTCTCGGCAACTTCACGTGCCGACTGCCCGTCTTCCAGCAGTTTAGCCCTTGGAATACCATGAACGAGCTCGGCACTGTCATCCCAATGCTCCCACTCGGGCTCAGGGCGGATCAGGCATGAGAATACGCTGCCATCAGGGCGAGCAAAACCCACTTCAATCGGGTAACTTCCCCGACCGAACCCTGAAGCTTCAACGTCAATAATATATGGCATCTGATTCTGCTTATCGTTTGTTGTCAAAATTCACTCGTCCCAGTTTGCGGACCCAACCACTTGGACAACCAGTACACGTCCGCTGTGCACTTCGCACACGGCATCTGAATTACATATAGATAGCAAGCCGTGTGCCAATAGGCAGATTATAGATTCAAAGAGAGGTTCATGCCATTTGCCTTTTCTAGGCTATGCCGGGTCTTTCTCTCCCAGTATTCAGACTGATCAGGGTTAATAGCTAAGCCTAATTCACCTTCAGTGCAAGCCTTTGCCATACGACGACAAGCCAAGGGGTGGCCTTGCTCGGCAGCCCGGACAAACCAGCGAACAGCCTGCTCAGAGCTTCTTTGCAGATGGCCATAGCCTTTCTCATAGATACAGCCCATCTGGTATTGGGCCTTCACATCTCCCTGCCGGGCAGCGTCCAGCAGGTAGTTAACACCCCGTCCTTTATCTAACGGGGAGATACCACGGAAATAAAGAAGGTGGCCATAAACGGAAAGAGCCTTAAGGTGGCCCTCGTTGGCCGATGCTTTAAACAGCCGCATCACCCATTGATGCCTCAGCCTTGAGTGACGCAGCACTGAAGAGTGAAACAGTTTCTCAGCCAGCAAAAACTTCAGCCGGGTTATAACGCCAATTTGTTCAGACATAAGCAACCACAAAATACTTTGGTTTATTTTCAACTGAGCAGTCAATTTTCGAGCCGGCATTCTAACACTGTGCTGTTAAGTAACAAGGCTACAAAATATGTTTATCGATACAAAACGAGTAAAATGCTCACACCATGGCAAAAAACCGTTACACCTCATTATTTTCTTGCCACTCATAAACATAAGCGATGGCTCTCTGGCAAGGACAAACCACCACACTATCAAATCTGAATAGCGGGCTATATTTCAGAGGCTAATGGCCTGCCCTATCATCAGCCCGATTAAAATGCAGCAAGCATCCGGATATATTTATTGATAGCATTGCCATGCTTAAGACCCAACGCCTCTTTAGGCCGTATGATACAACCATCACCTACCCCCCACTCTGATATACAGGAGGCCTTTTGCTTACTTTCTGGATTGCTTTGGCATTGACCGCCGGTGCTTTTATGCCAGTTCAATCAGGCGTAAACAGTACATTGGCACTTCATAGCTCAGGTGCTATATGGGCATCACTAATCTCATTTGTTGTTGGTACTGTGGCACTTTTCATCGTTGTTATCGCTGCGCGTCAACAGTGGCCTGAAGTATCGGGCCTGAAAGAAGCTCCCTGGTGGGCTTGGACCGGAGGTTTAATGGGAGCCCTTTTTGTCGCCACATCAGCGTTCCTTGCTCCACGGCTTGGGGCAGCCACCATGATTGCCTTATTTGTTGCGGGACAGCTCATTATGTCTCTAATTTTGGATCATTTTGGCTGGGCAACCTTTCCGGAGCACAATATCAATCTTTGGCGTGTATTGGGCGTACTGATGTTATTTGGTGGCGTGATTCTGATCCGCTTCAGTTAGCCTACAAAGAAGTAAAAGTCGCTATAAAGTACAAAAAAGGGCGCCGCTTAAGCACCCTTTTTTGTGTCCGTCATATTTTTCGTTTTCAGGCTCTTGCACGGGCAATCACAGTTGCCAGCCAAATCCCTCCCAGAATCAGCAGAAAACCGCTGACATGGAACCCCTGCAGAGGCTCCCCCAGAAACAGGATCGCCATGATAATACCAAATGCAGGCACCAGATGAATAAACTGTCCGGCTCGTGCCGGGCCTAGTTCCGCAATCGCTTTATTCCAGAACAAATAAGCCAGAATTGATGGAAAGATACTGAGATATAACACACTGCTCACTGAGACCAGGTTAAAGGGCATCCCTCTGCCAGAAAGCGTTTCATACAGATAAAACGGGAGCAACACCACAACCCCCACCGTGACGGTCAGCGCAAAAAAACCAAAAGGGCTTAAGCCGTCTGGGCGAAGACGCAGCAAACTGGAGTAAATAGCCCAGCAAAGCACCCCTAGAAGAATCCAGGCCGTACCGGCATTCAGAAAGCTCATGTTCACAATTGAGGAAGGACTACCTTCGGTGACAACAACCACGACCCCTAAGAGAGAGATTAACATCCCGACTCCTTGCAGCAAGGTAACTTTCTCGCGGAAGAAGAGCCAGGAGATGATCAGAATCAGAATCGGGCAGGCAGACTGCAGCAGAATACTGTTACTGGCGGGTGCAGTCTGCAACCCAAGGTAAATCATGGTATTAAAA
This sequence comes from Oceanospirillum sp., assembly GCF_048265165.1. GTDB lineage: Bacteria > Pseudomonadota > Gammaproteobacteria > Pseudomonadales > Halomonadaceae > Oceanospirillum. The sequence continues at coordinate 2,977 of NZ_JBLXCD010000011.1, read as the reverse complement.
CAGCCAACACTGAAGACCGACAGCACCAAAAGGATAAACCAGTTTTCCCGGATCACCTGTCGGGAGGCTTTCCAGTGCGGTATCGCAAAGGGCAGAATAATGACTAAAGCTGTCAACCAGCGCCAGAAACTCAGCCCTAATGGCGGCACATCCAGGTGCACAGCACGACCCAGTACAAAGTTACCAGCCCAGAAGAGTGTTGTCAGAACCAGCAGCCCATAGGGAGAAATATTTAATACACGCTGAAACATTGTTGATCCCTTATATCAAATCAGTTCCCGATGGTAACTGATCATAAGGAATACGCCTATGCGGCGAATTAATCAGGGTTCTGCAGCAGCAAACCAGTACCGAGATAATGAAGCCCATTATACTTTTGATCGCAACACTGATGCTGTTTTAGAGTGAGTCAGTCCTGACTACAGTGCGATGAAGCCCACTTGCAGCACCCATAAAACATGCTCTGGTTTTTTAATCACCCATCCGCTAGTGTAACCGCTGACTTCCCTATGATTCCGGCTTCAGGTAGAACCTATGAAACTCGTTATATCACCTGCTAAAACACTGGACTTTGAATCTGCTCCAGTTACTGATATTCACTCCCAGCCAGAGTATCTCGAGCAAAGCCAACAGCTTATCGATCAACTAAGAGTCCTTTCTCAGGCAGAAGTAGCCAGTCTGATGAAGCTGAGTGACAAATTGGCTGCACTAAATGTAGCCCGATTCGGCAGCTGGGAGTCTCCATTTACACCTGCTAATGCCAAGCAAGCTATCCTGGCCTTTAAAGGGGATGTTTACACAGGATTAAATGCAGAGTGCTTTTCAGAGAAAGACTTTCAGTTCGCACAGAACCATCTGAGAATCTTGTCCGGCCTCTATGGGCTATTGAGGCCGCTGGATCTTATTCAGCCATACCGCCTGGAGATGGGCACCAAGTTTGCCAATAACAGTGGCAAGAATCTTTATGAGTTTTGGGGTACGCAATTAACAGATGCTTTGAATAACGAGTTTTCTAAAGACCCCAACCCAGTGTTGATCAACCTGGCCTCAAATGAATACTTCAAAGCTGTCAAAGCGCAACAGTTGCATGCAGAGACTATCACTCCGGTTTTCAAAGACTGGAAAAATGGTCAATACAAGATGATCAGCTTCTATGCGAAGAAGGCACGGGGGCTAATGACAGCCTATATCATTACGAAGCAACTGACAGAACCTGAGCAAATCAAAGCATTTGATGTGGACGGTTATTACTTCAGCGAAGAGCAAAGCAAGGGGAACGAGTGGGTATTCCTAAGAGACCATGACGAATAAATAAACAAAGAAAGGCCGCTTTGAGCGGCCTTTCTGATTGGTGTGCAAAAAAGAAATTATCAGTTTTGCTGAATTCCCTGCAGATACCAATTAGCATTTTCTTGGCGCATATCGCGTACCAAATGCCAGGTCTCACTGAACTCCGTTGGCACAGAGCTGTTCTCACGGATTTGACCAGAGAACACAACACTTGCTTCCGCCAAAGACCCTTGCTGGCTGACACCACCCAAGCGAGCTTCAAGGCTAACTACCTCAGTATTCGGGGGCTCAGCTTGTGCTTTACGCTCCTCAGAGAGCAGATTATACAGCTCAGGGGTTACGAAATCCTGAATCTCTGCCAAATCATTACTGTCCCAAGCCTGTTGCAGATGAACAAAGTGTCCTTTAGCTCGCTCCACAAAGCTTTCAGCATTAAACCAGTCCGGAACCTGAGGTGTAACCTGAGCACCGCCCCCCATCAGGTTTGTATCAAAAGTACGCTCCTGCTGTTTAAAGGCCTCTTTCTGGTAGCCTGCAGAAGATGCACCAGCAGGGGAAGCTTGTCGCTTACGGGCCATTAGCTTGAAGATGATAAACACTACCAGAGCAATCAGAATAAAATCGAACATCTGAAAGCCTTCAAACCCGTCGCCAAAGAACATTGAAGCTAACAATCCACCCGCCGCTAAACCTGCTAGAGGCCCCAAAAAGCCCATTTTGCTGCTACGGGCTCCTGTAGAGGTAGCTGCATTTGTCTTGGATGGCTGAGTGTAGCTATTACTGCCTGTCGATTTTGTTGTACTCTTCGAGAAAGAACCAAACGTCTTACCGCCACCCAAACGTTTTGCCTCAGCATGATCCAGGCCTGTACCCACAACCATAAAGAAAGCAAAAAACCATACTGCTATACGCTGCATAAAGTTACCTGTTAGTTTACTTATTATCCGTTATGCTTGAGTAATGGGGGCGCAGGAAGCGCATTCCAACCATAACAACAAACTCTTTACGGAGCTTTATATGTTAATCAGCCCTACCAACTCAACACTATTAGTCATCGACATTCAGGAAAAGTTGCTTCCTGCTCTGCATAATGCCGAACAATTGATGCTCAACAGCCAGTGGCTGATTGAAGTTGCTGATAATTTAGCCATCCCCACCATTGTAACGGAGCAATACCCGCAAGGTCTGGGACATACCAGCGACCAGCTAGTACCTTACCTGTCATCTGCGGTGTTTCTGGAAAAAGAACATTTCTCTGCTGCGGAAGAACTCCATATTGTGGAGTCTGTTAATAAACTGAACAAAGAGCAGTTAATTCTTATAGGGGCTGAAAGTCATGTCTGCCTTCTGCAGACCGCCCTCGGCTTTTCAGAGCTAGGGTACGACGTTTATGTTGTTACCGATGCAATAGCATCCCGCAAGGCGTCTGATTACAACACCGCCCTGATCCGTATGCAACAAAATGGTATTCAGCTGGTTACTAAAGAGATGGTTGCTTTTGAATGGCTGCATAAATGTAACACTGACTCCTTCCGCAAAATTAGCAAAAACTATCTTCGCTGACAGTTCTTGGACTGCCTGCTTTCATACGGTGTATTACTCTGTACTATCTTCTTTAAACTTTGATAACCTTTTGTACGTCTTACAACCATAAATCCCAGGCATAAAAAAACCCCGCTTCTTGGAA
>NZ_JBLXCD010000010.1:0-77447 GCF_048265165.1 Oceanospirillum sp. | reverse complement strand
ACTCCTTTCCGAACTCAGAAGTGAAACTGCTCAGCGCCGATGGTAGTGTGGGGTCTCCCCATGTGAGAGTAGGACATTATCAAGCCTTAATTTCAAAAGCCCATCTCTAATGAGATGGGCTTTTTGCGTTTCTACTGAATCAAAGTTGCACTCTTAAATTAAGAGTTTGTATGTGTATACCTTCCTGATGCACTGAACTGCTGAGATACACTTTACCTTGCTAATTCCTGCTCAATGAATAGCCACTAGCTAAAGAGTACTAATTGCTGCTAATACAGCATATCGGCTAGCAAGGGCTCCTACTCTATACTCAATTAAACTACAGAGTATATGAGTTATAGAATCCAGTGCTGCCATGCAAGACGTAAGCTTATTAGGATGACCAGTAAGATGAAAATGCGCCTGACCCATAAATTTCCCATACGAATGGCGGAGTGAGATCCACACCAGGCACCCAGCATAAGAGTTGAACCCATTGCTATTCCTAACCCCCAGGCTACGTGTCCCAGTAAGGCAAAGGTCACTAAAGATGTAATGTTACTTATGAAATTCATAGTACGGGCTAGTGCAAGTGTTTTCAGCATTTCCATTCGGTAAAAATGTAGTGCACTGGCTGTCCAGAATGCCCCTGTACCAGGGCCGGCAACACCATCATAACCTCCAAGAATTAAGCCGTGCACCCACTGGAATAAGCCGCTTTTTCTATCGGCATTTTCATCTGGTATTGCAGCCTTAGATACCAGTGTATAGATTGCAGTTGCGATAATGATCGCTGGGAGGGCTTTGGCAATAAAATCCGCGTCCAGATAATTGGCTATAACGGTACCTGTTGTAGCCCCTATCAGAGTGCCTATAGAGGCAGCTTTCCAGAGTGCAGGAGTAAATAGCCCCTTACGAAAAAAGGTAACTGCCGATGTTAGGGAGCCAAAGCTTGAAGAGAGCTTGTTGGTGCCTAAACTTAAGTGGGGGGGGATACCTGCAGTCAGTAGTGCCGGAATGGTGATCAGCCCACCACCTCCCGCAATGGCATCAATGAACCCGGCAATAAAAGCTATCAGCATCAGAAAGAGTAAATGGCCTAGTGTTAAGTTTTCGGCTAGAGGCAGTATTAAGTCCATAAAGTTCACATGGTCAGTGTATCGATTAGAGAAAGGGAGATGGTGGCTGTCACAGGCACACAATTTGAATTGCCTTAAAGCTTGTGGAGAAACAGAGCTTGTGCAGGTTTAAGAGTCACTATAGTCAGTGTTTTAATAATATCATTTTCTGCATGTGTGGGGCGAAAAGCTACAACCGCAGATATTTAGTTAGGCTATTTTCGTAGCTTTATTGAACCTTAGAACGGCTCTGGTAAACTTGGTCGTTTGTATTTTTCAGGAATTGATCATGTCTGAGATGACCTACGCCCATGAGTTAGATACTTCCGGCCTGATGTGCCCTGAGCCTGTTATGATGCTTCATGGGGCGGTGAAAAATATGATGGAAGGTGATGTACTAAGAGTCATTGCTACAGACCCTTCAACTGCTCGGGACATACCTAAATTCTGTCAGTTTTTAGGTTTTACTCTTCTTGAACAAAAAGAAGAAAGTGACATTTTTTTCTACTATATTCAGAAACCTGCCTGATGATCCTGTTGGGGCTCTGCAGTTAGCAGCAGCCCCTTTCCATGCCTTAGTCTAAGCTAGCCTGTTAATCGCAAAGAAACGCCAGCCCAGCAGAACTGCAGCCATGCTAAGTCCTGCAATCAGCCCGTACCAAAAACCAGCCACACCCATGGCGGGGACAATCAGGTCTGTTAATGACAGTATATAGCCTAAACCCATGCCTACAATCCAGTATGAGAATAGAGTAATTGGCATAATAATTTGAGTGTCTTTATAGCCCCGCAGAGCTCCACTAAGTGCAACCTGAAGAGCATCTGAGATTTGGAAGACGGCAGCCAGATGCAGCAAGGTGACGGCAAGTGCGATCACTTCAACCTGGTCTGTATAGAGCTCTGCAATTATACCCGGCAGGAAATACATAATGCCGGCAGTGAAGAAACTTGCGACGACTGTACATCCCGCCCCAATGATACTGACATATTTACCATATTGATAACCACCAGCACCAACACTGTTACCGACCCGAACAGTTAGTGCCATAGCAAGGCTTAATGGAACCATAAAAGTAACGGATGTCACATTGAGTGCGATCTGGTGAGCAGCAATTTGAGTTGAGCCCAGTCGGGCAATAAAAAGTGCAATCGTGGTGAAAAGCCCTACCTCAAAAAAAATTGCAACACCGATAGGTATACCAACCACAGACATCTTTTTAATCTCGTCCCAACGAGGCATAGAGGGATAATCGAGTAGCCTTGTTTCATTATATCGGTGATTGAAGCGAATATAGAGCCATAGCATTAATACGCTGCTCCACATAGCGATTGCAGTAGCAAAACCACAGCCCATGACACCTAGCGCAGGAATTGGCCCCATACCATAGATCAGTATCCAGTTTGCCATCAGGTTAAATAAGAGCATACCAACGCTGATAATCAGAACTGGTCGGGTAAAGCCCAAGCCTTCAGTGTAGCTGCGCATAGTCTGATAGAAGCCAAGAGCCGGGAAGCCAATCATGATGCCAAGCATGTAATCACTTGTTAGTGGCAGCAGGTGTTCCGGCACAGACATCATGCGCAGAATGCTGGTATGAAAAAGCATGGCGATAATGCTAATCAGGCTGATTACTAGACCCAGCCAGAACCCCTGAAATGCAAAGGGCCCTACTTTAGAGGGGGTATCAGCCCCAAGCCATTGGGCAATGAAAGGGGTTATACCCAGCAGAACACCACTCAGAAATAGAAATAAAGGCATCCAGATGCTGGTGCCAAGCGCAACGGCAGCCAGATGATCAGCCCCGAGTCTGCCTACCATAAGAGTATCTACGACACCCATGCCGGATTGAGCCAACTGGGCTCCCATGATGGGCAGGGCAATGACCATCAGGTACTTTATCTCTTTGAACAGATGTGGGGCGTCAAATGTATTTTTAGCGAAGATTTGCATGATAAAAATGAGCATCCTTGGCGGTTAAGATACTGCCAGATATAAAAAAGTTAGAAACAATAGCGTCTATAAACAGAGCCTGATAGCGGAAATAACTAAAGCGCAGATTTTACTCTCTGAGTGTTGTTTTGTCTTGGTTGTATGGCAGTTGATCAATTTTTGTCATCGATCAAAAAATAAAGAGTCTTTTTCCTGAACTATGGGGGAAGGCGTATAATGTCAGCCTCTGTTTTCAGGCCATTTTCGCTCTTCAGGCATGGTGGCAAAGTGTGCATTTTGTTTGATGAGCTAATAAGTTGTGTGAAGAGGTTAATGTGAGTGAGGAACATTGCTACAGAGATCTGATTGAGATTTTTAATCGGCTTTTTCTGGAGTCAGAGCAAACCCGTTTGGTGAAAGGTGAGGACGAGCCTATCTACTTACCCGCATCTGAGACCGGTAATGAGCACCAGGTTATTTTTGCACATGGTTTTTACGCAAGTGCTTTACATGAGATTGCCCACTGGTGTGTTGCGGGAAAAGAGCGCCGCATGCTGGTGGACTATGGTTACTGGTATGAGCCTGATGGCCGGACTGAAGAGCAGCAGCGTCTGTTTGAACGAGTTGAAATTGTTCCCCAGGCGATTGAAAAGTGCTTCTGTCTGGCTACAGGTTTTCGTTTTCGGGTTAGTGTTGACAACCTGAATGGTTCCCCTGGCAATACTTGTACTTTTGAGAAAAATGTCAACCAACAGGCTGAGACTTACCTGTTGGAAGGCCTTCCCTATCGGGCGCAGTCTTTCTTTGATGCACTGGCTGATTTTTATAATACAGGCTTTGATACGGGCAAAAATGCTGTGAATATTTCCTCAGAGAGTTGTGCGCTTGCATAAGAAATTTAGCAGCCATGACTATTAGACCTTTGATTCTGAAGCATTTAAAAGTGGCTGATAAATGAAAACGATTTGCAATAAGTATTGCACCTTGTAGGTTTATCTTGTTAAATACCAATTATTATCATTTCGAATGATTGAATTGATCAGACATTTTTTCCGGCAGGAGACACATTAATGGCTAAACAAGGTTTCACTCAAAGCGCAGTTAAAAAAGCAGTTGCTGCCCTGATTCTGACGAGCGGTGCAGTTTCAGCGTTTAATGCTCAGGCAGCTGATGAAATTAATATTTACTCTGATCGTCAGGCATTCCTGATGAAGCCTATTCTGGATGCTTTTACTGAAGAAACCGGCATTAAAGTAAATGTTGTTTTTGCCAAGAGTGGTTTAATTCAGCGCCTGAAGAGTGAAGGTGATAATAGCCCTGCGGACTTACTGCTGACCTCTAATGTAAGTAATCTGAGCCGTGCTGTAGATGCTGGTGTGACTCAGGAAGTTGATGATTCCGTTATTAACAAAAATGTACCGGCGAAGTTTCGTGACGCTGACGGCCAGTGGTTCGGACTGACGACTCGTGCCCGAGTTGTGTATGCCTCCAAAGATCGTATCCAGCCTGGAGAGTTTAAGGACTATGAAGACTTGGCAGATCCTAAATTTGCTGGTCGGATCTGTACCCGTAAAGGTGATCACACCTATAACATCGCGCTGATCGCATCTATGATTGCTCACCATGGCGAAGCAGAAGCTAAGCAGTGGTTGGAAGGGGTGAAAGCGAATTTGGCCCGTAAGCCACAAGGCAACGATCGCGCACAGGTTAAAGCCGTTAAAGAAGGTGTTTGCGATCTTGCCGTTGGTAACAGCTATTACTACGGTAAAATGCTGACGAATGACGAGCAGCGCGCCTGGGCAGAGTCTGTGAATATTGTGTATCCAAACCAAGAAGGCCGGGGTACCCATGTTAATATCAGTGGTATGGCGATGACAAAAAGTTCGCCTAATCGTGATGTCGCTTTAAAACTGATGCGTTTCCTTACAGAGGATGAGGCGCAGAAAATCTACGCAGAGCAGAACTTTGAATATCCTGTAAAAGCCGGTGTTGAGGCCAGTAAACTGGTGGATCACTGGGGGGAGTTCAAGGCTGATGATTTGCCTCTGTCTAAAGTTGATAGCTTCCGTAAACGTGCCGCTATGATGGTTAACGAAGTAGGTTATAACAACTGATTCGGTTACATCGCCATTTATACACGTTGCCGGGAGTATTATCTTATGGTGAGCTCCCTGCTGACTTGTGATAACAGTATGACGTAACATACTGTTATAATTGGTAAATCCGAGGGCAGCCAAGGCTGCCCTTTTGTGCGTTCTGAAAAACGCTTTTTCACGTTTTGGACAGGTAGGCGCGGATGGTTTCGCAAGCAGAGGATAGAACAGCAGTGGCCATAGGTGGCAGACCGGGCTCACTGTTTAAAACCCGCTCTGGTAATGGTTATTGGCAATTCTCGGTTTGGTTGATTGCTGCGATTGTGCTGTTGCCGGTGTTAGCAGTGCTTTGGCTGGCATTTTTTCCGGAAGAGAATATCTGGCCCCACCTTTTATCAACGGTTCTGCCCAACTATATTATCACTACAATTGGCCTGATGCTGGGTGTCGGTTTTTTTGCCGCTTGGTTGGGCATTTCGACCGCCTGGGTAACGACGATGTATGACTTCCCGGGCCGAAAAGTTTTTGAATGGGCGCTTCTGCTGCCCTTTGCTGTACCTGCATACGTCATCGCTTACGTTTACACCGATATGCTGGAATACTCTGGTTGGTTGCAAATGGGGTTAAGACAGCTATTTGGCTGGCACACGGCCCGTGATTACTGGTTCCCAGAGATCCGGAGTCTTGGTGGGGCCGTTATTATGCTGGCACTGGTTCTTTATCCCTATGTTTTTATGATGGTGCGGGCGACATTTATTGAGCAATCCGCATCTTTGCGTGATGCAGCGAGAACTTTAGGCTGCAGCCGCCGACAAGTCTTCTGGCGTGTTTCTTTACCGACAGCTCGTCCGGCGTTAGCCGTGGGGGTTGCTCTTGTGCTGATGGAAGCTCTGAATGACTTTGGTACCGTGGATTATTTTGCGGTGCGTACTCTAACGGCTGGCATCTATGATGTCTGGATGAATATGGGCAACATCGGTGGTGCGGCTCAGATCGCCAGTGTGATGATGATATTTATTCTGGTCCTTATCGGGCTGGAGCGTCACTCCCGTCGCCGTCAGAAACAGTTCTCCCGGGGAGACCGCTTCAAGGCTTTTCAGCGCACAAAGCTAAGTGGCCGTAAAGCCTTTGCCTGTTGGCTGATTTGTATTATGCCTTTGGTTTTTGGCTTTATTGTGCCGGTGCTATCTTTGGCTAGGCATGCGATTGTCTATTTTGAGGTCTCCTGGACGCCGGATTTTCTTGAGATGAGCTGGAACAGTTTTATGCTTTCCGCCGTTGCGGCTTTGGGGACGATCTTTCTGGGGCTTATCCTTGCATACGGCAAACGCTTAGTTAAAGCATCAAGCGTCCAGAAGGCCGTAAGATTATCCGGTTTGGGTTATGCGATGCCTGGGGCGGTTCTAGCTGTCGGCGTCATTATTCCTCTGGCTGCTTTTGATAATGCCGTGGATGATCTTTTTGAAAGCTGGTTTGGTATTTCCACTGGTTTACTGCTTAGCGGGACTGTATTCGCTGTAATTTTTGCTTATATCGTACGTTTTCTTGCAGTATCAGCAGGTAGCATTGAGTCGAGTCTTGAAAAAGTAACGCCAAGTATGGATATGGCTGCCCGCTCTTTGGGTTACAACACGCTGCAAATTTTATTGAAAGTTCATGTTCCCATGATAAAGCCCGGTGTGCTTACAGCGGCATTGGTCGTCTTTGTGGATTGTATGAAGGAGCTGCCAGCGACTTTGGTATTGCGCCCTTTTAATTTTGATACTCTGGCCACACATGTTTATCAGTTTGCCTCTGATGAGTTACTGGAAGAATCTGCATTGTCGGCGCTGGTCATTGTTCTGGTCGGTATTATCCCTGTAATTTTGCTGAGCCGCTCTATTATTGCTTCCCGAAATGAGAAACAGTAAGGCATAGGGTCTGCCCTGCTGAGGATAAAAGCCGGGTGCTCACCCGGCCTTTTATTCCGCTTGGCTTTTTACCTTGCACGGACTGATATGACTAAGCTAGGTTCTGCCTTCGGTTAATGCCTGATGTACATGCAGCATGGACAAGACATTAGCTTCTGATTGATAGGGATCCATTCCCCGCTCTGCCACCCACTCACCCCGTAGATCCTGCCAATGCTCAAAGCTTATTTCATATAGGCTTGCTGCGGGTTCAAATGCAAACTGCACATTCATCTGATAGCTGTCAAAGAGCATATCGAGCCAGTGTTCATCCTCTCCTGACCCATCAACATAAACGATATCAGAGTCAATATCGCCCTGTAACTCGCGAATCACCTCCAGTGCGCTGACACCGTGCAGCATAAGATCATCGATATCGATGGCTGCATCATCAAACTGATGGCTATGACTATCCAGCCAGTCATCTTCGGGGGTGATCAGAGTGCTTTTTACCTGACCATCCGGCGTTGACCAGCACACCGCAATAGGGAAGCCGTCTTCGTCGGGACTGGAGCACTCAAAGTCGATAAAAATCGGATACGGGTTCATTTTCTACCTCGTTGGCTGGAGCAAAATGTTCAGGTAAACGAAAAAAACGCCGTGCATTGTCACTGGTTTTACAGGCAAGATCCAGCTCAGAAAGCCCGGTGTGAAGGCTTAATTCTTTCAGGACCCATGGTAAGTAAGCAGGCCTGTTAGTACGGTCCTTGGGTTTTGATGTCATATTACGTGGCAGCAGATATGGTGCATCTGTCTCTATCATAAGGCGGTCCTGAGGAATATTGTGCACGAGTGCCTGCAGGTCAGTCCCTCTGCGTTCATCGCATATCCAACCAGTAATGCCGATATAGAGACCAAGATCGAGATAGCCAAACAGCGCCTGTTTGCTGCCGGTAAAGCAGTGGATGACACCGTCGGTTATATCATCACGGTAACTTTTCAGGATCTCATGTTGACGCTCGAATGCATCCCGCTCATGCATAAAAAGTGGTTTTTGAAACTCAATGGCCAATTCCAGTTGGGCCTCAAAGGCCTTTTCCTGATCCTGAGGCGTTGAAAAGTTGCGATTGAAGTCCAGGCCTGTTTCGCCGACAGCAACGCAGTAGGTGCTCTGCAGTAAATCCCGGAGATTGGAGTGTGCGGAGCTATTGAACTCTGAAGCATCATGGGGATGTATCCCTACGGTGCTGCGAAATTGCTCAGGGTAGCGCTCGCAAAGTGCCAGAGCCGCCTTTGAAGAAGCAAAAGACGTACCTGTAATAATCTGGTTGGTTACATTAGCTTCCAGTGACTGTGCTACAACTTCAGCAATCTTCCCATTAAAACGCTCGTTTGTGAGGTTAACTCCGATATCTATTAAAGGCGATGGTGCGCCCAGTAGCGCGTTTTGTTGACTGTCTCTCATGACTTTCCGGAATCCTGATAGAAATAAGATCTGAATTTAACTACTATTGACACCTCAAAGAAAGAAAACAGGCATAGATCGCCTTTTAATCTGAGACCACAACATTGGAGTAGCCCATGGCAGGGGTATTAGCTAGCGTAGATTCCCGGACACAGTTAGTTGGTGAAAACCGACTAGAGCTTTTAATGTTTCGCTTACTTACGGGACAGTTGTTTGCCATCAATGTGTTTAAAATTCAGGAAGTGATGCGTCTACCGGCACTGTCCAACCTGCCGCATCACCACCCTTATGTTGTAGGGGTTACTCATTTGCGGGGGCAGACCGTTACGGTGATTAACCTGAGTCAGGCGATCGGTATGCCTGCTCTGCAACCAACAGAAGAAAGCAACCTGATCGTGACGGAGTATAACAACTCTGTGCAAGCCTTTCTGGTCGGCGGTGTTGATCGCATTATCAATATGAACTGGGACGAAATTATGCCGCCGCCGCGAACTACAGGTCGGTCCCATTACCTGACGGCGATTACCCGGGTTGAAGAAAAGATTGTTGAGATTATCGACGTAGAAAAAGTTCTGGCTGAGATTTCACCTTACCTGATCAGTATTGATACTGAGAATCTGGATGAGCAAATTCGTCAGGCAGCCAGCCGGATGGAAGTCCTGATGGTTGATGATTCCTCGACAGCACGGGCTCAGGTTAAAGAGACCCTGGGGCATCTGGGTATTACGATCCATGAGGCCAGTGATGGCCGTGAAGGGTTGGAAAAACTACGTGCTATGGCCGATGCCGGCGAGGATGTACCAAATAAGCTTCTGATGCTGATTACAGATGCTGAAATGCCGGAAATGGACGGTTATCGTCTGACGCGCGAAATTCGTGAAGATCCGCGCCTTAAAGATCTGTTTATTACCCTGCATACCTCTTTGAGTGGTAGCTTTAATAAGGCGATGGTGCAAAAGGTCGGTTGTGATGACTTCCTGTCCAAGTTTCAGCCGAAACAGCTGTTTGATCTGGTTGTTCGTCGGATCGCTGAAGTTGAAGGCCTGGAAGTTCCGGAAGAAACGGTATAAGCCGAACGCCGGATACCCTGCTTAGTTAAACCGGGAGCGCGATCTGAAATAACCCCCAATATTGAATATTCAGTATTGGGGGTTATTTTATGGAGTATTGGTGGAGGATTGTTGATACTAATCTGTCTGAATAGGCACTTTTGGCTCTAAAAGAGGCTGGGCCATACGTTCACTAAAGGCTTTACGGATCTCTTCAATTCGTCTGCGGTTGACGCCAAAATCAGAATAACCGATGCGCGAAGCAGAGCGTACGGCAATGACCCCCGGCACCTGGAAGTAGAACTCTACATCATCGATAAAGCCCATCAGGGGAGTGCGGAAGTCTGCCCTCAGGTAGTGAGCATGCTCACGTGTGATAACAATTGCATCACTTTGTTCCGTGAGCAGGGCTTCCATCTGATTGTAAGCCTGGGTTTGCTCGGCGGTATAGAGAATAGGGGGGATTTTTTGGCTCTCCTGAGTATCCGGGTGTGAAGCAACGCAGTTCGGGGTATCCGGGCAGGGTTTCAGGCGGTTGTTTTCAACCCCCAATTTAGGAATGTCGTGCATACAGCCTGTTAAAAAGGCGATAATGGACCCCAATACAACGGTTTGTCTTATTAAAGGATAAGAAATCATTCGGGTTTCCTGTTTGATCGTCCTGATACGGCTGTTTAAAGTAGCAAGTTTTGGGTGGATACCTCAATATCGGATCCGTTTTTTTACAGATAATTCCAAAGTTTTTACAGGCATTTCATGGCGTTAGTTAGATTAGAAAAGATTAGTATCGCATTTGGCCATCATGCGCTGCTGGATGAAGCCTCTCTGGTCATCAGTAAAGGTGAACGAATTTGTGTCGTTGGCCGTAATGGCGCAGGTAAATCCACTATGCTAAAGCTGGTTTCCGGGGAGCAAACACTTGACTCCGGGTCACTTTGGATTCAGCCGGGGTTAAAAATCGGCCAGCTGGCTCAGGATCTGCCAGTGGCTGGAGATGATACTGTATTTGATATCATCGCGGATGGTATTCCCGGTGTCGGGCAGTTGATTCGCGACTATCACCATCTGATTATGAATATTGATGGTGATGAGGATCTGAAAAAGCTAGAGCACTTGCAAAATGAGCTTGAAAGCAAAGATGGCTGGGCTTTGACTCAGCGGGTTGAGTCGATTATCTCCAAGCTGAACCTCCCTGCAGATACCCCAATGAAATCTTTGTCAGGTGGTTGGCGTCGACGTGTGGCGCTGGCTCGTGCTTTGGTGAGTGAGCCCGACCTGTTGCTGCTTGACGAACCGACTAACCACTTGGATATTGAAACGATCGCCTGGCTTGAGCAGCAGGTGAGTGAGTTTCGGGGGGCGGTACTGTTTATCACCCATGACCGGGCATTTCTGCAAAAGCTGGCAACCCGAATTGTAGAGTTAGACCGAGGACAGTTGACGATCTGGGAAGGTGATTATCCCAGCTTCCTTGAGCATAAAGAGCATATGCTTGAGGTGGAGGAGCGTCAGAATGCTGAGTTTGACAAGAAACTGGCTCAGGAAGAAGCCTGGATCCGTCAGGGAATTAAAGCCCGCCGAACCCGTAATGAAGGACGTGTCCGTGCTTTGCAGGATCTGCGCAAGGAGCGCTCCCAGCGACGGGAGCGACAGGGTACGGCGAATATCACACTGGATAAAGCTGAGTCTTCCGGCAAGCTGGTTGCGGAGCTAGAGCATGTCAGCTATAGCTGGGGCGATAAGCCTATCATCCGGGATTTGACTACCCGGGTCGTGCGTGGTGATCGTATCGGCTTGCTAGGCCGTAACGGTGCTGGCAAGAGTACTCTTCTGAAGCTTCTCCTGGGGCAGCTTGACCCGCAACGTGGTGACCTGAAAATGGGCTCTAAACTGGAGGTGGCTTATTTTGATCAGCTACGGGCCCAGTTAGAGCCTGAGCGCACGGTAATGGATAATGTTGCTGAAGGTCAGACCAGTATCACTATCGGTGGTCGTGATAAGCATATTATGAGCTACCTGCAGGACTTTCTGTTCAGCCCGGAGCGAGCTCGTACACCGGTCAAAGCTCTATCCGGCGGGGAGTGTAATCGTTTGTTGTTGGCTAAGCTGTTTACCAAGCCAGCCAATATGCTGGTTCTGGATGAGCCAACCAATGACCTGGATGTGGAGACACTGGAGTTATTGGAAGAGCTATTGCTCAATTTTGACGGCACCGTGCTTCTGGTTAGCCATGACCGTGCCTTTATGGATAATGTCGTGACCAGTGTTTTCGCCTTTGAAGGTGATGGCGTGGTGAAGGAGTATGTGGGTGGTTACAGTGATTGGGTGCGTCAGGGAGGTAAGTTTCCACCGGAAGTATCCGGTGGCGACGGCAATGACAGTACAACACTGAGAACCGCACCTGAGGATGATTCTGCAACGAATGAGGATAAGCCCGAAGAAGCCCGGCCCGCTGAAAAAAACGCTGCCAAAGGTAAAAAGCTGAGTTACAAGCTGCAGCGCGAGTTAGATCAGCTACCGGCCTTGATTGAAAAGCTGGAATCAGAACTGGAGGTACTACATACCACCACAGGAGATGGTGCTTTTTATCAGGGCGACCCAGACAAGGTCTCGAAAACACTGGATAAGCTTCAGCAAAAAGAGCAGGAGCTTGAGCAGGCGATGGACCGTTGGGTAGAGCTTGAAGCGATGAAAGAAGAGAGCTGAGTTCTGCATTCGACACTGTCTGAGCAATGTCCCTGATAGCGTATTTGCTATCAGGGGCATTTCAGAGTCTGAGGTTACCCGTAAGGTATCCCCTGGTATGAGTATCTATGTGTCTTTCTGAATACGCACCGCCAGAACATCACATTTAGCACCGTGCAGGACGCCGGTAGATGTTGAGCCGAGTAACAGAGACAGGCCATGCCGACCGTGACTGCCAACTACGATCAGATCTACACCCTGATCTTTAGCCATACGGTGAATTTCACTATCAGGTACACCCACCAGAATATGTTGCTGTTCCTGAGGGATGCTCAGCGGAGCAGCCAAATCAGAAAGTTTCGCTTTAGCGTGTTGCTCGAGCTGCTCCTGAATTGTCGTTAAATCCATTGGGATATCACCACCATACGCAAAACCCAGAGGCTCCAGAGCGTGGATCAGGCTGATATTCGCACCATTACGCTCAGCAATAGCTTTACCTTTTTCAATGACCTGGCCGGATTCATCGGTCAGATCCACTGCAATCAGTACGTGTTTGTATTGGCTCATTTTCTGTCCCCTTGCTAAAAATCCTTATCTGACTGTACTTTATCCCTTGTCTATCGATTAGTATAGGGCGCAATCAAGTTTAAAAATTGATCACAGACACTCCCTTGGCGTGGGTCATGGTTTGCAGCTTTCAATCGTTCAAATCAAAACCTGAGTGTCGTATTTTCCTGCCCTGGGCAGCTGTTTTTTTGAGGTGTTATATGAGTACCTGGCTTATTGTTGTTCTGATTTTTGCAGCTGTTCTTAGCCCGATAGCGTGGATTGTCCCTTCAAGGCGGCAGCGTTATCAGATGCACTTGAGAAAGATAGCACTTCATGCGGGGATTCGGGTTCGAATAGAAACCTTTGAACTTCTGGGAGCTAAAAACAGCGCGATTGCTTACCGCGTTATGCGTGAGGCTGATGATAAGGGCCCTGTTCATCGCTTTCGCCTGGGACACTGTGCTCGATTAGACAAAGAAGAGATCCAGTACCGGGGTGATGAATTTATTTCCGGATGGGTTTGGTTAGAGACCCCGTCTCCGGCTCTGGATGATGGCCAGGAGGCAAGCCTGAAAGCTTTGTTGAAGGTGTTGCCGGAGGATACTCTGATTTTTGAGGCTGGTACGGCCGCTCTGACGTTATGGTGGCGCGAAAATGGTACACCTGAACAGGTTGAAGCGTTGGCTGTTCAGCTGACTGAGCTGAATGTCTGAATTCAGTCTGACCAGCAGACGGGAGAAAGCGTGATGTCACTGTTGTTGAATCAGGCGCTAGCGCAGATGTTACCTTCCGCCAGGGTTAAAGAAGTGACTCTGCCGGGTATCAATAAAATAAGGCTTTGGCTGGTAGATCCCGAACCCATTGACCGGGCATTTTCGTCCGATGAGATTATAGCTATTCTTGAGCATACTCCATATTGGGGTTTTTGCTGGGGGAGTGGTTTGGCGCTGGCACGCTTTATCCTAGAAAATCCTGAAGAGGTCACTGGGAAACGGGTTATCGACTTTGGAGCTGGCTCCGGTGTTGTTGCTGTTGCTGCCGCGATGGTGGGGGCGGAGGTGATTGCCTGTGATATTGACCCCATCTCCCAGCTGGCCTGTAAGGAGAATGCATGCCTGAATAAGGTGTCGTTTCAGGTTGCTGAGGATTTGTTAGCTCTTCCTGAAATGGAAGCAGATCTCCTGATTGCTGCCGATGTGCTTTATGATCGGGAGAACCTGCCCTGGCTTGACATCTTTTTTCGTTTTGCACCGGAGGTGTGGGTGGCTGATTCCCGTGTAAGGAATTTCAGCCATTCCTCTTACCAGCTGGCGGATACATTTAACGCGAATACTGTGCCGGAAATGGGGGAGCCATATGAGTTTTCCTCAATTCGTTTTTATCGCTCAGTCTGAGTGTCTGACTTGTTTTTCCGGATGAATCAAAGGATATGGCCAGGTAGTTCGTAATGGTCAAACTCAGTTGCGGTTCCGTTGCTGATTAAGTCTGCCAGGTATTTTCCTGAGCCGCAGCCCATTGTCCAGCCAATATTATGGCCGCTGTTGATCCATAAATTGTCAAAACGGGTTTTACGGATACAAGGTAGCCCAGAGGGTGTTGCCGGCCTTAACCCTGTCCAGAAGCGAGCCTGGTCAAAGCCACCGGCTTCCGGGAAAAGTCTTCTCGCCTGTTCCAGAATACGATCGCAGCGTTTGACATTAAGCTCACGGGAATAGCCACCCAGTTCACCGGTACCGGCGACCCTCAGTTCATCTCCCAGCCGACTGAATACCAGCTTGTTGGTTTCATCGGTCAGACTCACCGTCGGTGCTTTTTCCGGATGTTCTAAAGGTACAGAAATAGAGTATCCCTTAACCGGGTAGATATTGGGCCAAACGTTCACTGGTTTCAGAAGTCTGGCTGACCAAGGCCCCATACAGACAATCAGGTGATTTGCGGTTAGGTGGCGGTTGCCCAGCTCACCATTGACTCTGACATGAACACGGCGGCCTTCACGAATTAACTGCATGATATGAGTCTTCATGGCGAAGGTGACTCCCATCTCCCGGCAGACATCTGCTAATTGCTGGCAATACTCACGTGCATCACCGGACTCATCTGTCTCGGTATAGGTTGCGCCAACAATTTTTTCATCACTAAACCTTAGGGCCGGCTCTTGGGTGAGGGCTTCTTCCGGGGTAATGATTTTTCGGTTCAGCCCAAAACTTTGCATTTGTTCAATGCTTTGCTTCGCACTGTTTAGTGATTTATCCGTTCTGTAGAGGTGGAGTACGCCTTTGCGTATCTGTTGGTATTTTAACTGGTGCTCATTTTGAACCTGGCGGGTCAGTTCCTGGGAATAAGCTGATAGGCGCATGGCTTCCAATAGATTTGTGCGCCACCGCCCGGGGGTGCATTGCCCAAACCAGCTTAGCAACCAGCGCCACTGTCGGATGTCCATTCCTGGCCGGAAGAGGAGAGGAGCATCATCCCGAATCAGATCTCTTATGACAGAAAGGGGGGCAGAGGGTTTGGCCCAGGGGTCAGCGTGGCTAACGGCAATCTGGCCGCCGTTAGCATAAGAGGTTTCATTGCCCGGTATTGGCTGACGATCAATAACCAGAACCTTGTGACCCGCTTTGGCCAGCCAGTACGCTGTGTTTACGCCAATAACACCACTGCCCAATACAATGCTGTCATACATAGGGGCTCTCCTTGTCAGAAACGAGGTTCTTTATCAGTGTAGATGCTTTCTTTTGTAAAGAGGGCCGTTTTCCTGAATCTTTGCCGGTCAGGTTGAGTGAACCGTTGTCTGATTTCTGCCGTTCCGTTTGGAGCGATAGAGTGCCTGGTCAGCCCGTTCAAGCCATTGGCTGTACTCTGTCATATCTGATGTTATCTCGCAGACCCCCAGGCTTACCGTAAAGCTGATATGTTGTCCTTCGTATTCAACCACGGCTGCTTCAAGTTTGGCCCGTAGCCGCTCAGACATTATAGAAGCCTGCTCGGCGTTTGTTTCCGGCAGGATAACGCCGAACTCTTCCCCGCCATAGCGGCCGGAAATATCCGTTTCCCGCTGAAGACTCAGCAGAGTACTGGCAACCCGCTTTATAACCTCATCCCCAGCCTGATGGCCGAAGGTATCATTCACTTGCTTAAAGTGGTCGATATCAAACATAACCAGAGAAGAAAGCGTCTGACTGCGTTTGAAGCGGCTAAACTCCTGGCTGAGACGCTCTTCCCAGTGCCCCCGATTATTAAGACCTGTCAGGCGATCAGTCCGACTGAGCCGCGCCAGCTCCTGGTTTGCCTTTTCCAGCTCAATTTTGCTGGTCGCGATATCCGTTACATCGTAAACCAGAATACAGGCATGGGTCACACGTTTGTCCATACCTGTTAAAGGAATAATGGTGATGTTCTGATACATCTGTTCTGATTTGCCGGTCAATGGGCGATAGCTTTTAAATTTGAACAGGTGTGGTCGCTGTTCCCAGGTCGAATACGCCCGGCTGTCCAGGGTAAACACGGACTCTATCTTGCGGGTCAGCCATTGATCCGGTAACTCTGGGAACAGGCTGAAAATATTATTGCCCCGGGCCTGAGATGTGCGGACACCGCTATGGTTCTCCATAAAGCCGTTCCATAGCTGGATATCAAAGGCTCTGTCGACAACAACTAAGCCGACATCAACCGTTTGCAGCATCTGCATCAGCCAGTGCAGGCGTGGCATATCTAGATCTTGTGTATCATTGCTCACTTCAGGTACCCCGCTCGCTCTGTCAAAACTGGCAAAGAATCCTCTGTCAGCACCAGAATTAGATCGCACTCGACCTGGTGGTCAGGGATGCCATAATCAATTTCAATTGCCAGTACTTTTTGCTGTTGGTCAGGGGAACCCAGTAGTGGAGGAAGCCTCTTTTTCTGACCTAAAATTACGGGGTGGCTATAACTGAACTCTACATCCAGCTGCTCAGCGATACCTTTCAGGCAGGCTCCGGTCAGGATGCCTGACAGATCCATGAGCACTTCGAGGTCATTGTTAGAGGCTACATCGGACTGGCCTGATGGCATTTGATCGTATTGCATCAGACGGGACATATGGGGGAAGCTCTCATCCCCAACGAGTAGGATAGCTTCGCCAGCTATGCCGGAACCATTAAAGCCCTGGGATACACCAGATAAAGATACGGCATCCTTGGAGGCCAAAACTTCTTTCAGTTCGTTATAAGGCTTTATGTGTATCTTGGGGACAGGTAAATGGATAAAAGTGTTGAGCAGGCCAGCCAGCAGACTGCCTGCCTGTCCCATAGAGACATTAACCACTTCCTGGATCAGATCTGTTAGGGCAACCTCTTCGTCAAAGCGGGCCAGTTCTGTTTCAGTCTGGGGCTGAGAGGCGCTAATAATACCGTATGAAAGGAGAATCTCAGTGATTTTCTCTGTCGTGGCTGGTTTTTTGATAAAGTCGAGGGCGCCCAGATCTTTGACACGTTTATAGGCTTCGGGCTGGATGTCGCCGGATACGACAAGAACCATGGTCGGCAGATCTTCAGTGCGAATGGCCTCCAGAACGGCGTAACCATCCATTACCGGCATGTTGAGATCAAGAAATAAGATATCAGCTTTACCGGCCTTAATTAATTCAATCGCTTCTCCACCATGATTGGCGAAGCTGATTTCAATATCCCAGCTTCCGGGTAAGGCACGAGCCATCTGCTTACGTGCAAAGCTAGAATCATCACATATGACGATGGGGGTAGTCATCCGCTGCATCGATCCTTTTTAGCTGTTGTGTTAAACCTTAAGGTTTTTTTATAGTTAGACTCAGCCTGAATAAGGTCTTTGGCTTTTTCTGTTATAATTACGAAGTGATACATTCTTTCTGTATCTAACAATAGACCTTAACAGAAAAAAAACCATACCGTTAATCGTGTGCTGAAAAATAGTGTGGTGCGTCACAAAAAGTAGCGGTTTTAGTTTTCTGGTTGCCGGGTGATAACTCTCAATAAAAATAAGAGTATAGTAGGTTTAAAACACATTGTTTTTATTCGTTTTTTTTGAATATAGCTCTTTGATAACTTTAGGTCGAACATACTAATGCGTGAAAAATCCATTCTGACCGATGTCGGTTCTATGACGTTGCCGCATCGCCTGCGCTATATGTTTGAACAGGTACGGGGTTATGAGCTTGTCGGTAGCCGTAAGCACCCTGCAGATTTTAACCTTGTCAGGGCTGAGTACATCAATACCCGCGTTCGTGCCCTGGCGTTGCTGTTCTCAATATTGACTCCCCTCTGGATTCCTGTTGATTACTTTATTCTGCCGGAAGGCAGCTTCGGCATAATGGCCGCGGCCCGCTTGCTTTTTTCGCTTTCATTGCTGGCGCTCTGGGTTAAAGCTTCCTATGTTTTCTCTCTAAGGCATGCTCGGATCCGACTGTTTATGTTGATGGTGATCCCAGCGCTGTTCCACCTGTCGGCGCAATTTATCCTAGGGGAACATTTGTCGGATGCCCGGCTGGCTTCCTACACGTTTTTGCCATTTTTGATTATTACGATCCACTGTGTCTTTCCGCTAACGCTCAGGGAAGGGAGTTTGTTAGCTCTGGTCACTATTTTTACGCTCTCTCTAGATGAGTTGATTCAACGACAAATGTTTACGCTTGCTTCGTTGAATAATCTTTGGCTGTTGGCGGTCATTATGAGTATTGCGATCTGGGCTCAGCTTTCACAGTTACATATGCAGCTTAAATTATTTAAACAGGCAACCACAGATGGTCTGACGGGACTTCTAACCCGTCGGGCTTTTATGTCACTGGCTGAATCAGAGCTTAGTCGTTCTGAGCGCTATAACCGAACCCTAACCATGGCTTTGCTGGATCTGGATCACTTTAAGATCATTAATGATACTTATGGTCACCAGGCAGGAGACAAAGTTCTGCTTACGTTCTCCAGGCAGCTGAAGGATGTGCTGCGAGCGACGGATATTATCGGCCGTTATGGCGGTGAAGAGTTCATTATTGCACTGCCTGAGACGCGTCCTGATGAGGCAGAACAGGTTATTCAGCGTGTTTTGGATACCTGTCGTGAAACACCTGTTCAGTATGGCAATCATACCATTCACCTGACAGCCAGCGCCGGCCTGGGCGAAGTTCTTGTTGATGTTCAGACTTCCATTCTTTACATCGATGAAGCTCTTTATCAGGCTAAAAAAATTGGCCGTGACCAGATTATTAAAGTGGAAGGAGAGCGTAAGCTGTTGGCAGAATAGCTATTTTATGTCCTGTTTTTCTTTCCATCAGGGAAAAATGAGTTGACTGCTGATTATGCGCTCATTGATCGCTTCAGTGGTTAAGGGACGGCTAAAAAAGTAACCCTGACCTAAGTCGCAACCTAACTCCCGCAAAGTATCAAGCTGAGACTGGGTTTCAATACCTTCAGCCACGGTTATTTTATTCAGCTCATGGCACAGATTAATAATGTTCTTTGCCAGAATACGGTCATGTTTATTGGTATCAATATTCTGAATAAACGCCCGATCCAGTTTGACTTTAGTGACCGGCAATCGCTGCAAATAGCTCAGCGATGAGTATCCTGTACCAAAATCATCAAGCGAGAAATGTACACCGTGACGCAGAATCTCTTCCATATTCTGTATCGCACGGTCGATATTTTTCATAAGGCTGGTTTCGGTCACTTCCAGTTGTAACTGAGAGTGCCTCAGGTCGTTATCATAGATAGCTGACAACACCAGGCTACTCAGATTCTTCAGGCCCATCTGTTCACTGGCTAGGTTTACGGCTACCGGCATAGGATTGTCTCTCATGTGGGAGCGCCAGGTGCCAATCTGCCGACAAACCGTTCTTAGTACCCATTCACCTACGGGTAAAATCAGGCCGGTATCTTCGGCAACAGGTATAAACTCCCCCGGTGATATCGGGCCGTCATCGACATTCAGGCGCAGAAGCGCTTCCAGACTACGCAGCTTACCGCTTTGAATATCAACAATAGGCTGATACTCCACATGAAAGCGGTTCTCGTTCAGAGCTTGCTGCAGGTGCTGTTCAACCTCGAAGCGGCGGTTTGATTCACTGGAGAGCTCCTTGGAAAAATAGTTGATGGTTTTTCCCCGTTTACTACTGGACTTAGCCTGTTCCAGTAAGGCGTCAGGTGTTGATCCTGTGCCAGGGTAGTGGCTAACTCCCAGTTTGACTGGGACGTGCAACACTGCACCCTCAACTCTTATCTCCTGTTCACAGAGCTCCAGGATACGTTTAGCCAGTTTTTTGTGGCTGTTGCGGTTATCCTGCGCCTGTCCTTTGCTGACACTGAAGACTGCAAGCTTAGCCCCTTCAAGACGGGCGACAGTGTTTGATATTGGTAAGCTACCCCGGAGCCTGATTGCGGTATAGAACATCACCTTATCGGCCCACTCCTTACCTCGGGCATGATTCAGCTCGTCAAAACGACACAGATGAACGACACAGACACTGATCTGGCTGCTATCCGAGATACTCATCAAGGCCTGATCCAGGCGATCAATAAATAAACTGTGATTGGGTAGCCCTGTGAGTGCGTCATAATAAGCCGTATTCACGGCTTGCTTCTTTAAGCAGAGGGTTTCAGCGTGTAGTTGAATCTGCGCTTCTGCCAGGTGGGCGAAGAGTGTCAGTTGCCTGATCTCGTTTTTATCAGGCTGCCGTGGGGCTGTATCCATGATGCAACAGCAACCTATCGGTGTCCCCGCAGGGCTTCTGATAGGAACACTGGCATAAAAGCGTACTTTTGGGTCTGAAATAACTAGGGAGTGTTTTTTAAAGTCGGGATGTTGATGGGTGTCGGGAATAACCAGAAAGTCTTCCTTCAGATTAGCCTCATTGCAAAAACTGTCTTCCAGGGAGAACTCTTTTTGATTAAGCCCGACTTCGGATTTAAACCACTGCCTGTTTTGGTCAATAAATGAGATGCCAGCGATTGGGACTGAGAATGTCAGGCTCATTAGCATAACCAGTTGATCGTACTGAGCTTCAGGTTCTGACTCTATTATTTCGAGCTCGGATAACTCTTTGAGTCGTTCCTCTTCACCGTAAGTACGGGTGATATTTGGGAAGCTTTGCTGAAGATCTGACATTTTCAACACCTCAGATATTGGGGTATCTATAGCCCGGTTTCGTTGTATACCTTATCGGTAAGCTATCGAAATTCATTAGAAGGCCTTACAGAAATAGCATATTTTTACCACTTAAGTGAAGCGTGTTCAGCTTCAACGTAACCAGAAAGCATGCTTTATAGCGTCACCGTTTATGGGTTTAAAGGTAACTGGGTACTGTATTTGACCTCTTCCATGGCAAAGCTTGAACTGACATCACTTAGCCCTTCTACCTGTGAAATCAGTTTCTTGTAGAAGTGGTCAAATGCCGTAATATCTCTGGCAACGACCCGCAGCAGGTAGTCCCATTCTCCTGCCATACGATAACACTCCATAACTTCATCAAACTGACGTATCTTATCCGCAAAGGCCATCAGCCAGTCTTCATCATGACGCTGGGTCTTCAGGTGCACAAAAACAGAAACACCAAGATCAACTTTATGCCGGTCTACCAAGGCTACCCGCCTTTGGATAATGCCCTTTTCTTCCAGCCGTTTGATCCTCTTCCAGCATGGGGTAACCGAGAGATTTACGGTATCCGCAATAGACTGTATCGCGACAGTGCTATCCTGCTGAAGGATGTTTAAGATTGTTTTGTCCGTTTTATCCATGTTTTTCTTTAAAAGTAGTCTGTATAGAAAAATTTTCTCTGGTGCATCGTTTTATCTCAGCATATAGCAAAATTTTTCTTTGGGCTTGTTTTTATAATCGACTTTCATCGATGACTAAAACAGGAAAATGTGATGCGAGTCTGGGCGAACCAATCTATAGCAAAAATTCATGCGGACTATCAACGGTCTGCGGATACCCACCTGATCAAGTTAGACCTTTCTGATTTTGAAGAGGGTCAGTTTGACCGTGTTGATATTTACCTGAAAGATGAAAGCACCCACCCTACAGGAAGCCTTAAGCATCGGCTGGCGCGTTCTCTATTTCTGTATGCCTTATGTAACGGTAAGATTCATGAAAATACACCGGTTATTGAAGCATCTTCCGGGAGCACTGCGGTTTCTGAGGCTTATTTTGCCCGAATGATTGGGGTGCCGTTTATTGCGGTTATGCCAGCTAAAACAGCAAAATGCAAAATTGAGTTAATTGAGCACTATGGCGGTCAGTGTCACTTTGTTGAGTCCGCCACTGAGATGCACCGTGCTGCCGTAGCATTAGCCGGGAAGCTGAAGGGGTATTTTATGGACCAATTTGCCAATGCCGAGCGGGCTACAGACTGGCGGGGAAGCAATAATATTGCAGAGAGTATTTTTCATCAGATGGCCTATGAGCGCTTTCCTGTGCCCCGTCATATTGTGATGAGTGCGGGTACTGGGGGAACATCAGCTACGATTGGTCGTTATATCCGGTATAAAGGGCTGGATACTCAGCTCACCGTAGTGGACCCGGAGTACTCGGTTTTTTTTGCTGCTTACCAGCAAGGGGACCGGGGGCTAACCTCTGAACATAATAGCCGTATTGAAGGTATTGGCCGACCTCTGGTCGAAGAGTCATTCCAGCCTGGGGTGATTGATAACATGTTAAAAGTGCCGGATCTTGCCAGCGTTGCGACCATGCACTGGTTATACGACCGAACCGGCCGTAAAGCGGGGCCGTCGACGGGAACGAATCTTTGGGGAGCCCTTCAGCTTGCCCGAAAGA
This sequence comes from Oceanospirillum sp., assembly GCF_048265165.1. Taxonomy (GTDB): domain Bacteria; phylum Pseudomonadota; class Gammaproteobacteria; order Pseudomonadales; family Halomonadaceae; genus Oceanospirillum. Next base: position 54,913 of record NZ_JBLXCD010000010.1, on the reverse strand, counting down.
TGGTTGAACGGGGTGAAGAGGGGTCTGTAGTGACCCTAATGTGCGACAGTGGCGAGCGGTACCCAGATACCTATTACAACCCGGAATGGGTGGCAGAAAATATTGGTGTGTAAGCTGTTTTTAGTGTGTACATTCTTTGTGGCATATTAATGCTGCCATAGGAAGGGAAGCCATGCTTAGGGTATAAGGTTTCGGCAACTTTAATCGCAATCGGTTATCTGACAGGTTAACGTTATAACGGCCTGTAGGGCTTATCTGAATATGAAAGGAGTTTTTTCCGCATGACCGGAAGCGAGCAAAACCTGAGCGCGACAGTAACTGTTCATCCTGAGTCACCGTCGCATACAGAGGGGCAGATATTGCCTTTGGTGCTCGCGGGGCCTATTTTGCGTCGGTGTACACCATCAAAGCTGAGCTTCTGGCTGGCGACATCTCAGCCTGTGGCGGGTCGTTTAACGCTGTCTTATGGACAGGGTGAAGTGCAGCACATCAATCCGGAGCAGTGGCGTACAGGTTGCCAGCAAATTCAGGGCGCTGATCATCTCTGGTTTCAGTTGGTAGAGATCACTCCCGGCACCCCGCTACCCAAAGATTGCTGGGTAGGATATGAGCTAAGTTTTGCCCCCCTGAAAGCCATTGACCAGGCATTAGAATCCTTAACCGATGATGCATTTATCAGCTGGCGGCACTGGGCGCCGGATCTTGTGTATCCGGGGCAGGATACACCGGGTTTTGTTCTGAAAAGCCAACTGAGTAAGCTATTACATGGCTCCTGCCGCAAGCCTCACCATGAAAGCGGTGATGGTCTCTGGCGGGCGGATGATGAGCTGGCAGCCAGCAATCCGGAGGACTGGCCTGCACTTCTGATTATGAGTGGCGACCAGATCTATGCTGATGATGTTGCCGCTCCCTTTTTGGCTTCAATTCATCGGTTTATTGCTCAGCTAGGCTTTGCGGAAGAGGCGTTACCCTGTTCCGATGTCAACTCTTCCGGGCGGCTTCATGGAAGTAATCCCTATTATTATCAGCGGGAAGCTCTTTTACCGGATACTGAAGGCGGGCAGGCAGTGACGGATCTGGTATTTGGTGGTGCACGCAAGCCCGTATTTACATCAGATAACGCCCATAATCATCTGATCTCTCTGGCGGAAGTGCTATCGATGTATCTGTTGGTCTGGTCCCCGGCGGGCTGGCAGAATCTGTCGGTTCCCGATGTTAGTGAGCTGCCGCAAACACTATCCCCTGACCAGGCTGATACCTATTCATGTGAAAGCCGTGAAGTGGAACATTTTGTCAGTGGCTTAGGGAAAGTCCGGCGTTTGATGGCTCACCTGCCGGTGGCGATGATTTTTGATGACCACGATATTACCGATGACTGGAATCTAACTGCCGCATGGGAACAAACGGCATACGGACATGGCTTTTCCCGCCGTATTATCGGTAATGCGTTGGCTGGTTATCTGCTTTGCCAGGGCTGGGGGAATGCCCCGGAGCAGTTGCCGGATGAACTGATGCAGCTGGCCGCGCGGACATTGAGTTCTCCCGGTGGCCATGACCATCAGCAGTTGATTGATGAGTTGATCCGTTTTCCTGACTGGCATTATCAATGGGATACCCAGCCTGTTCTATTGGTACTGGATACCCGAACCCATCGCTGGCGCTCAGAGCGTTCCCTTGACCTGCCATCCGGTCTGATGGACTGGGAGGCTCTGACGGATCTGCAGCAGCGGCTGATCGGTCATGATGCTGTGGTCATGGTGTCCCCGGCTCCTGTATTTGGCGTTAAGCTGATTGAGGTTATACAGCGTATTTTCACCTGGTTTGGTAAGCCTCTGATGGTGGATGCAGAGAACTGGATGGCTCATCAGGGGGCCGCCTATGCACTGATGAATCTGTTCCGGCATCCCAAAACGCCGAAAAATTTTGTGATTCTCTCCGGGGATGTCCACTACTCTTTTGTTTATGATATTGAGCTGCGGGGCCGGGAGCGCGGGCCGGATATCTGGCAAATTACCAGTAGCGGTTACAAGAATGAGTTCCCCGCGAAACTGCTGACCTTCTTTGATCGTTTTAATCGCTGGCTCTATTCACCAAAATCCCCGCTGAACTGGTTTACTAAGCGACGTAAAATGCGGGTGATTCCCAGAAAGCCTCAAACCGCTGATCCCGGTGAGCGTCTTGCGAATGGGGCCGGTGTTGGACTGGTGGAGCTAAATGCTGAGGGCGCACCGGTCAGAGTTGTGCAACTGTGTGCTGATGGCCGGGATGTTAGTTTTAAGCTACAGGAAGACGAGGCCAGATGGGAGTAATCACTGGGGTTTTGTTTTGATTCCGTTATATTTTCTGGAAAAGACCATGAATATGATGTAAAAGAGCCGAATGCAGTAGTATCAACCGGAGCTGGAAAGGCTCCGGTTTTTTTATTTCCAATGTCTGATATTCAGGTGCAAACAATGTCTTCTGATTTATCCTCCGGGCGCTTTCTGATTGCCGCAGCGCTGTCTGCGTTTTTTATGGGTACAATTGGCACCATCTCTCATTATGCTGGGGTCAGTGCTGAGGCTGTCACCTTTTACCGCCTATTTTTTGGTGCCTTGCTAATGGCGCTGTTTCTGCTGGTCACCCGCCAGAAGGAGAAACTCATAGTTTGGCCCGGTGTAAAGGTGCTGCTGACCGGAGCCTTTTTGGCAGGTTTTGTGGTCTTCTACATACTCTCAATGCAGTACACCTCCATGGCAAATGCCATTATGCTGATCTACCTGGCACCGGTAGCGGCATCTGTCGTGGCGCATTTTTTTATGGGCGAGCGTCTATCTACCGCTTCAATTGGTCTGATTCTGCTGGCCCTGTTCGGTTTTGCCATGATGATGGAGTTTAATCTTTCCCTGGAAGGTCGTGCTGATGAGGCGCTGGGTCTGTTCTATGGACTTTGTGCAATGGCTTGCTACGCAGCCTTTATTCTGACGAACCGCCTGATTGAAGCGCGGGTCCATGTATTGACCCGAAGTGGCTATCAGATGTTTGCCGGTGCACTTTGTATGTTACCGCTGATGTTATTGCAGGGCGATGTGATTTCGTTGCCCCAGTGGGGTTGGTTGGTACTGGCAGGAATTGTTCCCGGCTTTATGGCAATTGTGCTGGCTGTTGTTGCCCTGAGGGCATTACCGGCTTCAACTTTTGGTACTTTAGCTTATCTGGAGCCTATCACTGTGGTGGCTTTGGGTTGGTTGTTGTTTGGCCAAAGCCTGAATCCTCTCCAGCTGTCCGGCTGCGGATTGATTATGTTCTCTGGTGTTGCTCAGGCGCTTTTGTCCAGTCGGCCATCGCCTAAATCAGAGGCCTGTTTAGCCCCGTAATCCGCCTGATTAACGGAGTTTTGACAAACCGCATTGTTTTAAACCTCATAAAAAACGAGGATAAGCGTCCTGCCGGTTTGGCCTGATGAACTCCTTTATAATGTGGCGGTTACTATGAAATCCTCTGAAAATACTGCAAAAACGGTTCTGAGAACATTGAATGCGTCTGAAATTGCGCCGGGAATGCGACTGCAGTACTACGAGCATGCCGCTATGGACAGAGCGCATCATAAATTTACTGCGCTTTTGGGCGCTTTACCTTTGGTGGACAAGGCAGCCTTTTCCTGTTTGTTGGAGCAGATCTATCAGGAAGCTAAAGAGCACTTTGAGCAGGAAGAGCGCTTTATGCTGACCACAGAGTTTGATCAGTACAAGGCCCATAAAGCTCAGCATGATGCCTTGTTGCTGCTATTGGATGATCAGCGTAATAGTCTGAACGCCGGTCATCAGCCTGATGCGGTTGGATTACAGTTAAAGCTTTGCTATTGGCAGGATAAACATCAGCAGGATTGGGATTACCCCCTGGCAGATTTTCTTCGTTGCCGTGCCAGTTGGTTAGGAGAGAGTGCAGGCATCTGAGGCCAGATGGTTTCCGGCCTCAGATGTGTAGTGTTTTAGCTCATATCCATCACGATACGGCCGGTAATTTCACCTTTTTCCATCTCAGCGAAGATATCGTTGATATCTTCCAGTTGCTTAACCTCGGTGATCGCTTTTACTTTACCTTCAGCGGCAAACTGCAGGCACTCTTTAAGGTCTTTACGGGTACCAACAATAGAGCCTATCACCTTCACTCCGTTGAGCACGGTATCAAAAATTGGAATGGGCATCTCCTCTGGAGGTAGCCCAACCAGAACACAAGACCCGCCACGGCGAATGGCGCGGTAAGCTTCTTTAAAAGCTGGTTGAGAGACAGCGGTGCAGACAACACCGTGGGCACCACCACCGGTCAGCTCAATAATCTTTGCCGAAGGTGTGTCCTGCATAAAATCAATGCAGTGTTTTGCCCCCAGTTTTTGCGCCAGCTCCAGCTTTTCAGCTCCGGTGTCAACCGCGATAACATTCATTCCCATAGCAACTGCATATTGCACCGCTAAGTGGCCGAGGCCACCGACACCGATAATAGCAACCCACTCACCGGGTTTAACTTCAGTAACCTTGAGCGCTTTATAGGTTGTTACGCCAGCACAAAAAAGTGGTGCAGCATCCACATAGCTTAATCCATCCGGGACTTTGACAACATACTCACCATCGGCCAAACAGTATTCAGCATAGCTGCCATCTACAGAGTATCCCGCATTCTGCTGATCCAGGCAGAGTGTTTCTTTTCCTTCCAGGCAATAGTCGCAGTGACCGCAAGCGCTATATAGCCAAGGTATGCCCACCCGGTCACCAACACTCAGGTGATGAATTTCGCTGCCAACTTCAACAATTTCTCCTACACCTTCATGTCCCGGAACCAGTGGCATTTTAGGTTTAACCGGCCAGTCTCCATGGCAGGCATGAAGATCCGTATGGCAAACACCACAGGCATGAATCTTCACGAGGACATCTTTTGCCTTGATCTCCGGCCGAGGAATATCTTTGATCTCTAGCGAGCCTTTAAACTCATTGACGACAGCTGCTTTCATAGTGTGTTCCCCCTGGGGTTGTCTAGCAGATAACGCCCATTATTCTCTTCGTGGCTGTTGTTGCATTGATAGCGGTCAAGTCCATGCCTGTCATATCCAGAGAGGGGGCCTGATACATGTGGGTTGAGTCTAATCTTTGATGATAAGCCGTAAGCTTACGCTGCTGGTTCAGTCTTGGCCTGAATCTTTACCGCCGCTCAGTAGTTGGTCGCCGAAGTGCTGCACCTGTTGTTGCAACCAGATTCGCCCCGGTTCTTTCGCATATAACGGATGATAAATCTGGGTCATTTGCACGCAGGGCAGCCCTTCTGGAGGCTGTACTAAGCGTACTGGCAACATCTCACTGAACAGCAATCCCATCTGGTAGGGTAGGGTCATAATCGCTTGGCTTTGGGCAACGATCTTGGCTGCGGCCATATAGTTTACGGTGCGAGCAATGGCGCGACGGCTAAGCTCTTTTTCTGCTAACCAATGATCGATAGCGTTGGCATTACTGCCTACCAGGTCAGAAAACACGATATGGGGTCGCTGAATATAGTCCTCTAAACTTAGCTGTTTTAAGTGGGGCTCATTGTTATCGGCTAATAGGCAAATCTGTTGTTCTGTAATCCAGCGTTGAGCCTCAAGATGGCTCGGTATAGGTTTGCAAATATCCATTCCTATCACCAGATCAACGACCCCTGTTTCCAGGTCGGATAGAAAGGCATCGTCGATAATCATGCGGGCTTCTATCGTGATATTGGGGGCTATAACCTGAAAATAACTCATCATCTGTGGAAAAACAGCCGCTTCAAAATAGTCCGTACAAGCGATCACAAAGTCCCGTTGACTACTGGCGGGATCGAAGCTTTCAGGGGGGGCCAGGGTGCGCTCAATCTGGCGCAGGGCATTGCGAACCTCCGGCAGTAACTCTTGCGCTCTGGGGGTTGGCTGCAGACCATTTTCCGTGCGGATCAGTAAAGGGTCATCCAGCTGTTCCCGTAGTCGGTTCAGGGCATGACTCATGGCGGATTGACTGAGAAAAACTCTTTCAGCGGCACGGCTGACATGGCATTCGGTCAGCAAGGCTTCAAGCAGAACCAGCAGGTTCAGGTCGAATTGACGCAATGATTTCATTCGGCGGTGCTCATAATCAGGTGCTACTCGTAACAGCTCTTTTTCGGGAGAGATCAGGTTATATTAATTTCATGCATACCAATATTGTAACTATGCGTTTCACTAATGATTCATGCAAGCCTAATCTTTACAAAAAGCACAAGGGCAGCTGAATTGATCCCACCTGTACAGATGTCAGTCGGGGCTGAGCCCATAAATCCAAGTAATAAGTTTCAGGAGCGTTAACCATGTCAGCCACTGCACCCCTTCATACCGGAAGTGTCGCCAATGCGGATCTGCCACTGTACGGTGAACTGGGCATGACGTTTATGCAGTTCCCTCTGGTGCGGGATATTCAGGCCTCTCTGGCAGATGTTGTTGTTAGTGGCGTGCCATTTGATTTGGCAACATCAGGTCGACCCGGTTCTCGCATGGGGCCCCAGGCGATCCGTCAGGCATCTGCGAATCTTATATGGGAAGGTGCCCGCTGGCCCTGGCAGTTTGCCCTGGATGATCACCTGTCGGTCACAGACAGTGGCAACGTGCGGTTTAAACATGGTGAGCCACAGACTATGGTTGACGGTCTGGAGGCGCATATCGGCACTATACTGAACGCCGATAAAACGGCACTGACCTTTGGCGGTGACCATTTTATTTCTTTGCCGGTACTGCGAGCTTATGCGAAAAAGTATGGCCCGATGGCCTTGATCCATGTGGATGCTCACACGGATACCTATTCCGGTGGCAGCGAGTATGATCACGGCACCATCTTTCATCGGGCGGTAGAAGAAGGCTTAATCGATACCGAGCACTCCATTCAGATTGGTATCCGTACCGCCTACACCTATGAAGGTCATCCGTTTGAAGTACTGGATGCCGCCTGGGTTGGTGACAATGGCCCCCATGCCGTATTGGAAAAAATCCGTCAGCGGGTGGGGGATAAGCCTACCTATCTGAGTTTTGATATCGACGGTATTGATCCTGCATTTGCACCGGGTACAGGAACACCGGTAGCCGCAGGTATCAGTATCGACTGTGCTTTGAAAATTGTGCGTGGTTTGCAGGGCATTGACTTGATCGGAATGGATCTGGTGGAAGTTGCTCCAGCCTATGATCATGCGGAGATTACCGCGCTGGCTGGAGCGACTCTGGCATTGGAATATCTCTACGTGCTGGCGGCAAACAAGCAGCAGAAAGCCGCCAAAAGCTGATAACCGGATTGCCTGATATGCAGAAAGGCCAGCAGGTGCTGGCCTTTTCTGTCAGGCATACTGGAAGCCGATAGAGACACCTGCCTTAAGCGGAAAATGCCTCTATATCCTGAGAGGTATAGCCGAGCTGCCCGAGTCCTTCCTACACTGACAGGCAAGTAGTTATCGGATCTGTATGATCTGCACCGAATTCAGCTGAGGTAGACAATGACCGTTAAAACACCTGTAACCCGTGATGAGTGGTTTGAACTCAGTAAATCTTTGACCTTGCATGGTCAGGCCTATATCAATGGGCAGTTTTGCGATGCCGAAAGTGGCGAGACCTTTGCCAGTATCAACCCGGCCACCGAAGAGCACCTGACCGATGTGGCCAGCTGCGATCAGGCCGACGTTGATAAAGCGGTTGCGAACGGTTTAGCCGCTTACCGCAGCGGTGAGTGGGCGGAAGCTTCCCCTAAGCACCGTAAAAATGTTCTGCTGAAACTGGCAACACTGGTTGAACAGCACAAAGATGAGTTTGCTGTTCTGGACACGCTGGATATGGGCAAATCCATCTCTGAAATGACCGCAATTGATGTACCGGATGCCATCGACTGTATTCAGTGGACCGCAGAGTGTATCGATAAAGTTTATGGTGAGATCGCCCCGACAGCGCCGGGTTCTCTGGCGCTGATTAGCCGCGAACCTGTGGGTGTTGTCGCCGCGATAACGCCGTGGAACTACCCTTTGATGATGGTGAGCTGGAAAATCGCACCGGCGCTGGCAGCCGGTAACAGCGTGGTATTGAAACCATCGGAAAAAACCAGCCTGAGCGCCCTGCGTCTGGCGCAGCTAGCAAGTGAAGCCGGTATCCCGGATGGTGTCTTCAACGTTGTAACTGGTTATGGCCATACTGCCGGTAAAGCGTTGGCGCTGCATAACGATGTACACGTACTGGCCTTTACCGGCTCAACCCGTGTTGCCGGAATGCTGCTGGGTTACGCTGGTGAATCCAACATGAAACGCGTCTGGCTGGAAGCGGGTGGTAAATCCCCGAATCTGATTTTTGATGATTGCGATAACATCAAAAAAGCAGCCGGTGGCGCAGCAGCGGCCATCTTCTCCAACCAAGGGGAAGTGTGCATCGCCTGCTCCCGTATCTATGTGCAGAAAAGTATCAAAGACGAGTTTATCGCCGCATTGGTTGAAGCGGCATCCCGTTATCAGCCGGGCGATCCTCTGGACCCGAACACCAGTATGGGGCCTCTGGTCGATAAGACACAGCTGGATACCGTCAGCCGTTATATCCGCTCCGCAACCGAAGAGGGTGGTCAGGTGATTTTGGGTGGAGAGCCTGAATATCAGCAAGGTGAAGGTTTCTATGCCAAGCCCACCATCGTCACCGAAGCGCATAACGGCATGACCTTCGTAAAAGAAGAGATCTTCGGCCCTGTTCTGGCGGTGTGTGAGTTTGAAACCGAAGAGGAAGCCATCGCACTGGCCAACGACTCTCAGTATGGCCTGGGGGCCGCGATCTGGACGTCTAACCTGTCCCGCGCACACCGGGTCAGTCGTAAGATTCACAGCGGCATGGTCTGGGTGAACACCTGGGGTGAAGGCGATACCACGGTTCCGTTTGGTGGTGTAAAAGCGTCTGGTAATGGCCGGGACAAATCCCTGCATGCGCTGGATAAGTACTCCGAGATCAAAAACGTTTGGATTAATATCGACTGATCAGACTTTAATCGCCTTCTCGCTACTTAATCCTGGTCGTGATCAGGGCAATCTGCCTGATCACCATCTGGCAGAAGCAACCCCTTGTTGTTTCTGCCACAGCCAGAGTGCCTCACCCCTGTGGGCTCACTTTGGTCTTAGCACCCTTGCATCTTTGGGTGCTTTTTTTGTTTAAGCCCCTTCAGTTAAAAAAACCGGAAAAACTGGGAAAAAACTGGGACACCCATAATTTGACCCTGCCAAAACCAGCCGTCTGACCTACACTTAAAGCACTGGTGAAATTATGGAGGATCGCACCATGACCCGTGCCCGCTATGAGCAGATCAGCACCGCTGATACCCCGTATTACCACTGCATCGGAAAAACTGGGACACCCATAATTTGACCCTGCCAAAACCAGCCGTCTGACCTACACTTAAAGCACTGGTGAAATTATGGAGGATCACACCATGACCCGTGCCCGCTATGAGCAGATCAGCACCGCTGATACCCCGTATTACCACTGCATCGCCCGCTGTGTTCGCCGTGCCTTTTTATGTGGCGAGGACACTTTTTCTGGTCAGTCCTACGAACACCGCCGCCAATGGATTCTGGATCGTTTAACCACGCTAGATCAGATGTTCGCCGTAGATGTGTGCGCTTACGCTATTATGTCCAACCACTATCATCTGGTGCTTTATATCAATCAGACGGAGGCGGAGTCTTGGTCTGCGGATGAGGTGATCCGTCGTTGGTTGCTGCTGTTTAAAGCGCCGGTTCTGATTGAGCGTTATCAGAAAAACGAGTGCACCAGTAACGCCGAGCGGAAAAAAGCTATCGAAATCATTGAGGAGTGGCGGCAGCGTCTGATGGATATCAGCTGGTTTATGCGCTGCCTGAATGAGTATATCGCCCGAAAATCCAATGAAGAGGATGGCTGTACGGGTCGATTCTGGGAGGGGCGGTTTAAAAGTCAGGCCCTGCTTGATGAGCAGGCGCTGTTAACCTGCATGGCCTATGTCGACCTGAATCCGGTGCGGGCGGGACTTACTGATCGCCCGGAACACTCGGATTTCACCTCGGTGCAGCAGCGTATTCGGGAAGAGGCTCAAGGCCGTGATGATGGCGACCTACCCAAACTGAAAGCCTTATCCGCCGCTCAGGCGGACAGCGAACACGTGATCGCTTTTGATTATGCGGACTATCTGACGTTGGTCGACTGGGCTGGACGCTGCCAACGGGAAGATAAGCACGGCTTTATCCCCGAGGGCCATCCGCCCATTCTGCAACGGCTGAATATCGACGCAGACGCTTGGCTGAAAGCGATGCGACCCAAAGGTATACCACGCTGCCGAGCGGTAGGACAGTTCAGAAAGCTGCAGCAGTTTGCTCGGGATAAAGGATTGGCATGGGTCTCATCTGGTCAACAGCTGCAGGCTATTTTCAGGTAGGTCAGAAAGCGGATTTAGCGTGTTAATATGATGGCATAAAATTATTGGGTGTCCCTAATATAGATATTCTCGGTAGATGCATGCGCTTATGTCATTATGTTCAGTCATGATAAAATTATGAGTGTCCTAAATAATTCATAAACAAGAAGGAAGGAGCTGTATATGGATGTAAAGAAAATTTCTCCGAAACCAAGGGAACTGTTGTATATATCCATTCCCGCAATTGTTATTTTACTCATTGTTGGCTGGTTTTTAGGGTATTTGTATGGATCTAAATCTGAGCTTTCAGTGGACAGTGCATCATCATGGTTGGCAGCAATAGCAACAGCAGGAATTGCAATTCTTACTTTTTATCTTGCTGCAGAAACGATAAAGCTTAGAGAACTTAACCAAAAGCAAATAGATCAGCTGAGACTAGATGCCATCAAACCTGACGTCATGTTTGCACTGAACCATAATCCAGCAGCCCCAATATTTTTCGATTTCTTTGTATCTAATACAGGCAAAGGGACAGCCTTTGAAGTTGATCTAAGTTTTGAGGATTTAAGCCCTGATCATTCTGCAGAGGCATACAAATTCGTGGTTCAAGAAACCCTTTTGGGCTATCCGATGCTAAAAGAGGGGATCAAAAGCCTTGGCACCAGCGAAGAAAGAACGTCATCAGTGGCTAAATTTTCTTTCCCAGATTTAATAGATAAGTTTGGTGATGATGCTGTTTATGACTTGAAATTCCATATAGAAATCAATTACACAGACTCCGAAGGAAATCCATACACCAATCATCGCACTATATGCTTCAGAGAGTTTGAAGGCATCACCTTGCTTGGTGAACCATCTTTGAATAAAATTGCCAAAGAATTTGAGAAATTCAACGCCTCATTTAAACCGTTCTCCACTGGTCATAACAAACCGCAAGTGATTACCTGGACCCAGCGTCAGCTTAATGAGTATCACAAAGATATACGGGAAAAAATGGAAAAAATCCAGGCGAAAAAGAACGATCAGCAACAATAGCCCTCTTTGCCATCCTGCAAGCCTTTTGCTAGAAAAAACCGAGACACTCATAGTTTAACCTCGCCAAAATTAATCCTCTGATCGGCACTCTAAGCGCTGGTGAAATGATGGGTGTCTCAAATTTTCTTCCTGAATTTTCCTGCCTCTGAGCAAAAAAATAGGACACCCATAATTTGACTCTGCCAAGACCAGCTCTCTGACCTACGCTTAAGGCGCTGTTTTCCAGCTAGCTCTATGAACATCGCCGCAGGCTATTTTCAGGTAGAGTCGAGGGAGTAGATTAACGTGTTAAAAGGAGTATGCACGAGAGGGGATGCAAATCCCGGTGGAAGAATGTAATCAGGAACTCTAGGAATAAAGCCCTGAATCCAATCCTTACTTAAACGCATCCAAAAACGGAATCAGGGTCAGGCTGGCAATCGCGATGATGGCGACAATGCTCAGGAGAAAACGGGTTGGATGTTCTAAAAAACGCTCGCCGGTTGTCTGTACAGGATGCTGGCGTACCTCTTCCAGCCAGTCTGCCTGAATATCATCCAGTAATTCTCTTGCAGCCGGGTAGTCATCTTCGTTTCTAATCCATATTGCTGCCAGCGAAATGCCAAAGCGGCCTTTGGTGGTCTCGTAGTAGTTGACCTCTGCTTCATCAAGGCGTGCTCGTACAAAGTCAGCTTCTTCATCGGTCACGGAGTTGAGTTTAAAAAGCAGTTTGGCCACGTTGTTTCCTTTGAATGGTAAATAGGCTGTCCGGTAAGTCGGGCAGTGTAAAAGGCAGGATATTAGCCTTGTTAAGCCAAAGGTTCCACTCTGTCGCGGTGAAACGCAAAACGCCCTGATCCATTTTCCGGGATCAGAGCGTTTTGTTGTAGCAACGGCTTAAGATTTAAGCGCGGCCACCAAACTTGCGTTCTTCTACGTTCACCTTAATGCGGTCACCGGCGGAGATATGCTCCGGTACCTGCACCACAAGTCCTGTGCTTAGGGTGGCGGGTTTAGTGCGGGAGGTTGCGGACTGCCCTTTAATTGACGGGTCTGTTTCTGCGATAACAAGCTCTACCGTGGTGGGCAGCTCAATGGCAACGGGGCTGTCATTGACCAGCAGTACGTTAATACCCTGGGTCTCTTCGGTAATAAAACCGGATTCTTCTGCGATGGATTCTTTGCGTAAGTTGTACGAGGTGTAATCCTCGCTGTCCATAAAGACATACTCGTCACCATCAATATAAGACAGCATTGCCGGGCGGCGGAACAGGTCAGCCAGTGTCAGCATGTCGGAATCTTTAAAAGACTCATCCCGCTTGGCACCGGTTACCACATCGTACATGCGCATACGATAGATGCTGCCACCGGCGCGGCCCTGGGGCACAGAGCGTTCGATATCCCGGATGATCCAGACATTCCCGTCCAGTTCTACAGCTGCATTTTTTTTGATTTCACTTGCCTTCGGCATGCTCTCATTCCTCAGAGGCTATGGGTCAATGTTGCAGGCAAGATTACTATAAAATGCGCTCATATCGTCAGCAGTATTTTAGTTTGGTGGGTTGATTGACCCGTTGGCCAGGTGATCGATTTCTGCGGCTGATATAGTGATCACAAAATTACCCCCTGGTGGGTATATCTGATACTTGCCCTCTACGCGTATCGTTAGCCCATAAATAAGATTCCGTGGGGCTGCTCTTTTGAGGGTGGCCTCCCGACAAAAGACGACCATTTGAGACAACCACTCTAATTGAGAGTGAATGCCGGAGTCACTGATATGACTGTACCTTCACATACTACTTCTTACTATGCCGCTTCGGCCAATGATAAGTCCCTGCGACCAGAGTTGCAGGGTGATGTCTCGGCGGATATTTGCGTTATTGGCGCAGGTTTTACCGGGCTTTCCAGTGCCCTGCATTTAGCTGAACGTGGCTTTAATGTTGTTGTGCTGGAAGCCAGCCGTATCGGCTTTGGTGCATCTGGCCGCAATGGTGGTCAGATCGTGCACAGTTATAGCCGCGATATGGATTTTATCTCCCGTCACTATGGTAAAGAGACCGGTGACGAGATGGGCAAAATGGCTTTCGAGGGTGGCGAGATCATTCGCGGCTTCGTGGAAAAATACAAGATCGATTGTGATCTGAAAAACGGTGGCATCTTTGCGGCCTGTAACAGTAAGCAGCTGAAAGAGCTGGAAGATAAAAAAGCACTTTGGGAGCAGCATGGGCACACTCAACTTGAGATGCTGGATGCGAACTCGATTCAGGGTCATGTGGGCACCAGTCGTTATCCCGGTGGTCTGCTGGATAAATCCGGCGGTCACTTTCACCCACTGAATCTGGTGCTGGGAGAGGCCGCAGCCTTTGAATCTCTGGGCGGCACCATCTATGAAGCCTCTGCCGTCACGAGGGTTGAAGAGGGCGAAAAAGCCAAAGTGCATACAGCTAAAGGCTGTGTAACTGCAGATTTTGTCATTGTAGCGGGTAACGCCTATCTGGGCGGTCTGATTCCTAAGCTGGAACAGAAAGCGATGCCGTGCGGAACCCAGGTGATCACCACAGAACCACTCTCTGAAGCGCAGCAGAAAGCTCTGCTGCCACAAGACAACTGTGTGGAAGACTGTAACTATCTGCTGGATTACTATCGCCTGTCCGGTGATGGTCGTCTGATCTATGGTGGTGGCGTAACCTATGGTGCCCGCGAGCCGGATAAGATTGAATCTCTGATCGTTCCTAAGATGCTGAAGACTTTCCCGGAGCTGAAAAACGTGAAGGTGGATTTCGCATGGACCGGTAACTTTCTGCTGACTTTGATGCGTTTGCCGCAGTTTGGTCGTATCGGCAGCAATATCTATTACGCCCAGGGATACAGTGGTCATGGTGTCACTAGTTCTCACTTGGCGGGCCGTGTGTTGGCAGATGCGATTCAGGGGCAGGCAGAGCGTTATGATGTTCTGGCAAACCTGCCGCAGTATCCATTTCCCGGCGGCCGTTTATTACGTGTGCCCTACACCGCAATGGGTGCCGCCTACTATAACGTGCGGGATAAACTGGGTATCTGATACCTCACTGCACTGACCACAGAATATCCGGGTTTTTTAAACCCGGATTATCTCAAATACAACCCGCAAGAGTGCACCTGACCGTCCTACCCTATAGTTTCCCGGGACTGTTCGTGGTGCTACTTACCTCATTCTAATAATACTTGCCGTGGGCAGGGGTTAAGCCAGCGGTTAAACAAGCCGGATGCAGGATCTGTCGTTGCAGTTAGTCACTGTTGTTGGCTACCAACTGATAGATTGATGATCGGCAGTAAAACACCACCTGAGGAGAGCGGGACGCTCATCCTGCAGGGTATAAAAAATATAAACAGGTACGCATATGAGCAGTTCAAGTTATTCGTCTCCCGCTAAAGAGCCCATGACTCAGGAGCCTTCGGCTTCTATGAATAAAGCTGTAATACCGGATATGGTCTCGAACCCCACCCGCTGGATTCTGTTTTACGGCATGATTATGGCGGGGTTTGCTTATCTTTCTACTCTGCAGTCTGAAGGTGAAGGTTACGGCTTCTTCAGTATGCTGCCTGCTCTGCTGATTCTGGTGGTAGCGGTGCTGACTAAAAAACCGCTGGAATCGATTTTTGCCGGCATTATCGCCGGACTTCTGCTACTAAACCCCGCCGGTATTGTGACGGGGCTGGGGGATATCTCCCTTGCAGTTGTGATGGATGAGACTATCGCTTGGATTGTGCTGGTTTGCGGCATGATGGGTGGCCTGATCAATATGCTGGAGCGCGGCGGCAGCGTACTCTCATTCGGTGAGCTGCTTGCCAAGCGAATCCAAACTAAGCGGGGCACCATGCTGACGACTTGTGGTTTGGGTGTGATGGTGTTTATTGATGACTACCTG
Organism: Oceanospirillum sp.; assembly: GCF_048265165.1. Classification (GTDB taxonomy): domain Bacteria; phylum Pseudomonadota; class Gammaproteobacteria; order Pseudomonadales; family Halomonadaceae; genus Oceanospirillum. Next base: position 39,576 of record NZ_JBLXCD010000010.1, on the reverse strand, counting down.
AACTCTCTGGCGGTGTCCGCATCTATGAAGAATCTGACCGACCGCTACAAGATCTCCCGGGAAAAGCTGGCCTTTCTGGTGGACTCCACTGCAGCCCCGGTCTGTATTTTGGTTCCGGTGTCCACCTGGGCCGTTTATTTTGCTGCACTGTTAGAAGAAAACGGTGCTGTTGCTGAAGGTAAGGGGATGTCTCTTTATATCGAGTCTATCCCTTTTATGGCTTACGGCTGGATCGCTTTGGTTGTTGTTTTTCTGGTTGCTGCCGGCATTCTGGGGGATTTTGGCCCCATGAAAGCCGCAGAAAAACGAGCGCAAGAGGGGCAGTGCATACCCGACGGCGGTCAGCAGATGGGGTTTGATACCAGCAACTTACGCAAGACGTCTCCGGTGGTGGGTCTGATTAACTTTCTGCTGCCAATGGCGGTTCTGATCGCAGCGAGTGTTTACTATGAGATCGACCTGCTGCTGGGCGCGCTGGTGGCCTCTCTGTTTACCATGGTGCTCTATTTCTGGCAGCGTCTTTTGAGCTTCAGTGATCTGGTGGACTCCATGCTGGATGGCTTTAAAGTGATGCTGCACCCCATCGCGGTGGTTTGTGCAGGGTTTATGCTAAAAGATGTCAATGATCAGCTGGGTATGACGCCTTATATCATCGACACCCTGACCCCTTATCTTTCGAAGGAGATGCTTCCGGCGCTGGTGTTTGCGGCTATGGCTGCGGTGGTATTTGCCACAGGTTCCAGCTGGGGCGTGTTTGTGGTGTCTCTGCCGATTGTTATTCCTATGGCCCTGGCGATGGATATGTCCATGCCGCTGACGGTGGGTGCGTTACTGTCGGCCTCTGCTTTTGGTAGTCATGCCTGCTTCTTTAGTGATTCCACGGTGCTTTCTGCTCAGGGTTCCGGTTGTACTCCGATGCAGCATGGTCTGACCCAGATTCCTTATGCTCTGTTAGGCGCAGCCTTTGCCTTTGCTGGCTTTATTATGCTGGGCTTCTGGATGGCGTAGGGCAGCGCTCCGGTCGCTGTACCATCTTTTTTGCGACTGCGTTAAAACGTATAGCTAAGAACAAAGGCCCCTGATCTGAGAAAGGATCAGGGGCTTTTGGGTTTAACAGGGTTCCGCTTTAAGGAAAAAAATAATGATAATACGTTCATCAAGATTGGCATTTATTTTAGTCTTTCTGATCAGCCTGATTTGGGGCACAGAATTTGTTCTGATTGATTTAGCCGTGGCAGAACTGCCGACTCACACCTTTAATGCCATCCGCTTCGCACTTGCTGCCCTTTCTCTTTTACCTCTGCTGTATTTCAGCAAAGAGAAGGTGCGCTCGGATCAACTAAAGAAGCTATTACTGACCGCACCTGTATTAGGGGCAATGTTGTTTATCGGTTTTTACGCACAAACGGAAGGTCTGCGTTTTACCTCGGTATCCAATGCAGGCTTTATTACGGCCTTAAGTGTCCCTTTAGTGCCTGTGTTGGGCTTGCTGCTGTTTCGTCAGAAAGTGCGTCTGATGGTTTGGTTGGGGGTTTCGCTGGCAACATTGGGCTTGTATTTGCTGACCATGGGAGGAGCAGCTTATGTGTATAACAAAGGCGATCTTCTGGTGCTGATCTGTGCTTTTGGTTTTGCTGCCCATATTGTGCTGACAGGCCACTGGGTGGGAAATATGCCGGTGATTACCCTGAGCATTATCCAGCTGCTTGCCGTGTCTTTATACAGTGTGATTGGTGCGGCAATGGGTGATCACCCCATATTTTATTATGCCGGAGCTGCGCCGATTACGGGTTGGGAGTTGTTCAGTAAACCGGTTGTGATTTTTTCGGTTGTGGTGGCTTCGATACTCGGGACAGCCTATGCCGTTTGGGCCCAGTCTGCCTGTCAGAAACTGTTGCCTTCCCATAAAATTGCTTTGGTATTTGCCCTTGAACCGATTTTCGCTCATATCACAGCCTGGGTGGTATTAAGTGAGCACCTTGGTGCCATGGGCGGTGTTGGTGCGGCCTGTATTGTTGCGGCGATGGTTATTTCAGAGCTGGGGGATAAGAGCCATCAGCCTGAGATTCAGGCGCTGGATCAGACCGCAGCACCGCATTAGGCTGGCGCTATTTTTTGAGACATGACGTGGTCTCAGATCGCCATCGTGTGATATGGATGACAGAAAGACCGGAGCCATGGCTCCGGTTGTTTTCTAGTGAGCCTAAGCCTAGTCTATTTTACGGTTTGTAGACGTTAACAGCCTGCATCATGCCCAGGTCTTCGTGGGTCAGATTATGGCAGTGGAAGACAAAAGTTCCGGTGAAATCCTGGAAGCGGGTTCTGAAACGGATACGCTCAAAAGGCTTCAGGTTCACGGTATCCAGCCAGGTGCCCGGTTCTACATCGCCGCCGGATATCATCTGAAAAGGGTTAACGTGGATATGAAACGGGTGAGACTCGGAGGTATGGTTGTACACCTCCCACTCTTCAACCGCGTTGAGAGGGATCTGCCAAGCATCAAGACATGAGAAGGGTTGGCCATTGACTGTATATTTTCGACCCTTCGGATCACCAGACATGCCAAATTCCAAACGTCGGCCGAAAGTGACTTCCTCCGGCTCAATGTCGTCCAGCCCGTCGGGCCTTGGTAAGGCACCTGAGTAAAGCGGCATATCTTTGGCTGTATCTGCTGTAACCTCCAGCCAAGCAATAATATTGTCTTCGCTGTCTTCTTGAGAAATGTCCCGATAGATTGCCTGTCTGCGCGGCTCTGCTCCGGCCTTCACTAGTATGTCTGCCCGGTTTCCGGGGATGAGCACAGCTGTGTCCATTATTTTACTGTAATCCAGAGGGTTGCCATCAAAACAAAGGGCCGTGAACCCCTGATCCTGAATACCAAACAGCATATTATCCATATGACTAGCATTGACCAGGCGCCAGCGCTGCACCTCTCCTGGACTCATCCGGATAACAGGCTTTAGCTGACCGTTAATCAAGGTGTCTCCAGGTTGATCGAGTACCGTATAATTTTCACAAACACCGGTCTTATTTACCCTAGGAGTCTGAAAGCAGAGCACCTGTTCCTTGGCTGCTTTTATTTCAGGTATTTCATCTAATGGACCTTCAATAATCAATGCCCCCGCCATGCCACTGGCGACTTGCAAAGCCACTGAACCATGAAAATGGGCGTGATAAAAATAAGTACCTGGAGGGTGATCAGACGGGATTTCATAGCGGTAATGTTCAGTTTGCTTGTAACCAACCAAGAGCAGAATATTATCCGATGGGCTTTCAGGTGAGACATGCACACCATGTACATGCATATTAGTGACGTTAAAGCCTTTGGGCGTATTGTCTTCAACTGTGGGAACCGCCGTGCAAAGTTCCTGCAAAGGATCATAGGGTAGGTGGTTTTCCAGCGTCAGGCGCAGAGTATCACCCGTCTTTACCCGAAGTGTGTTACCGATCGGTTTGCCATCATAGCAGCGCAGCATCACATCCTTACCTGCAAGACGATACTGGCCGTATTGCGCTTTGATAGTGACATTAAGCAGGCCATTGTCTGCCGACACCTCAGTAGGGTTGATCAGGAGCTCACCTTCGGATACTTCACGGCGTATTCTGGGTAGTGCACAGCCAATGCCCAGTCCTGCCATACTACCGAGTGCAGTTAATCCCATTCCTTTAAGCAGAGCGCGACGGTGTAGGCGTGGAGAGCCTGCCTGTTTGGGCGCAGATGAATGGTGTGGTTGATCTGAACGGTGCTTCATATCTGCTGCGCTCCCTGAAGACTCTTCGTTTTAATACCCGTTATCTGCGTTGTTGTTTCTTTGTTAAAAACCTGTTTTGCAATGCGATCAGCGGCTCTCAGTCCTAAGGCTGCAGCCGTTAATGATGGTGACGCACTGCCCACAGAGCAGTAATTTACGGTGCCGACAATATACAGGTTGTTATGATCAAAGCTCTGGCATTGGGCGCTAACCACGGCGGTTTCCGGGTTTTCCCCCATGCAAGCTGTACCTGCGATCACAGCATCTCCTGAGGTCAGGCTCAACTGATAGTTTTGCTTTGGCTTAGCCGGATCGTTGAATTCGCCTTTCACAAAAGCATCCCAGTTGTTGTCAGTATCCGTTGGCATTTTGGTATCCAGTACCGTGGTTACACCGAGGGTATCAAAGACTTTCAGGTGCCAGCTCCAGGCTTCGCGACACCCCTGTAATGTGTAATCATCCAGCTGAAAATTGACCTCGGGACGGGGTAGGCCAATGGCATCTGCCTCTGAAGATAAAGTGACCCGGTTCGCCGGGTTTGGCAGCATCTCAATTGTACTGTGGAGGTTGAATTGGTGAGCCGTTCGGGAGTTAACATAGTTTAGTAGTTTCTTACCCCAGAGCCCTTTATTAATACCAAGCTCTGCCTGATCCAAAGGGCCGGTTCCGAACTTAAAAGCCGAATTTAGAATGAAAGGGGCGATAGAGGCATAGTCTTTGCGGAAATCTCCATCGCGCCATTGGCCAAAAGCACCGGTTGCTGAGACTGGACCACGATAAGGGTACAGAGGTTTATCTTCAGGCATATAGCCTATGGTATTGATATTGGCAAAGCCCATCAGGTTACGACCTACTTGATCCGATGAGTTTGCCAGACCTTCTTGTGGAACATTGTACCGCCCACCGGACAGCAGCATCAGGCGTGCGGTTTCAACCGCATGGGCCGCAAGAATATAGGTGGTGCCGGTTGCAAGTCCTACTGGCCCCTTCTCTGGATCTGCATCAAAGTTACGGTAGTAGATACCAGATATTTTCCCCTGATGATCAACCGCTACCTGATAAGCAACTCGGTTAGGCAGTACCCGTGTGCCGAGTTTTTTAGCTTTCTCAACATGAACGCTGGCGTCGTATTTCGCCCCAATCGGGCAGATCGGAAGGCAGCTGGAGTTGCCGCAGCACTGAGGGCGACCATCCCTGGGAACCGAATTACGACAGTGGGGTAGGGGTTGACTGTCTGGGCCCAGATCGTTCTCTGCGACCTCATTGCCGATCACTTTGTCGGAGTAGGAGCGGGGTACTTCCGGCATCGGGTATTTGATATCCGGTGACGGTGCGATGCAGTCTGGTCCTCCGGCCACGCCCCAGGCGTCTTCTACCTCGCGGTAGTAGGGTTCAATATCCTCATAACGAATTGGCCAGTTTTTACCTACGCCATAGGCATCTTTCATGCGGAAATCATTCGGGAAAAGGCGTTCAGCATGGCCGGTCCAGTGCCAGGAAGTGCCGCCTACTAGGCGCATAAAGTAACCGTCAAAGGCGACCTGCTTTTTAGGCTCCTGGGGGGCATGTTTATCCTTGGGCAATTTTGGCTGTACATAGTAGCTGAGAGGGTCGCTGTCTTTCGGAATAGGAGCCCAGGGCATCATTTCATAGGGGGAATTGGCATCTTTTTGCAGATCATTCTTATAGCGCTTAATCGCGTCGACCCTATCCACTTGGGCACCGGCCTCAAGGATGGCGACATTCAGTCCCTGCTGCGATAACCGCCAGGCCATCAGCCCACCGACAACACCAGCACCTACAATAATAACATCCGCTTCAATGTGCTCTGAGGGGTTGGCTTCCTGTGAGAGGATCTCGTCTGAATATGTTGGAATCATGGATTACACCCCAGCTCTTGGCTGTTTGCCTGTTGAGTGGCCCACCGCTGACAGATCTGGGCTTTTGGCTTTATGTTCCGGTGGTGGGTCCTGCCAGTACCCGAAAGGGCCACCACAGGTTGCGGATGGTTTGGTAAAGGTGCAAGCCTGCCAAGTGAGGGCTTCGTCATAACTGATTTGGCCGGTTAGTCTGCCTTGGTCGTTCAGTAGCGGTATGGGGTCAGTATGGCCTCTGAGATTGCCGCAGATACGCTGAACATTAGGGTTGGTGAGCATTTCTGGTGGTAGCTCCACTTGGCTCAGATACCAAGCACGCAGGAGTGGAGTGAAAACAGGCTCTTCTGATGTGTAGAAACTGTCATCAGGTTTCTCATCCGCTTGTTTAAAGGCTTCAGTGATTCGGGTTAAAGCGGTTTTATTGTTGCTATCGGATAGAATCAGCAAAGTAGTGATATCTCGCATTAGTTGCAAATAGCTCAGGTCATGGGATAGCAATATTAGGTCAGGATTAAAAAGATCTGCATAGTCGCTATGGAAGCCTGTAATCCAGCCACTTACTTTCAGTAATACTTTATAAATCTCATCATCGAAATATTCGGCTTTTGTGTAGGCAAAAGCGATGCTGGGGGACACTGACAGAGCTGCCAGCGCCGTAAGCTGCTTTAGTGTGGCGCGTCGTTGCAGGTTGACATCGCCGGGAGCCTTTTGCTTTATCTTGGGAATCATAGGGGTGAAATCCATTTTTGTTGTTAGGCTTATCGCTATTGAGACATTCGGGTTCTTGTGAGAGGGACGAAGACGTTGTTACTCGCCTGAAACAACAATAAAGGAGTATTAAGTCTGTTTCTATGAAGTTACCTGATGCTTTTCAGGGTGAAAGAGGTTGGGTGATAGATCAAAAAGCGTTCGCCCCCCATTCTACGAGCTATTCGCAGTAACAGGGGCTTCTGGTTTGTTGGTTTTTGTCAGATTTGCTCGACTTCAATCAGTCGGGTTCTGACTGAAAGAGCATTGACCGCAATACCATGAATCATAGCATCAGCCGTTGTGCAGGCATCTTGCACAACGGTCACCTGATAAGACTCTGCCTCTTTCGACAGGGCGGTATGGGTGATGCAGTTTTGCGTCATCATACCGCAGAGCAGAAGCTCGCTGACCTTGAGTTCTGACAAAAGAGTTGCAAGTTGCGTTTGCTCAAAGCTGTCAGCAAAGTGCTTGGTGATCACCGGTGCGTTGGGCACCAGTTTTTGAATCTCCGGGTGAATCTCTGAACCCACGGTTTTCGGGTTAAAAAAGGGGCTATTCTCAGTGCCCTCATGACAGATCAGAATAACCGGAATGGATTTTTCATTAGCGGTTTTGATCGCCTGTTTCATTTTTTCCAGTACAGGCCCAGTATTCCAAAGTGGGTACTTACCCTCTGGGAAGTAGTCGTTTTGCGGATCTATGACCAAAAGTACCTGATCAGACATGGCTGTCTCCATAGCTTGCTATTTTTAAGGGCTTATTCATCAGTGAATCTGACCATCACAGTTTAAGGGTTGATAATTTATGTGATTAGTGTCTGAATTGACAAATTTAAGGTCAAATACGACATTTTGGTGTTTGCCTTTCTTCAGGCTCAGAGTCAGGAGTTGCTATGACGCAGGCAAATAAGCCCAGGCTGGTATCCGTGGCAATAGTGGCTTATCCGGATAGTCTTAAATCTGCTGTCTACGGGTTGGAGGAGTTATTTATTCTTGCCAATCGGGTGGTTGGTGAGCTGGGCCAGTCCGTTTGCTTCCAGCCCGAGGTGCTCTATTTTGACGGTGATAGCTTTGCTACTGAATCCTTGTTGCAGGCGCCTTATCAGATTGTCATTTTGCCACCGGGGCAGCGCAGCGAATTTTACCTGCAGCCGCCAAAGGCCCTGACAGCGTGGGTTAAATATCAGGCTGAGAACGCCAGCGGGTTGATCTGCTCGGCTTGTGCCGGGAGTTTTATCCTTGCCGCCAGCGGGCTTTTACACCGTAAGCGCGCAACCACTCACTGGGCGTTTGAGTCACTATTTCGCCGACAGTTTCCGGACGTGCAGCTGGATCTGGATCAGATTCTGGTGTCAGAAGGCCAGCTGTTAACTGCCGGCGGTATGATGTCCTGGTTGGATCTGGGGTTTGAGGTGGTTTCCCGCTATACCATGCCGGGAACGGTGCCTTTAATGGGTAAATACCTTGTGGTGGATACCGGTCACAGGGCACAAAGTTTTTACAGGCGTTTCCTGCCGGATCGCTCCCATGGTGATGACATTATTGCCCGGGCACAGACGCAGATTGAATCTCTCTTTCCGGTATTACCCACGGTTTCAGAACTGGCTGGGTTGGTACATCTTGGGGAGCGCACCCTGCTTCGCCGTTTCGAGAAAGCCACCGGATACAAGCCCAAACACTATATGCAGCGTTATGCCATTCAGAAAGCCTGTGATCTGCTGGAGGAAAGTCTCGCTCCCTTTGAAACCATCGCCCGCAAGATAGGATATGAGGATGCCGGAGCCTGCCGTAAATTGTTTGTCCGCATTATGGGGCTGACACCGGGAGAGTTTCGGCAGAGGTTCAGGGAATCATCGTGAGCTGATGGCAAAAAAAGCGCCCAGCTTTGGTGCGCTTTCGGGTCTGGTAATCAATGTTTGGTCTGAATTGCCATGTTATCCGTTTTCAAGATTGTTCAGATGGTTTAAAAACAGCGTAAAAATTTCAGACTGAGTTGAGGTGTTCAGGCGGCTGTGAATGTTTTTACGGTGCACTTTAACGGTGCCGACACTGATACTGAGAAGGTCTGCTATCGCCTTGGATGAGTGTCCCTGAAGAATAAGTCCCAGAATCTCTTGCTCACGCTGGGTCAGCACGCCACTGGCGAAGGTCTTTAGTGCTTGTTTGAGGGGCCCCTCTGATTTCTCATATTTTACAAATTCACCGGATTGCGCCTGCCAGAATTGCTGAATCAGTGCCTCAATGACCGGAAAGATACTTTTAAGCCGGTTCAGCTCGGCACGGGTGATAGTGCCCAGGGCTGATTTACGCCCCAGGGCGATAGCACAGGTTGTATGCTGGCTTAGAGAAATGGTCATATTGACTTCATCCACCAGGTCAAACTTACGGTAGCAGGACTGGTAATACTCTGTCTGATCAAAAGAGTCCGGTGCGATATCAACCAGCCGTGATACGTTTGCCCCCGGGCCGTTCTGAATACTGTTAAACAAAGGATCGAGAATATAGGCTTTATCGATATAGGCTTTGAGAGTCGGGCTGTGTTCTGCCGGATCTTTCGGGTGCAGAATGATGGGTTTAAAAGACTTTTTGTAGGTGACCACTAAGATAGTATCAAAATTACAGTGATTGCTGAGCACCTCTTCCAGCACGGGCATAAAACTAGGGACTTTAATATGGTTAATCAGGGATGCGATATCCCGGGCGCAATGGGCAGTAATAAGCTCCGGATGATTTTTGCTTTGCATAGACGATGTCACTCCGGTGGCTGCAGTGTGTAATGTTGAGGCGGTTTGCTGTGTGGTGTCAGATTTTACTGCTGATAAAAACCTGCTTCTGATTATCCGGTTTGGTTGAATTAATTGCATGGCTTTATTGTTTTATTTGTTTGGTTTGTTTTCCGACATTAGCGGACGAACCGGGTGGGCTGCTCCTGTCTGAAATCAGGCCTCCCGGTGAGGAGGCCTTCAGTGGATTACAGCTGATTGACAGATTCCAATGTCAGATCAAGGCAATATTTCGTTTTCTCGCACAGCTCATCCACTTCAGCATGGGTGATCACCAGTGGCGGAGACATCACCATACGGCTGCCAACAGCACGGATGATCAGGCCATTGTTAAAGCAGTGCTCACGGCAGATATAGCCGACATCAATATCAGACGGGAACTGCTCTTTAGTGGTTTTATCTTTCATCAGGGCAAACCCGGCGATCAGGCCAACACCGTCGATGGTGCCCACCAGAGGATGATCCTGTAGGGTTTCGCGTAGTTTTTTCTGTAGGTAAGGGCCGATATCCTTGGCAACATACTCAATGATATTTTCTTTCTTCATCAGTTCGATGTTTGCCAGAGCAACCGCTGCTGCCGCCGGATGGCCCGAATAGGTAAAGCCATGATTAAAGTCTTCGCCCATCCCTTCCAGAGCATCCGCAACGCGATCTCCCACTGCGACGGCGGAGATGGGCAGGTAACCGGACGATAGGCCTTTCGCCATAGAGATCAGATCCGGCTCAATTCCTAGAGTTTGACTGCCAAACCAGCTGCCGGTACGGCCAAAGCCACAGATCACTTCATCCGCAACCAGCAGAATGTCGTATTTTTTACAGATTTTCTGGATCTCTGCCCAGTAATTTGCCGGCGGTACAATAACGCCGCCAGCGCCCTGAATCGGCTCACCGATAAAGGCCGCCACGTTATCCGGGCCCACCTGAAGAATACGCTCTTCCAGGGCTTTCGCGCAGGCCAGACCGAATGCTTCCTCGGTCATGTCGCCACCTTCGCCATACCAGTAGGGCTGACGAATGTGCTCAATGCCGCCCACCATCGGGATGCCCTGTTTGTGCATACCGCTCATTCCGCCCAGACTTGCCCCGCCAAGGGTGCTGCCGTGATAACCATTTTCACGGCCAATCAAAATGTTTTTATAGGGCTTACCCTGAGTAACCCAGTAAGTGCGAACCATGCGGATAATGGTGTCGATCGCTTCTGATCCGGAGTTGGCGAAGAAGATCCGGTTCAGATCACCTGGCGTTACTTCAGCAATGGCCTGAGCTAATTTAGCCACCGGCAGATGAGTGGTCTGGAAAAAGGTGTTGTAGAAGGGCAGCGTCTTCATCTGCTCATATGCTGCATCGATAAGCTCCTGACGACCATAGCCCATGTTCACACACCAAAGACCGGCCATACCGTCCAGCATCTTTTGGCCTTCACTATCCCAAAGGTAAACACCTTCTGCTTTGGTGATAACACGTGCACCTTTTTGGTTCAGTGCGCCGGTGTCGGTAAATGGGTGCAGGTGGTGTTTTGCATCCAGTGCCTGCCACGCTTGAGTGTTGTTGTTTTCAGCAGCCATTTGCTAATCCTCTGGTTGGTTGTGCCTATGCTAATGTCCGATATTGTTTGATTCAGCCTGTTGAGTGAGTGCTGTATGCCTTATCAAAGCCATTTTTTATAGGTCATTTGTGATCAGGTTATAACGTATTATTCAGTCTTTATGGTAATTAGTTCTTTATTTTGTGATCACAAAAAAGAAAAGTCAAACGATCCATTGAGCTATTTTGATCACAAAGTGGCAAGGTCTTGTCATATTGTTGATTTTTAAGGGCTATTTTCTTGCTGTGCGGTTCTGTGTTTTGTTGGCTGTGATCACGAAATTTGAGGAGAGGTGCCATAAGGGCAGATCAGCGAGGTAGGGTTCTCTGGTTAAGCGGAGGCTGCGCAGCCCTCCCTCCTTCAGGTGTCCTGCCCGCATTAGCAGAGGCTGTATCGTCCGGATTGGCAATGGGGCTGCGCTAGTTCTGTTCTATTCTGTTTTATTCAGCCCCTGACTGTTCAATAAAGTTATAAAGCAGCTCCGGCGTCCCTGCAAATGCAAAGCCCTCCCGGATATCTGATGCAATGGCCATCTGAAGGGCCAGGGCATCTTTTTTATTGATCGCTTCAAGAGCTTCATTGTGCCGGTCAATGGTGTAGTGCTCCTTCAGGCGCGAGTTTGCCAGTTTCATGAAGGGGCCAAGCTGCAACCAGAGGCTTTCAATAAGAGGCAGGGTGATCTGGTGCGGGTTTGCCGTGTAGAGGCAGCGGTGAAAGCGTTGGTTACGGATGGTGATCTGCTCCAGGTTGCCGTTTTCCTGAGCTTCATCGATCTCTTTATCCAGTGCGATCAGTTCTGCAAGCTTGTTGTTATCAATATAGGGCAGAGCGCGTGCTGCCGCATGAGACTCCAGAGTGATACGGGCTTCGCACAGTTCACTGAATTTCATGGCGGTCATCTTTGGCACCATAACCCGACGATTTCCCTGAATTTCCAGGGCATTTTCTGCAGCCAGTTGACGTAGCGCTTCCCGCACCGGCATTGGGCTGACGTCCAGTATAGCTGCCAGTTCACGTATGGTTAGCGCCCGGCCGGGGAGGATCTGGCCATTCATGACCGCGTTGCGCAAGGTGCTATATACCCACTGGGTGATAGTTACAGCTTCGTCACGCTTGGTTAATGTAATTTGTATCGGTGATTTTTTGTCCATTATTTGGCCGCCTGATCCCGTGTTTATTTAAGACACTGTATATTTTTGTTGTTTTAGACGCTGATTCGGTCTTTGCTCCGCAACTTCTGACCTGCAATGCAAGGTATCACAATTAAGGTGCGTTTCCTGGCTTGTGATCACCAAAATGGTGCAGATAAAAATCTTTAACCGGATAGATTGACCGAGTTATTTATTTGTGATCATATCATTAACAGAAAATGTGATCACAAATAAATAAGTTTTTCCTGATACGGGTCACGCTATGACATCAAAGTATTTCCGGTATCAGGTGGTAGCAAGGCTTCAATTTTTTTGTCCGGCTGATTCCGATGCAAGAAGTATGACGGCTGGCGCATTTCGCAAAGTTTTATAAGAGAGATAGAAAATGTCTGTGAATTTTAATGGTGATAACAAGAGCTTTGATAGCTCAGATACCGGCAACAAAGAGTTTGATCTGTTTATTACCGACCTGAATGGGAATCTGCGCGGTAAACGTATGCCGGCTAATGGTTCAGAGAAGGCGTTTAAAGAGGGCGTTAAGCTACCGCGCTCTGTTATCGGTTTTGATAACTGGGGTGATGATGTACTGGAAAATGGCCTGGTTTTTGAAACCGGCGACAGTGATGGCGTTTGTATGCCGGTGCATGCAAATCCTGTGAATGTACCCTGGGCGGATGCTCCCCGGGATCAGGTGTTGGCCATGATGTTTGATCCGGATGGTAAACCTTTTGATGCCGACCCTCGCCAAATTCTGCTGAGTATTGTTGATCGCTTTGCCCGGATCGGTCTGACGCCTGTGATGGCCACCGAGTTGGAGTTCTATCTGCTGGATGGAGCTTCTGAAGAGCAGCGTTTCCCTGAGCCGCCAGTTCTTGCGGAAGGTCATGGTCGTCGTCTGACGGAGACGGACTGCTACTCCATTGAAGAGATGGATGGCCTTTCCTCCTTTTTTGCCGATGTCCGCAGCGCTTGCGAGGAGCAGGGCATTCCGGCGGATACGATTATTTCTGAGTTGGGCCCCGGTCAGTTTGAAATCAACCTGATGCATGTGGCTGATCCGGCTCTGGCTGGAGACCACGCTACCCTGTTCAAACGTCTGGTTAAAGGCGTTGCCCGTAAGCACGGTTATGGTGCGACCTTTATGGCTAAACCTTATGCCGATAAGAGCGGTAATGGTTTCCACACGCATTTCAGCCTGATCGATAACGACGGTAATAACGTCTTTAACGATGGCACTGAAGCGGGTTCTGAACTTCTGCGTCATGCCATTGCAGGACTGATGGAAACCATGGCTGACAGTATGCTGATCTTTGCACCTCATCTGAATTCATACCGACGCTTTGCCGCTGGTGCTCATGCGCCGACATTTGCCAGCTGGGGTTATGAGAACCGTACTGTTGCCCTGCGTGTACCGGAAAGTGAGCCTGTGGCCCGTCGTATTGAGCACCGTGTGTCCGGTGCTGATGCTAACCCATATCTGGTACTGGCCTCTGTGCTTGCAGGTGCTTTATACGGTATTGAGAACAAGCTTCAGCCACCATCTGCAATTGAAGGTGACGCTTATGCTGAAGCTGAGGCGCGTGATCTGCCTCGTCTGCCAACCCGCTGGGATGATGCCACTGAAGCACTGAAAGAGAGTGAAGTGCTGAAAGAGTATATGGGTGAATCCTTTATCCGTGTGTTCTCGGCTGCCAAAGAGCAGGAGCAGCGCAAGATTCAGGGGCGTATCTCTGATATCGAATATGAAGCCTATCTGTAAACCGACCTGCTCTCAGTGTGAGACCGGCAGGGTAGCAGACAGGTAAAGGCGGTTATGCCTGCCATGAAAATGATTCGATCCGGGAGGCCAGCCTTCTGGCCGGAACGTTTAGGAAGAAGAATGAATTAACCCGCAATCTACGATAAAAAATAATGCACGACACCTTGATCGGGCGTGCTCTTTCAGAGGAACTGAACATGACAATAAAAAAAGCCCTTACCCTGTCTGTATGCAGTGCACTACTTGCCGGTAATGCCCTTGCCGATGATAAGGTGCTGAACATCTATAACTGGTCCGACTATATTGAGCCGGAAGCGATTACCCGATTTGAGAAGGAAACGGGTATCAAGGTTAACTATGATGTTTATGACAGTAACGAAGTTCTGGAAGCCAAGCTCATGGCTGGTGGTTCAGGCTATGATGTTGTTGTCCCTACCGGTGCTTTCCTGGAACGCCAGCTGCAGGCCGGAATCTATAGTGAGATTGATAAATCCAAACTGAGTAATCTGGGTAACCTGGATGCTGCTCTGGTGGAGAAAATTTCCAGTCACGACGAAGGTAACCTGCACAACATACCTTATGCTTGGGGAACGGTCGGTCTGGGCTATAATGTCGATGCAGTAAAAGCTCGCTTAGGGGATATGGAGTTTGACACTCTGGATCTGATTTTTAACCCGGAAGTGACGGCTAAACTGAAAGATTGCGGTATTGGTGTGCTGGACTCTCCGGCAGAAGTGATGGCAATCGCCCAGAACTACGCTGGGGTTGATCCGAACTCTGAAAGCAAAAAAGACCTGAAAAAGGGTGCTGAAGTGCTGGAAAAGGTGCGTGGCGACTACAAGTACTTCCATTCCGGCAAATATATCTCAGATCTGGCCAATGGTGATATCTGTGTGGCACTGGGCTACAACGGCGACATCCTGCAGGCGCAAAGCCGGGCAGAAGAGGCCGGTCAGGGTGTCAATGTTGGCTATTCCATCCCGAAAGAGGGAACGCTGATCTGGTTCGATCTGCTGGCTATTCCTGCTGATGCGCCACATCCTGAAGCAGCACACCAGTTTATCGATTACATCCTGCAAGGTGAAACCGCGGCGGGTATTTCCAACTATGTTTACTATGCCGTGCCGAATAAAGCTGCTGAGCCTCTGCTGAATGAAGATGTAATCTCTAATCCGGGCATCTATCCTTCAGACGCTGTCAAAGCCAAGCTGTTTGCACAGAAAGCCCATACTTCAAGATTTGACCGTCTGTTAACCCGTACCTGGGTCAATATCAAAACAGGCCGATAAAGGTCAGAGGCCTTCTGCCTGTTAAAGGGCGGGAGGCCTTGAACAATAACAATACTACATAAGAGTCGAGTGTTTTATGACTTCTCCGCAACATACAGATCTTAGTCAAATCAGTGAACGGACGAACGTACAGGTGCCCAGCTGGAAAACCGATGCTCAGCCGTTTGTTCAGATCGAAAACATTACAAAAAAATTCGATGATTTTATCGCGGTAGACAACATTTCGCTGGATATCTACAAGAATGAACTCTTTTGTTTACTGGGGGGGTCCGGCTCCGGTAAAAGTACACTGTTACGTATGCTGGCGGGCTTTGAAACACCCACAAGTGGCCGGATTCTGATTGATGGCGTCGATATGGGGGGGACCCAGCCCTGGAACCGACCGGTCAATATGATGTTTCAGTCCTACGCGCTTTTCCCTCATCTGACGGTTGCGGAAAATGTTGCTTTTGGTCTTAAGCGTGAAGGTATTCGCGGGGCGGAAGTTAAAAAACGCGTTGCCGAAATGCTGAGTCTGGTTCAGTTGGGTCATCTGGGTAAGCGCAAACCCAATCAACTGTCCGGTGGTCAGCGTCAGCGTGTGGCTTTGGCCCGTTCTCTGATTAAGCGACCTAAACTGCTCCTGCTGGATGAGCCTTTGGGTGCTCTGGACAAAAAACTGCGTGAAGAAACACAGTTCGAACTGATCAATATTCAGGATGAACTGGGTGTGACCTTTGTGGTGGTGACCCACGATCAGGAAGAGGCGATGACGCTGGCTTCCCGTATCGGTGTGATGAATCACGGTGTCATTGTACAAACCGATGAACCTCAGGATGTCTATGAATATCCGAATAGCCGCTTTGTGGCGGAGTTTGTTGGTTCGGTGAACCTTTTTGAAGGGCAGGTGACGGTCGATGAGCCTGATACTGTCTGCGTGACATCACCGGAAGCCGGTGGTGAACTCCGCGTTAACCATGGCATCAGCTGTGCGCCGAATCAGGAAGTCCACGTTGCTGTTCGTCCTGAAAAAATCCGGGTCAGCGAAATTCGCCCGAACCAGCAATATAACTGTTTGCAGGGCACCATTCTGGATATCGCCTACATGGGTAGCCTGTCGGTCTTTAAAGTTAAACTGGCCAGTGGCAAAGAAGTTCGTGTAACTCAGCCGAACACTAATCGTGAATCCGGTGGCCGCTTTACCTGGGACGACAAAGTCTTTCTGTCGTGGGATATGGACAGCTGTGTGGTGTTAACGTCATGAGTGCTTCCAAGATTGCATGGATCAATGACTCCTATGCCAAGATGACCCGATACAATTTCTTCCGCCGGGTGAACTGGGGCCGTTTCTCGGTGGTTTCGGTACCTTATCTCTGGTTGGCGATCTTCTTCTTTATTCCTTTTGTCGTGGTGTTCAAAATCTCACTGTCTGAGGCGGCCATTGCGGTACCGCCTTATACTCCGATTCTGGACTGGAACCTGGAAGAGGCCTACGTCACCTTAAAGATCAGTCTGAGTAATTACCTGTTTTTACTGGAAGATGACTTCTACCTTAGCGCTTATCTGAGTTCGATTAAGGTAGCCGCCATCTCGACATTCTTTACGCTTTTGGTCGCTTTCCCTATCGCTTATCTGATGGCCCGTACCGAAGGTTCAACCCGTGCCTTGCTGTTAGCCCTGGTTATTCTGCCGTTCTGGACCTCTTTCCTGCTGCGGGTTTACGCCTGGATGGGGCTGCTGAAAAAGAACGGTCTGATCAATGAAACCCTGATGAGTCTGGGGCTGATTGATCAGCCGTTAATCATGATGCAGACGGACTTTGCGGTCTATATCGGTATTGTTTACACCTACCTGCCCTTTATGGTGCTGCCTCTGTATAGCGCGCTGGAAAAAATGGATATGACCCTGTTGGAAGCCGCAGAAGATCTGGGTGCCCGCCCGTATCAGAGCTTTTTTCTGATTACGTTGCCTTTGGCGATGCCCGGTGTGGTTGCAGGCTGTCTGCTGGTATTTATCCCGGCGGTGGGTGAGTTTGTGATTCCGGCGCTGCTAGGTGGTTCCGATACCCTGATGATAGGTCGTGTGCTTTGGGATGAGTTCTTCCTGAATCGTGACTGGCCGATGGCATCTGCGGTTGCTGTTGTCATGCTGATTATTCTGGTGTTGCCGATCATGCTGATCCGTAACAGCCAGGGCAAAGAGGGGACTGCATAATGAAACGCCGTTCACTATTTTTAAATATAAGCGCAGGCTTTGGTTTTCTCTTTCTCTACGCGCCGATTATCGCGTTGATCATTTACAGCTTTAATGCCTCCAAACTGGTAACGGTTTGGGGCGGCTGGTCTCTGAAATGGTATGCCGAGCTGTTCCGCAACGATCAGATTATCGATGCAGCGCTACTGAGTTTTAAGATCGCGTTTATCACCGCCACACTGGCCGTCGTATTGGGCACCATGGCAGGTTTTGTTCTGAGTCGCTTTGGCCCGTTCCGGGGCAAGATGATTCTGTCCGGCTGGATATCAGCCCCTTTGGTGATGCCTGAAGTGATCACAGGTTTGTCTTTGCTGCTGCTGTTTGTGGCGATGGAAGCCGCCTTTGGCTGGCCCGCGGGTCGTGGCACAGGCACCATCATCATTGCGCACACCACCTTCTGCATGGCGTATGTGGCGGTCATTGTGCAGGCCCGCCTCTCTTCGATGGATGAGTCACTGGAAGAAGCGGCGATGGATCTGGGGGCGAAACCTTCCTCTCTGTTCTTTCTGGTGACGCTGCCCCTGATCTCTCCGGCGATTATCTCCGGTTGGTTGCTGTCGTTTACCCTGTCGCTGGATGATCTGGTGATCGCCAGTTTTGTATCCGGGCCGGGTAACAGCACTCTGCCAATGGTGATCTTCTCCAAAGTTCGACTGGGTGTAACACCTGAAGTTAATGCTCTGGCAACACTGATGATTCTGGTGGTTGCTCTGGGGGTTATCGGGGCCATGTATCAGATGCGCCGTCAGGCTCGCCTGCTGGCTCAACCGGATAACTGATCACGGGTGACCTTGTTTTATTTTCATTATTTTTCTATCAGGGCTTCCGGCTTTCGCCGGGAGTCCGGGGTTTTGAGATCAGGAAAATCTTTCAAACTTCTTAAATCACTGCAACGATTACGGTAACAGGTACAGACGATGAAAATTGGTATTTTGGCGACCGGTATTACGCCAGATGAATTAATTAACGAGTATGGCTCTTACGCAGATCTGTTTGTGCAGCTGTTTCAGCAGTCCGGCCACGCCTTTGAATATCAGGTTTATGATGTGCGTGATGGGCAATTTCCCGGCGGAGCTACAGACTGTGACGGCTGGATTATTACCGGCTCTAAGTTCAATGTGTATCAAAATCTGCCCTGGATGCAGCAACTAAAGACTCTGGTTCTTGATATCCATCGGGCCGAGCGCCCTTTGGTGGGAATCTGCTTTGGTCACCAGATTGTAGCCGATGCCTTTGGCGGTCAGGTGGATAAATATTCCGGTGGCTGGGGGGTAGGGCTACATAGTTATGAGGTGAATCCTGCTTTTGATTTTCTGAAGGGTGCACCATCGTCATTCTGCATCAGTGCCATGCATCAGGATCAGGTGCTGACCAAGCCGGATAATGCTGAAGTATTCGCAACCTCTGATTTTTGTACCTACGCAGGACTTGTCTATGATGATCGCATTATGACACTTCAGGCGCACCCGGAGTTTAGTATCAGCTACGAGAATAAACTGATCGCTTTACGTAAAGGCGATGTGATTCCCGACGAGGTAGCTGAACTGGGTCTGGCTATGGTTAACGATAAAGATGCCGAAACCGACTCTGTAATGGTGGCTCACTGGATGGCAGATTTTCTGACCCAGCGTGCCCCGAAGGCCTGATAGGTCAGACACTTCACCGGCTGGCTTAAAAAGCCTGCCGGTGTGGTCGCTGTATTACTCAAAACCATGCGATTTCTGTTTAACATAGCTGTATTCAGCGCAAATTTCCCTAAATGTATCGACAGTTACAGAATTGAACCGACATTAGCCGGGAATTAGAGTATTTAATCAAATTTTGACTGTGCACCGGACTTTTTGTCATCACCCTGTAAGGGCAGCAGCTTTGCTGTAAAGGTAAATGATTATGCCAGTTACTGCTTCTATAGCATCAGCACCGACATCTTCTGTTACAGAAAACAAAGGCTTGTCCCGCTTTGCGTCACTTTCAGTCAGTCTGCGTATTACGCTAACACTGGGACTGATTTTGTTGCTCTTTATGTTGACCTCTGCCAGCGCGTATTACAGCTTTAATTCTGTCGGGCGTGATGTTGGGGTGGTGGTCAATAAAGCGTCACCAAGGGTCTATCTCAGTGGTAATCTCAGGGGTAACCTGGCGGAAACCAAGTACCTGTTGCTACAGCTTATAACAGGTCATCAGACTGACCGTGGGGCCATTGAAGGCCGTCTGCAGGGGCTGGGGCAGGCATTTGAGCAGGACTTTGCTCAACTTAAGGCTCTGGGGGTGAAGGGGGTTAGCGAGGCTGAGCAGCTTAGTGCACAGATTTTCACCCTGGCCAGACAGATGATACAGGCGCAGATGGTTTACCAGCAGGGGCAACAGATTGTTGCTGATCAGGCAAAAGACTTTAAGTACCTGACATCAGAAATGGGTTACACACTTGAAGACCTGCTATTTGAAGAGTTCCGGTATGAATATCTCTCCCTACTAAAGCCGATTCGTGACGATATCGCTTTTATGAATACGGGTATTCGTCAGCTTTTACAAACAAAGCGTTATGATGAAGCTCGCAAGGCGGCCGATGAGATACAGAATAAGCTGGTGTTTATCGAAAAAGCCATTGCGAAGGCTCCGGCACTGGATCAGGAAGTAGCCGATCTTCTTAACGAATCCTGGCTGCCCTATAAAGCGCAGCTGGTTGACCCTCAGCTGACGTTGCCGCAGCATCTGGCATCGCTTGAAGCGATGCAGCAATCAGAGCAGCTAATGCTCAGAATTGAGCAGCTTGTGGCACAGAGCGAGCAGCAGATTTCGGTCTTTATTCAGTCGGCCCAGGATCAGGCCAATAGCGCCACAGCCAATACGCTGGATACCCTCTCTCAGGGTAAGAATATTATTGTACTGGGTGCTCTGGCGGCCATGCTTCTGTCTCTGTTCCTTGGTGCTCGTCTTATCCGTTATCTGCAGAAAGCACTGGCAAGACTGGTTGGGGCAATTGGCCGTATTGCCGAAGGTGACCTGACCACCCGTGTGCCTGTAGAGGGCAATGATGAGATCACTCAGGTTGCGGTCAGCACCAATACACTGGCTCAGCATCTGCACGATCTGGTGGACCAGATCAGCCATACGGTTCAGGCGGTGCATGAGGCGGCGCAAATCAGTCGGACAATTGGTGATCAGACGCTTACCGGTGCTGAGCAGCAAAGCACACAAACTAACCGACTGGCGGCGACAGCCAGCGAGATGGAAGCCAGTGCTTTTGAGGTGGCCGAACATGCTGAGCAGACCCGGATGAGTGCTCAGCAGGCGGGTGAGGTCTTGCGGAGCAGCCATCAGGATTTGGAGCAGAGTCGGAAGGCTATTGCTCACCTTGCAGCTCAGGTTCAGGTTTCGATGCAGCAGGTGACAGATCTGAAAGAGCGCAGTGATGGTATCGGTGATGTGGTGGATGTGATTCGTTCTGTGGCGGAGCAGACCAATCTTTTAGCGTTAAATGCTGCCATTGAAGCCGCCCGCGCCGGAGAGGCGGGACGAGGTTTTGCTGTTGTAGCTGACGAGGTTCGCTCTCTGGCATCCCGCACCCAACAGTCTGTCGGTGAGATCGAGGATATTATTCTGCATCTGCAGAACGGTGCTCAACAGGCTGCTGTAACGCTGTCCGGCTGTAGTGAAGAGGCTACGGAATACAGCGAGCAGCTTAACATCAGCCTTGAGGCGCTACACCAGGTGAGTGATACCGTCCAGTCCATGAGCCAGATGAATGCCCAGGTCGCCACTGCTACTGATCAGCAGAGTGTGACTGTTGCGGATATCAGCCATAGCCTGACTGAGATTCATACCATCACGACCCAAACCACAGAGGGTGCCGAACGCTCATCGCATCAAAGTGAGCGACTGCTTACGCTCTCTGATGACCTGTCCGGTCTGACGGCTCGTTTTAAGGTCTGAACTTAATTCAATATAAGGAACGCCCTATGATTACATTGGGTATTTTAATTACGGACAATGGCCCGGCGCCCCTGTTGGAGCAGCACGGCAACTTCGCTGATCTGTTTGAGCGTTTGCTAAACGGCTCAGATGTGGCGTTTGAATACCGCCATTACTCAGTGATTGATGGTGAATTTCCGGCTAGCCTGGATGAGTGTCAGGCTTGGTTGATTACCGGCTCCGCCCATGGTGTTTACGATGATCTGCCATGGATGGCGTCATTAAAGACCTTAATACGTACCCTGCATGAACAGCATAGCCCTCTGGTAGGCATCTGCTTTGGACACCAGATTATTGCAGAAGCTCTGGGAGCGCAGGTTGAGAAATTTAGTGGAGGCTGGAATCTGGGTATCAAGGCGTACCAGGTCAGCGAACAACTGCCTTGCTTTGGTAATGATGGAGTGAGTGAACCGGTTACGCAATTTGCCATCAGTGCGATTCATCAGGATCAGGTACTGACTGTACCGCAAGGAGCCCGGGTTTTTGCCAGTGCGCCCCGCTGCGCTAACGCAGGTCTTGTCTGGGGCGATCATATCCTGACGTTTCAGGGGCATCCAGAGTTTTACCGTCAGTATGAGCAGGATCTGCTGACTGCTGATCTGGGCGTGGCGTTCCCGGATGAAGAATTACAACCGGCACTTGAAGGTCTGGCCGAAGATGCGCTGGATGACCGGAAGGTAGGGCAGTGGATCGCTCGCTTTATTCAGCAGGGAGTAGCAGAGAAGTAAATCTTTACGAGATGCTATTTTGCAGTCGCCATAAAAGCCTGAGATTTCTCTCTCAGGCTTTTTAGCTGAAAACTGGGTTAGTCCAGCTTGCTCTGATACAGCTGAAACGGTGAACTGCCGGGAACCAGGCGTTTACCCGTAAGGCCTTTGTACTCAGCCTGCGCCGCAGCGATACAGAATTCATCTAGGGCACGATAATACTGCTGCTTGGCCGTTGATAGGCGGCGCAGGAGCTGCTCGTACTTGCGTTTAGCTTCATCACCTGTGCGACTGGCTAGGAGCTGTCGATGCAGTTCGCTCAGATAGCCTAGGGATTTCTGAACCTCAGTGAACGCCGTTTCGTTATCCTGGAGTACCTCTTCATAGCGGCGGCTCTCTTCCTGGACAAGATCCCGAATATCTGCTGAGCGAGTGCTCAGGGGGTTATCTTTTGTCAGGGAGATCTGCATGGCAGGGTACTGTTCCGGTTTGAGGCCATGCTTGGATGGAATACCAATTCGAAAACGGGCCGGATTAAGGATCTCATCTGTGGTTTGTTCTGCCGTTGTCAGTTTGTACAGATGATGATGAAAGGCTTCTCGGGTGCTGACCTGGTTTTTTAACAGCTGCTGATGCAGTTGAAGCGCCTTGGTTGTTTGCTCTTCCAGCCGTCTGGTTTCTTCAACCAGAGTCTCAGCACTTTGTGCATAAAACTGGGTTGCACTCATCACGGCTGCATTTGCGCTGTTTGCGAGCATGACCATGCCGGTTGTCAGCAGAGCGATCAGCAACAGAGTGCGTATCAAAGAAAACAGTGTACTCATGGGGGCCTCGTTGTACTTTCCCTTTCAGATCCGTGCAGGGCGGCATTCTGCCGGTGCTGTAGCTTCATTAGCTGTGGTACGGTTCATATTATTGGCTTTTGAAGGCTTTCATTTAAGCATAGTGCAAATATGCCCGTGTTAGCCTTTTGTAAAAGCTCTGTAGGGAAGTGCAACCAGAACAGGTTTAATGGCTAGGAGACAAAAAAGCCCTTGCTTCCGTAGGGTAAACAAGGGCTTTTTTTTGCGTTATTGAGAGAGCCTGCAGGTCAGTGCCTGATCAGCGACCTGTTTTGATATCACTCCACAGGCGGTTACGCACTTTCAGCACAGACATTGACGGTTTGTCCGTCATATAGAGCTTGGCTTTGGTGGCATCATCCGGATAGATAGCACCGTCGCTGACAATTTCAGTATCGACCAGTTTGGTGGCGTCTTTATTCGGGTTGGCGTACCAGACATAGTCCGTGATCTCGGCGATAATCTCAGGGCGCAGCAGGAAGTTAATAAATTTGTGCGCGTTTTCTGCATTCTTGGCATCAGCCGGGATCAGCAGCATATCAAACCAGATCTCGGTGCCTTCTTTCGGGATGGTGTACATCACTTCCACGCCGTTACCGGCTTCTTCAGCACGGGCTGCAGCCTGGAAGACATCACCGGAGTAACCTACGGCAACACAGCTGTCGCCATTTGCCAGATCGTTAACATACTGCGATGAGGTGAACTGTTTCACGTATGGGCGAACAGAGGTCAGCAACTTCGCGGCCGGAGCATTCATCTTATAGTCAGAGCGCTTATTGCTGGTCGGCTCTTCCCCTAAGTAGTTCAGGGCGAACGGGATCATTTCATCCGCTGAATCCAGGAAGGTAACGCCACATTCCTGTAGTTTTTTGATGTTCTCAGGCTTAAAGACCAGGTCCCAGCTATCAACCGGTGCGTCTTCACCCAGAACTTTTTTGACCATTTCCGGGTTGTAACCTATGCCGGTTGTACCCCAAAGATAAGGGACACCATACTGGTTTTCGGGGTCTTTTTTGCTCAGGGTGGCCATCAGATCCTGATCAAGGTGTTTCAGGTTACTCAGCTGATCTTTATTCAGCTTCATAAAAATACCGGCCTTGATCTGCAGCTCCATGAAATGCGAGCTGGGTACCACAAGGTCGTAGCCAGAGTTACCGGCCAGTAGTTTGGCTTCCAGAATTTCGTTACTGTCGTAAACGTCGTAGTTCACCTTAATGCCGGTTTCTTTTTCGAATTTGGCGATGGTCTCTTCGGCGATATAGTCCGACCAATTGTAGAAGTTCAGTACTTCTTCTGCCTGTGCCGTAGCGGCGGTGAAGGCCAGAGTCAGTGCTGAGAGGGTCAGCTTGAGACGGGGCATTATCATTTTTTTCATCAGCTTTCCTTTCCTGTTTTTCTAATGTTTAGCGTTAGGGGGTTTCCTTCCTGAGGTCTATCCCTGCGAAAATAAACGCATGGGCCGCATTTGACCTAAAGAAGAGAGGGTCTCGGGATAAAGCCCGTCAGAGGGCGGATTTTTTCAGTTTTTTCCGGCTCTGAAAAGACTTAATGCCTGTGATCATTTGTTTTTATTGATCGGGTGTTGAAAAAGCCGGTGCTCAGGGCTTTACCTGCAGCACCGGTGACTTTTTCAGCACGTTTTTCTGTAGAAAATTTTGTGGAAAAAGTTATATGGAAAAAGTACTAAACCGTCAGTAGCAGATATTCCCGCTCCCAGGAGCTGATCACCTTGTTAAAGGTTTCAAACTCTGCACGTTTAACGCCTATATAGGCATCCACAAACTGGTTACCGAAGATCTCTTTCAGTTCCGGGCAATCTTCCAGCAGGCGCAGGCCTTCTTCCAGTGTTCGGGCAACCTCAACCTGATCACCTTCTTCTGCGGCAGCGTCTGTGGTGGGCTTGGACGGTTGAATCTTACCTTTCAGACCCAGATAACCACAGGCAAGGCTTGCGGCAATAGCAAGGTAAGGGTTGCAGTCAGCACCGGGGAAGCGGTTTTCGATACGGGTTGCGACAGGCGGTGCTTCCGGGGCCCGTAGACCTGTTGTGCGGTTGTCGACGCCCCATTTAGTGTTGACGGGGGCAGACATATCCGGAGTAAAGCGGCGATAGGAGTTTACATTAGGCGCATAAAAGCTGATCGCACTGGGCGTATATTTCTGCAGTCCGCCAACGTAGTGATAAAACTCCTGGCTGAACTTCTCACCATCTTTACCGGCAAAGATATTTTCACCAGTTTTAATGTCGATCAAGCTTTGGTGAATATGCATGGAGCTGCCGGGCTCTTCCTCCATCGGCTTAGCCATAAAGGTAGCGTAGGCACCATGTTTCATGGCAGCTTCACGCAAGGTGCGCTTAAAGATAAAGACCTGATCTGCCAGTTTCAGCGGGTCACCATGCAGGAAGTTAATCTCCATCTGAGCTGCGCCGGTTTCATGGATCAGGGTATCGACATCCAGACCCTGCGCTTCACAGTAGTCATAAAGTGTATCCACCAAGGGATCAAATTCGTTAACCGCATCGATGCTGTAGGACTGACGGGCTGTTTCCCGTCGACCAGAGCGGCCAATGGCAGGCTTTAGGTCGTAGTCAGGATCGATGTTTTTCTGCACCAGATAGAATTCAACTTCTGGTGCGATCACCGGTTTTAGTCCCTCTTTTTCAAACAACTTAAGCACGTTGCGTAAAATAGAGCGGCTGGAAAGAGGGTGAAGCTGGCCATCGGTGGTGTAGCAATCGTTGATCACCTGTGCCGTTGGCTCGTTGGCCCAGGGCACAATCCGCAAAGTGTCCGAGTCCGGCTGCAGAATCATATCCTTGTCGGCGGCGTCGACAATATCAAAGTGGTTGGCTGCCCAATCCCCGGTAACCGTCTGTACCAGTAAGGTCTCCGGAATACGGCCACCTTTTTCATCAAGGAATTTCTTAGGTGGATAAAATTTCCCACGGGCATTACCGGTCATATCCGGCAGGGTGGATTCAACTTCTGAGATTGCGTTCTCTTTGAGAAACCTGGCTACGGCTTCCATAACTCACCTTCACATCATTTAGTATCAGTAGCAGACACGCTTTTTGATTTGTCGGCGTCTTATAACCGAGGATTACGGCATTGTCTGCAGCTTTTATTGACCAGCTGTCTGGGTTGATCGTGATTACCGGTTTGTGGTTCTGATCTTTTGTTACAGAAGCAGGACCTGTTGTCGTGTGGTTTATTGTTGAATACAAACCGATAAACCGAATTATGTTTCGGTTTCAAGGCTAGGTCAAAAGAAATACTAAAGCAATAGGGAATTTCTTATAAAATATCAAAAATCGGTTATTTTTTTCTTTTAACCCCCTGTAAACCAAGCTTGTTTCATAAAATTATTAGAAGTATTATTCGGTTTGTTGTGGGGTTTTTACCCTCCGGCGGCTACCTTTGTGAATATGGGGTATGACCTGAAATGTGTCATAAAGTGGTTTTATAACCTTTATACGCACATTAAGGGTGCGTCATCGCAAAGACCACATGATGGATAGGCAGGGCCCCAGGATGGTTTTTTGGAGATTTTGATATGACACAGGGTTATATACCCTCTTATTACGCCGACAGTGCAAACCCCAAGCCGGACTATCCTGCCCTTGAGGGCGAGGTGCAGACAGATATCTGTATCGTAGGTGCGGGCTTTACTGGCTTGTCAGCGGCGCTGCACCTGGCGGAGCAGGGTTATCAGGTGACGGTTCTGGAAGCTGAATGTATCGGTTGGGGCGCATCCGGCCGCAATGGTGGCCAGGTTTGTCAGGGCCACAATATGAGCCATGAAGATCTGCAGAAGAAAGTGGGCTCGGCCGGTGCCGATATGCTCTGGCAGATGTCACTGGAATCTGTCGATCTGGTGAAAGACCTGGTGGCGAAACATGAGATCGACTGTGATCTCAAACAGGGCGTGTTGCACGTTGCCGCTAAACCATCCCATAACGCTCATATCAAAGAAACGGTTGAGTATAAGAACAGAGTACTGAATTACGACGCCCTGAAGTATGTGGAACCGGAAGAGGTCTCCGACATGCTGGGCTGTGAGCGCTTTGGTGCCGGAGAATACTGGACGGAAGGTGCGCATCTGCATCCGCTTAACTATGCGTTAGGCCTTGCAACAGCAGCAGAAAAAGCTGGTGTTCAGTTTTTTGAAAACAGTCGTGTCAGCCATTACGAAGGCTGCCAAAGTACCGCGGGTAAAGGGGTTGAGGTGTTTGGTGAGCAGGGCGTGGTAAAAGCCAAATACCTGCTACTGGCCTGTAACGGTTATCTGGGCAAGTTAGAGCCCCTGATCGCGGGCAAGATTATGCCCATCAACAACTTTATTCTGGCGACGGAACCTTTGAGCGAGGCCACCTGTCATCGCATTAACCGTGATGATGTTGCCGTGGCGGATTCCCGTTTTGTGATCAACTACTTCAAGCTGTCCGGTGATAACCGGCTGCTCTGGGGGGGTGGCGAAAACTACTCGTCAAAATTCCCAAAAGATATCGGCAGTTTTGTTCGCCCCTATATGCTGGATTACTACCCCGAGCTGAAGGATGTGAAGATCGATTACGGCTGGGGCGGCACACTGGCGATCACAATGAATCGTATGCCGCACTTTGAGCGTATCGATGATGTCATCTTTGTGGCTCAGGGGTATTCCGGCCACGGTGTCGCACTGGCAACCCTGGGTGGCAAATTGATGGCGGAGGCGATTAGCGGGAGTGCTGAACGCTTTGATCTGTTTTCAAACGTGCCGACACCCACTTTTCCGGGGGGGACTCTGTTGCGCTGGCCGGGCCTGGTGGCAGGCATGCTGTTTTATTCGCTACGGGATAAATTTTCCTGAGTGCGAAAGGCTCTGTAACTGAGGTTTACGCTGAATCTGGCGACCCACTGAGCGCTAAAAAATAACCAGGATCTGATATAAGGAGAGCAGGTTAATTATCAGAGATAGGGCCTTTGCCGGGCCTGATGGTGAGACTGCAGTTGCTGATGATCATAGGGTATGCCCGACAGAGAAGTTCTGGGCAAACCCAATAGCATCCGTATAATGCGCCCTCATCAGACGCAGCAGAATGATACGGCATAACAGGTAAAGTGATTCTATGAATGATGCAAAGGCAGGCTCTAAGGCACAGGCTGTATCCAGTGCGGTGCGCCGTAAAAAGCAGACCCAGAGTCTTGAGCCCCGTAATGCACCGGTTCAGGACCGATCCAAACAGCGTTCCCGGCAGATTATTGATGTTACCGGTGAGTTACTGGAAGAGGTGGGTCTGGATGATCTGAATACGATTCTAATTGCTAAAGCGGTGGGAATCTCAGTGGGTTCACTGTACCACTATTTTCCGAACAAGCAGGCGATTTTGCACGCCATGGGAACCCGTTGGCTGGAGCAGGTTGAAGCGGCTTTGGATGAAATCGCCCGTTGGCCGGTAGAAACACTGCCGCTGCCTGACCTATTGTCGAAAATGCTTAAAATCAAGCTGGGCGTTTACCGTCGTCAGAAGGCGATTCTGACCCTGGTTCAGGCGATGTTTTCTGTGCCTGAACTGCGGGAGCTGGATGAGCGCCATGATGATCTGGAGATCAGCCGTATGGCAGAGGTTTTTCGCCGTATGGGGATCCGGCTTCAT
This sequence comes from Oceanospirillum sp., assembly GCF_048265165.1. GTDB lineage: Bacteria > Pseudomonadota > Gammaproteobacteria > Pseudomonadales > Halomonadaceae > Oceanospirillum. The sequence continues at coordinate 11,240 of NZ_JBLXCD010000010.1, read as the reverse complement.
ATTCGTGAGCGTGAGCGTCTCGGGCGACTCTATCTGGAAGTCACCCACAGTGTTTTTCTGGTCGTGGTCAATCAGAAGGGAGACCGCGCAAAGCGCACACTGGCGGATCTTGAGTTTATGCTGAACGCCCTGTTGGCGGGGTATCTGTCTGATTCTGACAGCTAAACCGGGCTTAAAGCTATCTCACCGGGCTTAAGGCATTACCACCTTGGTTCATTCCTGTTTTGCCGTTCTGAAGGGCTTTATTCCCTCTGAGGGGCGCTGTTATCTCTGAGTAAAACCTGTTCTCACGGTCAGGTCGTTTTAATGTATAACGACAACGAAGAGTGAGATCAAAATGACACAGGCAAAAAAGCTACAGCGGATACGTAGTGAATATAAAGCAGCTGATGGTGCAGATGAACCTATCCGTCTTGATCGGGTTATCTCGGGTAAGCCGATGGAGAGCGTGGAAAATCTCTTCACCAATAGCAAAGAAAACTTCTTTTGTGGCGTCTGGTCGTCAACCGAAGGCAAATGGAAGCTGAATTACACCGAAGATGAGTTCTGTTATCTGATCTCAGGCCGCGCTATTCTGACCGATGCGGAAGGTCATCAGGAGATCCTGAGTGCCGGTGACGCTTTTGTGATTCCGGCGGGCTATAAAGGCAGCTGGGAAACCATCGGTCACGCGAAAAAGTTCTACGCGGTTTATGAAGAGAGCGAAGGCTGATTCTCAGTGCATGTTTCTTTGATCGGCCCGTTGAACTGAGATACCTGAAAGCCCGGTCAGCCACATAGCTGACCGGCTAAAGCCCGCTTTACAGGTTGTCAGTCTTACTGTAGGTCGCCCTTTAGGGCGTCGATGTTTACTCCGTTCCAGCGCTGACGGGCAACCTCTGGCCCTCACTCAAACTCAATCCAGGTGGTTTTCAGTTCGGTGTAATCATCCATGGCGTGCAGAGACTTATCACGACCATTACCGGACTCTTTAAAGCCACCGAACGGAACCGTGATATCACCACCGAAGTAGTTGTTAACCCCCATGGTGCCGGTACGAACTGCGGCGGCAACTTTGTGGGCGGTATTGATATTTAAACTCCATACCGCACCCGCCAGGCCGTAGGGTGAGTCATTGGCGATGCGTACCGCATCTGCGGCATCTTTAAAGCGGATCACGGACATGACAGGGCCGAAGATCTCTTCCTGTGCGATGGTCATTTTGTTGTCTACTTCGGCGAAAATGGTCGGTTCGTGGAAGAAACCACCCAGCGGATGCTGCATTACCTTACCGCCGTAAACCAGCTTGGCGCCTTCTTCGATCCCCTTCTGCACATAACCCTGAATGGTATCCAGCTGGCGCTGATCCACTACGGGACCCATGTTGGTTGATGGGTTCAATGGGTTATCCGGACACCAGTTTTTGGCTCGCTCCAGCACCCTAGCCAGAAAGCTATCGTAGATCTCATCCTGAATCAGCAGGCGTGTGCCTGCGGTGCAGGTCTGACCTGAGTTAAAGAATCCGGCCAGTACTGCGGCATCCGCCGCTTTTTCCAGATTGGCATCGGCGAACACGATATTGGCGCTCTTACCACCCAGCTCTAGGAAGGTGCGTTTTAGATTAGACTGACCGGAATACTGCATCAGCAGTTTGCCCACGCCGGTGGAGCCGGTGAAGGTCTGACCGTCGATATCCGGGTGTAAAGACAGATGCTTACCCAGGTTAACGCCATCACCGGGCAGCACCTGTAACACACCGGCAGGTAATCCGGCCTGATGAGCCAGTTCTGCGATTTTAAGTGCTGTAAAAGGCGTTTTCGGGTCCGGTTTTAGGATCACTGAGTTACCGGTTGCCAGTGCTGGAGCCAGTTTCCAGGCTGTGGTCGACAGGGGGAAGTTCCAGGGAACAATCGCAGCGATAACACCCAGTGGCAGGCGCTTCACCAGTGCCAGTGTATCTGCGGCGGTGGGCGCGATCTCTTCATAGACCTTATCGGTGGCTTCCGCGGTCCAGCGCAGGGTGTTCAGGCAGCTGGGCACATCAACATAGAAGCAATCACTGATCGGCTTACCGGCGCTCAGACTTTCCAGCAGGGCGATCTCAGCGTGATTCTCTTCGATTAGGTCAGCCCAGCGCAGCAGTACGCGCTTACGGTCACCGGGAGCCATTGCTGACCAAACACCGGACTCAAAGGTGTCACGGGCAACCTTAACCGCAATATCGGCATCTTCCGGGCCGCAATCTGCTACTTCTGCAATCGTTTCGGCGGTCGCGGGATTTACCACCGATTGGGTTTCACCGGAGCGGGCGCTTACGTTTTCACCATTGATGATGGCGTAGTTTGGCATGGCGATGGTGTCGGCCATCTCCTGCCAGTTGAAATCAGTTGCGGCGGCTTGCTGGGAGGTCATATTTTTATCCTGCTATGCTTTTTCTCGGGATGCGAGTGTTCTTATTTGTTGAAAGCTTTTGAGAACGCAGATTAGATAATGCGAATCATTGTTCGGATTTTGCGTTGTGTTTTATCCTGCCGTCAAGTGTGCGCTGAAGAAAGGTGACCGGATATATCACCGGATAGGTATTAAGTCGGACAATGGGAAAAAAGGTCTTTGGTTATAGCTTCGATGGTGGGCAGTAATATATAAATTCTTTATATACTAATTATAACAATCATGAGATAACTAAAAAGTGCAAGGGATAAATACAGTAGCAGTCTACTGTGATCAGGGAGGAATATTTAATTGGTTTGCGGCTTGCAAACCACATAATTGGTTTGCGACTTGCAAACCTCACCGTCATAAGGCGATTAAATATGATGACCCCCACAAATGAGGTTAACTATGGTTAATCCTCAGAATCTCAATTTAAAAACCCTTCTTCTTGGCTCTATGGTTCTCGCCCTTTTATTGATTATCAGCATTATCAGTTACATCAATATCACAGGCTTCTCTTCGACGTTCAACACCCTGACTGAAAAAGAACTACTCCCCAGTATTGTGGATAAAGGCAAACTGCAGATCGAGTATCAGCTGAGTGAGCCTATTATTTTGTCGCGGAGCATTGCTGAGAATACGTTTATCAAACAATGGTCAGAAGGTGATGAACCCAGTGAGGTGACGGCATCTGTGGTGAATTATTTGCAGAGCTTCGTGAGCAATAATGGCGCAGCGATGTCATTCTTCGTTTCTGATTTGTCCAACAATTACTACACCAATAAAGGGCTCTTTAAACAAGTGTCACGGAGTGAGCCAAGGGATAGTTGGTTTTATAACTCGCTGGCATCAGGCAAAGACGTTGCCCTGAATATGCAAGTTGACGAAACAACCAAGAATCTCACGGTATATGTCAACGTGTTAGTGAAAGGAGAAGATGGTAAGGCGATAGGCGTTGCGGGCCTTGGCTATGATGTTTCTGCCATCATTAACATTGTTGAAAGTGCCAAGGTGGGTGAGGCGGGTTTTATGTTTCTGCTGAATACCGATAATCAGGTCGTTGCCCACCCGGATAATAGCCTTATTGGCAAATCCATCGACCAGTTAGGCTTTGACAGTTCACTGGTCACCAGTATGAAAAACAGTGCTGAAGAGGTCAGTATTGGTAAAGGCAAATTAGAAGGGCAGCAGATGTACGTTGCTTCCACCATACTGGGGAGTATTGGCTGGCGCCTGGTGACTGTATTGCCTCAGGCTGAGCTAACCGATCAGGTGAATAGCGTTGTCAGCAATTCTATTTTCTCCGGTATTGTATTGGCGGTGATATTCATACTGGTCTTTTATTATATTGCCCACAGTGTTAGCAAAAGCATTACCGGGGTCGGTGATAAGCTGAACAGTATGGCGGCATCGGGTGGTGATTTAACCCTGAAACTGGATGACAGCGCCCGAAATGAACTGGGTTATCTGGCCAGTGGTTTTAATGCCATTCTCAGTAAATTTGCCGAGTTGGTACGTGAGATTACTCAGGCAGAGCAGGCGATCAGTGCCGGTGTCGGGCAACTAAAAAATATTGCAGAAGAATCGGTACAGTTATCCGATAGTCAGCAGCAGCAAACTGAAATGGTTGCCACGGCTATTACTGAAATAGGACAAACCATCAGTGAGGTCTCATCGATTGCCCAGACCACTGCAAATGATACCTCCAGTGCGGTAAAGGATACGCACAGTACCAATGATGTGATAATTCAGCTTTCCGCAACGATGACGGATTTGGCCGAGTCGATGACCGGTAGTGAAAAGTCGATCTCAGAACTGGCCAATCAGGCCGACTCAATTAACTCTGTGGTTGATGTTATCAGTGGTATCTCAGAACAAACAAATTTACTGGCACTTAACGCCGCTATTGAAGCAGCCCGGGCCGGTGAACAGGGACGTGGTTTTGCCGTGGTGGCAGATGAAGTGCGCACCCTGGCGAGTCGGACGCAGGATTCCACCGAAAAGATTCGCACTCAGATTGAACAGCTACAGGAGGCTGCCGCGGCATCACTTGCGGTCACAGAAGAGGGCGCAAAAAGTAGTTCTGCTCTAGCAGAACAAGCTGTTGAAGCCTCTTCATCACTGACTTCAATCCGTAATCGTTTCGATATGATCAGTGAAGGGAATATTCAGGTTGCAGCGGCGACGGAAGAGCAGGCTGCTGTTGTGAACAGTATTAATGAATCAGCCCAGTCAATTTCGGATATGGCAAGTACGATACACAACAGTTCGCAGAGTCAGATTCGTGAAGTGGAAACTTTAAATCAGCGTGCAGAGCATATGCGACGAATCATCTCTCAGTTTAAAGTTTAAAACGCCCGAATACGCAACCCCTTGATAGGGACGTTATCACTGGCCGTTACTTGTCAAAGTAAACGGCCAGTTTTTTTTTATTCCTCATCTGCCGTTTTCGCCAGCTCTTCCAGATACGCAGAAAGAATCTGATTCGGCCGTGCCCCTTTTCGGGTAATGGCGCTGTAGTGAGTATGAAAAAAGCGTTTCTCCGGTTGCAGTGGCCGTAACCGGCCTTCAGTAACCCAGCGTTGGGCGTAGTGCGTGGGCAGAAAACCGATATAACGACCACTCAAAATCAAAAAAGCGATGCCCTCTCGATCCGTGGAGCTGGCGCTGGCTTTTAAAATCATCTGCTGCTTTTTAATCTGAGCCGCCTGGGCGTAGGCGGGCAGCACCGCATCATAATCCACCAGCTTTTTATCACTCAAGCGACGATCATCCTGCGGATACAAAGGGTGCTGGTAGCTGCAATAGAGCAGGGATTGCTCCTGATACAGAGGTTGATACTCAATGCCGGGCAGCGTGCGCAGATCCGGTACTACGCCAATATGCAGGCTGCCATCCAGCACGGCGCTTTCAATATCATTGGGCGGGATCATACGGATATTGATCACCACCTCCGGCCCCCGATCTTTTAAGGCGGCCAGTGCCCGGGTAATTCTCATTTGTGGCACCGTCACCATGTTGTCGGTGATGCCGATATTCAGTTCACCCTTCAGATCCCGGTTAATGGCATTGATCTGACTGCGGAAATCCTCCAGCCCCGTTAACAACTGCAGCGTTGCCTGATAGACGATCTCGCCCTCCTCGGTGACGGAAAAACCGGAGCGCCCCCGATGACACAAACGGGCATTAATCAGGCTTTCCAGTTCCGTAACCGCCTGACTGATCGCTGGCCGGCTGATATTCAGCTGTACTTCGGCAGCGGCAAAGCCACCGGATTCCACGACCACCTTAAAAATACGTAACAGGCGAATATGAGCATCGCCGATCTGGCGAGGTAGGAAGTTATCTTTCTGGCTCATAGCTGATCTCTATTGCAGCGCTTCTGGATATCAGAACAGGCGCGGAGCTATTAGTTAACTAAAAAGTTAACTCAGAGTAAATATGTTGGGATTTAATAAACTAAAAAACGGCTGATAATAAAGAGACGATCAAGGTGTTACCCGTTACCACCTGTCTGTTCACAGGGTTTAGCCGAAGCGGCGGTTAGTCAATAATCCAACCCTATGCAGGCAGAGGAATCCAACAGTCATTTTTACCGAGGTGTGATATGCCTTCTAACGATAGCCTGAAGCAAAAAGAACAGCGCATGGCGAACTGTGATTTAACCCAGTCACAACTGGATGCCCACTGGATGCCTTTCTCCAGTAACCGAGAGTTTAAAAAAGATCCACGTTTACTGGTTTCAGCTGAAGGCCATTATTACACCGATGCGGATGGTCGCAAGATTTTTGACGGTCTATCGGGTCTTTGGAACTGTGGTGCCGGTCATGCCCGCCCTGAGATTGTTGAAGCGGTTAGCCAGCAGGTAAAACAGTTAGATTATGCCCCTGCCTTTCAGTATGGCCATCCTAAATCTTTCCAGCTTGCTGAGCGCATAACGGATCTTATGCCGGATGAGCTAAGCCGTGTTTTCTTTACCGGCTCAGGTTCTGAAGCGGTTGAAACAGCGCTGAAAATGGCCCGGGCTTATTGGCGTAAAAAAGGTCAGGGCACTAAAACCCGCTTTATTGGCCGTGCCAAGGGCTATCACGGGGTGAACTTTGGCGGTATCAGTGTGGGCGGCATCGGCCCGAACCGTGTGCTGTATGGTCAGGGTATTGATGCGGTGCATCTGCCCCATACGATGTTACCGGATAATAAGTTTGTGCAGGGTATGCCGGATGATGGCGCGCACCTGGCGGACTATCTGGAAGAGCTGCTTGCGGTAAGTGATGCCTCTAATGTAGCTGGGGTTATTGTGGAGCCCATGGCGGGTTCTATTGGCGTGATTCCACCGCCAAAAGGCTACCTCAAGCGCCTGCGCGAGCTATGCGATAAGCACAACTTACTGCTGATTTTTGATGAAGTGATCACCGGCTTTGGCCGTATGGGTTCTTACTCCGGTGCGGAAGAGTTTGGTGTAACGCCTGACCTTATGATTGTGGCTAAGCAGATCACCAACGGTGTTGTTCCTATGGGCGGCGTCATCGCCAAACAGGAGATCTACGACACCTTTATGGATAACGGTGGCAATGATTATATGATCGAACTGCCACACGGTTATACCTATTCGGCACATCCGCTGGCCTGTGCCGCAGGTTTAGCCTCTTTGGATATTCTGGAAAAAGATCAGCTGATTCCGCGTGTTAAGCAGATGTCACCTAAATTTGAAGAGATATTGCACAGCCTTAAAGGTTCGCGCCATATTACGGATATCCGTAACTATGGCTTAGCGGGCGGTATCACGCTGGAATCTGCACCGGGTGAACCGGCTCTGCGCCCTTATCAGGTGGCTATGAAGTGTTGGGAAAAAGGTTTTTATGTGCGTTACGGCGGCGACACCCTGCAGTTGGGTATGCCCTTTACCGTTGAGACCGATGAGATAGACAGCGTGATTAACGCAATCGGTGAATCTCTGAACGAAGTTGATTAAGACAGCAGCACCTTTACCCAATTTAAGCACCAGGAGCGAATCCATATGACAACGACATCAGATACAACCATTGGCCACCTGATCAACGGCAAAATTGTGCAGGACGCCGAGCGCAGCCAGCCGGTTTACAACCCTTCAACCGGTGCAATCAGCAAGCAAGTGGGTCTGGCTTCAAAGGCCACCGTTGAAGAGGCGATAGCCACTGCACAGGCGGCTTATCCTGCATGGCGACAAACACCACCGTTGAAACGTGCCCGTGTGATGTTCCGCTTTAAGCAGCTGCTGGAAGAGAACGCGGATAAGATTTGTGCCATGGTTGGTGAAGAGCACGGCAAGATCGCCCATGATGCTATGGGTGAACTGCAACGGGGTATCGAAAACGTTGAGTTTGCCTGCGGTATCCCTGAATTACTAAAAGGCGAGTACAGCAAAAACGTTGGCCCGAATATCGACTCTTGGAGCGAATTCCAGCCACTAGGTGTTGTTGCCGGTATCACCCCGTTTAACTTCCCGGCCATGGTGCCGATGTGGATGTTCCCCTTGGCCATCGCCTGCGGTAACACCTTTGTGCTGAAGCCCTCTGAGCGTGATCCATCCTCAACGCTTTATATTGCACAGCTATTGCACGAAGCAGGTCTGCCGGAAGGCGTACTGAACGTGGTCAACGGCGACAAAGAAGCGGTGGATACCCTGCTGACCGATAAGCGCATCAAGGCGGTTAGCTTTGTGGGCTCCACACCGATTGCGGAATATATCTACGCCACCGCTAATGCCAACGGTAAACGTTGTCAGGCGTTAGGCGGCGCGAAAAACCACGCTATTGTGATGCCGGATGCGGATATGGATAACGCCGTTAACCAGCTGTTGGGTGCGGCTTTTGGCTCCTCCGGTGAGCGTTGCATGGCCTTGTCTGTGGCTGTTGCCGTGGGTGATCAGGCCGCTGATGCACTGGTCAGCAAACTGCAGGAAGCGATGAAACCGCTGAAAGTCGGCGCATTTTCAGATCAAAGTAATGACTTTGGCCCAGTGATTACCGCTGCACATCGGGACAAAGTAGTCGGTTATATCTCCAGCTCTGAAAAAGATGGCGCAACCGTTGTGGTTGATGGCCGCGAACCTCAGGTAGCCGGTTACGACAACGGCTTCTTTGTGGGCGCAACCCTGATCGACCGTGTAACACCGGAGATGGTTAGCTATAAAGAAGAGATCTTCGGCCCCGTGCTGCAAGTAGTGCGCGTCAACACTATGGAAGAAGCGATGCAGCTGATCAATGATCACGAATACGGCAACGGCACCTGCATCTTCACCCGCGACGGTGAAGCCGCTCGTTACTTCTCCGATATGATCGAAGTGGGCATGGTGGGTATCAATGTACCCCTGCCGGTGCCGGTTGCGTACCACAGCTTCGGCGGCTGGAAACGCTCCCTGTTTGGAGATCTGCACGCCTACGGCCCGGATGGTGTTCGTTTCTACACCAAACGCAAAACCATCACCCAACGCTGGCCTTCCAGCGGCGTACGTGAAGGCGTCAGCTTCGCCTTCCCGAGCTGATCGACAGTCCTTACCTCTCTACGCACCGTAAAAAGTGCACCTTTTGATGCTTGTTGCCCCGGTTGACCGATCGGGGCTTTTTTGTAGATCGGCCTTTAGGCCGTCGCCTGTTTTGACTCGTTCCCACGCTCCGCGTGGTAATGCATACCGGTCTTACACTGTATTGCGCGGCATCCAGCACCGGAATGACTCATTCCTCATGTTCTACGTGGTAATACATACCGCCCTTACTTGAATTCCTCCGCCTCCAGCGCCGTAATCTGTTTGTAGATCGCCTCAGCCTCCTCCGTCAGAAACGAATAACTTTTAATATCGCCATTACGCTGAGCCAGCATCGCCTGCTCCAGCTTAGCCGCGTATTCCTTTTTCAATTTCTTGGTCGGGTCAGACTTAAAGAGAGAAAACATAGATGTACCGCCTGCAGTTAAAAAGAGTGTCAGGGGTTGTACGGGGAAAGCGGGTAAGTCGATGACAGGCAGGGTGATGGGTACTCAGGACACAACTCGTTCCCATGTTCTACGTGGGAATGCCTATCGATCTAACCGGCAAGTACGGCATGGCTGGCTGGAAAGGATAATTATAATACATGGCTAAATATACAGTATATTTTCGGGTTTACTGAAAATCATGCTTAGTTTGTCCGACTTAATGCTCAGTTTACCGGTGCGAAGAAATTGGATAAGCTGTAAATTCAATGAATTATAGGAACGGGCGCGGCAATAACAGGCGCACGGTTATTGGCGTATATGCGCATACGCGTTTAGCAGGAAAGCAGTCAGATCAGAAAATGGATTTTTCCTTTCTAATCAAACACTTCTTTGCTTTTAGGCCGGTATATTGAAACCGGCGAAACGAGCATGCCTATGATTAAAATGTTATAGCTCAGGAGTTAAACTTGAATATTTCAACTCAATTTATTGAATTCTATAAACTGATACACCAAGACTTAAACAAGTTTGAGTTTACTTTAGGTCATAAAAATCGTATCTATATTCCACTATTATCTTCTGCTATAGACCATTCGATTGCTATTACGTTTTTAAATAAAGAATATATGACAACATCTATGTACGCGTTAATCAGGCCTAGCTTAGATAATTATTTACGAGCTATGTGGGTGAAATATTGTTGTGAAGATAGTGATATTGAGATAGACCTAACGAAAATGCATATGCCCAAGAGAATAGAAGTTCTTATAAAAGAAGTTGATAACGCTGTGCCTGAATTCAAAAGTAATGCCTATCTTGAAACAACTTTAGGGACATTAATGCCAAACCTTCATGATTTTACTCACGGTGGAATACAAAGCATTGCAAGGCAATACACAGAGGACACATTAACTAATATCCGTGATGAGCAAGAAATACTTTCAGTGCTAAAGTTTAGTGTATTTATTTCATCATTAGCATATAACGAAATAGTGAAGTACAACGTAGGCTCAGAACTACTACAAGAACAAAAAATAAATGATTCGGCTAAACGATTGTTAGAACTATAACAAGTTACTTAAACGGACAAAAAACAGTTGGCTTTTGCTCGTTCCTCGCTATTTTAGCCAACAATTTTATTGCCGCTTAGCAAAGCGTTCAGGCTGTAGAAAAACCTCCCGAACTATGCTCTGATCGGGTTTTGAAACGCAGGAGGCGGTGATGGCTCGATTCAAGCACTACGACTACAACCAAACGTCGATGGTGGTGATCAATTATCAGGATCAGTTGCAGCCCGGTACTTTTGAGCATGCTCTGCACCACCTCGTTTCTGAAAAGCTGGATCTTTCAGCGTTTCATCAGCCTTATAAGAATGATAGCGAAGGTCGCCCAGCCTACGATCCCGCTATTTTGCTGAAAATCATCCTGTTTGCTTATTCCAAAGGCATCACCTCCAGCCGTGAGATTCAGTGGTGTTGCGAAACCAATATCATCTTTAAAGCCCTGTCTTGCGATACCGTCCCGCACTTCAGCACCCTTGCTCATTTTGTCAGCAGCCAGCCCCAAGCCATTGAAGATCTGTTTGAACAGGTGCTGCTGATCTGTGATCAGCAGGGGCTTTTAGGCCATGAACTCTTTGCCATTGATGGCTGTAAAATGCGCTCCAATGCGGCTAAGGAATGGTCGGGCACCTTTAAAGAACTGGAACAGAAACGCCAGAAACTCAAACGCCTGATCCGCCATCACCTGAGTGAACATCAGGACAAAGACCGCTGGGAAAGTGAAGACGAACTGGATCGTGATATCCGCAAAGCCAAAACAATACTCACGTTAGATAAAGCAGCCAAGAAGGTGGATCACTTCTTACAGAAAAGCCA
>NZ_JBLXCD010000009.1:0-119929 GCF_048265165.1 Oceanospirillum sp. | reverse complement strand
GAAGTGAAACTGCTCAGCGCCGATGGTAGTGTGGGGTCTCCCCATGTGAGAGTAGGACATCGTCAAGCGCCTTATACTGGCTGACTGCGTAAGCAAGCAGCCCAAAAGAACCCCGCTTCCTAGAAGCGGGGTTTTTTTATGCCTCGGATTTATGGTTGACAGGGAGAGTAGGATTACACATCCCGGTAAATATATTATTGAAAGAGACTAGCGGGTGCCGAAAGCTTGGCAGAGAGTTATAGTGGTGTCTGGCTTTTATGAGGTGCTGTTGTGGATAATTCTGTTCTGATTAATTATTTTTCTGATGGTGAGTGGCACAGTGGTGTCCAGTTGGCAGAGATGTTGGGTGTTAGTCGCGCCGCAATTTGGAAGCGAATACAGAAGCTGGAAGCTATAGGGCTAAAAATAGAGCGTGAGCAGAGTAAAGGTTATCGGCTGAAGTATTCCTTTGATCCGATTGATGAAGCGCTTATAAAAGTCGATGGTATAGACATCCGACTTAACGCTATTACCGGGAGCACTAATACTGATGCTCAGAATGCGGTTGCAGAAAAGAAAACACAATGGCCGGATAATTTTAGTGCTGCGCTTGCCGAGCAGCAGACAGTAGGTCGTGGTCGTAGAGGGCGTAACTGGATAAGTCCTTATGGTGCGAACTTGTATATGTCCTGTGCTGCCGCTTTGCCTGTTGGTGCCGCCTCACTTGAAACCCTGAGTCTTGAGGTGGGTATTAGCGTCGCGCAGGTGCTTGAGGATAAGGGGGTTACAGATGTTAAAGTTAAATGGCCAAATGATGTCTATGGAGATGGCAAAAAGTTGGCAGGAATTCTGATTGAAGTTGATGGCGATCTCTCAAGCCAATGCAATGTAGTAATCGGAATTGGAATCAACTTTACCAACTCAAGCCTTCATCAGGAAGATATTGGTCAGCCATTTACAGCGGTAGATCAATACACTGATGTGCGTCGAGAAGAAGTGGCTACTGCGCTAATACGTCGGATTTATGAAAGGCTGAATCAAATTGTTTTAGGAAAAACTTCTGGTCTGTTACCTGAGTGGGAAAGGTATGACTTCCTCACTGGAAAGGCTGTGACAGTATTTTTGGGGGCGCTAGAGATAGAGGGTGTGGCTGAAGGCTTAGACGGTCGGGGTAATATTCAGATTCGCCTTGGAGATGGAACCCTACGTGCTTTTGCTGGTGGAGAAGTCAGTGTCAGAGCTAAGTAAAGTACTCCTAGTGGATGTTGGTAACACGCGGATTAAGTACATGGCTGCAGATGACACTGGAATTAAGTATGCAGACAGCTTTGATTCTCTACCGTTACAGGGGATTGATGAGCTTAGAGTAGCAACAGTATCTCGCCATGAAGAGGTTGCCAGTTGGTCGCGGTCAATAACCCAGCTTGTTAGAATTGCAAGAGTTACCAAATATCATAAGGGACTAACCGTTGCCTATAATGATGTGGCTAGGCTAGGGGTTGACCGCTGGTTAGCCATGCTGACTTTGTGGATTGAAAACCGTAAGGGTTTTAGTGTCATAGATCTGGGAACTGCGATTACTGCAGACTTCGTAGACAACGACGGAATGCACCTTGGTGGTTATATTGCACCTGGATATAGGCTTATGAAGGAGGCTTTAGGTGTCCATACCGCTCAGGTAGGTTTTGGCGGTGATTCCTTAAGACTTGGGCCTGGCGATAACACTGAAAGCTGTGTTGATCATGGTATTAATCGCTTGGTTTTTTCTTGGCTTGCTGACATTCAGTCCATTGAGTCTAAAGATAAGCTCTTTTTCTTAACTGGCGGTGATGCCGAAAAGGCTTTAGAAACAGGATGTGGGCTAAATGCTGAAATTGACAGAACCCTTGTTATTCGTGGTTTGCGCTACTGCTTTGAATAAAAAAGGAAAAAAACTTAAAAAAAGGTTTGCCAGAGGGTAATAGGGTTGGTATAGTACGCCCCGTTGCCGCAAGAGGCACAAGCGAAAAGCCTGGTAGCTAGTTTGGTGCCATTAAGGTTTAAGCTCGGAGGGGTTCCCGAGTGGCCAAAGGGAGCAGACTGTAAATCTGCCGGTTCGCCTTCGAAGGTTCGAATCCTTCCCCCTCCACCATTTTTCTTGCGGGCATAGTTTAGTGGTAGAACCTCAGCCTTCCAAGCTGATGATGCGGGTTCGATTCCCGCTGCCCGCTCCAAGGCTCATGTAGCTCAGTTGGTAGAGCACTACCTTGGTAAGGTAGAGGTCACCGGTTCAAATCCGGTCATGAGCTCCAGTTTTGAAAAAGCAGACGGTTTATCCGTCTGTTTTTTTCTGTGTAGCTTTTAGCGTTTTGGCTTGCAAGCCTTTGTGCTCAAGAGTAGAATGCTCGGGCTGTTTTTTTGGCTCAGCGAGCAAGTGTTAGGCCAGTAGTTCAATTGGTAGAGCACCGGTTTCCAAAACCGGCTGTTGGGGGTTCGAGTCCCTCCTGGCCTGCCAGTATCTCCCCGTCTGGTATATCCTTCTCGGCAGCCGCCGAAATCTAAGGAGTTCATCATGAAAAGCAACGCGGAAACCCAGTCATCAAATTTTGATGGTATTAAATGGGGTTTGGTAGTTCTGCTTGTCTCTGTTGCAGTGGCGGGAAATCTTTATTTTAAAGAATATTCGCCTTTATATCGCGTTTTAGGTGTTTTGGTTATTGCTGTCGTTGCTGGCTTTGTTGCGATGCAGACCGAAAAAGGCCGCCGCTTCATAGATATGGCTGCGGAGTCTCGCGCAGAAATTCGCAAGGTTGTTTGGCCTTCGCGCCAAGAGACAACTCAGACAACCCTGATTGTTCTTGCAGCAGTTTTGTTTATGGGGCTTGTGCTTTGGGGGATTGATACCCTTCTTGGCTGGTTGGTCTCAATGGTTGTTAATTGATCGAGGAATAGACATGTCTAAGCGTTGGTATGTTGTGCATGCCTATTCAGGTTATGAGAAGCATGTAATGCGTTCTCTGCAGGAGCGAGTGAAGCTCCATGGAGTGGAAGATCTGTTTGGTGAGATTTTAGTGCCGACAGAAGAAGTTGTTGAAATGCGTGACGGTAAGAAGCGCAAGAGCGAGCGTAAGTTTTATCCTGGTTATGTTCTGGTGCAGATGGAGATGAACGATTCTGCATGGCACTTGGTTAAAGAGACGCCTCGAGTTTTAGGTTTTATTGGTGGTACTGCTGAGAAGCCAGCTCCAATTACTGAGCGTGAGGCTGATGCTATTTTGCAGCGTGTTGCGGACCGGACTGATAAGCCTCGTCCTAAGACTCTTTTTGAGCCAGGCGAAGTCGTTCGAGTTATTGATGGGCCATTTGCAGATTTTAATGGCGTTGTCGAAGAAGTGAATTATGAGAAGAGTAAGCTTCAGGTTTCTGTGCTTATCTTCGGTCGTTCTACGCCGGTTGAGCTTGAGTTTGGCCAGGTAGAAAAAGACTAATTTCAGGCGCATGTCGTCTTAACGGGAAGCTGAAAAGCGTTATACCCACATAGGAGAGAAAAATGGCTAAGAAAGTTGAAGCCTATATCAAGCTGCAGGTTGGTGCAGGTAAAGCGAACCCAAGTCCTCCAGTAGGTCCGGCTCTGGGTCAGCATGGTGTTAACATCATGGAGTTTTGTAAAGCATTTAACGCAGCTACTCAAGATGTAGAAGCGGGCTTGCCGATTCCTGTTGTTATTACTGTATATGCCGATCGTAGCTTTACATTTGTAACTAAGACACCTCCGGCGGCTGTATTGCTGCTGAAAGCAGCAGGCCTGAAGAGCGGTAGTGCACGCCCGAATACCCAGAAAGTGGGTACAGTGACTCGCGCTCAGCTTGAAGAGATTGCTACCACTAAACAGCCTGATCTGACTGCTGCTGACATGGATGCAGCCGTTCGTACAATCGCTGGTACTGCCCGTAGTATGGGTCTGAACGTGGAGGGTCTGTAAAATGGCTAAGTTATCTAAGCGCGCTAAACTGATTCGTGACAAGGTAGATGCTGAAAAGGCATATACCGTTTCTGAAGCAATTGCTTTGCTTTCTGAGCTGTCTACTGTCAAGTTCAATGAATCCGTAGAAGTAGCGGTTAATCTGGGTGTTGATCCTCGTAAATCTGACCAGGTTGTTCGTAGTGCTACTGTTATGCCTAACGGTACCGGTAAAGATGTACGTGTTGCTGTATTTACCCAGGGTGCCAACGTTGATGCCGCTAAAGAAGCAGGTGCTGACGTTGTAGGTATGGATGAACTGGCTGCTGAAATGAAAGGCGGCGATCTGAACTATGATGTTGTGATTGCATCTCCAGATGCAATGCGCGTTGTGGGTCAGCTGGGCCAGCTGTTAGGCCCTCGTGGTCTGATGCCTAACCCTAAGGTTGGTACTGTAACACCTGACGTAGCAAATGCTGTTAAGAATGCTAAGTCTGGTCAGGTTCGCTACCGTACGGACAAGAATGGTATTATTCATGCTGGTATTGGTAAGGTGGATTTCACCGCTGATGCTATTAAAGGTAACCTTGAAGCGCTGGTCGCTGACCTGAAGAAGCTGAAGCCATCTGCTTCTAAAGGTGTTTACCTGAAGAAAATTACACTGTCTTCCACCATGGGCCCTGGCCTGACGATCGACATCTCTGATCTGGCGGTTTAAGACAGTTACTAAACTTTGCGGGGCTTCGGTATCTTGGCTATTAATTAGTCAGGTGCAGGAGTTCCGTCAAAGACCGCAGGAGTTTAGGCTTAATTTTAGATTTCGATCTGAGTCCTGCGCAGATGGAATGGCCCGCCAGATTTTCTGGTGCCCAACCATCGTTACTTCCCTGAAAAGGGGTGGTGGTAAGAAGAAGGCAATAGCCTTCATAGCTTAGGAGCAAGTAAAGTGGCACTACGTCTCGAAGACAAAAAAGCAATTGTTGCTGAAGTCAACGAAGCTGCCCAGTCTGCTCTTTCTGTTGTAGTTGCCGACTCACGTGGCGTTACTGTTGGTGCAATGACTGCACTGCGTAAAGAAGCTCGTGAAGCCGGTGTACAGCTGCGTGTTGTTCGTAACACGCTGGCTCGCCTAGCTGTTGACGGTACCTCATTTGAGTGCCTGAAAGAAAGCTTCGTAGGCCCTACTCTGATCGCTTTCTCTATGGAGCATCCGGGTGCGGCAGCGCGTCTTCTGAAAGATTTTGCTAAAGAAGAAGAAGCGTTCGAAGTTAAAGCTCTGGCGTACGAAGGAGAGTTGATCGCGGCTGCGGATATTGACCGTTTGGCAAAACTGCCAACATACGACGAAGCTATTGCAAGCCTGATGATGACTATGAAAGAAGCATCTGCAGGCAAGCTGGCACGCGTACTGGCAGCTATTCGCGATCAGAAAGAAGAAGAAGCTGCTTAATAGCGTTTCTTGTTCTATCGATAAAGAATTTTGGTTTTAATGAGCGACAATTGCTCTACAACGTTGGGAAGCTAAGATAATGGCTCTGACTAAAGAAGATATCATCAATGCAGTTGCTGAAATGTCCGTAATGGATATTGTTGAACTGGTTGAAGCAATGGAAGAAAAATTCGGTGTATCTGCTGCGGCTGCAGTAGTAGCTGGTGGTGCTGCAGGCGGCGAAGCTGCTGCTGCTGAGCAAACTGAATTTGACGTTGTTCTGGCTGGTGCTGGTGACAAGAAAGTTAATGTAATTAAGGCAGTACGTGCAATCACTGGTCTGGGTCTGAAAGAAGCCAAGGCTATGGTTGACGGTGCTCCTGCTGTAGTTAAAGAAGGCGTATCTAAAGATGACGCTGAAGCTGCTAAAGCACAGCTGGAAGAAGCTGGTGCATCTGTAGAGCTGAAGTAATAAGCTTTGCAGTACAGCAGACGCTGCTGAAAATTGCAGTGGGCTGGTGGCGATTCGCCGCCGGCCTTTTTCTGTTCATAATATCCTTGACTGCTTTTAAACACGTTGCTGCTTTAATCGGCGGTGTGAAGACTTATCGACATCGATCAACTGGATGTGTTAGATCCATGTCGTGGCCTGATCAGATGAACAAGCTGGGGAATACTGATGGCTTACTCATATACTGAGAAAAAACGTATCCGCAAGGATTTCGGTAAACTACCCCATGTCATGGATGTGCCGTATTTGCTGGCCATCCAGCTGGACTCCTATCGATCCTTCCTGCAAGAAGAAAAAACTATTGAACAGCGGGAGGATTTAGGCCTTCACGCTGCGTTTAAGTCGGTATTCCCAATCGAAAGCTATTCCGGTAATGCATCTCTGGAATATGTTAGCTATCGTCTGGGTGCTCCGGTTTTTGATGTAAAAGAGTGCCAACTGCGTGGTGTTACTTACGCGGCACCTTTACGCGTTAAAGTCCGCCTTGTCATTTATGACAAAGAGTCATCAAACAAGGCAATCAAGGATATTAAAGAACAAGAAGTTTACATGGGCGAAATGCCCCTGATGACTGAGAATGGTACCTTCGTAATTAATGGTACTGAGCGTGTTATCGTATCTCAGCTTCACCGTTCTCCGGGTGTTTTCTTCGATCATGATAAAGGTAAGACCCACTCATCCGGTAAGCTGCTGTATTCAGCGCGGGTGATCCCTTACCGTGGTTCATGGCTGGACTTTGAATTCGATCCTAAAGACAGTGTCTTTGTTCGTATTGACCGTCGTCGCAAACTACCTGCTTCTGTTCTTCTGCGTGCTTTGAACTATACGTCTGAACAGATGCTGGATATGTTCTTTGACACCAATAAGTTCTACTTTGAACGTGATGGTTTGTTCATGGCGCTGGTGCCAAGTCGCCTTCGTGGTGAAACAGCATCCTTCGATATCTGTGACAATGATGGCAATGTCATTGTTGAAAAAGATCGTCGTATCACGCCGCGTCATATCCGTCAGATTGAAAAAGCGGGTCTTGATAAGCTGAAGGTTCCGGTTGAATACATGTTCGGTCGCGTACTCGCGAAAGACATGGTGGATGAAAAGACCGGCGAGCTTATTTGCGAATGTAACTCCGAAATCAATAACGAGATTCTCGAAAAACTGGCTCAGTCTGGCTGTAAGGTTATTGAAACCTTATACACCAATGATCTGGATTGCGGTCCGTTTATCTCAGACACCTTACGTATCGATAGCACTCGTAATCAGTTGGAAGCACTGGTTGAGATCTATCGCATGATGCGTCCTGGTGAGCCGCCAACGAAAGAGTCTGCCGAAGCACTGTTTGCTAACCTGTTCTTCAGCGAAGATCGCTATGATCTTTCTGCAGTGGGTCGCATGAAGTTTAACCGTCGTATCGGACGGACTGAAGATACAGGGTCAGGCGTTCTGAGCCATGAAGACATCATTGATGTTTTACGTGAGCTGATCAACATTCGTAACGGTAAGGGTGAGGTTGATGATATCGACCACCTGGGTAACCGTCGTATCCGTTCTGTTGGCGAAATGGCTGAAAACCAGTTCCGTGTTGGTCTGGTTCGTGTTGAGCGTGCGGTTAAAGAGCGTCTGTCTTTGGCAGAAAGTGAAGGCTTGATGCCTCAGGATCTGATCAATGCTAAGCCTGTCGCGGCAGCGATCAAAGAGTTCTTTGGCTCTTCTCAGCTGTCTCAGTTTATGGATCAGAATAACCCGCTTTCTGAGGTAACTCACAAGCGTCGTGTTTCTGCGTTAGGCCCTGGTGGTCTGACCCGTGAACGTGCAGGTTTTGAAGTACGTGACGTACACCCAACGCACTACGGCCGTGTATGTCCAATTGAGACCCCAGAGGGGCCAAATATTGGTCTGATTAACTCTCTGGCGACCTATGCCCGCACGAATGACTACGGTTTCCTTGAGACACCGTACCGTAAAGTGGTTGATGGCATGGTCACCGATGAGATGGCTTATCTGTCTGCAATCGAAGAAAGCCAATACATCATTGCACAGGCTTCCGCGACCATTAAAGATGGTCAGCTGGTTGATGAGCTGGTTCAGGTGCGTCACAAAGGTGAAACGACCTTTATGACTCCCGATCAGGTCACTCTGATGGATGTCTCACCGCGTCAGGTTGTTTCGGTTGCAGCGGCTCTGATTCCGTTCCTGGAACACGATGATGCTAACCGCGCATTGATGGGTTCGAACATGCAGCGTCAGGCTGTACCAACACTGCGTGCTGACAAGCCGCTGGTCGGTACCGGTATGGAGCGCTTTGTTGCCCGTGACTCCGGTGTTTGTGCCGTGGCTCGCCGTGGTGGTGTGATCGATTCTGTGGATGCCAGCCGTATCGTAATTCGTGTTAACGATGCAGAGACCGATGCCGGTGAAGCCGGTGTAGATATCTACAATCTGACCAAATACACCCGTTCTAACCAGAACACCTGTATCAACCAGCGTGCCATTGTGCGTCCTGGTGATGTGGTTGCCCGTGGCGATATCTTGGCTGATGGTCCTTCTGTGGATCTGGGTGATCTGGCCCTGGGTCAGAATATGCGCATCGCCTTTATGCCGTGGAACGGTTACAACTTCGAGGATTCCATTCTGGTTTCTGAGCGGGTTGTGCAGGAAGATCGCTTTACCACGATTCATATTCAGGAACTGACCTGTGTATCCCGTGATACCAAGTTGGGCCCTGAAGAGATTACATCCGATATCCCGAATGTAGGCGAAAGCGCACTGGGCAAACTGGATGAGTCCGGTATTGTTTATATCGGTGCTGAAGTAGGCGCAGGTGACATTCTGGTTGGTAAGGTTACGCCGAAAGGTGAAACCCAGCTGACTCCAGAAGAGAAACTGCTGCGTGCGATCTTTGGTGAAAAAGCCTCCGACGTTAAAGATACATCTCTGCGTGTATCGACAGGCGTAAAAGGCACCGTTATCGATGTGCAGGTCTTCACTCGTGATGGTGTTGAGAAAGACACTCGTGCTCGTGCTATTGAGCAGTCTCAGCTTGATGAGGTTCGTAAGGATCTTCAGGAAGAGTACCGCATTGCTGAAGAAGCAACATTCGAACGCTTAGGTCGCCAGCTGGATGGTAAAGAGGTTCTGAGTGGTCCTAAGTTGCTGAAAGGTGACAAGCTGACCAGCGATTATCTTGCTGAGCTACCACGTAAAGACTGGTTTAAGTTATCCCTAGCTGATGAATCTCTTAATGAGGTTCTGCAGCAAGCTGATGAGCAGCTTGAGCAGCGCCGCAAAGAGATGGACGAGAAGTTTGAAGACAAGAAGAAGAAGCTGCAGCAGGGTGATGACCTTGCTCCCGGTGTTCTGAAGATTGTTAAAGTTTACGTTGCTATCAAACGTCGTATCCAGCCTGGTGATAAGATGGCAGGCCGTCACGGTAACAAAGGTGTAATCTCTGCGATTATGCCGATTGAAGATATGCCGTACGATGCCAAAGGTGAGCCGGTAGACATTGTTCTTAACCCGCTTGGTGTACCATCCCGTATGAACGTGGGTCAGATCCTTGAAACTCACTTGGGTATGGCGGCTAAGGGTCTTGGTGATAAGATCAATGAAATGTTGCTGGAGCAGCGTGATAACCAGGTACAGCAAATTCGTGAGTTCCTGGACAAGGTTTATAATCAGGTCGGTAACCACAAAGAAGATATCGATAGCCTGACGGACGATGAAGTGATTGCTCTGGCTCAGAACCTTCGCAAGGGTGTTCCTATCGCAACACCAGTATTCGATGGTGCACCTGAGCCTGAGATCAAAGAACTTCTGCGTCTGGCGGACATTCCTGACAGCGGTCAGGTCTGGCTTCGTGATGGCCGTACCGGTGAGCAGTTCGACCGTCCTGTGACCGTAGGTTACATGTACATGCTGAAACTGAATCACTTGGTTGATGACAAAATGCACGCCCGTTCCACAGGTTCCTACAGCCTTGTAACGCAGCAGCCTCTGGGTGGTAAAGCTCAGTTTGGTGGTCAGCGTTTCGGTGAGATGGAAGTGTGGGCGCTGGAAGCATACGGCGCGGCTTATACCCTTCAGGAGATGCTGACTGTTAAGTCGGATGATGTGAACGGTCGTACCAAGATGTATAAAAACATCGTTGATGGCGACCATCGCATGGAACCGGGTATGCCAGAATCCTTCAACGTGTTGGTGAAGGAAATCCGTTCTCTGGGTATCGACATTGATCTGGAAAGCTAACCGCTTAACAGATTGAAGCAGATGAATTCCGATGCGGGCTGCGGCCCGCATCAGTAACTCCTTTTGGAGCAGTTGCCGATGAAAGATCTAGTTAATGTGCTGAAAGCACAGGGACAAAGCGACGAATTCGACTCGATTAAAATCACTCTGGCATCGCCGGATATGATTCGCGCTTGGTCCTTTGGCGAAGTTAAAAAGCCAGAGACCATCAACTACCGTACCTTCAAGCCGGAACGCGATGGCTTGTTCTGTGCCAAGATTTTTGGTCCGGTAAAAGACTACGAATGCCTGTGCGGTAAATATAAGCGCATGAAGCACCGTGGTATTATTTGTGAAAAATGTGGTGTAGAGGTTACACAGGCTAAAGTGCGCCGTGACCGTATGGGTCATATTGAACTGGCGTCACCTGTTGCACATATTTGGTTCCTGAAGTCCCTACCGTCGCGTATCGGTTTGCTGCTGGATATGACCCTGCGTGATATTGAGCGTGTACTTTACTTCGAATCTTTCGTAGTGATCGATCCGGGTATGACGACTCTGGAACGTGGTCAGCTGTTGAACGATGAGCAGTACTACGAAGCACTGGAAGAATTTGGTGATGACTTCGACGCCCGCATGGGTGCTGAAGCGATCCAGGAGCTGATGAAAGACATCGAGCTCGAAGAAGAGATCAATCACCTGCGTGAAGAGATTCCGCAAACCAACAGTGAAACCAAAATTAAGAAGCTATCCAAGCGTCTGAAGCTTCTGGAAGCCTTCTTTAAATCAGGTAACAAGCCTGAGTGGATGATCATGGAAGTACTGCCTGTACTGCCACCCGATCTACGTCCACTGGTTCCTCTAGATGGTGGTCGTTTCGCGACTTCGGATCTGAACGATCTGTACCGTCGTGTGATTAACCGTAATAACCGTCTGAAGCGTCTTCTGGACCTGAACGCTCCCGACATTATCGTACGCAACGAAAAACGTATGCTGCAGGAATCGGTTGATGCTCTGCTGGATAACGGTCGTCGTGGTCGTGCGATTACGGGCTCTAATAAGCGTCCTCTGAAGTCTTTGGCAGATATGATCAAAGGTAAGCAGGGGCGTTTCCGTCAGAACCTTCTCGGTAAGCGTGTGGACTACTCCGGTCGTTCCGTAATTACCGTAGGTCCACAGCTGAAACTGCACCAGTGCGGCCTGCCTAAGAAAATGGCTCTTGAACTGTTCAAGCCATTTATCTTCGCGCGCCTGGAAGCAAAAGGCATGGCGACAACCATTAAAGCTGCTAAGAAGATGGTTGAGCGTGAACTGCCGGAAGTTTGGGATATTCTGGCCGAGGTTATCCGTGAGCACCCAGTACTGTTAAACCGTGCACCAACACTGCACCGTTTGGGTATTCAGGCATTTGAACCTCTGCTGATTGAAGGTAAAGCGATTCAGTTGCACCCACTGGTTTGTGCGGCATATAACGCTGACTTTGATGGTGACCAGATGGCGGTTCACCTGCCTCTGACCACCGAAGCACAGCTTGAAGCCCGTGCGTTGATGATGTCTACCAACAACGTACTGTCACCGGCGAACGGTGAGCCAATTATCGTACCATCTCAGGACGTTGTACTGGGTCTGTACTACATGACTCGTGACCGTATCAACGCGAAAGGCGAAGGTATGGTGTTCAGTGGTGTTGACGAAGCTGAGCGTGCGTTGGGTGCCGGTAAGGTGCACATGCAGGCTAAAGTCAAAGTGCGTATTACAGAGAAGTTATTGCAGGACGACGGTGAAATTGAAGAGGTTACTTCAATTAAAGACACCACAGTTGGTCGTGCAATGCTGTACCGTGTATTACCGAAAGGTCTGCCTTTTGACCTTGTGAACCAGCCGATGAGCAAAAAGGCGATCTCTCGCCTGATTAATAACTCGTATCGCCGTGTTGGCTTGAAAGATACTGTTATTTTTGCTGACCAGCTAATGTACACCGGTTTCCGTCAGGCGACGCTGTCTGGTGCTTCGATCGGTGTTAATGACTTTGTAATTCCTGATGCAAAAGCACAAATCGTTGCGGCAGCGGAAGCGGAAGTTAAAGAGATTGAGCAGCAGTTCTCTTCCGGTCTGGTAACACAGGGCGAGAAGTACAATAAGGTTATCGATATCTGGTCGAAAGCAAACGATAAGGTTGCTAAGGCTATGATGGAAGGTATCTCGAAAGAGACTGTCATCAACCGGAATGGTGAAGAGGAAGAGCAGGACTCTTTCAACTCAGTATTCATGATGGCCGATTCCGGTGCTCGTGGTAGTGCTGCACAGATCCGTCAGTTGGCCGGTATGCGTGGCCTGATGGCTAAGCCGGATGGCTCCATCATCGAAACACCGATTGTGGCGAACTTCCGTGAAGGTCTGAACGTACTTCAGTACTTCATCTCGACTCACGGTGCTCGTAAAGGTTTGGCGGATACCGCACTGAAAACGGCTAACTCTGGTTATCTGACGCGTCGTCTCGTTGACGTGGCACAGGATCTGGTTGTTACTGAGCATGACTGTGGTACTGAGAACGGCCTGACGATGCATCCTCTGATTGAGGGTGGGGATATCGTTGTGCCTCTGGGTCATCGTGTTCTGGGTCGTGTTGTGGCGCAGGATGTGGTTAAGCATGACACCGGCGAGATTCTGATTCCTCGCGGTACACTGCTGGATGAGGCTTGGTGTGATCGTCTGGACACCATGGGTGTTGATGAGATTATTGTGCGTTCTGCAATCTCATGTGATACGCGATATGGCGTCTGCTCAAGCTGTTATGGCCGTGACCTGGCGCGTGGCCATCTGGTTAACGTGGGTGAGGCTGTTGGTGTTATTGCAGCACAGTCGATCGGTGAGCCGGGTACTCAGCTTACGATGCGTACGTTCCACATTGGTGGTGCTGCTTCCCGTGCGTCTGCTATCGATAATGTGCAGGTTAAGCATGGTGGCACAGTTCGCTTCCACAACATTAAGGTTGTCGAGCGTAAAGACGGTAAACTGGTTGCAGTCTCCCGTTCCGGTGCATTGGCGGTGGCTGATGAAACTGGCCGTGAACGTGAATACTACAAGCTGCCATACGGTGCAGAAATTAGTGTTCGTGAAGGTGATATGGTTGAATCTGGCCAGATTCTGGCCAAGTGGGATCCACACACCCACCCAATTGTGGTTGAAATGGCGGGTCGTGCCAAGTTTAACCAGATGGAAGATAGCATCACTATTACCCGTACCCAGGATGAGCTGACGGGTCTTTCCTCTATTGAGGTTATCGATCCATCTGCTCGCCCGGCGGCAGGTAAAGATTTACGTCCAATGATTATGCTGTTGGATGAAGCGGGTAATGAGCTGGCAATGCCAAACTCTCAGACACCTCTGCAGTATTTGCTGCCTGGTAATGCAGTTGTTACCGTTGAGGATGGCAAAGAAGTGGGTGTCGGTGAAATTATTGCCCGTATTCCACAGGAATCCAGTGGTAACAAAGATATTACCGGTGGTCTGCCACGCGTAGCTGACCTGTTTGAAGCGCGACGTCCGAAAGAGCCTGCTCTGCTGGCTGAAGTTTCTGGTGTTGTGACTTTCGGTAAAGAAACTAAGGGTAAGCGCCGTATCCAAATTACTCAGGATAATGGCGAGACTTATGAAGTGCTGATCCCTAAATGGCGCGTGATGAACGTGTTTGAGGGTGAAAAAGTTGAGCGTGGTGAGGTGATCTCTGATGGCCCATCCAACCCGCATGATATTCTGCGTCTTCTGGGTGTCAGTAAACTGGCTGAATATATTACCAGTGAAGTGCAGGAAGTTTATCGCTTGCAGGGCGTAGGCATTAACGATAAGCATATCGAAGTTATTGCCCGCCAAATGCTGCGTAAAGCAGAGATCGCAGAATCCGGTGACTCGACGTTTATTCACGGTGACCAGGTTGAAGTATCTCAGGTTCTGGAAGAGAACGAGATTCTTGAGAAAGCGGATAAATTCCCGGCTAAGTACACGCGTGTACTGCAGGGTATTACTAAGGCATCTCTGGCAACAGAATCCTTTATCTCTGCTGCATCTTTCCAGGAAACCACAAGGGTACTGACCGAAGCTGCTGTAACCGGCAAGCGCGATCAACTTCGTGGCCTGAAAGAGAATGTTGTTGTAGGTCGTCTGATTCCTGCGGGCACAGGTCTGACTTATCACAGCAACCGTAAGCAAAAACTTCAGGATGCTGAAGCAGCTATGGCTGGCCCAACGGCCAGTGAAGTTGAAGCGGCTCTGAGTGAAATGCTGAACAGCGAAGATTAATATTTACTTCGCGGTGAAGTGAGTGAAGGCCGGATGATGTCCGGCCTTGACTGTATAGGGGAGGCAACATACAATGCGCCTCCTTAAATTAGTATGGCGGTGGTTTATCCACTGTCTTTTTTGTGTACAACGTGGAGTCTGCTTTCATGGCAACCATCAATCAGTTGGTACGCAAACCTCGTAAGCGTAAAGTTGAGAAGAGTGACGTACCTGCTCTTCAAAGCTGCCCGCAAAAACGCGGTGTATGTACTCGTGTATACACAACTACCCCTAAGAAGCCTAACTCGGCTCTTCGTAAGGTATGTCGTGTACGTTTGACTAACGGTTTTGAAGTTTCTTCATACATCGGCGGTGAAGGTCACAACCTTCAGGAGCACTCTGTTGTTCTGATCCGCGGTGGTCGTGTGAAGGATTTACCAGGTGTTCGTTATCACACAGTTCGTGGTAGCTTGGATACTTCTGGTGTTCAGGATCGTAAACAGGGCCGTTCCAAATACGGAACCAAGCGTCCTAAGTCTTAATAAATTAATCTCTGTCGATAAGAGTAAGGCCGGAGTAAATTCCGGATTTACCTGAAGACCTGGAAGAGGGCTTATCAATGCCTAGACGTCGCGTCGCCGCAAAGCGTGAAATTATCCCGGATCCTAAGTTCGGTAATGAGCGCCTGGCTAAGTTTATGAACCATGTAATGGTTAGCGGTAAAAAATCTGTTGCTGAAAAAATCGTTTACGGTGCTCTTGATAAAGTAGAAGAGCGCAGCAAAGAGCAACCGCTGGAAATGTTTGAAAAAGCACTTGAATCTATCCAGCCTTTGGTGGAAGTAAAATCCCGCCGTGTGGGTGGTGCTACATATCAGGTACCCGTTGAAGTGCGTCCTGCCCGTCGTATGGCTCTTGCTATGCGTTGGTTGGTAGATGCAGCGCGTGGCCGTGGTGAAAAATCCATGGATCTGCGTCTTGCTGGTGAAATTCTTGATGCAGCTGAAGGTAAAGGCGCTGCTGTTAAGAAACGTGAAGACGTTCACCGCATGGCAGAAGCGAACAAGGCATTCTCGCACTACCGCTTCTAATATAACGGGAGATATGTCGTGGCACGTAAGACCCCAATTGACCGCTACCGTAACATCGGTATTTGCGCGCACGTTGATGCTGGTAAAACAACAACAACTGAACGCGTGCTTTTTTACACTGGTCTTTCTCATAAGATTGGTGAAGTACATGATGGCGCGGCGACCATGGACTGGATGGAGCAAGAGCAGGAGCGTGGTATTACCATTACTTCTGCTGCTACTACCTGTTTCTGGTCAGGTATGGATCAACAGTTTGATCAACACAGGATTAACATTATTGACACACCTGGGCACGTAGACTTCACTATTGAAGTTGAACGCTCGTTGCGTGTTCTTGATGGTGCTGTGGTGGTTTTCTGTGGTTCCTCTGGTGTTGAGCCACAGTCTGAAACGGTATGGCGTCAGGCGAATAAATACGAAGTCCCCCGAATCGTATTTGTGAACAAGATGGACCGAACAGGTGCGGATTTTCTGCGCGTGGTCGACCAGATTGAGAGTCGTCTAAAAGCAATACCGGTTCCGATTCAGTTGAATATCGGTGCAGAAGATGAGTTTGAAGGCGTTATCGATTTGATGCGCATGAAAGCAATCTACTGGGATATGGCCGATAACGGTATGACTTATGAGCTTAAAGAGGTTCCGTCGGAGCTTCTTGATCAGGCTGAGGAGTATCGTGAGAAGATGATTGAGGCAGCTGCCGAAGCATCTGATGAGCTGATGGACAAGTATCTCGAAGGCGAAGAGCTGACGATCGATGAGATCAAGTCAGGTCTTCGTGCCCGTGTTTTGAATAATGAAATTGTACTGGCGCTTTGTGGTTCTGCTTTTAAGAACAAAGGCGTTCAGGCAGTTCTGGATGCCGTTGTAGAGTATCTGCCGGCTCCAACGGAAGTTAAAGCGATTGAAGGGACGTTGGATGATGGTGAAACCATCGCCAATCGTGAGGCGGATGATTCTGCGCATTTCTCCGCTTTGGCTTTCAAGATTGCTACCGACCCCTTTGTGGGTGCGCTGACCTTTGTTCGTGTGTATTCCGGTGTTTTGAAGTCTGGTGACAGTGTGTACAACTCTGTCAAAGGCAAGAAAGAGCGTGTGGGCCGCATGGTTCAGATGCATGCAAATGACCGTGAAGAGATCAAAGAAGTCCGTGCAGGTGATATCGCTGCCCTGATCGGCATGAAAGATGTCACCACAGGTGACACCCTGTGTGATGCGGGTGGGAAGATCATTCTTGAGCGTATGGAGTTTCCAGAGCCTGTTATTTCTGTTGCGGTTGAGCCTAAGACTCAGGCGGATCAGGAGAAAATGGGCGTAGCGCTGGGTAAGCTCGCTCAGGAGGATCCATCATTCCGTGTGCAGACTGACGAAGAGACCGGCCAGACCCTGATTTCAGGTATGGGTGAGTTGCATCTTGATATTATCGTTGATCGTATGAGCCGTGAGTTCAAGGTCGATGCGAATATTGGTAAGCCGCAAGTTGCCTATCGTGAAACAATCCGTTCCTCTGTAGAGCAGGAAGGAAAGTTTATACGTCAGTCTGGTGGTCGTGGTCAGTTTGGTCATGTTTGGCTGCGTATTGAGCCTTTGACTGATAAGGGTGAAGACGGTGAAAAAATCTACGAATTCAATAGCGAAATCGTAGGTGGTGTGGTGCCTAAAGAATACATTCCTGCTGTAGACAAGGGCTGCTCTGAGCAGCTGCAGAATGGTGTTCTGGCCGGTTACCCTATGATCGACGTTAAGGTTACATTGTATGATGGCTCGTACCATGATGTGGACTCCAATGAAATGGCGTTCAAGATCGCGGGTTCTATGGCTGTCAGACAAGGTTGTATCAATGCAGATCCTGTTCTTCTTGAGCCTGTAATGAAGGTTGAGGTGGTAACGCCTGAAGAATATATGGGTGATGTAATGGGCGACCTGAACCGTCGTCGTGGTTTGGTTCAAGGTATGGATGACACCGTCTCGGGGAAAGTCATTCGTGCCCTGGTACCGCTAGGTGAAATGTTCGGTTATGCAACCGACCTGCGCTCCGCAACTCAAGGCCGTGCCAGCTACAGCATGGAGTTTGAGAAATATGCGGAAGCACCTTCAAGCATTGTTGAAGCTGTTATTAATCATAAATAGCCGCTAAATATGAAAAGAGGTTTTAGCTGTGTCTAAAGAAAAATTTGAACGTTCCAAACCGCACGTAAACGTTGGTACTATCGGCCACGTTGACCACGGTAAAACTACACTGACTGCTGCTCTGACTCGTGTATGTGCAGAAGTTTTCGGTGGTGAAGCGGTTGCATTTGATGGTATCGATAATGCTCCAGAAGAGCGTGAGCGTGGTATTACTATCGCAACGTCCCACGTTGAGTATGATTCCGACATTCGTCACTACGCGCACGTAGACTGCCCGGGTCACGCCGATTATGTTAAAAACATGATCACTGGTGCTGCTCAGATGGATGGTGCGATTCTGGTTTGTGGTGCGACTGATGGCCCTATGCCTCAGACTCGTGAGCACATCCTGCTGTCTCGTCAGGTTGGTGTACCTTACATCGTTGTATTCCTGAATAAAGCAGACCTGCTGGCTGAAGATTGTGGCGGTGTTGGTACTGAAGAGTACGACGAAATGCTGGAACTGGTAGATATGGAGATCCGTGATCTGCTGTCTACTTATGACTTCCCAGGTGACGATACTCCTATCATTGCAGGTTCTGCACTGATGGCTCTGAATGGCGAAGATGCTGACGAGCTGGGTACAACAGCTGTAGCTAAACTGGTTAAAGCTCTGGATGAATACATTCCTGAGCCAGAGCGTGCAATCGACGGTGCATTCCTGATGCCTATCGAAGATGTATTCTCCATCTCCGGTCGTGGTACTGTTGTAACAGGTCGTGTTGAGCGCGGTATCGTTAATACTGGTAGCGAAGTTGAAATCGTTGGTATTAAAGACACTGTTAAGACTACTTGTACTGGTGTTGAAATGTTCCGTAAGCTGCTTGACGAAGGTCGTGCAGGTGAGAACATTGGTGCACTGCTGCGTGGTACTAAGCGTGAAGACGTTGAACGTGGTCAGGTTCTGTGTCAGCCAGGTTCTATCTCTCCTCACACTGAGTTTGAAGCAGAAGTGTACATCCTGTCTAAAGAAGAAGGTGGTCGTCATACTCCTTTCTTCAAAGGCTATCGTCCACAGTTCTACTTCCGTACAACTGACGTAACTGGTGCTTGCGAGCTGCCAGAAGGCGTTGAAATGGTAATGCCGGGTGACAACGTTCAGCTGCGCGCTACCCTGATCGTTCCTATTGCGATGGAAGAAGGTCTGCGCTTCGCTATCCGCGAAGGTGGTCGTACTGTAGGTGCTGGTGTTGTTGCTAAAATCATCGAGTGATAATTCTCTTTGATTAGATTGGAAAGGGATCCCGAATAATTCGGTGATCCCTTTTCGTCTATGCTTGACATCTGATTTCCCTCCTCTTACAATGCGCTTCCTTTTTATCAAGGGTGAGCTCATTTAGCTCGTTTCCAACTGGGGTTTTTGGAATGCAAAACCAGAAAATTCGAATTCGTCTGAAAGCATTCGATCATCGTCTGATCGATCAGTCCGCGCAGGAGATTGTTGATACTGCAAAGCGTACTGGTGCTCAGGTGCATGGTCCAATCCCGCTGCCGACCCGCAAAGAGCGTTTTACTGTTCTGATTTCACCTCACGTGAACAAAGACGCGCGTGATCAGTACGAGATTCGTACTCATAAGCGTGTTCTTGATATCGTTGAGCCTACAGAAAAAACAGTAGACGCACTGATGAAGCTGGATCTGGCTGCAGGTGTTGATGTGCAGATCAGTCTTGGCTAATTAGCCAATCTAAATTAGGCGCTCGTCGGGAGACGACACACAATTTATCAGTGGAATGCAATGAAAAGTGCAGCCATAGCGGGTGATAGCCCCGTACACTAAGGAGTCGAAATATGACTATCGGTCTTGTCGGTAAGAAAAGCGGTATGACCCGCGTATTTACCGAAGATGGTGTATCCGTACCTGTAACTGTTATCGAGGTTTCTCCAAACCGCGTAACACAGGTTCGTACGCTTGAAAAAGACGGCTATGCTGCGATCCAGGTAACTTCTGGTGATCGTAAAGCAAAGCATCTGACCAAAGCAGAAGCAGGCCATTTCGCGAAAGCGGGTGTTGCGGCTGGTAAAGGTCTGGTTGAGTTCCGTCTGGCGGAAGGTGATGAAGCACCTGAAGTTGGTGGTGAACTGAACGTATCCCTCTTTGAAGCTGGTCAAATTATTGACGTGACCGGCACTTCCAAAGGTAAAGGTTTCCAGGGTGGTGTTAAGCGCTGGAACTTCCGCATGCAAGACGCTACACACGGTAACTCTCTATCTCACCGTGCTCCAGGCTCAATCGGTCAGTGTCAAACCCCAGGTCGCGTTTTCAAAGGTAAGAAAATGGCTGGCCACATGGGTGCTGAGCGTTCTACTGTTCAAAGTCTGGAAGTTGTTCGTGTCGATGCTGAACGTAATCTGCTGCTTATTAAAGGCGGTGTACCTGGTGCTCCAGGTAGTCAGGTTATTGTTCGTCCAGCAGTTAAAGCTCGCGGCTAAGGGGTAAGAGAATGAATCTGAATCTTGCAGGCGGAGCAACAGGTACCGTTGAAGTATCTGAGGCAACCTTTGGTAAAGAGTATAATGAAGCTCTGGTACACCAGGTTGTTACTGCATATCTGGCAGCAGCCCGTCAAGGCACTCGTGCACAGAAGACCCGCTCAGAAGTGAGTGGTGGTGGCGCTAAACCATGGCGTCAGAAAGGTACTGGTCGCGCACGTGCGGGTACTATTCGTAGCCCTATCTGGCGCTCCGGTGGTACAACTTTCGCAGCGAAGCCTCAGAACTTTGAGCAGAAAGTGAACAAAAAGATGTACCGTGCAGCAATGCGCAGCATCCTGTCTGAACTGGCACGCAAAGAGCGTCTGGTTGCAGTAGAAGAGTTCACTGTAGATGCACCAAAAACAAAAGTTCTGGTGAACAAGCTGAAGGAAATGGATCTGAACAAAGTTCTGATCGTGACTTCAGAAGTTGACACTAATTTGTTCCTGGCGGCTCGTAACATCCCTAATGTTGAAGTTATTGATGTTGCAGCAGCAAGCCCGGTTAGCTTAGTGGCTTATGAAAAAGTGCTGGTAACCGTACCTGCTCTGCGTCAGTTCGAGGAGAAGCTGGGATGAACCAAGAGCGCATTTTCAAGGTTCTGCTAGGACCTCATGTTTCTGAGAAAGCGGCTGTCGTTGCTGATTTAAACAATCAGTACGTATTTAAAGTAGCTGCTGATGCGACTAAGCCAGAAATCAAAAAGGCTGTAGAAGCTCTGTTTGAAGTTAACGTGACCGGTGTTAGCACTGTAAACGTTAAAGGTAAAACTAAGCGTACTGCCCGTGGTATTGGTCGTCGTAAAGGTTTCCGCAAGGCTTATGTGTCTGTAGCGGAAGGTCAAGAAATCGACTTTGCTGGCGCTGAATAAGCGAGGAGTTGGGACAATGGCTATTGTTAAATCTAAACCCACATCAGCAGGTCGTCGCCACGTTGTTAAAGTAGTTAACAGTGATCTGCACAAAGGTGCTCCTTATGCACCACTGCTGGCTAAAAAACAGAAGACTGGCGGACGTAACAACAACGGTCGTATCACCACTCGCCATATTGGTGGTGGTCATCGTCAACATTATCGTATGGTTGATTTCCGTCGTAACAAAGACGGCATTCCAGCGACTGTTGAGCGTATTGAATACGATCCGAACCGTACTGCGCATCTTGCACTGCTGAAGTATGCAGACGGTGAACGTCGTTATGTCATTGCACCTAAAGGTGTGAAAGCGGGTGATGCGGTACAATCTGGTGTTGATGCGCCGATTAAAGCGGGCAATACTTTGCCGCTTCGTAACATCCCTGTTGGTAGCGTTATACACTGTATCGAACTGAAACCAGGTAAAGGCGCACAAATTGCGCGTTCTGCTGGTGCTGCAGTTCAGCTGGTCGCTCGTGAAGGTGCTTATGCAACTCTGCGTCTGCGCTCCGGTGAAATGCGTAAAGTGCTGGTTGAATGTCGTGCAACTCTGGGTGAGGTTGGTAACTCTGAACACAGTCTGCGTCGCCTGGGTAAAGCAGGTGCCAAACGCTGGCGTGGTGTTCGTCCAACTGTTCGCGGTGTTGCAATGAACCCTGTTGATCACCCACATGGTGGTGGTGAGGGTCGTACCTCTGGTGGTCGTCATCCAGTAACCCCATGGGGTGTGCCGACTAAAGGTCATAAGACACGTAAGAACAAGCGTACTGACCGACTAATTGTCCGTCGTCGCGGTTCTAAGTAACAGTTATTAAGAGGATACAGCTGTGCCACGTTCACTGAAAAAAGGTCCATTTATTGACCTGCATCTGTTGAAGAAGGTTGAAGCTGCACTGGAAAACAACGAGCGTCGTCCTATTAAGACGTGGTCTCGTCGTTCCATGATCCTGCCGGAAATGGTAGGTCTGACCATTGCAGTTCATAACGGTCGCCAGCACGTGCCTGTACTCGTCTCTGAAGAGATGGTAGGTCACAAGCTGGGTGAATTCGCTGCTACACGTACCTATCGCGGTCACGTAGTAGACAAGAAAGCCAAGCGTTAAGCCGAGGGGAATAAGAGATGGAAGTAGCCGCTAAATTACGGGGTGCTCGCTTATCCGCACAGAAGGCGCGTTTGGTAGCTGACCAGGTTCGCGGACTGCCAGTAGCAGAAGCACTGAATCTGCTAACCTTCAGCCCTAAAAAGGCTGCGGCGCTGGTTAAGAAAGTTCTTGAATCAGCCATTGCCAATGCCGAGCACAATGAAGGTGCGGATATCGACGAGCTGCGCGTATCAACGATTTTTGTTGATGAAGGTATGACCATGAAGCGTATCAGACCGCGTGCCAAGGGCCGTGCTGATCGCATTCTTAAGCGCACTTGCCATATCACGGTTAAGGTAGCAGATAAGTAGGAGACGACCAGATGGGTCAGAAAGTACATCCAACTGGCATTCGACTGGGTATTGTTAAAGATCACACTTCTACATGGTTCGCAGAAGGTAGTGACTATGCAGATAATCTGAACAATGATCTTCAGGTTCGTTCGTTCCTGCAAGATCGTCTGAAACAGGCTTCTGTGAGCCGTATTCAGATTGAGCGCCCAGCTCAGAATGCTCGAATCACCATTCATACTGCCCGTCCGGGTATTGTGATTGGTAAGAAAGGCGAAGATGTTGAAAAACTGCGCAACGAAGTCACTAAGATGATGGGCGTGCCTGTACATATCAACATCGAAGAAGTTCGCAAACCTGAACTAGACGGCAAACTGGTAGCAGAATCTGTAGCCAGTCAGCTGGAGCGTCGTGTGATGTTCCGTCGTGCTATGAAGCGCGCGGTACAGAATGCAATGCGTCTTGGTGCCAAGGGTATCAAGATCCAGGTGTCCGGTCGTCTGGGTGGTGCTGAAATTGCACGCTCTGAGTGGTATCGCGAAGGCCGTGTGCCTCTGCACACACTGCGTGCTGACATTGACTACGCGTCTGCTGAAGCTAACACCACTTATGGTGTTATCGGTGTAAAAGTCTGGATCTTCAAAGGCGAAATCCTGGGTGGCATCGAAGAAGTTCGTGCAAAGCAGAACGCGCCTAAGAAGAAAGGCAAGTAGGAGATAGACAATGTTACAGCCAAAGCGTACCAAGTTCCGCAAGATGATGAAGGGCCGCAACCGCGGTCTGGCTCGCGGACATAATGTGAGCTTCGGTGAGTTCGGTCTGAAAGCAACAGGTCGCGGCCGTATTACCGCACGTCAGATTGAGGCGGCTCGTCGTACGATGACTCGTCACATCAAACGTGGTGGTAAAATCTGGATCCGTGTTTTTCCTGATAAGCCGATCACTGGTAAGCCTCTTGAAGTGCGTCAGGGTAAAGGTAAGGGTAATGTTGAATACTGGGTTTGCCAGATTCAACCAGGCCGTGTCCTTTATGAGATGGAAGGGGTGTCTGAACAGCTGGCTCGTGAAGCATTTACACTGGCAGCTGCTAAGCTCCCTGTGTCAACCACCTTTGTTAAGCGGACGGTGATGTAATGAAAGCAGCAGAACTACGTGAAAAGTCTGTTCAAGAGCTCAACGAACAGCTGGAAACTCTGCTTCGTGATCAGTTCAACCTGCGCATGCAGAAGGGGACTGGTCAGTTGAATCAGACTCACCTGCTGCAACAGGTTCGTCGTGACATCGCTCGCGTTAAGACTTTGCTGAAAGAAAAAGCAGGTAACTAAGATGGCTGATACAGAAAAAAATACCCGTACCGTTACCGGTAAAGTGGTAAGCAGCAAGATGGACAAGTCCATCACTGTACTGGTTGAGCGTCGCGTAGCACACCCCATCTATGGTAAGTATGTCCGTCGTTCAACCAAACTACATGCACATGATGCAGAAAACACTGCAAACATGGGTGATGTAGTAACGATCCAGGAATGTCGTCCGATTTCTAAGACTAAGACCTGGACTTTGGTGAGCATCGATGAGCGTGCTGTAGAGCTTTAAGCTCTGGCACAAATCGAAGTTTAGTTAGCGTATTTGGTTTGGAGAAGAACCGATGATTCAAACGCAAACCATGCTTGATGTGGCCGACAACAGCGGCGCTCGTCGTGTAATGTGTATTAAGGTGCTTGGTGGTTCTAAGCGTCGTTATGCACGAGTTGGTGACATCATCAAAGTTACTGTTAAGGAAGCAATTCCTCGCGGTAAGGTTAAAAAAGGTCAAGTCCTGAAGGCTGTAGTAGTTCGTACGCGTCAGGGTATTCGTCGTCCGGATGGATCTGTGATCCGTTTTGATGGTAATGCAGCAGTAATGCTCAATACCAACGATGCCCCAATCGGGACCCGTATCTTCGGCCCTGTGACACGTGAACTGCGTGGCGAAAAGTTCATGAAGATTATTTCCTTGGCGCCTGAAGTGCTGTAGGGAGCGAGAGACCGGCTATGCGTAAAATTAAACGTGAAGACGAGGTAATCGTCATTGCGGGTAAGGATAAAGGCAAGCGCGGCACCATTAAGCGTGTTCTTAAAGATGGTCGCATTGTTATTTCTGGTGTGAATATGGTTAAACGTCACACCAAACCAAACCCGATGTTAGGCACACAAGGTGGTATTGTTGAGCGCGAAGCGCCCATCCATTCATCAAATGTTGCCATTTATAACAAGGAAACCAACAAAGCAGATCGCGTTGGTTTCAAGGTCTTGGAAGATGGTTCCAAGGTTCGGATTTACAAGTCGACCCAGAAAGAGATCGACGCCTAATCGAGTCAGGTAACATCATGGCGAGACTGAAAGAGTTATATAAGTCAGAAGTTGTAGCCAAGTTGCAGGAGCAGTTTGGTTACAAAAATGTGATGCAGGTTCCCCGCATCACAAAGGTGACTCTTAACATGGGTATCGGCGATGCAACCAGCGATAAAAAGCTGGTTGACAACGCACTGGTAGACCTGGAAGCACTGAGTGGTCAGAAACCGATCGTAACTAAAGCACGCAAATCTGTTGCTGGTTTTAAGGTACGTGAAGGTTGGCCGATTGGTTGCAAGGTCACCATGCGCGCTGATCGTATGTGGGAGTTCCTGGATCGTCTGGTAGACATTTCTATTCCGCGTGTTCGTGACTTTCGTGGTCTGAACCCGAAATCGTTCGACGGTCGTGGCAATTACAGTATGGGTGTTCGTGAACAGATCATCTTCCCTGAAATTGAATACGACAAAGTAGATCGTATCCGCGGTTTAGATATCACTATCACTACCACAGCGGAAACTAACGAGGAAGGTTTAGCACTTCTGAGTGCTTTACAGTTCCCGTTCAAGAAATAAAGGGTAGGATCATGGCTAAAGTTAGTATGGTTCAGCGCGAAACAAAACGCGCTAAGCTGGTACAGAAGTACGCTGCAAAGCGTACTGAGTTAAAAGCTCTGATTGCTAACCCTACGACTTCGGAAGAAGATCGTTGGGAAGCACAGCAACAGCTGCAGAAACTGCCACGTGACTCCAGCCCAGCACGTCAGCGTAACCGCTGTCGTGTGACTGGTCGTCCGCATGGCTTCTACAACAAGTTCGGCTTAAGCCGTATCAAGTTGCGTGAAGCTGCCATGCGTGGTGATGTTCCTGGCCTGCGTAAAGCAAGCTGGTAACCGCGTATATTTAGGAGCGCGAACCTAATGAGCATGCAAGATACACTGGCGGATATGTTTACTCGTATCCGTAACGCACAAATGGTAGCCAAGGAGTCCGTCTCCATGCCTTCTTCTAAGATGAAGGTTGAGCTGGCACGTGTGCTGAAGGAAGAAGGTTACATCTCAGGTTATTCTGTAGACAGTGACGTGAAACCTTCTCTGACTGTTGAACTTAAGTACTTCGAAGGCAAGCCGGTTATTGAAAAAATCGAGCGTGTTAGTAAGCCGAGTCTGCGCCAGTATAAAGGTGCTGGAGCTTTGCCGAAGGTCGAAGGTGGTTTGGGTGTAGCGATCGTGTCCACCTCTAAAGGTGTTATGACTGATCGCGCTGCACGCCAAGCCGGTGTTGGTGGCGAAGTCATCTGCACCGTATTCTAGGAGATCGAAATGTCCAGGGTAGCAAAAAGTCCTGTTGAACTGCCGAGTGGTGTTGAATTCAAGCTGGATGGCCGTCAGGTTACTGTTAAAGGTAAGCTGGGCGAGCTGAAGCTGGATCTGCAT
This sequence comes from Oceanospirillum sp., assembly GCF_048265165.1. GTDB lineage: Bacteria > Pseudomonadota > Gammaproteobacteria > Pseudomonadales > Halomonadaceae > Oceanospirillum. The sequence goes on along the minus strand of NZ_JBLXCD010000009.1, from coordinate 93,733 downwards.
GCAGACGTAGTAGTTGAACAAAACGATAACGTGCTGACCTTTGCCCCGGCGTCTGATAAAGCATCATGGGCACAGGTGGGTACCGCTCGTGCCTTGATCAACAACATGGTAGTTGGTGCTAGTGAAGGTTTCACTAAGACACTGAATATCTTAGGTGTTGGTTTCCGTGCTCAGGCTAAGGGCAGCGAACTGAACCTGTCTCTAGGTTTCTCACACCCGGTAGATTATAAATTACCTGAAGGTGTGAGCGCAGAGACGCCAAGTAATACTGTTATCGTACTGAAAAGTGCTGACAAGCAGATGCTGGGCCAGGTTGCTGCAGAGATTCGTGCTTACCGTCCACCTGAGCCTTATAAAGGTAAGGGTATCCGTTATGCGGACGAGCAAGTACGTCGCAAAGAAGCTAAGAAGAAGTAAGGCAGGGTTATGAGCGCTAAAAAAGAGTCTCGTTTACGTCGCGCGCGTCGTGCACGTGCCAAAATGCGTGAGCTCGGCGTACACCGCCTGTGTGTGAACCGCACCCCGCGTCACATTTATGCTCAGATCATCAGCCCAGACGGCGGCCAGGTAATGGCTGCTGCATCTACTGTAGATGCAACTCTGCGTGATGGCGCAACGGGTAACGTTGAAGCGGCAGGCAAAGTAGGCAAGCTGATTGCTGAACGCGCAAAAGAAGCAGGTGTAACTAAGGTTGCATTTGATCGCTCCGGCTATAAGTATCACGGTCGTGTAAAAGCGCTGGCAGATGCTGCCCGTGAAGGCGGTCTGGAATTCTAAGGGTAAAAGCGATGGCGAATATTGAACAGAAAGGCGGTGAGCTACAGGAACGTTTAGTTCAGGTAAACCGCGTCGCCAAGGTAGTTAAGGGTGGTCGTATCTTCGGCTTTACAGCTCTGACTGTCGTTGGTGATGGCAATGGCCGTGTTGGCTTTGGCCGTGGTAAAGCTCGCGAAGTTCCTGTTGCTATTCAAAAAGCAATGGAACAAGCACGCCGTAACATGGTGCAAGTTCAGCTTGACGGCAACACGCTGCAGTATCCCGTAAAAGCACGTCATGGTGCTTCTAAGGTATACATGCAGCCAGCATCTGAAGGTACCGGCGTAATTGCTGGTGGTGCGATGCGTGCTGTACTGGAGCTTGCTGGTGTACAAAACGTTCTGGCTAAATGCTATGGCTCTACTAACCCAGTGAACGTTGTTCGTGCGACTGTTAAAGGTCTGGCGGACATGAACGCTCCTGAAGATGTAGCAGCTAAGCGTGGCAAGACTGTTGAGCAAATTCTGGGGTAAGTATCATGGCAAAAATCAAGGTAACTCTTACCCGTAGTCCGATCGGTATCCTGCCTAAGCACAAGCTTTGTGTAAAAGGTTTGGGTCTGCGCCGCATCGGTCACACAGTTGAGCTGGAAGATACACCATCCGTTCGCGGTATGATCAACAAGGTTAATTACCTTGTACGTGTTGAGGGAGAGTAATCATGAATCTGAATACTCTGAGCCCGGCTCCGGGTTCCAAGCCAGCTAAGAAACGTGTTGGTCGTGGCATCGGTAGCGGTCTGGGTAAGACTGGCGGCCGTGGTCACAAAGGTCAGAAATCCCGTTCCGGCGGTTCTGTAAAGCCAGGTTTTGAAGGTGGTCAGATGCCACTGCAGCGTCGTCTGCCAAAATTTGGTTTCACTTCCCGTCAGGCTGCTTTCAAAGCTGAAGTTCGTCTTCACGAACTGGCTAAAGTGGAAGCAGATGTGGTTGATATCGCTGCTCTTAAGCAAGCTGACATCATCAAAGATAACATCGAACGTGTTCGCGTTATCTTGTCTGGCGAGATTGACAAAGCAGTTACTGTAAGTGGCCTGGAAGTAACAAAAGGCGCACGAGCAGCAATTGAAGCCGCAGGCGGAAAGGTCGAAGAATAATGGCTAAATCAGGATCAGTACCAGCAGGTGCACAAAAAGGTTTGGCGGAGCTTTGGTCTCGCCTTCGGTTTGTGTTTATCGCCATCGTGGTTTACCGCATCGGCGCACATATTCCTGTTCCTGGTATCAATCCTGAGAGACTGGCTGCTTTGTTCCAGCAGAGTGAAGGCACCATCCTGAGTTTGTTTAATATGTTCTCAGGTGGTGCTCTCGAACGCATGTCGATCTTGGCGTTGGGTATTATGCCCTACATTTCTGCCTCGATTATCATGCAGCTGCTGACGGTGGTTTCCCCGACTCTTGAACAACTCAAGAAAGAAGGGGAAGCCGGCCGTCGCAAAATCAATCAATACACCCGCTACGGCACAGTTGTGTTGGCAACGGTACAATCGATTGGTATGGCAGTTGGTCTTGCTAGTCAGGGCGTCGCTTTTGCGGCGGATTTCAGCTTCTACTTTGTAGCAGTTGTTACCCTGGTTTCAGGTGCGATATTCCTGATGTGGCTTGGTGAGCAGGTTACTGAGCGCGGTATTGGTAATGGTATTTCCATTCTGATCTTCGCTGGTATTGTTGCTGGTTTGCCAGGCGCCATTGGCCAGTCATTTGAACAGGCTCGTCAGGAGAACATCAATATCCTGGCGCTATTAGCGATTGCCGTTCTGGCAGTACTGACTGTTGCATTTGTCGTTTTCATGGAGCGCGGTCAACGCCGTATCACTGTGAATTACGCAAAGCGTCAGCAAGGCCGTAAGGTTTTTGCTGCTCAATCCAGTCACCTGCCGCTGAAAGTGAATATGGCTGGTGTTATCCCGCCAATCTTCGCTTCCAGTATTTTGTTATTCCCTGCCTCCATCGGTCAGTGGTTTGGACAAAATGAAAGTATGGCATGGTTGCAGGAAGCCTCTTTGGCTTTAGCACCAGGTCAACCGTTGTATATCTTGCTTTTTGCGCTCAGTGTTGTATTCTTCTGCTACTTTTATACAGCACTGGTATTCAACCCCAAAGATGTCGCTGACAACCTGAAGAAATCAGGTGCGTTCATTCCTGGCATCCGTCCCGGGGAGCACTCAGCTCGCTATATTGATGGTGTAATGTCCCGCCTGACTTTGTTCGGTGCGTTGTACATTACCGCTGTGTCTTTGATGCCACAGTTCCTGGTAGTTGCCTGGAGTGTACCGTTTTACTTCGGTGGTACTTCCCTGCTGATTGTTGTAGTCGTGGTCATGGACTTTATGGCTCAGGTGCAATCGCACTTGATGAGTCATCAATATGAGTCCCTGATGAAAAAATCGAACTTGAAAGGTTACGGTAGCGGCGGCATGCTGCGCTAAGACCTTAATACTGGAGTTGGTGATGAAAGTTCGTGCATCCGTAAAAAAGATCTGCCGTAACTGCAAGATCATTCGTCGCCGCGGCGCTGTGCGTGTGATCTGCACAGAGCCTAAGCACAAACAACGTCAGGGCTAATCCTGACCTTGGGTTACGAAAGGCGATACTCCTTGATATTACTGATATCAAGGAGTATTCTTTTGCGCCCTTCGTAGACAATAAACTGAAAGAGCGATTGCTCGTATATCGGAGATAGCTGAATGGCCCGTATTGCAGGTGTCAATATTCCCGACAATAAGCATGCGGTGATCTCGCTGACCTATATCTATGGTATTGGTGGAACCACTGCTAAAAGCATTCTTGCTGCAGTAGGTGTTGAGCCTACCACTAAGATTGCAGAATTGTCTGAAGACGTTCTCGACCAGGTTCGTAATGAGGTAGGCAAGTACACTGTAGAAGGTGATCTGCGCCGCGAAATTAGCATGAATATCAAGCGTCTGATGGACCTTGGTTGCTATCGTGGTCTGCGTCATCGTCGTAGCCTTCCCGTTCGCGGTCAGCGCACCAAGACTAACGCGCGTACTCGTAAAGGTCCGCGTAAACCGATTCGCAAGTAATTTTGTGAAGCTTTTTACAGGAAACATACATTATGGCTAACCCAGCACGTAACCGTAAAAAAGTTAAAAAGACTGTTGTGGATGGTGTAGCACACATCCACGCATCTTTTAACAATACGATCGTTACGATTACTGACCGCCAGGGCAACACCCTTTCCTGGGCAACTGCCGGTGGTTCGGGTTTTCGTGGTTCTCGTAAGAGTACCCCGTTCGCAGCTCAAGTAGCTAGTGAACGTGCTGCAACTGCAGCAGCCGAATATGGTGTTAAAAACGTTGATGTTTTAGTTAAGGGTCCAGGACCAGGCCGTGAGTCTGCTGTTCGTGCACTTAACGCTGCTGGCTTCAAAGTTGGCAACATTACTGACGTGACACCTATTCCGCACAACGGTTGTCGCCCACCCAAGAAACGTCGTGTATAAGGAGGCGGTTTAGATGGCACGTTATATTGGCCCTAAGTGCAAGCTTTCACGTCGTGAGGGCGTAGACTTATTTCTGAAAAGTGGTGTAACTGCTTTTGATAATAAGTGCAAATCAGAAACGGCTCCTGGCCAACATGGTCAGCGTCGTGGACGTCTGTCTGAGTACGGTCTGCAGCTGCGTGAAAAGCAGAAAGTTCGTCGTATGTATGGCGTTCTTGAAAAACAGTTCCGTAACTACTACAAAGAAGCAGCCCGCTTGAAGGGCGCAACTGGTGAAAACCTGCTGCAGCTTCTGGAAAGTCGTCTGGACAACGTAATTTATCGTATGGGCTTTGGCTCCACTCGCGCTGAAGCACGTCAGCTTGTTAGCCACAAGGCTATCCAGGTAAATGGCCGCACGGTGAACATCGCTTCTTACCAAGTTAAAGCAGGTGATGTTGTTTCAGTTCGTGAGAAAGCAAAGAACCAGCTGCGTATTCAGAACGCACTGCAATTAGCTTCTCAGCGTACTGACGTACAGTGGGTTGATGTTGATAACAAAAAGATGGAAGGCACGTTCAAGTCTAAACCTGAACGTACTGAGCTATCTGCAGATATCAACGAGTCCCTGATTGTTGAGCTGTACTCCAAGTAATCTCTGAGTATTCATCTGGCAGCTAAGTAAAGGTAGTTCTATGCAGCGTTCAGTGACAGAATTTCTACGTCCACGCGAAATCAAGGTCGAAGAAGTAAGCGCTACTCGTGCGAAAGTAATTCTCGAACCATTTGAGCGTGGCTATGGTCACACTCTGGGTAATGCTCTACGTCGTATTCTCTTGTCGTCTATGCCGGGTTGTGCCGTCGTAGAAGCAGAGATTGAGGGCGTTCTGCATGAGTACAGTGCGGTTGAAGGTGTTCAGGAAGATGTTATTGAGATCCTTCTGAACCTGAAAGATGTTGCAATTCTGTTGCACGGCCGCGATGAAGCTGTACTGACGCTGAATAAGAAAGGTCCTGGTGCAGTGACGGCTGGTGATATCCAGCTGGATCATGATGTTGAAATCGTTAATCCAGAGCACGTGATTGCTCACCTGAATGATGCTGCTGAAATTAAAATGCAGCTTCGTATTCAGCGTGGTCGTGGTTACGAGCCGGCTGATGCACGCCAATCCCCTGAAGACGAAAGCCGTTCTATTGGCCGTCTGCAGTTGGATGCGACCTTCAGCCCGGTACGTCGTGTGTCTTATGTTGTCGAAAGCGCTCGCGTTGAGCAGCGTACTGACCTCGACAAGTTGATTATCGATCTGGAAACAGATGGCACTTTAGATCCTGAAGAGGCTATCCGTCGTTCCGCGACTATCCTTCAGGAGCAGTTGGCTGCCTTTGTTGATCTTGAGACTGACAAAGAGCAAGAACCTGAAGAAGAGGAAGATCAAATCGATCCGATTCTTCTGCGTCCGGTTGATGATCTGGAACTGACTGTTCGCTCTGCAAACTGTCTGAAAGCCGAGAACATTTACTACATTGGTGACCTGATCCAGCGCACTGAAGTAGAACTGCTTAAGACCCCTAACCTTGGTAAGAAGTCTCTGACTGAAATCAAGGACGTTCTGGCGTCTCGTGGTTTGTCTCTGGGCATGCGGTTGGAAAACTGGCCGCCAGCAAGTTTGAAGGGTGACGATAAGGCTTCTGCCTGATTCAGTCATCACGGTTTGGTAAGGAACTGAAAAATGCGTCATCGTAAGAGTGGTCGTAAATTTAATCGTAATAGTTCACACCGTAAGGCTATGTTCAAGAACATGGTTGTTTCTCTGGTTGAACATGAACTGATTAAAACTACACTGCCTAAAGCTAAAGAACTGCGTGGCCACATTGAGCCACTGATCACTTTGGCAAAGAACGATTCTGTTGCAAACCGCCGTCTGGCATTTGCACGTACTCGTTCTGATGCAGCTGTAGGCAAGCTGTTTACTGATCTGGGTCCTCGTTACCAGAATCGTCCTGGCGGTTATGTTCGCATTCTGAAATGCGGCTTCCGTGCTGGCGACAACGCGCCTATGGCGTACGTTGAACTGGTTGATCGTCCAGTAGCAGCTGAAGAAGAGTAAGTTTTACTCTCTTCCCAAAACCGGCCTAAGGGCCGGTTTTTTTATGTCTGAAATTAATGATTTACTTGTTACTTTAGCGGCAAAAAAAGCCGCATCTTAGTGCGGCTCTTGCAAGGTAGGCTTCTTGTCGATCTCAGTATTATTTTTTCCGCAGCAATGGAGCCAGGAAGTGCCCGGTATGGGAGTGTTCCTCTTTTGCGAGTTGCTCCGGCGTGCCTTCTGCGATAATTTGGCCACCACCACTCCCGCCTTCAGGGCCAAGGTCGATCAACCAGTCTGCGGTCTTAATGACGTCCAGATTATGCTCAATAACCACTAGTGTATTACCGTGATCCCTCAGCCTCTGAAGCACGGTTAAGAGCTGTTGGATATCAGCAAAGTGAAGACCTGTAGTCGGCTCATCAAGAATATAGATGGTCTGACCTGTATCCCGTTTAGAAAGCTCTTTCGCCAGTTTAACCCGCTGTGCCTCACCTCCCGATAATGTCGTTGCACTTTGACCCAAACGGATATAGGAGAGCCCGACATCGATCAGTGTTTGTAGTTTACGGGCCAGAGCCGGGACTGCGCTGAAGAACTCAAGGGCATCTTCCATGGTCATATCGAGTACTTCATGGATGGTCTTACCTTTATAGCGGACCTCCAGTGTTTCTCGGTTGTAACGCTTACCGTGGCAGACGTCACAAGGTACATAGACATCCGGCAGAAAGTGCATTTCAACTTTAATTAGACCATCACCCTGACAGGCTTCGCAGCGGCCTCCTTTTACATTAAAGCTAAAGCGGCCCGGCTTGTAGCCCCGTGATCTGGCTTCCTGTGTGCCTGCAAACAGTTCACGAATGGGTGTAAACAGCCCGGTATAGGTAGCTGGGTTTGAACGAGGCGTCCGACCAATGGGGCTTTGGTCGATATCGATGACCTTGTCGAAAAGTTCCAGACCTTCGACGCTGTCATACTCGGCCGGGTTTAATGTTGTATTCCGGTTGAGTTCTCGGGCCAGAATCGGGTACAGGGTTCCATTGATCAGTGTGGATTTACCTGAGCCGGATACACCTGTAATGCAGGTTAAAAGCCCGGCTGAAATGGTCAGATCGACGGCTTGTAGGTTATTGCCATTGGCGCCTTTAAGTTTTAATTGCTGTTCTGGGTGTGCAGGAATGCGGGTTTTGGGCACTGCGATCTCTTTTTGACCGCTAAGATACTGGCCGGTGACGGATTTAGGGTTAGCGATAACCTCTTCCGGCGTTCCGGCGGCAATAACCTGTCCGCCATGTACGCCGGCGCCTGGGCCAATATCCAGCAGGTAATCAGCACTACGGATCGCATCTTCATCATGCTCAACCACAATCACGGTATTGCCCAAATCCCGAAGGTGGGTCAGAGTTTTGATAAGGCGTTCATTGTCACGCTGGTGTAATCCGATGGATGGCTCATCCAGAATATACATCACGCCAACAAGGCCAGCCCCTATCTGACTTGCCAAACGAATTCTTTGAGCTTCTCCACCGGAAAGAGTGTCGGCACTTCGTTCCAGTGTCAGATAATCAAGGCCGACATTCACGAGGAACTGTAGGCGCTGTCGTATTTCAGACAGAATTTTGTCGGCAATCTCACCTTTTCGGCCTTCCAGTGCCAGCTCACCATAGTAGTTATACGCTTCGCCAATAGGCAGACGAACAACATCCTGAATATGTCTGTCTGCAATGCTCACGTATCTTGCCTCTTCCCGGAGTCGGGCTCCGTGGCAGGACGGGCAGGGCTGAATACTGAGATATTTGGCAAGCTCTTCCCTCACCATCTGTGACTCTGTTTCCCGGTAGCGACGTTCCATATTCGGTATGACACCTTCAAAAGGGTGTGACCGTGTCACCTTGTCGCCGCGATCATTGATATAGATAAACTCTACCTTAGTGCTGCCAGTTCCCTGTAATACCTGTTCCTGATGCTCTGAAGAGAGATCTTTCCAGGGCGTTTCCAGTTTGAAGCCAAACTGTTTGGCAACCGAAGACAGCATTGAAAAGTAATAAACGCTGCCGCGATCCCATCCCCGAATGACACCTTCTGCTAGGCTGAGTTCTGGGTTTGTAATCAGTTTGTCCTGATTAAAGAACTGGTGTGTCCCTAAACCATCACAGGTGGGGCAAGCCCCGGCCGGATTATTAAAAGAGAAGAGTTTTGGCTCCAGATCCTGAATCGCATAACCGCATTCCGGGCAGGCAAATTTGGATGAAAAGCTAATGTCTTTATGCTCACCATCCATGAAATTGATAATGGCCAGCCCGTCTGCCAGCTGAAGTGCCGTCTCGAAAGACTCGGCCAGGCGTTGCTGCTGATCCGGGCGTACTTTGATCCGGTCAACCACGACTTCCAATGTGTGCTTCTTGTTTTTATCAAGCGTAGGTGCATCGTCCAGCTCATAAACTTGGCCATCGATGCGAATACGGACAAAACCCTGGCTTTTTAGCTCACTCAGAAGATTAAGGTGCTCACCTTTGCGGGCGCGAACAACTGGGGCCAGCAGCATCAGTTTACTGCCCTCAGGCAGAGCCAGTACATGGTCCACCATCTGGCTGACTTCCTGAGCTTCGAGTGCCAGATTATGTGTTGGGCAATGCGGCGTGCCGGCGCGGGCGAATAAAAGACGCAGGTAATCATAGATCTCTGTGATGGTTCCCACTGTTGAGCGAGGGTTGTGGGATGTTGATTTTTGTTCAATAGAGATGGCTGGAGACAGCCCCTCAATATGATCAACATCCGGCTTCTCCATCATAGAGAGGAACTGGCGGGCGTATGTGGAAAGCGACTCAACGTAGCGGCGTTGGCCTTCTGCATAGAGCGTATCAAAGGCAAGAGATGATTTACCTGAACCGGATAACCCGGTGATCACCACTAATTTGTCTCTTGGGATTTCTATATTGACGTCTTTCAGGTTATGAGTACGTGCGCCGCGAACCAGTATCTTATCCATGGACCTTCCGCTGTAACTTAAATCAGATGGCATTGATGAAATGGAGGTGCACCAATGTTGTAGGGCTAAGCATTATAGAGAGACACCGGATGTTAGAACAGGGCATGAGTAAAACCGTCCTATGAATTTTATCGAGGTGGTAATACCCCCCTTATCAGGAGTAAAATGTTCGGCTATTCAAAGCGGGTGCCAGGCAGGCGCCAGTACTTTCTATTGTGCATAATGGGGTATATGAGCCGGATGAGTATTGAGGCAATGACAACCGGTGAACGACGGGCGGTTACCGGCCTGGCGGGCTTATATGTATTGCGTATGCTGGGTTTGTTTATGGTGCTCCCGGTTCTCTCAATCTATAGCTCAGATCTGGAAGGTGCTACTCCAGCGCTGATTGGTATGGCTATCGGTGGCTATGGACTGACACAGGCTCTTCTGCAGATCCCATTTGGTTTTTTGTCCGATAAGATTGGGCGAAAGACCGTGATTGTTTTTGGCTTGCTATTATTTATTGCCGGCAGTGTTGTCGCTGCAATGTCAGAGTCAATCTATGGCGTTATTATTGGCCGTTGCCTGCAGGGTAGCGGGGCGATTGCCAGCAGTGTGATGGCTTTGTTGTCTGATTTGACCCGTGAACAGATGCGGATGAGAGCGATGGCTGTTGTGGGAATCAGTATCGGTATTTCGTTCTCTGTTGCGCTTGTTCTTGGCCCTATTATCTCGCAACCGTTTGGTCTGGAGGGGCTCTTTTGGTTTACCGCAGTTCTGGCGAGCATGGGACTTGCGGTTATCTGGAAGTGGGTGCCAACACCTCAGCGTTATGATCAGCATCGGGATACGGGTGTCCAGAAAGGCCAACTGAAAAAAATTCTGAAGCATCCTGAGCTCTTACGCTTGGATTTTGGCATTTTTATTCTGCACCTGATAATGACCGCAACTTTTGTCGTGATCCCACTTCGTATGTTAGAGCTGGAGTTACTGGCTCAGCATCACTGGATGGTCTACTTGCCGATTATGATCCTGTCTTTTTTGGCCATGATTCCTTTTATTATCGTGGCTGAAAAGAAGCGCAAAATGAAACCGATTTTTATTTTTGCGATTATCCTGGTAGCCATTTCTCAGCTAATGATGGGCAGCCTGACAGCAGAAAGCCGCAATGCTCTTTTTGTATTTCTGTTTATTTATTTTATGGCGTTCAATTTGCTAGAGGCCAGCCTTCCCTCTCTGGTCAGTAAAATTTCCCCAGCAGGTCAGAAAGGTGCTGCCATGGGTGTTTATTCGAGCAGTCAGTTTATGGGGGCTTTTGTGGGCGGTGCCGCTGGCGGCTGGCTCTATGGTGCATGGGGCATTGATGCGGTATTAATAGTTTGTGGTGTTTTAGCACTTATATGGGCTGTGGTTGTACTTCCCATGGCAACACCAAAACATCTGACGAGCAAGGCAGTATCTCTGCCTGAGCACTGGTCGGATGATGCAGATGGTTTTGTGAAACGTCTATTGGCTTTACCAGGCGTAGAGGAGGTTGTTGTCATCGAAGATGAAAAAGCAGCCTATATGAAAATCGATAAAGCTCAATTTGATGATCAGGCCCTGGCTGCTGCTATCGCCTGATATCATTCTGAATACAGAATTTTTGGAGTAAATTATGTCCCGTGGTATCAATAAAGTTATTCTGGTCGGTAATCTCGGGCAGGACCCTGAGGTGCGTTATCTTCCTAATGGCGGTGCCGTTGCTAATATAACTTTGGCCACCAGTGAAAGCTGGATGGATAAAAACAGTGGTCAGCGCCAGGAAAAAACGGAATGGCACCGTGTTGTCTTTTTCGGCAAGTTGGCGGATATTGTCAGTCAGTATGTCAAGAAGGGTTCCAAGCTATACGTTGAAGGCAAACTGCAGACGCGTAAGTGGCAGGACCAGAATGGTAATGATAAGTACACCACTGAGGTTGTTGTTGACGGATTCAGCGGCCAGATGCAGATGCTGGATGGTCGTGGTGACAACAGTGGTTACAATAATGGCGGCTCAAATATGTCGGGTGCCTCGAACCAAGGCGCAATGGGCGGCAATCCGGGCGGGTATGGCAATAACCCTGCTGCTCAGCCAATGGGGCAGCCACCGCAGAATAATTTTCAGCAGCAGGCACCGCAGCAATCTGCGGCACCGTATCAGCAACCTGATTATAGTCAGGCTGCACCGCAACAAGCTGCACCACAGCAGCCAGCTCCGCAGCAACAGGCTCAACGCCCAGCACCACAGCAGCAATCTGCTCCGGCACCACAACAAGCTCCTCAGCAGCCACAAGGTGGTAACTTCGGTTCACCTGCCAGTGCCCCAGCTCAGAGTTTCGATGATTTTGACGACGATATTCCATTCTAGTTTTGATCGTCTTCAGGATAATCTGAAAGCAAAGGCGCGTTTGGGCTATCAACGTTTTATTCGTGCCTTTACCTGAATATGAGCGGCCATGGGAGCGGCAGAGAACAATGCATATCTTTTTAACCGAGAGTGAGTCCAGCCTGGCCAAGGGCTTTCTCAGCTATGCCCAGGGTATTTGTGGATTACATTGCAATGTTTTTCAGGGGGATACGGGTGATGTGGCCGAGCTGCAACGTCAACTGACTGCGGCGTCCCCTGATTTTATAGTCAATACACTCCAGTTTGATGATCTGAGCAAGATTGAGCAGTCCCCCGATCTTGCCTGGCAACTGAATGCAATTTTGCCGGATCATTTGGCTCATATTAGCCTTGATCTGGGCGCTGCGCTGATCCATATCTCCTCTGATGAAGTGATTGGTGATGTGCGCAATGGCGCGTTTCAGGAGAAAGATACGGTACACCCGCTAAACACCTATGGCGAAACTAAATGGCAGGGTGAGGAGGCGGTACGTCAGCTGCTTAAGCGTCATATTATTTTACGTCTTGGCGTGCTTTTTGACGGTGAGCTCCATGATGGAACCTCTTCTGAAGGTTGGCTTCAGACTATTCTGGCGGAGGCTCAGAAGCCTCAGGATCTCCAGGAAGCGGCAGATATCAGCTTATCACCCACTGCCATTAGTGATGCGAGCCGGGTTATCGTCGCCATCATTCAGCAATTGGATGCCGGAGCAGATTGCTGGGGAACCTACCATTATGCCGGTGTTGAGCCGATTAGCCGTGCAAACTTTGCTGAGCAGGTTATCGAGCTGGCTCAGGAGCGTGAGTTGCTGACCGGCGCTGAGATGGTGCGGGGAGTCTCGGCAGCGGCGATGGGCCTGGCAGGCAGACAAGCTCTGCATCGTGAGATGAACTGTCAGAAGATTATGGATCATTACGGTATCAAACAGCGTAGCTGGCGCCCTGCTCTGGTTGAAGCGATTGAGAAAATTGCAGATCAGGCCCAGGCAGACCAACAGGTTGCAGCTGATGAGAATGAGGAACCTTCCGCATGATTACGGCCATAAGAGCCATTATTTTCTATCTGGGTTATATTTTTGCTCTGATTTTTACCAGTTGCGTCTCTACGCCACTCAGTTTTTTTCTGCCCTTTAAAACGAAGGCATGGATGATTACCCGCTTTAATTGGTTTGTGTTGTTATGGCTGCGTATTACCTGCGGCATCCGAATTCAGGTTGAAGGTCAGGAAAATCTGCCTGAAGACCAGCCTATGGTGATTCTGAGCAACCATCAGTCCGAATGGGAGACCATATATCTGCAACTGGTGGCGCAGCCTATGAGTACAGTACTTAAGCGTGAGTTGCTGAAAATACCTTTTTTTGGTTGGGGACTGAAGGCTCTGAAGCCTATTGCGGTTGACCGTGGCAAGCCTGCTGCAGCTATGAAGCAGGTGCTAAAGCAGGGTAAAGCGCGTTTGGCAGAAGGGATGTCGGTTTTAGTTTTTCCTGAAGGTACCCGAACTCAGCCAGGTACCCGTGGAAATCACAAAAAAGGTGGTGCCATGCTGGCGACTAACTCGGGGGTTCCGATTTTGCCTGTGGCGCATAATGGTGGCGAACACTGGACATCCAGCCCACTGCAGAAAAAGTCAGGAACGATTCGGGTTGTATTTGGGCCTCTGATACAGACTGAAGGCCGTCATGTGAACGATGTCCACGCCGAAGTGACGCAATGGTTGGAGAGTCAGGTTGACCGGGTCTCAGAGCTACCAATCCCGGTAAGAGAGGAGGCTGTTATCGCTCCATCTTCAGACGGGTCGAAAACACCATCTTAGCAGGAATAAAAAACCGATCTGCAAGTATGCACCTGCAGATCGGCCAATATTGCGACAAACAACAATAAATGAGAGATAGGCTAAAAAATCTTAAAGCCCAAGGTTTTTACAGATTGCGCGATTGGGTTCAGTCTGATTCATGCTGTAGAAGTGCAGGCTTGGCGCACCACCGGCGATTAACTGCTCGCACATTTTTGTAATCACCTCTTCGCCAAACTTGCGAATGCTGGCGCTGTCATCACCATAAGACTCAAGCTGCTTACGTACCCAGCGTGGGATTTCTGCGCCGCAGGCATCACTAAAGCGAGCCAGACTGCTGTAGTTCGTGATCGGCATAATACCCGGAATAATCGGGATCTCGATGCCCAGCTTCTGGCAGCGCTCTACATAATAGAAGTAGCTGTCAGCATTAAAGAAATATTGAGTAATCGCACTGTTGGCACCCGCATCTACTTTCTTTTTAAAGTTCAGCAGATCGGCTTCAAAGTTAGCTGCCTGTGGGTGCGTCTCGGGATATGCTGCGACTTCCAAATGAAAATGGTCACCTGTTTCTTTACGGATAAACTCCACCAGCTCATTGGCGTAACGCAGCTCGCCGGGGGAGCCCATGCCGGATGGTAGGTCACCCCGAAGGGCAACAATACGGTCGATACCTTTTTCAATATAGAAGTTCAACAACTCGCGCAGGCTTTCGGTACTGCTGCCAACGCAGGATAGGTGCGGAGCGGTATTGATACCAGCTTCGCGCATCTCCTGTACTGTTTTGATGGTACGTTCTTGAGTAGAGCCACCTGCACCGTATGTGACGGAGAAAAATGCAGGGTTCATAGCCGCCAGTTCATCCCGAACAACACGCAGCTTTTCCTGGCCTTGTGGGGTTTTAGGTGGGAAAAATTCAAAACTGATATCGACGGGCTGACTCATGGCTATATTCCAAAAAAGTTTGTTTGCTTTATTTCTTATTACTTTTTACAGAGTTTACGGCGGCTGTGCCAGTGAAAGTTTTTTCTATCTTTATGAGTAAAACTCATAGAAAAGGAAAACTGTTAAAAACTAATTACTTAAAAGAAGCCTTAACCTCTGTTTTAGGGAAGGAACTCTAGCCTGGCTGGTGGTTAAAGCAGGTATAAAAAAGCCCCGAAGATTTATCTGTAGAGGATAAAAACCGCGGGGCTGATAGTACGAACCCGATCAGATCATCAGGGCTGATGATCTTTCCTGGGCATTAGTACTTATAGCTTTAGTATTTATAGCTTTCAGGCTTGAACGGGCCTTCAACCGGTACACCGATGTAGCCAGCCTGCTCTTCAGACAGTTGGGTAATCACACCGCTGAAGCCTTCAACCATGTAACGGGCAACTTCTTCGTCCAGCTGTTTCGGCAGCACTTCAACGGTAATGTTGGCGGCTTTCTCATCTGAAGACAGGTTAGCGAAACCGGCTTTGTACAGATGGATCTGAGCCAGCACCTGGTTGGCGAAAGAACCATCCATAATACGTGACGGGTGACCGGTAGCATTACCCAGGTTCACCAGACGACCTTCAGATAGCAGAATCAGATAGTCATCGCTGTCTAAGTTGATGTCGCTACCTGGTTTTGCATCGCGGAAGACACGGTGTACTTGAGGTTTAACTTCATCCCAAGCCCAGTTTTCACGCATGTACGCGGTATCGATCTCGTTGTCGAAGTGACCGATGTTACATACCACTGCGCCTTTTTTCAGGGCTTTCAGCATGTTGGCATTACAAACGTTGTAGTTACCGGTTGTGGTAACGATCAGGTCAGTTTTCTGTAGCAGAGGTGCATTGATAGATGCATCCGTACCGTCAAACTTGCCATTGATAAACGGAGAAACCACTTCGAAACCGTCCATGCAGGCCTGCATTGCACAGATAGGATCAACTTCAGTTACGGAAACGATCATGCCTTCCTGACGCAGGGACGCGGCAGAACCTTTACCAACATCGCCATAGCCAACAACCAAGGCTTTCTTGCCTGATAACAGGTGATCGGTACCACGCTTGATGGCGTCGTTCAGCGAGTGACGGCAGCCGTACTTGTTGTCGTTTTTCGACTTGGTTACGGCATCGTTTACGTTGATTGCAGGGACCTTCAGGGTGCCTTTGTGCATCATTTCGATCAGGCGATGAACACCTGTAGTGGTTTCTTCAGAAACACCATGGATGCTGTCCAACATGGTCGGGTATTTTTCGTGGATCAGAGCGGTCAGATCACCACCGTCGTCCAACAGGATGTTTGCATCCCAAGGGCTGCCATCTTTATTGATGGTTTGTTCCAGACACCAAACGTACTCGTCTTCGGTCTCACCTTTCCAAGCAAATACAGGAATCTCTTGTGCCGCGATAGCAGAGGCCGCGTGATCCTGCGTGGAGAAGATGTTGCAAGAAGACCAGCGAACTTCAGCACCCAGTGCGACCAGTGTTTCGATCAGAACCGCAGTCTGAATGGTCATGTGAATACAGCCGATGATTTTTGCATCCGCCAGTGGTTGTTCTGCACGGTACTTTTCACGGATCGCCATCAGCGCAGGCATTTCAGACTCTGCGATGCGGATCTCGTTACGGCCATAGTCAGCAAGAGTGATATCAGCGACTTTATAGTCAGTGAAGCTCATAGGTTTCTCCATTCGGATGAATGGGCGCCCTTGCAATTAAAGTTGGCACGAGACTGAGCGTAGCGGAGAAGGCTCCGTTGCAGCGCCCCTCAGTATCGTGTGTGTGTCGCCGCCGGAATTGCCAGAAGCGACCATCTGTCAGAAAACTGTGTCAAAAACAGTGAACCAACAGACCAAAATTCAGATGTAGCAAAGCAGGAGCAAGCTCCTGCTTTGGCAGCCCAATGACATAAGAGTGATCGGGCAAAGGTTTGTACGGGCCAGCTTGTTAAACAGAGCAGGCCAGACAAGCATTTTTACAGACCAGCAGCCGTACGCAGATCATCTGCCTTGTCGGTCTTCTCCCATGGGAAGGCAGTAAAGGTGTCATCACCTACCGTCATCTCAAATGGGTTACGACCAAAGTGGCCATAAGCGGCTGTCATACGATACATCGGGTGCAGCAGATCCAGCATACGGGTGATCGCAAACGGGCGCAGATCAAAGTGCTCACGAACCAGCTTAATAATCGCTGCCTCAGATACTTTGCCGGTGCCGAAGGTGTTGATAGACACAGATGTTGGCTCAGCAACACCAATCGCGTAGGACACCTGAATCTCACAGCGGTCAGCCAGACCGGCAGCAACGATATTCTTCGCCACATAACGGCCCGCGTAAGCGGCAGAACGGTCAACCTTGGATGGATCTTTACCGGAGAAAGCACCACCACCGTGACGCGCCATACCACCGTAGGTGTCCACGATGATCTTACGACCAGTCAGGCCGCAGTCGCCTACAGGGCCACCGATAACAAAGTTGCCGGTTGGGTTGATGTGGAACTGAGTGTCTTTGGTCAGTAGCTCAGCAGGAATCTCCTGCTTAACGATCAGCTCCATAACGGCTTCGCGCAGATCTTTCTGAGAGACTTCCGGGTTGTGCTGTGTTGAAAGAACAATTGCGTCAATCGCAGACACTTTACCGTTTTCATAACGGCAGGTGACCTGAGACTTTGCATCCGGACGCAACCAGCCCAGTTGGCCGCTCTTACGGGCCTCTGCCTGACGCTCTACCAAGCGGTGAGCAAAGGTCACAGGTGCTGGCATCAGTACGTCTGTTTCGTTAGACGCATAGCCGAACATCAGCCCCTGGTCACCAGCGCCCTGATCTTCAGGTTTCTGACGATCCACACCCTGTGCAATATCCACAGATTGCTTACCAATCAGGTTGATGATACCGCAGGTGCTGCCATCAAAGCCTACATCAGAAGAGGTATAGCCAATGTCGTTAATAACGCCACGAACCAGATCTTCCAGGTCGATCCAAGCGGATGTAGAAATTTCACCAGAAACAATGGCAACACCAGTTTTCACCATGGTTTCACAGGCAACACGGGCGTACTTATCTTCCGCCAGAATGGCATCTAACACGGCATCAGAAATCTGGTCAGCGATTTTATCCGGATGGCCTTCAGATACAGATTCAGACGTAAATAAAGAGTATTCGCTCATGATTCTCTTATTACCCTCAAAGGAGTTAAGAATAAGGAATTAGCCAAGACTGTTTTGTTTGAAAAGTCTTCAAAAGAAAACGGCCCGACCTCCTGTAACAGCTAACGACGTTTAGCTGTCGGTTGATTTAGCAGACTCGACTTTTGGCCGGTTCTGCCTGTAGTAGCGTTTGACCTAGGAAGCTCACCTCAGCCTGCTCAGAACATCGCAAAGACAGACAAAAGTGTTGGATGGAACTACTCCGTTGGACGCGCTTTATGTCATCATGTCATTGTAGCGATTTGAGCATAGTTGTGCATAGTGATTTTATAATCTTTCCATAGAGCTGTTGAGTAAACCTGCAAGCAAGGTTTCTCATCAGATTTGTTAGAGCTGAGAGATAGATAATCTGCACTTTTGGGGAATTAAGGGTTACTAAGATGATTAACGTACATGGGCATAATTTTCAAACTGATGATATTGATAGCCTAGGCTTGCTCACCAATCCGGTTTTTGAACCTAATGAGACTTCGGTGTTAACGGAATTGGTTCAAAAAGGGGATACCTGCTTAGATATTGGTGCCAATATAGGCTATTACACTTCTTTATTTGCCAATCTTGTGGGCCCGGCTGGTCGGGTATTAGCTTTCGAGCCCGATAGATATAACTTTGACTTGCTGACCGCCAATATGGAAAAGCACCCCAATAGGTGTGTTGTCGAATGTTTTCGTTTGGCACTGTCGGATAACCCTGGTTTTGGCTCTCTGTTCAAATGTGATGTCAATCGAGGCATGCACCGCTTGTATGATTCGGTATGTTGTTCAGACGAAGCTGAGAACGTGGAAGTGGTTTGTGGCGACTCTCTTTGCGAGGGTGTGGTCGATGTTATTAAAATTGATATAGAAGGCTATGAATTCTACGCTTTGAGGGGCTTAAGCAGTGTTATTAAACGTTCTTCGGATATAAAAATTCTGACTGAATTTTCTCCTTTGTCTCTCCTTGAAGCTGGAAGCTCAACTGCAGACTTCGCCAGATTCTTACTTGAATTGGAATTTTACCCCTCAACTATAAATGGTAACGGTGAACTGGATACCATTTATATAGAGGAGTTCCTGCGACAGTGCGCCATTGCAGATGCCATAGATTTAACCTCACTTACCTTAAGTATGAAAGGGATGGCTGTATCTGATATCTCCCAAAAAGCTCAGCAAGCATTGGTAAGTGCTGGTTATACAAGACCAATGCTTGAGAATATTCTTTGGCGCAAGAAGTCTGATTAATCCCCATCTAATTCTATCGAGCGGGGATCTTTAGACAGGTAAATAGCCCTTTGGGTTTGAAGCCTGACGCCAGATCAGCGACAATACGCGCCTATTTTCCGGTGGTTTGCTTCGATTGTGTCGCTATCCGGGTGAGTCTCTTTTCTGAGGCTGTTTATTATCTGAACAGCATCAAAGACTTAGCCAGATGGCCGTATAAATGTTGCAAGTCATGAAACCTATATTTGTGGCCAAGCCACACACCCTGGAGTCTGGAAAGCATGCCTTCCCGTTCTGATTTAGCTAATGCCATCCGTGCCCTAAGCATGGACGCCGTCCAGAAAGCCAAGTCCGGTCACCCCGGCGCCCCGATGGGGATGGCTGATATTGCTGAAGTACTATGGAACGACTTCCTACAGCACAACCCAAGTAATCCTAACTGGGTTAACCGCGACCGTTTCGTACTGTCTAATGGTCACGGTTCCATGCTGCTTTACTCTTTGTTGCACCTAAGCGGCTACGATCTATCCATTGATGATCTGAAAAACTTCCGTCAATTACACGCTAAAACAGCCGGTCACCCTGAGCACGGCTACGCACCGGGTATTGAAACCACCACTGGCCCTCTGGGTCAGGGCTTGGCTAATGCTGTGGGTATGGCGATTGCTGAAAAAGCTTTAGCGGGTCAGTTTAACCGTGAAGGCCATAAGGTCGTTGATCACAATACCTACACCTTCCTGGGTGATGGCTGCATGATGGAAGGTATCTCTCACGAGGTATGTTCTCTGGCCGGTACTCTGGGTCTGGGTAAACTGATCGCTTTCTACGATGACAACGGCATCTCTATTGATGGTGAAGTTGAAGGCTGGTTTACCGACAACACCGCCCAGCGTTTTGACGCTTACGGCTGGCACGTGATTAAAGTTGACGGCCACAACCCTGACGAGATCAAAGCTGCTACAGAAGCCGCTAAAGCAGAATCTGACAAGCCAAGCCTGATTATCTGTAAAACCATCATCGGATTTGGCTCGCCAAACAAAGAAGGCAAAGAAGATTGCCACGGCGCACCTCTGGGTGATGACGAGATCGCACTGACCCGTGAGCGTCTGAACTGGCCCCATGCACCATTTGAAATTCCAGCAAATATTGCTGGCGCTTGGAACGCACAGGAAAAAGGCGCAGCAGCAGAAAACGCATGGAATGAGCAGTTTGCGGCTTACGAAGCGGCTTATCCTGAACTGGCGGCTGAACTGAAACGTCGTATGTCTGGTGATCTGCCTGCTGACTTCGCTGATAAAGCCGATGCTTATATCAAAGAATGCCAAGATAAAGGCGAAACTGTTGCCACCCGTAAAGCATCTCTGAACAGTCTGAATGTCTTTGGCCCAGAGCTGCCAGAACTTCTTGGTGGTTCAGCGGATCTGGCACCCTCTAACCTGACTTTCTGGAACGGCGCAAAAGCGATTACCGCTGATGACGCATCCGGCAACTACATGCACTACGGTGTACGTGAGTTTGGTATGGCCGCCATTATGAATGGTGTCGCCCTGCACGGCGGTTTTGTTCCTTACGGCGCAACCTTCCTGATCTTTATGGAATACGCCCGTAACGCCGTACGTATGGCAGCGCTGATGAAGCAACGTGCTATCTACGTATTCACCCACGATTCTATCGGTCTGGGTGAAGATGGCCCAACGCACCAGCCGGTTGAGCAGGTACCAAGCCTGCGTGGCACGCCAAATATGAGCGTATGGCGTCCTTGCGATGCCGTGGAAACCGCTGTTGCCTGGAAATCTGCATTAGAGCGCGACAATGGCCCCACGTCGCTGATTCTGTCCCGTCAGAATCTGGCTCACCAGCCCCGTAACGAAGAGCAGCTGGCGAACATCGCCCGTGGTGCCTACGTACTGAAAGATTGCGACGGTACTGCTGATGCCATTCTAATCGCCACCGGTTCAGAAGTGGCACTGGCCGTAGCCGCTGCGGAAGAGCTGACGGCTAAAGGTAAGAAGATCCGCGTGGTATCTATGCCATCCACGGACCTGTTTGACGCGCAGGATGCCGCTTACCGCGAATCAGTACTGCCTGCTGACGTGATTACCCGCGTTGCTATTGAAGCCGCTCACAAAGACTTCTGGTACAAATATGTGGGTCTTGAAGGTGCCATCATCGGTATGGAAACCTTCGGTGAATCTGCACCGGCTAACCAACTGTTTGAAGAGTTCGGCTTCACCACCGACAACATCGTTGGCACCGTTGACGAACTGCTGGAAGAGCTGGACGACTAATTTTTATAAGATAAGTCCTCCGCTTTAAAGCGCAAAAAAGGCAGCCCGATATGGCTGCCTTTTTTGGTTTCTGCCGAATGGTATATAGCCATTTAAGATTGGATAAGCGCCGTGGACGCGCCATCCGACTGCGGTTATTTTGGCAGGTAGGGCGCTGCAAAATCCGTTATCTGATCCAGAGTTTTCAGCAATATTTCTGTCATATCAAAGGCCTGATTCAGCAAACCAGATTGCATATTAGGGTCGGTCGGATAATCGTGCGCGAACTGATTACGTATTTCCCTGAAAACCAGCCACTGCTCTGCAGACCTCTTCAATCCCCCGGTAGTTAATGGGTTTCACAGGCAGTTCCCTTTTGGGTTTTAAGTTGATAGTTCTTACAAAACAACCCCGGTCTCGCGGGCATGCTGATAAACCGGCAGGCTTGAGCTGCCTTTGCGGTTAATCACCAGGTCTATTTTCTGATCACCCAAGGCTTTGACCAACGCCACTTTTGACAGAATCAGCGCTTTTGCCAGCTCGTTACCGTCGGTCAGCTCCGGCTCAATATAGAGGTCAATATCACCACCCCGAGCGCTATCGTCCAACCGGGAGCCAAAAAGCCGTATTTCACTATCCTCGCCAAAGTACTGGCGTAGTATGTGCGTGATGCTGTAGACCTGAGTCTCGCTAAGTCGCATAGTGCTGTCCTGCTGTTGATGACCAAACCCCGAATACCCATGGATTATCCCCTGTACGGCAATCAGCAACAAGGGTGAAGAACACCCCTCTCAGGTAGGTTGGATAAGCGCACCATCCGGCAGTCTAATCAGATATATTCAACACCATCTCTTCGAAAATCAAACATATTCATTTCAAAGGTATTACCATTATTTTTAGTACAAAAAACGATCAATTTTTGAGGCAGAAGTTCTCTATAGTCTCGTTAACTTTTTAAGGTAAATATGAACAAGGATCTATACTCAGGTGATATCGATTGGGAGAGAATTTACCGTACATTTCATGATCCCTTTCAAATTGCAAAACGCATCAAGAACGAACTTGGCGATACACGCATGCCTATCGTTTTTTCTGGCTTCCCGGAAAGCGCATCCTATTTGGCGCGTGATATGCCTGTGACATTTGTCGATCACTCATCATCTATTACTGATAATGCCAAAAGGTGCTATCGACATATAAATGGATTTCAGGTTGGTGATATTACGCAGCTTATAGCCACACTTCCGGTTACCCGCATTGTCATCGCATGCAGGGTTTCTGCTTATTGGGATTCTTCTGAGTATTTTGAGCGTCTAGCGACTTCATTGCTGTCATTTCCCCGAGAGTTAGTCTTGATCGATTTCTTCGACAGAGATCTCGTGGAAATAGGAGAGCACCTTACTTTTAAGTCTGGAGGTGAGTTTGGGGAATGGAGCTATCTTGGCCTCGAAGAAGTAAATGAAACAGAACCTTCTCTCTCTAAGTTAAAAATCAAAGTATCGTACTCCCTGAATGATCACAGTTTTAGTTATAAGGGCTATCGTTCCTGTTTCAGAAAATCCGATATATTGAGATGGGCCCGTTCGAAATTCACGGACTGTAACGTCATGTTGGAAGAGCCTTTACTGGCCTGTGATCCAAGCTTTACGCTCAAGCTAATAGGAAAAGCTAGCTAACAAGGCTATTAGGCAGGGGCACTATATTGTTAGGTTCCGGCTTGGCTTGCTTCGCCTGTCTGTTCGGTTAAGCTTTTTTATAGCCCCATTTTCCTCCCGCTAAGTTTGCGCTGCAGCGCTATATGCGGGAAAATACGGCACCTTTTTTCAGCGGTTCGCGGTCATTTTTACGGTATTCCGGCGGGTTGCTGATATTTTTCATACTGAATTCAAGCAGGTGGGGCTTTGTCTAAGTTCAGATTAGCCATTAACGGTTACGGACGTATCGGGCAGTGTGTACTGCGTGCCTGTTATGAGCGTCAGGATTGCGCCGATGTTGAGGTGGTGGCGCTGAATGAGTTGTCTGACCTTGAGACGATTACTTATCTGACCCGTTATGACTCGACCCATGGTCGGTTTCCTGTGCCGGTGGGTTCCGATGCGCGGGGGCTTTTGATTAACAATCACTCCGTTCAGGTCTTAAGTCAGGCAAAGCCGGAACAGCTGCCCTGGGGGGAGCTGGATGTGGATCTGCTGCTGGAATGCTCCGGCTCTTTTAAAGACAGAGCCAGCGCCCAGCGCCATCTGGATAGCGGCGCTAAGAAACTGCTCTTCTCCCAGCCCGCAGAATCGGATGTGGATGCAACGATTGTGTACGGTTTGAATCAGAATGAGCTGAACCAGCAACAGACTATTGTTTCCAGTGCCTCCTGCACTACCAATTGCGTGATTCCGATACTGAAACTGATCGATGATGCCTTTGGTATCGCCCATGGGGTCACAACAACGATTCACTCGGCGATGAATGATCAGCCGGTTATCGATGCGTATCACCAGACCGATCTGAGGCTGACCCGTGGGGCAATGAGTTCCATTGTGCCCGTTGATACCGGGTTGCCCAAGGGGATTGACCGTCTGCTGCCTCATCTGTCCGGTAAGTTTGAATCTTTGCACCTGCGGGTGCCGACCATGAATGTCTCTGCCATGGATTTAACGCTTTGCGTACAGACCGACACGGATGCTGAAACCGTCAATCGGGTGCTGTCAGATGCGGCCCAAAAGCAGCTGTTTGGGCTATTGGGTTATACCGAAGAGCCTCACGCCTCGGTAGACTTCAACCACGATCCGCGCTCCGGCATTGTCGATGGTACTCAAACCCGGGTTTCCGGCAAGCGTATGGTAAAAATTCTGTGCTGGTTTGATAACGAATGGGGCTACGCCAACAGGATGTTGGATACGGCTCTGAGCTGGCTGAAGAGTAGCTGAAGTACTTTATAAAGCCGGTAGCTTTTAAGGTGCAGGCAAGAAGATTCCCGGTGAAAACACCGGAAAACCATGGGCACACTAAAAAGTGCCGGTGGCATGCAAAGACTACGATTTCTGAAATGACACTGAACGGCAGGACAAACTCATGACCGTATTAAAAATGACCGATCTGAAACTGACCGGAAAACGCGTACTGATCCGTGAAGATCTGAACGTGCCGGTTAAAGATGGCAAAGTTGCTTCCGACGCCCGTATTCGTGCGTCACTGCCAACCATTGAGCGGGCGCTGAGAGCGGGTGCTAAAGTACTGGTTATGTCTCATCTGGGGCGTCCGACTGAAGGTGTGTACGCCGATGAGTTCTCCATGGCTCCGGTTGCGGAGTATCTGTCTGAAGCGCTGGGCCGTGATGTACGTCTGGAAAAAGATTACCTGAATGGTGTGGATGTCGCTGAGGGTGAGCTGGTTATTCTGGAAAATGTTCGCTTTAACAAGGGCGAAAAGAAAGATGAAGATGATCTGGCCCGGGCTTATGGTGCCCTGTGCGATATCTTTGTGATGGACGCCTTTGGAACGGCACATCGGGCTCAGGCATCGACCCATGGTGTTGCTCGCTTTGCGCCGATTGCCTGCGCGGGGCCGCTGCTGGCAGCTGAACTGGATGCACTGGAGCAAGCTCTGGCGAGCCCTGCTAAGCCAATGGCCGCCATTGTTGGTGGTTCAAAAGTATCCTCTAAGCTGGAAGTGCTGAATGCTTTGTCCGGTAAGTGCGATCAGCTGATTGTAGGTGGCGGTATCGCCAACACCTTTATTGCTGCTGCTGGCTATAACGTGGGCAAGTCGCTGTATGAAGCGGATCTGATTCCGGTAGCGAAGGGCCTGATGGCAAAAGCCTCTATTCCTGTTCCGGTTGATGTGATTGTCGCCAAAGAGTTCAGCGAGTCAGCCGAAGCCGTTGTTAAGAAAGTGAACGAAGTAGCCGATGATGAGATGATTCTGGATATCGGTCCTGAAACAGCCTCTATGCTGGCGGCTCAGCTGAAAGATGCCAAGACCATTCTTTGGAACGGCCCTGTAGGCGTATTCGAAATTGATCAGTTCGGTAACGGCACCAAAGCGTTGTCTCTGGCGATTGCGGAAAGTGAAGGCTTCTCCATCGCAGGCGGTGGTGACACGCTGGCAGCCATCGATAAGTATGATATTGAAGATAAAGTTTCTTATATCTCCACCGGCGGCGGTGCTTTCCTGGAGTACGTGGAAGGTAAAACACTGCCAGCGGTTGCGGCATTGGAACTGGCTGCCAAGCTGCAAGCCGGTGATGTGGATACCTGCTGCGGTAATGGCTGCTGCGATTAATCCGCATCCCTGATAAGTAACACAGAAGCCGGTGGCTGGGTTTTGATCGTTCTGAGATTTTTTCAGGATGAGAACCGAGCCAGACCGGCTTTTTCGCGATACACTAGCGCCATTCATGCGCCGGAACTGCGATGTGCTGAATTGAGCGCATTTTTCGGGTATCGCTTTGCTATTCTTTATTGATTCTTTGACGATTTTAAAAGGAAACAATCATGGCTTTAATTAGTATGCGCCAGATGCTGGATCACGCTGCCGAACACGGTTACGGCGTACCAGCCTTTAACGTCAACAACCTGGAACAGATGCGTGCGATTATGATCGCTGCGGATAAAACTGACTCTCCGGTTATTGTTCAGGCTTCTGCTGGCGCACGTAAGTACGCGGGTGCTCCTTTCCTGCGTCACCTGATTCTGGCGGCGGTTGAAGAGTTTCCACATATTCCTGTTTGTATGCACCAGGATCACGGCACCAGCCCTGACGTTTGTCAGCGCTCTATCCAGTTGGGCTTCAGCTCTGTGATGATGGATGGTTCCCTGATGGATGACGGTAAAACGCCGGCATCTTATGAGTACAACGTTGATGTTACCCGTCGCACGGTAGAGATGGCTCACGCCTGTGGTGTTTCTGTGGAAGGCGAGCTGGGCTGCCTGGGTTCTCTGGAAACTGGTCAGGCGGGTGAAGAAGATGGCGTTGGTGCAGAAGGTACTCTGGATATGGACCAGATGCTGACAGACCCTGAAGAAGCGGCTGACTTCGTTAAGAAAACCGGTGTGGATGCACTGGCTATCGCCATTGGTACTTCTCACGGTGCTTACAAATTCACCAAGAAGCCTACCGGCGATGTACTGCGTATCGACCGCATCAAAGAGATCCATGCCCGTATCCCGGATACGCATCTGGTGATGCACGGTTCCTCTTCTGTACCTCAGGAGTGGCTGGCAGTGATCAACGAATTCGGCGGTGACATCCCTGAAACTTACGGTGTTCCGGTTGAAGAGATCGTTGAAGGCATCAAGCACGGTGTGCGTAAAGTCAACATCGATACTGACCTGCGTTTGGCCTCTACCGGTGCGATCCGTCGCTTCCTGGCAGAAAACCCGTCTGAGTTTGATCCGCGTAAGTACTTCAAAGCCTCTATGGATGCCATGGTTCAGGTGTGTGTGGATCGTTACGAAGCCTTTGGCACTGCGGGCAACGCCAGCAAGATCAACGCGGACTCTCTGGAAATCATGTACCAGCGTTACCTGACCGGTGAGCTGGACCCTAAGGTAAAATAACCCCCCTCGGGTGTTATAAGCCTTAAGCGTTATGGTTCCGAACCCGTACCGGTTTTGCTGGTACGGGTTTTTTTATCCCGGCAGAATTTGTCTTAAGAAACAGGAGACGCCTGAAACTGAGGGTCAAAAGCTGATGGAAGAATTTATCCACAACCATATCAATGGCATTGCCGTGGTGCTGGCGCTGATGGTGCTGCCTTTTTATCTGCAGAAGATGCAGCAGTGGCATAAAGCCGGTCAGAAGCGCAAACGGGAACGCAAAAAGCGGCTACGCTGAGCCGCTTTTCTTCATGGATGTGTTAGAGCTTAAAAGCTTATGATTTGAGGTGGCCCATCAAAGACAGGCCGTCAAAGCTCCACTTCTTCCTCGGTAATCACTTCCTGCTCTGCTTTGGCGTCTGCCAGCCATTCCTGATAAGCCTCAAGTTCCAGAATCTGTTTTGCATAGCGCTGCAAAGCTTCCGGTAGCTCAATGCCGTAGGTGTTAAAGCGGCTGGCAACCGGTGCATAAAAAGCATCCGCGATGGAGAACTCACCCAGTAACCAAGGCCCTCCGGAACGTTCCAGCAGCTGCCGCCAGAGGGCGATAATACGGTCGATATCCTTCTGTGCTTTTTCGCTGGCTTTAAAGCCGGTGTAACTGCGGCGCACATTCATCGGCAGTTCATGGCGCAGATCCGGGAAGCCTAAGTGCATTTCTGCCACGGCTGAGCGACCCAGGGAGATCAGTCGCAGATCCTCTGGCCAGCCTTTCCCGTCCAGAAAGCGTAGGTTGATATATTCACACACCGCCAGAGAATCCCACACGGCAACATCGCCGTCTTTGATCACAGGTACCTTGTTGCAGGGAGTGTGTTCTGCCATCAGTTGTGGCATCTGCTCGGTAAAGAGTGGAATGCGGATCTCATCAAACCCGATACCGAACTGTTTCAGTAGCAGCCAGGGGCGCAGAGACCAGGATGAGTAGTTTTTGTTGCCGATCACCAGTACAGGCTGAGTCATGAGAACCTCCGTTTCAGTGTTGGATAAGTGCATTATGGTCAGTGGTTGTGGCTCAATGAGCTGTGAGACAGTATGTTTAAGTCTCGTCGCTGAGTTTGCCGTGCCCTTCGTTGGCCGACAAACGAATAAAATTTAACTCAGCTATAAGGCTTTCTTATCCTGCTGGCTGTGCCAGCTTTATTTTTGGTTTTAAGCTCGATGGCTTCAGGCCGGATTTTTTTATCATCCCGATGGTTCAGAACAGGCGCACACGATATGGATACCGAACTGCTTCGAAGTTTTATTGCTGTGGTGGATACCGGCAGTTTTACCCGGGCGGCCCGTCAGATATTCCGTACTCAGGCGGCGGTGAGCCAGCAGATGAAGCGTCTGGAGCAGAGCCTGGGTAAAACTTTGTTTGACCGTGAAGGCAGAGCCCTTGAATTAACGGCGGATGGTAAAGCGCTGGTCAGCTATGCCCGCCGGATTTTGAACCTGCATGATGAAGCGCTGCAGAAATTACAGCGGGAGCCGGAACGTCGCCCTCTGAGAATTGGTTGCCCGGACGATTATCTGGTCACGGTGATGCCAAAACTGATCGACCTGGTTCATCGGCATCTGCCGGGTCTTGAGGTGCAGGTATTTGGCGGTTCCAGCAGCCGCCTGCGCCCTCAGTTAGATGCGGGAGAACTGGATCTGTCAGTGATGACCCGACACGCCGAGTCCGATGAAGGTTATCTGTTGTACCAGGATCAGGGGGTTTGGGTGCTGCCAGCAGGAAAGTCTCCGCATGATTATGACTGCCTGCCGTTGGCACTGGCGGAACCGGACTGCAAATTTCACAGCACGGCCCTTGATGGGCTGGATAAGTTGGGGCGTGATTATCAGGTCTTAGCGGTGGCGAACAGTACCCTGTTTCTCTCTGAGATGGTGCGTCAAAACGGCATGATCAGCGCCATGATTCGCTCCAGTGTTCCGGAGGATCTCACTCTGATTGAAGCGGGAACCTTGTTGCCAGAGCTGACCTCGGTTTCTGTGGCACTGGTGATGTCCGCCAACGCACACCCAAAGATGCCGACCGCGCTGGTGCAAAAAATCAGTCAGGGGTTTGCTGCCGGGCTAAGCGGCCCGGATTGAGCTTGCAGCCATGCCTCAGTACACTTATGCCCTGTGATTCTTTCAGCCTGTGGATAAAATAATGTCATTTGATAAGTTACGAAGTCTTGTCTATTCAACGGAAACCGGTCGTCTCTGCCCGGATTGTGAGCAGCCGGTGGATGCCTGTATCTGCAAGCAGGCGGATGACAGGGTGCCGGAAGGTGATGGTATTGTCCGCCTGAAGCGGGAAACCAAAGGCCGTAAAGGTAAGGGTGTAACTCTGATTGAAGGTGTACCCGTGACGCCTGCGGAGCTGAAAAAGCTGGCGAAAGAGCTGAAAACCCGCTGCGGTGTGGGTGGCGCGGTAAAAGATCATGTGATTGAGATCCAAGGTGACCAGCGGGATCTGCTGCTGACGCTGTTAACGGATAAAGGCTTTAAGGTGAAAAAGGCCGGTGGCTGATTGGTTTCTCTATGTTATAGAAACCGATGGTGAGCGCCTTTATACCGGCATCACCACAGATGTTTCTCGTCGTGTTGCCGAACATGAGTCCGGTAAAGGCGCGCGTTTTATGCGTGGCCGAAAAACCTATCGGCTGCGCCATCAGCAGAAACTGGGTAGCCGCAGTCTGGCTTTGAAAGCTGAATATGCTTTTAAGCAGTTACCACGGAATCGTAAGCTTTACTGGATCGGGCAGGGGCATATTCCCTTTGATACTGACAGCGGCAAAATAGCGCAGGGGGCGTAAAATAGTATCGACCAGAGAGGGCTCTGCTTATAATGTCCTGACCTTACATAAGAAGACTCTAATTAAAAAGTGATAACTTTTTTATCGGGGCTGCATTTATCAATTATGAGTATCGCACCATGAGTACACCGGAAGATAATCGCGCCTATGGCGAAGGGGATAAATCATTTCTGACCGCCGGAGGTGAAGCCGGACTGAAACAATTGGCAGATGATTTTTATCAGGCGATGCAAACAATGCCTGAAGCAAAACATATTCTCAGTATGCACGAGGAAGATCTGGCGGTCTCCAGCGATAAGCTTTACCGCTTTCTTTGTGGTTGGCTGGGAGGCCCTAAACTGTATCGGGAAAAATACGGCTCCATCGCAATTCCAAAGGCCCACGCCCATCTGGATATCGGCATAGAGGAGCGGGATGCCTGGTTGGGTTGCATGGCGGAAGCGCTGAAAGATAAAGACTACCCGCAGGATTTTAAAGACTACCTGCTGGAAGCGCTGATGTTTCCTGCTAATCGCTGCCGGAACCGTTAACCTTGTCTCTTTAGGTCTTTGTGGGTCGGGCTTCAGCCCGTCGGCATCTGTCTTTGGCAGCGCCGCTGACGCCCTGAAGGGTGACCTACAGCCCGGTGTTACAGCGGAATCTCACCCTCACGAATACGGAACCAGACTGCGATGCTGTAACGGATATCGTGAGTTGTCAGCACTTCATGGGGAAAGTCTTCACTTAGAAACGCCGCCACAGTTCCTGCTTTGGGAGGTAGGGTTATAATAGGTTCGTTGTTTTCCACGCCACTTTCACTGACCTCGGGGTAAAGTAGCAACTCTCCTCCCTTTTCCTGAGTCCAGTCGGGGTTCAGATAGAATACCAGCGTCATAATGCGGTTACGCTGGCCCTTAAAGCTGTCCACATGTTTTTTGTAGAACTGCCCTGGCTCGTAGATAGCATACATGGCTTCATAGTGATTCATCCCCAGAAACAACCGCCGATTAACAGCAGTCATTAGCTGATCCAACATCTGCATAAAGAGATTCTGAGTCTCGTTGATATTATCCAGCCAGCAGATGCGATCTGACCGGATATCCTCCCGGCGGACAAAGTCCAGTTCACGGCCGATACCCGCCTTGTGAAACTTTTCCTGCTGGTCCAGTGTCGTAAGATCCTGCCGCATGAGGTCAACAAAAGCTGCACTGAGAAAATTCTCAACCACGGTCCAGCCACTCTGATACAGGTCTGTACAAATCTGATCGATATCTTCCTGACTTACGAGGCTGGCAGAGCAGCTGTCAGGCTGTAATACAGTATTGAGAATAGGGTTCATGGCAGACCTCAGGCATAAGGGCGGTTGCAAGGTGTTTCCTGACAGACCGGAGTAAAGGCTTATACCCTATATTTTTAAGACTGGGAAGTAGGCTTTATCAGGGCGTTTTGAGATTATTTTGAACACGTAGTATGCGCTTCTTACTTCGTCCTTAAAATGCGCTTATTATGCTGTGATAGACGGGCTAATCTCCGGTTTTGGGCTTGAAAAAGCCGTCGACGCACTGGATAAAAGATTGTGGACGAAAGAATTTCATCCGAATGTTAGTGGGAGTATCTGATTTTCTTAAAAGATACCGGACTAATGTCACTTTATATCGAATTATGTTGATCCAAGAGTGCATCTAACCTGATATTCATGAATAATGCTGCACCAAGAAAAATAAGCATAAGGTGGCATAATGCCAGATAGCAATCGCACGCATCTGATCGAAAAGGCCAGGCGCATTGCCCAGTACAGTCTGCTGGGTTATTTATTGCGGGCAACTCTTTTGCCAACGCTACTTTCCGCTGTGCTGTGTTATGGTTTCTATCTGCTTTGGGCCCCTGGATGCTTCAATATTCCGGTTGCGACTGTCCTGCCCGTACTGGTTCCCTTATTAATTTCTGTGGTAATCAGCCTGCCTCATTATCGTCTGTTTAAGACGCTGGCTGACGAACATGCGACTCTTGAAAGAGAAGTGCACCGGCGTCGCTCTCTTGAGCATGACCTGCGCTTGCAGGCTAACACGGACACACTAACCGGTTTATCCAATCGTCGCGCTTTCTTCGAAGAAGGTGTCCGCCGCTTGCGGGATGAATCCCAGACATTAGTGATTATCGACCTGGATTTTTTCAAACAGGTCAATGATCGCTTTGGTCACGATATTGGCGATCATGTTCTGGTTTATATTGCGCGAATGTTATCGGATCATTTTGAACCTGAAGCGCTGTTGGCGCGGATGGGGGGTGAGGAGTTTGCCTTGCTATCTGGTTTGAAGGAAAAAGAGCTGATTGAACAGATACAATTTCTTAACGGGATGCTGACCGGCGAACCTCTTATTGTGCTGGGGCGTAAAATTAACACCAGCCTGAGTGCCGGTATCGTCAGTATTAATCAGAATGGTAGCTTGCAGGAAGGCATCATTGCTGCCGATACTTATCTTTATAAAGCTAAAGCCAACGGCCGTTGTCAGGTACAGTCCGCGATATAATCTGCTGCTGCTCCGGCAACCCTGTCAGGAGTACTTATGTATTATCAGTTCGCACCATCTCCATTAGGTTTGCTTATGTTGGCGGAACAACAGGCTAATACCGGTTTGTCGCTGCTCTATATTGGCGAGTCGCCGGAAGCCCTGATGGCCGAAGCGGAGGCCGCGTTCCCTGATCGCCACTGGCAAAAGTCGGAACATCTGACACCGTCACTTGAAAAAATTTGCTCTGCCTTAGAGAGTAAAAAACCTTTCCCCGAATTACCCATGAACCTGACCGGAACCGCGTTCCAGCAACAGGTCTGGCAAGCCCTGCAGGATATTCCTTTTGGCGAAACAATCAGCTACAGCCAGCTTGCGGAAAGGTTAGGCATGCCTACGGCTGTGCGAGCGGTGGCCAGTGCCTGTGGTGCTAATCAGGTGGCGCTGTTGATTCCCTGTCATCGGGTGGTACGTAAGAATGGTGACTTGTCAGGGTATCGGTGGGGAATCGCCCGCAAGCGACAGTTGTTGGCGATGGAGTCTGGCGATTAGACTCTTGCTGTACAATGCGCATTTTGATGCGCATAATTGATTTGTACACTGTCCTGAAGAGGTTCGAATCATGCCGTCTTTATACGATACCCAAGCTCCAAAAAAAGCGACTAACCTGAGCTTGAATAGTGACCTTCTGGTTAAAGCTAAGGATCTGAAAATTAACCTTTCAGCTACTCTGGAGCAGGCGCTTAAGGAAAAGTTGGCTGAGCAAGAGGCGAAAAATTGGGCAAAAGAAAACAAAAAAGCGATTCAGGCATATAACGAATTTGTTGAAGAAAACGGCTGTTTTGGTGATGAGTACAGGTCGTTCTGATGGCTCAGTTTGATGTTTATAAAAACCCGAGCCGTCATTCTTGTAACGCTTACCCTTACCTGCTGGATATCCAACATGACTTTCTGACCGATCTGGCGACCCGCATTGTTATTCCTCTTGGTCGATTGAGTCATTTTCAGAACGAAAAGCTGCGGGAGCTAACGCCGGAAGTTGAGTATGAAGGGGAGAGGCTACTGCTTTTGACGCCCCAAATAGCGTCCATGCCCGCCAAGCAACTTAAAGATCCTATCGGGTCTTTAAGTCATCTAAGAGAAGAAATCATCGCATCGCTGGATTTTGCCGTGACGGGGTTTTGAATATTTAGAGAGCCAGGCTCTCTTGGGGTATATAGTGTTGTTGCTGGGTCATTTAAAGTGCTATGTCATCATCAAATTCCCCAAAATCAAATTTTTTTATTTCTGGGCGTTTGATCTCGCCTTTGCTTGCTTTCCAGCCGAGAGAGAACGCTGTAGACCAGCCGTGTTCGGCATATTGATGGCTTTCAACATTCAGCATTGTCCAGCCTAGCTTTAAGTATTTATTAGTAGTCTCCTCATCTTTAGTGTTAACCACTTCGATAATATCTTCGTATTTGTTTGTGCTTGGCATCAGTATCTTCCTTGTATTAAGCAGGTGGTTAGATCATGAAGTTGCAATGACTCTACCATAACCAAAAAGCCCCGATCTCTTTCAAGACCGGGGCTTTGTCTGCTTTAAGCGTTTAACCGGCGTTTAAGCCTGTTGTGCTTTTAGCTTCAGGCGGCATTCATGCAGCAGGGGTTCGGTGTAACCACTTGGCTGTTTGGTGCCTTCAAACACCAGTTTGCAGGCGGCTTCGAAGGCGATGCCGTCGAAGTTCGGTGCCATTGGCGTGTAGGTTGGGTCGTTGGCGTTCTGACGATCAACAACACCGGCCATGCGCTTCATGGTTTCCATCACCTGTTCTTCAGAGCAGATACCGTGATGCAGCCAGTTGGCGATATGTTGGCTGGAGATACGCAGGGTTGCGCGGTCTTCCATCAGGCCTACATCGTTGATATCCGGCACTTTAGAGCAGCCTACACCTTGATCAACCCAGCGTACTACGTAGCCGAGAATACCCTGTGCGTTGTTGTCCAGCTCTTGCTGAATCTCTTCCGCTGACCAGTTTGGATTTGGCTCAACCGGAATGGTGAGGATGTCATCCAGATTAGCGCGGCCACGGACTTTGATCTCTTGCTGGCGGGCAAAAACATCAACCTTGTGGTAGTGCAGGGCGTGCAGGGTGGCGGCAGTCGGAGACGGAACCCATGCGGTGTTAGCACCGGACATAGGGTGGCCGATTTTTGCCTTCAGCATGTCGGCCATCAGATCCGG
Organism: Oceanospirillum sp.; assembly: GCF_048265165.1. Lineage (GTDB taxonomy): Bacteria > Pseudomonadota > Gammaproteobacteria > Pseudomonadales > Halomonadaceae > Oceanospirillum. Next base: position 59,480 of record NZ_JBLXCD010000009.1, on the reverse strand, counting down.
CATGGCCCACATACCTTTACCGATCTGAGCTTTGCCACTCAGGCCGCATTCCAGGCCAACATCCACGTTCCAGTTTTCATAGGCACCGATCCAAGGGGCGGCTTTCATTTCACCTTTGCGGATCATCGGGCCTGCTTCCATGGAGGTGTGGATCTCATCGCCGGTACGGTCGAGGAAGCCGGTGTTGATAAATACGGTGCGATCTTTCGCCGCGCGGATACACTCTTTCAGGTTTACCGTGGTGCGACGCTCTTCATCCATGATGCCCATTTTCAGGGTGAAACGAGTCAGCCCTAGCGCATCTTCGATACGGCCAAACAGTTCGTTAGCAAAGGCCACTTCTTCCGGGCCGTGCATTTTAGGCTTAACGATATACATGGAGCCGGTAGTGGTGTTGCTGAATTGACCGTCACCTTTCAGATCATGCAGGGAGATCAGCGAGGTACAGATACCGTCGATAATGCCTTCCGGTACTTCGTTGCCGTCTTTGTCCAGAATGGCGTTGTTGGTCATCAGGTGGCCGACATTACGCACGAACATCAAGCTGCGGCCTTTCAGTGCGATTGGAGAACCATCTTTACCGGTGTACTCACGGTCACCGTTGATACGACGGGTAAAAGTCTTGCCGCCTTTCGTCACTTCTTCGGTCAGGTCGCCTTTCATCAGGCCCAGCCAGTTGCGGTAGATCACCACTTTATCATCGGCATCGACAGCGGCTACGGAGTCTTCACAGTCCATAATGGTGGTCAGAGCCGATTCCATCACCACATCTTTAACGCCAGCGGCGTCATCTTTGCCGATCAGATGAGTACGGTCGATCTGGATCTCAAAGTGCATGCCGTTATTGACCAGCAATACCGACTCTGGCACATCAGCGGCACCGTTAAAACCAACAAACTGCTCTGGCTTAGCCAGACCGGTTTCTGTGCCATCTTTCAGAGTAACAACCAGAGCGCCATCTTTAACGGCGTACAGAGTCGCCTGAGTGTGGTCACTAGAGGCCAGTGGCGCGGCTTCATTCAGGAAATTGCGCGCAAATTCGATCACTTTTGCGCCGCGAACAGGGTTATAGCTGCTGCCTTTTTCTGCGCCGTTCTCTTCAGAAATGGCATCGGTGCCGTACAACGCATCGTACAGGCTGCCCCAGCGGGCATTAGCGGCGTTCAATGCAAAGCGGGCATTCATAACCGGAACCACCAACTGAGGGCCGGCCATGGTGGCCATTTCCGGGTCAACATTGGTGGTGTTGATTGTAAAATCATCACCTTCCGGCAGCAGGTAGCCGATCTCACTGAGGAAGTCTTTGTAGGCGTTCAGGTCGAAGGCCTGGCCTTTACGGTCACGGTGCCATTGATCGATCTGTGCCTGAATCTGTTCACGCTTTGCCAGTAGTTCACGGTTGCGAGGCGCTAGATCATGGACGATAGCATCAAGCTGTGTCCAGAAGTGTGCAACGTCAACACCTGTGCCGGGTGCTGCATCATTGCTGATAAAATCGTAGAGTGTTTTTGCAACACTTAAGTTGCCGATCTGAACGCGTTCAGTCATGGAAAGTGCCTCTGTCTAAAAATTGTGCCTAAAAAGTTTAAAACTATGCCCAAGCGACGCCTGATTAAGGTGCTGCTGTGAGCAGGAAGTTGATGCGCTCCCATGTGCCGTGGGAATGATCAGAGCTTCATTGTGGTCCCTGTCAGACTTTTTTCTCGGTTGTCTGTTAGGGCCTCCCTTCTGTCCGATGTGCCGTCTTCCAGAAAAGGGCTGTACTGCCAGAGCGGTACAGTGCCCCGTAAAGATACCTGAAAGCACGGGCATTTGTCCCTAGATGTACGCCTAATGAATAAGACCATTGCGACGGGCAGGTCACAAAGTTGAGGGTACAGGGCGCAGTCATGGCTTGAGTCAGGTATGAGCTTCTTAAACGGGACGTTTTTATAAATAAGTGTTTCTGAGGTAGGATGCCAAACCCGATTCTATTGAATTGCAGACCGATGTAGGGAAAAACGCTCAGCCATGACTGCAAAAAATATACAAAATGCAGACCCTTTTCATGCCGCTATGCTGCGTAAAATACTGCTGGCAGAGGTGCTGCCGGATAACTCCATGCTCCACAGGATCAAGCGTACTTATAGTGATTTCTACGGCCTGAGCCGCTTGCCGTCATCGGAACACCTCTGGGGTTGCGTACGGTCTGATCGCTATGAGGTGGTCTATCAGACATTTCTTCCGTCATTGGAGGAAGGCGAGGTCGCCAACGGCTGTTTCTATCTGTTGCATGGTTATTATGATCATGTCGGCCTTTATACTCACCTGATTCAATTTTTGTTGGCTGAGGGGTACGAGGTTGTGGCGGTGGATCTGCCGGGACATGGTTTATCCTCGGGCCCAAGGGCTTCGATTATCTCTTTTGATGAATACAGCCGGGCACTTTGGCAAGTGATGCAGCTTACTGCGCAGCAGCGGGCTAAGCCTCTTAATCTGATTGGTCAGAGTACGGGGGGGGCTGTGATTATTGACTGGTTGCTACGCAGTCCTTTTAAAGATGAGTTTACGCTTGATAAAGTTGTACTGATGGCCCCCCTGGTGAAGCCCTGGAACTGGACTCAGGGGCTGATCAGTTTTTACCTGCTGTCGCCCTTTATCAATCGACTGAAGCGCCGCTTCTCTAAAAACAGTCATGATGAGAACTTTCTGCGTTTTCTTAAAGAAGAGCCGCTGCAGTACAACTATCTGGCAGTGGATTGGGTGCGGGCGTTGTCCCGTTGGATTCCAGCGATTGAAGCCGCTGACCCGGTCTCGGCGAACTGTCTGATTTTGCAGGGAGAGGAAGATCGCACGGTGGACTGGCAAAATAATCTCTGTACCTTGCTGGAGAAATTCCCTAATGCTGAAGTTTGCCGCTACCCGGATGCACGGCACCATCTGGTAAATGAAAGTGAGATATATCGCTTACAGTGGATGGCGGGCTTACGTTCTTTTTTGCGACATAAATAACTCCGGTCAGTCTCTGGTATGGACAATCCTGGGGCTGCGATGATAGAGGATGTCAGGTGTTTCGTCGGCTAATTAAGCTCTATTTTGCTTCAGTCTCTGGGACAAGGCTTGCGGTACTGGCTATTTTTTATAGCGTACTGGCTGGCTGCAGTACCTATGGTGACAGCGTTCAGGAAGTGCTAAATGAGGTGCGCAGAGAGAACTATGCTGCGGCTGACGATACAGCTCAGACGGTGCTTTCTCCTTCCGGAAGCGATCGTCTGCTTTACTTTCTTGAACGGGGTATGATTGCTCACCTGGATGGTCGTTATCAGGCGAGTAATTCACTTCTTGAGCAGGCTTACCGAATCTCTGAGTCGCTTTACCGGTCCGATCTCCGCGACTGGCTGGCGGTGGCAATGACACACCCGGGGAATGCTTCATACCGTGGGCAGCTGTATGAACGTGTCTATCTGCATTACATCAAAATGCTCAACTACCTTATGCTGGCGCAGCAACAAAACAGAGGCAGCCAACAGGAGCAACTACTGGATAGTGCCCGGGTTGAGAATCGTCGTATTCAGATTCTGCTGGATGAAAATGTCTTTATAACTGGCGACTACAGTCAGGCGGCGTCTGATCAGGAAAAGCTATTCAGCAAAATTGCTAAAGTATTTCGCCAGTTTAATGGCGATCCGGTAAACCCGGATGAACTTATCTTTCGTGATCAGGCATTTGCCCACTATGTGATGGGGGCGCTTTATGAACAGTATGGTGAGTTAGATAATGCCCGTATCAGCTATCAGCGTTCTGCCACGCTTTATGAAGATGGCTATACCAAACAGTATGGTCTGGATACGGCGATGACGGTTCAAGCCTGGAGTGATGTGGTCCGGGTGATGCAAAAAGCCGGTGGCTACGAAGAGCAGTGGCGTCAGCTGGTAAAAAGCAAAAGCCTACAGTCAGCGGAGTCTGATAACTCATCGGCTACCGGTGCATATCACTATCAGCCGGAAAAAGCTGAGCTGTTGATTCTGCAGCATGTGGACCTGTCACCCCAGCGTAAAGTGCTGAATATGCACCTGATGATTAATAGTGATAGTCGTCAGCTGGTGGTGCGTCCTATTCCTGTAGGCAGTCGTCAGGAGCAGCGTGAGCAAGTAGCTTGGTTTTATCTGCTTTATGCGGATAAAGGGCTTTATAATGTGGTGCGTGATTTTTCCGATGGCTCCATCCTGAATAGCGAAGGCGTTTTATTTAACAGTCGGGCCACAACACTGCGACCGGTTTGGTCATTGGTGGAGGATACCGGGCTGGATTATATCCTGGGCAATGGGGGTGTCCGTATCGCGGTACCGTATTACCCGATTCCTTATGCGCCCCTGCAAGCTGCGGAAGTGAGTGTTTCGTCGAAAAAAGGTGCGATCATCCGGCCAATGATAAAAGCAGACTCTGTGGCGATGCTGGGTTTGCTGCAACAGGCACTGGAAGCCCAGGCCGAACTGAACAGTGCCATGGCGCGGGAAGTTCTGCGTAATAAAGTGATGCAGGAGGCGGTGAAAGATATGGGCGCTTTAGGTGTGTTCGGGGGTAAGCTGCTCGCTGCCGGCACGACCAATGCCGATACCCGAAGCTGGCTGTCTTTGCCCCATCATATCCGGGTGCAGCGGCTTCAGCTTGAGCCGGGGCAGCATACCGTTGTCCTTAATAGCCGGTCAGCGAACGGGCAAAATATAAGGCAGGAGTACACCGTGGATCTGAAGGCCGGTGAACTTGAAATCCTGACACTGAGAACTTTTTTGCCATTGGCTGGAAAGCCTGATTAACCGTATAGGGTTTGAAGTGGTTTGGTACAATTTACATTTACAGGCTACAGGCAGTTTCCTGCAAGGTGTTTCGATATAGCTCGAAAGCCACTGATTTAAGCTTCAAGGAGAAATGATATGCGTATGATGGCTAAACTGGGTGCTGCTGCTCTGATGGGAAGCGCATTGCTGCTGGCGGGTTGTGGCGGCCCCTCTGTTGAACGGGTTGATGTGAATCAGGAGATCGCCCTGACAGATCGCTGGAATGATGAGGACTCCCGCTTGGTGGCCAAGGAGATGATGCAGGATATGCTGACCTTTCCGTGGTTAACGCGCTATAAGATGAGTACCGATGATGTTCGTCGCCCGACGGTTGTGATTCATACGATCCGTAATAAAACCAGCGAGCATATTCCTTCAGAAACCTTTGTTAATGACATTAAGCGTGAGTTGCTGCGTTCCGGTGACGTTGACTTTGTCGTCAGTGGCGATGAGCGTGACCAGATCCGGGATGAACGCCGGGATCAGGAACTGAATGCATCCGCTGGAACACAGGCTCAAATGGGGCAGGAGACCGGCGCTAACTTTGCACTTTCCGGCAGTATTAACAGCTTTGTTGATCAGCTTGGAGACACTCGCGTAACCAGTTATCAGGTGGATATGAAGCTGATCGATATGACCAGTAACCGGGAAGTATGGAATGGTCAGAAGAAAATCAAAAAGAAAATGAATCGCTAACCGCAGCGCCAGAAGTCAATAAACAGGAGAGTTAATTTGGCCTTTACAACCCGGAATATCGGAAAAAGAAACGGTTTGACCTTATTGCTGCTGGTTGCTGTAGCGCTAGCCGGTTGTTCATCTGCCCCTGAGCAACGGTTGGGTGAAGCACCGGCATGGGTTGATCAGCTTCCGCAACGGGCAGGGTATGTGTATGGGGTGGGAAGCGCTGATAATACCGGTAGTGAGTCTGCTGCAGCTGAGAATGCTAAAGAGCGTGCCCGTGCCGACCTGATTCGTCAGATGCAGGTTATGGTCAGTGGTGATTTTAGTAGTCAGACACAGTTGCAGATGACCGACGGGCAAAATACCAGCTTTATTGAGGAAGTTAACGATAAAGTACGTAGCCGTATCCCCGAGGTTGAACTGCCGGGTCTTGGCTGGAGTGATAGTTGGGTTAACCCGGTAACTAAAACGCACTATGCACTGGCGGAGCTGAATCGTCACTCAGCGGAAGCAAGATTAGCAGAGCAGCTGGCAGCTATTGATCTGGAGCTGGAAGGGAAAGCTCTGCCTGCCACGGAAACTCCGACAGGACAGCCTGTTAGTCGACTCGACCAAGCTCGTGCAGCGATGCCGGTTTTGCTGCGGTTTGCCCAGCGGGATAAGCTGGTGCGTCAGCTGAGGTTTGTTGCGGAGTCCGGCTTCAGCCGTTTTGCACCGGATGAAGCGCTGGTCAATCTGCGCCATGAACTGAATCGGCTGGTGAGCTCTTTACGGATTCAGCTTTCGCCGGTTAATACTGCAGCCCGGAAGCTGGATGCGTCTCTGGCGGAGGAGATGACAAAACTGGGCCTGCGTTTGAATGCATCTGATGATGACGAAGCAGACCTTCGCCTAAGCTATTCTTTGACTATGAGCAGTCGGGAAGTCAGACGTACTCACTATGTTTTTGCCCGCTCTGCCGTTCAGATTCGTGACAGCGAAAACCGAATTATGGGTTCTTTTGACCGTGAGGCGAAAGGGGTTTCCGGCATGAAAGATAGGGCGCAGCATCTGGCGGCCAAGCAGTTGGGTACGATCCTGTCCCGTGAAGTGATTGATGCGCTTTTTATTGCGGATTATTGATCCGCGATAAGGGGGACGAGACCGGTCGTAAAAAAGCTCGCCTTTCAGTGATGAAAGACGAGCTTTTTTGTCGCTGCTGTTTGCAGTTACAAGCTTAAGATCAGCCCATATCCGCAAACGGATTGTCCAGTTCAAGACTGATATCCTGAGCGTAACCCGGAATATGCAGCTTGCTGTCGGTGATCTGCAATTCGGGACCTTCCAGCACCTCACGGTCTCCAAAGTGATACACCACACTGAAGCGCCCAGCATCAACATCTGTCTGATACTCTTCTGCACGGGCTTTCTGTTGCTGTACCTTGTCTTCCCATGCGCTGATGGCGGTCTGGCCGTGCTTTTTAGTCAGCATCTGGAGTGTTACCTCCGGTGAGAAGATCACGCCGGTGGCGTTGTTGCCGCCAAAGCCTTTAGCGTTGATAAAGGCGGTATCCATCGGGCGCTCAGTCAGGTCAATTGCCTGCTGAGAAAACTCCAGATGACTCTGGTGAACATCATCGGCAATTTTGTCTGTGGTGGCGATACCTGGGATCATCTGGTGAGCCCAGGTGCCTAGTGCGCTAATGGTCTGATCCCCGGCTGCAGTGCCTTGGGAGTGACCGACATAGCACTTAATCGCAGCAACAGGCCAGCTTCTGATATCGAAGGCTTTAGCGACCTGATTCAGTACATGGGATTCCGTCACTCTGTTTTTCGGGGTGCTGGTTCCGTGGGCATGAACGTAGCTGCGTTGGCGCAGAGACTCTTCACCCAGAACGGAGCGTACCAGAGCGGCAGATTTTGCCAGGGTGACATAGTTGCCAATCCCTGGGGCGCTGATGGATTTTTTAAAACCATCAGCATTTACAAACACTTCCGGCACAGAACCAAAGATCTGAGCACCCAGCTCCAGAGCCAGAGTATCATCCGTCAGCATCAGGTACTGAGCACCTTCCGCCATGGTGAAGCCACAGTTTTCCGCAAAAGGGCGGCAGGCTTTCTGGTAATCCGCATCCGCTAGCTTTTCCAGTGCATCCAGTGCCATCAGGCTGGCATCATCCGCCAGAGCGCCCATTACACGGAAGCCTTCAATGACTTCGGGGGTTACCGGCGCATCACTGGTACCGACAACGGCTAAGCGACGACGACCCAAGCGGATATCCGTTACAGCTGCCTGTAGGTTGTATAGAAAGCTGGCGCAGGCACCGAGATGACCCGCAGTTGCGCCGACGCTGCCCAGTACATAGGCGTTGATAAAATCTGCAGGCATCTGGCCGTAGCCCAAAGGCATCTGCTTGGAGGTGGCACGTTTACCGTTAACAAAGCTCTGCAGCAAACCGCCCCAACCATACTGATCCATCTGACCGATGGAGTTACCGGCATAGACCGCCATCTGATCCGGGCGCAAGGTGTCTTTCACTGCATCCCAGTCCAGACCAGTACTGCCCAGCATATCGGAAGCTGCAAATACCGCCATCTGCAGGCCGCGGGGATGATGCACTGATCGGTAATGTTTACCTGGATTAAAGCCTGTGGGGATCTGAGCTGAGGCTTTTACGCCGGCTTCGCGCCCATCGGGAATCAGGGCTTCAAAGTCGCCGGTAATGGTGATCTGGTAATGGCCATTGTCCAGTGCTGCGACTTGCCAGTTATCCGGAGTTGTTTTCGGCATCTGGCGGGGACGCAGGGTAAAACTGATCGCTTCCTGATCCGGTTTGATGGTGATCCGGGCATTGGCGGGCATTGCATCCACATCAAACAGGTCGGGATGGGTTTTACGGATAAGTGTGTTACTCAGAACTTGGGGGCGAACCTTGCTTGCAGCTGTATTCAGATCCAGGCTTTCCCCTTCAGCAGTAATCCACTGACCCTCTTTTTCTGTCAGTAGCCCCATCATACAGGCGAGGCTAACCAACGTCTGTGCTTGTTGCTCACTATCAAGACTGTTTAAAACGGTGCGGCGAAAACTCTGAAAACCTGAGCTTCGACCAGCAGCATTAACGCCGCCAAAACCAATAATTACCGGTAACTGTGACAAGCCCCACTCCTCATAACGGTGTCGCAACTTATGGAGTCGCAATGATACTGGATAGCACGAATGACCTGAAAGTCAGCCTGCAGTTTAGCTTGTTGGGGATGGCCAAGAGGTGATGCACAACCTGGAAGCTAAACTCTGAAGGGCAGCGTTTTAAACAAAACACTGACCTGAAAAATTAAGCGGAGAATGTTATCACTTACCAAACAGCGCGGCTATGGCTGAATGCCCGTCAAATGTGGATTTTATGCAGGTTTTTACGCCTTTTCTGTTTGAAATCATAACGGTATTTTAACCGCTTTTTAATTGCGCTACACAAGTAGCCTGGGTGGCACTATCGGGCTCGACCCCATTCGATAAAATGAATACACTCAGGTTTTATGCTGCGGTGCGGGATAAAACCAGTGCCGGAGTGATAAAGGTATCAGTACTGAGGGAACGATTATGATCAGGGTAGTTTTTAACCAGAAAGGTGGTGTCGGTAAATCCAGTATCACCTGTAATCTTGCGGCAATCAGTGCTCAACAGGGCTTGAAAACACTGGTGATTGATCTCGACCCCCAGGGGAATTCCAGTCATTATCTCACTGGCGAAAGTGTGCAGGAGATGCATGATACATTGTTTGATTTCTTTGAGCAGTGTCTGACGATCTCCTCCCAACGTAAGCCGGTGGAACAGCTGATTCGGCAGACTCAGTGGGAGAACCTTTATCTGCTGCCTGCCCATGGTGAGCTGGAAAGTCTGGAAGCTAAGCTGGAGTCACGTTACAAGATCTATAAGTTCAAAGAGATGTTGCAGGAGCAGGCTGAAGTTTATGATCAGATTTTTATTGATACGCCTCCAGCTCTGAATTTCTTTTCCCGATCCGCGCTTATCGGGGCCGGGCGCTGTTTGATTCCTTTCGACTGCGATGCATTTTCCCGGCAGGCACTGGGGCAATTACTGAGCAATATTGATGAGATGCGTATGGATCATAATCCGGAGCTTCAGGTTGAGGGAATTGTTGTTAACCAGATGCAACCCCAGGCGAAGCTGCCACAGCAACTGGTGAATGAGCTGGTCGATGAAGGGCATCCTGTGTTGCCGGTCTATCTTATGTCATCGGTAAAAATGCGGGAGTCCCACCAGTTAAGCAAGCCTCTGATCTACCATGTGCCACGCCATAAACTCACCGGTCAGTTTGTTGATTTGTTTCAGTTGCTGTCGGAGTAGGGGTTAGACCTTTGTAGATCATGCAGGGCGAAAACGCCCTCTTTACGGGGCGCGCCTTTCTTTAAATTATCAACTGTTTAAATATTTCTTTTTACGAAGCCTTTCCGCCCCCGCCATAATCAGGCCTGCGGTTTTTCTACTATCCATAAATAATGTTCGGTGGCATTACGACCCACAAGGTCTTACTGACCAACCGACAGACCGCACGCTAACTGGCAGCTCAATACCCTTAAGCAGCTGGCAACCTAAATGCGAATCTATCCTGCAAGCTAACAACCTGGACCTGAACAATGTTTAAACGTCAAACCCTTATGGCTGCGCTGGCGACCTGTCTGCTGATCAGTCCTTTCGCTCAGGCGGAATACAAAAAAGAATATACCGTTTCAACCGTACTGCCTTCTGCCTTCCCTTGGGGGCAGGCCGCTGATAAATGGGTCGAGCTGGTTAAAGAGCGCTCGGAAGGCCGTATTAATATGAAAATTTACAGTAACTCTCAGCTGGTCTCTGGTGACCAAACGAAAGAGTTTTCGGCGATGCGCTCTGGCCTGATTGATATGGCTGTGGGCTCTACGATTAACTGGTCGCCACAGGTGCCGGAACTGAACCTGTTCTCGCTACCGTTTTTAATGCCTGATCATGCGGCGATTGATGCGATTACTGGAGGCGAAGCCGGTAAGGCGGTCTTTAAGGGCATCGAAAAACGTGGCGTTACGCCTCTGGCTTGGGGTGAAAACGGTTTCCGTCAGTTATCTAATTCTAAGCAGAAAATTGATAAGCCTGAAGATCTTAAAGGTTTGAAAATCCGCGTTGTTGGCTCACCGCTATTCCAGGATACGTTTACCGCTTTGGGTGCTAACCCTACCCAGATGAGCTGGGCGGATGCAAAACCTGCATTAACCACAGGTGCGGTTGATGGACAGGAAAACCCAATCTCGGTTTTTGATGTGGCGCGTATTGATCAGGTTGGTCAGGCTCACCTAACCCGCTGGGGTTATATGGCAGATCCTTTAGTGTTTGGTGTCAGTACTCGGGTGTGGCGTCAGTTCTCACCAGAAGACCAAAAACTGCTAAAACAAGCGGCTATTGACGCAGGTAAATGGGAAAAAGAGAAATCCCGTAGTGAACTAGAGTCAACGTTGGCGAGAATTAAAGAGCGGGGCATAACCGTAACGGATCTGACACCAGAACAGCATGCTGCTTTTGTTAAAGCGACGGAGTCGGTGTATGAAAAATGGACACCACGTATCGGTGCTGCGCTGGTTAAACAGGCTCAGGAAGCGGTTGCTAACCGTAACTGATGCTGCGTTGGTTTGATCTGGCGACAGTCTGAAAAGATGGTCGCTTTTACTGTTCCTGATGACGGTAGGCTGGTGTCACCGGCCTATGGTCTTTCAATGAGTGTCTGTTTGTTCCTGCGGAGCTGTTATGTCCCGTCGTCCAAAATTCCGTCCAGAGGCCTGGCTGGCCAGTCTGGCGCTGATCGCTATCTGTCTGATCAGTTTGGGTAATGTTATCGTGCGTTATGCCACGGATGCTTCTTTTGCCTTTACCGAAGAGTTTTCGGTTTTTTTTCTGGTGTTGCTGACCTTTGCTGGAGCTGCGGTTGCGGCCCGGCATAATCAGCATATCCGTATTGAATTGGTTGAGCACCATCTTCCAAAGCCTATGTTAAAACTGGTGTATCTCCTGCAATGGATGGCAGGCATTATCGTGATGGGGATTACTCTTTGGTATGGCGCTCACTTTGCGCTGGAGGAGTATCAATGGGAATCTCTGTCGCCGGGTTTAGGGCTCCCTAATTGGATTTATGTGATTTGGCTGCCGGTAATGGCGTTAGCCATTATGGTACGTACGACTCAGAATCTTGTTGATCGTCTGCAGGGTAAGCAGGATGGAGAGGTGATCCATGAGTCCTGATATTCTGATGATTGTCAGTTTTCTCCTGGCTTTATTGTTAGGCGTGCCGGTCGCTATTGCTCTGGGGTTAGGTGGTGTGGTCGGTATTGTGACCGGACTGTCGCCTGATATGCTGGCGACACTGGGTACTAACACTTATAACAGTGTTGCTAAATATCCGCTGATTGCGATTCCTCTGTTTATTCTTACTGGCCTGATCTTTGAACGTGCGGGTGTCGCTGCAAGTCTCGTGCGTTTTGCTCAGGCGATTATCGGCCCACGTCATGGTGGTCTGGCGGTTGTTGCGGTCCTTGTGTGTTTGATTATGGGTGGCATGAGTGGCTCAGGACCGGCTGATGCTGCTGCTGTTGCCATGGTGATGTTGCCAAGTATGCGCAAAGCAGGTTATCCACAACCTTTTTCGGCGACTTTGATTGCCGCTTCTTCATCTACCGCAATTCTGATTCCACCCTCCATCGCCTTGATTCTTTATTCCATTGTGGTGCCTGGTGTTGATCTGCGAGCGCTGTTTGCTGCAGGACTTTTCCCCGGTGTACTGGCGGGCCTGTCACTGTTGGTTCCGGCGTTATGGCTGGCCCGTAAACATGGCTGGGAAGATCCGGACGCATCAGAACGACCTCCTTTGTGGGAAAGCTTTAAAGCTGCCATTCCGGCTCTGTTTGCCCCTGTGATTATTCTGGGCGGTTTGCGCTCCGGTTTATTCACACCAACAGAGGCTGCCGTTGTAGCCGTGGCTTACGGTGTACTGGTGGGTACGTTGGTCTATCGCAATCTGAGCTTTAAAGCTCTGTACGAGCTGATTACCGAGGCGGCTGTGACCTCAGGTGTGGTGATGTTTATTATTGCACTGGCGGGTATTTTTGCTTGGGCAGGTACAACATTAGGCACCTTCCAACATCTGGCAGAAGCGCTTCTTTCTTTGTCAGACAGTGGTTGGGTGTTGCTGCTGTTGGTGATGTTATTGGTTTTATTGGCGGGGATGTTGCTGGATGCGGTATCTATCTATCTGATTCTGATACCCATTTTGTTGCCGTTGATGCAGCACTTTGAGTGGAATCCGGTTTGGTTTGGTATTCTGTTGGCGATGAATATTGCTATTGGTCAGTTTACACCGCCGGTGGCAGTAAACCTGATGGTGACCACCCGTATCGCGGGTATCCGTCTTGAACATACCATCGGCTGGGCATTGATCTTTATTGCCGCTATGGCTTGTAGCTTGCTGTTGGTGATGCTGGTGCCGGGGATCGCCCTATGGTTACCGGAGAAGCTGGGTTACGTGGTGGGGCCGTGGTAGTAGCTCAGTAGTGACTTAAAAGTCGTAGAATCTGGCAAACTACGGTTAGCTATTTTCTTTGTCGGAAGGCGCGCCCACGCCGCTTTTCCAACCTTGTGATTTTTCCCGGTGTAGGCCGGATAAGCGCCACTCAAAGAGCATTCAATATGCGAAGATCTTTAATGGCGCGCCATCCGACAAATGCTGATGGGCTTACACCCAGAGTATGGAAGCAGGAATAACCCGTTTGACGCCCTGAAGGGCGACCCACAACAAAACGGAGAACCTGTGGGTCGGGCTTCAGCCCGTCAGACTTGCCTGCCTTCTACTCCCTTCCGGTCTCAATCGGGCGCACACTGTCCGTAATCCACTCGCTCCATGAACCGGCATACAGACGCGGCTCCGGCAGCCCGGCAACGGTTGCGGCCAATATCAGGTGACAGGCTGTCACACCGGAACCGCAATACACGGCAGTGGCGGCATCGGTATCCAGCGCACTGAGCTTCTCTTTCAGCTGCTCCTGTGACAGGAACATACCCTGTTCATCCACCAGCTCTGTGAAGGGAAGGCACTGAGCACCCGGAATATGGCCGGCCACCGGATCAATCGGCTCTACCTCACCGGCAAAGCGTTCAACACCACGGGCATCCAGCAACACCGGTTTTTTCAGCAGTAGTTGCTGGGCGTTGATCAGTTTTTCATCCTGCCAATTCAGTCTCGGTACTTCAGTCAGAGCATTGTCGCTGCGCTGTTCACCAGTTTCCGTAGCCAGTCCTTCTGCCAACCAGGCATCCAGGCCTCCGTCCAACACCTGCACCTGTTCGATGCCAGCATAACGCAGCAGCCACCAGGCGCGTGCCGCTGCCATTGCAGCATTATTCTGGTCATAAACGACAACAGGCCGCTCATGGGTGATTCCCCATTGCTGTAATTGGCGGGTAAAAGCTTCTTTGGCAGGCAGGGGGTGTCGACCTGTCACTCCCGCCTGGACTGCTCCTGAGAGGTGCTGATCCAAATCAGCGTATTGAGCACGAACAATATGCTCGGTCATATAAACTTCCTGACCTGCCGCTGGTTGCTGTAGATAAAATCGGCAGTCCAGTACCACAGGGGCATCAGAGGACTGTAGCTGCTGACAGAGCTGTTGAGCATTAATCAGAGGAGGGGGTGTTGCAGACATATCCTAGTCTCCTGACAAATTTACTCTAGCATACCTTGCTGCCTCTATTCCGCCTACCGGATACGATTAACTCTTGGTTAAATTTGCAAAACTACCAGTAGGTAGAATTAAAATATTCTTTTGTTTTTAAAGAATTTTTATATTTCAATTTTGATTTTAAATAACCCGGCATTCTAATCCATGTAAGAACTAATGCCTTTAGGATTAAAGCTTCCCGATCAGTGGTGGAACGGACAGGTACATGGGTTTCGGGTACAATAGTGCCTTTTACCCACAGGCTGTCTGTGGTGTTGGGATTGTCGGGCATGAACCTGATTTTGTAGTGGTTTTCCGTGTCCCGAATGATTCAGGAGTGATGTAATGAAGTATATCGGTGCCCATGTCAGCGCCAGTGGCGGCGTATTTAACGCGCCTTTGAATGCCAAAGAGATCGGTGCCAATGCTTTTGCTCTGTTCACTAAAAATCAGCGCCGCTGGCAGGCCAAGCCACTGGATGACCTGACCATCCGCAAGTTTAAACACAATTGCGAAAAACACGGCTTTAAGCCGGAGCAGGTTCTCCCCCACGACAGTTATCTGATCAATTTGGGCCACCCGGAAGTGGAGCCACTGCAAAAATCACGGGATGCTTTTCTGGATGAGTTGCGGCGCTGCGAGCAATTGGGGCTGACCTATCTGAATTTCCACCCAGGTAGTCATCTGAGAAAGATTGACGAAGCCGACTGCCTGAGCCGTATTGCAGAATCTATCGACTGGGCGTTGGCTCAAACGGAAGGTGTGATTGCTGTGATCGAGTGCACCGCCGGTCAGGGTAGTAACCTGGGCTGGCACTTTGATCATCTGGCGGCAATTATCGATCAGGTCGAAGATAAAAAACGGGTGGGTGTCTGCCTGGATACCTGTCATATGTTTGCGGCAGGCTATGACATACGTACTGCAGAAGCCTGTGATAACACCTTTACTGATTTTGAAGGTACGGTTGGCTTTGACTACCTGTACGGTATGCATCTTAATGATTCCAAAGGCGGGTTAAACAGTCGCCTTGACCGTCATCACAGCTTAGGCAAGGGTGAGATAGGTTTAGAGGGATTTTGTTGGATGATGCAGGACAGTCGTTTTGATGGCATTCCTCTGGTGCTGGAAACCATTGAGCCGGAGATCTGGGCGGATGAGATCCAGATGCTGCGCCGTTTTGAGCAGGGCCAGATGCCGGTATGAGCCTGAATATCGGTATGAGTACCCGTATGAACATGAGTGTCGGCATAAATCTGAATTCACAGGTGAAGAAGCCAGCAGGCTTCATGGAGCCACAACGATGAAACATCGCCCACACGGCAATAAGAGTTTTGGTAACTCCCGTGAGATCCATACCACTCAGGATGGCCCCCATGATGAGTTGGTTGACCGGGTGTTTAAGCACTGTCGGGAGCCATTCAAAAAACCTTATCAGCAGCATAATCTTGATGCTTTTAATAAGGCCAATAATTGGTTGCGGGGTCAGAAAAAACCCCTGATTCTGGACAGTTGCTGCGGTGTTGGTGAGAGTACGCGCCAGTTAGCACAAATGTTTCCGGATCATGCTGTGATCGGTGTTGACCAGTCAGAGGATCGTCTGAGTCGGAAGTTAGGCGAACTGCCGGATAATGTACTGTTAGTACGTGCTAACCTGTTGGACTTTTGGCGTTCAGCAGTGGATGCAGGCTGGAAGCCTGTGCGCCATTACTTACTTTACCCAAACCCTTACCCTAAAAAGAGTCAGTTTAAACTGCGCTGGCAGGGTGGACCTATGCTGCCTTATATCGCAGAGCTGGGCGGTCGCTTTGAGTGCCGCAGTAACTGGCAAATTTATGTGCAAGAGATGGCTCAGGCCATTAGCCTGCTACGTCTACCTACCAATGAAACGCTGGATGAAGATCTGGGCGGTGTTAAAACCTCAATGCTGGATCATGCTGCCGCTCAGGTTGTGGCTATTGAGCCTGACCCGATACTGACACCGTTTGAACGTAAGTACCTAGGCAGCGGTCAGCAGGTTTACCGGTGGGTTTTTGAACCGACATCAGACTGCTAAAACACCGGAAAATTGCCCTCCGGTGAGGGCTGGTATAACAGGAAAAATAAGAGCGCAGGATAATATGGCTAAGCAACAACACATTGTGGTGCTAAGTGGTGCAGGCGTTAGTGCGGAGAGCGGTATTCAGACTTTCCGCGATGGTGATGGTCTGTGGGAAAATCATAACGTTCAGGATGTCGCTACACCTGAAGCCTGGCAGCGCGATCCTGAACTGGTGCTGCGCTTTTATAATGAGCGTCGCCAGCAGATCCGCAAGGCGGAGCCTAATGCCGGCCATAAAGCGATTGCCCATCTGGAAGACGGTTTTAAAGTGACGGTTATTACCCAGAATATTGATGATCTGCACGAGCGCGGCGGCTCGTCCGAGGTGTTGCACCTGCATGGTGAGATTGGCAAAGCCCGCAGTACGTTTGATGAGCGTCTGGTGGTGAGTTTGGGGCAGAGCGATATCTACCCCGGTGACCTGTGTGATAAAGGCAGCCAGCTGCGCCCGCATATTGTCTGGTTTGGCGAAGATGTGCCTATGTACCCCATTGCCCATGAGGTCACTCAAGCGGCAGATCTGGTGATTGTGGTGGGCACCTCATTGCTGGTACAACCCGCTTCATTTCTGGCCAGTGCTGCACCTCATCATGTTGCCCGTATTGTGGTGGATCCGAAAGCATCTGCAGATACTCCGGCATTTTATCTGCGTGATGCCGCTGGTGTCGCTATGCCTGTGTTGGTGGATTATTTATTGGAAAACGGCATTGAAGATCTGTCCGGTATTCCTGGCCTGCAGCACGCCTGAATCTTCTCTTTTGAGGCTTTTTCTGTATCGCATAACTCATTCCCATGTTTGCGTGGGAATGCATAAAGCGGTTTTAACCCTGAACACCTACTCCCTATACACTAATTCCCCGGAAAATTACTGAATGTCCAAGCCGTTTTCTCTGCCTATGCCCCCTGCGCCAGATACACCACGCAAGCCTTTTGCTGCCCGGGGTTCCCGAGTGAACCGTTGTACCGGTTGCCTGATGGCAAAACATTTCTGTATCTGTGACCTGCGCCCGGAAAATGTCGCCTGCCGTGCTCAGGTCTGGCTGATAATGCACCCGGAGGAGATTTACAAACCCACCAATACCGGGCGTTTGTTAGCGGACTGTTTACCGGAGACTCAGGTGTTTTATTGGTACCGTACCAGCCCTGATTCGAAGTTGCTGGCGCTGTTAGAAAACGATCAGTATCAGCCCTTTATTATCTTTCCGGATGATATGGAGGACTATGCTCATCGGGTGGTGTCTTTTCAGCCGGAGCGGGAAAAGTCACCGGAAAAGATTCCGGTGTTTATTATTCTGGATGGCACCTGGCGACAGGCACGGCGGATTTTCCGCAAGAGCCCGTATCTGGATAACCTGCCTGTACTGCCGTTAAAAACCGACCGCCTGACCCGTTACGCCCTACGTAAACCGGCCAGTGACCAGCACCTGTGTACCGTGGAAGTGGGTATAGAACTACTGCGGCAGGCGGGGGAAAACGAAGCGGTAGACGCTGTGGAAAACTACTTTGCGGCCTTTAATCGCCGGTATGCGGAATCCCGTGGTTTACGAGAAGAGGTGGAAGCACGATTAAACCGCTGACCGGTTTTATTGCGGGCAAGGACAGGCAAAAAGCGCCCCCCGGCTCAATCATTTTTTGTACAAATGTGATCTCGCCGGGCGTTTGGCTGGTGCTTAATATCAGGCTGTTGTCTGGCGGTTCAGGCAACCGTTCTCTAATAGATTACATTGATGCTCAGCAAGCTCCATCCAAAAGGCTTTGTCAGGCGTGATACCCATGGTGACCTCAAGGTTGGGTGCCATCAGGAAAGGTTGGTTCATAAGACTCAACATGCTGATATGCAGCATTTTCGGGTCAAGTTTAGGGTTAAGAACACCACGCTCCTGCATTTTTCGCAGCATGATTTCCATCGGGCGGCACTTTTCCCGAAAGCGTTGTTGAATAAAGTCATCTTCCAGAGGGCCATCTTCAAACAGCAGGCACTTCAGAATGACGACAATAAACCCCGGATACTCAGACATCAGGGCGTAATAGCGCTGAAAGAAGTCTGAGAAGCTCTCAGGTGGGTTTTCGACTCCATCAAGAACCAGCTGATGCAAAGGCTCAAACGTCTCGATAAACATCGCCTGAAACAGGCCTTCTTTATTACCGAAGTAATAATGAATCATCGCCATGGTTGACTGCGCACGGGCAGCAATTTCACGGGTAGTAACCTGCTGGTAGTTTTTCTCAATAAAGCAGGATCGAGCCGCGATAATCAGATTTTCACGAACGTTTCGTGCGCTTTTGCTGGTTGGGCGGCCACGCTTCTTAGCTGGTACGGGTTTAAATTCTGCATTCATGGGGATGGCATCTTTTAATCGGTTGATTAAAAGCTAGGGTAGAGTATTTGGCGGATGAAGCAAAGAGAGAAAAATCAGTTATTATCGAAAGGTTTGATTGATTTAATCGATTAATCAATATGTAGGATAAATGATGCAGATTAGTCAGCCTGGAATAAAAAAACCGCACAAAACGTCAGCTACGTTCAAGTGCGGCTTTTTATCAGAAGCTTCCAAAGGAAGCTTCTGCTATTTTACTGCGTTTTAAACGTCCAGAAAATCCAGGATGCCTTCAGCAGCTTTGCGTCCTTCATCAACCGCAGTAACGACCAGATCCGAGCCGCGTACCATGTCACCACCGGCAAAAATCTTAGGGTTGGTAGTCTGGTATGGGAACCGGGCGTCTTCTTTGGCGATAACACGTCCGCTGTCATCGGTTTCGATATTATTGCCTTCGAACCAGTCAGCAGGGCTTGGGCGGAAGCCAAAGGCCACCAGAATAATATCAGCCGGTACGATCTCTTCTGAGCCCGGAACCACTTCAGGGCGGCGACGGCCATTGGCATCAGGTTCACCCATGCGGGTGCTGACCATCTTGATGCCTTCAACTTTATCTTCACCGACAATGGCAACTGGCTGGCGGTTAAACAGGAATTTAACGCCTTCCTCTTTTGCGTTCTGAACTTCACGTTTGGAACCCGGCATATTGGCCTCATCACGACGATAGGCGCAGGTTACCGATTTAGCTTCCTGACGAATCGAAGTACGGTTACAGTCCATTGCTGTGTCACCACCGCCCAGAACGATAACGCGTTTGCCTTCCATGCTGATGTAATCTTCCGGGGATTTCTCGTAGCCCAGGCAATGATTAACATTGGATATCAAGAAATCCAGGGCTGCGTGAACACCTGGCAGGTCTTCACCTGGCAGGCCACCGTTCATATAGGTGTAAGTGCCCATGCCCATGAAGACGGCATCGTAGTCAGACATGAGCTTATCGATGGTGATATCGCTACCCACTTCCGTGTTCAAACGGAATTCAACACCCATATCGGAGAAGACTTCACGACGGCGAACCATCACATGTTTCTCCAGTTTGAACTCAGGGATACCGAAAGTCAGTAGGCCGCCGATCTCTGGATTCTTATCGAATACAACAGGCTTAACGCCATTACGCACCAGAATATCCGCACAGGCAAGGCCTGCTGGGCCGGCACCTATGATAGCGACTTTTTTATTTGTCCAAACCACTTTCGACATGTCCGGACGCCAGCCCATGGCAAAGGCGGTATCGGTAATGTATTTCTCAACAGAGCCGATGGTAACGGCACCAAAGCCGCCCTCGCCCAGAGTACAGGAGCCCTCACACAGGCGATCCTGAGGGCAAACTCGGCCACACACTTCCGGCAATGAATTGGTGCTGTGACACAATTCGACAGCTTCCATAATGTTGCCTTCCGTTGCCAGCTTCAGCCAGTTCGGGATGTAGTTGTGTACCGGACACTTCCATTCGCAGTACGGGTTACCACATGACAGACAGCGGTGGGCCTGAGAGGATGCATCCACAGGTTTAAAAGGCGCATAAATCTCTTTGAACTGCTTTTTTCGTACATTAGCAGCCGTTTTTTTCGGGTCCTGACGGCCCACGTCGATAAACTGGAAATCGTTGTTCAGTTGTTCAGCCATAGCAGCCTCACCTCATTAAAAACCTAAATTCACAAAATCTGCGTCGTTGAAAATCAGGCCCTGATTACTCAGGGCGCTGACGGGTGCTGTCCAGCAGACTGCCAAGGCTTGCTGCTTTTGGTTTAACCAGCCAGAAATGACGATAGTAATCGAGGAAGTTATTCAGAATTTCCTGACCCCATTGACTACCTGTGGCTTCAACGAATTCAGCGATAATGCTGCGCAGATGGTTGCGGTAGGCTTCCATCGGCTCGGAGCTGATACGGTGGATATCGACCAGCTCGTGGTTGTATTTATCGACAAAGGTACGATCCATATCCAGAACGTAGGCAAAACCGCCTGTCATACCTGCACCGAAGTTATAGCCGGTATCACCCAAAACCGTTACCAGACCGCCGGTCATATATTCACAGCAGTGATCACCAGCGCCTTCGATAACGGCGTGAGCGCCGGAGTTACGAACGGCAAAACGTTCACCGGCCTGACCCGCAGCAAACAGCTTACCTCCGGTTGCACCGTACAGGCAGGTGTTACCGATAATAGATGTTTTCTGTGACTCGAACGGACTACCTTTCGGTGGCGTCAGTGTAATGCTGCCGCCGTTCATGCCTTTGCCGACGTAATCGTTGGCATCGCCTTCGATATACAGATTCAAACCTTTGGCGTTCCAGACACCAAAACTCTGGCCAGCTACACCGGTAAGTTTCAGTGTTAGTGGGCTTGGCAGGCCTTTTTCGGCCCAGCGTTTGGCGATTTCACCGGAGAGACGAGCACCGATGGAGCGATCACAGTTGGTGACTTTAAATTCAAACTCACCACCCTGACCGCTTTCAATGGACGACAGAGTCTCGGCAACCATGCGCTCTGCCAGAGTGCCTTTATCAAATGGCTCATTACGGGCCACCTGACAAGTCTGAGGTGCGTCTTTTGGCACAAAGTCATTGTTGAGCAGGTTGGTCAGATCCAGGTTCTGAATTTTAGCCGGAGCATCGTCGTCGCTGATAGCTGTCAGAAGATCCGTGCGGCCGATCAGATCTTCAAATTTACGAAGCCCCATCTCCGCCATGATCTCCCGTACTTCTTCCGCTACAAAGCGGAAGTAGTTCTTAACCATTTCAACGGTACCGATAAAGTACTCTTCACGCAGTTGTTCGTTCTGAGTGGCAACACCGGTAGCGCAGTTATTCAGGTGACAGATACGGAGGTATTTGCAACCCAGAGCCACCATAGGAATGGTGCCGAAGCCAAAGCTTTCCGCGCCCAGAATCGCTCCTTTGATGACATCCAGGCCGGTTTTCAGACCGCCATCAGTCTGCAGACGTACCTTGTCACGCAGATTGTTGATACGCAGTGCCTGATGGACTTCCGGCAGACCCAGTTCCCAAGGTGAACCGGCATGTCTGATGGAGGTTAGCGGGCTGGCTGCAGTACCACCATCGTACCCGGATACCGTAATCAGATCCGCATAGGCTTTGGCTACACCGGTAGCGATGGTGCCGATACCAGGCTCAGAAACAAGTTTCACCGAAACCAGTGCATCCGGGTTTACCTGTTTCAGATCGAAGATCAGCTGTGCCAGATCTTCAATGGAGTAGATATCGTGGTGCGGCGGAGGCGAGATCAGGGTTACGCCCGGTACTGAGTGCCGCAGACGTGCAATCAGAGCGTTGACCTTACCGCCCGGCAGCTGGCCGCCTTCACCGGGTTTGGCACCCTGAGCGACTTTAATCTGCAGCACTTCAGCATTGACCAGATAGTGTGGTGTCACACCGAAACGGCCGGAGGCGATCTGTTTGATCTTGGAGTTTTTCAGCGTGCCGAAACGAGCCGCATCTTCACCACCCTCACCGGAGTTAGAGCGACCACCCAGCTCATTCATCGCCTGAGCCAGTGCTTCGTGAGCCTCAGGGGATAGCGCCCCCAGCGACATCGCCGCAGAATCAAAGCGACGCAGAATGGATTCTGCCGGCTCGACTTCTGCCAGAGGGATCGGGCTGGAGGCTTTGTTTACTTTCAGCAGATCACGGATGGTTGCAGCCGGGCGTTCGTTAACCAGCTTGGCGAAGCGCTTGAATGCTTCATAACTTCCGGTCTGAACCGCTTCCTGTACCGCTTTGACCACATCCGGGTTATAGGCGTGATATTCACCGCCATGAACATATTTCAGTAGGCCGCCCTGGCCGATTTTCTTGCGTGGGTTCCATGCCAGAGCTGCCAGCAGCTCCTGTTGCATCTGGAAGTGTGCAAAGCCGGCACCCTGGATGCGGGATGCAACACCTTTAAAACAGAGTTCGCAAACTTCGTCAGACAGGCCTACCGCTTCAAACAGCTGTGCTCCACGGTAAGAGGCGATCGTAGAGATACCCATTTTGGATAGGATCTTCAGCAGACCTTTCTGGATACCGCGACGGTAGTTTTCGCGGATCTCGGCAGGGTCACCCTGAAGTTCACCTGTGCGCTGCAGATCTGCCAGTACGTTGTAACTCAGGTATGGATAAACTGCAGTCGCCCCAAAGCCAAAGAACACGGACATCTGATGGGAGTCCCGGGCCAGGCCGGTTTCCACGATCAGGTTAGAATTACAACGCAGACCCTTGGAACCAAGGTATTTGTGTACAGCCCCGGTTGCCATCAGTGCATCTATCGGTAACAGGCCTTTTTCGATCTCACGATCAGACAGAACCAGTACGACTTTTCCGGAATGGATAGCAGCTTCCGCCTGTTCGCAGGCATTTTGAATCGCTTGTTTTAGCCCTGTTGTTTCCGGGTCGTACTGCAGACGGATGGTGTGGGATGGGAAGCCTTTATCATCTAACTGCTGCAGAGCTTTAAATTTACGTGGTGACAGGACAGGTGTGGTCAGAACGATACGGTTAGCGTGATCGACACTGTCCTCAAATACGTTTAGCTCAGTGCCCAGGCAGGTCTCTAGTGACATAACGATCGCTTCACGCAGAGGATCGATAGGTGGGTTTGTCACCTGAGCAAATTTCTGACGGAAGTAATCTGATGTCAGGCGATGCTTGCGAGACAGAACCGCCATCGGAGTATCATCTCCCATGGAGCCGACAGCTTCCTGGCCTTGCTCTGCCAGTGGGCGCAGTACCTGATCACGCTCTTCAAAGCTGACCTGATACATCTTCATATGTGCCTGCAACTCTTCCTGAGTAACTGGCTCAAAGTTAGGGCCCTGAATTTCACCCAGAGTAGACTCCAGGAAAGTTGCTTTTTCTCGCATCCATTGTTTATACGGATGTGCAGACTTCAGGCGGTTGTCGATATCTTCACGATGCATCACTTCGCCGGTTTCGGTATCAACCACCAGCATATGGCCCGGAGCAACGCGGCCTTTAGCAACAACATCCTCTGGTTGATAATCGTAAACACCGATCTCAGAAGCGAGAGTGATATAGCCATTCTTGGTGATAACCCAACGTGCAGGGCGCAGACCGTTACGGTCGAGCATACAAACCGCATGGCGGCCATCAGTCAGTACCAGACCCGCGGGGCCATCCCATGGCTCCATGTGCATAGAGCTGTATTCGTAGAATGCACGCAGATCGGCATCCATCGTATCGTTGTTCTGCCACGCAGGCGGAATCATCAGACGTACGGCTTTAAACAGATCCATACCGCCAGTCAGCAGTACTTCGAGCATGTTATCCATGCTGGAGGAGTCAGAGCCTGTGGTATTCACGACCTGATCCAGCTCATCCAGACTAAGGACATCGTTGTGGAAGTTTTTCTTACGGGCGTTGGCCCAGCTTCGGTTGGCTTCGATAGTGTTGATTTCACCGTTGTGAGCCAGATAGCGGAACGGTTGTGCCAAAGGCCACTTGGGTGCGGTGTTGGTGGAGAAGCGTTGGTGGAACACGCAGATGGCTGTTTCCAGACGCTCATCGCTAAGATCTTTATAGAACTTAGGCAGGTCTGCTGGCATGACCAGACCTTTATAAGAAATAACCTGTGATGACAAACTGGCAACGTAGAACTCGCTGTCATCTTTCAGCGCCATCTCAGCTTTACGACGGGCCATAAACAACTTAACGGCCAGCTGCTGAGTGGATACCTCGGGTGCATCGACAAAAACCTGCTCAAACTGCGGCAGGCAATCTAAAGCCATAGGGCCGCAAACAGAAGTATCAATAGGTACCTGGCGCCAGCCAATGACATTCAGGCCCTGAGCCGTGATTTCGCTGGATAGAACAGAACGGGCGTTTTCTGCGTTGGACTGATCCTGTGACAGAAAGACCATGCCTACACCAAAGTGCTCGGAAAGCTCGGTATCAAACTGCTCTTTTGCGATGGTGCGTAGGAAGGAATCGGGTTTTTTCAGCAGCAAACCACAGCCATCACCTGTTTTGCCGTCGGCGGCAATACCACCACGGTGGGTCATACAGGTTAGTGCTTCGATCGCTGTCTGTAACAAGTCATGGCTTGCGTCGCCATTCATGTGTGCGATCAGGCCGAAACCACAGTTATCCCTAAATTCGTCAGGGTGATACAGACCAGTTCTCATAAAGCTAACTCTCGCTAGTACAAAAAAATCGTAGTTGTCTGCCCCAGAAACTTCTTGTGTTGTCTTTAATTATTAATCGATATGCGTCTTCCGTTAGACAGGTTTCTTTGAGGCAAAGGGAGAGAGATTCTACACAGCTGAAGGCAGAATCTCAAATGTAAGTTTGATTTAAGGGTGAGATATAGCGGCTAACTACGGAAATATGATGGCTAAATGCGGCTAATTTCGAAAAAATGAAGTGTTAATGACTGTAATTGGCGCCGCCCGGTAATTTCCCCGGGCGGTGTCGTTGGATTGAAAACAAGGTGTTTTAATGGATTATTTCTTTAGAATATCGGACTGCACGCTGGCCATACTCCTTGCCCAGGGCTTACGGTTCTGGAACTCGCTGGGCAGTTTGGGAATGCTGGCAATAGCGCTATCCCGGTTGTCGAATTCACCATAAATTACTACGAACCAGGGTTTACCCTGATAGATGGTTTCAAAGTAGCGAACCTTGGATTTGTTCTTCAGGCCATCAATAAAGCGGATAGCGTTGGCTTCAATATGGCTACCCAGAAGTTGGAGGGTATACTGGCTTTTCTTAAGCGCCATAAGCTCTTTTTCTTGCTTATAAGGGCTTTTTGCGTTGTTTTTTACGGGTTTTGTTTCAGGTGTCTTTTGGGGTTCAGGCGCTTTTTCTACAACCGGTTTTGGTGCTGTTTCAGCTGGTTCTGGCGCTTTCTCAACCGGAACTGGCGCTTTTTCAGGCTCAGGAGCCTGCGCAACGATTGTTGTTTCTGGCACTGCCTGTTGTTTTACGGGCTCTTCGGCAGGTGTTGTTTCTATACCCAGTAGTTCAGCGTCCGCGTCGCGTTTACTCTGCTCATCGCTGGCGTCTTCCTCATCTTCAGGATAAACCGGTTTAATAATGGTTATAGCTTCTTCCTGTTCGATTTTAGCAGCGGCTTCTTCCGCTTCAGCCAGGGTCTCTTCTGCCGGGCGCGACAAGCGATTAAGGTCTGTCAGCGGTGTGCCTTCAGCAGCAATGGGCTCTTGCTCGATCCCCATCAGCTCGTCCTGATAGATATAAGCGGCGCCCAGTAAGCCAGCAACAATAGCCAGAGCGGTGACGTGCCAGATCGGAACGGCCGAACGCTTGGCTGATGTGGATTTCGGTGGCTGCTCTTTTTTCTCAGCTTTGACCGGTGCGGTTTTTTTCTCAGCTTTAGGTTTTACTTTGGGGGTGATGCTGGCTACTTTCTTTAAGGCATCTGGATCACTGAGAGCCAGGTTTGCCATGTTGTTGATCTGTCCGGGAACCCCGCCGCCAGCGCGAATAATATCTGCTTTTATTGACTCGCTGAGCTGGCCGGTCAGGCCTGCGGCACTCAGACGATAATCGAGATAACCCCAGGATTCTTCATTGCTGAAGGGCTGCAGTGCCAGGTGATGACCAATGGCGTTGAAGCGCTCCTTCAGGCGGGAACCCTGCAAAACTTCAATTAGGGGGTCTTCCCCGAGAAGAAGAACATGTGGACGCTTCTGGTCATCATCGTCAGAGAGTAGAATGACCATTAACTCAAGAGTTTCCGGGCTGAGTTGGTCTGCGTCATCGACAACAATCAGGCAGCTGTTCCCTTCTTTATGGAGTAAGCTGAAGTGCTGCTTAAGGCGTGTCAGGTATTGGTTCAGGTCGCTGTCACTCTCCAGTCCTAGCTGTAGGCTGGAGTTGAGCGCCTGCATAAAAGTCTGAGGTTGGTTTACCTGGGTGTGATCGAAATCGCAAATCTGAACACCGGAGTCCATGCCTTCGAGCACTTTGCGTTTGATCAGGCTCTTACCGGAGCCCTGAGGTCCGGTAATAGTCAGCAGCAAACTGCTGTAACGGCTCAAATGGCCTATAAGCTCGATGACTTGCGAGTGCTGTTGGGAGGGAAAAAACAAAGATTCTTCAACAACGCCATCGGTGAGCGAAGCGGTGATGTTCGTAAAGGAGAAATTATCCCCAGGCATATCAGAATCCTTATTGTTACTGTTTTTTCCAAACATAGGTTTTTAATCCCATTTATCCTGTGCAAAGGTTCAGCTAATAAGCATCAAATTCACTTATAGAAACAACCCTGAACCCTTGATAATAGGCGGTTATAAAAGCCACGGGAAGACTAAAATATTAAAAAAAACCGAGTTTTTTTCCAGCAGCGAGTGTTTGCTGTAAATTAACTTCAGAGAACTGCTCAGTGACAACGGATTTACCGAACGCCGTCATAAGTACCAGCCTAAGATTCCCATCTAATACCTTTTTGTCCACCAGCATGTGTTTAATAAAGGTTTCAGCTGTCATTGATTCCGGTGGTGCAGTGGGCAGGTCAAATTTCTCCAGCAGGGCTTTAATACGGGCTACATCAGTCTGGCTCAGCCAGCCTTCGCGGCCGGACAGATCTGCAGCCATAAACATCCCGGTGGCGACAGCTTCTCCATGGAGCCATTGACCATAGCCTTGTTCTGTTTCAATTGCATGGCCAAAGGTGTGACCTAAGTTAAGAGTCGCCCGAACGCCTCCCTCCAGCTCATCCAGAGTAACAACTTCAGCTTTATTTTGGCAGGAACGATAGATGGCTTCAGAGAGCGCAATGTTATTTTTCTGTTTCAGAGTTTGTACATTGCTTTCCAGCCAACTGAAAAAGTCGGCATCACGTATCAGGCCGTACTTGATCACTTCCGCAATACCTGCAGCCAGTTCTCTGTCCGGTAGGGTTTGCAGTGTATCGGTGTCGGCTAGAACAAGCTGGGGTTGCCAGAAGGCACCGATCATATTTTTACCCAGAGGGTGGTTGACGCCGGTTTTACCGCCAACAGAGGAGTCAACCTGGGACAGTAGGGTCGTGGGTATTTGAATAAAGTTGACACCACGCTGATAGCTGGCAGCAGCAAACCCTGTCATATCGCCAATAACTCCGCCGCCCAGGGCGATCAGGGTACAGGTGCGATTGAAACGGTTTTCTAACAGAGCGTTAAAGATCAGATTAACGCTATCAAGAGTCTTGTAGGCTTCGCCATCAGGCAGAATAACTTCTGCAACCTGATACTGATCCCCAAGTGTCGCTTTTAGCCGATCCAGGTATAGCGGCGCAACAGTGGTGTTGCTGACAATCATGACCTGGCGGCCTTTGATATAGGGCGTTATCAGAGATATATCTGCTATTAGACCATTGCCAATATGGATTGGGTAACTACGGGCACCGAGATCAACATTCAGAGTTTGCATGGTGTGCTGGCTCACAATTTTTTCAGTTTTTTGGTTATCAGGCGGACAACGCTTTTAGGTGCCTGGCGATCGGTTTTAATGATCAGGTCTGCCGTTTCCCGATAGAGCGGGTCGCGAATTGCGAACAGGTTTTCCAGTACCATTCTGGGGTTGTCATTTTGAAGCAACGGGCGATTTTTGTCTTTTGCAGTACGTTGCAGTTGCTGCTCAATGGTGGTGTGAAGATAGATAACGGTGCTGCTTTGGCTTATAGCCGCACGGTTTTCCGGGCGCATAATAGCCCCGCCACCAGTAGCCAGAACGATCGGGCCCTCTTCCTGCAGTAGCTCTATGATGGTTTGGGTTTCGCGACGGCGGAACCCTTCCTCACCCTCAACATCGAATATCCAGGGAATGTTGGCTCCGCTACGGGTTTCTATTTCCCGGTCGGAGTCAAAAAAAGGTAAACCCAGTTCGGTGGCCAGTAATCGGCCAATCGTACTTTTGCCAGCCCCCATAGGGCCAACGAGAACAATATTATGGTTATAGTGCATCGCGTTAATTGCTGAATGAATCGGTTCAGTTCAGGCTGAGGCTGTCTTCAATCAACCTGGGCGTAATAAATATCAGTAATTCTACTTTTTCCTGGGACTTTTCGGAACGCCGGAATAGCGCTCCGAGCAGTGGAATATCACCCAATAGCGGAACTTTGAAATTCTGGTCGAAGCTTTCCGAGGTGTAAATGCCACCTAAGACAATAGTTTCGCCATTATTAACCAATACCTGTGTTTCAATCGCGTTAGTATCGATTGCCGGTGCGCCATCATACTCCTGATTACCCAAAGCGTCCTGAGTGATCTGCAGATCCATGATGATATGTTCATCCGGCGTAATTTGTGGTGTTACCTCCAGAGCTAATACAGCATCTTTAAAGGAGACTTTGGTGCCGCCTGAGGAAGACTCTTCACGGTAGGGGATTTGCTTACCTGACTTAATCAGGGCTTTGCGCTTGTTGGCTGTAATCACTTTGGGTTGTGAGATGATTTCACCTTTCCCTTCGCTGGCCAGAGCGGCCAGTTCCATATCCACCAAAATACTGGAGTCGGCATAGCCAAGAGCAAATGTGCCAGCTCCGGGGTTGATGTTAGCATAACCACCTGAGCGTGCTGTCAGATCTACCGCGAGATCCCCTGAGTCGATACCTCTCTGCCCCTGGTTACTGACTCCGGACCAGCGTATGCCAAGATCAGTGCTGAGATTGCTGCGGGCAACGACAATGCGGGCTTCGATCAGTACTTGCCGGACTGGAATATCCAGTGTTCTGATCACCTTTCTGATGGTTTTGATTGCGCTCGGTATCTCCTGTAGCAGCACGGTATTGGTACGCGCGTCCGCCAGGGCTTTACCGCGTTTTGAAAGCAGACCGGGGCCTCCATTATGACCGTTCAGGATGGCTGCAATATCTGAAGACTTTGCATAGTTGATCTGAATAAGCTCAGAGCTAAGATTGGCCAGATCGCGGTGTTCCTGGAGCGATGCCAGCTCTTTTCGTTCCCGCTCTGCTAACTCCTCTGCGGGGGCGACTATCAGTACGTTGCCATCTTTTCGGCTGGCCAGCCCTTTACTCTCCATGATCAATTTTAGCGCCTGATCCCAGGGAATCTGCTTCAGACGTAGAGTGACCGTGCCCTGAACCTTGTCGCTGGTAACCAGGTTCAGGCCGGTTTCCTCTGCGATGATCTGCAGAGCGGAGCGTATATTGATGTTTTGAAAATTAAGCGACAGTGTTTTGCTGGAGTCTGATGGTCTCTTTCGAGCCTGTTTGGCTGTAACTGGCCGACCGATAAGTAGGCTGACCCGGTTACCCTCGGTACGGGTTTGAAAAAAAGCCGTCTGGCTTAGATTTATGACCAGCCGGGTACGGGTGCCTGCCTGCACTGCCGTCACACTCTGCACCAGGGCTCGCTTAAAATTTAGCTTCTTTTGTGGCAGGTGGTTCTCAGTATCAAACAGATCGATAATAAGGCGGGGAGGAGTGCTGATCTGGTAACTCTCAATCTTCGTTAAGGGTTGGCTCAACTGCAGGCGAAGTTCTGTCTGTTGGCTCTCAGTCATATGCAGATCCAGTGACTTCAGCGCGGAGGGCGCGGCAAGTACTGATGGTATCTTCAAGATCAATAGAAATAGGGCTCCCCAGACTGCGATTTGCCGCATGCTGTAAAAATTGACCGAAAGATTTGATACGTATTGAGACAAATTATTCATCTGCTTCCATCACCAGTTTAAGCTGCCTGGGGCGTGTCACCCAGGTGCCCTGTTCATCCTGAACGGTTTCTTCAATATAGATGGTATCTTCTGAAATTTTCACCACCCGACCAAAATTCTGTCCCATATATTGGCCTGCTATGACTTTATGTACTTCTCCATGGCCGTCATCAATAAAAGCCTTGGGGGTGCGATCGTCTGAAAGCTGAAGAGTACCGACAAAAGATAGTTCCTGCAGAGGGTGCTGTTCCAGTACTCCCTGGGGGCTGACGCTATCAGGGGTAAAAGGATCGGCTCCGATAGAGGATGCAGGTGTCCGTTGCTCTTTATGCAGCTTGAAAGGACTGGGCTGTTGGCTACCTGTGTAGTGTACCAATGGCGGTGTCAGTGTTTCTGGAAGTGGTGCAATGGTGCCCGGCGGCCGGTTACGAATGTCTTGCAGCAAGGTAAGCAGAGCTGAGTGGTCATCATGACCTCTGCAGCCCGCCAGAAGTGTCAGCAAGGTAACTCCGGAAAACAGAAAAGTGATCAGCTTTTTAATCATGCCGTTCCCCTTGCTGTTGATTATCCTGCTCAAGGTGATAGACCCTGACCTCAATGCTAAGGTTGAGTTGGTTATCGCTTGGCTGGAGTCTGAAGTCGTGCAGTGTTGCCAGGCGATCAAGCTGGGTTATTGCTGACAGAAACTGAGCCAGATTATGGTAGCTCCCTTTTACCGTTAGGGTGATAGGTTGAGCTTGGTATATTTTATGTTCCCTTCCGTCCCCCAGCTTAAATGTGTGAAGATCAACGCCATATAATTGCGCCTGCGTGCCAACCTGCTCCATAAACTGAGGAATCGACTTTCCCGTTGGTATCTGGGAGGTCTGATTGTGGTCCTGTCGCTGAAGACCCTGTAGCTGGCGCTTATAAACAGTAAGGTATGCCACCAGAGATGCCTGGGCCTTATAGTTGTTCAGTAGCTGTTCTCTGTGCTTGCCCGCCTGATCGAGTCGCTCAAATTTTGGTGAAAGGTAAAGCAGGTATCCTGGAAGTGCTGTGATGATTACAGTCAGAATCCAGGCGAGCACTTTCCCTGCCTTAGGCCAAGAGCCGGCGCTTCTGAAGTCGATCTCAGTCAGGTCCGTCTGTAAGAGCCTTTCCAGTAATGTTTTGAGCGGGTATCTTCTCATCGGTATGTTGGTGGTCATCGCTGGCCTCTCTGCTTCTCATGTTGAATGGCAGATCTCAGCTTCCAATGCTGAACCTGTATTGTGAAGTGATGAAAGCCTTTGTTCAGAGCACTGCTGCCGACATTTTTAAGGGCCGGGTTTTCCAATACCTCTGATTGAGCAAGGTGGCGTATCAGAGAGGAGATTTGCTGATTATCTGCGGCTTCACCTTTCAGTGTTAAGGTCTCGCCCTCCCGTCTGAGATCGGTCAAATAAAGCTGCGGTTCTGTGGCATGTGAAATACTGTTTAATATCCGCACAAGGTCACCACGATGACGCTGTAAACTCTGCGTAGCCCTGATCTGTTGAATCAGTTGGTTGCGCTTTTTTCGCAGGTCGGTTGCCTCTTGGACCTGAGTATCCAGTTTACGGGTCTCTGTCTGAATAAAACTGTTTTGCTTATTCTGATTATCGATTTTGTGCTCAATAAATTGACCAAAAGCCATAATTGCAAACAGCGTGCAGAAGATAACCAGCAAGGTCTGCTGACTGAACTGTCTTTGGTGCTTTTGGCGCAAGACTTCACGCCATGGTAAAAGGTTAATCTGGGGCATTTTCCAGGTACCTCATAGCCAGACCGAATGCGATCAGAAGTGCCGGAGCATCTCTGTTCAGAGCTTTCTGGTCGATGGTGCTCTTGCTCGTGGCCAGTTCTAAGGGGTTGGCAATGTATGTGGGGATTGCCAAGGATGTCTCAATCCTAGCTGAAAGTCCTTCGGTAGCAGCACAACCTCCTGCCAGCAGAATATAGTCGACATGTTTATAGGTACTGGATGAGTAAAAGAGTTGTAGTGCGCGACTGATCTGTTGCACTGTTGTGTGCAGAAAAGCGGGGAGTGTGTTCTGGTGAAAATCATCAGGTAGCTGGCCATTTTTCTTGGCAAGCTCTGCATCATCAGAACTCATCTGGAAGCGCTGTGCAATTTCGTCAGTCAGCTTCTGCCCACCGAAAAGCTGGTCCCGGCTATAGAGAGTTTGTTTCTGGTGCAGTATGGTTAAATTCATGATTGCTGCACCGATATCCACAACGGCAATCACAGGGTCTGCTGTTTTGATGTTCAGACGGGGAAGCAGCTGAGATACAACGCGCTCAAGTGCGTAACTTTCGACATCGACCACTGAAGGTGTCAGTCCTCCGAGTCTAAGTGTTTTCTGCAGAGTATCCACAGTCTCAATTCGACAGGCAACCAATAGGATATCCTGTTTTTCGGGCTGATTTTTTGTTGGGCCGATAACCTCGAAATCGATGGCAATTTCATCGATAGGAAAAGGAATAAACTGATCAGCTTCTAGTATGATTTCACTTTCCATTTCGTCAGCAGAGAGGTCTGAGTCCATCGAAATGGTTCGGGTTATAACGGCGGCATCAGGGACTGCTGTAATCGTTTGGTAGGCACCTGAACAGGTGGTGGGAATCACCTGTAAAAGAGTTTGGCTGACCTGTTCCGGGTTCCGGATTTTACGTTCAACAACAGCACGGTTAGGCAGAGATGCTATGGCATAGCTTTCAATCTGAAGTTGGCCGTTGTGACAGCTGAGTTCCAGCAGCTTGACTGAAGAGCCACTGAGGTCGAGCCCTAACGTATTTTGCTTTTTGTTGCGTAATAAACTGAGCAAAGGCGCCATCCTTGTCGCTTTTGGTTTACCGCCCTTCTTAATAATCTGAGAGGGGGAAGAATTTTTTACATTAACGTACTGTCCTAAAAAAGATATAAAACCATGGTTATAACTATAGTCATTAAATCAATAAATGGGTAAATCTATCTTAAACCTGTAGTGCCATTGGCATCCTATGACTTTACCAGCCTATAATGGCGGTTTTGCTGTAAAAAGCGCAGCCTGGCTAATATGTAAACCTTGATAAGGGGAAACGATTTACCCATGAATGCAACAAAAGTATTTTTTAAGTGGTTGATCTATCTGTTGTTTGGCTTGTTCGCCTTCGGCACGGCTGTTGCATTCAGTGTCGCGCTTTATCTTGGGCCTCAGTTGCCGGATATTGAACAGTTGAGAAATATCCAGCTGCAAACACCGTTGCGTATCTACACTCGTGACGAAAAGTTAGTGGCAGAGTTTGGGGAAAAGCGTCGTACCCCGGTTCAGTATGAGCAAATTCCCCAGTACTTTATTCAGGCGATTCTGGCGGCTGAAGATACTAATTTTTACAATCACTCCGGTATTGATATCAAAGGCCTTGGCCGGGCTGTTCTGCAACTGGCGCAGTCCGGCAGTATCCAGTCCGGAGGCAGTACCATTACGATGCAGGTAGCCCGAAACTATCTGTTGACTCTGGATCAGACATTTACCCGGAAATTTAAAGAGATCATGATCTCTCTGCAAATGGAGAAGATCCTCTCTAAAGAGGAGATCATGGAGCTCTATGTTAATAAAATTTATCTGGGCAACCGTGCATATGGTATCGATGCTGCGGCAGAGGTTTATTACGGCAAAGAGCTGCATGAGCTGAGTCTCGCTCAGTTAGCGATGATTGCCGGATTGCCCAAAGCGCCCTCCCGTTATAATCCGGTTGTTAACCCCCGCCGGGCATTGTTACGCCGTAACTGGATTGTCCATCGTATGCACTTTCTCGGCATGATTGATGAACAGACCTATGAAGCGGCTATCCGAGAGCCTATTTCTGCCCGATACCATGGCCTTAAGCCTGAAGTGCAGGCCCCTTATGTGGCGGAGATGGTACGTGCTGAGGTTGCAGAACAACTGGGTGATGATATCTACACAGCGGGTTACAGGGTTTACACAACACTGGACTCCGAGGCCCAGTCAGCGGCGAATGTTGCTCTAGTCCAAGGGTTGCTGGATTATGATAAACGTCACGGCTGGCGGGGCGTTGTGCAGCGGGATATACCTGCTGCCCTTGATACTGAAGCAGATGAACTA
Source organism: Oceanospirillum sp. (assembly GCF_048265165.1). Classification (GTDB taxonomy): domain Bacteria; phylum Pseudomonadota; class Gammaproteobacteria; order Pseudomonadales; family Halomonadaceae; genus Oceanospirillum. Next base: position 25,031 of record NZ_JBLXCD010000009.1, on the reverse strand, counting down.
TCCCAGGAAGGTGAGCTTGATCTGGGTATTGAGCCGCAAGAGAATGAAGGTGGCGGTGAACTGGTTATTGGCGAAGATACCAGCAATTGGCAAAAAGTACTCCGCTCAACTCCGACCTATGGAGACCTGAAGCCTGTGATTGTTTCTTCAGCAGAAGAAAAGACTCTGCAGGTGGTTACCGAAGACGGCTCCTATATCGATGTGCCCTGGGACCTTATTACCTGGGCTAAGCCTCACCATAACCCCTACTGGAAAGGCCCTGCTCTTAAGGCAAGCAGCGATATTCTACGACGGGGAGACCTGGTCTATATCGAACCTGCAGATGATGAGCCGGATGCAGAGGGGCTGGTTCAGCGCCGTTGGCAGCTGTCACAGGTTCCCAATGTGCAGGGCGCTTTTGTTTCGATGTCACCGGAAGACGGTAGCTTACTGGCATTGGTTGGTGGCTTTAACTTCTACCAGAACAAATTTAACCGGGCCTATCAGGGGGCGCGTCAGGCAGGGTCTATTTTTAAGCCGATCATCTATATGACTGCCTTGGAAAGCGGCATGACGGCTGCCAGCATCATTAACGATGCCCCTGTTGTTTTTAATGATAAAGAGCTGGAGTCCACATGGCGACCCAGTAACTCTAGTGGTAAGTTTTACGGGCCTACCCGCCTGCGACATGCTCTTTATAAATCCCGGAATCTGGTATCGATTCGTATTTTGCGTTCAATTGGTATCAATACGGCTATTCGGTTTGCGACACGTTTCGGCCTGAACCCGGATCAACTACCCCGTGATTTATCATTAGCACTGGGTAGTGCCACCTTATCCCCTTATGAAATGGCGATGGTCTATGCGACCGTAGCCAATGGTGGATATAAGGTAAATCCTTACTTCATTGAGCGCATCGAAAACAGCGACGGTGAGGTGCTGTATCAGGCCGAGCCTGCCAGAGTCTGCCGCGACTGCCCTCAGGAAGCCGACAAGGTTCAGATCGGTGGTCGAGTCTATCCTGTGGCGCCCGCCATTGCGGATAAACGCAGTGTTTACATTATGCAGACTATGTTGAAGGATGTTATTCAACAGGGAACGGGTCGTCGGGCACGTGCGTTGGGACGTTCAGACATTGCGGGTAAAACCGGAACCACCAATGACCTGAAAGATGCCTGGTTTGCAGGCTTTAATCAGGATGTTGTGGCTGCTACCTGGGTAGGTTTTGATCAGCCTTCTAATATCGGTGAGTACGGTAGTAAAGCCGCACTACCGATTTGGGTCAGCTTTATGCAGGAATACCTGGCCGGTAAGCCTGAGCGTAGCATGGCTCAGCCTCCGGGGTTGGTGACTGTTCGTATCGACTCTGAAACCGGCAAGCGTGCTCGCCCGGGGCAGAAAAATGCGATTTTCGAAGTGTTCCGGGTTGAGAATGTACCGGAAGAGGAAGTGACGAACACGTCGGAAACACCTGTGGAGATTATCCAGAGCGGCGATGGCTCTGTGCCTTCTGTAGACGATGCACCGGCACCGGAAGCTCTGTTCTAAAGAAGACTGGCTAAAGTATTAGCCACAACGAAAAACGGCACCCTTGTGAGGTGCCGTTTTTTTGTGCCGGAACAAATGTCGATAGGACATTTTCAAGCTTAAAAGCACCTGAATATCAGGTGCTTTATTTTATAAGCTGTCTTACAGAGGGTAGTGCTCTGGGTAAGGCAGGCGTGCAACACCAGAGTCAACAGCTGCTTTAGCGACTGCTGCTGATACTGCACCCAGCAGACGGGAGTCTGTTGGCTTTGGCATGATGTAAGCAGGGCCAAATTCCAGCTTGATACCGTCGTAAGCGTCGATTACTTCCTGAGTTACAGGTTGTTTCGCCAGATCTTTAAGGGCATGAACTGCAGCAACTTTCATCTCTTCGTTGATACGGCTGGCGCGAACGTCCAGAGCACCACGGAAAATGAATGGGAAACCCAGTACGTTATTCACCTGGTTCGGGTAATCAGAACGGCCAGTGGCCATGATCAGGTCATCACGGGTTGCATTGGCCAGCTCAGGGCTGATTTCCGGATCAGGGTTAGAACAAGCAAATACGATCGGCTTAGGAGCCATCTTCGCCAGTTGCTCAGCGGCCAGCAGGTTCGGACCTGACAAGCCGACAAATACGTCCGCTCCGTCAATGGCGTCGTCCAGCGTACGCTTGTCTGTATCGTTAGCGAACATCGCTTTGTACTGGTTCAGATCATCACGGCCAGTGTGGATAACACCTTTGCGATCCAGCATGTAGATGTTTTCGATTTTAGCGCCACAGCTGATCAGAAGCTTCATGCAGGCAACGGCAGCCGCGCCGGCGCCCAGGCAAACTACTTTAGCTTCTTCAATGGATTTGCCCTGAACTTCCAGAGCGTTCAGCATACCTGCTGCTGTTACAATGGCTGTTCCGTGCTGATCATCGTGGAAAACTGGAATATCGCACTGTTCGATCAGGGTGCGTTCAATTTCAAAGCACTCCGGTGCTTTGATATCTTCCAGGTTGATACCACCCCAGGTGTCAGCAATACGGGCAACAGTATCAATGAAAGCTTGCGGGCTTTCGGCATTGATTTCGATATCAACGGAGTTGATGTTTGCAAAACGTTTGAACAGAAGGCTTTTGCCTTCCATAACAGGCTTGCTGGCCAGAGGGCCAAGGTTACCCAGGCCCAGAATCGCAGAACCATCAGAAATTACAGCAACCAGGTTGCCTTTGCCCGTGTAACGGTATGCGTTTTCCGGGTCTTTTGCGATCTCGCGCACAGGCTCTGCTACACCAGGGCTATAAGCAAGAGATAGATGGCGCGCGGTCTCAGCAGGCTTGCTGATTTCCACACTTAATTTGCCTGGAGTAGGGTTAGCATGGTAATCCAGCGCTGCTTTTTTCATTTCGTCTGACATTAGAAAAGTTCCGGTTGTTAGGGTTTAGCACTTTCAGAGCATATAGAAAAAAAACCAGCCGAACAAGGCGGATATTAAACAAAAGTCAAAGAACTTTTTTTACAAAAAGAATGCAGTTTTATGAGGAAAAACACTATCGAAATCATAATGTTGTAATTTGACTACTGTTATTTCTGATTGCCAACTTACAGGTAGAATAAAGAGGTGTTTTTTCTGAGGAAGTAAGATGAGGTTAGTGGTTTTGATGTGTGCTTCGGATTCTTAGTAGGCACAAAAAAAAGCAGCCGTAGCTGCTTTTTGGTCCGGATAAGAAGGCTTAGCTCTTCTTGATACGGCTTGAGAAACGCTGCTTGAAGCGATCAACACGGCCGCCAGTCTGAGCTTGCTTCTGCTTGCCGGTGTAGAAAGGGTGACACTGAGAGCAAACGTCCAGGTGCAGTGGCTTAGCCAGCGTAGAACGCAGTTGGAAAGTGTGACCACAGCTGCAGGTTGCAGTTACTTCGTTGTACTCTGGGTGAATACCTTGTTTCATTTTCTAAAACCTCAATAAGTTTGAACCGCCACCTGGTCTTGCCAGGCACCGTTCAGGGGCTGTTAACCGGTTATTCTTTGCAGGCATTTCTGCTATACCGTGTTGACCACGACTATAGCGATGCGACTGTCTGCGACAGAAACATCTTAATAGGATGAGCCTTATAAGAAGGTGAGGCATAATAGCAGAGTTTTTTTCTGAGGCAAGAGGTAAGCATGCACTCATTATTTGATGATGAGCCACCGGTCATTCGCGTTGCGTTACCTGTACCGTTAACGCGCTGTTTTGACTATATTTTACCGCCGAATTTACAGAATGCTTATCTGCCTCTGGGTGCCAGGGTACGAGTACCTTATCGCAATAAAACCCTGGTAGGTGTCGTGATGGCCCGCCAGGTCAGTCCTGATATTCCTCTGGAAAAACTCAAACCTCTGACGGAGGTGATAGATGATGCTTCGTTACTGGATGATCATCAGCTGGCTTTAGCCAAATGGCTGGCACGATATTGTCATGGCCCGGTGGGTGAAGTGATCAGTATGATGTTACCAGCGCCTTTAAGGCAGGGGGCGGCGGCTCATATTCAGGAAGAAACTTACTGGATGGCAACTCAGAGTGGTCGGGCTCTGGAGCCGGAAAAGATGCACCGCGCGCCTAAGCAGGCAGAGCTATTGCGGGCACTGCAAAAGCATCAGCAGCCGGTGGCCGCTACAATGCTGCGATCTCTCGGCTTTACATCCACTCAGATGGCAGCCCTTGAAGACAAAGGCTTGGCTGAGCGTTACCTGCAATCCCGCCATTTGGAAGGTCGCGATCATGAGACACGCTCAGTATTGGCTGAAATACCGCTTCAGCTAAATGATGACCAGAAGCATGTGGTTAGCGAGGTTACAGGACAGCTTGGTCAACCGGAAGTTTTCCTTCTGGAGGGGGTGACCGGCAGCGGTAAAACAGAAGTTTATCTGCAGGTAATAGAAGCTGTATTAAAGCAGGGGCGCCAGGTGCTGGTTCTGGTGCCCGAGATCGGCCTTGCTCCCCAGACAGTTAACCGATTTAAGAAGCGTTTCTCCGTTCCGGTAATGACGCTTCACTCCGGCCTGAATGATAAAGAGCGTCTGGATGCCTGGCTGTTGGCAAGAGATGGCCGCGCAGGTGTGTTGATCGGTACCCGCTCAGCGGCGGTCACGCCTTTTAAAGACCTTGGATTAATTGTCGTGGATGAGGAGCATGATGCTTCCTATAAGCAAGGCGATGGCATCCGCTACTCTGCACGGGATCTGGCGATTGTTCGGGGTAAGATGTTGAGCTGTCCGGTTGTTCTTGGCTCGGCGACTCCCTCCCTGGAAACGCTGCACAATGCGACAGAAAAGCGTTTTCAATGGTTGAAGCTGACTCAGAGGGCGGGGAGCAGTGTACAGCTGCCGGATGTCTATCTGCATGATATTCAACATAAGAAGCTGACCAACGGCATTGATGGCGGCCTATTGCAGGTGATGCGTACTCACCTCGAGCAGGGAGGTCAGGTGCTGGCTTTTATCAATCGCCGGGGGTTTGCTCCGGCATTGATGTGTCATGACTGTGGCTGGGTTTCCGATTGTCCCTTCTGTGATGCCCGCATGACTCTGCACCGGGAGCCGCCACGTCTGCATTGCCACCATTGCGATAGTGTCAGTGCTATTCCCCATCAGTGCCCCAAGTGTTTTAACTCTGAACTAAAACCGGTGGGGTCAGGCACCGAGCGGATGGAAGAAACCCTTGAACAGGCATTTAAAGACTGGCCGGTTTTTCGTGTGGATCGGGATACGGTCAGTAAAAAAGGCATGATGGAGAAGCTGCTGGCCAGGGTGAATACAGAGGAACCTTGCGTGCTAGTGGGGACTCAAATGTTGGCTAAAGGACATCATTTTCCGGGGGTTTCACTGGTCGTGGTGCTGGATGCCGATGGAGGGTTTTACAGCTCTGATTTTCGGGGGCTGGAGCGCATGGGGCAGTTGCTGACACAGGTTGCAGGTCGTGCCGGCCGTGAAAGACGTAAGGGTAAGGTTGTTGTGCAGACCCATCGCCCGGATGACCCTTTGTTAAAACTATTGGCTCAGCACGATTACAGTGAATTTTCCCGCTGTTTGCTTGAGGAACGAAAAGATACTTTACTGCCGCCCTATTCTTTTATGGCGATTATTCGGGCGGAGGCCAACCAGAGTGATCTGGTGTCCGGCTTTCTGACGGATGTTGTGCAGGCTGCCGAGCCGGTAACGTCTCAGATCCAAGGATTGGAGGTAACAGGGCCTGTGCCATCACCCATGGAGCGGCGTTTTGGTCGCTACCATATGCAGATCTGGCTGATTTGTGATCGGCGTGGACCTTTGCACCAGGGTATCTCATGCCTGCTGGAGCTGATAAGTCGTCACCCGCTGCAGCGCAAGGTACGCTGGTCGTTGGATGTAGATCCCCAGGAGCTGATTTAACAACCTGAGGGTTATTTGTGAAAAAATAGCCGGCACTTATTACCGAAAAGCGTCGTTTTATGGTTAACAGACGCGGGAATAAAGATGATAATGTCGGGTTATTGATTATGAGTGGGTCGAAGTCTTTACGTTGGCTTCGGGCGGTAAACTTCTTGCTTAGCAGATCCGGATTGAAATGAAAGAACATATTGCTGAATTAATTGCTGGTGCCATCGACTCTCTGAAGCAGCAGGAGATCCTGCCTGCGGATCTGTCACCCCGAATCATGGTGGAAAATACCAAAGATAAGGCCCATGGTGATTTTGCGACGAATATCGCACTGATGCTGGCAAAACCGGCGGGTTGTGCACCCCGTGAATTGGCTCAGAAGCTGGTTGATGCGCTGCCGGAAAGCAGCAGTGTGACTCAGGTTGATATCGCAGGCCCTGGCTTTATTAACTTTTTTGCCAGTGCAGCGACGATCACAGCGGTTGTTGCTGATGTTCTTTCCCAGAAAGAAAGCTTTGGTTTGAGCAGCGCGGGTGGCCATCAGAAGATTCAGGTAGAATTTGTTTCGGCGAACCCGACCGGCCCTCTTCACGTCGGTCACGGCCGTGGGGCAGCATATGGTGCAACGGTTTCTGATTTTCTGGCCGCGGCGGGATTTGATGTTCATCGTGAATACTATGTCAATGATGCCGGTCGTCAGATGGATATTCTGGCAACGAGTGTATGGCTTCGTTACTTAGAACTGGAAAATGGGGACGCTGACAGCACTGCTTTTGATTTTCCAAGCAATGGCTATAAAGGCAGCTATATTCTGGACATCGCTAAAAAGGTGCAGGATCAGTTTGCTGATAGCCTGGTTCGTAGTGCAGCGGATGTGTTTGACGGTGTGCCTGCTGATGAACCTCAGGGTGGTGATAAAGAAGCTCATATTGATGGCCTGATCGCTCAGGCAAAAGCGCTACTGGGAACTGATATCTACGAGCAGGTGTTCGATATCGCACTGGAAGATATCCGTGGTGATATCGAACAGGATCTGGGAGAGTTTGGCGTTCACTATCAGGAATGGTTCTCTGAGCGCTCCCTGACCCGTGGTGGCGATGTTGAAACCGCACTGAAAAAGTTGACCGAAGCAGGCCATATTTATGAAGAGAAGGGTGCCCAGTGGTTCCGCTCTACTGCGTTTGGAGATGACAAAGACCGTTGCGTGGTGCGAGATAATGGCATGACCACTTATTTCGCCTCAGATATTGCCTACATGCACAATAAGTTTGAGCGTGGCTTTGACAAGCTGCTGTACGTCTTTGGTGCTGATCACCATGGCTATCTGCCGCGCCTGAAGGCGGTATGTCAGGCGCTGGGTTATCCACTGGAGAAGCTGGACTTCCGCCTGGTGCAGTTTGCTATTCTTTACCGGGGTTCTGAGCGGGTTCAGATGTCGACACGTTCCGGTTCTTTCGTAACCCTGCGCGAGTTGCGGGGGGAAGTGGGCAATGATGCCGCACGCTTCTTCTATGTAAGCCGTAAATCGGATCAGCATATGGATTTCGATCTGGATCTGGCGAAATCGCAGTCCAAAGACAATCCGGTTTATTACATTCAGTATGCCCATGCGCGGGTTTGCAGCGTAATGCGTAAGCTGGCGGAGCATGGTTGGAGCTTTGATCAGTCTGCAGGACTTGCGGCGCTGGAAAAACTGGACAGTGATTATGAGAAAGACCTTATGGTTGCACTGGCTCGTTATCCGGAGGTTCTGGAAAACTGTGCTTTAAATTATGAGCCCCATGTTATGGCTCAGTTCCTGAAGGATTTAGCATCTGATTTTCATACCTGGTACAACGCTCTGAAAGTACTGGAAGACGATGCTGAAATCCGTAATGCCCGTCTGGCGCTCAGTGAAGCGGTTGGGCAGGTGTTAGCGAATGGGTTGGGGCTATTGGGTGTGAGCGCACCTGAGGAGATGTAAGTATTATGAGCCGGGATTTTGCTCAAAAATCGTCAAGACGGGGTGGTGCTTCTCCTCGACAGGAGGAGGAAACTGCTCCGGCTCGCCGTGAGTTACCGCCATGGAGCTGGTTGATTTTTGGCGTGGTGCTGGGTTTTGGATTATCGGAGTGGCTGGATGAAGATCCAGTTGCTCCTGCGCCCCGTATGGCGGCTGTTCCGGCGGCCCCTGCGGAGAGTACTGCCGAAGAAAATGCGCCTCAGAGTGAAGAGCGGAAGCGCTTTGACTTTTACAATCTGCTACCTCAGCAAGAGGTCGTTACTGATACTGTAGAAGAATATAAATCAACACCACGGGATGCTGAAAATCTGCCTGAGTATATTTTGCAGGTTGGCTCGTTCCGTGCGGTCCCGGATGCTGAGCGACTGAGTACGAAGCTGAAGTCAGATGGTTATCAGGCGATGATATCCAGCATTACCACAGATAGTGGCACCTGGCATCGGGTTCGGATTGGTCCCTTCAAAGACCGGCGCAAACTCAATATGGCGCAGGATGCAATGGCGCGTGATAATATTCAGTCACTATTGATTCGCTTACCACCCCAGTAGTTATCTTATAAAAACTGCGGCATAAATAAGGCTGTTAATTGCTCTGCCAGAGTGGATTGACAGCTTTTTTCATTTGTAGCGCCTTACTTTATTCTCAGTTGACCTGGTTTTAAACTTGAAATTATTCCGCGTTACCACCATCTAAAATGGTTCATTAAGGTGGTGCACCTTTCTCAATAGTTTTTAGGCCGGCCTGCTTTTTTTCGATATCTCCTTTTGTTAGGAAAGGCGGGTCAGCGAGTATTTTTTGATGAGGTGTTAAGCCTTTTCAACTCAATTTGGAGTAACAGATGACAACGATTGTAGCTGTGCGACGTGATAATCAGGTAGTACTGGGCGGTGACGGTCAGGTTTCTCTGGGTAATACCGTAATGAAAGGCAATGCGCGCAAAGTACGTCGTCTGTACCGTAACCAGGTGTTGGCGGGTTTTGCCGGAGGCACTGCAGATGCGTTCACTCTTTTCGAACGCTTTGAAGCACAGCTGGAGAAACACTCCGGACAGCTGACCCGTGCCGCGGTTGAGATGGCGAAAGACTGGCGCACCGACCGTGCTTTGCGACGCCTGGAGGCGATGCTGATTGTGGCTGATCATACAGCGACACTGATTATTTCCGGCACCGGTGATGTGGTTGAACCTGAGCATGGCGTGGTTTCTATTGGCTCTGGGGGTAACTTTGCATTGGCAGCTGGCCGTGCGTTACACGAAAATACTGAGCTGAGTGCTCAGGAGATTGTTGAAAAGAGCCTGCAAATGGCGGGTGATATCTGTGTCTTTACCAATCACTCACCCACGATCGAAGAGCTGTCCTGGTAGATTGTTGACAGAGCATTAGGATGAACTCGCCCTGGTGGTAGCCAGTAATATCGGCAAACAGGGCGTCAGAAACTGAATTTTAAAATTAAAAAGAGTAGCTGTTATGTCTCAGATGACACCTCGTGAAATTGTTTCCGAACTTGATCGCTTTATTGTGGGTCAGGCTGATGCTAAGCGTGCTGTGGCGATCGCCCTGCGTAATCGTTGGCGTCGTATGCAGCTGGACCCTGAGCTGCGTGGTGAAGTGACGCCAAAAAATATTCTGATGATCGGTCCTACCGGTGTTGGTAAAACCGAGATTGCCCGTCGTTTGGCTAAGCTGGCGAATGCACCTTTTATCAAGGTTGAAGCGACCAAGTTTACGGAAGTTGGTTATGTTGGACGCGATGTGGAAACCATCATCCGTGACCTGACGGATATGGCGATGAAGATGCTGCGGGAGCAAGAGGTTAAGCGCGTTCGTTTTCGCGCTGAAGAGGCCGCCGAAGAGCGTATTCTTGACGCCTTGCTGCCACCTGCACGTGCTGGGTTTGGTGAAGAGGAGCCTGCACGGGATAGCTCGACTCGTCAGGTGTTCCGCAAGAAACTACGTGAAGGTGATCTGGACGACAAAGAGATCGAGATCGATGTTGCAGCGCCTCAGGTGGGTGTTGAAATTATGGCACCTCCGGGTATGGAGGAGATGACCAGTCAACTTCAGAGCATGTTCTCTAACCTGTCGAATGAGCGTACTAAAACCCGCAAACTGAAGGTGAAAGATGCCTTGCGGCAGGCGACAGATGAGGAAGCTGCCAAGCTGGTCAATGAAGATGAGCTGAAGTCTCAGGTTATTGATGCTGTTGAGCAGAACGGTATCGTCTTTATTGATGAGATTGATAAAGTTGCCAAGCGCGGCGAGTCAGGTGGTGCTGATGTATCCCGGGAAGGGGTTCAGCGTGACCTGCTGCCGATGATTGAAGGCAGTACAGTTTCTACTAAACACGGTATGGTGAAGACAGATCATATCCTGTTTATCGCATCCGGCGCATTCCATCTGAGTAAGCCCTCTGATCTTATCCCTGAGTTACAGGGCCGTTTGCCGATCCGGGTTGAATTAAGCGCCCTGACGCCGGATGATTTTAAACGTATTCTGACTGAACCCAGCGCCGCTCTGACCGTTCAATATCAGGAACTGATGAAAACTGAAGGCCTTGAGATTGAATTTACCGAAGACGGGATCAGCCGTATCGCCGAAATCGCTTACCAGGTGAATGAAGGGACGGAGAATATTGGTGCCCGCCGCTTACACACTGTGATGGAGCGTTTGCTGGAAAGCATCTCTTATGAGGCTGCTGATATTCAGGAAAAAGTTGTCATCGATAAGGATTACGTGAACAAACAGCTGAACGACCTAGCAACGGATGAGGACTTGAGTCGTTTTATTCTATAAGACCTGAACTCTGATGGTTAAGCCGGTTGTTTTCAGCCGGCTTTTTTGTTTGTAGTCTGAGATTTTTCGTTTTGATCTGATGAAGCCATAGGCTAACCGATTGAGGATATAACGATGAGCAGTAACACGACATCTGTACCTGGCAATATTAACTATCGAAAATCGACAAACATTCTTGAACTCAGTTATGCCGATGGTACTAGACTTGAGCTGGAGGCTGAGCTTTTGCGGGTTTACTCTCCGTCAGCCGAGGTGCGCGGGCATGGTGCAGGTCAGGAAACACTGCAGACAGGTAAAAAAGATGTGCGTATTCTGGATATTCAGCCATCCGGTAGTTACGCCATCAAGATCTGTTTTGATGATGGCCATGATTCCGGTCTGTATGCCTGGGAGTACCTCTATGAGTTGGGGTTGCATAAAGACGCGTTCTGGAAGGACTATCTGCGCCGTATCGAAGAAGCTGGAGCCAGTCGTGAGCCTTCACTGATCTCCATCAGACAACTATAAGGTTGGACTGTTAGCGTACGGGATCCGGTGGTCAGACAAAGACAAACCTGTCAGACCGGTTTACAATGTCGCCAATTTTGAAAGCAAAGGTTGTGTCATGTCCGAGTCAGAAAAGGAAAATCAAACCACCCACTTCGGTTATCAGCAAGTGGGTGTTGAAGAGAAAGCAGGCAAGGTTGCTGAGGTATTTCACTCAGTTGCTGCTAAATATGATCTGATGAATGACTTAATGTCCATGGGAATCCATCGCCTCTGGAAACGCATGACCATTGAGATGAGTGGTGTGCGTCAGGGAAATGCTGTTCTGGACATTGCCGGTGGTACCGGAGATCTGACCCTGAAGTTCTCGCGTTTGGTGGGTAAAGATGGCCGCGTTGTTTTGGCTGATATTAACGACTCTATGCTGAAGGTAGGTCGTGATAAATTGCTGGATAAAGGCTGTAGCGGCAATGTTGAGTTTGTTCAGGCGAATGCTGAGTGTCTGCCGTTTCCGGATAATACCTTTGATTGCATCACCATCGCGTTTGGTCTGAGAAATGTGACTGATAAAGACAAAGCGCTGCGCTCTATGGCGCGTATTCTGAAACCCGGTGGTCGTCTGTTAGTGCTTGAATTCTCCAAACCTACGAATCCTGTTATGAGCAAGGTTTACGATACGTATTCGTTTACTGCCCTACCGTTTATGGGCAAGCTGGTCACAAATGATTCAGAAAGTTACCGGTATCTGGCGGAGTCGATTCGTATGCACCCGGATCAGGAAACGCTGAAAGGCATGATGGAAGATGCCGGGTTGTCACGGGTTGAATACCACAATATGACCAGTGGTGTTGTGGCGCTGCACCGTGGTATTAAACTCTGATATGACTTTCGCACAACCTACCAGAATATTGCTGCACGGGGCTCTTGAAAGCGCCGAGCAGTTGATTAGCCCTCTTCTGAAGCGTGATGCGACAGCTCGCTCTCAGCTGGGAATGATGGCTGGTAAAGTGATTCGGGTGCGCTGTATCCAGCCTGAGATGGCCGTACTGATCTGGCCATCAGAGCAAGGCGTGTCTTTTGAGTTGGATAATGCTGCCGATGCTGAATTGTCTGGTTCAGACCTGAAGGTTGATGCTGAAGTGGAAGGTCGTCTGAGCGACTTTGTCCGCTTTATGTTGGCGGGTGATCGTCGAGAAACGTTATTGTTTGAAGGCGCATTAACGCTGCGTGGTAATACCGGATTGGTGCGCAAGCTACAACAGGTAGTCTCAACTCTGGATCTGGATCTGGCTTCATTTAGTGAAAAGCTGATTGGTGTGGTACCGACTGCTGTATTGTCTGCACCTTTCACTGGCTTTGCCCGCTGGTGTCCTGCTTTGAGTAGAACTGCGATGCAGGACTGGCAGGAATACCTGCAGTATGAGCTGGCGCTATTACCTGCAGCAGCTGAGCTGAAAGGCTACAGTGACGGTGTGCTGAATGCACGCCGTAGCATGGATCGTCTTAATGCCCGTGTTGAGCGCCTGAAGCAACAGGTTCAGGCTTTGTCCGGTGATCAGCTCAAGCCTCACCTCCCGTCAGAATCTCATACATAAACCGGAGTCACCGTGTCCCGTCTGCTTCGTCTGTTTAAAATTGTTTTTGTCTTCAGTCGTTACCGCTTAGACAGCCTGATTCCAGAAGAGCGCTTGCCCTGGTTCTTAGTCCTCCTGCTACGCCTTAACCCGATGCGGCTTTTGCCGGTGGGTAAGAAAAGCCGTGGTGAGCGCTTGCGCTTAGCTCTAGAGGAACTGGGGCCTATTTTTATCAAGTTTGGTCAGATGCTCTCTACTCGGCGGGATCTGCTGCCGGATGATGTGGCGGATGAACTGAAAAAGCTACAGGATCAGGTGCCTCCTTTTGCCAGCAGTGTGGCTGTAAAAGAGATCGAGACCTCTCTTGGGCAATCAGTTGATGAACTTTTCAGAACCTTCGAGCGCGAGCCGATGGCCTCTGCCTCCATGGCTCAGGTACATGCTGCTGAGATGAATACAGGCGAACGGGTTGTGGTGAAAGTGATTCGCCCTGGCATTCGCCGTATTCTGAAGAAAGACATCAAACTGCTTTATACTCTGGCTTACAGTCTGAATTATTGGGTGCCGGATGCGCGCCGGTTACATCCGGTTGCCATTGTTAAAGATTACGAGTCCACACTGTTTGATGAGTTGGACCTGCAGAAAGAGGCTGCGAATACCTCCCAGCTACGCCGAAACTTTGAAGGTTCTCCAGCGCTTTATGTACCACAGGTTTATTGGGAGCTGACCCGTAAAAATGTGATGGTTCAGGAGCGGATTTACGGCATTCCGGTGGCAGAGGTTGATGCACTGATTGCCAATGGCACCGACATGAAAAAGTTAGCGGAGCGGGGTGTTGAGGTTTTCTTTACCCAGGTATTCCGGGATAACTTCTTTCATGCGGATATGCATCCCGGCAATATTTTTATCTCGGATAAGACGCCCCGTGATCCACAATATATTGGCATTGATTGCGGTATTGTTGGTAGCCTTTCAGAAGAAGATCAGCATTATCTGGCCCGTAATCTGTTGGCTTTTTTCCGTCAGGACTATTACGAAGTAGCGCGCCTGCATATCGAATCCGGCTGGGTGGGTGAAGGAACCCGGGTCAATGAGTTTGCCACAGCAATCCGGGCGGTGTGTGAACCCATCTTTGAGAAACCTCTGAAAGAGATCTCTTTTGGTCAGGTGCTTTTGGGTTTGTTTCAGACAGCCCGTCGTTTCAATATGGAGGTGCAGCCACAGTTGGTGCTGCTGCAGAAGACATTACTCAATATTGAAGGGCTAGGGCGTCAGCTTTATCCGGATCTGGATCTTTGGAGTACAGCGAAGCCCTATCTGGAAAACTGGATGAAGGAAAGGATGGGGCCAAAAGGTGTCTGGAAAAACATCCGTACCCAGTTCCCGGACTGGATGGAGCAGGCACCTGAGTTGCCAAATATGATCTATGGTGCGTTGGATCAGGTGCGTAAAACTGAGGAGCGTCAGCTCAGGCAGGAAGCCTTGCTTCAGGAGCTGGTCGACAGCTCTAAAACCCGAAGCAGAAAGAAATCATCTTCGCTGGGCTGGCTGTTACTGATTTCTGGTGTTTTTGTTGCCAGCGATGGCTTGCCCTGGCTGCAACAGCTTCCTGTGGGCGCTCAAGTGTTGATGTTGCTGGGAGTTTTCTTTCTGGTGCGCCGATAAAGGCAGACAGGACAGGCGAATACATTATTTTTTAGGCATGGTGCGTGGTTAAAAATTCTATTATGCTTGAGCGTCGCTTGGGGTAATTGAATGACTGGTAACAACTGTTTATAAAACAGATATTTAGGGCGCTATAATTAAATTTGGTGCAGCATGTCAGGCTGCATTCTGACAAAAAAATTACAGAATAAGGCTGAATCTGATGAGTGATGTACTGCAACAATTAGGTGATATTCTAGCGGAGCGTCGTGATGCTGATCCGGATACCTCTTATGTTGCACAGCTCCATCATAAAGGTCTGAATAAAATTCTGGAGAAGGTTGGCGAAGAGGCTACAGAAGCCATTATCGCGGCAAAAGACGCTGAGCGCTCTGGTGATGTAAGTGACGTCGTTTATGAAACAGCGGATCTGTGGTTCCACAGCCTAGTTGCATTGTCCCATCTGGGGCAGTCGCCACAGGCTGTTATTGATGAGCTGGCGCGCCGGTTTGGTATGTCAGGTATTGAAGAGAAAGCATCCCGCCAGAAGTAATCTGCTTCTGACGTTTCCGCATCTGAATAATAGGGCCGGAGACAGCAGGAAAGAAACAAGAATAAACACTGGTTTCAGTGGCTAACACTCCGAGTGTTAGTTTTGAACTTACGGGAGTAAACATTATGTTAGGTGGTATCAGCATTTGGCAGTTACTGATTGTTTTGGGCATCATTATTCTGATTTTTGGAACTAAGAAACTGCGCAATGTCGGTAGTGATCTGGGCGGTGCCGTTAAGGGTTTCAAAGAAGCGGTTAACAACCCTGATAAAGACGCTGAAAATAAAGAAGATCAGGCTTCAATCGAGAAGAAAGAAGCGGATCAGGTGATCGACAGCACTGCTGAAAAAACAGAACAGAAAAAGTAACTGGGTGAGCCCCGCACATGTTTGATATTGGTTTTTTTGAACTTATCGTCATCGGTATTCTGGCACTGTTAGTGCTGGGCCCGGAGCGTTTGCCAAAGGCTGCCCGCACAGCGGGTATGTGGATTGGCCGTATCAAGCAGGGGCTTAGCTCAATTCAGCAGGAGGTGAATCAGCAGCTGCACATGGAAGAGATGCAGAAACAGCTGGAAGAGAATCGCCGCAAGCTGGAAGAAACACTGCGTAAGCAGGAGCAGACCATTACCGATAGTACCGGCCCGCAACCTGCCTCATCCGGGGAGCCTGTTGACTCCGGTCAGTCTGCTGCCGACACAGAAACACCGACGGTTCAGGTTCGTCCTGAGGATGAAGGCCCGTTTGGATCAACGCCGGTTTCACCTGAACCCTCTGCAGAGCCTTCTGATAAATCTGCTGCTTCTAATCAAAAAGGCTAGTTATGACTCAAAACGAATCACCGCAGCTTCCGCCGGTCATTCCAGAAGAAGGCAAGCATGCCCCTTTAATTGAACATCTGATCGAGCTTAGAGGGAAGCTTTTGCGCTCGGTGGTTGTGATTCTGGTAGCGTTTTTAGCCTTATACCCATTTTCTAATGAACTTTACCTGATCGTTTCTGAGCCTTTGCGCGCGCTGTTACCGCCGGGAACCCAGATGATTGCAACAGAAGTGGCATCCCCATTTCTGGCGCCTTTTAAACTGACACTGGTGACAGCGCTGTTTGCTGCGATCCCCTATGTGCTTTATCAGGTTTGGAGTTTTATCGCTCCAGGCCTTTATAAGCATGAGAAAAAAATTGCGATGCCGCTTCTCGCATCCAGTGTTGTGCTTTTCTATTCCGGTGCTGTTTTTGCTTACTATGTGGTTTTCCCGCTAATCTTTGCCTTTTTCACATCCGCTGGCCCCACCGATATTGCGGTAATGACGGATATTAACTCTTATCTGAATTTTGTTCTGAAGCTATTTTTCGCTTTCGGTGTGGCATTTGAGATTCCCGTGGCCACTTTTATCTTAGTCTGGACGGGTATTACAACAGTTGAATCCCTTGCACAAAAGCGCCCTTATGTTGTGATCTTCTGCTTTGTGATCGGTATGTTGCTGACTCCGCCTGATGTTATCTCTCAGACGTTGTTAGCTTTGCCTATGTGGTTGCTGTTTGAACTGGGAATCATGATGTCCCGACTGGTGAGGCGCTCTGCTGAAAAAGCGGAAGCAGCCACCGATGAGGCTTCGGGCAAAAAACCGGAGTAAGCGGTTTTTTGTTCGGGGTAATAACCCTTCAAAATGTAAGATTAAAGACTTGTTGCTGTAAGATATTTCTTATAGCTTTCCTCTCTTGTTTCAGATCAAGTAAATCTCTCCCTATCTGGTCTTAAATAGACCCCTGCGGCAGTTACCTGTTTTTGAGTGGCTCTCTTTTGCATGGCTGCGTTTTATAACTATTAGCAGCATCACAGCTTCAAACCGGTAAGCCGTTTAGTGGCGTGCCGGTCCTCTCCATTTGATAATAAGGATATTTTGATCATGGTTGATCAGAGTAAAATCCTCTACGAAGATGATGATCATCAGGTGATCTGGTTTGGCTGGGAAGATCATGAACATGAATCTCTCGTACAATCTAATCAGTTACTGATCATTAATGCCGACAATGCCTATCTGTTCGATCCTGGTGGGGCTTTTATTTTTTCTGATGTTGCTGCAGAGGTGAATAAATACGTCCCTCTGAGTCAGATTCGCTATATTCTGGCAACTCACCAGGACCCGGATGTCCTGTCATCAATTACCCTCTGGCTGAAAGCGACTAATGCCAGACTTCTGGTTTCCCGTCTTTGGATTCGCTTTGTATCTCATTTTGGCTTTAGCGATAACTCGCGCCTTGTTGCTATTGAAGATAGCGGTATGCAGATCCGCCTGCTGGACGATGAATATATTAAGCTTCTGCCCGCTCATTTCTTGCACAGTGAGGGGAATTTCTGTTTCTACGATACACGCTCAAAGACTCTTTTCTCTGGTGATATTGGCGCTGCCGTTTTTCCTACGGGCGAGCGCTACCTGGAAGTTGAGGATTGGGATACTCATCTGAAATATATGGAAGGTTTTCATAAGCGCTATATGGGAAACAATGCTGCGACTCGCCGTTGGGTGGCCAGCGTCCGTGACCTGGATATTGACCGGATTGTTCCTCAGCATGGTGCGATTATTCCTAAAGAGCATATTACGCAGTTTTTTGACTGGTTGGAGCAACTTGAGTGTGGCACCGACCTGATCGATCAGATCTATGATAATGCACTGTCGTGATAGACATTTCTGTGTAAAACAATAAGAAAGAGGTGTGCGATGTCTGAACAGATTACCCGGTTAGACGAGAGTAAAATCCTGTTTGAGGATGATGAACATCAGGTGGTTTGGTTTGGTTGGGAGGAGCAGGAAGGCGCTGATTCTTTTGTGCAAACCAATCAATGCCTGGTGGTAAACAACGACAAGGGATATTTCTTTGACCCGGGTGGCACCTATGTTTTTCATCATGTACTGGAGAACATTATGCGGGTTATTAACCCGCGTCAAATCCGCTACCTTTTTGCGACGCACCAGGACCCGGATGTGTGTTCTTCAATTCCATATTGGATGAAAACAACCGATGCAGATCTGCTGATCTCCCGGTTGTGGCTGCACTTTGTGTCTCACTTTGGAATGGAAGATGTTGAGCGTGTTGTTGCTGTGCCGGATGGTGGTGGCCGCATCAGTCTCGATACAGGGGACTACATTGCCATGGTCCCTGCTCATTTTTTGCACAGTGAAGGCAACTTCAGTATTTACGACAGCCGGTCCAAAATTCTCTTCTCTGGTGATATCGGGGCAGCTATCTTCCCTCCCGGTAAGCGTACGATGTTTGTTGAAGACTTCGATGCACATCTGCCTTATATGGAAGGCTTTCATAAGCGTTACATGCACAGTAATAAAGTATGTGCCCGCTGGGTTGAGCAGATAAGGCAGATGGATATCAAAATGATTGTTCCTCAGCATGGCTCTATTTTCCCGGAAGAACAGATTGAACGCTTTCTTGACTGGTTCAGTGAGCTGCGTTGTGGCGGTGATTACATTGAGCAGATCTACAAGGATGAACGCTTTTAGTGGCCTCTAGGCCCGTTAGGAAGTAAGTCTATGATCATGAAGGATTTTGAGCTTAGCTCAATCTCAGCAGATGAGCTTGTAGTCAATCAGCCTGTTCCCTGGCCGGTTTACGATGAGTTTGGCAAGCTGTTGATGGCCAAAGGTTCTGTGATTCGAACTGAGCGGCAGCGCGATATCCTGATGCGGGTAGGATTATATGCCCGTGAAATCGATGATGATGACGAGAAGAACGAAACTCTTAAACCGGTGACTTTCAATCGCCAGGTTAACCCTTTTGCAGAGTTTGATGATCTTTGTTTACGCCTGTCAGAGTTATTTCAGTATATCGAGAAAAAAGAGAATCCGCCTGAGGATGCTGTTTATAAGCGTACGATGGGTATTGTGACCTATCTTCAAGGCTTGGTGGCTTATGATGCAGACGCAATGATTGGGGCTGTACACCTGATGGATAGCTTTCCTTACCATATTCTGCATCCTGTCCAGAGTGCTATTCTGTGTGAAGTTATCGCACTCCGGCTGGAGATTGAGCAGGAGAAGAAGCTTTCTATGCTGGCGGCGGCACTTACCGGTAATATCGCAATGAATGCTTATCAGGTGAGATTGCATCAGCAGCGTAAACCACTGACAGAGCAGCAGCGGGAGGTTATTGAGAAGCACCCTGAGGTTAGCGCTGTCATGCTTGGCTCTGCTGGAGTACAGGATGATTACTGGCTAAAGCTAGTGAAGTCTCATCACGAGCGACCGGACGGAAGTGGTTATCCACGGGGGTTGAAGGCGGATGTACTACCGGTTGAGGCTAAAATTATTGCTTTATCGGATGTTTATTGCGCCATGGTGACCCCACGGCCATATCGTGAGCCGGTCTCCTATAAAGCAACACTCAGGGAGCTTTTTGTTCAACGGGGGCAGAGTGTTGATGAACGCCTGACAACGATTTTTGTACACGAACTGGGCCTCTATCCTCCTGGTGTTTATGTGAAGTTACAGAATGGCGAGCTGGCCGTGGTCGTTGGCCGTACAAAAAGCCCAAAAGAGCCTTTAGTAGCGAGTGTACGCAAGGCTGACGGCAATGTGTTTCTGAACCCTCGTCGGCGTAATACAGGGATTCGGGAGTTTATGATCCGGGCAACCTGTACCCGGAAGGATCAGGTTGCCGTTAACCCGGCAACCCTGTGGGGGATTCAGGCGCTTCAGGTGAAAAAGCCTCGTATGGTGTGATCAGCACAGGCTGATCACTTTCTCTACCAGAGCTGAGATCCCCTTTTCTGCTTCAGAGATACGTTGTGCTTCCATATAGGCAGGGGTTGTGATGACTTTGTGCTCATGATCCACTACGATTCCGTCTACATTGCAACCGATGTGAATTCCACCCATGCTGTCGATCTCGCCTGAAGCGGCAGCATCACGACCTATAGTGCAACTGACGCCCTTACCCAGAATTTTTGGAATTAAAACGGGTGCAATGCAGATCATCCCAATAGGTTTTTTCTGTGAATGGAAACCTCGAATCAGCGCGGCAAAAGGCTCATAGACATCACACTCTCCGCCTTTAAAGGCGAAGTCAGATAAGTTTTTAGCCACGCCAAACCCTCCCGGAACAACGATGGCATCGAATTCATCGGGATCTGCTTCCTGCAAAGGCAACACTTCACCGCGATTGATGCGGCTAGCCTCTGTCAGTACATTACGCGTCTCAACCATCTCCTCTCCGGTGCGATGGTTGACCACATGATGTTGCTCTATATCAGGAGCAAAGCAAGTTACATTTACATTATGACGATCAAGATGCAGTAATGTCAGGGTTGCCTCGAAAATCTCAGCGCCATCAAATACGCCGCAACCGGACAGAATAACGGCAATTTTCTTTTTGTTCATCGCGGACTCCTTCAGATCAGTTTTCTGATCAATGTTATTGGTTTTATAAAACAGGGCTGCAAGAGTTAATGCACTGTGAACTAAGACTGGTGAGTAACCTGTCTCTTTACTTTTTTAGGGGCTGTTTCAGTGCCGGGCCTAACAACCAGACTAGGCTGTTCGTTGGTAATTTCCCAGCATCCGGTTGACCTATTCTCATCTTTTTGTGGCCGTCTTTGGGCTGGGGGACATAACTTGAGAACAGCCGGTCCCATATGCTTAGGTTAAAGCCAAAGTTGCTGTGCATCTCATCACTGTAGACCGAATGATGTACCCGGTGCATGTCGGGGGTGACAACAAAACGACGCAGGATGCGGTCGGCTTTTTCCGGCAGGGCAAGGTTGGCGTGATTAAATAGCGCCATTCCGTTGAGAATAATCTCAAACAAAATAACGGCTGCTGCCGGAGCACCCAATAGAATAATGGCAGTATTTTTGACCATAACAGAGAGAATGATTTCAATTGGATGAAACCTTAATGCTGTGGATAAGTCGTAATCGGCATCGTAATGATGAACCCGGTGTAACCGCCACAGTATAGGTATCCGATGAAAGATGCGGTGCTGCCAGTAAATCAGGGCGTCCAAACAAAAGACAGATATAACGGCTGCCAGTGCGTAGGGCATATTCGCTATATTGAATAAGCCTATATTTTGTTCCTGAGCCCAGTTTGCGACGATTACCGGCAGTAACAATCCGAGTGTCAGTCTGACAATCAGGCTATCCAGAATGACAAGACTAAAATTTGTCAGCCAGCGCTTGGGTTGAGACTGAGATAGCTTGCGTCGGGGGAATAATTTCTGGGCAACCCCGAGGATAAATATCAGGCTTAAAAACACAGTAAAACGAATAGTGGACTCTTCCATCGGGGAACCTTGGGGCAAAATAATAGATGCCGGTAATATTAGTGTGGTTTATCTGATTCAGGGAACTCTGATGTATGATCTGGATCTTAAAAAAGGGTTCCATGATCAGGCTTTAAGTTTGCCCACTTGATTTTATAGCGGCAGAGCGTGACCATTAACCTGATAAGTTAATGACGGACTCTGCTTTTTTGAAATATTTTTGTCATATTGATAATGGATACTTTAAAGAGGCAGGTGATTCTCCTTTTTGGTGGAGTGTAAAGCACAGTGTTTAATCCCAGCCAACGTTTATTTCCGGCAACCCGAATGCGTCGTATGCGGGCCGATGACTTTTCCCGTCGACTCATGCGGGAAAACCGCCTGACTGTTGATGACCTTATCTATCCTGTTTTTGTTTTAGATGGCGAAAACCGCCGGGAAGCTGTTGCCTCCATGCCTGGGGTCGAGCGCCTGAGTCTTGATCTGTTGTTGAAAGAAGCCAAAGAGCTGGTTGCTTTGGGAATTCCTGCAATCGCACTTTTCCCCGTGTTGTCTCCGGATGCTAAAAGTGAGTTTGCTGAAGAAGCCTTTAATGCCGGTGGCCTTGTTCAGCGCACAGTGAAGGCGTTGAAAGATAAGTATCCGGAACTCGGTATCATTACAGATGTTGCTCTGGATCCATACACAATTCACGGTCAGGACGGTATTCTGGATGAGCACGGCTATGTCCTGAATGACAGAACAGTTGAAACTCTGGTTAAACAGGCTTTGTCTCACGCCGAAGCCGGAGCAGATATTGTTGCACCTTCGGATATGATGGATGGTCGTATTGGCTCTATCCGAAGTGTTCTGGAGCAGGAGAATCTGGTGAATACCCGCATTCTTGCTTACGCCGCTAAATATGCCTCTGCCTATTATGGGCCTTTCCGTGATGCGGTTGGCTCGGCGGGCAATTTGGGTGGCGGTAATAAATTCAGCTATCAGATGGACCCAGCCAATTCTGATGAAGCCCTACATGAAGTGGCTCTGGATCTGGCTGAAGGTGCAGATATGGTGATGATTAAACCAGGTATGCCGTATCTGGATATTGTTCATCGTGTAAAAAATGAATTAAAAGTGCCGACCTTTGTTTATCAGGTTAGTGGTGAATATGCGATGCACATGGCGGCATTCCAGAATGGCTGGCTTTCAGAAGAAGTCGTAACTCTGGAGTCCCTTGTGTGTATGAAGCGTGCGGGTGCGGATGGGATTTTGACCTATTTTGCCAAGCGTGCTGCAATTCTTCTGCAAAACTAAGTGAAGCGAGGGTGGGCCGGTGAAAACTAAGGAGAGTATTCCATGGACCAAACGAATGAAACTGTACCACCCTCGACAGAGGATTATTTTGCCCAGGACGGCGCAGGAAGGCCTATTTTGAGAATTAATCGCTCCGATAGTGGTACCCGTGGTAAAACTGCGGGAGAAACCGATAATACTATTAGTCTTGATAGCCCCGAACTTTATATCAACCGGGAGCTTAGTCATCTCCAGTTCAATATTCGGGTGCTGGAGCAGGCTCTGGATACCTCGCATCCTTTATTGAACCGCCTGATGTTTCTTCTGATCTTCAGCAGCAATCTGGATGAGTTTTTTGAAATTCGTGTTGCCGGTCTTAAACGACAGATCGCTTTCAGTCGCGAAAAAAGTGATGCAGATGGTTTGATGCCTCAGGATGTTATCCGCCAGATCAATGACATCTGCCATGAGCAAATTGAGCGTCAGTACAGTATCCTGAACGACAAGCTTATCCCGGCAATGGAAGAAGAGGGTATTCGTTTTCTTCGGCGGGCAGACTGGAATAAAAAACAATCGGCCTGGGTTAAAGACTTTTTCCGTGACCAGATCCAGCCGGTTATCAGTCCAATCGGTCTCGACCCTTCTCATCCATTTCCACGCCTAGTAAATAAAAGTCTTAACTTTATTGTTTCTCTGGAAGGCAAAGATGCTTTTGGTCGAGAAGGTGGTCTGGCAATTATCCCTGCACCCCGTTCACTTCCTCGCCTGATCCGTGTACCTGATGAAATTGATAAAGAAGGCGATAATTTTGTCTTCCTCTCTTCTATGATTCATGCCCACGCAGAAGAACTGTTTCCGGGTATGAAGGTGAAAGGTTGTTATCAGTTCCGCCTGACCCGGAACGCGGATCTGATTGTCGACCCTGAAGAAGTTAGTGATCTGGCCAGCGCGTTAAGAGGGGAGTTACTTTCCCGGCGCTATGGTGATGCTGTTCGGCTCGAAGTGGTGGATAATTGTCCCAAGGAGTTGATTGATGTTCTGCTGCTGCAGTTTGGGTTGACTGAACATGAATTGTACAAGGTTAACGGCCCGGTAAACCTGACCCGCCTGATGGCCGTTATGGGTGAACTGGACCGGCCAAACCTGATGTATCCTCTTTTTACGCCGGGAACCGCCAAACCTTTGCGTAGAGGAAACAGTATTCTGGAAGCGATGCAGCAAAACGATATTTTGCTGCAGCACCCTTTTGAATCCTTTACACCCATTATTGACCTGTTGCGTGAGGCTGCCCGGGACCCTGATGTACTGGCGATCAAACAGACACTCTACCGTACCGGGGCCGACTCGCAGATAGTGGACGCTCTCGTTGATGCGGCCCGCAACAATAAAGAGGTGACGGTTGTTATCGAGCTAAGGGCGCGTTTTGATGAAGCTGACAACCTGCAACTGGCAAGCCGGCTGCAGGAGGCTGGCGCCGTTGTGATCTATGGTGTCGTAGCTTATAAGACCCATGCCAAAATGATGCATATCGTTCGCCGTGAAGGGAACAAAATTCGCCATTATGCTCATCTTGGAACCGGTAACTATCATGCAAAAACAGCTAAGCTCTATACTGATTACAGTATGCTGACCAGTGACCCGGCACTTTGTGATGATGTGCATAAGGTTTTTCTCCAGCTTTCAGGTATGGGTAAAACCCTGAATATGAAGAAGCTGCTGCATGCGCCTTTTACATTGCAGAAAGCGCTGGTGGAGAAAATTGAACGAGAGGCTGAGCTGGCTCAGAAAGGCAAAGGGGGGCGGTTGGTCTTTAAGTGTAACTCTTTGACAGACCCTAAAATGATCAAGGCACTCTATAAGGCGTCCCAGGCAGGGGTGCAGTGTGATCTGATTATTCGTGGCATGTGCTGCTTGCGGCCAGGTATTAATGGCGTTTCAGAGAATATAACAGTTCGCTCTATTGTTGGACGCTTTCTTGAGCATACCCGCGTTTACTATTTTGAGAATGGTGGCGAAGAAGAAGTTTACTGCGCAAGTGCTGACTTAATGGAACGTAATCTCTACAACCGGGTTGAAACCTGCTTCCCCGTTACAGCCAAGAAATTGGCTCAAAGAGTTATCAATGACCTTGAGACGTATCTGCTGGATAATTGCCAGAGCTGGATATTACAAACAGACGGGTCTTATTTATCGGCAGCAGCTAACCGAGAGGAAAGCGCAGAAGAAATCAGCGCACAGGAAACGCTGATTGATGCTTATGCTCAGCGTAGTTAAAGCCAGCTAGCAACAGAGTACACCTTTATAAGCCAGCTTTCTTTTGAAGCTGGCTTTTTTGATGCTGCATTATTTTTGCAGCTGTACCTCTTTAGCCATCGAACTAGAGCTTTAACCTTGCTGAGCCTGTGCACCTAAAGATTTGCAGCCTTATTTTAAATAAAGATCATTTTTTCAATCTTTTTGCGTTTTAGGGGTTGTGCTGCTCCGTTTTGTGCGTATAATTCGCCCTCGTTGTCACGGAGCAAGTCTTCAGGCAACGGTT
>NZ_JBLXCD010000008.1:0-145987 GCF_048265165.1 Oceanospirillum sp. | reverse complement strand
AATTAATTACAAATTAACGAAACCGGCTCAGATCTGAAAGCAAAAAGCCCCGATTCTGATTTCAGAACCGGGGCTTTTAATTCAACGATGAAAGCAGTGTCCTTTTTTAATCCCAAAAATCCCGCACTTGCTGATAAGAGAGGCAGGATTTACAACACATCATTGAGACAGCGCGATGCCTCGTTAGAATGTATCACCCGGAATACGGACAAAACCTTCCATTAAGACTCGGGCACTACGGCTCATGACGGCTTTTTTAGCGCGCCAGTCGCCATTCGCCAACTGCTCCGCTGCTGCACCAACCCGCAATGTTCCGGATGGATGCCCAAAGGTAACCGCCTCCCGCTCACCACCACCGGCAGCGAGATTTACAACCGTACCCGGAACAGCTGCCGCAGTTGCGATAGCCACAGATGCAGTACCCATCATAGCGTGGTGTAGTTTACCCATTGATAGCGCACGTACGCAGACATCAATATCAGAGACTTTAATCTCTTTCCCGCTGGATGCAGTGTAGTCTGTTGCAGGCGTTACAAAAGCAACTTTTGGTGTATGCTGGCGAGCTGCAGCTTCTGAGACATCTTTGATCAATCCCATTTTGACTGCGCCATGGGCACGGATTGTCTCAAAGCGCGCTAAGGCTTCAGCATTACCATTAATATCTTTTTGTAGTTCAGTTCCCTTATAACCAATCTCTTCTGCACCCAGGAAGATTGTCGGGATACCTGCACTGATCATGGTTGCTTTGAAGGTCCCGATACCAGGTACCTCCAGATCATCCACCAGATTGCCTGTCGGGAACATAGATCCTTTGCCATCAGCAGGGTCCATAAACTCAACCACAACTTCCGCAGCAGGGAAAGTGACGCCATCCAGTTCAAAATCACCAGTTTCCTGTACTTCACCATTGGTGATTGGCACATGAGCGATGATGGTTTTCTGAATATTCTTCTGCCAGATACGAACGGTACAGATACCATTTTCCGGAATTCGATCCGCATCCACCAAGCCACCAGCGATGGCAAAAGCACCTACCGCCGCCGTAAGATTACCGCAGTTACCGGACCAGTCTACAAAGGCTTTATCAATAGCGACCTGCCCAAACAGGTAATCCACGTCATGGTCAGGCTGAGTACTTTTATCCAGAATAACCGTTTTTGAGGTACTTGAAGTCGCCCCGCCCATACCATCAATCTGCTGACCATAAGGATCAGGACTGCCGATTACGCGCTGCAGAATTTTATCGCGCGCCTCACCCGGCTCCTGAGCCGCTGCGGGGAGATCCTGACGACGGAAAAAAACACCTTTACTGGTACCGCCACGGATATAGGTGGCAGGGATTTTAATTTGGGGTACAAATGTCATGGCTCGGTTCCTGTGTCTCTGAGCACCATCTATAGGTGGCACTCCTATTCAGAAATGTTCAGAAAATGCTTAATAAGCGCATCGCGGTAGCGGGTATACGTCAATCAACTTATTAAGAAATCTCTCTTTATCAAAATAGCTGGGGCAAGTCAGATCACCTAACCCGCCCCAGCATAACCCACTCAGATTAAACGTTAGCTTCTAAGAAGTCCTGCGCGAAACGTTGCAGCACACCGCCTGCACCGTAAACATGAACCTCTTCAGCAGTATCTAAACGGCAAGTCACCGGAATCTCAACCACTTCACCATTACGACGCGTCATCACCACGGTCAGATCGCAGCGTGGGCTGATCTCGCCAACAACGTCATAGGTTTCAGTACCATCAATACCGTAAGTATTGCGGCTATCACCGGCTTTAAATTCTAGTGGCAACACACCCATGCCGACCAGATTGGTACGGTGAATACGCTCAAAACCTTCAGCAACGATGGTTTCAACACCCGCCAAACGAACCCCTTTGGCCGCCCAGTCACGGGAGGAGCCTTGACCGTAATCAGCGCCAGCAATAATGATCAGCGGCTGCTTACGTTCCATATAGGTTTCAATCGCTTCCCACATGCGGCTTTCAGTGCCTTCTGGCTCGATACGTGTCAAAGACCCCTGTTTCACTTCACCGTTTTCATCGCGGCACATTTCGTTTAGCAATTTAGGGTTAGCAAAAGTGGCTCGCTGTGCGGTGAGGTGATCGCCCCGGTGCGTCGCATAGGAGTTGAAATCCTCTTCCGGCAAGCCCATTTTGGCGCAATATTCACCGGCCGCACTGGAAGCCTGAATCGCGTTCGATGGCGACAGGTGGTCTGTGGTGATGTTGTCACCCAGCACCGCCAATGGCACCATACCTTTCATGGTACGCTCACCCGCTAGGGCACCCTCCCAATAAGGAGGACGACGAATATAAGTCGTCTGTGGACGCCAGTCATACAATGGGCTGATCGATTTTTCCA
Organism: Oceanospirillum sp.; assembly: GCF_048265165.1. Lineage (GTDB taxonomy): Bacteria > Pseudomonadota > Gammaproteobacteria > Pseudomonadales > Halomonadaceae > Oceanospirillum. The sequence continues at coordinate 143,617 of NZ_JBLXCD010000008.1, read as the reverse complement.
CGGCTCCTAGATCAAACATCGGGATATAAACCTGTTTAAACTGTTCAGGTTTAACGCTGCTTGCAACAATCGCATCGATCTCTTCATCACTTGGCCAGATATCTTTCAGCGTGATCGGGTTGCCGTCTTTATCGGTGCCCAATACATCTTTCTCGATATCAAAGCGAATGGTGCCGGCAATGGCATAAGCAACAACCAATGGAGGGGATGCCAGGAATGCCTGTTTCGCGTAAGGATGGATACGGCCATCGAAGTTACGGTTGCCGGACAGGACCGCCGTAGCATACAGATCACGATCAATAATCTCTTGCTGAATCTTAGGATCAAGCGCACCGCTCATGCCGTTACAGGTTGTGCAGGCATAACCGACGATACCGAAGCCCAGTTTTTCCATCTCAGACAGTAAGCCCGCCTCTTCCAGATACAGTTTTGCAACTTTTGAACCCGGCGCAAAGGAGGTCTTAACCCAAGGCTTACGTACCAAGCCTAACTCGTTGGCACGACGAGCAATCAAGCCAGCAGCAACCACGTTGCGAGGGTTAGAGGTATTCGTACAGGAAGTGATCGCCGCAATGATAACAGCGCCATCCGGCATCAAACCTTCTTTTTCTTCTGCCAGCGCTTCATCCAGGTGGCCCGCAATACCGCGGGATTCCAGGTCAGCGGTTGGCAAACGGCGGTGTGGGTTAGAAGGTCCAGCCATGTTGCGGCACACGCTCGACAGATCAAATTCCAACACCCGACCATATTCAGCATCAACCAAGTCATCCGCCCATAGACCGGTTTCTTTAGCGTACTGCTCAACCAAAGCAACTTGCTCAGGTTCACGGCCGGTTAGCTTCAAGTAGTCAATGGTCTGCTCATCGATATAGAACATACCCGCAGACGCACCAAACTCTGGTGTCATATTGGAGATCGTCGCACGATCGCCAATCGTAAGATCTTTGGCACCTTCGCCGAAGAACTCCAGATAAGAAGATACGACTTTTTCATTACGCAGAAATTCAGTAATGGCCAGTACGATGTCCGTAGCGGTGATACCTGGCTGACGCTTACCAGTCAACTTAACACCGATGATGTCTGGTAGGCGCATCATGGATGGGCGGCCGAGCATAACGGTTTCGGCTTCTAATCCACCGACACCAATAGCGATAACACCTAACGCATCAACATGAGGCGTATGGCTGTCTGTACCAACACAAGTATCAGGGAAAGCAACACCATCACGGGATTGAATAACTGGAGACATTTTTTCCAGGTTGATCTGATGCATGATGCCATTACCGGCAGGAATCACGTCAACGTTATCGAACGCAGTTTTACACCATTCAATAAAATGGAAACGGTCATCGTTACGGCGATCTTCAATGGCACGGTTTTTATCAAAAGCATTGGGATCGAAACCCGGCGCTTCAACCGCCAGCGAGTGATCAACAATCAGCTGAGTCGGAACCACTGGGTTTACTTTAGCAGGATCACCACCTTGATCAGCAATGGCATCACGCAGCCCCGCAAGATCAACCAGCGCGGTTTGACCAAGAATATCATGGCAAACCACACGGGCCGGATACCATGGAAAATCCAAGTCTTGTTTACGTTCGATGAGTTGCTTCAGAGAGTCGGTCAGTGCTTCAGGCTCACAGCGGCGCACCAACTGTTCTGCCAAGACCCGTGACGTATAAGGTAGCGTGGCATAAGCACCTGGCTTGATCGCATCAACCGCTTCACGGGTGTCAAAATAATCCAGCGAAGTGCCAGCAAGAGTTTTACGGTATTGAGTATTCATGTCAGAAATCCACTCGAAATAGGATTTGCCCAAACAGGGTGTTGAGGGACTGACAAAGAAGGGCGCAAGACGCGGACCTTCTTATCAATCTGAGCTAAAGGAATAACTTAGCCAAAGGCTATCGGCGCACCCGATAGCAGGAATAAAAAAAGGCAGGGGCAAAGGCATTAGAGGCAAGTATCGTCCAGCCCCGCCAAATTTCTGGTCAGACAGACTTATTAAGTTAAGTCCGGTCTTTGATATCAATCCACTCAGCCGATTCCGGGCCAGTATAATCTGCACTTGGGCGAATAATACGATTATTGGCACGTTGTTCCATTACGTGAGCTGTCCAGCCGGATGCACGGGAGCATACAAAGATCGGTGTAAACAGCTTAGTGGGAATACCCATAAAGTGATAAGCAGATGCATGGAAGAAATCAGCATTACAAAAAAGCTTCTTCTCGCGCCACATAACCGCTTCAACACGCTCAGAAACAGCATATAAATATGTATCACCCACCGCTTCAGACAGTTTCTTAGACCACTCTTTAATGACCGCATTACGTGGGTCGGATTCGCGATAGATCGCATGGCCAAAACCCATAATCTTGTCTTTACGCGCTAACATACCCATGATCGCGTCTTCAGCTTCGTCCGCAGACTTCCACTGCTCGATCATATCCATTGCAGCTTCATTGGCGCCACCATGCAGAGGGCCACGTAAAGAACCAATCGCAGCAGTCACACAGCTGTGAATATCGGATAGCGTAGAAGCACAAACACGTGCGGTAAAGGTCGATGCATTAAATTCATGTTCAGCATAAAGAATCAACGATGCATGCATCACTTTAACGTGCAGCGGGTCAGGTTTTTTGTCGTGTAGTGTCCACAGGAACTGCTCTGCAATCGAGTCTGCATCAGTTTCAACATTGATGCGTTTATCGTTATGCGTAAAGTTATACCAGTAGTTAATGATACCCGGGAATGTCGCCATCATACGGTCGATATGATCGGTCTGCTCTGAGAAATCATTCTCTGTTTCCAGGTTACCCAGCATAGAGACGCCGGTACGCATCACATCCATTGGGTGAGCATCCGCAGGAATCTGCTCCAGAACAACTTTCAGAGGCTCTGGCAGTGCGCGCAGGTTCTTCAGCTTTGCTTTATAGGCATCAAGCTCTGACTGATTAGGTAGCTTGCCATACGCTAACAGGTAGGATACTTCCTCGAACTGTGCTTTTTCTGCCAGCTCCTTCATATCGTAACCACGATAGGTCAGACCCGCGCCGGTTTTCCCGACAGTACACAGCGCCGTTTCACCTGCCGACTGACCACGCAGGCCTGCACCAGCTAATTTCTTATCTACCATTCTATAGCTCCTTTGCAATCGCTCAGAGAGTCCGATTTTTATTGTAAGTCGTTGGGAGTCATTATCTGCTGTGGCCACCTATCAGGCAGCCACAGTGTCTAAAATAAGATTACTTATTTTTGCCTTCAGCAAACAGAGCATCCAGCTTTTGCTCAAAGTCGTGGTAGTTCAGGAAATCATACAGCTCCATACGAGTCTGCATGGTATCTACCACCGCTTTTTGATCGCCATCGCGCAGCAAGGCCTCATATACATTCAGTGCGGCTTTATTTGCTGCCCGGAAAGCTGACAGAGGGTAAAGCACCATTGTTGCACCATTAGCCGCCAGTTCTTCGGTATTGAACAGTGGTGTTGCACCAAACTCGGTAATGTTAGCCAGCAGATGTGCACCTTTAATACCGTCAGAGAAGGCTTTATAGTCATCCAGCGTATGAACGGCTTCAGCGAAAATACCGTCAGCACCCGCTTCCAAACAAGCCTGAGCGCGCTCAACAGCAGCATTCAGACCTTCCATTTGAAACGCATCTGTACGGGCCATCACAAAGAAATCATCGTCTGTTTTCGCATCAACGGCTGCTTTTACACGATCAACCATCTCTTGCAGAGAAACGATCTCTTTATTCGGGCGATGTCCACAGCGCTTCTGTGCGATCTGATCTTCAATATGTACCGCAGCAGCACCCGCTTTAATCATCTCTTTAATTGTGCGAGAAATGTTAAATGCACCACCCCAGCCAGTATCAATATCAACAACCAGAGGCGTTTCAACTGCGCTGGTAATACGTGAGACATCCGTCAGCACGTCATTCATTGATGTCATACCCAGATCAGGCAGACCGTAAGAGTGGTTAGCAACACCGCCACCAGAAAGGTAAATTGCTTTATGGCCTACCCGTTCAGCCATCATGGCATGATACGCGTTAGTAGTACCGACAATCTGAAGTGGATTCGCTTCAGCCAGCGCTTTACGGAAACGGGCACCCGCAGTCAACTTAGTCATGGCTTATTCCTTCTTAGGGTTGTTCTGCCTGAGATTCACGCAGACGTTGTTCTACATTTTTACGCGACGCACTGATATGGCGACGCATGAGCATTTCAGCCAGTTCTTCATCCCGCTGCTCAATGGCATCAACGATTCGATGGTGCTCCTCAAAAGCCCGCTTAGGCCGCGAACTTGAAGCACTGAACTGGTAACGGTACATCCGGACAAGATGATAGAGCTCTCCACATAACAGCTCAGTCAGCTTCTCATTTTTACTTCCCAGCACAATTCGGAAGTGAAAATCCAGATCACCTTCTTTCTGGTAGTACGCAACACCTTCCTGGAGCTCTGCAGTTTCTTCATGGCGCGCCAGCAGTGCCCGTAAACTTTTAATTTCATCCGCGGTCATGTTGCGGGCCGCAAGACGACACGCCATCCCCTCCATCGCTTCACGCACATCATAGATGTCCAGCAACTCTTCAAAAGAGAGGGAAACAACCCGGGCTCCCACATGGGGAATGCGCTTAATTAAACGCCGCCCTTCCAATCGACGAATCGCCTCGCGGAGAGGCCCACGGCTTATGCCGTACTCTTTAGCTAAGCCCGGCTCTGTAATTTTGCTACCTGGCGGTATATCACCTTTGACAATCGCGGTTTGAATCTGCTCAAACACCCGATCGGCCAGGGTGCGGGTTTCAACCTCTTCATAGGCATACTGAACATCTGACATGGCCTAGTGTTCTTCTGTTATTTAATTGTCGACAATTTAACGTTGGGAGGAATGTAGACAATTGCTTGATGAGCGTCAACATCAACAAAAGTCGCATTTGTCTACAATCTGCAATTCCAACCCACCTTAAAAATAGCTTAATTCATAGAAAACAATAGGTTATAGAAACAAAAAAAGCGCAACCTATCGGTCACGCCCTGTAAATTGTCTACGATCAAGTTGTGACTGAAACTTTAATCCAATAGAAGTGTTAGCAATACACACACAAAACATCAGTCACTTCAATATATTGCCTTAGTCTATTGTTCGCTGAAAAATCTCTGCAATTTTGGACGGTTTCTGAAATGGCAATGAATGATCAGTACCGCCAATTTCATGGTAGAGCCAGTCATCTCGCTGCTCAGCAATCTGCCGGTGACAGGCTTTCATCGAATCCAGACTCTTACTCCCTACAAAGCTGACGACATCAGATTGAATCTGAATAGTTGCAGAGCGATCCAAACGCTGCACAGCATCTGTTACAGCATCCAGAGCATAAGATAACCCTAACACCCGATTTTTAAGGCGATGTACCGTTGCATGCTCCACACGGGCCGACTTAGATCGCTTTGGTGAGATCAGATCCAGAAAATGAGTAATGCCTTTCTCCATCGGCTCTTCGGTTCGCATCATCTGAGCCGCCGCAGAATAATTTCCGCGCACCTGGCGCATCTCATTAAGATCAGGGCGCTCTAACAGAGCCGGCTCCAGAAGGTAGGTTTTCCTAAAAGCCGAAGGGCGCTGCTGCTTCAGCAGCATCGCAACTAATCCACCAAAGGAGTAGCCTGCCAGGTCAGATTCAAACCATCCGAGATAGTCCAGTACAGCAGCAACATCACAAACAACCTGCTCTACCGTAAATGCATTCTCAGCCCGTCCTTCAGGCAAGGGGATGCTCTGTCCCATCCCTCTGAGATCAGGAACCAGAAGCGCTCCCCAGTGGTTTAAGTGGCGTAACATGGGCTCCCAGGTAAAAGCGCCATCAACACCGGCACCATGCAGCATTAAAATTTTACGGCCATTAGGGTTGTGCAAGTTACGGTAAATTCGGTAGAAAATCCGATAGTCCTGACGATCAAGACTCGCTGTTTCACACTGAAAATGTTCTGACATGACGTACCTTAAATAAGCAACAGACACGAAAAACCAAAGCAGAGAAAATGCAGTATCCGTGACAAAAAACCAGAAAAAGCACCAGTAAAATAGGCTGGCTATTAAAAAACCGTTAGAATAGCGCGTTTTACTGATGGCTGCTTTTTCTATTTATTTATGTCATTACATCTTATGCCATTCCTTCGTCGGCCTCGGATACTGATTCGGTTACTGTTTAGCTTATGACACGACTCTGCACACGATCACTACCTTACCGTCACGGTATCGAGTATTTTGAACGCATCCGTCATCTTGATGCCCCGGTATTGCTTGACAGCAACAAGCCGAACAGCCCATCCGGACGTTATGATATTGTCAGCGCCAGTCCGGCTGAAGAGATTCAAAGCGTTACTAACAGCCTCCCTCACCTGCAACAGGTACTTAACGATATCAGCGCACATTACAGTATCGTAACGACTGACAAAGCACTGGATCACCTTCCCTTTACAGGCGGTTTTATTGGTGGGCTCAGCTACGACCTGGGGCGCGAGCTGGAAGCCTTGCCTGAGTCAGCAAAGGATGATTCAAGCTTTCCATCAATCATCGGAGGCATCTACCTTTGGGCCGTTGTGGTGGATCATGAACGCCAGACAGCAGAGCTGGTTACTCCTGAAGACCAGGCTGATGAGCTGATGGCACTGCTAACACAAACTGATATCCAAAGCCTGCGGGATACCTTTTCCCTGACAACGCCTTTCACAACTAACCTGAGCTGGCCAGAATATAAAAGTCGCTTCAACAAAATCATGGCTTATATCCGCTCCGGCGATTGCTACCAGATAAACTTTGCGCAACGCTTTCAGGCCCGATCACAGGGCGATAGCTGGCAGGCATACCTGAAAATCCGCGCTGCAACACCAGCCCCTTTCAGTGCTTATCTGGATTTTGGCTCGTTTAAGATTTTAAGCGTTTCCCCCGAGCGCTTTATGCAGTTAGAGATGGGGCATGTAGAAACTAAACCAATTAAGGGCACCGCCCCACGTTCCGGTGACACCCGAGAAGATCGCCATATCGCTGAGAACCTTAAAGGCAGCATTAAAGACAGGGCGGAAAATCTGATGATTGTTGACCTGTTGCGCAATGATCTGGGTCGTGTCTGTAAACCTGGATCCGTCAAAGTCCCGATCCTTTTTGCACTTGAAAGCTACGCCAACGTCCATCATTTGGTCAGCACAATACGGGGTGAGCTACCTTCAGATAAGAGTGCCGTGGACCTTCTGACCGCCAGTTTTCCCGGTGGATCCATTACCGGTGCCCCTAAAATCAGGGCGATGGAGATTATCGACGAACTGGAACCCCAGCGCCGGGCGATTTACTGTGGCTCAATTAGCTATATCAGCTTTAATGGCAGAATGGATAGCAGTATCACCATTCGCACACTTCTTGAGTCTGTTAATGAGAATCAAGAAACCGGCAGGACTGAAAGCCATCTTGACTGTTGGGGCGGCGGCGGTATCGTCTACGACTCGGTGGCCGAAAGTGAATACCAGGAGACGCTGCATAAGGTAGGTAAGATTCTGCAATCCCTGCAGCCGGATTTCAAAACCCAGGCCCAGTTTAAGGCTAACGACTAAGGCCCTACCCTTCCTGAACGCAAAAAGGCTTTCCGCAGTAACGGAAAGCCTTTTTTTGCATCACCAGGCCATCAATAAGGCCTACCGTAGACTCAGAACAAACTTACTTGCTCAGGTTACGATTACTTGCCTTCAAGAACTGGTCTTTCAGGTCATCATAAGTGTGAACTGCCGGGAATTGAGGAAATTCTGCAATCACGTTGTCCGGTGCATGGAACAGAATACCCTGCTCTGCCTGAGCCAGCATAGTGGTGTCGTTATAAGAATCACCCGCCGCGATAACACGGTAGTTCAGTAACTGGAAAGCTCGAACGGACTGACGTTTAGGATCACGCTGACGCAGGGTATAATCGGTAATTCGTCCCTCATCATCAACTTCCAGCTTGTGACACAACAGTGTCGGGAAGCCCAGCTGAGCCATCAGAGGTGCAGCAAACTCGTAGAAAGTATCCGACAGAATCACCAGCTGAAAACGCTCACGCAGCCAGTCGGTAAACTCTTTTGCACCCTCCAGAGGCTCCAGCTCTGCAATGACGGCCTGGATGTCCGGTAGCTTCAGACCATTTTCATCCAGAATGCGCAGACGCTGTTTCATCAGCACATCATAATCTGGGATATCCCGTGTCGTTGCTTTCAACGCTTCAATACCGGTTTTTTCTGCAAATGCGATCCAGATTTCAGGGATCAGAACACCTTCTAGGTCAAGACATGCCAGTTCCACGGAATAATCCTTCTGTAACGAGTCAATAATAGAGTTATTTATTACTGGGACCTCCATATAAGAAAGTTCAGAATAATGAGGCCCCAGCCAAACAATAAACACCGAAAAGATTATCACAGAACATAGGGTAAGTCAGACAGGCAAGCCCCCCCTCTGAGAAGGTATCGGCAAAACAGCAAGCTATTACACAATAAGAGCATATTCATAGAAGCACTTTTTATTTATTTTTATTCTAAGTAGCTGTTACTTTATAGCCAAAACCATGATCGTAGAATCAGACCGCTTGATGAGCATGGATCTCAGATCCATTGCCACAGATAACAGGACAAGGCATGAGCACATTTAACACAAACCAGTTTGCGCTGGAGTTTGATACCGAGTCACCTAAGAAAATTATCGAAAGAGCACTGGAAGAGTTTGGCAATATCGCTATCTCATTCAGTGGCGCAGAAGATGTTGTCCTGGTGGAGATCGCCAGCAAGGTTATTAAAGACAAAAGTCAGCTACAGGTTTTCTCCCTCGATACAGGCCGGCTTCACCCGGAAACCTATCAGTTTATCGAAACTGTTCGTAAGTACTACGGTATTCAAATTGATATTGTGTCTCCAGAGCACCAGGCCCTTGAAGCATTCGTTAAGCAAAAAGGTTTGTTCAGCTTCTTTGAAGATGGGCACCAGGAATGCTGTGGTCTGCGCAAAGTTGCACCGCTACGGCGCAAATTAAGCACTCTGGATGCCTGGATTACAGGTCAGCGCAAGGATCAGAGCCCAGGCACACGGAACAGTGTACCCATTGCTGAAATGGATAAAGCTTTTGGTACAGAGGAAAGCCCTCTGGTGAAATTCAATCCACTGGCTAACTGGAGTTCACAGCAAGTATGGGAGTACATTCGCATGTTTGATGTCCCTTACAACCCTCTGCACGAACGTGGCTTTACCAGTATTGGTTGCGAGCCCTGTACTCGCCCGGTTCTACCAAACCAACATGAGCGGGAAGGACGTTGGTGGTGGGAGGAAGCCACCCATAAAGAGTGTGGTTTACACGCAGGTAATCTGGAAAAATAAACAAAAAAGGCATCCCAAGGATGCCTTTTTTTGTCATGCTACGTCAGTGTACTGGCAATTCAATATCTTCAAACAAAGCCTCAAGGTCAGCTTTAGAACTGCACGCCAAAGCCTGATCAATCAAGTCCCGATCCAAGTGTGGCGCAAAACGGGTAACAAAGTCATACATATATCCCCGCATAAAGGTACCACGGCGAATGCCTATTTTAGTGGTACTGGATTCAAACAGGTGGCTCGCATCCAGCGCCACCATATCAGAGTCAGTCTGAACGTCGTAAGCCATACCTGCGACAATACCGACCCCCATCCCCATACGAACATAGGTTTTAATAACATCAGAGTCCGCTGCCGTAAAAACAACTTTCGGCTTAAGGCCTTTCTTGTTAAAAGCTTCATCCAGTTTAGAGCGACCGGTAAAACCGAAAACATAAGTTACGATCGGATGCTCTGCCACATCCTCCAGAGAAAGCGGCTGCTGCACCTGAGTTAGCGGATGATCCTTTGGTACCAGCACACAACGATTCCAGCGATAACAAGGCAGCATAATCAGGTCACTGAACAGTTCCATCGCCTCGGTAGCAATCGCAAAATCAGCAGCCCCTTCTGACACCATCTCTGAAATTTGAATCGGTGTACCCTGCTTCATATGCAGCGAGACATCAGGATATTTACTGATAAAGTCTTTGATCACACCGGGTAGCGCATAACGCGCCTGTGTATGTGTTGTAGCAAGGCTGAGACTGCCTTTCTTATCGTCACTGAACTCCTGAGCCACTTGTTTGATATTATCAACAGTTCTCAGTATCTGCCCAGCCAGGTCAATCACCTCCTGACCAGCAGGTGTTATACGCGTCAGATGCTTGCCACTTCGGGCAAAAATTTCAATTCCCAGCTCATCCTCCAGCAAACGTATTTGCTTGCTGATCCCCGGCTGAGAGGTGTACAAGCTTTGTGCGGTAGCCGACACATTAAGATCATGGTGGGCAACTTCCCAAATATAACGCAGCTGCTGTAATTTCATTCCACCTTCCTCATTTATCGGATCTCGCCCTCTTGCTATGAATGTAAGTGGCGATCATCGCAGGTTATCAATTTTTTAAGAATATTATGCCATAAAAATATAAGCAAACATTACTTTTAAGAATATAGCAGACAGGATAAATTAGGCCGCAGTGTCACCCAAACACGATCAAAAGCACAGGGTTACACCTGTTGAAGATTCTTTTCGCTCCGATTGCCGAGCAATTTTCTGAGTCATTGAGCCTATATGGATTTACTTCTCTACATTTTATCCGGTGCCGCCGTAGGTCTTGCTGTCGGCCTGACAGGTGTCGGTGGCGGGTCTTTGATGACACCTCTGCTTCTTTTATTTGGATTTCCACCTCACATCGCTGTAGGGACAGACCTTCTCTATGCATCTATAACTAAAGCCAGCGGTGTTATTGCACATCATAAGCAAAAAACGGTCGACTGGAAGATCATGAGTTCGCTGGCTATCGGTAGTCTGCCGGTTTCAGCCGTCACTGTTTGGCTTCTGGCTAACTACTTCCCATCCCCTGAAAGCTACGCTCACATACTGACTCATAGCTTAGGCGCTATGCTGATGCTAACCGCAGGGGTTCTGCTTCTAAAGGGTCGGATTAATAAACTTCATCACAGTTCAAATGGATCGGTGCGTCGTTTCCTTGAGCAACACAAATACCGCTTTACTGTTCTGATGGGAGTGCTACTTGGTTTCTGTGTCACACTCTCATCTGTCGGGGCCGGAGCCTTTGGTGCTGCCATTCTATTGATTCTATTCCCAGCATTAAGCGCTATCCGTATTATAGGAACCGATTTGGCTCATGCAGTGCCTCTGACTCTGATCGCAGGTATCGGCCATATGTTTCTTGGCAATGTAGATTATCAACTACTGGCAGCTCTTCTGGTGGGCTCTCTACCTGCAATTCATTTAGGAACTAGACTCAGCTCACGCCTTCCGAACCGGGTTCTACAACCCATTCTGTCCAGCATGCTGCTGGGTCTTGGTATCAAGTACGCTTTCTTCTGATCATCAGCCGGAAGCCGCCGTTCAAAAGATCCGCGCCAGTCATAAAACACAGATAAAAAGAACCCCCAATGTTGGATATCCAACAATTGGGGGTCACTTCAAACCGCCTGTTTCTTATAGCTTAGTGCAACCAGATCAGTGGTTAAGAATCTGGCTCAGGAAGGCCTGCGTACGCTCAGACTGAGGATTATTAAAGAACTCATGGGGTTTGTTCTCTTCAATGATCTGCCCTTTATCCATAAAAATAACCCTATCTGCAACTGTTTTAGCAAACCCCATTTCATGAGTTACACAGATCATGGTCATCCCTTCATCCGCTAACTCGACCATCACATCCAATACCTCTTTAATCATCTCAGGATCAAGTGCAGAGGTTGGCTCATCAAACAACATAATCTGAGGATTCATACATAGGCTACGAGCGATGGCCACGCGCTGCTGCTGACCACCTGAAAGCTGACCTGGATACTTAAGCGCCTGCTCTTCAATTTTCACCCGGCGCAGATACTTCATCGCGATCTCTTCCGCCTCATCCCGGGGTGTTTTTCGAACCCAGATCGGTGCTAAAGCGCAATTCTCCAGAACCGTCAAATGAGGGAAGAGATTAAAATGCTGAAACACCATCCCCACTTCCCTGCGGATGGTTTCAATGTTTTTCAGATCATTATTTAGGGTGGTGCCATCAACAATGATGTCACCTTTTTGGTGCTCTTCCAAACGGTTGATACAACGAATCGTAGTGGATTTACCTGAACCCGACGGCCCACAAATAACGATACGCTCGCCCTTTTTCACTTCTAGATTGACATCCTTGAGTACGTGAAACTGGCCATACCATTTGTTCACACCACGCATCTCAACCATCAACTTATCGTCTTCTACCTGATGAGTCATGCTCATAACTACTCCAAATTCTTCATGCTTTGAATAAGCTTTAACAGCCTATTACTGCATTTATTTATGCGCTGCTCGTTGTGTTTCAGCGATCAAAACTTCGATCGGTTAACAGCTGATTAACGAGCACCGTGGCCTGTGTGGAAACGCTTCTCAAGATGCTGGCTGTATTTCGACATTCCAAAACAGAATACCCAGAACATCAGAGCAACAAAGGTGTAACCTTCAACCGAGAAACCCAGCCAGTTAGGATCAGACAAACCTGCCTGAACAATTGCCAGAATATCGAACAGGCCAATGATCAGTACCAGACTGGTATCTTTAAACAGTGCGATAAAGGTGTTCACAATCCCCGGAATCATTAATTTCAGGGCTTGCGGCAGAACAATCAGCCCCATCATTTTCCAATAGTTAAGCCCCAAAGCCTGAGCGGCTTCATACTGCCCCTTAGGAATCGCCTGCAGACCACCGCGAACCACTTCAGCCATGTAAGCGGACTGAAACAGGACAATACCAATCATGGCCCTCAGCAGTTTGTCAAAGTCAACCTCTTCAGGAACAAAAAGAGGCAACATCACAGAAGCCATAAAGAGTACCGTAATCAGAGGAACCCCCCGCCAGAACTCGATATAGACGACACAGATACTTTTAACAATCGGCATCTCTGAGCGACGCCCCAGCGCCAGCAACACACCAAAAGGCAGTGCTGCCACAATACCGACAATCGCCAGAATTAGTGTCAGTGACATGCCGCCCCATTTATGGGTTTCTACGACCTCAAGACCAAAGCTACCGCCGTAAAGCAGAAAGAAAGCTACCACGGGGTAGATAATCAAAGTAATAAAGCTTACCAGTCCTTTCTTAGGCATTCTGGGCAGCATTAGCCACGCAGCCAGAACCACTAACAGAATAAAGGTGACGTCAATCCGCCAGCGCTCAACCTGAGGATAGAAGCCATACATAAACTGATCAAAACGGTTGTAAACAAAAACCCAACATGCACCACCGGAAGTACAGGCATCACGACTGTCGCCAATCCAGTCCGCCGATATAAGTGCCCAGTTAATCGATGGCACCATAAGGATATAAAGCAAATAGGCTGCAAACAGTGTCAGTAGCGCATTCGCAGGGGTTGAGAAAAGATGCATGCGCATCCAGCCAATAAAACCGGTGCTGTTCGCAGGAGGCGGCAGATCCGGTAGTAACTTATCCGTGACTTTTGCAGAATCACTCACAATGAATACTCCGTTCTTAACGCTCAACCAGCGCCATACGTGTGTTAAACCAGTTCATAAATGCTGACACAAGCAGGCTCAGCGTCAGATAAACCAGCATCGTCATAAAGATCACCTCAATTGCCTGTCCGGTTTGGTTCAGAGTTGTTCCGGCAAAAACTGAAACCAGGTCCGGGTAGCCGATTGCAGTGGCTAATGAGGAGTTTTTAATAAGGTTAAGATACTGACTGGTTAAAGGAGGGATGATCACGCGTACAGCCTGAGGAACAACGACTAATCGCAGCACCTTACTTTTGCTAAGGCCCAGTGCGCTTGCTGCTTCGGTCTGACCCGATGAGATAGCCTCAATACCAGACCGTACAATCTCAGCAATAAAAGCTGCAGTATAGATACTCAGAGCCAACCAAAGCGCTGCCAGCTCAGGAATAATCGTCATACCACCACGAAAGTTAAAGCCTTTTAATACTGGGCTCTCCCAGGTCAGGGGAGACCCCGTTATCCAATAGACAACTAAAGGTAAACCGATAAGCAAGCCAGCAGCGGCCCAGAAAAGAGGAAATCGTTGACCCGTCTCATCTTGGCGTTTTTTACTCCAGCGGGCGATACCAATAACAGCAACGACAGCCAGAAGAAATGCAATCACGACCCAACCAAAACCATCACCATAGATAGGCTCAGGCATATACAGACCGCGAACATTGATAAAAACGTTATCAAGTGGCTCTAGACTCTGCCGAGGAGAAGGCAGTGCCCGTAGTACAGCGAAGTACCAGAAAAAAATCTGAATCAACAGAGGGATATTACGAAAGATTTCAACGTATGCAGACGCAACCTTCGCAATTAGCCAGTTATTGGACAGACGGGCAATCCCCATGACAAAGCCAATAACAGTTGCAGCAACAACCCCCAGTGCTGATACCAGTAAAGTATTCAGCAAACCCACAAAAAAAGTACGTCCGTAGCTACTGGACTCGGTGTAGTCAATCAGTGACTGAACAATACCGAAACCCGCTTCCTGGGAGAGAAAAGCAAAACCTGTAGTAATACCCCGGCTTTCTAAATTATGCAGAGTATTTTGAACAATCATCCCGACAAAACCCAGCACTGCGATAACCAGTAAGCTCTGGAACAAAATGGCTCGTTTTGCAGGGTCATGCCAGAAGAGCGTCTTATGGACAGACGGCGACTTATTGGCATCAGATGGCATAGGCGAAACTCCTACTGAAAGGACAAAAACACAAACGGGAGGTGAGTCACCTCAACCTCCCGTAGTGGGCTTAGCGAATTGGTGGTGCGTACTGCAGGCCACCTTTGTTCCATAGCGCGTTAAGACCACGCTCAATTTTCAGAGGAGAACTAGCGCCCAGGTTACGCTCAAACGCTTCGCCGTAGTTGCCTACTTGCTTCACGATATTGTAAGCCCAGTTATCGGATAATGATAAACCGGTACCCTTGATACCTTCAGCACCGACAAAGCGGGCGATATTAGGGTTTTTAGAGTTTTTGTTGCTGTCAATATTCTTAGACGTCAGGCCCAGCTCTTCAGCATTTACCATGGCAAACAGAGACCATTTCACAACATTAAACCAAGCATCATCACCTTGACGTACAACAGGGCCCAATGGTTCTTTAGAAATAATCTCTGGCAGAATTACCGCTGACGACGGGTTAGACAGCTTGATGCGCAGAGCATACAGCTGAGATTGGTCAGAGGTCAGAACATCACAACGACCCGCCTCAAAACCTTTTACGGTCTGGTCAGAAGTGTCGAATACAACTGGCTCAAACTCCATATTGTTTTCACGGAAGTAATCCGCAGCATTCAGCTCAGTCGTGGTACCGGACTGAATACACATAGAAGCACCATCCAGCTCAAGGGCACTGTTTACGCCCAGACCTTTATTAATCAAAAAGCCCTGACCGTCATAGTATGTCACACCCGCAAAGTTCAGACCCAGAGAGCTATCACGAGTCAGCGTCCAGGTTGTAACACGGGACAGCACATCAATTTCACCAGACTGAAGCGCTGTAAAACGTTCTTTAGCATTCAGAGGAATATATTTAACTTTCTCGGCATCGCCCAAAGTTGCCGCAGCAATCCCGCGACAAACATCAACATCCATCCCTTTCCAGTTACCCTTGTCATCAGGGTTGGAATAACCGGGTACACCGGTCGTTACACCACACTGTACAAAACCCCGTTCCTTGACAGATGCCAGCGTATCAGCGGCAGATGCGTTTACAGAAAAACCGACTGTCATAGCTGCCGTTGCAGCGATAAGACCCATTTTCTTCATTGTTATTAATCCTCTCGTGTCTTTGGGATTCGCAGTAGCATATAGCTACATACTGACCTTTACTCTATATGCAACAGCTATTCCAACTCTTATTAATACGCTTGTTTTATTTCCTTAGAACAGAAAAAGACACGAGATAAAGCAGGGTAAAACGTCACTAAGACCGCCTATGCATTGTTTTACAGAATCCAACGCTTACATATGAATCTATCAAACAATAATCAAAATAAAACCCTGACCTGAAATCCACACCACTACGCCGCACCAAAATAGAGCGTATTTGGTTACCTTTAAGTGCACAATCACGTAAGCCGACATTATTCAGGTAACACTTTCTGTTACCCTAAGACACCAGTCTGAAATCATAGTGGGCTTATCGGTGTGTTTATCACTTGATTAAAAACAAAAAAGCCTCTGAAGTTTAAAACCTCAGAGGCTTACAATGCTTGTCGTGATATCTGGCGACTAGAGCTTATTCTGCTTCAGTATGAAGCCATCAGCATCTTCAAAGGCAGGGAAAGCCTGGCGAAACGCTTTCAGACTATCCAGAGATAAAGTATACGTGGAAATAAAGCTCTCACCGGCAGCATAATTTTCAAAATTGTAGCCCTTAAAGTCGATCACAGCTGAGCGACCACTGTAGTTAAGACCATTACCATCCTGTCCGACCCGGTTAACGCCAGCGACATAGCAGAGATTTTCTATCGCTCTTGCCTGAAGCAACACCTGCCAAGGGTGCTCACGAACAGCCGGCCAGTTAGCAACATAAATCGCTAAATCATATTCATCATGATTCCGGCTCCAAACCGGGAACCGCAGGTCGTAGCAGATTTGAGGGAAAATACGCCAACCCTTATAGGATATGACAGGACGAGCCTGCCCCGCCTGATAGTGTTCATGCTCACCGGCCATACGAAACAGGTGGTGTTTATCATAGGAACACCATTCACCATCCGGCTGAACCCAGTAGAAACGATTGTAGCAACCCTGGTTATCTTTAACGGCAACACTGCCACAAACCACGGCCTCAACAGATTTGGCCTGCTGCTGCATCCATTGCAATGTTTCCTGATCAGCCGGCTCAGCAATAGCTTCCGGTTCCATGGAGAAGCCTGTTGTGAACATTTCCGGCAGAATTACAACATCTGTCCGGCCCGGCAAGCCTAGTAGTTTTTCAGCAAACATAGCTCTATTTTGCTCAGGCTGATGCCAAAAAAGCTCTGACTGAACCAGAGTCACTCTCAGGTCATTCTGAGTTTTTTCTTCATTGATATTTATAACCGGCATAACCGCTCTCCCGCATGTTTTAGGGTCTCTTCATTTTTGGCGAAGCAGAAACGAATCAGCCGCGCGTCCGGTTTTGGCCGTTCACAAAAAACGGAGACAGGAATCGCCGCCACACCAGCTTCTGTGGTGAGCCAACGGGCAAAGCTAACGTCATCCATATCACTGATCTGGCTATAGTCTGCCAACTGAAAGTAACTGCCCTTGGCTGGCGTAAACTCAAAGCGGCTACGGCGGATCTCATGACAAAAAAGATCCCGCTTCTTCTGATAGAAACCCGATAGCTCGGATTCATATTCCGGGTGAGTGTTCATATAGTCAGCAATCGCCAGCTGCATCGGTGTTGGAGTACAAAATGTAATATATTGATGTACTTTGCGCAGTTCCGCTGACAGCGCGCCTGGGGCTATGCAGTAGCCTACTTTCCAGCCGGTGATATGGTAAGTCTTACCAAACGAAGAGATCACAAAGCTGCGCTGAGCCAGCTCTTTGTGGGTCAGCAGACTATTGTGAGACAGTCCATCGAACACAATATGCTCATAAACCTCATCTCCTAATAACAGAATATTGGTATCCCGAATCAACTCTGCAAGCCGATCCAGTTCATCCCTGCTCAGGCTAGCGCCACTGGGGTTATGAGGCGCATTCACAATAATCATCCGGGTCCGGGGTGAAATTGCTTGCTCCAAAGCCTGCCAATTAATCTTAAACTCCGGCAGATCCAGAGCGACATGACGACAAACACCACCATTGAGTTCGACAGCAGGCTCATAACAGTCATAGCAAGGATCAAAAACTATCACCTCGTCCCCCTGACGCACGGTAGCCGTAATCGCAGCATAAATAGCCTCAGAGGCACCTGACGTCACCGTGACCTCAGATTCAGCATCAACATCGGCACCATAATGCCGTGCAACTTTATCCTTAATCGCCTGGCGTAAGGAGGGCACGCCAATAAAAGGTGCATATTGATTAGCTCCGGATTGCATATAATGAACAACGCGATCACGCATTAGCTGAGGGCCGTCAAAATCAGGAAAACCTTGAGACAGATTGATGGCATGGTGCTCGGTAGCCAACTGAGACATGACACTGAAAATGGTTGTCCCAACGTTTGGAAGCTTAGTTTCCGGGTAATGCATAAAAGAACTCCAGAGGCACCCGGTGCTTAAACTCATATAAAGCACCGTACTTAAAAAAATTGTTCCGATGGTATGCATAAGCCTTAAACAGCACAAGTGCAAAACAGAACCGAAGAACCGCTCTCCAACCAAAAAAACAATAAATACATATCTTAATGTTTGATTTTCTTTGCTCAGTAACCTAATTCTTAAGATGAGCGATTATTAAAAGAACATCATCGAACACGACACCAAAGGAATGCCATGTCCGGTTCTGCTGAAACTTCAGAAAAAGCACTCCACGCCTCTCTTCTTTTGCTGAAGCAATTTGAGAGTCAGGTGCCGCTGCCTGACATCATGATAAGTGCCTTAGAGTCCATGGTTTCACTTTCAGGGAGCCGATTTGCCTTTTTGCTCCACAATCACTCCGGCACGCTGATCTCTGAATTCACAGCTCACCACCCGGGAAACACAAAAGACGAAGAGCACCTGAAAAAACATGCAGCAGAGATGTACTCCTGCTTACTGCCTCAAATAAGACGAACAGCCCCTTTAATCGCTAACAGCTCTACAGCCGTTAAAGCCGAGCTGGCAAATACATTGGCCTGGCGACTGTTTCAGCGCCTGATGTTGATTCCACTGACAAATTCTATGGGTGATAAAAAAGGCATTCTGGTTTTATTTGGTCGACAGAATAATTATGGCATCGATGATATAAACGGCCTAGAGTCACTCATCTCACTGTGTGTCAATCTGCTGATTCTGGATGAACTCAGGCCGGAAGAAGAGAGTCAATTGACCAAAAGGTCAAAGACAGACCTTAGAACGGAGGCCATTAGAGGACAGGACTTTCAGTTTATAAACAGTAAAACGCCGAGATTTATCACAACAGCCGAAGGGATCATTATCAACCACAACTCATCTGCCGGAAGCCTTCTGGCCTTTCCTTCTGAGCGCCTTACGGGGCAGGCTATTACTCAACTAATCCCAAAGCTCAAGCTCAACCTGCATCAGAAAGATCCGGATGAACTACAGGAGCTAAAAGCCCACAGCAAAGCTGGAAACCTAATCAATGTCCGGGTCTCATGCTTACCTTTTATCAAACATTCAGAGCTTCTTTTTTCAATTCAGATCCAGGATGTGCGTGCGGAGCTGGAGACAAATACAGAACGCCATGAAAAGAGTATACGTATCCGGAAGCAGCAAAGGGCAACGCTGGAAGTTGCCCGTATCGCCACTCAGGAGGATGCTCCGTTTGAGCAGCTGGTCAGAGAGATCTGCCAATTGGCCAGCAATACATTACAGGCACCAAGAGCCGGTATATGGCTCGCAGAAGAAGACACACCTGTTTATCGAAATGTTGTTCAGATTGATCATGCCCAGGCAAACTATTGTGAGAAGAGCCCTTTGCTACTGAACAGCAATACAACATTTGTCCGTCAGCTGGAACAAGTTCGGGTACTTTCTCTTTCTAATCTAAACCGCTCTGACTCAGGCAGCGGTTTCCTTTCGCAGGAATATATCCAACGAAATCAGACGGCAACCCTTATCTGTGCGGCTTTTATTAAAAACAGTAATCTGATCGGCTTTCTTATGATAGAAGACACTCAGCGCACCCAATGGCATGAGGATCAATACAGTTTTGTTCGGGAGGTAGCCAATTATTTACACATTCTGGTGCTTAATGAACACCGTCGGAACATTCAAAGCGACCTGATTCAGCAGGAACAGCAGTTCCGCCTTCTGTTTTTCGACAGCCCACTATCATTAATGGCATTTGACCGGGAAACCTTTCAGTTTATTGCGGTTAACCATACGGCTACGGAGGTATTTGGTTACTCTCTGAACGAAATGCTCAGCAAAGGCATTTACGATCTGATTCCTGTCCAACAGGTGATGGATATCCATGCCCTGGTATCGATCAACAATGAAAATGGTAACTACCATGTTCTGGAGAGCCGAATGCAGAAGCATTCGGGAGATGTTGTCGACGTGGAAATTCACTCGCACTCAATCAACCTGTCATCCCGCCCTTCAATTTTAATGGTTGTGCATGATATTACTGAGAAAAAACGCATTGAAAGCAGTCTGCGCCGGACTCAGAAAATGGAGGCTATAGGTCAACTGGTAGGAGGTATTGCCCATGACTTCAACAATATTACCAATATTATCAGAGGCCATGCCGAACTATTAGAGATGAAAATCGGTGATGATGAAAAAACAAATAAACACCTCTGTGCAATCAACAAAGCAGCTACCCGAACCACCAGCCTGACGCACAAATTAATGCAGTTCTCACGCCAGCAACAGATCAACAGTGAAGTCTGCCACATCGATGATATTCTGAGCGATCTTATCGAACTGATAACCAAATCTCTCACCAGAAATATTCAGATAGTTCTTGAAATATCAAAAGACCTTTGGCCGGTTCTGATCGACAGAGGGGACTTTGAAGATGTCATGATCAACCTGGCAATTAATGCCAGAGATGCCATGGACGGACAGGGCACCCTGACCATAGGTGCCACCAATGTGAGCCTCGACACTGACGATTCGCTAATTGTACGTGATCGACAACCGGGCGATTATATTTGTATATCGGTCCAGGATACGGGATCAGGCATTCCAAAAGAGCTGCAGGAGAAAATCTTTGACCCTTTTTTCACCACAAAAGAAAAGGGCAAAGGTACAGGTCTGGGATTGAGCATGGTTTACGGCTTTGCCAAACGCAGCAGTGGATTTCTTGAAGTGGAAAGCCATGAGAATATTGGCACAACTTTCTGTCTTTGGCTGCCGAGATCCGAAACAGTATCAACACTCAGACATTCCTCAGCTACTCTTATACCTGAGGTTGAAATCCCTGCAGGTCATACGGCACTGGTTGTTGACGATGAAGAGGATATCCGGTCATCGCTGCACGAGATCCTTGAAACCATCGGCTTTAAAACACAACAGGCTGGTAGTGCAGATGAAGCCAAAGAGATCATTAAGAATGAACCCCAGAATTTTTCTCTGGTTCTGTCAGATATCGTAATGCCCGGCAGTGAAAATGGTGTTCAACTTGCCCAGTGGATCAAAACAAAGACACCCGAGACACGAGTCATTCTTGCTTCAGGCTATGCTGAAAACATCAGCTTGGCTGAGGCCCGAAAATTCTCTTGCGAGCTGCTGAAGAAGCCCTTCGGCAAACAAGATATCCTGAATATTCTGAATCACTGGCAGTGGGATAAAAAATGAAGCGACCAAAGACCATGGAAGTCTTATGAGTGATTTTTCGACCGAGCCAACAAAGCGATTACTCGTTCTTGATGACGAGAAAGAGATCTGTGAACTTGTGGCAGAAGTTGCTGAAATGCAGGGTTTCTCCTGTGAACAATGCAGCGTGCTTAGCAGCCTGAATGAGCTCACATTAAGCCCCATGCCGGATATATTAGTATTGGATCTATCCATGCCTGATGTTGACGGTATTGAGGTGATCAACCATCTCGGTAGTCTGCCGGTTAAACCTCAGCTCATTCTGATGACAGGCTTTGAACGCTCTGTTCTGGATGGTGCTCATAAACTGGCAGACCGGCTCCATGTACCTGTTTTGGGCCAACTGAATAAACCTATCAGCCTTAACACGCTGACAGAATTGTTAAAGCAACCTTTTACTGAGCATATCCAGGGTCAAACCTTACCCTCATCGACCCTTGCAACCTTAAAGTTTAACCCCGAAGACATTCAAACAGGACTGCAGCAAAACGAATTCATTGCGTACTATCAACCGCAAATCAATCTTAAAACCGGTAAGCTCCATGGTGCCGAAGCGTTAGTACGCTGGCATCATCCAAATGGACTTATCATGCCGGATGATTTTCTGCCATTGATCGAAAGCAATCAGCAAATTCTTCCTCTCACTGAAAGTGTTATTGAACAGACACTCAAACAGATGACTATATGGCAGGAATCCGGACTTCCTCCATTACAGACATCCATAAACCTGTCCGCGGCCTACCTGTACGAATTGGACCTTCCGGCACTGATGACCCGTCTGTTAAAACGATACCCAATCCCTGCAGATATGATCACGTTTGAGATCACTGAGCGCATTGGCCTGGGCGACCACAGTCAGGCTATTTCCGATACCCTGACCCGGCTACGTCTTAAAAACTTTTCTCTGTCTATTGATGATTTTGGAACGGGCTACTCATCCTTATCACAACTCAATCAGCTACCCTTTAATGAGATCAAGATAGATAAAAGTTTCGTATTTCACTTGCTGAGTAGCCCTATATCAAAGGCTATTGTTGAATCCTCAATCACACTGGCACATCAGCTCGGAGTTCGCTGTGTTGCTGAAGGCGTTGAGACACAAGAAATGAAACAAGCCCTCTGCAGAATGGGCTGTCATATCGGGCAAGGCTATCTGTACAGCAAAGCTCTGCCACCGGATGAGTTCCTGAATTGGATAGAAAATTATATTAGCGAGAATTAAACGGATCATATCCGGAGACAGACTGCCCTGCTATCTGAAAGTATCAAAGTAAATGCGAGCAGTCCTCACCAGCAAAAGATAGGAAAACCAAGAATGAATGACCTGACGTTACTGATTGTTGATGACGATGAAATGCACTGCGAGATGGTCAGCGAGATGCTGGAGAGTGAGTACAGGGTTCACACAGCTACAACCAGCGAAGATGCCGAAGCGCTGTTTGAAGAGCATAAACCAGACCTTATTTTACTCGACATCAATATGCCGGGTAAAAATGGGATTGAGCTATGTCGTGAGCTGAAAAAAAATGACCATGAGTTTTCTGTAATTTTTGTTTCCGGCCATAACTCGCTGGAAGAGCGCCTGAAGGCCTACGACGCTGGCGGTGATGACTTCGTCGCTAAGCCTTTTGAAATGAAAGAGCTATTCGCCAAGGTTCATACTGTCGGCCAGTATCAACTGGGCAAAAGAAGCCTTAAAGACCAGGAGGCCTTTTCACGGACTATGGCGTTCCAGTCGATGGCAGAAGCCTCACAGTACGGATATGTACTCCAGTTCTTCAAAAATAGTATGCAGGCGGGCTCCCTTGACGACGTCGCCAAACATTTCTTTGAGATGATGGGAAACCTGAACCTGGTTACCAGCCTGCAGTTCCACGGTAAAGAGATTCACTCTTTTGATCAGCTCAATGGTGAGTGCAGCCCCATTGAACTCAATATTTTTGAACTGCTTCGCGGCGTAGGCCGTCTATATGACTTTGATAACCGGACTATTTTAAATGACAGTCATGTTTCCTTTCTGATTAAAAACATGCCGGTTGATGATGAAGTGAATTACGGCCGTTTAAGAGATGTTACCGCTGTCATTATCGAGGGGCTGGAAGCAAAATATCTCGACCTGGAGCGTGAAAAAGCATTAAAAGGCCTTCTCGGCCAAATTCAGATCATTATTGATCAGCTCAACACCGAAATCAGTAGCCATGAAGGAAAAATGGCTAGCCAGATTAATAATATTTTACTGGAAATCAGGGGCAGTTTTCATGAACTGGACCTGACACTGGAGCAGGAAGAGTATTTCTCAAAAGTTATTGAAAAGGGCCTTCATGATGTAGATACAGACCAAAACAGTCTGGCCGGAGCTCAAAACGCTTTAAAGGTATTGGCAGCACAGATCGTACATGCCATTGATTAATGGCTCTGACTTCTTACGCAAAAGCCACAGGTCTCGTCACTCCCCGAGACTCTCGTGGCTTTTATTTTCTTTTAATACCCTGATGATGGACAGACAAGCGTTTGATATTTCTATTCACCGGTCTGGCGTTGCGCTCTAGCTGCAATTTTCTTCAGAATGCGTGATACAGCAACAAAGGCAAAGGTCCCAGTTACAACAGTCACAGCCCCAAAACCACTTCGACAATCCAGTCGGACAGATTCACCATTATCCGGTTTCTGGTGGCATACCTCACCATCACCGGATGGATAAACTAATTGCTCAGTTGAGTACACCGCTTCAATTGAAAAACGTCGTTTCAGATTGGAAGGGAAACCGTACTGACGACGTAGTTGATTTCGGGTCTTCGCCAACAAAGGGTCCTGCTCTGTTTTACTCAGATCTGCAATCTGAATCTGTAGAGGGTCTGTTTGGCCTCCCGCGCCACCAATGGTAATCAGCGGAATCTTATTACGGCGGCAGTATGCGATCATTGCGCATTTATGCTTCACCGAATCGATGGCATCAAGCACATAATCAAACTCCTTCAACATCAGTTCAGCAACATTCTTCTCAGTCACAAATGCTGATATTGCATTTATTTTGCAGGCGGGGTTAATTGCTTGAATCCGTTCAGCCATAGCATCAACCTTCTGCCGCCCGACTTCACCATCCATAGCATGAATCTGCCGATTAATATTGGATGTACAGATATCATCCAGATCGATCAGAGTAATCTGCCCAACTCCGCTTCGGGCAAGAGCTTCAGCCCCCCACGACCCAACGCCACCTATACCTACAACCGCTACATGGGCGTCTGCAAAGGCCTTTGCTGCCACAGCACCATACAAGCGGGAAATACCACCAAAGCGAAAATCATAATCGTCATTCATCAGCGTAACTCTGTGTTCTTTTAATCCGTCGTTAACAAAAATCCAAACTGGTTCTAACCATATTGTTTCACCCAATGCTCCCAACCCAGGCGAAGCATTATCTGCCGCATAGAGGCATCTAAAGGTGCTGAAATCACGAGAGAATTTCCGGAAACAGGGTGATTAAAACGGATTGATATCGCCGCTAGGAGTAAACGGTCACTTTGAAGATACTCTTTAAAATACCGGTTATAACGTCCGCGGCCATGCTTTGCATCACCTATTATAGGATGATTAATATGCTTCAAATGCCGTCGAATCTGATGTCGGCGCCCGGTCTCCGGCTTCACCTCTACCAGGGAGAACCGGCTCTGAGGATAGCGCTCAATACAAACATCCAGCTCAGCAGTCGCCAGACAGCGATACCGACTGAGAGCCTGTTGCGGCTCGCTCTTCCTCGCTCCTTTCACCCGCTTGTCAGGCTCTTCAATCAGAGCGTGGTCAATATCTCCGAATTCAGGCGCAAAGCCACGCACGACTGCAAGATAGGTTTTATCCATCTGATGAGCCATCATCTGCTCACCCAGTCTTCGGGCAATATCTGAGCTTAAGGCGAAAATGAGTACCCCTGAAGTTGGTTTATCCAACCGATGTACCGGATATACTTTGCAACCAATCTGATCCCGAAGCATCTGGACCGCAAACCGGGTTTCATGGCGGTCGATAGGACTCCGGTGAACCAGTAAACCCGATGGTTTATGGATAGCCACAAGATATTCATCCTGATACAAAATAGGCAGGATCTCATCCTGCCCGTTTTGGCTAAGGGAGCCGGACGCCCCCGATAACGTATCTTCCCGGATCATTAGCATTCACTGGTCAAAAAGATTATGCCAATTTGTCGCTGGCAACATGGTATGTCGGATCTTCAATCACATTAACCTCAACCAGATCGCCTGCTTTTTGCAGCAATTCACGGCACTCGCCACTCAGGTGGCGCAGGTGAAGTGTTTTACCCGCAGCAATATATTTCTCCGCCAGCGTATCAATAGCCTCAAGAGCCGAGTGATCACTTACACGTGAATTCCGGAAATCCAGCACCACATTCTGAGGATCATTCTTAGGGTCAAACTGCTCACGGAAGTTATTGATTGATGCAAAGAACAGAGGGCCTGTCAGCTCGTAAACCCTGCGATCATCATCCTCTTCAATAACACGTACCTGAATATGTTTCGCATGCTGCCAGGCAAAAATAAGCGCTGAAACAACCACACCCACAATCACCGCAATCGCCAGATCGGTTACCACGGTAACACCGGATACCAGTACGATAATAAAGGCATCAGACTTAGGAATCTTACCCATCATACGTAAGCTTGCCCATTCGAAGGTGCCTATCACCACCATAAACATCACACCAACCAGAGCCGCTACCGGAATCATCTCAATCAGTGAGGAGGCAAACAGAATAAACAACAACAGAAAAACTGCAGCGGTAATACCAGACAGGCGTCCACGGCCACCGGAGTTAATATTGATCATACTCTGACCAATCATGGCACAGCCGCCCATACCACCGAAGAAGCCGGTCAGTACATTTGCAGCGCCCTGGCCAACACACTCTTTATTACCTCGGCCACGGGTTTCGGTCATTTCATCAATCAGACTTAATGTCAGTAACGATTCAATTAAACCAACCGCAGCCAGAATCAGAGAGTAAGGAAGGATAATCCAGAGTGTTTCCAGCGACATAGGCACCATAGGAATATGGAACTCAGGAAAACCACCTGCGATAGAGGCCATTGGGTCATTGGTCATATCCGCCAGAACATTCTGAACAGAACGTGCATCCAGCCCCATAAAGATCACGATCAGCGTCACCGTCACAATAGCCGCCAAGGACGAAGGAATCGCCTTTGTCAGCTTAGGTAAAAAGTGAATAATGGCCATCGTCAGAAGAATAAGTCCTGCCATAATCATCATAGGCTCACCGGACATCCAGGTCATATCACCGTTTTCGCTTTTAACCTTAAACTGCCCCAGCTGAGCCAGAAAGATCACAATAGCCAGACCATTAACAAAGCCGAGCATCACCGGGTGCGGCACCATACGGATAAACTTGCCCAGCCGGAAGACGCCTGCTAAAACCTGAAAAATCCCCATCAGTACAACCGCAGCAAACAGGTATTCAACCCCATGCTGAGCCACTAAGGAAACCATCACAACGGCCAGAGCACCTGTTGCCCCGGAGATCATCCCCGGACGGCCACCGATACAGGCTGTCACCAGACCAACCATAAAGGCAGCATAGAGGCCGACCAAAGGCTCTACACCAGCGACAAAAGCAAATGCAACTGCCTCCGGCACCAGAGCTAGAGCAACCGTTAAACCGGACAAAACATCATTTTTCATTTGAGCAGGCGTCAAATAGCGCGTGGAGTCCATGCATACCTCAGACTGTTGCAGTGTTGATGGGCCAGAAAAAGAAAGGGGGCGGAATTTTACAGCAAGCCACCGACCAGTGCAAAGTGCTGTGCTTGGTCAGGAAAAATTTATTAACCGTATACAAACGATTACTTTATGCTTTTCGGCTCGGAGTTGATAATACAGGCAGCCCTCACATTAGAACAGCATTCAGGGCACGGCTCACCACCGATAAAAACAACTCAAGCTGTTGCAGGGAATATACATTGATAATGAAGGACTTCTGATGAGAAATTTAGGTCTGTTTGGCAAAATGGCGATTCCTATTATCACCCTGATCGCCGTTATCGTGCTAATTCTTGTGTTATTCATCCCGAAACAGATGAGTGAGACCATCATTGCCGGGGTTACAGAAAGCTCTCTCTCAACAGCAAACCAATTTAAAGTGCTGAGGCAGTACTACACTGAGAACGTTACCAACAAGGCGATAATTTCAGGGGGACTGATACCTGACAGTAACTACAAGGGCCACAATGACAGAATCCCTCAACCTGAGAGTCTGCTTAACGACCTCAGCGATCTGATGAGAGATACAGGCCTGACACTTAAACTCTACAGTCACCATTCTCTTCCTGACCAGACCGGCCATCAACTCAATCACTTTGAACAGGAAACCTGGGAGAAGCTGAGGCAATCCCCTGATGCCACCATTGTTGAAAGAATAGAGGAAAATGGCCGTACCCTGGTTCGAGTTTCTGTCTCCGACAACCTAACTGGTGATGTTCATGGCGTACTGGAGATCACAACCGATATTACCGACTCACTTGCGGCAGGCTTTCAATCCAGTCTTAAAATTACTGGCTTAATGGTTTCTTTGTTACTGGTGGTACTGATGGCATTCTGGTTGGTTTATCGCAATGTCATCCAGAGCCGAGTGGATCACGTTAATGAGGCCATGGATGAGATTGCCCGTGGTGATGGTGACCTAACAGCCCGATTGGATGAAAGTGGTAACGATGAAATCACTCATCTCTCCCGCGCTTTTAACCGCTTTACCAACCGTATTCGGGAGATGGTTCAGCAAATGGCAGATACCAGTCATAGCCTGACCAACACCTCAGAAACAATGAATCAGATTGCAAGCGAGAATGACCACAGACTGAATCGCCAGGCCCAAGAGACAAACCGGGCAGCAACCGCCATTAACGAAATGGTGGCAACGGTCGCGGATGTGGCAAAAAACACGTCTGAAGCGGCTCAAGCAGCTCAAACAGCCAGCCAAGTGTCTGAAGAAGGACACAGGGTTGTTGACGGAACACGACATGACATCAGAGGTCTTTCAGACAACATCAACGCTGCCATGTCCGCAATCCGAAAACTGGAAGAACAGTCTGAGAATATCACAGGTATGATCAACGTGATTCAGGCGATTGCCGAACAAACTAACCTTCTGGCACTCAATGCAGCAATTGAAGCGGCCCGTGCCGGTGAACAGGGAAGAGGGTTTGCCGTCGTGGCCGACGAAGTTCGTAATCTGGCGGGGCGTACCCGGGAGGCAACTGAAGAGATTCAACAGATTATATCTGCCTTACAGGAAGACACCGACAATGCTGCGGAGCTGATGCAGAAAAGCTGTGAACAGGCGGAACAAACTGTCCTGCAAGCAGAGGCTGCCAATGATGCCTTGAGTGCAATATCAGGCGCTGTCGACCAGATCACCGCGATGAATGATCAAATCGCCAGTGCCAGTGAAGAGCAAAGCACTGTTGCCCATGAAATTGAAAACAGCATTATGGCAATTAATACTATGTCAGATGAATCCACGCATACTTCAGAACAGACTACTGAGAACAGTACCCAACTGACACAACTTGCAAAACAACTCAATGCTCTGGTGGCACGTTTCAGGTTTTGAACAACGTACACCTACATCACCGGCTGCCACCCAGCGAAGGGCTTCACTCAGAGCCCTTTTAGCTATTTCACCCTCATTAAACGAAGAGACTCATCCGGATCAGATCAAAGCGCTGATCGCCGAAAGCCAGAGCCTTTGGTTCACGGCCCGTCTGCTTAAATCCTACTTTGCGGTATAAGCGGATAGCAGCTGCGGCAGTTTCACTCACCTCAAGCACCAGAGATTCCAACTGTGCATGCCGTCGTGCATAGTCAACAAGATGATTCATCAGTGCCATTGCAATTTTTTGCCCACGATATTCGGGTAAAACGCACAAGCTGGTTACAATACCGCTGTGTTGCCTTACCGGCCCCAAATTCGGCTCCAACCCGACCATACCCACCAGATACCCAGCGCAGAAGCCGCCCCACAATGCCGCACCCGATGATCGATTGAAGCGATCCAGCAAGGAGTGAATCTGAGCTGCACTCATCGATTCCTCCTCATCTAACAAAATACTGAAACTGGTAGGGTCTGTGGTAAGTGACCGAATACGAAGGTAATGAAAAGCCCTAGCATCCTGAGGAGTAAGCTCCCGAATGATCAAAGGTAAAAACTGTGGCGCACGAACTTTATCTGCCGAGAATGAGTCAGAGGTTTCCGATCTGGTGATAATGTCAAAAATCCCTTTGTTTTATCGCATACACAACAAGTTATTTAGTTTTAGGCCATGTTAAACCGTCAGGCTCTGACCAAGCGTCTCTTAAACGACTAAAATCATCCGAGGTAAAGTGCTCCCCCTGATGCGGCCAAGCACTGTAATGGTGTAAATTCCCCTGCAACTTAAAGTGCAGCTGGTAAGCATGAAGATAAGTCCGCTCTTCCATAGAAGCCAGCGCAGCATCATCATAAAGTTGGTCACCACATATCGGAGCACCAATACTCTTCAGTGCAACCCTAAGTTGATGGGTTTTTCCTGTGCGAGGCTTCAGCAAGAAAGCTCTGTACCCAGGTTTCAGCGAGCAGGAGAAAAACTGAGTGACGGCAGGGTTTTGTTTACCGCTTGTCAGTTTCCAGCTTCCTCTTCGGGAGCGGGCCATATCACCAATAATCCAGCCCTGTTTCTTGCTTGGCTTTCGCGCAGATACTGCCAGATAGTATTTGCTTACCTGCCTTTCGCGAAAAAACTCTGCTAATTCAGCACATGTGGCAGCATTTTTTGCCAAAATCATGAGGCCGGAAGTAACCTTATCCAATCGATGAACCAGATAAAGTTTAACGCCTCCCAAAGCCTCAGAAACTTTTTCTGTAATACCGGGCTCATCACCATCGCGATGTACATCAACACCGGGTGATTTGTTAATCACCACAAAAGCCTTATTTTGTGCGATCAGCGTAAAGTCATGGGACTCATTCATGGCATTATCGTGGCCTTCGGTGCACTCCTGGTTCAGAGTACTCGGTTGTATGTCCAAAAAAAGCTCCCTGATTATAAAACGAACTCAGTGCGAAAATTTTGCTATTGTCAGATAGTTACGTTCATTTTACCTTGAATTCAGCTGCCATAAATTAAGATAATCAACCGCCTAATATACGTTATGCCGTATGCAAATTCAGCAGTCAGAAGAGATGGAGTATTTATGCCCTTTGCCAGACCAAGTAAACGCACAGCCTTTATTGCCAGCACAGCACTTTCTCTGATTCTACTACCGATATCAGCTCAGGCCAGCTGTTCACTAAAACAGACAGCCTGCGAGGCCAGCTGCAAAGTGCGTTACTTTGATGATAGCTTCGGAAAAATGGGCTGTATGACGAAATGTGCCGCAGAACGGGCTGCCTGTTCCACAAAAGAAGGCGCATCTAAAGCCGCAGAAAAAACCAAAGACCTGTTGGACGATTAAGATATGCTCTGAAGGCCTGCTTTCTTAAACAGGCCTCATTCAACCTGTGCCAAAGCCATCATAAGTATACCTGCTAATATTGTCCGGGAAATTAGTGAGTGCCGCACAATCCATTAATCTTTCGTATAAAAACAGTCAATGTGGCCTATCTTTATACTCATCCCCCCTTTGATATCCTGAGGAGAACTCTATGGATAAGTTCAGAAAACCCCTATTTATAGCGGCAGGTTTTTTAGCACTTATTCTGGGTGCTATCGGTGCTGTCCTGCCACTTCTGCCCACAACACCGTTTGTGATCCTAGCGGCTTTCTTTTTTTCCAAAGGCTCACACAAAATTCACCGCTGGCTACTGAAGCAAAAGATCTTTGGTTCAATGTTACAAAGCTGGGAGACAGATCGTGTTATTCCAATCAAGGCAAAACTTTTGTCGACCACAATGATGCTAACCATGGTGAGCTACCCTCTGCTTTTCCGCCCTTTCTCTTTATGGCTAAAAGTTCTGGTTATTTTCATCGTTTTTTATGCACTCTGGTATGTCTGGAAGCACCGCTCAGAGCCAGTGGATACTATGATAGAACAGAGCTGGAAAAAACTGTCAGGAAAGACCGCAATGCCGGATACTCACCCAAGGCAGACAATAATCAAACAAAAAAACAGCTATTCAGCGGACACCCAATCTCTTTTCGGGTAGAAAAAAAGCCGGCTCCCATAAATGGCAACCGGCTAATAATTACAGTGTCGCTAATCAGAAGTCATAACACAGGTTTATGCATCTGGGCTTATAGCTTAAAACGTTTAACCTGATCATGAAGACTTTCGGCAAGGGTATTCAATTCCGATGCACGGGCACGGGACTGGTCAGACTCATCTGAAAGCTCAGTGGCAATATCACGAATCCTCAGGGTATTCTCAGAAATACTGTGATTAACCTGAGTTTGCTCTTCTGTAGCCGCGGCAGTTTGAGTCGACATATCGCTGATACCAGCAATTGCCTCTGTAATACTCAGCAGCTTCTCATAGGCATTATGGGCCTCTTCGACGGTATCTTCCGCTTGCTGCCGACTTACCGACATCAACTCAACCGCTTCTTCAGATGCTTTCTGCAAACTGCCAATCATCTGCTGAATCTCTTCAGTAGACTCGTGAGTACGTTGAGACAGAACACGTACCTCATCAGCAACCACAGCAAAGCCCCGCCCTTGCTCACCAGCCCGGGCAGCCTCAATTGCCGCATTGAGTGCCAACAGGTTCGTCTGCTCAGCAATCCCCTGAATGGTCGAAAGTATCGAGCTAATACCTTGAGAGTGCTCACTCAGGCGATCGATAACAACACCGGCATCCTGAACTTGGCCTGACAAACCCTGAATTGCTTCCCGTGTATTTGAAACGACCAATTGGCCATCGCGACTATTGTCTGCACATGCCTGAGCCGCGGCAGCCGTATTTTCCGCATTACCGGCAATCTCCTGGGTAGCTGTTGCCATCTCTTCGACAGCAGCAGCAACCATAGATACCTCTGACATCTGAGTTTGCACATCATCGCTGGTACGCTTAGCGACTTTGGCACTTTCCTCAGCAGTATGACGCAGGTCTTTGGACAGAGCAGAAATATCCTGAATAATTCTATGCATCGAATTAACAAAATGATTAAAGTGCTCCGCCAGTGAGCCAATTTCATCTTTCGTATCGACGGTCAGGCGCTTTGTCAGATCACCTTCCCCCTGAGCAATCTCTTCCAGCGCAGAGCCAATGGCATGCAAGGGTTTCATAACACGCCCTATCATCCACATACTCACCACACCAGCCGCCACAATCAGAATCAGAGATACCAGACTGTTAGCTATAAGCAAATCAGACAGAGGCGCCATTACTCTTTGTTTATTCAATGCGATGCCAACGGAGAAACGGCTATTACCAACTTGCTGGAAACGTAACAAATAATCAACACCATTGATGGCCTGAGTAACCATTGCTCCACTTGCTGAAATCCGGGAGATAACGGATGGGCTCAGCTCTGCTCCCACATCGGAAACCGGCTTCATTCTTAAGGTGCTATCTGAATGAGCAACCACTAAACCAGTATCATCAACCAGCATAACAAAGCTCTGTTCATCAACCTCAATCCCGTTAATCACCTTAACAAGCTGATTGAGCTTCAGGTCTGCAGCAGCAACACCTTGTAGTTTCCCGCCTCTCATAACCGGCGTTGCCACAGAAAGTACTAAATCCCCCGTATCAGCAGATACGTAGGGTGCTGTGAAAATAGTTTCACCGGCATGACGGGCATCCGTATACCAAGGGCGCTGCGTCGGGTCATAACCTCTTACATCCATCATTTTCTGCACATCAGTATCAGAAAAAAAGGCTTTACCATCCGCGCGACCATAATAAAAAATTTCAAAGCCACCGGAGCGTTCCGCCTGCTTCAAAAAAGGTAACGGACTGGACTGATCAACAGACCTTTCAGCATAAGATTCAATCACTGAAGCCCTCTGACTTAGCCAAGTATCAATAGTAATACTGACCCCAGTAACCACCCGATGAGTATCCGTATTCACTGACTTAAGTAGCGCTTTCTTTAAGTCGGTGTAGCTGATAAATGTCAGTGTTAACGTAATTAAAAGTACCGGCAGCAATACAACTGCGAGTACTTTATTCTTCAATGTCATGGGGGAACCTCCGCAAGATATTATTATCATTATCTGAATTAACAATCTGGCAGTGCCCTAAATGAAAGGTACTGCATTGAAGTCAATATAGCTTACACCCTGAAAGCTATAAACTTGCACCTAAAGTCTAAACCATAAAACAGTAACAATATAGACTTAAAATCTAAACAATACACAAAGAAAAGAGGAATCATCTAAAAATAAAAACAAAACAAGGGTAAATAAAGAAATTTTAAAAACCTAAGGACGAATCAACTGATTGAAAAATCACGTTTAAATACTGAGGGTATTCTGAGATGGATATTACAGGAAGGTGAGATGGGGATTGCCGGGAGAAGGCTCGGTTATAGCAAACAAACAATCCGGTCTTTTTTCAGATAAAAAAAGGCGATCCTAAGACCGCCTTTTACTGCCAGTTTAAATCAAGTTACTGCTTAAACCCGATACTAACCCGCCAATTCCAGCAGCAGACGGTTCAGGCGCTGCACATATGTTGCTGCATCTTTTAGCTGACGACCTTCGGCCAGCATCGCCTGATCCAGAATGATACGCGCTAGCTCACCGAAGCGCTCTTCATCCTGCTCCTGATCCAGTTTAAGGATCAGTGGGTGAGTCGGGTTCAGCTCCAGAACCGGCTTAGACTCAGGAATTTCCTGACCGGCCGCCGCCATAATCTGGCGCATCTGCTCACCCATCTCGCCATCATTCAGCACGACACACGCCGGAGAATCGGTCAGACGGTGCGTCACACGCACATCTTCAACCTGCTCTTTCAGCAGCTCTTTGGTGCGCTCAACCATACCTTCGACTTTCTCAGCCGCTTCTTCCTGAGCTTTCTTGTCTTCTTCAGACTCAGTATCACCCAGATCCAGCTCACCTTTGGCAACATCCTGGAACGACTTACCGTCAAATTCGGTCAGGTGGCTCATCAGCCACTCGTCGATACGATCAGTCATCAGCAGCACTTCGATACCTTTCTTGCGGAAGATTTCCAAGTGCGGGCTGTTTTTCGCGGTATTGTAGTTTTCGGCAGTGACGTAGTAGATCTTGTCCTGACCTTCCTTCATGCGCTCAACATAATCTGCCAGAGCAACATTCTGAGTCTCATCACTACTGTTAGTTGAGGTGAAGCGTAGCAGCTTGGCGATCTTCTCTTTGTTGGAGAAGTCTTCGCCTGGGCCTTCTTTCAGGACGCTGCCGAACTCATTCCAGAAGGTCTGGTATTTTTCGGTATCGTTCTTGGCCAGTTTGGTCAGCATATCCAGCACACGCTTGGTCAGTGCGCTCTTCATGGACGTAATATTCGGATCCTGCTGCAAAATCTCCCGGGAAACGTTCAGCGACAGATCGTTAGAATCCACCACACCCTTGATAAAGCGCAGGTATAGCGGCAGGAACTGTTCCGCATCATCCATAATAAACACGCGCTGCACGTACAGCTTCAGACCACGGGATGCTTCACGATGGTACAGATCAAACGGGGCCTTACCCGGCAAGTAAAGCAGGCTGGTGTATTCCAGCTTACCTTCCACCTTATTATGGGACCAAGTCAGTGGATCGGCAAAATCATGGGAAACATGCTTGTAAAACTCTTTGTACTCATCGTCGTTAACGTCGGTACGGGAGCGAGTCCATAGTGCCTGAGCTTCGTTAACGGCTTCAAATTCCGGCGCTTTATCTGCCGCTTCTTCGCCTTCTTTTGGCTCTTCAAAAGACTGCTTTTCCATCAATACCGGCACAGCGATATGATCAGAGTATTTACGGATCAGGTTGCGCAGACGGAAATCTTCAGAGAACTCTTTCTCATCGGCTTTCAGCTTCAGAGTGATGGCAGTACCACGCTCTGCTTTTTCAACAGCCTCAATCGTAAACTCACCATCGCCTTTAGATACCCAGCGAACACCTTCTCCGGCAGGACTACCGGCTTTACGGGTAACCACTTCCACTTCTTCCGCCACGATAAATGACGAGTAAAAGCCCACACCAAACTGACCGATAAGTTGAGAGTCTTTCTTCTGATCGCCTGTTAGCTGGCTTAAAAATTCAGAAGTGCCCGATTTAGCAATCGTACCCAGATGATCAATCACATCCTGGCGATTCATACCAATACCGGAATCACTGATCGTCACTGTGTTGTTTTCCGGATCGGCAGTGATCTTGACCTGCAGTTCTGACTGTCCCTCGTATAAGGCATCATTTTCCAATGCTTTATAGCGTAGTTTGTCGCAGGCATCAGACGCATTGGAAATTAGTTCGCGCAGGAAAATCTCTTTGTTCGAATACAAAGAGTGAATCATAAGGTGCAGAAGCTGTTTTACTTCTGTTTGAAAACCAAGGGTTTCTTTCTGTGCTTCAACAGACATTGAATCAGATCTCCATGGGCTGAACGGTTAAGAACAACGGCATTTAGGTTTGCTACAGGCCGGAACAACACATAAACACTGTGCCATTTCCACCTGCGATAGTTATCTGACAATGAATATGGGAACAACCCGATATATTTCAAGGGCAATAAAGAAAATTTAAGTGGTTGTTTTTAGGGTAAATCTTGCGTTGTCGGTTCATAAATCCCAGCACCTTGCCGGTGCTTGCCTCAAAGGCCAAGCTTGTTTTAAACCCTCAACCGGCCCGATTACCTATCCTGCATCAGGAAATGAACCCGGGCCGTAGCAATCGGTGTTTCACGATCTTTCTGCCATGCATTGACCTGAACATTAGCAATTCGCTGCCCCTGCCGATTCAGAATACAGGTAGCATAGGTAGGTTTCATTTTGCCGGAACGCAGGTAATCGATTGTAAAATCGATAACTTTAGGCACCTGACTCTCATTCAGGCAAACCATAAGATTAAGCGTGGCTGCCGTTTCCATAAAGCCAGCAATCACACCACCATGGAGCGCTGGTAACAGAGGATTACCTGTGTTGCTTTCCAGGGGTTCCATACAAAATAGAATTTCATTCCCTATGGCTTGAGCTGTAAGTCCGATAAATCCGGCATAAGGAACCTGTTCAAGCAGCGCCTCCCAGTGACCGGAGCGCTGTGTTTCGCTGATCAGCTGAGCCAGGCTATCCAAATCAGTCATCATTCCTCCTCTTCTTTATTCGGACGAAACAATGCCTCATCCATTTCGACCGGGGTTTTACCAGCTCCCAGTCGCATAAAGTTAGCCACCGCACGAGATACAGGCTGCCCCTTATCCTGATATACCACCCCCTCCGTAAAGATAACCTGAGGCGTAACCTTCACGATACTGGCTTTGCAATAGAGTGCCTTACCCGCTACGGCTGGGCGAAGGTGGTCGATTCTCAGGTCTAAAGTGGGGCACATTTCAAAACGGGGCAAGGCACAAACAGCAACAGAGCCACAGGCCGTATCTAAAAGCGTAGCAATCACACCGCCGTGAATCAGCTGCTTGCGCGAATTGCCAACCAGGCATTCGGCAAAGGGAAGAGAAAAAAGGACGTGTTCGTGATCAGCAGATTCAGCCTGCATACCAAGTGCCTGACATTGGGGTAATACGGCAAGAAATCTTTTCATCCCCATAAGATACCGATCTGCTGAAAAGCGTATTGCAGGTTCAGACTTTTGCAACGTAAGCTCCTTAATTTCTATTTATTGTTATCACCCGATACGCCTGTGACGTTAACCTCGGTGTTAAGCAGAATGCACAGTAATGGATACGTTTAAAACAAAACCTCTACGCCATAAAATGCAAAAAGGACGGCGAACCGTCCTTTTCATATTCATACACTACAGCTGCCCTTATTGAGCGGGGGCAGATGCTGCCGCTGAAGGAGAATTATTCTTTGTCAGCCCTTTCATTTCCAGTTGCAGCCGGTTCACATCGGTGTTCAGGCGGGTAACGTTACTGGTCAATTGGCGACGGGAAGCATCAATAGCGTCCAGGCGCTCACCATAAACATTCAACGTTTCTTTAACATTCAGCATAGCTTCGCTATCAAGACCCGCCTGCTCCTGTTTTAGATCACCCAGACTGGACTTAATATCAGCCAGACCAGATTTAAGATCATCCAGGCCTGCCGCCTGTCGGGACTGTTTCTCCTGCAACGTTTCCAGAGAATCCCTTGCCTCAGCAAGATCTGAAGAGATCGCCATCAGCCGCCCGTTAAATACCTGTTGCTCTGTCTGTAGGGCTTTGTCTTTATTTTCCCGGACAGCCTTTTCATCAGCCAGTGCAGCCAGTTGTCCTTTCTGAGCCGCTTCCAGATCCTTGAGTGCTTTAGCCAGTGTATCCAAGGTCTTTTTATTCTGGGCGATATCAACCTTATTACGTTTATTACTAAGATCCCAAAGCTTGCGAATCTCATGTTCAGAGTCTTGCAAACGTTTTTTCAAAGTACTGCCGGACTGGGATAGATCCCGCCCTGTTGCCACTAACTCATCTTCCAACAACTGGATACGGTGCGTTGCCTGCTCCAGACTCGCCTGCTGCTGTTTGAGTGCACCTGACAGTTGGGTATTCTGATAAAGAGCAAGGCCAATAGCCACGACCAATAAAGCAACAACAAGCCAAAGCACATATTTACTACTGCGACCTGTCCCTCCTTTACTGCTACGACCTGTCCCTCCTGGTTTTCCGGGCCGGGCTGGAGCGGGCTCATCCCGCTGGGCAGTAATTTTCATATTATCGGGTGACATATTCAGGATCCGGGCCAGTTTTATATAAAATTCAATTCAGCTAATGCAAATTCACCAATGCGCTATCACGTCTCACTGGTGCACTGCTATGCTATACACCTGATAAGATTATTACATTGGGTTACGGAAATAAATGCATCGCCCGCTAATATAGCCTGAGTTTTAACAACTTTTTCAGTCCAAGTAATATCCAACTGTTCCACTCAGAAATAGAAACCCCGCAAATGAAGTGCTATTATTTACGCACTTTAAAAACAGATGCTTGCCGGTGGCGCTAAGATCCGGCAACCAAAATCTGAAAAAAATGGTCGAAGTATCGTATACGATAACTTCATACTTTTTGACGTGAGTTGATGGAGAAAACAACCATGGCATTTGAATTACCTGCACTGCCGTATGACAAATCAGCACTTGAGCCACATATCTCAGCTGAAACCCTGGAATTCCACCACGGCAAACACCACAACACATACGTGGACAAGCTGAATGGTCTGGTTCCAGGTACTGAGTTTGAAGGTAAAACTCTGGAAGAAGTTATCAAAGCTGCACCTGCTGGCCCTGTCTTCAACAATGCAGCGCAGATCTGGAACCACACCTTTTACTGGAACAGCCTGTCTCCAAACGGTGGCGGTCAGCCAACTGGCGCTCTGGCAGATGCTATCAACGCTAAGTGGGGTTCTTTCGACGCTTTCCAGACTGAGTTTAACGACAAAGCTGTAAACAATTTCGGCTCCAGCTGGACCTGGCTGATTAAGAACGCTGACGGTTCTCTGGAAATCGTTAACACCAGCAACGCTGGCACACCAATGACTGCTGGCCAAACGGCTCTGCTGACGGTTGATCTGTGGGAACACGCATACTACATTGACTACCGTAATGTTCGTCCTAACTACCTGAAAGGTTTCTGGGCTCTGGCGAACTGGGACTTTGCAGCGGCTAACTTCGCAGCATAAGTTTAGGTTAATATTCTTCGGAATTGCCTAACCGGCTGCTATTTCAGTAGCCGGTTTTTTTTCGCCTGAAAAATATAAAATAACTACAAATTATCATACGAAAACTTTAGGAGTCTGATCTATGAAGGCTACCCCTTTGTCAGACTGGCGATATTTAGCTCGAATTGCGTTTATTACGTTGTTGTTCTTTTTGTCCTTGAATGCGATGGCTCAGCGCCCTGTATTAACGGTTCAAAGTAAAGATGCCTCAGCAAGCTTTACATTAGCCGAACTCAAGGCTCTACCAACTACCCAGGTTCGCACCAAAACGATCTGGACCGATAAAGAGCATACTTTCTCATCAGTGACGTTCAAAAATCTGATGAAACATTTGCATATTGATCCTAAAGGTAAACACGTGACGATGATCGCCCTCAACGATTACTCTATTCAGGTAGCCGTTGATACCCTTATTGAACATAACGCCTTTATCGCCTATGCCATGGATGGAAAAAGAATGCGTATCCGAGACAAGGGCCCCCTCTGGGTTCTTTATCCCTTCTCTGATCAACCTGCCATTAATATTCCTCCCTATCAGGCCCACGCCATCTGGCAATTAAAAACACTTGTTGTAAATTAGATTAGACAATCCGCTGTTCTGCCGTTGGAGTGCTGCCGCCGTGATAAAAAATAGACGCTCAGGTCTGATCAAACCTATCGTACTGGCTTTAAGCCTTATCGTGTTGGTTTTCTTTATTGCAGCGTCCCTGTTTCGTCTAGAAAGAGAGATCGAAGAGTTCTCTATGCTGACCAAAGACGAACGTTACTGGAACAGTACCCGGATTGAAGTTGAACTTCTGAGACTGATCAATGAGCTGAATACATTCATTGTTACACCATCGCCAGATCAGTCCGATGATGTCAGCTTTCGTATGGAGATTCTCTGGAGTCGCATCAATATCATCTCCTCTGGCACCACCCGCCAACTCATCGAACAGCTTGACCGAGATATACTCGCTGAGGTTGAGCGCCTGCAGGCCATTATGATCAACCTGGAAGATGACCTTGAAGCCCTGACGCCGGAACAAGCCAAACGCTACATTGAGCGTATGCAGAGTTTTATCCCCCGCTTTATGCACTCATCGCGAACGATTGCTTCGGCCATCTCTGAAACCGAGAGCCGTTTTGCTGTTAAAGTTCAGGATAATTATCGTTGGGTTGTCTTTCTCCTGATCAGCATTCTGGCCGTAGCCAGTATATTCACGCTGATCAACTACCTGGAGCTGCGCCGTAATCAACGACTTGCACTGAAAGCTGAAGCTGCAAACCAAAGTAAAAGCTACTTCCTGTCCAATATGAGCCATGAGATAAGAACCCCGCTCAATGGAATACTCGGATCGATTGCCCTCCTGAAGATGGAAAAGGAGATTCAGAAGCTGCCTGGCACCGCTTCTCTTCTGGAAGATATCAATGCCTCCGGAGAGGCTCTGCTAAACCTGATCAACAATGTTCTGGATCTTTCCAGGCTGCAACAGAAAAAAATGCCCATTGAAGCTAAAACCTTCGACTTAACTCTTTGCGCTAAGAATGCGCGCTCAGTTATCAATGCCAGCCTGACAGAAAAAAAACTTGAATTCATACTGGATATAGCACCAAACCAGCCACGAGAGATCATCAGCGACCCACTTCGCTTACAACAAATTATGATCAACCTGCTGGGTAATGCCGTAAAATTTACCGAAACAGGCTGTATTACGTTACGTATTCACCTGATATTACCTGATATCCCACTGGAGCAAGCTCCGCCAGATTCTATGGCAAGAATCGAAAGCACTCTGCATATCGAGATTGAAGATACGGGTATCGGTATCTCTGAGGATGTGCAACAGCACCTGTTTACGCCATTTACTCAAGCGGACAGCTCCATCACCCGGCACTATGGTGGCAGTGGGCTTGGACTCTCCCTATGCCGGGAGATTATTGCCGCTATGAATGGACAGGTAGGCGTACAAAGCAAGCCCGGACAGGGGTCTGTTTTCTGGTTCAATATTCCGGTTCAGATTAAACAAGAACAGCTGATAGCTTCTTCAGCACAAAATCAGGCGCCCTCAGAGATAAGCCCTGCAGTCCATGAGTCCGAGTCTGTGCTGGTCGTAGAAGACAACCCGGTCAATGCAAAGCTGATCACCACCATTCTCAGACGAATGGGATATGAAACCGAGCTTGCCGAGAATGGCCGGATTGCCCTTGAAATGTGCCATGGGAAAAAGTACAGCCTCATCATGATGGACTGCCAGATGCCCGTGATGGACGGGCTGACCTGTAGTCATGAGATCAGACGGGGCAGTGGGCCTAACAGAAACACAGCCATTGTCGCGTTAACCGCCAATGTCATGGCTGTTGATCGGCAAAGTTGCCTTGATGCCGGTATGCAGGACTTTCTGGCAAAACCACTGGATATGAACCTGCTCCAGCAATCCCTAAAGCGCTGGAATGGAACTCCAGTGACAGACAAACAGTGAAAACCTGAATCCATTAGCCTGGCTATTGCGTATTCCTGTTTATCATCTAAGGAGTTTTTCTATGAAAAAGTCATCATCTGTGGCCCGGCACCTTTCCTCTGTATCCGGAAAAGTTATCGCTCTATTTTTTATCTCTGCCACCTTACTGATCAGCCCTGTCAGCCAGGCTAAAGAAGCCCGTGCCATTTTTGCCGGAGGGTGCTTTTGGTGTATGGAGCCCCCTTTCGATGGCACTGAAGGGGTTATTAGCACGACATCCGGTTATACCGACGGCCATAAACAGAATCCAACTTACCGGGAAGTCTCTGCTGGTGTGACGGGTCACACTGAAGCTGTAGAGATCATTTATGACCCTGAGGTTGTCAGCTACCAAACATTGCTTGATATATTTTGGGTGAACATTGACCCTTTCGCAGTCAATCGTCAGTTTTGCGATGCTGGTAGCCAGTACCGCTCAGGTATCTACCCACTGGATAATGAGCAGAGCCGTCTGGCTGAAATAAGTAAGGCAGAGCACCAGCAAAATTTTAATCAAAAAATTCAGACTGAGATTAAACCTGCAAGTACTTTCTATCCGGCAGAAGACTATCACCAGGATTACTATATGAAAAATCCTATTCGGTATACTTTTTACCGTAGCAGCTGTGGCCGTGATCATCGTTTAAAAGAAGTTTGGGGGGATAAATTCAAAAAACACTAATTTTGAATTTGCTAATATAATAGAAAATTACTAAGATAGATCGCAGGCTTATAAGAAAACAATAAATAACGCCTTTCACCTCAAAGGAGGCCTGCGATGGCTCATATCGTTATTCTAGGTGCCGGAACCGGCGGCATGGCAGCGGCGTACGAGTTACGCCACAAACTGGATAAATCTCATGAGATTACCGTAATCAACGAAAGGGACTACTTTCAGTTTGTCCCATCCAACCCTTGGGTCGCCGTTGGCTGGCGAGATTCCGAAGAGATCAGTTTCAAAATTTCCCCTCACCTGCAGAAACACAATATCAACTTTATCCCTCAGGCGGTGGACACCATCAGTCCTGAAAACAACAGCCTAACCTTGGCGAACAGCGAAACCGTTAACTATGATCACCTGCTGATTATGACCGGCCCAAAACTCGCTTTTGATGAAGTCGAAGGCTCAGGCCCTAATGGTGGCCACACTCAATCAGTTTGCTCTTTGCCCCATGCACTGGATTCCTACAAAAACTTTGAACAACTCTGCGAAGACCCCGGCCCTGTTATCGTAGGTGCTATGGCCGGTGCCAGCTGTTTTGGCCCAGCTTACGAATACGCCTTTATTCTGAATAAAGAGCTGCAAAACCGTAAAATCCGCGACAAAGTGCCCATGACCTTTGTTACCAGCGAACCCTATATCGGTCATCTGGGCCTGGGGGGTGTTGGTGACTCTAAGTCGATGCTCGAATCTGAGTTACGTGCTCACCATATCAAATGGATCTGTAACGCCAAAGTATCTAAGGTTGAAGAAGGTATCATGTACGTCGATGAGCACAATGACAGCGGCGAAGTAATCAAACAACATGAGTTACCATTTAAGCACTCGATGATGCTACCCGCTTTTAAAGGCGTAGATTGTGTTGCAAATGTCCCGGATCTTTGTAACCCACGGGGCTTTGTTAAAATTGATAACTATCAACGCAGCATGGCATATAACAATATCTGGTCCGCTGGCGTCTGCATCGCCATTGCTCCAACTGAAGTGACACCTGTACCGACTGGCGTACCAAAAACCGGCTATATGATTGAGTCTATGGTCACCGCCATTGTTGAAAATCTGGATGCGGTACTGAAAGGTGAGGAACCCGAAGCACAGGCTACCTGGAACGCTATATGCCTTGCGGATATGGGCGATACGGGTGCTGCTTTTGTTGCCATTCCACAGATCCCGCCCCGCAACGTCAGCTGGTTTAAAAAAGGAAAGTGGGTACACCTGGCGAAGGTAGCTTTTGAAAAATACTTTATCCGCAAGATGAAAACAGGTAACCCTGAGCCCTTCTATGAGAAACAGCTTCTCAAAATGATCGGTATCGAACGCCTGAAATAGCGTTAACGAACAGCATAGAACTCTGCTGGTCTGTTTATTCAGGCAACCTCTAACTGAGGCAGCCTGACATAACGGATAGGACACGGGAGCCAAGCGGCTCCCCTTTTTTTATCATTGCTTAAAATTCAGTAACCCTATTGACCCGAGTTTGGCCGCTTCAGCCAAAACCACCAGATCACCAGCCCGATCAAGGCAAATCCGGCCAGATTA
The DNA here is from genome assembly GCF_048265165.1 of Oceanospirillum sp. Classification (GTDB taxonomy): domain Bacteria; phylum Pseudomonadota; class Gammaproteobacteria; order Pseudomonadales; family Halomonadaceae; genus Oceanospirillum. The sequence continues at coordinate 99,503 of NZ_JBLXCD010000008.1, read as the reverse complement.
ACCAGTAAACCCATCGCTCATTCCTCCGTTATCTCTTTGCCGACAGCTTCTTCAACCTAAGACGGTTAGCGTTACTTACCACAGTCACCGATGACATCGCCATGGCAGCGCCGGCAAAGGCCGGATTCAGTAAAAAGCCATACAAGGGGAATAACACCCCAGCGGCCAGCGGAATACCAATACTGTTATAGATAAAAGCCCCTAGCAGGTTCTGCTTGATATTGTTTACGGTCAGTGACGAAATCTCCATGGCATCAGCGATACCCTGCAGAGAACCTCGCATCAGAGTCAAATCTGCGCTCTCAATGGCGATATCGGTTCCCGTTCCGATCGCCATACCCACATCCGCCTGAGCCAATGCCGGTGCATCATTGATACCGTCACCGACCATAGCTACTTTGAGCCCTTGCTGCTGCAGCTTACGAATCTCATCGGCCTTATGATCCGGCATGACCTCAGCAATCACCTGATCAATCCCCACTTCGTTCGCCACTGCCTGAGCCGTTATACGATTGTCACCGGTGAGCATCATCACGGTCACGCCCTGCTTTTTCAGACGGGCGATAGCGGCATTGGAGTCAGTTTTTACCGGATCAGCAATCGCTAATACCCCGATCACCGCCCCATTCAGCCCCAGTAATACCGGTGTTTTACCCTGTTCCGCCAGAGACTGCATCTGAGCTTCAGCAGTGCTCAACTCCAGCTTAAATTCCTGCATCAGAGCACGGTTACCCAGCAGTAAGCGCTGGCTTACGTCAGAATCATCGGCAACAAACTGACCCTGAATACCCTGTCCTGCCACCGGCTGAATATCGCTGGCTTCCTGGACGGAAATACCTTCAAGCTTCGCCCGGCTTACAATCGCCTGGGCCAGAGGATGCTCAGACGCGACTTCCAGACTGACCGCAAACCTAAGCAGATCATGTTCGGTTAAACCCTGAGCTTTACCCGCATCCAGCAGTACCAGATCTGTCACTTCAGGGTGCCCCTGAGTGACTGTCCCCGTTTTATCCAGCACCACCACATCGACTTCTGCCGCCTGCTGTAAAGCATCACCACGTCGAATCAGAATACCGTGCTCCGCCGCCTTACCCACTCCTACCATAATCGACATCGGCGTGGCTAAGCCCAGTGCACAGGGGCAAGCAATCACTAACACCGTCATCGTCGTGACCAGCATATAAGCGGAAACCGGTTCCGGGCCGAAGTTAAACCACGCCAGAGCCGTCAGAACAGCAATAATCAATACCGAAGGCACAAACACTGCTGCAACTTTGTCAGCTAAGCGGCCTAACGATGGTTTGGCATTCTGTGCCTGGCGTACCTGATCAATAATCTTTGCCAGGGCGGTATCGCTGCCAACCCGCAAGGTGCGGATACGAATGGTGCCGCTCTGGTTCAGGGTACCTGCGGTGACCTCATCCTTTTTCTTTTTACTCACCGGCATCGGCTCACCGGTCAGCATGGATTCATCGATCCGGGTTTCCCCCTCCATCACCTTGCCATCCACCGGGATCTTTTCACCGGGACGCACCCGAATCATATCCCGCACCTGGATCGACTCGATGCGCATATCCACCTCTTCGCCATCCTCTTTTCGGATCAGACGGGCGGTTTCCGGCTGTAGAGTCAATAGCTTACGGATCGCCTGAGAAGCCTGGCCACGGGCCCGACTTTCCAACGCCTGCCCCAGATTTACCAGGCCGATAATAAAGACCGCCGCTTCAAAGTAGACATGGCGTGCCTGCTCCGGCACCAGATCCGGCCAGAAAGAGATCAGCATAGAAAACAGCCAAGCCGTACCCGTGCCCAGAGCGATCAGGGTGTCCATATTGGCGTAGTGATTTTTAAAGGCCGACCATGCCCCCTGGTAGAAGTGGCCACCGGAATAAACCATCACCGCCAACGTCAGCAACCCTGTGATCTGCCAGAAGATCTGACCAGGTGCAGTACTCAACACCGGCATACCATCCCAAAACATCATCACCATCAGCGGAATACCCAGCGCCAGCGCGGCGGCGGTTTTCTTTAACTGCTGATAGTAATGAGCCCGTTCCTCTGCCTGACGCTCATCTTCGCCGTAGTCATCATCCAGCAGTGTGGCACCAAAACCGGCCTCTTCAACCGCCGCAATCACCTGAGCCGGTTCCGCCGATGCGAGGACACTGGCAGAACGATCCGGCAGATTGACCTCGGCTTTCTCAATGCCTTCCAGCTGATCCAGCGCACTCTGTACCTGCTGTACGCAACTGGCACAGTGCATTCCGCGCAGAGCAAAACGATATTTTTGCTCCTGATCAGTTTTATTTATTTCAGACATAACCCTTTCCCCACAAACGGCTCAACTCCCCACAAACGGCTCAACTTCACTCAAGTCATGTATGATCAGGGAAGAGAGTAAGATTCCCGGCCATCAGAAATGGTTGATCCGGCCTAAGCCGGATCACAAATACAGGTCACAACAGATATTTGAAAAACCATTCGTTCTTAAGATTTTTAGTCTCAGTCCTTTTTCTCTTCCGCATCAAAACCGGCTTCTTCCACCGCATCGATCAGATCTTCGAGCTTCATCGTACCGGTAACGTGAGCTTCATAAAGTGTCACATCGGCCTGCTCAACCCCATCCACCATCATCAAGGCTGTGGTTACCGAGTTCACACAACCGTTACAGGATAAGCCTTCCAGGGTAATAACCATTTCTTTACTCACAATAACCACCTATATAAAAAATCTGAACCCAGAGCGGCCCCGAAACTCACCGCGCAAAATAATGCACACCATACAAAATAGTAGAGAAAAGCGAAACACTGTTCGATTGGCCGTGCTAACAGGGCAAGCTTAAACCCTAAAGTAAGCTTCAGGGTCAAGCCTTTACCAACCGGAACGACCCATTTTAATACTTAAGCCTGTTATAGACCTGATAGGTTTCATATCAGGTTTAAGCAATGCTATGGCGCTTGCCCGTTCGGCCAACCATTTGAGAGATAAAGCGATTTAGACTTGAAATCAGCTCTTGGAAAACCAACATTAAGTAAGCACTCAATAATGATAGCTGAAGCCTGTCGGATTTCAGAGGTCAGCTTAAAATACTAAAATATTTACTGCCGGATGGCTGACGCGATAACCCAGATAACGCTGCACCGGAAACGGGTTAACAATTAACGCGCTCAACCGCCACCAATCCTATGGAACCGCTATGGAATCAACACCGAGCATCAACCGATACGAGCAACTACCCGAGATCGACACCACTTTACAGGAACAGGCAAAACAGCTCGGCACCACCAAAACCTTCAGCCCGCTACCCAGTATGGGGGTACTTCTGATCAAAGGCGATATGGCCGCTAAACTGCTGCATGGTCAAGCCAGTCAGAAGATTGAGGATCTGCCGGAAGGTGAACTGCGCCTTTCTCTGCTGACCTCGCCAAAAGGCCGCCCCTACGCCACGTTTTATGTGGTGCGGCACCCGGAAGGTCTGCTGCTGTTATTGCCACGCTCAACACTGGAAACGACCCAAACCAACCTGAGCAAGTTTGCGCCGCTTTATCGCTGCACATTTGAAGACAAATCCGATGAGATCGCCGTGGTTGGTTTTAATCATGCTGATGCAAAGGTCGAAAGCGTAGATGCTTTTAATCTGCCCGGAGTGACCGAGCGCAGTATCGGCCTATGCCGCTTTGAAACTCTGACAGCACTCTTTAACGGCAGCAATAACAGCGAGCTGACACCGGTAAGTGAAACCACCTGGAATCTGACCCAGATCGAAAACGTACAGATTCTGCTGGAGCAGAGCCACACCGATCAGTTTATCCCTCAGATGCTCAACTATCAGGCCACCGGTGCCATCAGCTTTAAGAAAGGCTGTTATACCGGTCAGGAGATTATCGCCCGCGCCCAGTACCGTGGCGGTGTTAAAAAGCGCCTGCAGCGATTAATAGGCGATGGCGAAGCTAAGGCTGGTGATCAAGTGGTTTGCCTGATGGAAGGGGATAAAACCGAAGCGGGTGAAGTACTGTTAAGCGCTATCAACGCTGAAGGCAAAACCGAACTGTTAGCGGTACTGAAAGACAACACACTGGAAGAACCTCTGCTAACGGCAGATGATCAGCCACTGACCCTGATAGACCTGCCTTACGGACTGGAAAAGCAGGAGATCTGATCCTCTTTCCTCTTGTTTTCCTCCCGTGAGTAAGACACTCAAAAGCAAAGGGCGCGAATCGAAAGATTCGCGTCTTTTGCATTTCTCTGCAGCTCACAGCAACTCTAATCACTTCTGAATATTCATTCCAAAAAAGATCAGGCTTCCGGCTGCTCCGGCAGCTGCCAATTGATCGGCTGTTTACCACGGGAGACCAGAAACGCATTGGCCTGACTAAACTGATGATTACCAAAGAAGCCACGGTGCGCCGACAGCGGTGACGGGTGCACCGACTTCAGTACCAGATGTTTGTTCTGATCCACAAAAGCCGCTTTCTTTTGGGCATAGCTGCCCCACAGCAGAAACACCACACCATCGAGCTGTTCATTGATCACATGAATCACCTTATCGGTGAACTGCTCCCAGCCTTTTTTCTGATGGGAACCGGCATTAGCCTGCTCCACTGTCAGCACCGCATTGATCATCAATACGCCCTGCTTCGCCCAGCTGGTCAGATAACCGTGATTGACCGGTTGTATACCCAGGTCGCTTTGCAACTCCTTATAGATATTCACCAGAGACGGTGGTGTTTTAACCCCAGGACGTACGGAAAAACAAAGTCCATGTGCCTGATTTGGCCCATGGTAAGGGTCCTGCCCCAGGATCACCACCTTGACCTGATCCAGCGGCGTGTACTTAAAAGCACTAAACCAATCCGATGAGCGGGGATAGATCACCTTGCCCTGTGCTTTTTCCTCCGCCAAAAAGGCTTTCAGATTCTGCATATAGGGTTGTTCAAACTCGCTGCCCAGTACCGCCAACCAATCATCCGGCAGATCAATCGCCATAATATGTCTATCCCGCTGGTTAAAAATTTCAGGGATTTTATCAGATTAGCCGTATGTTGAGGCATTAGCTTCCCATAGCAGTGATACACTCGTGGTAAAGAGCATCGCAACCCTTTCATAAAGCGGCTTGTTTAATTCGTCGAAAAAGGAGTCTTTTTATGCACGCCCAACAAGTCCGGGATCTTGCATCCTATAACCATTGGATGAATGAAAGCATCTACACAGCCTGTGCAAAAATATCAGATCAGGAGAGAAAAGAGGACAGAGGGGCATTCTTTAAATCCATTCATGGCACCCTCAACCATCTGTTACTGGGTGATAAAATCTGGCTGGGCCGTTTCCTTAATGAACCCTTTCAGGTTTCAGGACTGAATCAGGAACTGCACTCAGATTTTGAAGCACTTCAGGCTGATCGCAAAGTGACAGATCAGAAAATAACCGACTGGAGCCATCAGTTAACCGACGAGGCTCTTCAGGACGAACTCAGATACACCAGTATTGTGAACCCTATTCCGCGTAAATATGAGTTATGGCTTGCTGTGACTCATTTTTTTAATCATCAGACACACCATAGAGGGCAGCTGACCACTCTGCTTAATCAGCGGGGCATCGATGTAGGTGTTACCGACCTGATCTGGCTCCCGGAAGTTATTGAGCGTAACGCGCCCTGATTCTTTCCAGGCATCCACTTGATCTCAGCTAAGCGATCGTCAAAACAAACAAAACCCCCACTATCTCAGAGAATCAGATAACGGGAGCTTTGTGTATTTTCAGCTTGTGATTGCGAAAGTTATCTCAGCGTTATGCCGGTTCCGCTTCCCTCTGAACCTGTCCAGAGGGCTTACCGGAAGCCGCCTGCTGGCGAAGTATCCGTGCTGCGACGACCATATTCTCCAGCGCGGGAATCACCTCCGCCCACTGGCGGGTTTTAAGGCCGCAATCCGGGTTTACCCAAAGGCGCTCTGCGGGAATACGCTCTGCCGCTTTGCTCATCAGGCTTACCATCTGCTCAACCGTTGGAATATTCGGTGAGTGAATATCATAGACACCGGGGCCAATCTCGTTCGGGTATTCAAAGGCCTCAAACACATCCAGCAGCTCCATATCGGAGCGCGATGTTTCAATGGTGATCACATCCGCGTCCATACGGGCGATGGATTCAATAATGTCGTTAAACTCCGAATAGCACATATGGGTATGGATCTGGGTCTCATCGGACACACCGTTGGCGCTGATACGGAAACAGTTCACCGCCCAATCCAGATAATGCTGCCATTCGCTGCGACGCAGGGGCAGGCCTTCACGCAGGGCCGCTTCATCAATTTGGATCACGTTCACCCCAGCAGCCTCCAGATCCTGAACCTCCTGGCGAATCGCCAGAGCCAACTGCATGCAGCTCTCTTTCCGGGGCTGATCATCCCGTACAAAGGACCAGTTCAAAATGGTCACCGGGCCTGTGAGCATGCCCTTCATCGGTTTGTCCGTCAGGGACTGAGCAAACTGCGTCCAGGCAACAGTCATCGGCTGCGGGCGACTGATATCACCAAATAGAATCGGCGGTTTAACACAACGGGAGCCATAAGACTGCACCCAGCCAAAACGGCTGAAAGCATAACCTTCCAGCTGCTCACCGAAGTATTCCACCATATCGTTACGCTCGGCCTCTCCGTGCACCAGCACATCCAGCCCCAGTTTCTCCTGCTCCAGAACCGCGCGCTCAATCTCGGCTTTCATCTGTGCTTGATAGTCCGCCTCACTTAGCTCCTGCTTTTTATAGGCCAGACGAGCTTTACGGATCTCAGCAGTCTGCGGGAAAGAGCCAATCGTAGTGGTTGGATACAGCGGCAGCTTTAAGCGTTCAGCCTGTTTGGCGGCTCGCTGGGCATAAGCACTTTGGCGCTGGCCAAAGCCCGAGGTGATACCGCCAACATTGGCTTTAACCTCACGGTTATGCACCCGCTCAGACAGTCGACGACTGGTAATCGCCGCCTGATTATCAGCTAATTGATCCGCAACGGCTTCACGTCCTTCATTAATGGCTCGGCCCAACAGCTGCACTTCCGCCAGTTTCTGTTTAGCAAAGGCCAACCAGCGAATCAGTTCACTATCCAGGGTTGCTGGCTTATCTTCATCCTGGGAAACTTCACTTTCCAGATCCACAGGAACATGCAGCAGCGAGCAGGAGGGCGCCAACCACAGACGATCTCCAAGCTTAGCGGCTATCGGCTCCAGCCAGTCCAGAGCACGTTTAAGATCCGTTTTCCAGATATTACGGCCATCCACTGCGCCAATAGACAGCACTTTATGACCCGGCAGCCAGTCCACTACTTTAGTAACTTCCTCCCGACCGCGAACGCCATCAATATGCAGGCCTGCCACTGGCAGATTACAGGCCAGTTGCAGGTTGTCCTTAAGTGTCCCAAAGTAGCTGGCAACCAACACCTCAGGCCGGTTGGCTTTCAGAGTGTGATAGGCATGTTCAAAGGCCTGCTTCCAGCGGGCATCCAGTTCAGTCACCAATATCGGTTCATCGATCTGAACCCATGGGACACCGGCATCCGCCAGCTGCTCCAGAAGCGCACTGTATATCGGCAGTAACTGATCCAGCAGTACCAGTGGGTCAGAGTCATCCTTCGCTTTACTCAGCCAAAGGTAGGTCAACGGACCAATAATCACCGGCTTGGCTTTGTCTAACCCTAACTGAATCTGCGCTTCAGCCAGTTGAGTCAGAATACGCTCCGGGTTCAGGCTGAACCGGGTATCAGCGGTCACCTCAGGTACAATATAGTGGTAATTGGTATCGAACCATTTGGTCATCTCTCCGGCATGTACACTGTTGCAGTCGCTGTCCTCTGCTGAACGCCCCCTCGCGACGCGGAAGTAACGATCCAACTCACGACCTTCCAGCCCCTGAACCCGTGCAGGCAGGTTGCCCAGGGTGAAACTCATATCCAGTACCTGATCGTAAAGTGAAAAATCCCCCACAGGCACCAGATCAAGATCGGCTTGCTGCTGCCAGTTAGTAGTACGAATCGATTTTGCAGTGCTGAGCAGCTGATCCGCCGAGGACGCCCCTTTCCAAAAACCTTCCTGAGCAAATTTCAGTTCCCTCTTTGCGCCGATACGAGGGAAGCCCAGATTGTGTACTAAAGCCATTTTAATTCCTTTCAAATCTCAGTTTGCGTCTTTTTTCGCGCCTTGTCTCAACGCTATTCAATCAATGGCTGTAGCCTAAATCATGCAATCTATGAAAAATAATGGTACTTTCTCATAAAACTATTAACTTTTTTCATAGATAATACTGACGAAGAGGGATGAAAAGAGAATGATTGAACGTGCTCATCTGAATATTCTGCGCGCCATTGATAAGCAAGGCTCACTGACCGCTGCCTCAGAAAGCCTGTACCTGACTCAGTCAGCCCTCAGTCACACCATCAAAAAACTGGAAGGCCAGATTGGCAGCCCTCTATGGCTAAAAGATGGCCGTAAGGTACGCCTAACTCAGGCCGGAGAATATCTGCTGAAAGAGGCTAAACGTATTCTGCCTCAGCTGGAGCGAATTGATGAAAACCTGAGTCGCTTTGCCAGGAATGAACAGGGTAGCCTGCATATTGGTATGGAGTGTCATCCCTGCTATCAGTGGCTACTGAAGGTGGTGTCGCCCTTTATGGACATTTATCCATCGGTAGATCTGGATGTTAAGCAACGCTTTCAGTTTGGCGGCATGGCAGCACTGTTTAACCACGATATCGATATTTTAGTGACACCTGATCCAATCTGGCGGGAGGGGATCGTCTTTGAGCCGGTTTTTCCCTACGAGCAGGTCTTAATCGTGCATCAGGACAATCCATTGGCGAACCATCCCTGGATCGCTCCAGATCAGCTTGCCAGCGAAACCCTGTTCACCTATCCGGTGGAGATCGAACGGCTGGATATTTTTCAACAGTTTCTGCTGCCCGCCCACTGCCGACCGCAAAAACATAAAACACTGGAAGCCACTGAGATCATCCTGCAGATGGTGGCCGCCAATCGTGGTGTGGCAACGCTACCGGCATGGTTAGGGCGGGAATACGCCGAGAACCTGCCCATTGAACTAATAAGGCTGGGAAAAGAGGGTATTCAGAAACAGATCTTTCTGGGGGTGCGCCAGCAAGATGAAGATAACCCTCATATCCAGCGCTTTATCAGTCTGGCGAAGGAAACCAGACTCTGATTTCAGTAAATAGAATAAATCTCTTTTTCGGATCAATTTATTCACTTGGGTGAACATGGCTGTTTGATTAATATGACACGGCATTCTCAGGGCGGGGTGAAATTCCCCACCGGTGGTAAATCTGTTTTCTACAGAAAGCCCACGAGCGCCTGCAGCTGATCCGTCAGCAGCAGGGTCAAGCAGATCTGGTGTAACTCCAGAGCCGACGGTTATAGTCCGGATAAAAGAGAATTACAGGTGGCCTTTTTATGGCTGCCTGTTTTGCTATACCTGCCAAAAGGTATGCGTATCCTATGAAGATACGAACGCCTCACGTTAAGCAGATATGCCTCTTGCCGCCCTGATTCTGGTTATTATTCACTCAAAAGAGCATTACCATGAATCAGCAAAACCCATCAAAAAATCATAATCTTTCCTTTTTCGGCACACCTATTCAGCGCGTGGAGCGTGGTATTGAGGCGTTACGAAAAGGACAAGGTATTCTGGTACTGGACGATGAACATCGCGAAAATGAAGGTGATCTGATCTTCGCTGCGGAAACGATGACCCATGAACAGATGGCACTGATGATCCGCGAATGTTCCGGCATTATCTGTCTCTGCTTACCGGAAGAACGTATTAAACAGTTAGAACTACCGATGATGGTTCAGGATAATACCAGCACCAATCACACCAACTTCACTGTCAGTATTGAAGCGGCTAGCGGCGTCAGCACAGGTGTTTCTGCTGCGGACCGGGTGACGACCATTCAGGCGGCTATTGCCGATAACGCCCAACCTTCCGACCTGAAAAAGCCGGGTCATGTCTTCCCGCTTAAAGCTAACAAAGACGGTGTTCTGGGGCGTCGAGGGCATACGGAAGCCAGTGTCGATATGGCGCAGCTGGCTGGGCTGAAACCCTTTGGTGTACTCTGCGAGCTGACCAATGAAGACGGCACCATGGCACGATTACCGGAAGTTATCCGGTTTGCCCACAGCCATCAGATGCCCGTATTAACTATTGAAGATATTGCTCTCTACCGCCAGAAAATAAGTCAGGTCGCTTAGGCTGCAGACCGAGTTCGGGCAATAAAAAAGGCATCGTCTCCGATGCCTTTTCAGATACCACCCTTAGGCGAAAGCCTCAGAATGTGGTTCAAATAAATCGTTATTTGCCTTCGAACTCGCAGATTGAATAAACCTCAATCCCCTGCTCTCTCAGCTTTGCAGAACCGCCCAGATCCGGCAGATCAATAATCGCTGCAGCTTCAACCACATCAGCACCCAGACGCTTAATCAGATTCGCAGCCGCTAGCATGGTGCCCCCAGTGGCGATCAGATCATCGATCAGCAGTACCTTATCACCAGGTTTAAAAGAGTCGGTATGCAACTCAACGGTGGCGGAGCCATATTCCAGCTCATAGCTTTCCTGAACCGTTTCAAAAGGCAATTTACCCTTTTTACGCACAGGTATAAAACCGGTATTCAGCTCATAAGCGATGGGGGAACCCAGAATAAAACCACGGGCATCAACACCCGCTACAGCATCAATATCATGGTCATAATAGCGATGAACGAAAGTATCAATCAGTTTACGGAACGCTTTGCGGTTCTGAAACAGAGGAGTGATGTCCCGGAACATAACCCCGGCCTCCGGCCAGTCAGGCACAGTGCGGATCACAGAGCGCAGGTAGTCAGCGTTATTCAGAGTGTTTTCATCACGATCAGACATGGTAGAACCTTTTTCTATAACAGATGCTATCGGCATCAATGGCGCTGCTTTTCCAGACAGCACAGAACGAAATCAAATCCTCAGACATGCAAATGCCGACCCTGAGGCCGGCATAAGTATTACTGCTGCAGTAGCGTATGAAGATTAACCTTAAAGGAAAACAAACTTCAGTACGAACAGAGCGGCCAGGATCAGAACACTCAGAGAGACATCTTCACGACGGCCGGACAGCAGCTTAATACCGGCATAAGTGATAAAGCCGAAGGCGATACCGTTAGCAATCGAGAACGTCAATGGCATCGCAATTGCCGCGACAAACACAGGTGCAGCTTCGGTCAGATCTTTCCAGTCCACCTCTGCCAGTCCGGCGGTCATCAACACCGCTACGTAAAACAGTGCGCCTGCTGTGGCATAGGCCGGAACAGAACCCGCTAACGGAGCAAAAAACAGTGACAGTAAAAATAAGCCTGCCACAACAACCGCTGTTAAACCTGTGCGACCACCGGCAGAGATACCGGCAGTACTTTCGATATAACTGGTCGTAGTCGACGTACCCAGAGCAGCACCGGCCATCGTTGCGGTACTATCAGACATCAGAGCACGGCCTAAACGTGGCAGACGCTTATCTTTGTCCAGCAGACCACCCTGCTGAGCAACTGCTACCAGAGTACCTGAGGTATCGAACAGATCCACAAACAGGAACGCAAAGATGATGCTCAACATACCGACTTCAAGAGCACCGGCAAGATCCATCGCCATAAAAGTAGGTGCAAGGCTTGGCGGCATAGAAACAACGCCGTTCAGCTCATTAAGCCCCATGACAATCGAAAGTACTGTGACCACCAGAATACCGATCATAACGGAACCCAAAACCCGGCGATAAGACAGCGACACAATAATAAAGAAGCCGACAATAGCCAGAATAACGCTTGGATCAGACAGATTACCCATAGTCACCAGTGTTGCAGGGCTATCCACCACAATACCGGCACTCTTTAGTGCAATCAGAGCCAGGAAAAGACCAATACCCGCTGCAATACCCAGTCTCAGGGAAAGAGGGATACTATTGATGATCCACTCCCGTATCTTAAACAGGCTAAGAACAGTGAAGATCAAACCAGAAAAGAATACAGCCCCAAGAGCAGATTCCCAGCTATAGCCCATCTCCATCACCACAGTAAAGGTGAAAAAGGCGTTCAGACCCATGCCCGGAGCCAGAGCAATCGGATAATTCGCCCACAGCCCCATAATCAGGGTGCCGATGGCTGCAGCAAGACAGGTTGCGACAAACACCGCACCGTAATCCATACCGGCCAGCTTCAGAATCGACGGGTTAACAAAGATAATGTAAGCCATCGTCAGGTAGGTGGTGATACCTGCAACAACTTCCGTTTTTACGTTGGTATTGTGCTCACTGAGCTTAAACAATTTTTCCAGCATGGGTTGTGCCCTAAACCAGTCCAAAAACAACAAAACCCGGAAAACATAGTTTCCAGGTTTCAACAATTTACCATACAGTCAAATTCTGCATTTGCGGCAATCTTAGCCAAAAGTGGGGCAAAAATCGAGTAAACAGAGCAGAAACTCCAGCTATTTTCTTAAAAAAGTTAATCGCTGATTTTTAAGCACCGTAACATAGCAAAAAACATCGACTTTATATTGCTTTGCACAAAAAAAGTGCTGCTAAAATTTTTGCTGAGCCATAACCCGTTCAACCGTATCCACAATTGCCTGAGTCTGAGGATCGATCTCGATATTGATACGGCTGCCGATACTACGCTGACCGATGGTTGTTCTCTCCAACGTTTCCGGTATCAGATTGACACAAAAACAGCCATTCTCAATCTCACCGACTGTCAGACTAATGCCATCAATACCCAGGTAGCCTTTCTCAAAGACATACTTTTCATAGCCCTTCGGCAACGAAAACCAGATACGGTAGTTATTATCGGACTCCATAATATTCACAACCTCTGTTGTGCACATGATATGTCCTGACATTGCATGCCCACCGATCTCATCACCAAAGCGGGCAGCCCGTTCTATATTAACTGAATCACCGACCTGAAGTTCACCAAGGTTTGTCAGACGTAACGTTTCCTGCATCAGATCAAAGCTAACCCTGTTACCTTTGATCTCTGTTACCGTTAGGCAGCAGCCATTGTGCGCAACACTGGCCCCTATTGATAATCCCTCAGTCAGGCGACCGGGCATTGTCATAATATGAGTACGAAAATCATCTTTCTCAATCAGTTTAATCAGTGTTGCTACGCCTTGGACAATACCGGTAAACATAACGCTTCCTAATAGGTATTAATGAATGGAAGATATAAGTGTCAATATATCAGCACCCTTAGTGGCTGCCGTAAGAATACTATTCAGGAAATCTGCAGATGGTACTTCAATTGGGGGATGCGATCACAACCAAAGAAAGTCTCATCGTTCACAAACAGGGTAGGAGCACCAAAAGCACCTTTATCCGCTGCCCGCTGAGTATTATCCATCAGCGCAGCCTTCCCTTCTTCGCTTTTTGCATAATCCAGAGCATCCTGCCCTAATAAAGAAAGTATAGTGTCATCATTAATAATATCCTGACCCTCGCCCCAAAAAAGCTCATACAGTGCCAGGCTCTTCTCAGCACGAAGCTTATTGGGCAAGCTCATCAAAGCACGCATCACATAAACAGTGTTACAGGGAAAGCTGGCAGGCATGTTGTAAGGCACCTGAAGATAGCGAGCCATACGAGGCAGATCCTGGTCGAAGAGATAGGTTTTCTTCTCCGCCATCACCTGTGGTGGCTGATTACCCGTCAGCTTGAACAGCCCCGGCAGAAACAATGGCTGCCAGATCACTTCACAACCGGTTTCCCGTTCTAGCTCTTCAAGCTGAACTGCCGCCAGATAGCTATACGGACTGACAATATCGTAAAAAAACTCAACCTGCTTAGTCATTGATAAAAGCCTTTGCGTTGTGGTCGCTTATATTTTTTGTCATTTTTATTCATTAACGTTCCAGTGAGCATCAGATGCTGATGCTAACCGAATCATAACGCCAGTTTACAACAGAGAATACCGTTCAGAATCAATAAGGGTGACCGTATATTCGCCGGTGTTACCTGAAGTCCATTACAGAGATACCTACCGATGATACGCCATTGTCATCCAGCCAGATTTCATAGCGCTATAAAATAATCAGAACATTCTGCTGACTATATCCTTTTTCATCACGCCAAACACAGAAAGAGGTCTCATTCAGCTAAATCTGAGCTAAAAATATCACGTTTCTACAAACGATTATTCTGTAATTAAATAGCCTTATAGAACAAACGTAATGCGTAAACCTTTTTTTACATTAAAACCCACCAAACCAGATTGACCAGCCCCACCTTCGTCTTTAGTATTACGCCCATAGGGTCGCGCAGCATTTTCCAGTGTTTGAAGGCGCGTAATAAATTTGCAAACGGGTTTGTCCAGTGTTTGATCATCTTCTCAGGAAAATGATTGTTTTACTCTGAACACTTTCTGGTTGGAGACTAGGGTAGTCTTCGAAGGAAAGATCTCTTTTGAGGGACCCTCTGTTAGCTCTTGCATATATACTTCCGCCCCCACCAACTTTGGTGGGGGCTTTTTTTTGTCTGCAAAATACTAAAGTGGGCAATATGCGCAAGCCGAATGGAGGTCTGCCGTTAAGACAACAGATCCACCACAAGCCCTTTCAGGTGTGTCAGTTTAGCGGCGATTTTCAGGGTATCTTTCTGCTCGTTCAGTACTAATAGCAAAAGCTCTTCCGCTTCCTCATCAATCTTGCGGATCACATGGTGCTTATCGGTCAGGCTCCAACCCGGGCCAACACCTTCTACCTCGTATGCACCTTTCGTTGCCTTGCCTATCAGGTTACTCAATAACACCCGGTAGATTTCAAGATTACCGATGGTTGGATTACGCTCCAGATTCTCCGATGCATCTTCCAGTGCTTCTCGGATTCGGGACAGCTCATCATTTAATGTGGGCGCACTGATCTCCTCAACCTGCTGCACCAAATGATCGGTAAAAGTACGGGTTTTGCCGATACTGCTGGCTTCTTTGGTACGCGCACGGCGAGTGCCATCCCCGGTACGCAGGGATTTAAGTTTGTCGTTAATATTGATCATAGTGTTTATCCGCGACCACTGTTTTATTCTGTCAGGCGCATGTCCAGCTTATGGCTTTTGCTGTAACAGCCAACGCGCCCCATTAAGAGCCGCATCATAGTACTCACCTTCCAGTGAGATACGCTCCAGATCCTGCTTCATACGTTCCTGCTTGGGCAGCTCTTTTCGCGCCTGGTGAGTTGCAAAGTGAGCACCGCGCTCGGTTATCTCAGCAAACACCTTCAACGCCTCCGTTTCCTGCCAGTCAGACTCAATGATGTCGATCAGAGTACGTATCCGCAGACAGGCCTCCATAACATCAACCTGTCCTTCCAGCAGAGCATGGGAGATTACATGGATACTTTCCATGGTCTTTTCCCGAGCCAAACGCTCCACATCCTGTAATGCTGCCAAACGCTCTTTTTCACGCTGACGAACTTGCTTGCGTAAGTTAAGTGCATACCCTGCAAGAGCGATAATAATAGCTACTGCGATCACGGCCAGCAGTATGGCCACCTGATTTGTCATTTCTGCTCAGACCCGGTTATTACATCGGTTTATTTCAACGTTATCAGCCAGCCTGCTTTGAGCTGGTTTTCTTCGCCGTTCTTTTGCGCTTACTTTTGCCCTGTTTGCCATGGGGTTTGCCGCAAAGCTCTTTCAAGCGATGCTGTATTTTCCCATACAGCGTATTTTTAGCAAAATTGCCTTTTTCATTGGCGGTTCCCGACACAACCCCAGTCATCAGCTTAATCGCCTGCTCGACATGTTCGACCGCATAAATGGCAAACTGATCATTGGCACAGGCTTCAATCACCTCATCACTGAGCATCAGGTTATCAATATTCTGTACGGGAATAATAACCCCCTGGTCTCCTGTCAGCCCCCGCTCTTTACAGGTCGCAAAGAAACCTTCAACTTTTTCATTCACGCCACCAATCGGTTGTACTTCGCCGAATTGATTGATCGACCCTGTGATTGCCAGCGACTGCTTCACCGGAACACAGGACATCGCCGACAACAGACAGACTAACTCCCCCAGAGAAGCGCTATCACCATCAACTCCATTGTAGGACTGCTCAAAGCCGAGACTGGCGGACAAGGGCAACGGCTCATCAACCCCAAACTGAGCATTCAGGAAAGCACTTAGGATCATCACGCCTTTCGAATGTAATGCACCACCCAGATGAACACTGCGCTCAATATCCAGCACATCACCATTACCATAACGCACCGTTCCTGTAATACGGCTTGGCTGGCCAAACTCACTTTCACCAACTCGCAGCACTGTCAGGCCATTAACCTGCCCGACTTTTTCACCTTGGGTATCGATCAGGATCGTGCCGTCATGAATATTATTAAACATACGTTCGCGAATATGCCCTGAGCGATACTCCCGGCCCTCAAGGGCCTGATCCACAGCCTGAGCATCAATCTGATCTTTCTGATCAGCACACGCACAGTAATGAGCCTCCCTCAACAGATGTTTCAGATCCGCAGCATTAAGGGACAAGCGATTTTGATGTTCTGCCTGTCGGGCTCCTACTTCGATCACTTTCATTAAAGCATCACGATTCAGAGACAGTAGCTCGTCTTCTTTGACCATGGAGCTAATCAGGCGAGCATAAAGACTTTCATTCTCTTCATTGCGTGGCATATCGCTTTCGAATTCAGCTAATACTTTGAACAGCTCACCAAAATCAGGATCATACCGTTGTAACAGATAATACTGCTCCGCATCTCCCAGCAGAGCGATGGTCACATTAAGAGCCATCGGCTCTGGCTCAAGACTGACATTACCTGACAAGGTCAGCTGCTTTTCCAGGGTATCAATACGCAGACAACCCGTACGTAGCGCCAGCTTAAGTCCATCCCAGGCGTAGGGTTGTTGCAGCAGTTTACCCGCATCCAAAATCAGAAAGCCGCCATTAGCTCTGTGCAGTGCTCCCGGGCGGATCAGAGAAAAGTCAGTTGCCACTGTTCCCATATAGGTGACATTCTCAAGGTGCCCCACAAGATTGTTATGGGTTGGCATATCCTCAATCATCAGAGGAGCACCTGAGTCCGCATCATTAGTGGTCATTACATTAATCTGATAACGGGCCGGAATTTTATGATCCGGTGAGGCCCGGGTCACCGCATCGCTGTTCTCATCTTCTTCCAGAAAAATCTCAACGTTCTCTACCAAATCTTTCTGCAAAGCATTCAGGTAATCCAAAACCCGCTCATGGTCAGCATACTTATCATGCAGTTCCGACAACCAATGCTGAATCGCTGTCAGGGTAATATTTTCATTCAGTTGCTGCTGCTTCTCACGGATATCTTTTTCCATGTGCGCCAGATCACGCAACGCAGCCCGCAGGTCCTTCTCCATTAACTCAATGCCATCTTTAAATACGAGTCGACGCTCTTCCGGCAGTTCATTAAAGTCTTTAACAGCGTATGCCTCACCCTCATCATCCACCGGCATAAAGGAGTAACCGCCGGGGGTCTGAAGTATCAGCTTTAACTGGTGTTTACTGGCTTCAGCCGCTATCTCTTTGAGCATAGTTTCCTGCTGCTCAGAGAAATCCTCCCGGATCGATTCAGCTTTTTCGACAAAGCTTTCCTGCTCAAAGGCTGCCGGAATCGCATGGCGCAGCTCTTTGATCAGCGCTTCCATATCCTTTTTCAGAGTTACCGCCATACCTGCAGGCAGACGAATCGCCCAGGGTTTACGGGGCGACTCAAAATTATTCACATAACACCAATCATCCGGGGCGCTCCGAGTGCTGGCATGCTTCTCCAAAAAGCGCCTCAGCATAGTGCGCTTGCCCAGCCCATTATCCCCCATAGCAAATAGGTTGTACCCCTTGTCAGGCACGGCAATCGCAAAACGAACTGCCTGCTCGGCCCGTTGCTGGCCGATAAAACGGTCCAGGGGCTGAATGCGGGCAGTGTTAGCGGGCAGACGTTTTTTAACGCAACGTTTTTTCAGGCGGGATAGCGCCAAAGGCTTAGGTGCCTGCATTGAGTTCTCCCTAAAAAGCAAGCTGTATCAATACATTATGCAATACAAGCCGCCTCAGCGCACCCTGCAAAAATAAGCAGGAAAATGTCTTTTTTTCAAAGGTACATACGACTAAGGCTCAGTAGCAAAAAAGTCTGACAAATTTAAACTCTGTCCCCCCCACATCAAATAAGCTCGACATAACAATGCATGGGTTTTACAGGCATCTGTCAGAGCATATTCAGTGCCGATAGCGCGTTGTCATATCTGCCTGGGTTTTATAAAACACTCGCACCAACAATAAGAAAAAGGCACCTCTTTCATTGCAAAGTATGGCGCTGCCATCCCGTCAGTATTTAAGAACGATAGTGGATCATTTATGAATCAAGTTTTACGCTCAATTGGTATTAAGCCTCGTATGATCCTGGTTGTGGTCACAGCTGTACTTAGCATTGTCGCTTTAGTCAGTTTTTCCCTAAGCCAGACCTATAAAATGCAGGTGCAGGAGAAGCAGATCAAAACCCAGCATCTTGTAGAAAGTGCTGTCGGCGTTGTCACAAAGGAATACAGGGCATTCAAAGCGGGACAGCAAACCGAAACAGAAGCAAAACAGCGGGCAATGACCACTCTGGAATCCCTTCGTTACGGGGATAACGACTACTTCTGGATCAACGATATGCATGCAGTTGTGGTGATGCACCCGATTAAGCCCCAACTGAACGGCCAGGATCTTTCCAAACTGGAAGACCCCAATGGTAAGCGCCTGTTCCAGAGTTTTGTCGATACCGTCAGAGATAAAGGCAAGGGAAACGAAGACTATTTATGGCCTAAACCCGGCTTTGATGATCCGGTAGAAAAAGTGTCCTATGTCGCAGGCTTTAAACCCTGGGGCTGGGTCATAGGTACAGGCGTCTATATTGATGACGTTGAATCGGCATTTTGGGATACCGCCAGTTCACAGGTAACAATCGCCTTCATCGGTCTTGCCATTACCGTACTGGTACTCTTTCTGATCGCCAATAGTATTATCACGCCGATAGATGAAACAAATCGCGCCATGCGCAACATCAGCCAGGGAGATGGCGATTTAACCCTGCGCCTGAATGCCAACGGGCATGATGAAATGAGCCAGCTGGCGCGCTCCTTTAACCTGTTTGTCGATCAGGTTCAGTCTGTGATCAGAGAGGTAGATAGCTCTACGGAGCGCGTTGCTTCTGCTGCCAGCCAGCTAACTCATGCCACCAGCCTAAGCACTGAAGCGATCCATCGCCAGACAACCGAGACAGACCAGGTGGCAACCGCAGTTAACGAAATGGCGGCCACAATCCACCAGGTGGCTCAAAGCGCAATTAGCGCAGCTGAAACCACCTCCAGAGCAGAAAAAAAGACGCATACAGGCAAAGATGATATCGATGCAACAACCCAGACAATCATCTCCCTTTCCGATGAAATCGGCCATGCGACCGATGTGATTAAACAGCTGGATGCACAGGCAAACAATATTGCCTCAGTTCTGGATGTCATTGGCAGTATCGCTGAACAGACCAACCTACTGGCCCTGAACGCTGCCATTGAAGCCGCCCGTGCCGGCGAACAGGGCCGGGGCTTTGCCGTCGTTGCCGATGAAGTCCGTACCCTTGCCAGTCGCACCCAGGACAGCACCCAGGAGATTGAAAAGATGATCGAACAACTCCAGGCCGGAGCAAAACAAGCGGTAACCGTCATGGAGACCAGTGTAGCCAGCACCCAGACAACCATGGAGCGCGCTGATGAAACACAGGCGGCTCTGGAAGAGGTGGTAGAAGGCATGTTGCAGGTCAATGATATGATCAGTCAGATCGCCAGTGCGGCTGAGCAGCAATCAGCGGTGGCCGAACAGATCAACGTCAGTGTCGTTAGTATCGTGGGACTGTCATCTGACAGTTCAAACTCTGCAGATCAGACACGTCAGGCCAGTGATGAATTAAGTCACCTTGCCGGTGAGCTTAAGCAGCTGGTAGACAGGTTCAAAGTTTAAGTCTTAAGACGGTATTTCAGAACTTAGAATGTTGCAGGGTTCCAGGCGTATTTTGAGTTTCAGCTACAACTCGGTTAGGCTTCTGAGTAATCAGCGCCACTCAGCTAAAGCTATAATCAGGAAGAAAGTAAATGGAAGCCGCTCTGCCCAAGCACATATCTCTGGTTGTTATGCCGCGCGTGCTTTTTCCGCAAACTTTTATGGCGCTGAATGTCCTGGAACCCCGCTATGAACGTATGGTGAAAACCTGCCTCTCTGCCTATGAGGGGCTCGGGATTCTTTTTCAGATGGAAAGCCTTACCGTTAGAGCCTCTGAAGAACAGCTGGATCAATTGAAGGGGTGCACAGGAACCTATGGACTCATCTCTGACTGGTACCCTCAGCCAGATAACACCTTAGCCCTTAATATTGATGGACTCCGGCGCTTTCGGGTTATGAGTGCAACTCAGGAAAGTGACGGACTGATCCGGGCAGAAGTCCAATGGTTACCGGAAGAAAAGAGCACACCGGTCAGCCCCGAGCATCAGCATCTGGCTGATCTGCTCAAAGAGATCACTCACCATCCCCTGGCAAAAGAATGTGATTTTCACTTTAATCTGCAGGATGCCAAAAGCGTCAGCCTGAACTTGGCACACCTATTACCCTTGCCGGACCTTGATAAACAGCAGCTCTTAGAGTGCGATACCTCTACCGAACGACTAAGAAAAATCACATCTATGCTCTCAGCAAAAAAACGTTAACTTTAGCTACAAAAAGAGTGTTGAAGAGCATGCGGTTTTCACTAAACTAGCGCGGATTGACAGCCTTCCTCTGCCATTAACTCTGCCTTCGGGACTGCAGGAATGTCAGGCAGAACATATAAAAAAATACCCACCACAGATGACCGCGTCTTTCGAATAGTCGCCGGGATAAAATACTAAGCTGGGATAAAACACCAAAAGGACAACCACCTCATGTTCGCCTCACTATCTAGACTGATCGATATGACGTTGAGTGCCATAGGAGCCAAAAGCCTGAACGCGCAGTTTCTGCTCTCCTACGCACTGATTTTTATGCTTGCCATCGCTTCCGGCATTTTTCTCTACCTGAGCATGGCAATTGACCCTCAAACAATTAATATTGCTGGCCGCCAGAGAATGCTGAGCCAGAAAATGGCAAAAGAGGCTCTGCTGGTAGCCAGTCAGGTTGAAAATAAATCCACTCTGCAGAAAACCATGCAGCTCTTCGAAAGATCCCATAAAGATATTATCAATGGCAACAAAGCTCAGGGAATGAACCCGATTACGGACTCAACCATTCTTTCACAGATGCACGTTGTCGAAAGCGTCTGGTCTGATTACAGCAAAACGCTTCTGCAGTACGCTGACAGCCCAAGTGATGCTCTGCAGAAAAAGATCCAAAAGAATTCATTAAACATCCTGACAGAAATGAATAAAGCGGTCGTTATGATGACCCAGTCCTCCAGCGAGCAGACCCGCACCCAATTGATGACCGCTTTTGTTTGTGTGCTTCTTATTGTATTTCTGGTGGTGATGGGACGAATCTTTGGTTTGCGCCTGTTAATGGATAACATCACTCGCCTGCAGAAGCGCCTCACTCATGTTGGCAGCGGTGATTTTACCCACCGCTTCATGGTGTATCACGCCAATAATGAAGTTGGCCAGATGTTTACCGCCTATAACACCATGGCCGACCAGGTATCTGAACTGGTCAGCAATGCCCGTAATGCCGTCACCCGTACAGCAGAGCATAGTGAAAGCGTTACCAAGGCTACCGCGGATGCTGAGGCTGGCGTGGTTCGCCAGTACAATGATATCGACCAGGTAGCCACTGCTATGAATGAGATGAGCGCAACCGTGCATGAGGTCGCGCAAAATGCTGCTCAGGCTGCAGAAGCCGCCAGAACGGCGGACAATGAAGCCCGAGGCGGTATCTCCGTCGTGCAAGCCGCCGTAGATCAGATTCATGACATGGCGCTACAGCTGGATGGTACTTCAGCGGTACTGGATAGACTGGAGGCAGAGTCCGGTGAAATTGGCAAAGTGCTTGAAGTCATTACCGGCATTGCTGAACAGACCAACCTGCTGGCGCTAAATGCTGCTATTGAGGCTGCCCGGGCAGGTGAACAGGGTCGCGGATTCGCGGTTGTGGCTGATGAGGTACGAACGCTGGCACAGCGAACGCAGGAATCTACCGAAGAGATTCGAGTGATTATTGAGCGTCTGCAAAATGAATCCCGCAACGCTGTAACCTCTATGCAGCAAAGCTCAACGCTGGCTAAGAGCAGTGTCGGGCAGGCGGAACAGGCTTCAGAAGCACTGAATCATATCGCCGGAGCTGTGGATACCATCAGCAACATGAACACCCTGATCGCGACGGCTGCAGAAGAGCAAAGCCAGGTGGCCGATGATATCGACCAACGTATCGTCAGCATCTCTGATATTGCCGAACAAACCCGCTCAGACTCTCAGCTGGTGGTCGGTGCAACCCAGGAAATTCAAAGCGAAGTTCGCGATCTGGATCAACTGATCAGCCGCTTTAAAACCCGATAACCGACCAGTCCAGTCACCAGAACCCCGTCAACACAGAAAATTTACAAACGGAAGGCCCTGATTAATCATCAGGGCTTTTTCGTATCTGAACGATCACTAACATGAAAAATAGAGGATAGGGCATGGAAAATAGAGGATAGAGCGATATCAGCTTACCAGCCCCTCTTCAACGGCGTAACGTGCTAACCCTGCAGCCGTATGGATATCCAACTTCTGCTTAATATTCTGCCGGTGAGTTTCAACGGTACGTACGCTGATA
Source organism: Oceanospirillum sp. (assembly GCF_048265165.1). Classification (GTDB taxonomy): domain Bacteria; phylum Pseudomonadota; class Gammaproteobacteria; order Pseudomonadales; family Halomonadaceae; genus Oceanospirillum. The sequence continues at coordinate 76,648 of NZ_JBLXCD010000008.1, read as the reverse complement.
TCCAGCTGTCGGGCGATCTCTTTATTACTGTTACCCTCTGCCAGATAGCGTAGGACAGTTTCTTCCCGGGGCGTCAGGGCTGGTTTTTGCTCCCGAGTATCCGTCTGCCCCTGAAAAAGCACACGGGAAACTCCAGCGCTAAAGTAGCAGCCTCCCTGATGCACGGTCTGGATCGCCCGAACCAGTTCATCGGAACCCACATCCTTTAGAACATAACCGGATGCTCCGGTCTGAACCAGCTGCTGAATATACTCACGACTGTCATGCATACTCAGAATAAGCACTGGAACCGATGGGTAGAGATTGCGCAGATGCTGGGTGGCCTCTAAACCATTCATCACCGGCATACTGACATCCATCAGCACAACATCGGGACGCTGTTGCTGCACAAAATCCAGTGCCTGCTGACCATTCTGAGCCTCACCGACCACCTCAATCAGGTCATCCGCTTCAAAGCGGGCCCGAATCCCATCCCGTACCAAAGGATGATCATCCACCAGGAGTAATTTAATCGATGCCGATTTCGGATGGTCGGGCAGGTTTGCTTGCTCAGTCATGGAGTTATCCCATTCTTTTCTCGGTCAAAACAGAGCATTCCGGGCAGGTCTGCAGAGGTTTCAACCTGTTATTGTCGTCGGCTGCGGATCATCGCTGCTCTTACTCTTTTCCTGCATCAGCAAGGGTTGCCAGCTGTGCATCGGAAATTGCGCCCGGACAAGGGTTCCCTGCCTCGGTGCGGATTCAATAATAAAATCTCCGTAAAGAAACTCCACCCGCTCCTGCATATTTCGCAGGCCAATACCGCCGCCACCCACCAGTTCACGAACATTAAAACCGACCCCGTCGTCTACCAGCGTTAAGTGAAATGTGTCCCGGTGCCAGCCGGTAGACACTTTCAGATGCTTCGCCCGGGAGTGGCGCTCAACATTGGTCAGAGCCTCCTGAACAATACGATATAGCGTCGTTTCAATCTCCTCTGGCAGGCGCATCCGGCAAGGAGGAGTATTCTGCTCGACCTCAATACCGGTTCGCAAGCGAAACTCATCAAGAACCATGGTCATCGCAGGGATCAAACCCAGATCATCCAGAGCACTGGGGCGCAGGTCATGGGAGATACGACGAATCTCCTGAATGGCTTCATTCATGACCGCCGACGCTTTAGCCAGATGGGACTGTGCCTTAGGGTTTTTATCACCCACACTGTCCGCTCCCAGCTCCAGTCGAAACTTGGCAGACACCAGTAATTGATTGATCCCATCATGCAGTTCGCGGGAAAAGCGGCGACGCTCAGACTCCTGGAACTGCACGGTTTTATGCACCAGCTCCTTCAGACGGGAATCCGCCAGTCGATGCTCATGAACATTAAACAGAATCACAAACGCAACGATCAATCCAACCGTAACCGTGGTGATGGCCAAAACAGTAAAGAAGGTATTGCGAATATTCAGCTTCACCTCATGGCGAATCTTAGCCACTTCTTCGGCGATATCATCAATATACAAGCCAGTACCCAGCATCCAGTGCCAGCGGGGCAGCTCGATAACATAGCCGATTTTCTCTGATTCTTTGCCATTGGAAGGTTTATTCCACATATAGTGGTGATAACCACCGCCATCACGGGACAGCTCCAACAGACGCTGAATCACATAATCGCCCTGAGTATCCTGCATATTGATCAGGTCACGCCCCACCAGTTCCGGCTGAATCGGGTGGACTAGATTAACGCCATCACTGTCATAGACAAAAAAGTAACCATCAGAACCAAATGTGATTGCATCCAGCACCGCTTTCACCTGCCGCTGAGCTTCTTCATCGCTGAGGTCTGTCTCCCGGAGAATAGGCGAGATGCCACTCATTGCCAGACTGACATAATGCTCAAGTTCGGTGCGTTTGGATTCAAGTAGGTTGTGCTCAAAGATGGCGATCTCAGTCTCACTCAGGCTTTTTACCTGCTGCGCACTGATCAGGGTAATACTGGTGGTCACCAGTACCAGAGGCACCAATGCCAACAGTAAAATTTTGGTTTTCAGACTCATAGCGGCAGAACAACCCCAACCAGTTTTCAGCGGGCATCCTGCCAACATGATGGTGATAAAAAGAAACTATTGTCAGGATTAAGCAAGCAACAGGCAAGACAAGACAGGCAATAAATATCGTTTCTGTAGCAAAGGGAAGCAAAATAAGGAAAGTTACTGAGAAAAAGTCTGCCTTCTCTTCTGAGGCAGAAGAGAAGACAGTGCACCACTGCGGATGCGAAGGGAACAGAACCCTTTCAGGCTCTTCCATGCAAAAGATAGCGCTATATAAGAAACAGCCTACGGCCGTGACTCAAAAAACCAACTTACTGAAAACCCAGATACTCAGGGAATACCAGCAGTGCCAGCAACACAAGCACCTGCAGGGCAATAAACGGCATAACTCCCTTGTAAATGTCCATTGTAGTCACACCATCCGGTGCCACCCCTTTCAGGTAAAAGAGGCTGAAGCCAAAGGGCGGTGTCAGGAAAGAGGTCTGCAGGTTCATCGCAATCAGGATCGCAAACCAGGTCATATTAATACCCAGAATCTCGGCAATCGGCACCAGAATAGGCACAATAATGAAGGCAATTTCCACAAAGTCGATAAAGAAACCCAGAACCAGAATGACCAGCATGGAGAGTACCAGGAAGCCCCATTTTTCTCCGGGCAGACCGAGCAGCAACTCTTCCACGACCTCTTCACCACCGGTATAGGAGAACGCCATTGAGAAAGCGGTCGCACCCAGTAGAATCGCAAAAACCATCGCGGTCACTTTTACGGTTTCAATACTGCTGTCGAAAACCATCTTCCAGCTGAATTGCTTATAGAAAAATGCCAGTACAACAGCACCGGCGCCCCCCAGTGCAGCAGACTCGGTTGGTGTCGCTATACCACCAAAGATAGAGCCCAGAACTACCAGAATCAGAGCCAGTGGCGGCACAATGGCACGAATCGCCTTAAGGTAGAGTGCCTTACGATCAACACCCTCTTCCATCGGCATCGCTGGCGCTGCTTCCGGCTTCAGCCAGGTATAAATCAGAATATAAACAATATAAGCGGCGATCAGCAAAAGGCCTGGGCCGATTGCAGCCTGAAAAAGGTCCCCGACCGGAATCCCCATCACATCACCCAGTAAAATCAGAATGATCGACGGTGGTATAATCTGGCCCAAAGTACCGGAGGCACAGATGGTTCCGCAGGCAAGGCGCTTATCGTACTGATATTTAAGCATCACCGGCAGAGAAATAAGCCCCATGGCCACAACAGAAGCGCCCACCACACCTGTGGAAGCCGCCAGCAGCGCACCCACCAGAATAGTGGAGATCGCAATACCGCCGCGCACCCGGCCAAACAACGTCCCCATGGATTCCAGCAACTGTTCTGCCAGACGGGTTTTCTGTAGAACCAGCCCCATAAAGATAAACAACGGAATCGCCATCATTACCGTGTTCTGCATGATGCTCATCACACGGTACGGCATAAAGGCAAACATCTCCATGCCCTCGGAAAAGACACCGAAAAGCAGCGCCACCCCACCAAAAGTGAAGGCAACAGGAAAACCCATAAGCAGCAGTACAAGAGCCGCTGCAAACATCAAAACACCTGTCATAGCGGTCTCCTAAAGATCTGTTTTATGATAAATCGGTTTATGGTGGCCCAGCAGGGTATTCACCGAGTTCAGTAGTAGCCCAAGACCACTCATCGCCATAAACGCAAAAGAAACCGGAATCGCAGCTTTAATAATCCAACGCTGAGATAAACCACCCGGATCACCACTGCTCTCACCAAGTTCGTAAGCTTCCTTAACAAAATCGATACCAAACCAACCCACCAACAGGCAGAAAGGAAACAGGAAAACCAGTGTTCCCATAAAATCGATCCAGGCACGAGCATTAGGTGACAAACGCTCGTAGATCAGATCGACCCGCACATGACCGCCAGCTCTCAGGGTATAAGGCACACCAAACAGAAACATAGCCGCAAACAGATGCCACTCCAGCTCCTGAAGGGCAATGGATACATCATTCCAGAGATAACGGGCCAGCACGTCATAAAAGACATTCGCCAGCAGTAGCAGAAATAACAGGGCAGAAAAAGTGCCCAGGCGATCGGAGACCCAGTTCAGGCCGTTCTCCAGCCGCACAAGCAGAGGCACAGATGTCGGGGACATAGCTATTCCTATCGGGGCAAGGTGATAATGGAAAGGAGTAAAAATAAAACCGTCACACAGTAGAAAAAACCATAACCCCGACCGGGAGGTATATTCCGGTCGGAGTTACAGTATCAGCCGGAGTTATTCGCCGGCAATTGAGTCCAGGTATTGCTTATCTGCAATATTGGTCCAGGCACGAACCTGTTTCAGATACTTAGCCTGAGATTCAATAATCTCTTTTGCCATTGGATCGGCTTCAGCTTTCTCTTTCAACAGTTTAGTGTTCGCAGCGCGCATCGCCTCGATCACTTCATCCGGGAAGCGTTTTACCTGAATATTCGGGTATTCCTGCTTCATCGTTGCCCAGTTCTCACCGGAAGCGTGGGTCGACTGAGTGTACATGTCATAAGATGCGGTACGCATCGCAACACGCAGAATTTCCTGAAGATCTTTCGGCAGTTTCTTCCAACTGCGCTCATTGATCAGGAACTGCAGTTCGGTTGCAGGCTCATGCCAACCGGTGTAGTAGTAAGGTGCGATTTTATGGAAGCCCATACGCAGATCCAGAGAAGGCCCCACCCACTCCAGTGCATCAATGGTGTTACGTTCCAGTGAGGTATACAGCTCACCGGTTGCAATGTTCGTTGGTTTAGCGCCCAGCTCTGCCAGAATTTCACCAGCGAAACCAGGAATACGCATTTTCAGACCCTGCAGGTCTTCCAGAGAGTTGATCTCCTTACGGAACCAACCACCCATCTGGATACCCGTGTTACCACCAGGGAAAGAGAGCATACGGTGACGCTTATACACCTTCTGCATCAGTTCCATACCACCGCCGTGATAGAACCAAGCGTACTGCTCAGGCGCTGTCATACCGAAAGGCATTGTAGTAAAGAAAAGGGTGTTCGGATCTTTACCCTTCCAGTAGTAGGATGCAGTATGGCCCATATCGTACTGGCCGCCTTTCACCATATCAAAGATCGCCAGAGGCGCTTTGTGCTTATTGGCGGAATCGATTGTGATCTTCAGGCGACCACCGGACATCTCTTCAGCCATCTTCGCCATATTACGCGGTGAGTCACCAAAGATCGGGAAGTTAGTCGGCCAGCCTTCCGCCATTTTAAGGCGGTAAACTTTATCGTCTGCCATCGCAGGAGCTGCAAGAATACTCAGGCAGGTTGCTGCTGCCAGAGCCTTCTTACCAAAGGGAAGTTTTTTCAGAGCGCTAAACATTGTTTTTATCATCCTCAGCGTTTTTCGGAATGCCTGACTAATGTTCTGATATCAGTTATAACCAACACAGAACCTGCAGGCTTCTTGAACAGCAAGGATAGTTACAAAAACAAATATCAGCCACTATTCGGGTGAGTACGTAGCCCACCTGTAGAAACTACGCACCCGACTACGTAAAAATACGTAGACCCCTTGGTGGTCAGCATCAGGTTTGTTTACACTAAACACTCATAAAATCGAGCCAAAGCCATTGATTTTAAAGGGTTTTGTCCAATTCAAAATACTTGTCCACTTCTTTGGAAAACACACATTATGCGTACACTCCCCCGCCTCTACTCCTTTCGTCGATGTCCATACGCCATGCGCGCCCGTCTTGGGCTATTATTTGCCGGATTGCAGGTTGAGTTGCGGGAGATCATCCTGAAAAGTAAACCCGCGCCTATGCTGGCGATCAGTCCGAAGGGGACGGTTCCTGTGCTGGAACTGCCGGATGGTAACGTAATCGAAGAAAGCCGGGAGATTCTGGAGTGGGCATTGACACAGAACGACCCCTCGGGTTTGCTGGATGCAGATATTTCCTTAGCGGCGGGTCTTCTGGATCAGAACGATAGTGACTTTAAACACTGGCTGGATCGCTATAAATACGCCGACCGCCACCCTGAAATGAGCCAACGGGAATACCGCCAAAACGGCGAGGTGTTTTTACAGGTACTTGAAGGCTTACTGACCGACCGGCCTTACCTGCTGAGCGACAAGATCAGCATCGCCGACATCGGCATCATGCCCTTTGTGCGCCAATTTGCCCACGTTGACCGCCAGACGTTTTACGCACTTCCCTACCCGAAGTTGCAACAATGGCTGCAGGAATGGTTAGAACACCCCGTATTTCTAGAGGCCATGACCAAGTTTGAGCCGTGGCAGGAAGAGGATGAAGTGGTGGTGTTTCCGGCAGAGTGAAGGTGTTCATCCTTCGGGAAGCAGACTGGCTCCCACGCCCTCTGGCTGAGAAACAACAGACTGGCTCCCACGCTCCGCGTGGTAGCCCGAGAGTATTAATTTTTTTCTGTCTCAGGGTAGCAAGGGACGCTATTTTCTATTTCTATTAAGTGAATCTAACCAACCTTGATCAGGCTGCCAGCCCCGATGATATGGATCTTCCGGGTCTCTTTATGCACAAACTGAAAGGTAACAGGGATGATATCTGGTCGGTGCGCGTCAGCGGCAATTGGCGTATTACTTATCGCTTTATTGGCCGCGATGTCGAAATTGTAAATTACGAGGATTATCACTGATGCGCATGCACAACCCCGCCCACCCCGGTGAAATACTCAAGGAGTTGGTGATTGAAACGCTGGAGCTGACGATCACGGATGTTGCCGAGCATCTGGATGTCAGCCGGAAAACACTGTCGAAAGTGCTGAATGGCAAAGGGGCGATCACCCCTGAGATGGCATTACGACTGGAACTGGTATTCGGCAAACCCTCCGCAGACCACTGGCTAAGACTGCAGAGCGCCTACGACCTCTGGCAGGCAAGACAGCAGCAGGGCACCTTACAGGTATCACCATACAATCTGGTGGTTTCCTAATTTCGCACTTAACTCCGAATCTGCTCGATATACCTCAGCCATTGACGAGCATTCTTGCCAACATACTCATCGGATGTGGAATCAACGTTTTGCTCCGCCAGATGAAATTTACCTTCCGCCGCTTCCACCTGCTGCTGCTGTAGCAGGACAATGCCTTGCAGTAACAAGACTTCGGCGGGATCTGCCGGGTACTCTGCCAGCAGAGTGCTCAGGGTATTACCAGCTGCCTGCCATTTTTTCTGCTGCATCTGTAACCGGGCGATCTGTTTATAAAGCCCAGCCAAACGTTCAGCCATATCGGGTTCCTGCTCATATAAAGCAACGATCCGCTGCAGAGTATGTTCAGCCTTGTCCCATTCTTTAGCCCTTAACCAGAGACTGGACAGTTGCTCAGTAGCGACCCGTTCTTGGTCGGCGCCTCTGACCGCAAAGGCTTCTTTTTCCAGACCATCCGTCAATACCTGTGCCGCTTTTAAAGGTTGCCCACTGGCATTCAACCATTGACTCAGCAGCTGGTAATCATTGGCACGATCAAATAACCCCTGCTCCCAGGCGATTCGCAGACTGGCCACGGCCTCCTGATTAATGCTATCCGGGTCTGCGCCATGACGAGCGGGTTGGCGATACTGCAGCATCGCCAGCTGTCGCCAGTGACGCATCTGCCGGGGCTCCTGAATCAGAATACGCTTCTGTACATTAGCCGCATCAGGCCATTGCTCCAGACGGGCGTGTAAACCAACCAGTAAAGAGAGCCAGGGAATCGGTGCAGACTCATGGCGAGCCACCGCTTCTTTGGCGTTAGGCAGTGCTTTGCTCCAGCTTTCCTGTTGACTGTAGGCCTGGGCTAACGTCAGAAAGTGGCGGGGCTGTCGTTGCTCTTCCGGTGTTTTTTCCAGCCAATCCTCAAACAAAATAATCCCCTGATCCAACTCATCCTGCTGAATCATCAACTGGGCCAACAACCCCTGCAGATTAAGCTGATCCGCCTCAGGCAGCTGCTTCAGTTGCCAGGCGTTGCGGATAGCGGTAAGGGCTTTCTCATAGTTAGCATCCTGCAGTTCCGCCTGGGCAAGGGCACGCCAAAGCATCGCCTGCATCAGCTCACTGGGTTCTTCCGTCAACTGCTGCCCGATCAGGGTTTTCACTTCAAGCCAACGGGCCTCAGTCTGCAGAGCCTGAATCTCCTGAATCTGCTTAAATTCAGCAGGAGACAGGTTGGCTGCCTGGACACCGGTAAAGGCAAGACTGCTGGTGAGCATCAGCAGAAACATCAGGCCAGACCGGTACTGCTGCAACCAATGTTTTTTATTCTGTGTGCTTCTGCCTGCACCACATTGGCAAGCGGCCAGTCCATTGTGAAAGTTCATCATGCTGCCCTCGTTATCCTTTGAATTACGTATCGATACCCATCAAGCCAAGCCAAACTGTATCGGCCTGTGCTCTATTACTGCGCCAGCTTAAAGACCAGAGTTTGTCGGGCTCGGAACGGAACTCCCTGCCCTCCCTGTTTCTTCGGCTGAAAGCGCCAGCGGGATAAGGCGCGAATACTGGTGCGTTCAAACAAACCTTTTGGTGTGGCACTGACAATTTTGATGGAGTCTTCCACCACATCTCCATTGGCATCAACGACAAACTCCAGAACCACCTGACCTTCCACCCCCCGGCGCAACGCCTTGCGGGGATAACGCGGATTAACCCGACTCAAAGGCATAGGGTTTTCTGCAATCTGCATAGCCGACTCACCGGGCTGGAACTGACTAATATCAACATCCAGCTGAAAGGAGCTTTCTGCAGCAATATCTGGCAGATCCAGATCCGGAGTCGGAACGTCTGTAACTGGCATATTTTGCAGAGGCTGACTTACCGAAGGCATAGCTGGTTTTTCCGGCGCAGGCTCCGGTGGTTCTGGCCGGGCTCTTTTACGAACCTCCAGATCAGATTCATCCTGCAGCATAAAGAGACTGAGTTCAGCGCTATTGTCTTCCGGTAATGTCTGCATCTGATCCATCTGCACCATCTCAGCCAGAAGCACAAAAAATACCAGTGTCAGCAGTATACCAACAGGCAAAACCAGCAGGGGTTTCAAACGGGTACGCAGTGAGGCTGAACGAACGCTCGCTTTGGAGGAAGTATTACTCGCCGTCACGGGTCGCCACCGTATACTTCACACCGGCCAATCGCAACTGGTCGATCAGTTTCACCAGATCTCCTGTGGTACTTTTGCTGTCCGCCTGAACAACAACGCTTAACCCCGGCTGTTCACTGCGCAGACGCTCCAGAGTCGGGCGAACCATACGCAGATCTGTTGCTTTCCGGTCCAGCCAAACCTCACCCTCCGGAGACAGGGCGATCATGACCGCGCTTTGTGTCTGACCCTCGCTGGTTTTGGCAGAGGGCCGGTTCACATCAATACCCGCCTCACGGACAAAAGAAGTGGAGACGATAAAAAAGATCAGCATAATAAACACCACATCCAGCATAGGTGTCATATCGATGGCAGCTTCATCCTGCTGCTGGCTGAGAAAACGGCTCATAAAGCGGTTCCTGTGAAAAATTCAGTGGCAATGACCAATAAAAGGGTAGCTCTGCTTAACATCATGACAGCCTAGGGAGTTGTTGCAGATCCTGCAGCAGATGACTGTGCAACTGCTGCTGTTGCCGATCACTCCAGCTTTTCAGATAGCTGTACAGCAAAAGCCCTGTTACCGAAACGGCCATACCCGCCAACGTTGGCAAGGTGGCACTGGCAATACCAGCAGCCATCAACCGTGGGTTTCCCGTACCACTGACCGCCAGAACATCAAACACCTGGATCATGCCCGACACGGTGCCCAACAGACCCAATAGCGGGCAAAGGGCGATCAGGCTGCGAATCATGCCAAGACGCTCATTCAGGGCCAGGCGCAGATCGCACAGCAAGCTTTTCAGCAAAGGGTCTTTCTGAATACGGGCAACACTTATCTGATGAGGATTTACCTCTTTCAGGCGCTCCTGAAATACGCTTTTCTGCTCTTGATATAATTGCCGGTACAGCTGTGAATAACCGCTAAAGCAGAACCAATACCGTTCGGCCAGCAGGCAAAAAAGCACCAGACACAGCAGGACAATAATCTGCATCACCCAGCCACCGGCTGTAAGAAACTGATCCAGTGTCATCTGATATGCGTCAATATCAAAAAACTGCTGCAGGTAAAACCAAACCTCATCCATGGCTTAGCTCACCGTTGTCGCTTCAGACGTTTTTTTTCCGGCAACGTCAGGCTTTGCCGTCGGCAGCCAGACCGTCAACTGGTTCAGCTGAGCTAAGCTTTTCTCCTGCAGAATCATCAGCAAGGCACGGCTCTGACTGCTTAACACCCCATGACTGAACAGCATCGGAATCGCCACAATCAGGCCAAATACCGTTGTAATCAATGCCTGAGAGATCCCTCCCGCCATCAGCTTCGGATCACTGGTGCCGAACAGCGTGATACTCTGAAAAGTACCTATCATGCCGGTTACCGTACCTAAAAGACCCAACAATGGAGCCGCTGCGGCCAGTAGCTTCAGCATCGACTGACCGGACTCCAGTGCGGGTAACTCTTTTAACAGCGCTTCGTCAAGAGTACTGTTAAGGGCACTTGTTGCCGCTTCATCATTAACCGATTGATTATTGGCTTTCAGCTGTTGTAGCTTTTCCTGACAAGCCAGTAAAACACGCCCCAGAGGGTTATCATTTTTCGGCAACTCCGCCTTAAGCTGACGGACAATTTTGTGACGAACTACGCTCAACCGCACCAATTTATAAAATGCTGTCAAAAGCCCCATCACACCCAAGGCAAGAATAATATAACCGACAGAACCACCTTGCCGGATTTGATCCATAAGCCCTGGCTTCTGACCAATCAGCGCCAGTAACTGACCCGAGCTGACATCCACCAACAAGTGTTCACTTTGCTGAGAGTCTGCGGAGTCTGAAACCGCATCAAAAAAGCGTTGAGCCTGGTCCTGATGTTTGTCTTTCGGCTGCCCGGCCAGCACACCTAGCTGCTGACGCTCCGGCTGCCAACTAAGGAACTCACCGTTTTCATTAATAGCATTAAAAGTGCCTACTCTAAGTACGGGCTGACTTTCAATACGACCGTCAGTATCCGCAACATCAGCATTAAATCGACTAATGGTGCCCGAATGCGTCATTTCATGCTGGAACTGAAACCAAAGAGTTTGCAGCTGCGCCATGGTGGGAATCGCTTTTTCACTGGCAAAGTTCAACGATTGCTCACGACCCGCAAACTCCGCACCCACCAAAGAGCTTCCCAGCTGCTCTTTCAACTCCGCAGATTGTTCTTTGACGACACCAAAGACCTCACCCAGCTGCCCTGTACGCTGTTTCAACAGCGTTTCCAGCTCCACCAGTTTATCTTCATTGTTATCAAACAGGTTTTTCAGCCGCAACTGCTCATCATCCGCATGCTGCAGACGCTCTTTTGCCTGCCTTAGCAAGGATTCCTGTCGGGTTTTATCCTGCAAAAACAACTTTAATCGTGCTTGCTGCTCAGCACGATCTTCTGCAACAAAGTTCTGAACATCATTTAACAGCTGACGATTTAACTGCTGAGATTGGCCTGATACCTGAGCAGAAACAGAGGTCGCCTCCCCGGCAGCGAAAACCGAGACTGAAAGGCTTAAAACGGATGACAAAAGCACGGTAGAAAGGGAGTTTATAAAACGCATATCAAGCATCACCTTCAGTGGAAACGGACACGGCAGATGGCAGAGGTAACGGCAGATTAAGTAACTCAGGAACAATTTGCTGACGGGCCATCGCAATCGCATTTTTCAGAACACGATTTTCATCACCATCTAGTGCCTGCCACTGCTGTGCATCTGGTAGCCAGAGGCCACCCGTTTTACCATTGGCTGACTGGTAGTAAAGCGCCACACGGCCTAAACGCAGAAAAGTAACCCGACGCTGACCGGCCTCAGTGGAGACCTCACCTTCATACGCCTCCAGACTGCGGCCATAATCCGCTTCTACCTGATAGGCCTGTAAAATCAGACGGTATTTTTCCGCCAGACTGACATCAGCCCGATCCAGAAGTGTCTGAAGCCGGGCAACCCGCTGCTGGCGCTCATCCAGCAAGAAGGGCTGATCCTGGGCCACAAACTGCTCCAGCGTAGACACCATACGCACCAACATCGGCAGCAGAGAGCGGTCGGTATCCTCCAGAGACTGAATCTGGCGATCCATACTGGTCAGTTCCTCTTGCTGACTGTCAATAAGACGACTCAGCTGGCGGTTATAAGCCTCTGTGGTTTCAGCCTGACGCAGTACTTGCTGATATTCCTGATACAGGGCGCGACTCTCTACAGACAGGTCATCCACTTTTAGCTGGTTTTCAGCTCCCGAGCGATGGACCTGCTGCACAGCGTTAATACTTTGGTCAACGGCCGTCTCACTGGCATGAGCTTTTGGCAAACCGAACAGTAGCGATATAAAAACTGTCGTTGCCATAAAAACAGGGGCAACGACAGACTTGAGCAGATAGCGGTAAAGAGACATAGACAGATCCGTGTTTGTACTAAAGTGACAACTCAATAGCGCTATGATATTGAGAAACACACACCCTTGTAAATAGGAATTACTATCATTTGTTGATATTTGGCGTAAAGGCCATTTACAATTCAGGCATCAATTAGAAAGTTTACTCAGGTGTGTAGACCGTTACACAAGAAATGAGGCGCTGCGCACTTACCGGAAGTAAACCCGCACAAGCATCGTTAATCGATAAGTGGCATAAACCGATAGAAAACAGACACAGCCCCCAAGAATCAGGACTGGTGCAAAAGGCTGGTCAAACCAAAGCGCCGTAAACCATGCCAACAAAAATAGCAGTACACTCAGGAAAATACTCCACCAGAGAAAAGGGGATAACCCCCGACTCCAGTAAGCTGACAGCCATGCAGGAAATAGTAATAAAAAAAGTGATGCCGGAAGCCCTAACAGATAACTGCTTAAGACCACAACACAGAGTAGCCATAAAGCTTCCGGCAAACGCTGCAGCACCGTTAATGGCGACCCATAACAATCCGGTGCCAGCTGACTTTTCTGCCAGACATTGCGTAACAACGGAGCCAGTACCAGAGTCAAACCACTCAGTATCAGCAGCCAGAATGCATCACCCTGACCGACATAATAGATATCACCGGCCAACCAACGATCCGCTGAGGTATGCAGGTGCGCTGTGTTAGCTAACAAAGCATTGATCAGCGCCCCACCCAGCAGAAAAATTAACAAAATCCGCTCGGACTTCAGACGGGCAGCATACTGAATCCACCAGTAAATCCCCCCTGCCAATAAAAAAGCCACCGGGAGTATTGGCAAAGCCAAGGCTGTTGCCAAAATACCACCTGCCGCCGCACCTTGTGCAATGGCCAGCCCCTGTACCGATGCTGAACGTATAAAAAGAGACGCACCGGCCAAGCCCAGCAAAACAGCAGCTCCCAAACCGGATAAAAAAGGCCAAAGCCAAAAACTATCCAACATGGTTGGTTGGCTCCATCAGTCGTTGCATGGGGCAAGCCGTTAACGATAAACGCTCGGCAAGCTCATCATCATGGGTGGTGATCAGCAGGGCACAGGTTTCCGGCAGCTGCGATAACCCGTCCACCAGATCCCGCTTTCCGGCTTCATCCAGATGATTGGTGGGCTCATCCAGCAGCAGCAGATCCGGCTTACTTGCCAGTGCCGCCGCAAGACGCACTCGCTGCCACTGCCCTCCGCTTAACGTATCCAGACGTTTATCCAACAAGCCTGCTGATAAGCGGCACTCTGACGCTTTACCCTCAACAAAAATATTCATCCAGTCCCAGCCATTCAATGGCCAGAGCGGAGGCCGCGGGTGCTCCTGCGCTAAAAAAAGATAACGGGATGTTGCCCGGTCAAGGGAGCCGCTTATCAACGAAACTTGTCCTGACAGAGTTTTCAGTAACAACGACTTTCCGGCACCATTACCCCCGGTTAGCGCGATTTTGTCTCCGGGTAACACCCTTAGATTCAACGGGCCAATATGTGTATCCGGTGCCGAGGGGTAGCCGATGCAAGCCAGGTGAAGAGAAACCAGACCAGACCCGGTGTCACGATTTCTGTTCAAAAGCATTCGCCCAAGCCTGCAGTAGCTCTTTATAGCCATTCCAGTCCGGGGTTTCCGGCTCAAGGGGGACAGCATACGTTGGCCAGCCTAAACGCTCGTTCAGAAAACGCGCGCCCTGATCCGGATTAAAGCGGGCATACAACACACGGGCCGACTCCTGTTGCTGGTGTTTCTCAACCAGTTCACGCAGATGTTTAGAAGTTGGTGGCAAACCCGGCAAAGGCTCCAGATAGCCAATATTCTGCACCGGCAGCCAGGCTTCCAGGTAATCAACATCTTCGTGATAGGCGATAAAACGCTGACCCGGAACCAGCTGTTCAGACAGGTATTCAGCTGTTTGCTTTAACTCTTGTTCCAAGTGATAGGAGCGCTTAATCAATAGCGCTTTCTGATCTGGAAAAAAGTGCCCAAGACGGCGGGCAACAAGCCTTGCCGCTTTCGCCATACGGAGTGGATCAATATTAAAATGGGGATTGCCATGACGGTGCACATGACCGGCATGGGGGCCCGTTGTGGTAATGGAAGGGCGAAGTTGCAGAGAAGTAGCAAGGCTTAAACGCCCCGGCTGACCGCTATTAATGTCCGGGTTGGCGGCATTTGCCGTTATCGCAGGCAACCACCCCTCTTCCAGTCCGGCACCTGTATCAATGAGCAGATCAGCTCTTCGCACAGCGGCCATAAAGCTGGGCCGGGCATCCAGGTAGTGTACATCCCGACCGGGGGATGCCAGTACTTTCAGTTCAAGTTGGCGCTGCTCAACAAGCGGCTGAGCGATCTCATTCACCAACATACCTAAACTATTTGTGGTTGTCACAACACGGACAGACTCATCGGCACTGGCGTTGAGAATGGGTAAAAGCGCGATAAAAAACAGAAACAGACGCAACATAATATCAGCCTGATAAAACACGAGTGAAGGAGAAATACCAATGAAAGAAACCGGCAGAAAAGGAAACCTATAGTCCAGAAGACCTAGGCGTAGATGCTTCCTTTCTGCCAAAAAGCCCGACTCAGGCCGGGCTCAGATCAGCGTTGAGACAACGCTGACGAAAGCTTAAAAGTTATGCGCACCATGGGCGCCCAAGGCAACATTAAACTGTAGAACCACCTCATTACTGCTGCCATCATCACCGGCAAAGTCTTTATGGTTAAACTGAGTTCTCAGGAAAACAGGCTCAACCGGGCGCCAGGTAATCTGTCCGGAATACTTGTAAGAGGTATCCAGAGAATCCAGTTCGGTATCATGACCACCGCCCCACTTCTCATTAATCAGGCCCAAGGCTTCAGCCCGAAGACCTACCTGCCAGCGCGGTAATACGCCATAGACACCTTCAACATAAAAGCCATCCTGTTCTTCCGTATAGGAGTCGCCTTTTATTGCGCCTTCAAGATGATAATCGCCATCCTCTTCATGGTAGTCACCACTGTACTGAGCAAGATCCCGCGCAACATAGAAGTATTCAGACGTTAAACGCAGATCACCTTCACCATAAGCCTTACCGGAGGAGTATTTATAAACGCCATCGACGCCGGCAAACCAGCTGCTGCCAATCTGGGCGGTCGTATGAGGCTCTGTGCCATGGAAATGTTTGTCATATCCCCCAACATACTGATTGGCATAACCACCGGATAAGCCGAGTTGCACCGCATGATCAGCACCCAGATCCGGGCCGTATTTCATAAAGGCTGTAACAACGCGTGGGCCACTGTCCTGTTCTTCCAGAACATCTTCCTGTTCTGCATAAACATCAAATGTATTTCCCTGCCCCTGCAGTAACTCAACACCCAAGAGTGCATAATTTTCGGTAGGTAGCTGCCATGTGCCCTGCAAACCAACATCCTGCAAGCCATGGTCACCAAACAGATACTGATTGACCAGAGGGCGATCAGCAAAGTCCCAGCTATGGGTATGGCGGCTGTTTACATAGCCGATATCAGACAGAAACTTACCAAACTTCAACTGAAAGCCAGCGGGAAGAGAGCGGGTCTTCACCCAGGCTTCCTCAACAGCGACATCACTATCATCAAAACCCAGCAACAGACGACCATCCAGTAGAGCACCCAGGCCAGCATCAATTGCCAGCTCAGAATGACCAATGCCAAAGCCTTCCTCAAAACCATGCTGATGGCCATCATCCCCGTGACCATGGTCATGGCCATGATCATGTCCACTCTCCCCAAACCCTTCAGGGGAAGATGTGCCAGAGCTGAGCTCGTTATAGAAGAGCCCTTCAAGAATAATGGAAACATCAACATCTCTATTTGCCTGATCTGCGGCTATAGCTGAACCACTGGCCAAGCCAACTGCAAGAGCGAGTAAACTTTTCTGTACTGATTTTTTGATCACAAAACACCTCATTAAGATATGTTACAACATAACATTTGGTGCAATCTAATATAGTAAGCAACCTTAATCAAGTCATAACCGCTTTATTGTCTAGCCCGCATAAATAGATTTGCAGTCACTGGCGGTCTGCGTAAAGTGCGTGTGGCATCCAGAGGCCGAGGCAAACGTGGCGGTTCCCGGGTGATTTATTATCACTTTGTATCCAAGTCTCACATTGCGCTTTTACTGATCTACCCAAAAAATGAAAAAGATAATCTGAGTTCCGATGAGCGCAAAGCGCTGAAACAACTGATTGAACAGTGGAGATAACCATGAGCACTTTTTTTGACGACCTGATGGAAAGCGTTCAGTAGATGGATGAGAGCCAGCGCGGTGCACCTGCACCGTCCCGTGAGTTCACTGTTGATGCCCTTCAGGTCAAAGAGATCCGCAAGGCCACCGGCCCAGCTAAGTCTCTGCTGCGCGCCCTGCGTAATGACCCAGTACACTGTATAAAAGCGTTGAGTGATGAGGATGCAGTAAAAGCACAGTAATCGTTTTACTCTAAAGACGCTGAAAAAAACCGCCTTCCGGCAGGTCTGTACTTTGTACAGTTCTGTATACCCGTTATGCAGGTCTACATAACGACAGAGCATGGTTATTCGTCTTGCTTTAACGTCTGCAAGTAAAGTGGATCGAAAAACATATCACGCTGCAACAGTCTTGGATCTACCGAAGTGCCCTCAATAGGTACATTTAAGAATTTCAAACAGACCCGTTCAAGTAATACCCTAGCATGAGATACTGCGGTAGCCATAAGTTGGCCGTCTATCTCATCGGAAACCCCATGGCCGATCTTATCTCGCAATGTATAAAGACCAATATCCTCATCTAGCAATGGGAGTAAGTCGTGGACTGTTAATGCGTGGTCTTTCAGAAAGTCTTCCACTTTCTTTTTTGAGGATTTTGAATTTTTTCTAACGCCACTCATGAAACCCTTAATTCTTTGCCTCTCCCTCTTTTCGAATCCCGACAAGTCAGAAAAAACACCTTGAAGCTTTGTATAGAACGCAGAATTTTCAGACTCAGCAAAAGTGTGTTCCACAGTACTTCTAAACCAGCCAACTGCAAAATCTTCTAACACAGAAAACATAAAGAAAAAGTGTTGAGCATCGCTCATTCTTACATGAGGATTTATAGCGGCGATTAGTTTTTTTATGCTATATCTTATTTCTTTATCAAGATCTAAATATCCGCTAACTGCCTGAGGAAACTTTTCTTCAAAAATAGCTGACGAATTCACAAGGTATTCAAATTGTTCAGAATTATTCTCATTGTGAGGAAATTCAGCATCCTTTATGCCAGTAGGGTCTTTAATTTGAGTTACATGCTTTTCATCAGAGGTATAACGATAACCATTAAACTTAGTCATCTGGCGAGCAAATAAACTCATAATAATTTTAATGCCATCTACTTCTTCTCGATGGCTGATCAGCCAATCATCATTAATGTAAGGGGAGTTGCAATCAAAAGTGTAGTAACTATAGTAAGAAATCTTTCCGCAAGATTCAGGAATACCTATGCACTCAATAGACAGTGAAAAGTTACGACCAGAAATATCAATATCTTTAATTAAAATTCTCTTCAGATTTTGAAAATCACCTAAATGCGGAAAATATGTATTGTATATTGAGTATAGAAGATTATTTCTAGAAAAAAACATTGAGAGCGAAGGTGAAGAACCATAAGTTTCAGTCTTGGTTATTTTATCAACCATTCTGACATCCGCCTCAAAGGCCCCATATTTCCTACCTAAAGGCATCCCACAAGGAATTCGCCTAAAAAAAATATTCTCCAAATAAATATCACTATTACTCGATAAAAAACCAATCGGAGTAGGAAGCCATTTTTTAGGAACAAAATCCGAAGTAAAAAATATATTAATTTCCGAGCCACTGATAGGGTTAGGTTCGGTATATTGAACAACAGCTTGAAATTTATTTCCAACACCATCTGTTAAATAGCCATCAACTTCATTAATTTTTTTAAAAATCATATCAACATCCCTTTCAATAGTCATAAAAAATGATACGCAGATCTGCATATCGGTTAAACATGCAATTATGCAGGGACCACCTCACCTGGCTCTGAGGTCTTTCCTAGCTTTATCGATTGGTAGTATTCGTCAGCACTGGCAACTTTATTGATCAACGCCTCTACACCCAGCTTCTCAAGCTGCTGCTCGATCTCATCAAGTTGCACTTTAAAATACTCTTTCCGACGATTAACCCGGTTTACCCTGCGGTCGTCAAAGACCTGATGCAGCATGGTTTCCAAGGCTGGTGCATCATCAGATTCAATCAAGGCGTGAACATCAAAGGTAAACGGCACACTGGCATCCCCCAGCTCTTTAACACGATCCATTGGTTCCAAACGGCGTGTCATACCGATCTTGAGCACATCCTCACCAAAGCTACCGATGTTGGAAATCACATAAACGTGGCCTTGCTTGGTATCCTGCGCTCGGCTTCTGGCCCGCTCTAACCGCTGATGAGCTTCCTCAAGTTCAGCTTTCAGCTTATCCAGCACCTCCTGATGTGCTGCTCGTTCAGCCTCACCTTCTTCAGCCATTCTCCGCTCAAGCTCTGTAATAGCGTCCTGCTTAATTTGCCCTTCTTTCTCTGCCGCTTTCTGAGCTTTTTCCGCTTCCTGACGTGCTTTTTTCTCTTCCCGTTCCTGCGCTCTCAATTCAGCCTGCTGCTCTTTGGCCAGCTGACGAGCTTTCTTATAATTGATCTCAACTTCCAGCCTTTTAACCAGCAAATCACGGAATTCCTGATTCACCACACTACGGCTATCCAGGCACTTGACCAAGGCTTCAGCAGCAACAATAGACTCCGTGAGCTTTTCCATAGCCTGATGCCCATTATTAGCGGTCACTTTTGAGCAAAGCATATCAACGGTAGTAAGCAGTAAAGCTCCTGCCATATCAGACTTGGCAGAAATAGCAACAAAGTTGCCAATATTGACATCCGAATTACTACCCTTAACACCATCAATAGCATTAACCGCTAATTCTTTAAGGCGTTTTTGTACTGCCTTACGGTCTTCCTGATAAGATTTACTGGTCGATAAATCATCTTCATTCAGGATCTCAACGTCAGCGGCAATACGGGAACACCGGTCTGTAATGTCTTCCAGAAATTCTCTTGATTTTTGGAGGCGGGATCTAAGCTCCAAATTAGCCGCATTGAGCTTTTCTTGCCTGCGCTCGCAGCTTAAAACAGCTGAATTGGCATTGTCTATTAGCTCCCTAGCTTCTCGTTTTGAAGCGGCTAATCTTGATTGAGCCTCTTGTTTCGAGGAAGTGACCAAGGTTTCGGCTTCAAGTCGTGCTGAATTAATCAGTACACTTGATCGAGACTCAGCCTCCGTTACAATTTCTTCCCCTTTGCGTTCAGCTTCAGAGATTATGGCTTTCCGTTTTTTATTTGCTAAGAAAAGCCCTAGAAGAAGGCCTACAAAAAAACCTGAAATAGTTAAAAACACGTATCCATCCATAATCGCATCCTTTTAGATATTTATTTAAAGAATGATTGTAAGGGTAGAATCATGATTTTCCACTACAGCTAAGCAAGCATTGGTATTGCTGCTTTTGATATTTGTCATTTATTCATCCCTGATCGCATTAGATAAATCTTGAGTGTGCGTTGCATCTGGCAATCTCACAAAAAATCGCCACGGTTTTCGTTGCAGATTGAGAACAATACACAAGATTACCGTAACAAATAATTTGAGAGACAGGGTTAACTCCGGTTAAACTGGGGTTGTTGACTACAAGCTTTGCTTGTAGCCCGCCAACTAACTTACCTAAGGGGTGAGACCATGCCGTACAGAAGTGATGATTACGAGGGCTTCTAGTGACGAAGATGCCTTCCACAAAGGACGCTGAAGGCTTTATTAAACCCATAGCAGAAGAGGCCACACAGCAGGCCTCTTTGTTTTTGGGAGAGAGCATAGGCTTTTGGGTTCAGACTACAGCGATTGTCCTGACTGCTTTTTTCGCAGCCTGGGCAGTATTTTCTGCCCGACAGATGACCCGCCGCAAAAACTCTGCTGATGTCATTTTCAACTCCAAAAATGACAAAAAACTTCGTGACGGCATAAAAACCATTAGCCAGTTACACAAAGATTCTACGGTTGAACTTGCACAATTCGCCTACGACCTGTCCAACGACCAGACCAAAAGAGATCAAGCTGCGTCGATCAATTACGTCTTGAACTACTACGAGTATGTTGCCGTTGGTGTTAAGCGGGGCATCTATGATGAAGCAATCCTTAAAGATTCTAGTTACTCAACTTTGGTGCATATGTACGAATTCTGCCAGCCCTACATTGAAAATGTCAGACGTCAGAATCAGCGGCCTACTACGTGGTGTGAATTTGAAGCGCTGGCTCAGAAATGGCAGGACAAACCGCTAAAAGCCAAGCGTAAAAGATAAAACCGAGCAATTTGCATTTTTTGAAAATTGCTCAGCAGGATAACTTCTGATCGCATTCGATTGTTCACAAGAAAACCCCAGACTATCTCCCCCAACAACCATTTTTCTGACCATGTGCTTAATTTTATCGTGAAACTTTTGCTCTGTGTTGGGTGCCCTTTTTTGCGTACAATGGCACGCCATCGTGTACCACGTTTTTGAAAAATCGCCATCAGCACACCAGTCCTTGAGAGAATCATTCTCAGCTGTGTACTTGGTACAATAATGGTGCACTCATTTCGATATTCTGGGGTATTTCAGAGTACCCACAGTGAAAACTCAACTGAATAGAACCCGCTGAAACCTGCATGAATACTGAAAAAAGCCCAATTAGCCGCCATCGCCGTTTTTCTGTCGCCCCCATGTTGGATTGGACTGACCAACACTACAGATACTTTGCTCGTTTGCTGTCCAAAGAGGCGCTGCTGTACACCGAGATGGTAACCACAGGTGCGATTCTGTTCGGTAAGGACCCAGATCGTTTTCTGGCGTATAACCAGGAGGAGCACCCGGTGGCGCTTCAGCTGGGTGGCAGTAACCCTGATGATCTGGCGAAATGCAGTGCCAAAGGAGCAGCGTTTGGTTACGACGAGATCAATCTGAACGTAGGTTGTCCCAGTGACCGGGTGCAGAATAATATGATCGGGGCCTGTTTGATGGGGCATGCAGGGCTTGTTGCCGAGTGCATTTCTGCGATGCAGTCAGCCAGCGATGTAGAGGTCACCGTTAAGTGTCGTATCGGTATTGATGAACAGAACCCGGAAGAAACACTGCCTCAGTTTATCGAAACAGTCGCTGCCACCGGTTGCAAAAGTTTTACGCTGCACGCCCGTAAAGCCTGGCTTGAGGGCTTAAGCCCCAAGCAAAACCGCGACGTACCGCCTCTGGATTATGACCTGGTTTATCGCATGAAGCAGGCGTATCCGGAGCTTGAGATCATGATCAATGGCGGTATCACAACCTTTGATCAGATGGCAACGCACCTGGAGCAGGTCGATGGCGTTATGGTGGGTCGTGAAGCCTACCAGAACCCTTATCTTTTAGCGGAAGTAGACCGTAACATCTTTGGTTTGGATACGCCGATTATCAGCCGTCATGATGCACTGGCCAAAATGCTGCCTTATATTGAACAGCAGCGCTCAAAGGGCACCTATCTGGGCCATATCACCCGTCACCTACTGGGTATTTTCCAGGGCTGTCCGGGGGGGCGTAAGTTCCGCCGCCATATCAGTGAAAATGCTTATAAAGAGGGTGCAGGCCCAGAGGTTCTGGAACAGGCGATGGCGCTGGTTTCTGAACAGGCGATACAGGATGCCGCCTTCAGCGAGTAAAAACGTGCCATAGATCGTGATGCACTTCAGAAAATACGACCTGCACCACCTTAGTGCTATTGCGGTTCTGTTGAATTCTCTTTAAAAATAAAGAACTTAACGAACCGCAGGTAAAATCACCATGGCCAGTAAACTGGAACAACTGCGTCAAATGACGGTTGTCGTAGCCGACACCGGCGATATTGATGCCATCGAACAGCTAAAACCACAGGACGCAACCACCAACCCGTCACTGGTGCTTAAAGTAGCCGATAAACCCGGATATCAGAATCTGATTAAACAGGCGGTAGAGCGAGCCCAGCAGGAAACCCCTGACCCTGAACAGCAAAAAGATTACACCGTTGACCGAATCGCGGTTGCTATTGGTGCTCAGATCAGCGGCATCATTCCCGGATATATATCAACCGAAGTTAGTGCTCGCCTCTCGTTTGATATCCGGGCGACCGTTGAGAAAGCACGGCGCCTGATAGCGCTTTATCAGGAGCAAGGCGTAGGACGTGAGCGGGTACTGATTAAAATAGCTGCGACCTGGGAAGGTATCAAAGCCGCAGAGATTTTGGAGCAGGAGGGTATCACCTGTAATCTGACGCTTATTTTCTCTCAAACCCAGGCTATCGCCTGTGCCGAGGCCGGAGCTACCCTGATCTCTCCTTTTGTCGGCCGTATTCTGGACTGGCATAAAGCAGCCTATCCCGATCAAGATTTCACCGGTGACAAAGACCCTGGCGTGATGTCAGTCCAGCGCATCTACAGTTACTACAAACAGCACGCATACGACACTATTGTGATGGGCGCGAGCTTTCGCAATACCAGCGAGATCGAACAACTGGCAGGTTGTGATCGCCTGACCATCAGTCCGGCATTACTGGAGCAGCTGGCTGCCGATGATGCACCTCTGGAACGTAATCTTCAGACAGATGGATCTCAGACGCCACGACCGAAGCCTCTGAGCGAAGCCGTGTTCCGGTGGCAGATGAACCAGGACACCATGGCAACAGAGAAACTTTCAGAGGGTATCCGCCAGTTCGCTGCGGATCAGGCCAAGCTGGAAACTTTACTGGCACCACTGTTTTAAGTTTCAGACAAAAAAACAAAAACCCTGAACCAGCCTTTGCATAAGCCGGTTCAGGGCAAACTATCGCCAGTAATAAACCCAGCCGACTTAGTGAAAACTCTTAAAGTCCGGCGTTACTTTGCAGTTTTCCAACGCAAAAACGACCGGCTCAAATTCTTCTTTATTACGCGGGTTCAACCCCATCAAGATACGGTGCGCATCAATCACTTTCTGGCGAATACTGTCAGCACATTCATCATCCAACACCGGAGCTTCCTCCAGAGAATAATCCAGAGCGATAGGCTGATAACGCAGATTAAAATAGTGATCAAATCCCATGCTATCCAGCACCCGGGTAATATCATCCCGGGTTGATACGATCATAGGCTTACGGGACATCGCCTCTTTAGCATTGACCGCAATCTTTGCCAGTAAACCCAAAGCGGTACTATCAATACCCTCAGTTTCAGTCAGATCAATCACCACAGATTTCAGATCATCACCGCCAAAAATTCGTTTCAGCAACGAATCTATGGTTGAGCACAGTGTCAGGCGTACATCACCTATAAATTTAAGTACATAAACACCGCGGTTTTCCGCAACCAGTATTTTGCCTTCTTGCATATTAAGAACCTGATACCGCCAATAAGCTGACATCGTCAGGGGCATCCTGCATGCCTAACTCGGTAAAGTGTTTCACCATAGCGTCATGTCGCCCTGCAAATTGAGTTGCTATCTCCAGCAAACATTTCTCTTTTTCCACCAGAGAGCTTTTTTTGATCACTTCAAACACACCGTCCGAAAAGAGTGTGAGATGGTATCGCGGGTGCAACAATAACTCAAACTCCTCATAGGCCGCATCTGCAAAAAGTCCTACAGGCATACCTTTACCCTTAAGATATCTGGCTCCCTGCTCCTCATCAAACAGAACAGGATAAGGAAAGTGAGCACCGTTACAGTAGCGTAACTGCAGACTCCGACTATCCATCAGGCCAAGAAAAATCGTCAGGTGCTTGCCTAAACCCGTTTCAAGAAGCTCACTGTTTACTCTTGCCAGAATATCAGCCAGTGATATCTGCCCCCCAAGCTTAAAAGCCCTTTTGGCGTAACGGCGTATATAAACCCGTAACAGAAGGGTGATAAAGGCAGAAGATGCGCCATGACCGGAGACATCAGCAAGATAAAACATAACCTGATGCTTACCCACAGGAAAATAATCGACAAAGTCACCACTTAGATAGAGTGACGGACAAATCATGTAAGAAAAATTATGGGGATGGAATGACCAGGGTGTCTCCGGCAACATTTTTTGTTGTACATAGCGTCCCGCTTGTTGATCCTGCTGCAGCAGATCCAGGCTGGTCATCAGCTCAAGATTGAGTTTTTCTAACTCATCATAGGTTTGCTGACTTTGCAATAATGCTTGTTTCCGGCTGACGGCTCGTTGCAGCACCAACACTGCAAGGGAAATGTTTTGCTCAGGGTTAAGCAAATACTCGTCAGCACCAGCCTCAAGAGCCTTCATCAGTGTCTCTGACTGATCATCGTTGCTGATAACCACAAGAGCATATAAACGAGGGGCAACGAGCCAGCTTTCCAGAGAAAAGAGATCATTCGGACCGGTTATTTCATAAATAACCAGCCGAGTAGATTGAGGCAGTTCCGCCGGAGAGCGAAGCCCAGGCAAGACGGTAGGATTCAGAGCCTCAACGAGCTCAGGAGAAAGAGGCTTGTCTGCAGAAAAGGCAGGGACATAAACTGCATCCATCAAGGGTGTAAGCATAAATTCCAAATATCCTTAGAGTATTTCAGGTAATGGCTTAGCCGGTCTGTTGCTATGCGTTAACGTCATCCTGAAATTCACGTTAGGGTTGTACTACCTGAGCTGCACACAGGCTTTGTTCTGCGTCAATAAGTACTGCATATCATGAAGTAACTTACACCAATTAGTGTAAACCCTATCACAGACAAGTGAAATGAAGATCGGCCTTGGTTTACGTGCTGTAAAAAATGTAATACTTTAAATATTTATTTGCTGGCAAGGGGGATTTGGGCATGGAGTTTTTTCTACCGACAGGTGAAAAAAGGGCTTTTCCAAGAACACGGCTCAACCTGAACTGCGAGCTGAGATTTTCAGACGCACAAAGCCAGCTGGACGGCCAGTGTCTTGATCTCAGCACCACGGGTGCCAAAGTCCTTTTTTGCCAAAAGATCACCACCGGTGCCCAAGCTTTTTTCAGGCTAAAAGAGCACCTGGGAAAAGAGCCTTTTGAGGCAAGAGTGGAGGTCACCCGGGTTGAATACTACCAACAGGACACAAGAGAAGATCAGAGTCATTCACACGACACTCCGCGCTACTGCGCAGGCCTGAAAATTGTAGAAATTCTCTGATCAAAGATGGTCTATCCGGGCTATTGAGACACGCTCTGCTTCAGATACCGGCTCTGTGGCTGCGCGTTAAAACAGATTCAGAAATCATCATCAAAGTCGATATTGTCGAAATCATCAAACTCTGCATCAAAGCTATCCTCAACCTCACCATCTTTGATCTCGTAGTTCCGGCTCTGAAGATAAGCATCCCGATAAAAAACATACTTATCACCGCTTATCAGGCTTTCTTTATTCAGAAGACTCTCCCGTCGATGCACCAGATCCAAAGCCAGAACACCATAGGTCTCTTCTTCTGTCAGCGGTGCATACCGGATCAGGCCTAACTGATAATTCGGATAAATGCTCAGAGAGTCCCGCAACGTGCTGGGCCCCAGAAAGGGGATCACTACATATGGGCCACTTCCAACACCCCAAACAGCCAATGTCTGCCCAAGGTCTTCACGGTGTTCCTCTATGTTGAGCCAACTAGCGACATCAAAAAGCCCAACAACCCCAACCGTGGAGTTAATAACAAAGCGGCCGGATGATCTCAGTGCATCTCCGGGTTTTGCCTGCAACAGATCATTCACCGCAGTAGGCACTTCGCCCAGATTACTGAAGAAGTTGCTCACACCGGTACGGACAAAGCGCGGAGTAATAAAGCGATACCCTATAGCAACAGGCCTTGCAACATAGGTATCCATAACTTCATTAAATGCATGTACATTACGATTCCACCCTTCCCAGGGATCTCTCTCATCACTTGCTAAAGCCACCTGAGAGAAAAAATACAAACTGAAGATAAAAGATGTTTTTGCTAACAAATAACGCATCAAAAAACCCAGACGTTGCTGAAGAGCGACCACCGAAAAGCAGAGATAACTGCCACAGAGTCAATCAGAAAGCTGCAGAAACACCTTCTTTCTGAGGCAAAATTTCTTTCATCCATTCCAGAATTAACGGAAAGTAGTCCTCTTCCGCTTTCAAATGTGTGCATAACTCATTGCGGGCATAATTGGCCTTATTCCCCACTTTAGCTCCCAGCTTAATCATACGGCCATTATGGTTGCCCAGCTCAAACATATAGGCCCGACAGTCATGCTCTAAGCCTCGCCAGGCCTGTTTAAGAGTAACAAAATACAGACTTGGCGGGAGATTCAGTCCCTCCATGGCTGCCAAATAGTCAAAACCGTCCCATTGATCGACCCATTCATCGGTCCGCCATTCAAGGGCATCAGAGTAAAGTGGTAAAGACTCATTCTGCTTGCCAATTTTGAAACGCTGGGAGGGTACAAACCCCATCAATTTCCCAAGCCGGGGCATCATGCGATGTTCCAAAAACTCATACCAGAAATTTTTACGCTTGCCGCTGGGAACCAATGCCCGTTGCGGACAAAAATGCATAATCCCGCGCACTTTTTCCAAAATATCAGGCTGCCGTGCAATCATCGCACTCCACAGCAAGCTGCCAAACTGATAGCCCACCAGGTAGATATCCTGATGACGACAGCGTTTTTCCACGGACGACCATAACAATGGCAAATCCTCCAAAAGCACCTGCTTAAGGCCAAAAGGCTCAAGCTTAAGCTGCTCATTGGAAGCATCACGCCCACGTAACTGACAAACAAACACGTCATAGCCTTTCTCAGCCAGGTAGTAGGCCAGACCTCCACCCCTTACCTGATCAAAGAACACATCACTTCCCTGCATCAGGCCGTGCAGCATAAGCACCGTCCCTTTCACCTCTCCATTACGAGGTGTAAAACGATGCAGCCCCGCTGTCATCATCGGGGTCACGGGTAAAGAGATACGCTCTTCAATAATTTGGCGATCTAAAGCCATCAGGTTAACTCACTCCATAATTTATCCAGTCGTTTTGCCGATACTGGTGTTGCCGTGCCAAGTTGCTGTGCAAACAGAGATATTCGGTACTCTTCTAACATCCATCTGAAAGGTAACAGTCGATGGGCGCTGCCTTCACGCTGTTTCAGCTGTTCTGACTTTGTCTGGTACTTTTCCCAAAGTTCCGCCAGTTCCTGACTCCAGAGCTGATCACGCCCACGATTGATACCTGCTTTATCCAGACGAATCAGAATACCCTCCAGATAGCGCGGCAGTGCCTCAAGCCATTCAGGCCCGGTTATGTGTAAGAAACCAGGATAGACCAGATGTTCCAGCTGACTCCGGATATCACTGTAAATAAACGCCAGAGCCAAGGGGATTTTACCTTTTAAGCGCTTCTGAATCTCATGATTTAATTTGAGAATAGTATGGCTGAGGTTTAATAAAGCTTCTGCATCTTTACCGATCAGGTCTTTCTTACCCTTTAGCAAAGCATCGAACGCCTTACTATCTCTGGGTAGTTCCGCAGACCTGAAGACATGATCCGCTTTAAATACCCGGTCAAATGTCGCCAGCTGCAGGTCCTGCACAAACTGCTCTTTTTTACCCAAACTGTTAAACAACAGAGCGGTTTGATTCAGCTGCGGCAGAGATTTTTCAATCCATTTCACCTGCTGAGGCAATGCCAGCATTAAAAGACGCCGTACACCGGGCCAATGGCAGGCATCGGCTTCAGCCTGAAGGTCAAATAGGCTGACATCCACGGATGTTTTTCTATCCACCAGTGCCGGAAAGGCTTTCAGGACAATCCCCTGCTGCTCCTGTTCCAGTACATGGGGCAAACTCAGATCTTCCGGCCACTGGGTTAGTCCCTGACGTTTAAAACTTTCATCACCACTGATACGCACCTGTTCAACAGAGTGACCGGAAAACTGCTCCACCAGTTCTGCCAATCGCCGGGATTGCCCGATAACCTTTCCTTTGGCATCCACAACCTGAATCAGCATTTGCAGATGAGGCTCCAGGGAGTCGGCCTGCCATAATGCCGGATCGACCCTTAGCCCTGTTTTCCGGCGCAAACGCTCCGCAAGATGATCCGTCAACGGCTCATCACAGGGCTCCAGTAATGGCAAAATCTGATCAACATAATCAGGAATTGGCACAAAGTTCTTCCGCACTTGCTTCGGCAAATTCTTGATCAGAGCGATGCATTTCTCCCGTAGCATCCCAGGCACCAGCCACTCCAAACGGTGCTCATTCACCTGCTGCAGACCTGCCACCGGCACCTGGATACACACACCGTCCTGCTGTTTATTATCAGGTTCAAACTTGTAATCCAGCGCCAGGCGCATTCCCTCAAGGCCGAGCTGATCCGGATACTGGCTCTCAAGTGCAATTTCATCCGGCTCCCTCTGCTTTAGAGAGTTCGGATCAAAGAACAGCGTTTGCGGATTTTCCTTTTCAACGGTTTTCCGCCATTTTTCAAAACTGGCACCGTTATATATCCCTGCAGGAATACGCTCATCATAAAAGCGGAATAAGGTATCATCATCCACCAGAATATCCCGGCGGCGCACCTTGGATTCCAACTGCTCCACATCAGCGATGGCCTGCCGGTTGTAATGGTAAAACGGGGCTTTGCTGTCGTACTCGCCTTCCACCAACCCACTACGGATAAAGATCTCCCGGGAAACATCTGGATCAATGGGGCCATAATGAACCCGGCGCCCCGGCACCACAGGAAGACCATAGAGTGTCACTTTCTCATCGGCGACAACCTGAGCCCGCTTCTTTTCCCAGTGGGGTTCACTGTAGCTGCGCTTGGTCAGGTGCCTGGCGTAGCGCTCAACCCACTCAGGCTCAATCTTCGCCACCTGACGGGCGTATAACCGGCTGGTTTCCACCAGCTCTGCCGCCATCAGCCACTTAGGTTGTTTTTTAAACAAGCTGGAGCCCGGGAAGATATGGAACTTACGGTTGCGGGCACCTAAGTACTCCCGGTCTTCCAGTTTCATACCCAGATGGCTGAGCAAACCTGGCAGCAGGGATTTATGCAGATTTGCACTACCCGCAGGATTGCTATTGAACTCCAGTTTCAGCTCTTTACTCATCAGTTTTAGCTGATGATGTACATCCCGCCACTCCCGCATACGCAGATAGGAAAGGAAGTTTTTATGGCACCATTTGCGGAACTGGCTATTGGTCAGATCCTGCCGTTGCTCTTCATATCCGTTCCATAAGTTCACATAAGCAAGGAAATCGGAATTATCATCCCTCCATTGCTTGTGTTTCTCATCCGCGGCCTGCTGTTTGTCGTGCGGGCGCTCCCTGGGGTCTTGGGCACTCAGGGCACTGGCAATGATCAGAACTTCATTCAAGGCACCATGCTCGGCCCCGGAGAGCACCATACGACCAATACGCGGATCGATAGGTAAACGTGCCAACATACGGCCATTTTT
Organism: Oceanospirillum sp.; assembly: GCF_048265165.1. Lineage (GTDB taxonomy): Bacteria > Pseudomonadota > Gammaproteobacteria > Pseudomonadales > Halomonadaceae > Oceanospirillum. Next base: position 46,600 of record NZ_JBLXCD010000008.1, on the reverse strand, counting down.
AGTCAGCCGCTCTTTTTCGTCCACTGCACCCAACTCATGCAGCAGGCGAAAGCCATCACGAATAAAGCGATTGTCCGGTTTATCAACAAAGGGGAAGGACTCGATCTTGCCCAGTCGCAAATTCAACATCTGCAGAATAACCGATGCCAGATTGGTACGACGAATCTCGGGGTCCGTAAACTCAGGTCGCCCCATAAAATCTTCTTCACTGTACAACCGGATACAGCAACCTTCAGCAATACGACCACAGCGCCCTTTACGCTGATTGGCACTAGCCTGAGAGATTGCTTCCACCGGAAGGCGCTGCACCTTAGAGCGGTAGCTATAACGGCTTATCCGGGCAGTACCGGGGTCGATCACATAACGGATGCCCGGCACCGTGAGGGAGGTTTCAGCAACATTGGTGGAGAGCACAATACGACGGCCAGAGTGAGACTGAAACACCTTATTCTGTTCTTTGGCACTTAAGCGCGCATACAGCGGCAAAATATCCGTACCGCGCAGGTTAGCCCGGCGTAGAACATCTGCGGTTTCCCGTATTTCCCGTTCACCAGGCAGAAAAATCAGAATATCACGGGGGCCGGTGGCCCATTTGCGTTCACGCTCGATCTGTTCAATCTCCTCCACCGCTTCAAGAATGCCCTGATGCAGGTATTGATCAAAATCGCGCCCTTCATCTTCCTCCAGGTCCATTAAAGGACGATAAAGTACATCCGCCGGGAAAGTACGGCCGGAGACCTCGATCACAGGGGCGTTACTGAAGTGTCTGGAAAAGCGCTCCACATCAATGGTTGCGGAGGTGATAATCAATTTCAGATCAGGCCGCTTGGGCAACAGCTGCTTCAGATACCCCAGAAGGAAGTCGATATTGAGGCTGCGCTCGTGGGCCTCATCGATAATAATCACTTCATAACGGTTCAGGAAACGGTCATTCTGGGTTTCCGCCAGCAGGATACCGTCGGTCATCAGTTTAACCAGGGTGTTCTCTGTCACCTGGTCCGTAAAACGTACCTGATAACCCACCTGCTCACCCAAAGGCACCTTGAGTTCTTCTGCCACGCGATCGGCAACCGTTCTGGCCGCCAGTCGGCGAGGCTGAGTGTGGCCGATCAGACCTTTAACACCTAAGCCCAAATCCAGGCAGATTTTAGGGATCTGAGTCGTTTTACCCGAACCGGTTTCCCCTGCAATCACCACCACCTGATTATTTTTGATCGCTTCAGCAATATCTTCTTTTTTCTGGCTGACCGGCAGGTTTTCCGGATATTCCACTTTAGGAATCAACCGGGCGCGCTGGGCTGCTTTTTCTGCCGAACGCATAATCTGCCCGGCCAACTTCTGCTGTTTTTCCGCATCATTCTGCTTCTGCGCCTGACGCCAGCTTTGTTGCAGGCGGAAGCGGTCCTTCAACAACACGTTATCCAGCAAAGCATTAATCCGGCGAATATCAGGCTTTTTTTCAGCTGAATTAGCCTGTTTACCATTGCCGGACGGCTGTGGTGTTACTGGGGTTGGAATTTTGTCTGAAGCCATGCAGGAAAAAACCTCTGGAGAAACTCAACGCGTGTACGGTAAAACATAGCGATCGCTAGGGATATCACAATTGAAGGGCGGCATTTTACCCTGTTTCATTGAAAAACACAGAGGATTTACAGGACAACCTGATTTGCGCTGCCGTCAGGCCTCACGCTGTAGCCGGCAACCTAACTGAAAACGCAAAAAAGGGGCCGAAGCCCCTTAATCTGAAATCACCACATAACCCAAATAAATATGTCTGCGTCAGGCAATCTCTTGCTGTTTAAGCTTTTCCAGCTCTTCATCCCGCAGTGTACGGCGCAGCACTTTACCCACGTTAGTTTTTGGCAGCTCATCGCGGAACTCAACCTGCTTAGGCACTTTATAACCTGTCAGATGACTCCGGCAATACTCCTGAACCTCTTTAACCGTCAGATTTTCATCACGACGTACCAGGAATACTTTGATCGCTTCACCGGTTTTTTCATCCGGAACACCGATTGCAGCCGCTTCAATAATTCCTTTATGGGAGACGATCACATCTTCCACTTCATTGGGATATACATTAAAACCGGAAACATTAATCATATCTTTCTTACGATCGACAATACGAGTAAAGCCATCATCCTGAACAACAGCCATATCTCCGGTATGCAGCCATGCATCACCATCAATCATATCCCGGGTTGCTTCTTCATTGTTCCAGTAACCCATCATAACCTGCGGGCCTTTCACACAAAGCTCACCCACATCACCGTGGGCCAAGTCATTACCTTTATCATCAACAACTTTAAGATCCGTTGATGGTACTGGCAGACCAATGGAGCCTAACTGAGAGCGGCACGGAATATTAAAGGTCACAATAGGCGAGGTTTCGGTCATACCGTAACCTTCGTTAATGTGGCAATCCGTGATCGCATGCCACTCTTCTTCTGCCGCGTGGGTTAACGCCATACCGCCGGAGATGGTCAGTTTAAGCTTAGAGAAATCCAACTGTTTAAAATCATCCCGGTTCGCCAGTGCCACAAAAAGGGTATTCAGGCCAACAAAGCCGGTGAACTCATTTTTGGCCAGTTCTTTAACAAAAGCAGGCAGATCCCGTGGATTGGTTACCAGCAGGGAGTGATTACCAGATTCCATCAGTACCAGACTGACCGTAAAGGTATAGATATGGTACATAGGCAATGGCAGCACAACGCTCTCTTTACCTTCATCCAGAATGGTATTCAGGATGATACGCGCCTGCAGCATATTCGCCACCAGATTGCGGTGACTCAACATAGCACCTTTAGCGACACCCGTTGTACCGCCGGTATATTGCAGCACCGCCAGATCTTCGGAATCAGCGTGGTATTCCTGTAAAGGCAATGCTTTCCCGACAGATAAAACATCACGGTAAGCTATCGCATTGGGAATACTGTAACCCGGTACCATTTTTTTCACATAACGCACAACGGAGTTAATCAACGTGCGTTTGACAAAGCTGTGCATATCACCCAGTTCGGTGATAATCACGTGCTCAATCTCAGTATCCGGGATTACTTTTTCCGCCAGGTGCGCCATGTTAGCCAGCACAACCAGAACCTTAGCACCTGAATCCTGAAACTGATGACGCATCTCACGCTCGGTATACAGCGGATTGGTATTCACCACTACCAGCCCGGCCCGAAGCGCACCAAATAAAGCAATCGGATATTGCAGCGTGTTCGGTAGCTGAATCGCAATACGCTCACCCGGCTTAAGTCCGAGGTGGTTTTGCAGGTAAGCCGCAAAATCACGGGCTAAGACATCCAGCTCAGCAAAGGTAATGCATTTACCCATATTGGAAAAGGCAGGGCGGTCAGCAAACCGCTTACAGGCCTCGTCGAGAACATCCAGCACGGAACTATAGGCCGTCAGGTCGATCTCACTGGAAACGCCTTCCGGATAACGCTCTTTGAAGAACGGACTCATCATGACTTCTTCTCCCGTTTCTTTATTTTTATTGGCTCACTTCGCAAGGGAGCTACAGAGGTTGTTGTCTTAATACGCATCAACATAAACCAGTTACAAATAAAAGTAAAACAAACGATTGAAACGCACGTTTGTTTTATTAATCAGATAAAGCTGAACTATCACGTTTTGCGATTCAAACATCATCCGCTTCTAATATCTGAAGGGTAGCATCTATCAATACCCAAGTAGCACCTATTAATACTTAAGTAGCATCTATTAATACCTAAAGAGCATCACCCAAGGAAAACAGACCATAATCTTCAGCCTGAAGCTTAACATTGCCGCAATGTCATACTTAATATTCTAGAAAAGTAGTAAAAGGAAGAAAGTAAAGGGGATCAAAATACGTATTTTGATGCCCGTGCCGGGCAAAGCGTACAGATAGGGAAGCAGAGCCAGCCGGAACAAGTTATTCCGGCTGGCCCTGTCTATTCAGAGGAGGGTTAATCTTTAAAGCTCTTTGGCTCGATCCCGCAGCATAAACTTCTGAATCTTACCCGTGGATGTTTTTGGCAGATCACCAAACACCACATTTTTTGGTGATTTAAAGTTTGCCATATTGTCACGACAAAACTGAATCACTTCCGCTTCGGTCAGTTCAGTATCCGGGTTCAGTGCCACAAATGCACACGGTGTTTCACCCCACTTCTCATCAGGCTTGGCTACAACCGCCGCTTCCATGATTTGTGGGTGGCGATAAAGCACGTCTTCAACTTCAATGGAGGAGATATTTTCCCCCCCTGAGATAATTACATCTTTAGAGCGATCCTTGATCTCGATATAACCATCTTCATGCCATACCGCCAGATCTCCAGAATGGAACCAGCCACCCTCAAACGATTCATCTGTGGTATTCGGGTTTTTCAGGTACCCCTTCATCACCAGGTTACCGCGAATGAAGATCTCACCCATGGTTTTACCATCCTGAGGTACCGGCTCCATCGTAGTTGGATGCGCAACCATCAGACCTTCCTGCATAGGTGCACGAACACCCTGACGCGCTTTCAGCTTAGCACGCTCACCGGCAGGCAGATCATCCCACTCACTGTGCCATTCACACAGCACACACGGGCCATAAGTTTCTGTCAGACCATAAACATGGGTCACTTTAAAGCCCATATCTTCCATGCCTTCAATCACAGAAGCCGGTGGCGCAGCGCCCGCCGTCATAACTTTAACTTCGTGATTAATGCCGGTTTTCATCTCATCATCAGCATTGTTCAGCATATTCAGAACAATAGGTGCACCACAGAAATGGTTAACCCCGTGCTCTTTAATCGCTTCATAAATCGGTTCCACACGAACATGGCGCAGACTAACGCTGACACCACAAGCCAGAGCAACGCTCCACGGGAAACACCAGCCATTGCAATGGAACATCGGCAGTGTCCACAGATAAACAGGGTGATGCCCCATATCCCATGAGATCACATTGCTTTGGGCATTCAGATAAGCACCACGGTGATGGTACACCACACCTTTCGGATTACCCGTTGTGCCTGACGTATAGTTAAGTGTGATGGCATCCCACTCATTTCCCGGCATCTCCCAGGCAAAGTCCTCATCACCCTGGGCGATAAAGTCTTCATAGTTGGTATCGCCAATCAGTTCACCACCTTCATAGAAAGGGTCATCAATATCGATAATACGGGGCTTGTTGTGCAGCATTTTTACAGCACGGCTGATCACATCGGAAAACTCACGATCAACAAAAATCACCTTAGTCTCAGCGTGCTGCAGAATAAAAGAGGTCGCTTCCGCATCCAGGCGAGTGTTCAGTGCATTTAAAACCGCACCGGACATAGGTACACCAAAATGCGCTTCAAACAGAGCAGGAATATTAGGCGACATAAAAGAAACGGTATCACCTTTCTCAATACCTGCTTTTTTCAGCGCTGAGGCCAGGCGCACCGCATGCTGATAGGTCTCTTTCCAGGTCGTTTTCTCGCCGTGGTGAATCTGAGCCGTGTAGTTAGGGTACACGGAAGCCGCACGTTTCAGATAGCTTAACGGAGACAGTGCCTCATAGTTCGCTGGGGTCTGTTCCAGACCCATATCGTAAATATTCTGATGCATCGAAGATACCCTTGTTTCTGAGCCCTGTTATTATTCTAGGCGTTCTGAGGTTTTTAGTTATTTTCTGCAGACAGGTACGTTGCACAGTGTAAAGAACACTGTCAATGACCCACCCGGACGGGTGTTAGTGATTTAAACCGGCACCTGCACAATGCCCAATCATTGCCTGACAAATAAAGCCGTGACACCGCCTGACAAATAAATCAGAGACACCAGCTGTCAGTACTTAACACACCTCATACAGGGTTTAGCAGTTTAGTATATGAATTAAGCATTACGCTGCATCGCAAAAGAATCAGACTTTAGTTGAGTCAATAGCTGATTTTCCTAATAATTTGCGACTACATAGTCATAATTTATTAGTTTTTTTCCTTAACTCCTTGTGTTTAAAATCAAAGTCCAGCGAACACTGCTATTACATTGCTTTTTTCAGGATTATCCCGTTGATGCGTGCCACACCGGTTTTACTTCTTCACAGCTCCATGAGCAGCGGCCAGCAATGGCAGGCGTTGCGCCAATCTATCGATCTGCCCTCCACTGCACCTGATATTTCAGGTTATGGTAATGCCAAAATGCCCGGTAACACGCGGCAGGAGCATCAACTGCAGTTTGAGCTGGATCGGCTGCAACCCGAGATACCCTCAGATCGATTTCACCTTGTTGGGCATTCCTATGGTGCCGCCACAGCGCTTCGCCTGGCTCGCTTGTATCCTGAACGCGTGGCCAGCCTTTCTCTTTTTGAGCCTGTTGCGTTCCATCTACTGGGTTCAGGGCATCCCCAATATAATGCCGTTGAAGAACTCAGCCGGAAAATTGAGTCCTTCATTGATCAAAATCAAACCGCCGAAGCTGCTGACCGTTTTATTGATTACTGGAATGGACAAGGCACCTTCAAACGTCTCAATGAAAAAATGCAGAAAATATTTTGCCAGGGCATCATCAAAGTTGCCTATGATTTTACGGCCCTTATGAACGAGACCTGCCAGCCGGATCAGCTGGCAAACATCCGCTGCCCCGTTCTTTTAATGGAAGGCTCAGAAAGCCAGCCATCCGCACATGCTGTGATGGATACCCTGAAAGCCACGTTCCCAAAAGCTGAACACCACCTTTTGCCCTGTGGGCATATGGGGCCACTCACCCACCCCGATCTTGTGAACCCGCTGGTCAGCCGTTTTATTGCAGCGCACAACAAAGCAAGCTAATCTTGCCGATGATTAAGCCGTTCAATAAAACTCAAATTTTTCGACCGTTTTAAACAAAAACCAGCAGCGACTATCTGGTGTAAGCTGAGAAAAATCAGCCCTGACGCAAGATTACATAAGACATCATTATCACGTAATATTCGTGCTGTTAATCTGAGTTCAAACATAGCTGCAACCTTAGCTCAAACGTAGGTCGCTATGGCAAGACACTAAAAGAAAACGATATCTGGAGATATAAAAAATGACCGTACTGGTTAGCAAAACCTACGAAGAGATTCAGGTTGGCGACACAGCAACACTGGAACGCGCTCTGACTGAAAAAGAACTGGTACTGTTTGCAGCGGTATCCGGCGATGTTAACCCGGTTCACCTGGATGCCGAGTTCGCCAAAACCACCATGTTTGGTGAGCAGATTGCCCATGGCATGTGGTCCGGCTCTCTGATTTCTGCAGCATTAGCGACTGTACTTCCGGGGCCGGGCACCATCTACCTAGGCCAAGAGCTGAGCTTCCGTCGCCCGGTAAAACTGGCTGATACTCTGACCGTGACCCTGACCGTGAAAGAGAAGCTGAGCAAAAACCGCGTTGTGATCGACACTCTGGTCACCAACCAGAACGATGAGAAAGTGGTAGTAGGTACCGCAACAGTGATGGCACCCACCGAGAAATCTGAGCTGCAGGCACCTGAGCTACCGGCCATCACCATCGGTTAATCGATATTCATCACAGTCCGACCCACTCTTTTAAGGTCAAAGCCCGATTTAAGGCCAAAGCCCGAATCGCAGAGGTTTAGGACATTGTGGGTCGCCCTTCAGGGCGTCATGGCTACGGACGACAACATGTCGTTTACGATGACGGGCTAAAGCCCGACCCACATCTGTTTAAGTGTGTAGATAGGAAAAGCCGAAGGTGCCTTCCGACACCTTTGCCATAACATTAACTCTTTTTCGTTAAAAGATTCATCGCCTCAGTGATACCCGACAGAGTTAGCGGAAACATCCGATCCTGCATCAGCTGACGCGTCATACCGATGGACTGAGTGTAATCCCAGTGATTTTCCGGGACCGGATTCAACCAGACGATATTTTTCCAGGTATCCGTAACCCGCTGCATCCACTGAGCCCCACTCTCCTCATTCCAGTGCTCCACACTGCCGCCGGCCATGGCGATCTCATAAGGAGACATAGACGCATCACCGATAAAGATCACTTTATAATCTGAGGCATATTTATGCAGCAGGTCATAAGTGGGGATTCGCTCATCAAAGCGGCGCAGATTATTCTGCCAAACCGATTCATAGATAAAGTTGTGGAAATAGTAATATTCCAGATGCTTAAACTCGGTACGACAGGCGGAGAACAGCTCTTCACAGGTTTTAATATAGCCATCCATAGAGCCGCCCACATCAAAAAACAGCAGCACTTTAACGCTGTTATGGCGTTCAGGCACCAGCTTCAGGTCCAGCATACCGCCATTATGAGCTGTAGACCGGATGGTATCATCCAGATCCAGCTCAGAAGCCGCACCGCTACGGGCAAACTGTCGCAGGCGCTTCAGGGCAACCTTGATGTTACGGGTGCCTAGCTCAACACTGTCATCCAGATTCTTAAACTGACGCTTATCCCAAACCTTTACCGCCCGGTTATGACGGTTACCGTCTTGCCCGATACGGATACCTTCAGGGTTATAGCCGTAGGCACCAAAAGGCGACGTACCTCCGGTTCCAATCCATTTATTACCACCGGCATGACGCTTCTGCTGCTCCTCCAAACGTTCTTTAAAGGTATCCAGAAGTTCCTGCAGGCTTCCCAGAGATTTGATCTTCTCCCGCTCTTCCGGAGTCAGCATCTTTTCAAACTCTTTGCGGATCCACTCATCAGGAATCAGCGTATCCAGCAGATCATCCAAACCTTCCAGCCCGTTAAAATAAGCACCAAACGCCCGGTCAAAACGATCATAGTAGCTTTCATCTTTAACCAGGCAGGTACGGGACAGCAGGTAGAAGTCGTCGATATTGGCAAAAGCCACGCCCTTTTCCAGGGCCGCCAGTAGATCCAGCAGCTCCCTAAGGCTAACCGGCACACCGACTTTGCGGATATCATTAAAAAAATCGATCAGCATAGCAGCCCCCTAGCGGGATTGACGGCGGTGCATAAAGGCCAGTTTCTCCAGCAGGGAAACATCCTGTTCATTTTTCACCAACGCACCGTGCAGCGGAGGAATCGCCTTACTGGCATCCCGCTCCTGCAGCATCTCAAGACTCATCTGATCCGCCATCAGCAGCTTCAGCCAGTCGATCAGCTCAGATGTGGAGGGTTTCTTCTTAAGACCACGCACATCGCGCAGATCGAAAAACACCTCCAGCGCTTCTGAGACCAGTTTTTGCTGAATATCCGGATAGTGCACATCAACAATTTTCTGCATCGTTTCTTTGTCAGGAAAGTTGATGTAATGGAAAAAGCAGCGACGCAGAAACGCATCCGGTAGCTCTTTCTCATTGTTACTGGTGATCAGAATAATAGGGCGCTGTTTCGCTTTGATCGTTTCGCCGGTTTCATAAACATGAAACTCCATTTTATCCAGTTCTAACAGCAGATCGTTCGGAAATTCAATATCCGCTTTATCGATCTCATCAATCAGCAAAACCACCTGCTCGTCGGACTCAAAGGCTTCCCAGAGCTTACCCTTGTTGATGTAATTTTTGATGTCATGGACACGATCATCCCCCAGCTGGGAATCCCGTAGGCGCGATACGGCATCATACTCATACAGCCCCTGATGGGCCTTTGTGGTGGACTTAATATGCCACTGGATCAGGCGTACACCTAAAGCATCCGCCAGCTGCTCAGCCAGCATGGTTTTACCCGTACCCGGCTCACCTTTAATCAGCAGCGGACGCTCAAGAGCGATACAGGCGTTAACCGCCATCTGAAGCTCATCGGTTGCCACATATTGATCCGTACCCTGAAATTTCATAACGGTGTATCTCTTATTTTTAGTTGTCAGATTTAAGTGCGTAGCTTAGCAGTAATACACGCACAGATATTCCCGCCTAGTTTACTGGGTCTTTTCGCCAACGAAAGTCAGTGAGTGACTCACAGGTCATACCAAAAACAAAAAAGAAGAGGTCTTGGTGAAAAACAGTTAAGTTCTTAGCTTAAAACATTATTGAATTAAGATCTGATAGATTTTTTCCCAGCCTATCCCTACTCTAACGGACAATGTTTATAACGGCCCAACAACCAAGACTAGGGAATAACAATGAGCAAGGTTTTTGATGACAACTCGCTAACCATCGGCGAAACCCCTCTGGTAAAAATCAATCGTCTGACCCAACACGGCAAGGTATTTGCCAAACTGGAAAGCCGTAATCCTGCCTTTTCTGTTAAGTGCCGTATTGGTGCGAACATGATCTGGGATGCGGAAAAGCGCGGTGTTCTTAAACCCGGAATGGAGATTGTAGAGCCTACCAGCGGCAATACAGGTATCGCCCTATGCTTTGTGGCTGCATCCCGTGGCTACAAAATCACCCTGACCATGCCGTCCAGCATGAGTATTGAACGCCGTAAAATGATGAAAGCTCTGGGCGCTAATATCGAACTGACAGAACCTGCAAAAGGCATGAAGGGCGCGATTGCCAAGGCAGAAGAGCTGGTTGCCAGCAATCCTGAGCATTACTTTATGCCGCAACAGTTTGAGAACCCGGCGAATCCCGAAATTCATGAGAAAACCACCGGGCCGGAGATCTGGAATGACACCGATGGTGAAATCGATATTCTGGTGGCAGGCGTTGGCACCGGCGGCACCATTACCGGTATCTCCCGCTATATCAAAAACACCCAGGGCAAAGCGATCACCTCCGTTGCCGTAGAGCCTGTGGAATCCCCTGTGATCAGCCAAACCCTTAACAGTGAAGATGTTAAACCTGCTCCCCATAAGATTCAGGGTATTGGTGCAGGCTTTGTACCTAAAAACCTGGATCTGTCTCTGGTGGATCAGGTGGAGCAGGTCAGCAATGACGATGCTATTGAGATGGCACGCCAGCTGATGCTGAAAGAGGGCATTATCTGCGGTATCTCCTGTGGAGCCGCCATGGTGGCTGCACTGCGTCTGGCAGAAAAACCTGAAAATGCCGACAAAAATATTGTCGTTATTCTGCCGGATTCCGGTGAGCGCTACCTGTCCACGGCACTGTTCGAAGGTATGTTTACCGAGAACGAAACCGTACAGTAAACCTGTATTTTTACGCCCGACAAAACACGGCAGATATATTACTCTGCCGTGTTCTTTAAAAATCGCTCAACAACCCGCCCTTCTTTAAAAACCACCAATTCTCCGGGTTGAATGGTCTTCCAGTTCTCATTATCGGTCAGAGGCTGAGTCGCAATCACTGTCACCACATCATGGGGCGTTGTCTCTTCTTTAAAATCTACCTTCATCTCAATATCAGACAGCTGAGCTTCACCAAAGGGTGCTTCACGGGTAATCCAGCTTAATTTGGTTGAGCAATAGGCAAACAGATAATCACCGTTTGAAAGCAGCATATTAAAAACTCCCTTGCTCCGTAGCTGCTCACACCATTGATGTAACGCCTGACTCAGAGGGCCAATGGCGCACCGGTCTGTAAAATTCAACCGTATCTGGGCCAGCAGCCAGCAAAAGGCCTGCTCACTGTCCGTTGTCCCTACCGGCAGATAAAAGCTGGCCGGAAAATGAGTTTTACTGTCCTCCAGCTGCCCGTTATGGGCATAACTCCAGTAACGCCCCCAAAGCTCACGACTGAACGGATGTGTATTTTCCAGACAAATTTCACCCACATTAGCCTGTCGGATATGACTGATCACCGTTTTGCTTTTGATCGGGTAGCGCTGGATCAGCTTAGCGATCTCAGAGTCCACCGAAGGATTAGGGTCCCGAAACTCACGGTAACCAGCCCCTTCATAGAAGGAAATGCCCCAACCATCTTTATGGGGTCCGGTTTCACCGCCGCGCTTAACCAGCCCACTGAAACTAAAACAGATATCCGTTGGCACATTGGCACTCATGCCAAGAAGTTCACACATGAAATAAAGCCTGTAATCAATAGAAAATAATGAGCTGAAAAGCTTACGGTAAAAAAATGGCCCCTGTTAACAGAGGCCACTTTTTTATGCATTTCTATGCATTATCACTGGATTAAAAAATCAGTGTCATTTGATTCAAATTCAGTCAGTTTTGCTGAACCTGAGATCACCGTCAGAGCGACAAATCATCATCCTGCTGGCGATCTTCGGATGACGGCTTATCTTCTGATGCCTTGCTGACCTCAGATGATTGGCGCTCTTCTGACTGCTGGCGAGAAGCAGTGCGACGCTGCACAAAGCGTTTATACAACCAGAAAGCACCGGCGAACAATCCAATATTAACCAGAGCCACCACAAGATAGACCCATAACAGATTAGCATCACTTGGTTTGGACGGATCTAAAGGCTGACTGTTCGGATCAAGAAGATTCATCGGTTTTTTAGGCCGGTCATCCTCTTCGGCTTTATCGGCTGAGTCTGCAGTACCTTCATCAATAGGCTGAGCGTCCATCTCTCCCGGTGAATCCAGAGTCTCAACCTGAGGTTCAGGATTCAACGGTGGGATAATGACAGGGTCTAACTCAATATCAAAAGCTTTGCCCTCAACTGTCCCGGTAGCAAAGACACGAATGCGCTGCGCCTTCTCACGATTCATATCCGGCAGATCCAGCGCCCAGGACTCCTGAGTAGCCAGCTGTGCCTTCTGTGTCAGACCATTCACCTGAGCCGTAATCGTCAGATCACTGGCTTTAAGCTCTGGCAGAACCTTAGTGAAGGAGATACGCTGCGGCTCATTGGCATCATCGTAATCCACTTTGGCACTGACAATATCCTGTACAAAAACAGGCTGTGAAACCGTACGTTGGAAGGTTTTCCCATCCAGATTAACCTGAATCCGGTAATTACCCGTGGTGTTAAACGGCCCCAGTTTTGTGACAAAGGTTCCGACTTCTCCCGGCTTACCGGTCATGGCATCAGACTTAAGTACCTGATCATTATCGGCCAGCTGCTGAGCATCCATGGCGACCACACGCAAAAACTCAGGACGGGTAATGGTTTCACCTTCTTCCTGAATTGATGCCTGAATATCCAAATCCAGCCCCCGGAAAAGCGTTGCCGGTATATCACTGACTTTAAGACTCAGATCCGAAACCACTGTAACGCGATTATCCGGGTGCATCTCAGTTTCTACCAGCCACTCGCCATCATCAGGATCAGATACCGTGATCAGGTCGTAACGGCTTTCATAGTGCCAGCGCACATTATCCGGATGTGTAAGCGCGGTATAACGCTCACCTTTTGGAGAGATCAGAAAAACACGCTGACTATCCGGCTTATGGAAAATCAGAGCGGTAAACTCATTAATGCTGCTATCAACCAGGAAGCGGTTATTCTCAAGAGGAACCTGCTCACTGGGCGCCGTACGATCCAGAGCCTGCATAAAGAGCTGCATCAGCTCCTCCGCATTGTTGGCCACTGCCGCCAGTCCTCCGGTACGCTGGGCCAGCTTCAGCATCAAGTCTTTATCTGCGTTATCAGAAAGGGCAACAGTATGAACCGTATAGCCCGCTTTTTTTAATTGAGGTAGTAGATCAAATTGAATGCTGTCACGGGACTCATTGTTTTCCTGACGCTTACGACGCCCATCCCGTGCTTCTGATATATCCACCAGACCATCGGTCAGCAGTATGATATGGCGATCATAATTTTCATCCACCTGATCGGCATCATGACTGGCACGTTCCAGAGCATTTTCGATATCGGTAAACAGAGCGGAAGAGGTAATATCCCGGCTTCGGCTCCGGGCATCCTGACGCCACTGATCAGAAACCGCTTCATGGGGAACAAGCTCATTGGTATAAGTACCAAACGTCCAGACGCCAGCCTTACTTCCCTCCGGCAACAGATCAACCAGCAGATTCAACGCCGGAACCCTGAGGTTTGACGGATCGTTGTTTTTCATACTGCCGGATATATCGATCAGGACGCGAACATCAGGCTTTACATCTGCTGCACTTACCACAGAAGCTATAACAAAAGCCCACAACATCATAAGGATTCTAAATCCTTTTATGCCGGGCCATCTGCTCTGCTTCGTTGGTCGATCTGCAATAACGGGCATTTCAGTTCCTTACTTACCTGGTGATACCGGATCAACTCCGGTATCCATCTCAATCTTTTTTGTTGTTAAACAATGGACTCAGCCAGCTTACGGCCCCGCTCTGTGACATACCAGCGCATTCCCCAGCCACTGTTAACACGGCCCGCCATACCTTTACCGACTAAAACTGCCAGGCTTTTCTGCAGATCAGTTTCATCCAATTCTGTCTCAGTACACAGAGTCGGCAGAGCACGATAAATATGACGTCCACTGGCCAGACTCTTCAGTACCGCTGTTGAAGAAACATCCAGTGTGTCCAGCTCTGTCGATGAAACTTCTGCCTGATCCTCATGCTCGGTTTCTGTTTCCAGCAAAGGCACGATAGATTCCTGCAGCTGCTTGAGTTGCTGCTTCAGCTGCTCTGTTTCTGTTTTGGCTGTTTCTGCCGCCACCAGAGTACGATCCAGCGTATTAGTTGCCACCAAACGTGAGGCAATAGCAGCAATCAGGCAGATACCGGTATAAATCAGCAGTTTAGATGCATCCTCCTGACTCTGCGACACAATATCACTGCCCAGCAGATCCAGGGCGACCGGCACCAGAAACGCAGCACTGACACCTACCACCAGAGAACGAGCCAGAGCAATAGTATCTTTGTTATTCTGGTTCAGCAGATAAAAGTTAACCAAACCACCGAAAACACCAGCAAACAGCATAACTAAAACGAGAAGAATGACGTGCGTTGTCATATTAATTTCCTGAAATAATTTCCTTTAAGCCGTTAAAACGACCCGCCTTAACAAAATGCCACTTCATAACGATCATTTAAAGCGGCAACGGATTTCCGTTTTTGATCGGATCGGCCGGATAAACCGATCGCTTGCATTAACGCTCCTCAGTCGCCTCACCGGATGATGCAGCGCCAGACTCGCCCTGACGGCTTTTCAGCCAAAGGAACAGCGCCAAAACCAGATAACCTACCGCCAGCCCACCTAACAGAGGTAAACCAGCCCGCATCCAGGTTGCACCTTCAACGCCACCAAACGTTTCAAAAAAAGTGATAATCACAGCCGGTGCCAGGGGCCCGCCCGTTCCCTGCACATACCAGGGAACCGCAAACAACACCGTTGCCGTCGTGACAATAAAACCCCGCAGGGTTAACGGCCAACTGCGGGTAATTCTGAGCGTGACAATCATCACTGCCAAAGCAGATAATAGATAAATAGACCAGCTCAGAAACTGATAGCTCTCAAACGCCATAGTTCTCAATTCCTATAGCCGCTGCATTTGCGGCATAACACCCTGATTCTTAAGCGCCCTTATTATGTCTCAAGCTAAACAAAATAACGACCTCAGCACGACATCACTTAACGCAATGCCACAATTTTTATCCCGGATGCTGCAGAAAGATCCCCTTTCATCACTGGAAAAGAAAAGCAGAGAGACACTGACCTTCCTGGAAAAATGCAATCAGGATGCCAACTCAGCACTCAACCCGGAATTACAGGAAGAACTTTTTCGGGAAATTCGTCACCGAACGCCTCTCGATCATGACAGCTACCCCTCAGACCTGAAACACTATCGCTACTTTGTCCGCCAGAGAGAAGCCCTTAACTACCCCCAGTTCTGGCGCGCGCCCCTTAACCAAGAGAACCGCCAGCATCAGGAGAAACTGGAACAGGCCCACTGCTATCTGGATATCAACAAACTGGCTGCAGATTACGACTATTTTGATCTGGGAGACCTGGCTATCTCTCCCGACGAGCAACGGCTCGCCCTGACAACCGACACCGAAGGCGATGAGATCTACAGCCTGCAACTGGTAAACCTGAGCAACAACCACTGGCAAACCTTTGACGATTTACCGCCTCTGGCATCTGACCTGATCTGGACAGAAGATCAGGAGACCCTGCTTTGCTTCCCACTGGACGACACACAGCGCCCGTGGCAAGTCATGGCTCTGAACATCTCCAGCGGCCAAACATCTATTATTTTTGAAGAGCCCGACGCCCGATTCTGGGTTGGCTGCAGTAAAAGCCGCGACCGAAAACACCTTTTTATCGAAAGCCTGAGCAAACAAAGCACCCGCTATTACCTGTTACCGGCAGATCAGCCTTTAAACCCACCCCAACTGCTGATAAAGCAACAGGAAGGCCATGAATATCATGCGGACAGTATCGATGACCAACTCTACATCCGCAGCAACCTGCAACAAGCCGACTTTGGCCTCTACCGGCTCGATCAACGGCAGATCACACAACCGCTGTCACCTGCAGACTTTCTGCAGCAGGCCAGCGTTATTCATCCGCCATCAAAACAAAAAACCTTTGAAGGATTTGAGCTATTCCAGAATCATCTGTTAATACTGCAAAGAGATCACACCCGGGGACGTCAGGAATTATCCATCCATAGCCTTGATGGCAAAAAACAACACGACTTTGAGCCACCCTACCCACTGGTCAGCATCAACCTGTCCGACAACCCTGACAGCGATACTCCCTGGGTACGACTGGAGTTAGAGTCTTTCAATCAGCCGCCCACCCTCTATCGCTATACTATGGCAAGACAACAGCTAGAACAGCTGCGTCAGATGCCCCTGAACAACACCGACCTCAGCCAGTTCACCAGCCAGCAGATACTCATCCCCTCATGGGATGGCACCCCTATCCCCGTCAGCCTTGTTGGCAAAAAAACCTTACTGGCCGCCCAAAAACCACAACCGGTTTTACTCTACGCCTATGGCGCATACGGCGACCCGCTCGACCCTTGGTTTTCTTCCAGCCGACTCAGTTTGATGGAGCGGGATGTCATCTTTGCCATCGCCCATGTACGCGGCGGCGGCGACTGCGGTGAACACTGGTATCATCAGGGCCGCCTAGGCTATAAAGAAAACAGCATGCGAGACCTCGAAGCGGTAATACGGGCACTGCTAAAACAAGGGATTACCGAAAAAGAACAGCTGATCGTACAAGGAGGCAGCGCCGCCGGAATCGTCCTCGGCGCACTGTACAACCGCAGCCCGGAACTGGTCACCGGCATCATCGCCGAAGTCCCCTTTGTGGATGTACTGCGCACCATGTCACGACCGGAGCTTCCCCTCACCATTGGCGAATATGAAGAATGGGGCAACCCCCAAGAACCCGAAGCCCACTGGCGCATTCGCCACTACAGCCCACTGGACAACCTAAAACCAGAGACACATCAAACAGCACAGCGCCAGCCAAAACTCTGGATAGAAGCCGGCCTGAACGACCCCCGCGTGCAATACTGGGAACCCGCCAAATGGGCCTGGCGCCTGAAAAAAGCAGGCATAGAAAAGGTTTGGTTAAGAACCCGAATGGACTCCGGACACGGCGGCGGATCAGGCCGCGATCAAAGCTACCGGGAAACCGCCGAAACCCAGAGCGTTGCACTTATGATGCTAAATAAAGATAAGTAAACACCCACCACAACCACCCTACACCCGTAGGGTGGATAAGCACCAAAAACAGCATCACCAGAATGCAAAAAACGTTATTGGCGCGTCTCCACCAATAACGTGTAGGTCGGGCTTTAGCCCGACAATTTAACTTTCGAAGCCGCCTGTGTGGCGGTGAACGGTAGTGTATTGCACTACTAATGCAGCTACTATTTCTAAGCCGCCTGCGTGGCGGTGAACTAGTATGCATTAACCAATGCATTGAATGCGCATTTCTAAGCCGCCTGCGTGGCGGTGAACGATTATGTCAGTGATGCGGTTAATCGCTTATGTTTCTAAGCCGCCTGCGTGGCGGTGAACTCCAGCAGCTTAATGCTGGCCTGAGCAAATGCTTTCTAAGCCGCCTGCGTGGCGGTGAACAAAATCACCCTCGAGGCGAAGCAACCCTGTACTTTCTAAGCCGCCTGCGTGGCGGTGAACAACACCGGCAGTGCTCATAAAAATTTGATCAATTTCTAAGCCGCCTGCGTGGCGGTGAACTAACTCGTTGTTACGTTGTGTTTGCGCAGGCATTTCTAAGCCGCCTGCGTGGCGGTGAACTAACTCGTTGTTACGTTGTGTTTGCGCAGGCATTTCTAAGCCGCCTGCGTGGCGGTGAACTTGACCGAAAGCCTTGGCGGACTGAGCCGGATTTTCTAAGCCGCCTGCGTGGCGGTGAACATCACCACACACGACAAATGGTTATATAACTATTTCTAAGCCGCCTGCGTGGCGGTGAACGTGATCCTCTTGCAATGAGGCAGCTTGTCAGATTTCTAAGCCGCCTGCGTGGCGGTGAACCCCTCATAAGACAGCCAGTAATCACGCACTTTTTTCTAAGCCGCCTGCGTGGCGGTGAACTAAGTCCGTCAATCGAACTACCATCGTCAAGCTTTCTAAGCCGCCTGCGTGGCGGTGAACATCAATCTAACGGAAAGCTCCTTACCGGACTTTTTCTAAGCCGCCTGCGTGGCGGTGAACAACGAGACAACAGGCGAGATTTTCGCTTGCACTTTCTAAGCCGCCTGCGTGGCGGTGAACCTGACCGCTGGCACGTCACAGCACAGCTCAGATTTCTAAGCCGCCTGCGTGGCGGTGAACGGTCACTCTGTCTCCTGCGTCCCCTCCCGACTTTTCTAAGCCGCCTGTGTGGCGGTGAACTGATGTGGCCGCGCTCGGGTACGATGCGGAATTTTCTAAGCCGCCTGTGTGGCGGTGAACTCTCTGTATAAGAATTGATTTTATGGATAATATTTCTAAGCCGCCTGTGTGGCGGTGAACGCTGGGATCGAACCAGCGAAAAGCGTTCATACTTTCTAAGCCGCCTGTGTGGCGGTGAACCACCAGATAGAGCTGGTCGGTGATGCCGTGGATTTCTAAGCCGCCTGTGTGGCGGTGAACTTGTCATAGCATCGGGATCAGAAAAACGGATCTTTCTAAGCCGCCTGTGTGGCGGTGAACAGCCAGTTTGACGCTTGGAGTCTTGACGATCTTTTCTAAGCCGCCTGTGTGGCGGTGAACTTATGATGTCTAAGCTCAAAAGCTGGATAAAATTTCTAAGCCGCCTGTGTGGCGGTGAACCCACGCTGGCCTGACTTGTTGCGGTGTTTGTATTTCTAAGCCGCCTGCGTGGCGGTGAACATCACCTCGAATGCAGATCAACTCGGACGCTGTTTCTAAGCCGCCTGCGTGGCGGTGAACTATATCAGCGAACATAAATACCACCTCAGAACTTTCTAAGCCGCCTGCGTGGCGGTGAACTAAGTTATTAATTGCATGTAGCATTTCAATCTTTTCTAAGCCGCCTGCGTGGCGGTGAACTGAAGGTGTGAGCGTTACGTTCCACACAGAAATTTCTAAGCCGCCTGCGTGGCGGTGAACTCCGATACCGGTTGACCAACTGAGTCGCTACTTTTCTATGCCGCCTGCGTGGCGGTGAACGATGCAGTGTCTTGGAATGCACGGCTTTGAGCTTTCTAAGCCGCCTGCGTGGCGGTGAACATCCTAGCGAGCTGTCTCTTAAAGGTCTGTCATTTCTAAGCCGCCTGCGTGGCGGTGAACGCGATACGCTCTTGGTAGTCTTGCTCGATGCGTTTCTAAGCCGCCTGCGTGGCGGTGAACCCCAGCGTATACGTTGGCAGACTGATGCCGCTTTTCTAAGCCGCCTGCGTGGCGGTGAACATAGTGCTAACGGTGAACTGGTTATGAATACTTTTCTAAGCCGCCTGCGTGGCGGTGAACATTTGTTTATTGAGCAGTCAGATCATCCTGATTTTCTAAGCCGCCTGCGTGGCGGTGAACATTAAGCTGCTTGAGCAGATCAGAGATAAAAATTTCTAAGCCGCCTGCGTGGCGGTGAACTTAATCATCGAGGATTTAAAATTGATATTGTTTTTCTAAGCCGCCTGCGTGGCGGTGAACTTTAGGCCGCCAGGTGCGAACCTATACAAAATTTTCTAAGCCGCCTGCGTGGCGGTGAACAAGACGAGGCATAACGGTGCGGATGATCAAGCTTTCTAAGCCGCCTGCGTGGCGGTGAACTATGCCAGTATACGGGTATTTCCGACAGTTACTTTCTAAGCCGCCTGCGTGGCGGTGAACCTTCAGATCTGGGGTAGGTTCAGCGGCAGGCTTTTCTAAGCCGCCTGCGTGGCGGTGAACACCAACCATTGTCGATCGGGCCTCCTACTACATTTCTAAGCCGCCTGCGTGGCGGTGAACGTTTGCGGATTTCCAGTCGGTGTCCGTCATCATTTCTAAGCCGCCTGCGTGGCGGTGAACCTGCCTTCCGAACCCGGAAAACCCACTCAGGCTTTCTAAGCCGCCTGCGTGGCGGTGAACACTGGGGATTTGCCACAACTAGCCGACTACACTTTCTAAGCCGCCTGCGTGGCGGTGAACAAGGCCGTGCACTACTGTCCGCTGTTGAATCATTTCTAAGCCGCCTGCGTGGCGGTGAACTATCTTCTGACCGAATAGAGCCTTTCCTGAGCTTTCTAAGCCGCCTGCGTGGCGGTGAACACTATCAGCGAACATAAATACCACCTCAGAACTTTCTAAGCCGCCTGCGTGGCGGTGAACTCCAGCTGGAAAACCTTGGTGCAATTTTTATGTTTCTAAGCCGCCTGCGTGGCGGTGAACTTACCGCCGTATTTTTTCAGCGCCATCACACTTTTCTAAGCCGCCTGCGTGGCGGTGAACCGAAACTTGGAGAGCTTGACGGACTTATTGATTTTCTAAGCCGCCTGCGTGGCGGTGAACAAAATTTATTGATGCTGGTTTTACGAATCGGCTTTCTAAGCCGCCTGCGTGGCGGTGAACATACGTATGGTGGATCTGTGTCATATAACACTTTTCTAAGCCGCCTGCGTGGCGGTGAACATGCCTGCGCTGTTAGGTGGCGGCCTGCTGCTTTTCTAAGCCGCCTGCGTGGCGGTGAACTTTCTCGGTAGTCGATCTCTGCGCCTTCGGTGTTTCTAAGCCGCCTGCGTGGCGGTGAACGACGATCACCGCGTCTTCCCGAAGCTCTTTCATTTCTAAGCCGCCTGCGTGGCGGTGAACTAAAACTGATGCCAGCTCGTTAAGCGATACACTTTCTAAGCCGCCTGCGTGGCGGTGAACAATGAAAATTTACCACAAAAAATAGCTACAGCAGAGACTTAGATAAAAATACTAATAAATACCTTTATTTTTAGCCTTGCTGTAACTATTTGTTTTTATTATCTATTTTTAAAGAGCGTTTTTTTTGGTTAAAAATCAGGAACAGTGGAAGCTTTATCCCCACTGAAGGCACTTAGGCCGTAGCAGTTAAAAAGCCCCTCTTGTGTGTTACTGATCTTTATTCGCTCAATAAACAGCGGAAACTTGGCGGCTCCTTCAGGGTTGCTCGCTTTGGTTTCTTGGCTTTCCATCCAAATAAAAGGCGCTTTTGATTCTGCCTTTGGCTTGGTTTTTTCAAGCTGCTTTAGGCAGTCTGCAATACTTTGCCCTGATTTTTTTGCCCAAAGCTCCGCTTTAGCCTGCATATCTTTTTCGATACGGGCCTGTCCTTTTATATTCTTGCGAACAAACGCAACAAGAGGTGCACCCTCCGGCACTGGCTGTATTGATTTAAGATGCGTGTAATCCTCAAATCGACTTAGAAAACCGGCCAGATTTAATGCTTCCAATTGCTCTTTTTCTTTAGCCAGTACCCTCAGTTTATTACCCAAAGGAAAGCCTTTACTGCCATAAGTCGGAAAGCTGACCGCTATAGCACTATGCTGTGCATCCACCTTCTGCTCAACCAAGGCGATATGTACTTGCTGATAGATTTTCTGCCAAAGAAAACCCAGTGCAATATCAGCATCCGGCAGCAGGGTGATATCTTGGTAGTAGTTCATAAAAACTCCTAGCTCTCACCTTCACCAAACACACCGCCTCTAATCAGCATTGCCACTACAAAATGTTTATCATTTTCGCTCAATTGCTCAGTACTTCCGCTATTTAGCCATTTAAGCAGTAAGGTTTTAAAATCGTTTTTACTGGAACGATAAGCAATGCCCCGCTGAGTAACGGAGCCGTATGCTTCAATTGCGATAGGCTTATTGGTCTCACTGAATGTCGGGTACCAGTCATCTATGGTGCGCAATGCATTACCGATTTTTTCACAATGCATAGCGGCCACATCATCTAGTTTAAAGAGGTGGCGACTTTTCTCACCCTTAGGTGAATTCAACACCATTTCCTGAGAAGGCCACACTCGCTGCGTATCACCCAGTTGAGCAAATGCTTCTATTTTAAGTACAGGCCTCTCTTCACCTGTTAAGCCAGACAGAATTACCTGAGCTAGTTTCGCGACTTGGCTGTCATCAGATCGGGTGGCATGAAGGGAATAGTTATAAGCGTCAAATTCTAGGGTTTCAGCTAGGCAGCGGCCTGAGACACGAATCCTAACCTGCTCTGCACCTACTCGGTTACGCCATAGAAAACGACCATTTGCTATATTGTATGCATATCGGTCAGCCAGCTCTTTAATGCCTATTTGCACATAATCGGCTATCACTTCCTTAAAGCGATTCGCAAACTCCGTATTGTTGCAGGCTGTAGGGTTATCAACCCCCGCTACCACCCGCAGGCTAAAACTTAAACGTAATGTATCCTGACCATGCTTAAGAGCCGCATCGTCTCCCCAAGATAAATTCGCTTCGGCGATCTGCTTCTGGAGTGCTTCCTCATTGTCTAAAACTTCTTTAGTGAAGTTACTTTTTACAGCACGATTACGACGATCAAATAGCTTGATAGGCTGCCAGTTATCTTCATTGTTAATATCTAACCAGCTACCTGAAAACATAACACCATCTGATGGCTCTAGTTTACGGTCAAACGCTAATACGGAAGGCAAAGTATAAGTAGACATGTTTCATCCTTAAAATAGGTTAAGCACTTGTTCATCAATATCAGATTGAGATTGGTTTGTATCAATGTGAAGATGGTTTACATCATCCGCCTCATTAGGGGCTTGTTGACATAAGTACCATTCATCCTGTTGGTGGTAGCACCAAATAAATTCATCAAGATTTCTAACTCTATGCATACTGACCCACTCACCTACTGAGTGTACGGCTTCAACAAAACAAGCAGGGGTATCTGGATCTCGGGTATTTTCAATCTGACCAGCCTCATAAACATCACTGATCGCCTTATAGCCAACCATAAGGGGTACTAAATAGCCTTTATAAACCTTAGACTCGTAACCCCAAGTAGCATCAGTTTGCTCATCCGGCTGAGTTTGTCCTTCTTTTAGCTTCGGTTGAGCTACAAATTTAAGTGCCGAAAAGTCAAGCCATGCGTTCAGTCTCGGCTGGGGTAGTTCTACATCGGATTGAGATGTAATCTCCTCTACCCGCTGTTGCAGGTCATCGCTTCGATCCTTTAGGACAAAACCCGGCATACATAATCGTTTTACCTTATTGATCAGCGTTCTGTGCTGTTCTTCCGTGCTGGCAGACAAGAGTTTTACTTTGGCAAGATCAAGTACAGTACCGCCTGCAATATGCATAGACCGACATAAAGATTCAATATAGTTTTCAAACTCAACACTTTTATCTGACGTAAGTGATAACGGTGTATCTAGCTCAATTACCAAACTGACGGTCAGGTTAACTTTACCTTCTTCAATAATGGGCGGTGAGCTATTTTTATGCTTAGCTAATACCGGTGGGGTTTTACTTTGTATGAACTCGAAATCCGAAAATTTTTTAGGCCTATAAACTTTATTATCAGCCCTATTAGCAATCACCATACAGCCGCTCAATTCACAGGGGTAATCACCGTTATAGCTATCTGAAAGCTTTCGATTTAATGCATGAGTGAAACCTAAAAATGAAGTAATAGCTGGGAAGCCCCAAGTAAAACCTGCAATAGTGTTCGCATTTTGAATTTTGATACGGCTTAAAACGAGATACTGACTCATAATGCAACCTCCTGTTCCGCAACAAACACCCTTAGACGCAGAGCAAATACTTTTTCCAGACCTTTTATTTGCCTCGGATTCAGCTCAAGCTTGCCTTTCTCATTAAGATGCTTGCTTAGCCAAAATGAGAAGTCTCTACTAATTTCTTTCTGCCACTCTGTCGTTATTTTTTCTGCCTTACTGGCGTCATCATCCCGCCAAGGCTCAAACAATAGCTGATACTCAATAGGTAATTCACTCTGTAATGTCCAACCCGGTTTTTCGTTTTGATTCACTACTAGAATGAAGTCAAATAACTCGCTAATAATGTCATTTAATTTATTGATGAGAGCGTTGCGACGTTCAGGTTTACTTTCGCTAAGGTCTTTGCTTTTGAGTAACTTAAAGTACTTTTGGAGTTCCCGAATTTCTGGCATCAACTGATAGGCCAACTGCTTGTTAAAAAGCCCATCGACTTGCCTGAAGCTGACAGTTTGAGTTATCCACTGTGGCGGCTGGGTAGATAACAGGGTTATTTTCCCACCTCTTACACCATTCAAAGCCGATGCATTGGAGTGATTAGAACCAGTGATATTTAACTTAGCTTTGTTCGGGTAGCTGACTCGTACCGTTGAGCTATACTTATCCTTTTTATACTGATCTCTAGCTTTAACCTGCGCTTCATCATCAAAAAACTTACGAAACTCTAAATGCATTTCCTGAGCTAAAGATGAAGATGTGAGAGGTAATAACAAATGGTATTGATTTGTAGCTATTGGAAAGTAAACCTGCTTCGACAAGAAATAACTTTGTTTCTTATCACTGTCATAAGCTTGCTTTAACCCGCTCACCCAACGCTGAACCTGAGCCTGATCTGCTGTAAATGCATCAAAACATTCATAGCAATCCGCTTTTAAGCAGTCCAATACTGAATAGCCATCACTACTGACCTTTAAAATATCGGCAATAGGTAAAGATGCCGCATTAGAAGATGCGGTATCAATACAGGGATTGACCAAGCTGTTAGTTGTGAGATAACGGTTGTCTTGGCACTTGGAGGCATCTAAAACACTACTTCCTTTACTGCTGGAATGGGTCAGTTTGGCGACATGAGTCGCAAAGCTGATATCGTTGGCTTTCTCGACCCATTCATCCAGCCAAACCGCTGGTATATGTTGTTCATTAAGCTCTGCAACAAAGCCTATATATTCACTTTTAAGATCATGCAGCTCGTTATCAACAACGTCTTCTCCTATCAGGTCAAGCAGTGTTTGATATTTTTTCTGCTGAAAAGCCAAAGCAGTTTGCTCTTTTGTTTTCTTGGTTTTCTCAACGGTTTTAACGGCATCACTATTACCGGATAGACGCTTTGCAATACTGAGCAACCGGGTATTTATTCCCTTACTCACGACTCCTTTTTTTGTCTGCGGCTTAGATTTCAGATAATTTTCTTCTTTTGCATCTCGCCGCTTTGCTAAGTAAATCGCTATGCCTTTAGCCAGCGCTTGAGACGTTTGACTACTCACCATCGTCATATTCATCCTTTCGCAATATTTTATAAATCCCTAACTCAGGCTGATATTGCCATTGCTGAGGTGTATTTTCATCAAGCTCTTCTAGGGCTACATGAGTATAGGTTTGCAACGTCGCCTGCTCACTTTTCCCAAACTCCTCAGTCAGATATTCAACCTCTAACAGCAGGTCAAATTGATGCCAAATATTCACCCTTTCTCCTAACTGCAGAGCTTTCTGGGGAATCTTGATATCTGTGGTATTAAGGTATTCTATGGGATAAACGCCCTGACTTTTCTTTTGCCAGACAGGCTTATTCTCTCGGGTCAGAGCTAAACAGTATTCATCACTGTTTCTTGATCGTCTAAAAGGTTGTAAACGCTGCAACTCCCCGCACCATGTCACATCACTTTGCCACCACTGAGCCGCATGATTAGGCTGCTTTTGGTTTCCATCCAGCCTCATCATTTGCGCAAAATACTCAAGCTCTGAAAACTTATTAAACCGATGGCCCTGACTTAGATCCGGTTCGCCTTTAACACCCAATAGCCTTGGGCTTGCAGTAATTGCACCTAACTCACTCTCTATCTTTAAATCTCTTAAGTCTGAAGAAGAATAACGTAGGCGAACGTTTTCATACCCCGGCTTTTCAAAGCACGGTATTTTTCCTTTTAAACCTTTATAGTTTTTTGCCAATATATGAATATTTTCTTGGCTTGGCGGCTGCATTCGATGACGCTGTATTCGACCTGCTAGCTGAATAATTGAGCGCTGTGAACTTGGTTCAACGATAGCCCAGTCATAATCATGATCGCGCCCGACTTCAGCCACGGATGTGGCCAAAACTACGAAGATGTGGTGCTGAACATCACCCTGCCCAATAATGTCTTTAATTCCAGAGTTATTTTTCCACTCGTCTTCCTTATGACGTTTAAGCGCACGATCAAGCATTTTTTCAATACTGGCACGCTGTAGAAGAGGGTACTGGCTGTGATAAATACAGTAGTGAATCTGAGTATTTTCAGGCGCTGGCATTTCAAGCAACTGCTGAGAAATATGAACCAATGGATTAATATTAGCCATTCTTACTAAGCCAATTGATACAGACTTATTTCCGAAGGGGATAAGGTGCTGAAAATGCAGCTCTTTAATCGATTGATAAATACGCTCTGAGAAAGCTACGCTGGGAGTAGGTGCCGAAATAGAATCAAAATCAACCAATTTACCTTTTCTTAATATTTTCTGTAATTTGCTAAGCTGATAGTCTCTTTTAGTCACATAATCATTATGAGCTTGCGAAAATTGCTTACTATCTTGTGCCAAGATCTCTTCTGGCTTATTACATTCATCAAACCAAGCACAGCATATTTTATTTTCTCTATCTTGTTCGCCATGGGCTTGAACAAAATGTTGACGACCGGCTTGATATGCTTCAAATAAGCTGATAGCAAAAGGAGGTGAAATAGTAGCTGTAGAGAACAGAACACGACTTCCCAACATACCAGCCCAATTGACTAAGCGACACAATGCTGGTAAATCATCGATACCAAAATCATCTGGTTCATCTAGTACCAAATCAGAGGTTAACAGACGTAACATTGGGGCAATCTGACGGCCACCTCTTACCCCCTCTGTTGCGGGTATCAAGTAATCGATAGTGCTAACCAAAATAGGTGCATGTAATAATCGGAGAATTTTAGGATCATGCTTGCACCAAGAGATTTTTTCCAACAACTCCGTATCCAAGTCATCCAATAGCTCAACTTCATCTTTCAGTAAGGATTCTTTAGATTGACTACCCTGATCCGAATCGACACTGGAGTCATTTACCAGAGATATCTGCTGTAAATCCCTAACAGCCTGAGACCCTACTAGCAAAGCGATATTTTGATTTGCTAATTTCTGACTCGCCTCATCAGAACCAAACAGATCTTGCTTGAGTGCATTGGCAGTCTGAATAGAGAGTGTTCTTAAGCCTAGAGCTACGTTAAAACGACATTGGCCTTCATCAGATAGGGCATACATAATTTTGGCATTAGCACGGGTCTTTCCTTTACCTGTGGAGGCCATAGAGATACCGAAGAAACCATGTTTTTTGGTCTGGTCTTTAATTTTTGCAGCTAATTGAGCGGCCTTATCCTGCCAGCCAAACTCATTTTTAAACTCTGGTGGCACAGGCTTTTCAAGTGCCTTTATTCTATCCAGCTTTTTTAAGCAATCTCTTAAACCGGGCAAATCACATGCTATTTTATAAGCCCATTCACCAACTCTGATATTGTGCTCATCTAGTTTCTGCTTTTGATAGCGCTGGCCGTGCTCATCAACATCTGTATTAGCATAAGCTCTGTAATTTCTATCTGACAGATTATTATCAATATCTTTTCTGGAGGATTCGGCATGATCTGCCAGCATCAAGGACAAACGAGCTAGGTGCCTGGTTGATAGGTTAGCCTGCCATTCGGGTTCAAAAAATCTCTGGCAATTCAGCACTCGTTTTGCAAGGCGAGATATATGGTTTTGCCAGAATGCACTTTTAAATGGTGTCCCTACTGGGAAGCTCCAATTCTTAATAATAACTAACTCTGACCATTGCTTTGATATGACCTGAGGCGAATTCCAGCAAGGTTCAAATATTTCCCGCCAAGAATCAATATTCCCTAAATCAGGGGGGTTATCGAGTCCATATGGGTACTGAGGTAACTTGTGATGGGAGACGATTAACCAGCCAACCGTCGAGGCAATAGGAGGAAGATTAGTTAATGGGCAAGGAATATTATTTGCCAGAAGATCTCTGTAGTTAAGCAGAGCCTCTAGCACTTCGTCTTCTGTTGAGTTATTGACTTCAGTAAGTTTACTGAGCCATTGCTGATCCGTTTGAAGCCCAACAAAAGCCTGAAACAGTCTTAAAGATATCCATTCATGTCGAAGTGGTTCGGAGCTAGAACTGCGTTTATCTAAATCTAATTTACCCTGAAACAACTGATTTGATTTACCGATATCATGAAAGAACCCTGCTATAGCAGCCAGATTAGCGATTACTTCCATATTCAGGGCAAATCGCTCTTTAAAGAGTAAGTCTTTCTCAGTGCTATTCACCGGCACGATGCCTTCGCTGTTAAATTTCCGTTTATTGCCTACCACCCACAAAAGTTGGCTGCGGGATCGGGAGCGTACCCAGTGGCAACTTACGGCGGTGCTTTTACTGGCGGTTTGGCGCAGCATTTTTTTGACGGTCAGCAGGCCATCTTCGGTGATTAGGGTTTGCCAGGTGTTATCACCAATGCGATTAGCAAAGGCATCCAGAACCCGTCGGGTTCTGGGCAGGGCTTTTTTCTCACATTGAGAGACAAAGGTGACCATCATAGCTGCTGTGCCTCAATTTCCTGTTGGCTCATATTCTGCAGTGCCACGGCCTTCACGGTATCAAACATAAAATCCAGGGCTTTATGATCGGTGAAGGCTTGCAGGATCTGCTGGCGGAACTCTTGTTCAGTGGCTTGCTCTTTGGCGCAGACGAAGGCCCAGGGCAGTACGATGGCATCTTTAATCAGATCTGCTACATCAAACACCAACGCACCACGGCGGGTTTTTCCGTGCATCACGGCAAAACCGTGAGGAATGCCCAACACCCATAAACAACTGGCAGCCAGACCATAGGCCAGATAGTTGCCGTGATTTAAAAAGTCGTTAGCTTTATCTTGGGATTGGTGCTGGCGGGTGAAATCCGTTAGTTGGGTGTTGTTAGCCGCATACTTATAAAGCACCTTAGTAAGCTGGGCTTCAGTTAGTAGCAGCTCGGATGACTTTGTTGCAGCCTCTGTACGTGCATGGAAGGTGGTTAGGGCTTTTTGTATCGCGCTATCATCAAAGGCAAAGCCCTCAAGTTTCAGGTCACGGTCTTTCTGCCAGACATTTTGCAGGAACTCAATTCGGGCTTGCTGGAAGCGTTTGGCGGCGGCGAGCCGTTTTTCATCCTCAAACCAGAACTGCATCCAACCCTGCAGATATTCCGTAGGCCGGTATTCACTTTGCGGTGTCAGCCATTCCACTTCGCAGGCCATATAAAGAGGTGTTCCACCGCCACCACAAAAGCCGACCAATACACCCGCCTGTGCCAGCATCCGCATAGCCGCTTGAGTAATAGAGGTGCCGTTACCGAGCAGCAATACCGTAGTGTTGGCGATGGGAATATTAAAGTAGAGGTTTTCTTTACTGGCTTCGGTGAGGTAGAGCACACGACCATCTTTTTGCATGACGCGGCAGTATTCTAAGTAATACAGGTTGGCACGCTTGGAGTGCAAAATGGTTTTAAGATCAGACGGTGAGAAGTCATCCATAACAATATCCTTATGTGCTTACTATTCTAAAAACAGTCCTGCTTGAGCTTACCCCAAGGATACGACAACTGATGCCGCAGGTTCTGCTTTAATCCTCCAATTAAAATACACGATAACAGCCCTTTTTTTGAAGGTCATTAAGACCAAGGGGCAAAGGATAGCGTTTAGCTTGAGGATCGTATTCTGATCTGAAGTTGTGGTGCATGACGCGGTTCGAAAATGATCAGGTTATGGAGTTAGTAGAGGCCGCGGGGGTGAGTAGAGATAGAAGAGGAATGAAAGGAACTACGGGGTGGATACTCACCACTGTCTCGATTGCGGTGAATATCCGAGGGAGATGGTTATTCAACCCATTGGATGATGTGCCATTCCATTTCGTCGGGGTGAACCACTTGTTCGCTGACGGCTCGGCCTTTGATACTTTGGCGGGCTTTGTGGATGCTTTTTTTATCGCCGGTGAGCAGGTGGTGCCATTCTGGCAGAGGTTTACTCTCTTTGATCAGCCGATAGGCGCAGGTATGCGGTAACCAGTCAAAAGCTTGTACGTCTTCTGGCGTTAGCTTTAAACACTCTGGTACGTGCTGTTTGCGGTTGTCGTAATCGTTGCAGTGGCACTGGGTTATATCGAGCAGCTTGCAGGCAACGTCGGTGTAGTAGACGGTGCCGTCGTCTTCATCTTCCATTTTATGCAGACAGCATTTACCGCAGCCATCGCACAAAGATTCCCACTCTTCATGGTTCATATCGGCGAGTGCTTTCTGTTCCCAGAAGTGTTCTGTCTCGCTCATTTTCAGTACTTACCTTCTGTGGGTGCTTTATACAGATCCAGCAGGTATTCATCTTTTTTCGGTGGCATTTGCAGATAAAAGCCTTTTTCGCGGATCTCTCTCAACACATCTTCAGATTTGACCCGGGCAAGGTCTTTCTCTTCTCGGATCAGCATGGTCATGACAGATTTGGGCTTGCCAAAGATCTCCAGCAGTTCTTCGGGTACACGTTTCAGGCCTTCTTTTTTGTCTACGTAAATGTACATCTCATCTTTACGTGGGCTTTTAAATACTTCGCAAATAACTTTCACTGTTTTTCCCGTTATATCGGTATCGGTGTGGGGCGGACTAACTACGCAACTTATCCAGCAGATCGATCAGGGGCTGGCCGACCAGGTTTTCCCGCCATCCACGCCACTCTTCAGGTATAAAGTTGAGTTCACCGCGTATTGCCCGGTTTAATACCTGTTCCATCTGGCGCTTTCTGACCAGAAGTTCCGGTGGCAGGTTATGCGCTTCTGCGACCTGACGCACTTTCTTCTTCATCGCTTTTGACCAGTCCCGGTAAGGGTGGCCGATGGGAGATGGCAGTGAAGTGGGCCACATGGCCTGAGCCCGGTTACGGGCGATATCCACTAGCTCAAGAATATCGTCACCGTCTTTTTTGATGGTGCTGTGGCGAATGCCTTCTATCCGGGACAGTTCCATTCGGTTGGCGGGTAGTTTCAGGGCGATCAGCCACAACAGGTTATCGGAAACCAGACGACCACGGGGGATATTTCGTTCCCGGACTTCCTGTTCCCGCCAGGCAGCTAAGACCTGAAGCACAGCAAGTTGCTCCTGATTCAGCTTCCAGGCCTGCTTGACCCGCAGAAAATAAAATTCATCATCCGGTGCTTGCGCTGACAGATGAATGATCTGTGCGCACTCCTGACGACACCAATCGAAACGATTCTGTTCCTGTAATTTCTGCTCTATTTTGGGCCAGATTTTATACAGATAAAACACATCGGCTGCGGCATAAGCACACTGGCTCTGGGTCAGAGGACGCTGCAGCCAGTCTGATCGGGTTTCCTCTTTTTGCAGGGAGATATCCAGCCAGTTTTCTACCATGCGCTGATAGCCAACGGAGAGGGTTTCTCCAAGAAAAGCCAATGCAACCTGAGTATCCATCATTGGCTTGGGCAGAGTGCCGGTCAGTTTGGTAAAAACATCAAGATCTTCTGAGCAGGCGTGCAACACTTTTAAGGTTTGCTCAGCGTTCAGCACCTGCTTAAAAGGTTCCCAGTCTGAAATGGTAAGAGGATCGATCAGCCAACAGCCTTGGTTGTCCTGTATCTGAATCAGGGCAGCTTTCGGATAGAAGGTGTCCACACGGATAAACTCTGTATCCAGTGCGATAACACTGCAGGTCAGCCAATGGGTGCAGCGCTCTTTCAGGAGGCTGTCAGAATCAATAAAGCGGTATTCGATTGTGTCTTCGGTCATTATTTCGCCATTGGTAACCGGCCAGCCATCGCTCGGCTCAGGGTTCCACCATCAATATATTCAAGCTCGCCACCCACAGGAATACCATGGGCCAGACGGGTTACGGTTACCGGTAAATGCTGCAACATTTCGGAGATGTAGTGCGCGGTTGCTTCGCCTTCGACGGTGGGGTTTGTAGCCAGAATGACCTCTTTGACCAGGTCCCGGCGAACCTTGGCTTCCAGGTGATCCATTCCCAGCGCATCCGGGCCAATGCCGTCAATGGGGGATAGGTGTCCGGTCAGGACAAAATAACGACCATCGAACCCTCCCGCCTGCTCCATTGCAATCTGATCGGCTGGCGTCTCTACAACACATAAAAGCTCACGGTTACGCCGCTCACTTCTGCACAGGCTGCACACGGGCTCTTCTGTCAGGGTTCGACACTCCTGACATTGTCCGACATGCTCCAGAGCACGTTCCAATACTTCTGCCAGTCGGAAGCCACCTTCACGCTCCCGCTCAAGAAGGTGCAGCGCCATACGCTGAGCCGATTTGGGCCCAACACCGGGCAAGCATCGTAAGGCGGTAATCAGTTCTTCAACCAAGGGGCTGAAAGCCATAGCAGATCCTTAATCAGGCCGTTTGTGTCAGGTTATCGTTTTTAGGCTGATCTATGAGAATAAGCGCCAACCAGATCAAGAGAGACCATTATAAAAGTAAAAATGACAACGTAAAAAGCCGCTGATCAGCGGCTTTT
The DNA here is from genome assembly GCF_048265165.1 of Oceanospirillum sp. Classification (GTDB taxonomy): domain Bacteria; phylum Pseudomonadota; class Gammaproteobacteria; order Pseudomonadales; family Halomonadaceae; genus Oceanospirillum. The sequence goes on along the minus strand of NZ_JBLXCD010000008.1, from coordinate 13,916 downwards.
TACGCTTGATCAGTTCAGGTTTAACCTTCACCAATCAGAATGGCATTTTAAACCCCGGAGGCATCTGCATGCCACCGGTCAGTTCAGCCATTTTTTCCTGGGTGCTTGTTTCAACGCGGCGTACAGCATCATTAACGGCAGCGGCAAGCAGGTCTTCCAGCATCTCTTTATCTTCACTCATCAGGCTATCATCAATGGAAACAGCGCTAACATCATGTCGTCCGTTCATGGTGACTTTCACCATGCCTGCTCCAGATTCACCCGTCACAGTATGATTAGCGGCTTCTTCCTGCAGTTTCTGCATTTTTTCCTGCATCTCCTGCGCCTGCTTCATCAGGTTACCCATTCCGCCTTTAAACATTATTTTATCCTCAAGTCGCTTGGTCATTCACAGCTTTACCTCATATTAAACGGGTAAAGCGATCTGTCTTTTCCGGTCCCACATGCTCAGATCTGGCTTTGCGTAAGAAACAGACTCACAGTCTAGATCAAAGGTTCCACACTCTCACTCAGAACCTCTGCGTCAAAGTTCTGCTGCAACGCCTGAATAACGGGGTCACGGCTAAAGAGTGCTTCAGCCTGATGCTGCCGTCTCTGCTTCAGAGCGGCTTCATAGTCTTCTGGTGTATCCAGATCTGTGCTGAACGCACTGATTTCAATGGTCAGGGTTTCGTTAAATAGCTTTTGAATACTTGCTTGCCAGCTGGCTTGGCGCTCCGGCGTTAAAAAGTTTTCGGTTACTGCTTTGAGAGCAAACTGCAGATGAGAGCCCTCACGGGACAGCAGGGCCGCATTTTTTGCCAGAGAGCGATCGAGCCCTTTAAGAGGAAGGTGAGCAAATGCCTGCAGCCAGTCCTGATTGGTATTCAGCTGCTCCGGGCAGAGGCCAACAAGGGGCGTGATCTCCGACTCTGCTGCTTCAGGCAGAGCAGTGTCACGCAGGGCCGGTGCCTGCTTTACAAGCTCAGACATGGGTTCGGGCATCATGTCCTGATATTCCGGGGCGTGCGGTGCCGGAACCTGAGCGGGTTGATCTGCCGGAGAACGTTGGTGTTCCTGCACTATCGCATTTGGCACAGCGCCTGAACTTAGCTCAGCCCCCGAACTTAGCTCAGCGCCCGGATTCGGCTCAGAAACAGCCGGCACCGCTTCCCAGGGCGGAATATCATTCCCAGCCGCCGGTGCCTTTTCGGATGCAAAGCCGGTATCTGTGTTCGCTCTGCTGTGCGGCGTAAGATGGTCAGCATTCGCCTCTTGGTTTGGTATCGTAGATTTTTTTGAGGCCTGACTGATTTTATCTGCACTGGCTGATGGAAACTGAACCGTTCTCAGTCCGCTTCCGAGAGAAGCCCTGGCACTTTGCACTCTTGACCCGGCCTCCTGCGGCGGGGTACTTCCGACGCGGTCTTCAACAGGCGGCTCTGGTACAGCTGGCTGCGCAGCCTGGCCTGTCGGTTTCTGTTCGTCTCCTGCAGGCGGTGTAAATTTCACCAGCTGAGGCTCAGGAGCCGGGGTATCAGAATTTAAAGTTGTGTTGTGTCCCGAGTCGTCAGGTATGCCATAGACTCCCTGAGATACGGGCTGAGGTACAGGTGCCGTCTGCGGCGACTCATTCAGAGATAAGTCCGTTAGCTCTTTTTTTTTAGTGCTGTCAGGATGGCTCAATTGCGGAGCATCATCTTCAGGAGCTCCCCCTGAGACGGGTTGCCCTTGCATAGGCATGGCCTGGCTTGGCAGCGGGCTGCCCCCTTCACTAGGCACACCTTGTGGGGCAAAGGCGACCATGCGGATCAATGCCATCTCAAAGCCGGTTCGGGCATCGGGAGCTAAAGGCAGGTCTTCCTGGCTCTTAATCGCAATCTGGTAGTAAAGCTGGACATCCTCTGCGGTGAGGCGGGCAGCCTGAGATAAAACCTGCTCACGATCCCCTTGAGCGTTATCTACTGCGTCCGGGAGCAACTGAGCAATAGCCATGCGGTGCAGATAAAGAGCCATATCTGAAAGAATCGTTTCGAAATCTGCGGCCTGCTCAGAAAGTCGTGTCACCTCAGACAGCAGAGCTTTAGCATCACGGCCAATCAGGTGATCGATCAGAGCGCCAACGTGCCGTTGATCGACCAGGCCCAGCATCTCACTAACCTGAGCGGCATCGATATGCCCCTGTCCATAAGCAATTGCCTGATCGGTCAGGCTCAGTGCATCCCGCATACTGCCATCGGCAGCGCGCCCTAGCTGCCAGAGCGCTGCATCTTCAAACGGAATCTGCTCCTGGGTCAGTACGTTGCTCAGGTGCTCTACCACTCGCTCCGGCGGCATGTTTTTCAGATTAAACTGTAAACAGCGGGACAAAACTGTCACCGGCAATTTTTGAGGATCGGTGGTGGCCAGCAAGAATTTTACATGGGGAGGTGGCTCTTCCAGAGTTTTAAGTAAGGCATTAAAACTATGGGTAGAGAGCATGTGTACTTCATCAATCAGGTACACTTTGTAGCGGCCACGGGACGGTGCATACTGAACGTTATCCAGCAGTTCGCGGGTATCTTCGACCTTGGTTCGGGATGCAGCATCCACTTCAATCAGGTCTACAAAACGTCCCTCATCAATCTCACGGCAACTGCTGCATTCACCACAGGGACGGGATGTTACGCCCGTTTCACAATTCAGACATTTGGCGATAATCCGGGCGATAGTTGTCTTACCTACGCCACGGGTTCCGGTGAACAGGTAGGCGTGATGCAAACGGTCATTATCAAGGGCACTCACCAGCGCTCTGCGCACATGATCCTGCCCAATAAGCTCATGGAAATTTTTAGGACGCCATTTACGGGCCAGTACCTGATAACTCATATAAACCAGTCTGCTTTGTGAAAATTGCGGGCTTAACCCGATTCAAAATACTGCCTGATCAGGCATAAATTCGAGCCTGATATTGTACACTAAATGTTGAATACGGTATTGCACATATTCATGTACCGTAGCGGGGTTTAATCCGCTAACTTATTGCCTTATCAACTTTTTTTCGGCCGAACATGCCGTGCAATATGACTTTCACTGACCACCACTTCCGGTACGTCATCCAGCTGCAGGTCCGGGCCATAAAAGGCATCTAATTTGTGAGTGATACTGTACCAGTAATCAAGAAAGTCTTCTGTGATCTCTTCTTCAATGCGGGTTGCTTCCTGCGTGGGGCAAAAAATGGTGACAATAAACACATTTCGGGCTGTTTCATTGGTTGCGATACGAACATTCAAGTCCGAAACGCTCAAAGCTATTCCCAGACGTTTTTCAATCAAGCTACTGTAGCGGTCGGCAACTTCTTTAAATGGGCTGCAATATTCTCTGACCAGATCTTCCAGATAGAGCCTGGCATCACGAACACTGATGGCATCCGCTTCCCGAACAATGCTGAAACTATGAGCCACATAGCGGCGCATGAAATTAAGGTTCTGAATCACACCGGTACTGAACTTATTGTTCGGAATGACCAGGCTGCGACCGGTGTAAGCGTAGCTCATCCCTTCGATATCAACCTCCAGCAACGTGGTGGTCAGCCAGTCACTACGTACCACTTCGCCATAATGATGCTCTACTTTGATCCAATCACCGATACTGAATGCCCGGCTACTGGCGATGTAAACAGCCCCTAAAAAACATTGAATCTGCTCCCGTGTCCCCACAACCAGTGCAACAGCAAAAGCAGCAATAGAAAGTGCAACAAAACGCAGTTCACTTAACCAAATAATCACCAAGCCGATAATAATGACTAGACTGGTAATGTTGGTAATCGTATTTGTCCAGCGGCGGTGAAGGTTATCCTCATCTTTAACAACGCGCTTTACAAATCTGACAGATAACCAACGCAACAAGAGACAGGTGAAGACAAAGACAAGCGACAAAACCCACTGATTGTCATTGACAATATCTTTCATAGCATCCTCAAGTAATCAATAATGAATAAACTTCGGGTATACGGGATTTTTTATGCTTAGCCCAATAAAAAGCAGATATCTCTGTCAGAAATATGATCGGTAGCGATGTCAGGCTTTGGTGTGTTTCCGCAGATGACAAGAATAACAGAGGTAAAGCTATGGTTTCACTGAAGCACTATATTATTGTTTTTTTTCTGTTGTTATTGGTATCTTTTTCATCCTTTTTACGGGCTGATACCTTTGACAGCCTGTTCGAGAAACACGCTGTCGTTATGCTGCTTATTGAGCCTGAAAGTGGCAAAATATTCCGGGCAAACCAAGCTGCTTCTGAGTACTACGGTTATAGCAAAAATAAACTACAGCAGATGTATATTCAGGAAATTAATACCTTATCTCCTGAAGCTGTGGCGGCTGAACGTGAGTTAGCTCGCAAAGAAAACCGCAACTACTTTATTTTTCGTCACAAACTGGCTGATGATTCGGTCAGGACCGTTGAAGTCTCTGCTGTTCCCTTTGAGCAGAATAAGAAGAACTACCTTTTCTCTATTATTACCGATATTAATGACCTGAGAGCCGCAGAAGATAGTCTCTGGCATTACCAGAACCAGCTGGAAGATATGGTTCAGAAACAGCTGAGCCATCTTCGCTCAAAAGATCTTTTTATCTATACCCTACTAGCGATTGCCTTGGTCTCTCTGCTGTTCGCAACAACGGCTATGGCCTACCTGCTGTACAGGAAACGCCTTCATGCCTCACAACTTCAGGCAGAGAAGACAAGACTGGATGATATTATCTGGGGTACAAATGCCGGCACCTGGGAGTGGGACTGCCTTTCTGAACACATTGCGATCAATCAGCGGTGGGCCGAAATTGCCGGTTTTAAAACGGAAGAGCTAGAGCCACTGACGCTGTCAAAACTTGAATCTATGATTCACCAGGATGATCTTGAAGCAATACGACTCCAGCTAAATGATCACCTGAGCGGTAAAGAAGATTACTATCAATCCGAATACAGAATACGTCATCAGCAGGGACACTGGGTGTGGGTTCTCGACAGAGGGCGCATTGTTAAACAGGACAGATCCGGCAACCCTGTAAGAATCTGCGGCATTCTGCAGGATATATCCGGTGCAAAGCGTACACTTCTGCAGCTGGAACACATGGCCCACTATGATCAGTTAACCCACCTTGCAAACCGCTCTCTGTTCTATGAGCGCCTTAATCATGCATTGGTGAGTGCGAAACGCAGTCCAGACAGTTTTGCTGTTATGTTTCTCGACCTGGATGGTTTCAAAGAGGTTAACGATCAGTACGGTCACCATATCGGTGATGCCCTTCTGATAGAGGTCGCAAAACGCCTGCAAGCGGCGGTCAGGGAGTCCGACACCTGCGCCAGGATGGGCGGCGATGAGTTTGCATTACTGATCGACCACCTGACTGATCATCATGCTGCAGCCTTGGTCGCTGAGCATATCCTGGCCCACCTGCATAGCCCATATGAGCTGGAGGGCCACCGCTTAACCAATCTGTCCTGCAGTCTGGGTATCGCTCTATACCCGGATCATGACGCATCATCGGGCAATAGTCTGGTTCAAATGGCAGATCGGGCGATGTATGAAGCTAAACGGTCCGGCAAAGACACGTTCGTTTTTGCTTGCAATAAAACAGACCGCTTCGAGAGAAGGGCTATAAAAAAAGATAGCTGAAATAGCTGAACCAGGTAATGCTCCATAAAAAATCCGGGGAATTAAATCTTCCCCGGATAAGCAATAAACCCATTAAAGCAGAATCTGTCAGCGTGTCAGCTTTTGCATCTCAACCGCATAAATAACCGCTTCTATTCGCCGGTTCTTGCTATGGGCCGCTTCGTTGTCTGCCGGATCTAACAATCTCGACTCACCATATCCTTTGCTACGTACCCGCTGCGGATCAACCTTAAACTCTTCAATCAATACCCGACTCACAGCTTCAGCACGGGCACGGGACAAGGCCAGGTTATATTCAAAACTCGCCGGTGCCGATGTATGCCCTCCAATCTCAACCGCTGTATCAGGTCGACTTGCCATAAAATCTGCAACCTCTTGGATCTCTGGATAATACTCCGGAGCCAGCTCTGAGGAATCATTCGGGAAAAGAATATTCAGCTGCATCGAGACCACAAACTGCTCGGCTATCGTACAACCGTCCTCATTCACCAGGTATTTGGCAGGTGTTCCTGGGCACAGATCCAAACGATCAATCACGCCGTCCCGATCCAGATCCGATTCCGGCACAGATGTCACCACTGTGCGCACTGGTTTATGGGGAGTCAGAAAACCATGCTCACTGGTATAAAACTGATAGCGAACACCTGCTTTTGCCCCTATATCGGTAAAATCTGTCTTCACTCCCTGGTATGCAACCCCTTCAGCAAAGAGTGACCAACGGGATGACAGCGGCAGACTCCCGCCAAGACCGGCGTTAGCGACAGAGTGCCCAACACCTGGCGTCACGCTTTTAATGCCTGCAAAGACATAGGCATGATTCTTCTCTGTAAACCGGTACATCAGATCAAGGCCTAACCGACGTTCATCACTACCCGATGCCAGCCCTGATGCACGATCATAATCCTGCTGCCCCCATTCAAGACGTGCCCCCCAGCTCGGGGTAAAAAACACGCCAAGTTCAAGCCCTGGGCCCTGGCCTCCATCAAGATAATCAAAGTCCGCGTCTGTTTTCTTTTTACTGTCCGTGGCAACGGCTTCATAAAAACCACCGATGTAGACACCTTCCTGAGCTGAGACCAACCCCGGTGCTAACACCATTCCCGTCATTAACAAAAGCTTGCTGGCTCGCATCTCAAACCCCAAATTCAAAACTGCCTCGGCAGCTGCACAATTAAAGAACAAAAAAAAGCATGGGATGTAACCACCCCATGCCACTTTTTACATCATGAGTGTCTTACCACTCACAGGGTTGATCATCATCTGACAGATAGCCTGTTTCATCGACCATGCTATCAACATCAAGATCACCAAAGTTCTCGGTATCACCATGACTCTGGTCTGCTTCAATCTCACCATACCATCCCTGATCCGAGACAGGTTGCTGTACACCGTTCTCCAGCGCATCCATCAGCCCCTGACTCTGACTTTCTCCAAAGAGGAAGAGATCGTTTTCACCGGTAAGATCAAACTCCTCCTGCTCAGGAATGCCGAAGTCGCTCTCCGAATTACCTGCCAGCGTAAGTTCAGGCTCTTCTGCCGTATCAGGCTCAGCTTGTTCCATATCAGGCTCAGGCTGCGCAGCATCTGTATCGATTTCAGACTCTTCTGTCATATCGTAACCAGACTCAGCTTCTGTAACAGATTCCAGCTCAGACTCAGCTGCCATGGGCTGATCTTCATCAGCTAACAGTTGACCCAGCTCATCCTGACTTACAAGGAAATCTGCTTCTTCGAAGGTAATGACCCGGTCATTTCCGACCTCATCAGCATCGAATACCGCAACCAGCTGACCATCAGCATAAAGGTTGATAGTATCTCCATCCTGATAGTTGAAAGCACCGTGATCAAGCTCCCCGGCCAGCCCTGAACTGGTTTCGTAACTTAGCCCTTCAATCGGCTCTTTGGCGAAACTGCCCGTGATTAGAGGGTCCTCAACAGGAGAAGAGCCATCAGCGGGTAAAGAGCCATCAGCGGGTAAAGAGCCATCAGCGGGTAAATCATCATCAAGATGCTCTTCAAACTCTGTTTGCCCACCATGCTCCTGGAGCATTCTCTGAACATGATCCATCGCCTGCTCTTCAGAGATCGCTGTTTTGCCGGCCAGCTCAACCGCATCACGCACGTCAGCTTCGGTGGCTGTACTCAAGTCTAAAGATACATCTTCATATGCTGCATGCGTTTCCGGGGTAACGGTAATGCCGTTATCCGCATCACCATCCGCATCCAGCGACTGCAGAAAGACGGCCATGTTTTCAACATATTCATCATTCAGGTCAGCACGGGATACGTCCGCCATATCCTGCAAGAAAATATTGGACTGATCAAGATCATCTGGTGCGGCTGTCCCAATCACCACATCCCCAATATTAAAGGTTACAGAATCACCCTCCCGATATTCAAAGTTACCTTCTTCATCGGTTAAACCGGTCAGACCAGAAGATGTTGTATAAGCAATGCCTTCAATCACGCCATCAACAATCGTTTTAGTCTGAATAGCACTCGCATCATCACCAGTACCAGCAGTCCCCATATCCTCTGTAGAGATAGCCGTTGCCTCTATATTCAGGCCGCCAGCACCATCGGAAACAAGAGGTTCAGGACTGGTTAATTTCAGGCCCGCTAACTGATCCGGTGAGAGTGTAATCGAACCGTCTGTGATTGTGAGACTATCACCATTACTGTTCGTTAATGAGCTGCCATCCGGTATGCCATCAACCCGCAAAGATAGCGATTCACTGTCGTCATTGAGTGACGCAGAAAGATCCAGGTCATAAGTGAAAGAACCATCACCATTATCCACTTCATTATCAAGCGCAGGATCATCCAGATTTGGCTGATCAGCCTCTGGAAGAACTTCAATATCAAATGAGCGGGTAACCGCTGTATCCAGAACATCGTCGCCATCAACGGTTTTAACGCTGACGTTCATCGCCATTGTGCCGCTGTAATCTTCCGGCGGTGTCACTTCCAAAGACTCCGCTTGGGAAGCCGTTAAGCCGTTAAAGGTAATAGAACCACCGCCATCGGCAGTACCTGCAATAGGGTTACCATTAATGGAGAAGGTTGAACCTGCTTCATGGCCACTTAACGTCACATTAACCTGTTCCGAGCTATCCTCAAGGGTCAAGTCTAAGCCCAAGTCGATAGCGGTATCTTCCAGGCCACCAGCGCCGGCAGAGTCAATAGTTAAGCCATCTACGACTGGCGTTACGTCCAGATTAAACGACTGAGTTACCGCCGTATCCAGAACATCATCACCATCAACCGTTTTTACATTGATATCAATATTCATGGTGCCACTGTAATTTTGTGGCGGTGTAATACTGAGAGTTTCAGCATCAGACTCCGTCAATTCGCTAAAACCTGCTTTACCATTGCCGCCAACAATCTGGCTCTGCCCGTCAACACTGACAGTAGAGCCTGGCTCCAGTCCGGTCAGAGTTACATTCAATAACTCACTATCAACCAGATTAAGTCCCAGTCCAACATCCACAGCAGATGCATCCTCTGTCACTGTTTTATCAGACACGTTAGTGATGCTGACGTTATCAGCCTCAGGGGCAACGGCAACATGGACAGTCACTGTTGCAGCATCAGTGAGAATATCCAGTACATCTCCATTCTCATCAATCTCTACAGTCTGAACATGAACATCAAGATCCAGATCACCACTGTAATTTTCCTGCGGGATCAATTTGATGCTTTGTGCCTCTTCCGCAGTTAATAGGCTTTCATCAGCCAATAACTGAGTTTGGCCAAGGCTATCAGTGTATTCAGCCTTGAAGCCTGCGTTGGTAAACTCTTCGCCAAATGTAACCTTCAGCTTCTCACTGCCATCCAGATCGGACATGATGACATCAAGGTCAAGTGACATGCCGTCGTTATCTTCAAGGCCCTGAATCTCATTATCCTGAGCACTGCCAGCATCAACTTCCAGGATTTCACTAGCAACGGGATTAATCGTCAACGTAACCGTGTCAGAACCCTGCTCAATCTCTTTTGTAACCTTATCAAAGCTGAATGCTGAAACTTCAACACTAAACTCACCGCCATAGGTTCCTGTGGTGTCATGAAGCACCAGACCGCCGCCATCAGGTACTTCCGATCCTTTAAGAACAATACTCACAGTGCCATCACCGTTGTCACTGTAGTTACCAATCTGGTTACCGGCTGCATCACGTATCACCAGGGCATCTGGTATGCCGCTGATTTTAACAGAAGCAATCTCGCTGCCATCGCTATCATGTTGGAAAACAGACAGATCCAATGGGTAGTCTTCAGCCTCATCAATATCTGCAGTCGGCGTTAAATCTACGTCGATTTGGTCAACCTGTGAGGCCAGATTAATACTAAAAGTATCTGTTATAACTTCTGAAACATCGGAGCCGCCATTAGCATCAATATCTGTCCACTGATAACTGATATCAAAACTATAATTACCGTGGCTATAAGCATCAGGCACAAAAGAAACTGAGCCTAAATGCTCGCCAGCAACCGTGTAAGACCCATCGCCGTTATCAACAACGCCTGGGCCTCGGAGCGCACCGCCACTTTGTGGCGTAATGGTTACATCTCCCTGAAGCTCTTCTGAGCCATCGTTATCCGAAGAGCTGATCTGTAAGTTCAGAGCAATGCCTTCAGAGGCAGGATCATCAATCTCTGTGCCGCCATCAGCGCTCACCGATGCGTCATCCAGCACCGGATTGATATCCAGGGTTATATTTTCAGAAACAAAAGACTGATTGCCGTTGCTGTCAGTGGCAATAATGTCAACATCAAAGCCAGCATCGCCGTTAAAATCAGCATCAGGGTTAAAGTTAATAGCGCCGGTGCCCACATAACTGCCATCGGGCAACTTGTACATACCACTGGTATCTACAGAACCGTTTGTTTCATTGCCATCAATAACATATGACAGATTTGCACCATCTGCAGTGGTTCCATTCAGCACATCAGTTAAGGATGTATCTTCCAAGCCCGTATCTTTATTGCTAACAACGATGGAAGGCCCGCTGCCGCTGCCGCCGCCATCAACCACTAGCTCCCCATCACCATCAACATCTGCAATAGGATCATCGCCACCGGTATACCCGATAGTAAAGGTGTGGGCCTGATCAAAAAGAATATCCCCATCATTCTCCTGACTGACCGGAATAATTTCCAGATTAAGAGAACCATCACCCGCATTAGTCTGAAGAATCTTAATATTGGCTGCATCAAGCGCATCAGCCGACACAACCCAAACACCACCACCAGCATTAATACCACCATCAACCATCCAGGTAGTATTCCCTGCACCGCTCTGGTTCTGAATAATGTAGTACTCAGATTCTGAGGTATCATCTGATGGCGATGTACCCGCAGTATCTTCATGGTAGCTGTCTTCGACATTGTCATTTCGGACAATAATATCTGTCAGTGATGTTGCCGAATCGCCACCCGTTACGTCCTGCACAACGAAGCCATCATAATCTGTATCAGCAACGTCATCGGACGTACCATTAGCAGCGTTATCGGTATCCTCCCAACCATCAGCAACACCGGATACTTTAACGGTATGCCCGGTAACAACCTCTTGAATATCTTCAGCACTGGTAGAGTTATCATCCATATCATCTTTCAGATACCGATGAAACTGGATACCAGACAGTTCCACATTGGAGTGCTGAGGTGCAAGAACCTCAACAGAATCTAAATCACCCTGATCCAGATAAACCAGGTTGTTGACATAATCGATAACCAGGCCGTCGCCCTGAATCTGAATATCTTCAGATGTTTCTCCTAAACCGGGTATCTCAATTTTCAGGTCATAAGTGTTGCCATCATACTCATATTGACCTTCAACTAACTGATCCCCATCACTGGAGCCTACGGTTAACCCCAGCTCAATCCATTCATCTTCGTTGCCGGACGACTGAGAATCGCCATACCCCTCTACTTCCGGTTGCACCACGATATTCATAGTGTGGTCCGATATCAGGGTGTCAGTTTCCTGTCCTGAATTCGGGTCAATATCCAGAACGGTAACGCGAATATCGAAGTCTATAGAACCACTGTAATCCGCATCCGGAGTTTTCAGCTGGATACTGTAGTCACCATCATTAATCTTCTGCAGGGTTTCATTATCGATACGCCAGTCTGTGCCACCACTATCTGCATTCGCCAATACCAGCTGATCAAAGAGTTCGTCACCATTGCTATCAACAATACGCAGGCCAACATCATTCGGCACATTGCGAATCAGTGCATATACTTCTTCAGAAAGGTGTTGCTCTTCACCGGAGGCGATCTGGAAGCCTGACAGATCCTGCCAGTTACCACTTTCAGTCAAAGTGATCGGGGTGTCTGTTCCTGTCACCAGAGGTTCATCAGCCACACTTGTGAGCTGCACCTCAAAAGTATCGGCAACCTCTTTAGTTGCCTCGCCACCGACACTGCCGTCCCAGTTGGGTTCAGTGGATTTCTGGTTAAGAGTCAGCGTAAAGTCTTCATTGCTGTCATGAGCAGGAACCAATTTAAGGTTCTCTACATAAGCATTGAAAGCTGATTTTGAGGTCAGTACAACGTCACCGGGCGAGGCAGTATAATGCTGTCCATCCGGGTCCAGGACAATTTTGATACTATCCAGACTGCCATCAGCACCGTCACCATTTAACAGATTACCGCTCTTATCAAATATAAAAGTATCTGCCGGGATACCATCTATTTTAAGTTCAATAACTTCAGTATTCGTGTATCGGCCTTCCTGGAAGTTAATATCAAGGTCGATGGCCTCTGAAACATCATAAGTGCCATCTGCATTTTGAGTCAGCTCACCGGTGCTCTGATTCCGGCCACTATCTTCAGGAGCAATAACACTGGTTGCAGAAATAAGATTAACATCCAGATCAGCGTCACCGGATACTTTAATCACCAAAGTATCGGCTTCACCCCATTGCTGATTCGTTTGACCATTATCACTCCAACGGTTATCAGAACCACGGCCATCCTCATCACTATCAAGAACAGCAGTTTTTATTTTAAAGCTAAGCTCACCATTGAAGTTAGAGGGCGCTTTAATTTGCAGGGTATCAAGCTTATCCGCCGGGATATCAAAGTAATTCTTTGATGGGTAGAAACTGTGTGATTTTAAAGCACCACTATCGCTCTCGTAACTCAGCTGCGTGCCATTAGGCAGGTTGGTATCACTGTCAAAATAAAAGCGAACCCAAGTATTACTTTCACTGCCGTCAGCATCTCCGGTAGAGGCTGTTAGCTCATTGAATACCGAGCTTCCGTCAGTCCAGCCAGCATCCAGATGCTGCCAACCGGAATCTTCCAGAAGCGTGTCCTGGTATGTGACGGTTTCAGATTCCAAATCACCCAGAGTCCAAGGCTGATCAGCTTCCGGGGTAATCACAATGGATTGGGTAAAAGACACCAGTGAACCGTCTTCAAGAGACAATTCATAATCCAGAGAGATATCTTCACTACTATCAACCGGTGGCGTGATCGTCAGACCCAGTGCTTCCTGCCAGTCAGAAACAGTATACTCACCACCAACAGGGGTCAGCTCGTTTCCATCCTCATCTTTGAGAGTCACTCCGGTAGGAATCCCGGAAACTGTGATTGATGAGAAATCTTCTTCCGGGTGAATGTCACCAAGATGTTCCAGAAGCTGTATTTCCCAGTCACCACCGGCACCATCACCTTCCTGAGTATTACGGTTATCCTCAACACCGCTGAAATCAAGATCACGAATTGTCGTGGTTACACTGGCATCATCATAAGTAACGGTTTCATAAGCACCACCAGGGGTATAGGCAGCATCTTCACTGTATGAGTTTTCCACTAACTCAACAGTAAAGGTTTCATTGTTATCCGCCCAGATATCATCCACAGCCTTAGCACTAAAGGCCTGACCTAAAGTAACTTCTGTCCCTTCTATTCGGTAATCGCCACTTTCAGCGGTGTGATTATCAAAGCGAACATCAACAGTACCCTCCAGATCGACAAAATCACCGGCCTCATTCAGAGCTTTAACAACATAAAACGCACTGGTTTCGCCATCTTCATGGATCTGAGTTGCAGATACCGGATCACCATTATCATCCAGCAGGACATTACCCTGATCATCCGAGGCAAACAGCTTCAGGGTATAGGCACTATCATTATCGCCCGGAGTTGCCGGATCGTTATCCGTCTCATCCAGAATCGTGGTGGTCACGGTATCCGGTGCGTAGGTTACGGTTTCATACTGACCGCTACCATCGGCGGTATTCGCGGCATCTTCGCTGTAGCT
>NZ_JBLXCD010000007.1:0-204282 GCF_048265165.1 Oceanospirillum sp. | reverse complement strand
ACTATAAGCAAAGATGACCCGCCATACAGTATTCGGACCGAGACTCTGAAAACAAAAGAAAAGCCCGGCACCTTACGGGTGACGGGCCTTTACTGATAGTCTGAGCTTATTTCTTAGCAAAACCCTGCTTCTTGAGCGCTCCCTGCATAAATGGCCGCGCCTCTTTACTCAGGATAGCCTTAATCTGATCAGACCATGATTGATCAAGCTTGCCGCCTGTTCTTATATCGTAATACTCGCGCATTGTTGCATCGTATTCAGCAAGCTTCTCGACATCCAACGATTGGTAGCTATCAGTGTGCAAAATCAAATCAGCTGGCAGCCTTGGTTTTAAAGCTGGATCCTGGTCAGGGTAGCCCAGACACATCCCGAACATCGGAAATACATTTTCCGGTAGATCTAATAACTCGCAAACCTTATCAGGATTATTGCGCAAGCCACCTATATAGACACCGCCCAACCCTAAGGACTCAGCAGCCAGAAGGCAGTTCTGAGCCATAAGCGCTGAGTCCACAGCGCCGATCAGAGTTTGCTCGGTAAAACCCAGCTTGGAATCCGGCTTAACTTGCTGATGGCGATTAAAGTCCGCACAAAAAACCAGAAACTCTGCTGCACTGGCAACATAGGCTTGACCACCGGCATATTCAGACAGCAGCTCTCTTTTCTTTGCATCAATAATGCGAATAATGCTAACGCACTGGATATTACTCGAAGAAGATGCCGCTCTTGCGCAATCAATCAGAGTCGCCAGCACCTCTTGCGGAATAGCCTGGTCAGTAAACTTGCGAATAGAGCGATGGGAAAGAAGGGTCTCTATTGTTTGATTCATAATTCAACCTATATATTTGCCAAGGTAGAGATGCCGCTTTACAAACTTGTAGGGCGGGAAACTTCGCCCATAAAAAAATCCGGCATCGCTAAATAATCAGAGAATACCGGATTTATTTCGTTCTCTCTAATAACTGCACCTAATATGAAGTGCTTCACGTGCAGTATTAGGGTAGAGGGCTGTGCTTCTTAAGAAAGAGCGGCAAATACCTTATCACGAATATCATCAACACTGCCGACACCAGCAATGTGAGCATATTTAGGAGCCTCGGCAGCACCGGTCGCTTCCCAGGATTTATAGTAATCAACCAAAGGAGCCGTTTGATCGTGATAAACACCCAGACGATGACGAACGGTTTCTTCCTTATCGTCTTCACGTTGAATCAGATCTTCACCGGTCACATCATCTTTTCCTTCAGTCTTAGGCTGATTGAAAACAATGTGATAAGTGCGACCAGACGCAGGATGGACACGGCGACCACTCATACGCTTGATAATCTCTTCATCCGCCACGTCGATTTCAACAACATGATCCAGTTGAACGCCGGCCTCTTTCATGGCATCTGCCTGAGGGATTGTCCGAGGGAAACCATCAAACAGGAAACCAGCTTTGCAATCATCCTGAGCAATACGCTCTTTTACAAGAGAGATAATCAGCTCATCAGAAACTAGACCGCCAGTTTCCATAATCTCTTTAACCTTAAGACCCAGTTCGGAGCCTTCTTTAACAGCTGCACGCAGCATATCACCGGTAGAGATTTGCGGAATATCAAATTTCTCGCAGATAAACTGAGCCTGAGTACCTTTACCAGCGCCTGGAGCGCCCAACAAAATTAAACGCATGGAGAAAAGCTCCCTAAGTGTAATTATTAAATCGTTATTCTTTATAAATCCAACGCTGTGCAGCTAGCGCCGAATAAAAATTCTTAATTCGATCAGACGGTTATAACATCTGCTAAACCAGAAAGTAACAGACTCATCAGTCAACACCCTGGTAATTTGAAAACGACAATACCCGTCCACAACGGCAAAAACAAGGATACATTCGTTGTAGCTGACAAACATTCGTTTGATTGATTTCTAACCGCGATCCAAAGCCAGCTTCAGACCAAAACCAATCATTACAGTGCCAATTACCCCATCAATTCCTTTCATGACCGATCCCTTTAACAGCCATGATGAAGCTTTGCCAATCAGCAAAACAATCAGAATCTGCCAAAGGTTTGCGATGCAAAAGTGAACCGCAGCCAGAAACAGCGACTTAAGCATTGCAGGCTCACCCGCCTGAATGAACTGCGGTAAAAAAGCCATATAAAATACAACTGTCTTGGGGTTAAGCACGTTACTCAAAAAGCCCTCACGAAATGAGCGCCAGGACGAACCTCCTACGCCATCAACTGTTTCTGTAATAGCTTGGGTCAAGGATGAACCAGATGTTCTACTGAATGCAGAAGACAGGCTTTTATAACCCAGCCAGATTAAATAAAGCGCCCCAACCAGTTTCAGCGCGGTAAAAAGCATAGCTGACTGCAACAAAATCAGTGAAATACCGCCAGCTGAGATGATGGCGTGAATAAACAGCCCCAGACAGATCGCTATACTCGTGATAATGCCGTCCCGCGTCCCACCACGTAAGGTATTTCTGATAACAATAATCGTATCAACCCCCGGAGACATCGTAAGTAATGTAATAGCCACTAAAAAAGCCCAAAAGCTTGAATCCAGAAATATACCGCTCTGATGCAAAAATTCAGTCATATCGTTTCCTTGAAATTGATCGCAACAATCAATCGATAATATCGCAAATCTGACTCGATTTCCGACAAATAAACCTGTTTTTAGAAGGCAAAAAGGCGGTATTCCGAAGAATACCGCCACAGGCACAACTACCCTTTCGGGTAATAATGGAGTCTCGTCAGCTACAGAGCCGGCACAGCTCTTACATAAGTATCTGACGAATATCAGCGAGAACCGCCGCAATAAACGCTGTGAAGCGTGCTGCATCAGCCCCGTTGATCGCCCGGTGATCATAGGATAGCGACAACGGCAACATCTGCCGTGGCACAAAGTCACTCCCATTCCACACAGGCTTAATGCTGGCTTTAGAAACACCCAAAATAGCAACTTCCGGCGCATTAACAATAGGAGTAAATGCTGTACCACCAATCGAGCCTAAGCTAGAAATAGTGAAACAACCACCCTTCATATCATCCGCTTTTAATTGCTTTTTCTGGGCCCGACCAGCCAGATCTGCAGTAGCATCAGCCAGTTCCCAGAGAGATTTCTGGTCAACATCACGAACCACTGGCACAAGTAGTCCGTCCGGCGTATCTACCGCAAAACCGATATTGATATATTTCTTGTGGATGAGCTTGTCACCATCCGGGTGCAGAGACACATTAAACTGTGGATATTTCTGCATTGCATAAGCACAGGCTTTCAGAATAAATGGCAGTGGCGTCAGTTTAGAGCCCCGCTTCTCTGCTTCACCTTTCATAGACTTACGGAATTTCTCCAGCTCGGTGATGTCTGCTTCATCGAACTGCGTCACATGGGGCACATTCAGCCAGGAGCGGTGCAGATTCATTGCACCAGCCTTCAACAGGCGTCCCATGGGTTTCTCTTCTATCTCACCGAACTGGCTGAAATCAACCGCAGGAATTGGCGGAATGCCGGCACCACCGGCAGCATTCTGAGCTGATTTAGGGGCTGATTTAGCCTGCTGCATCACCTGCTTCACGTAAGCCTGAACATCTTCTTTCAGGATACGGCCACGGGGTCCGGTCGGCGTCACATCCAAGAGATCGATGCCAAATTCACGGGCGGTCATACGAACGGCAGGACCTGCGTGTACTTTTCCGGTTTTGCGGCCGCTGTCTGCGGTAGCGGCTGCCGTTGGAGCTGCCGAAGAAGCCGGAACTTGTGCAGGAGCCGCTGATGCTACAGCTGGAGCCGATGCTATTGGAGTCTGTTCCTGAGGAGCAGCCCCTTCCATTACCTCCATTACCGCAACCAGATCACCCTGGTTCACGTTCTGGCCTTCGGTCACAAAGAACTCAATCAGCTTACCGGCAAACGGAGCTGGAACCTCCATAGTAGCCTTGTCAGTTTCAAGGACAAACAGGGCATCTTCTTCCTGTAATTCATCACCAACTGAAGCTGATACTTCGATAACAGGTACATCATTGTTACCACTCAGATCCGGCACGTGAATCTCTTTACGAACCGGCCCAGCAGCAGGAGCGGCTACAGGTGCAGGGGTCTCTGCCTGCACCGGAGCAGCTTTTGGAGCTGAGGCAGGAGCTTCAACGACACCACCACCGGCCGTTTCAACACGTAGTACCGGAGTACCCTCTGAAACTTTTGCTCCGGTTTCCACCAGAATTTCTACGACCTTACCGGCAACCGGTGAAGGCACCTCCATGGAGGCTTTGTCCGACTCCAGTACAATCAAAGAGTCTTCTTCAGCAATCTCATCGCCTATAGCAACACTGATCTCAATCACTTCCACTTCGCCATCATCGCCGATATCCGGCACCTTGATGGTTTCGATGGATGGCGTTGCTGCTGTCTGCGGAGTGACTGCCGGTTCATTCTGAACAGAGGCTGGCTCTGCTGTCGGTGCAGCTTGTACTGGTGCTTCTTCAGATGCGGTATCAGCCGCGCCTTCAATTTCCAGTTCCAGAATGTCGTGACCCTCAGAAACCTTGTCACCCACATTCAGTTTAATCGCTTTTACTACACCACTTTGCGGGCTGGGTATGTCCATAGACGCTTTGTCTGATTCCAGCACCACCAGTGAGTCTTCTGCGTCAATACGGTCACCCACTGCAACACAGACCTCGATGACCTCGACATCTGAATCTCCGCCAATATCCGGCACTTTGATGATTTCAGTACTCAAAGCTTTCGCTCCTATTCAATTGGTTTGATCCGGCTCATTTATCATCGCCGGATCAGAACGGTTACCTGTTAACTGCTAGAGAAAGGTAGCTCTGTCAGGCAGCTACCTCATTGGTTATTTTCAAACACCAATTAACAGGTCAGTGGGTCACATTTTTCCGGGTTGATGTTGTACTTACTGATCGCTTCTGCAACCACTTTACGCTCAACTTCACCACGATCTGCCAGCGCTTTAAGAGCTGCAACCGCTACAAAATAACGGTCTACTTCAAAGAAGTGGCGTAATTTCTGACGGGTATCCGAGCGACCAAAGCCATCAGTACCCAGTACACGATAGTCTGTCGGGATAAAGCTGCGTACCTGATCAGCATGCAGCTTCATATAGTCAGTAGAAGCGATCACAGGCCCCTGACGATCTTTCAGACAAGAGGTAATGTAAGCTTCTTTCTCGTCAGCTTCTGGGTGCAGGAAGTTCTGGCGATCGGCTGCCAGACCATTACGGCGCAGTTCGTTAAAGCTGGTTACACTCCAGATATCCGCATCAACACCAAAGTCTTCTTTCAGCAGTTCTGCACCGGCGATTACTTCACGCAGAATCGTACCGGAACCCATCAGCTGTACTTTTAGCTTGCTGTCACCCGACTCTTTCAGCAGGTACATACCTTTCAGAATGCCCTCTTCGGCACCTTTCGGCATAGCAGGCTGCTCGTAGTTCTCATTCATAGAGGTCAAGTAATAGAAGCAGTTTTCTTGCTCCTGATACATACGACGCAGACCATCCTGAATAATCACTGCCATCTCATAGGCGTAAGCAGGATCATAGGTGACACAGTTTGGAATCGTTCCCGCCAGAATATGGCTGTGGCCATCCTGGTGCTGCAGGCCTTCACCATTCAGTGTTGTACGACCGGCAGTACCACCCACCAGGAAGCCTTTCGCCTGAATATCACCGGCTAGCCATGCAATATCACCGATACGCTGGAAACCAAACATCGAGTAGTAGATGTAGAACGGTATCAGTGCATAGTTGTGGTTGCTGTAACTAGAACCTGCCGCAACCCATGCCGACATGGCACCCGCTTCAGAAATACCCTCTTCAAGGATCTGACCTTTTTTGTCTTCCTTGTAGTACATGATCTGGTCAGCATCTTCCGGCTTATATTTCTGGCCTTCAGAAGTATAGATACCCAGCTGACGGAACATGCCTTCCATACCAAAGGTACGGGCTTCGTCCGGCACAATCGGTACAACACGCTCACCGATCTGCTTGTCTTTAACCAGACCGGACAAGATACGCACAAAGGCCATCGTGGTTGAGATTTCGCGATCACCGGAGCCTTTTAATTGGGCTTCAAAGATTTTGCTGTCCAGGCCTGGAATCTCGAGTGGCTCAAAAGTCTTGCGGCGCGCAGGCAGGTAACCACCTAAACGCTCACGCTGAGCCTGCATGTACTGCATCTCAGGACTGTCAGCCGCCGGTTTGTAGTACGGAACTTCTTCCAGCTGCTCATCAGTTAGCGGAATACCAAACCGATCACGGAACTTCTTAAGGCCAGCCATCTGCAACGATTTCACTGAGTGAGTATCGTTAGTCGCTTCACCATCTTCACCGATACCATAGCCTTTTACGGTATGGGCCAGAATAACCGTTGGCTTACCGGTTGTATTAACAGCTTCGTGGTAGGCCGCATAAACTTTATACGGATCATGACCGCCACGGTTCAGGCGATAGATGTCTTCGTCAGACATATCCTTAACCATGTCCGCCAGTTCAGGGTACTTGCCGAAGAAGTGTTCACGGGTATAAGCACCGCCCTTCTGCTTGTAGTTCTGATACTCACCATCAACGACTTCGTCCATGCGCTTTTGCATGATGTCTTTGTTGTCACGTTCAAACAGAGGATCCCAGAAACGTCCCCAGACCACCTTGATTACGTTCCAGCCAGCACCACGGAAAACACCTTCCAGCTCATCCATAATACGGCCGTTACCACGAACCGGGCCGTCCAGACGCTGTAAGTTACAGTTGATCACAAAGATCAAGTTATCCAGTTTTTCACGGCCAGCCAGAGAGATCGCACCCAGAGTTTCCGGCTCATCGCACTCACCGTCACCCAGGAAAGCCCAGATTTTACGATCATCCATTGGCTTTTTGCCACGGCTGTCCAGATACTTCATGACGTGGGCCTGATAAATAGCCCCCAGTGGACCCAGACCCATGGATACTGTAGGGAACTGCCAATAATCCGGCATCAGCCAAGGGTGTGGATAAGATGAAAGACCACCACCATCCACTTCCTGACGGAATTTATCCAGCTGCTCTTCGCTCAGACGCCCCTCTAGGAAAGAGCGGGAATAGATACCTGGCGCAGTATGCCCCTGGATATAAACCAAATCACCTTCAAAGTCATCCTTCGGCGCGCGGAAGAAGTAATTAAAGCCTACATCGTACAGCGTTGCACTGGACATAAAGCTTGAGATATGTCCGCCAATACCTGGGTTTTTCTTATTGGCACGCATCACCATTGCGATAGCATTCCAACGAATGACAGAGCGAATACGACGCTCCATAAACAGATCACCCGGCATGCGGGTTTCACGGTGAACCGGAATGGTATTACGGTGCGGCGTAGTGATAGAGAAAGGGGGCTGAGCACCCTCACGACGTAAACGATTACCCAGTTCGCTCAACAGAAACTGAGCACGATCTTCACCCTCACGATCCATTACAGAATCCAGTGAATCTAACCATTCCTGGGTTTCTGTAGGATCAAGATCTGCTCGTGTATCCAGACTCATATTATCAACTCTCCGCATTTTTCCGATTCAGCCGAGCCACAGATCATGTGGCAGCTCCTGTCCTCGCGCTTTTTTCAGCGCTTGTAGTTTATTTACATCAGGAACATGTCGGACTTTTTAATCTGAAGCAAAAATTTCAGTCCGAATGACTGAGATTTTGCAACCACTTCATATCGCGAGTGCGAAATGATTCAAAGAACTGCAAACCCATGATAAAAGGTTTGTCTTTAACTATACTGCTACCAGTTCAGCTATAGTCGACTGGCCAGTTTTGTAAAAATACTACAAAAAAAAACCAAAGACAAAAATTAGAGTGGATAACCATCCCCTAATTGGTCATTTTTAAGACAAAAGTAGCAGAGAAATCTGGCAACCAACGCATGACCTAGGAATAATGCGCTTCAATATTGCTCATGTCGCCGCCCAGCACAACAACCTCTATCTTTGTCGCGCCAAGATCAATCCCCAGATACATTTCGTTGCGCCTCACCGCTACCAGCTAACTGCCCTAAAAAAACAATCTAATGTATAATTCGTCATTCTGAATTTTCTTACTCAGGTATACGTTATGAGCTTTTTGGCCGCCTTACAACGCCACATGGAAACCCTAAGCAAACTGCAGGGGCTTGAGAGTGAAATCCAGCAACTTGCAAGCAAAGTGGAATCGTCAATTCGCAATGGCGGCAAGGTCATTTTTATGGGTAATGGCGGAAGCGCCGCTGATAGCCAACATCTGGCCGCTGAATTTGTTGTCCGCTACAAAAAAGAACGCCCGACACTCGCGGCAATTGCACTGACAACTGATACATCTATTTTGACGGCCCACTCCAATGACTATAGCTTTGACACAGTCTTCAGCCGTCAAATAGAAGCACTCGCGCGATCTGAAGATATCGTGGTAGGACTTTCAACTTCCGGCAATAGCGCCAATGTGATTGATGCTTTTAAAGTAGCAAAAGAAATAGGCTGCTTCACCTATGCATGGACCGGAGAAAGCGGAGGTCAGCTTCTCGATATTGCAGATGCCACGCTGCGCATGCCTTCATCTGAAACAGCGCGTATCCAGGAGGCTCATATGGTCGTTGGTCACTGGCTGTGTGAAGCCATGGATGAGCGGTTTTCAGACTAACCTTCTACACGAGCATCGGGAATCGAGTCTACAAAAAAAGCAGCCTTGCGGCTGCTTTTTTGTCATCTTAAGTCGGTTTTTTTGTCCGACAATCAGTGTTTAATCGCCATAAAAATGTCGTAGAAAGTCGTTGGCTTTTCAATTTCTAATGGAATATGCAGACGACGAGCAATATCCGTTGCTGAGATCAAGCCTCTTATCTGCTCATTTTCACTATCCACAACGAGGCAGTGCTGCTGTTTATTCTGCTTCAGCGTTTCCAGCACCTGATCAATATCAGCGGCGGCCAGCTCATTATAATCCAGAGCCATCAGATCCTGACGGGGAATCATAAGGTGCTGAACCAACACCTCGTCATGCTTGATTCGATCTTCATGCTGGACTTTAAAAAAGTTCTGATCATCCAGTTCATTCAGGCTGACAATCCCTATCAGCTCCCCCTCTTTATCCAGCACAACCTTCATTCGCACATGAGACTTCCGCATTAAGGATTCAGCATGAACTGCAGCTAGGTCAGCCATAACTGATTGAGGAACATGTTTCTTAAAATCGGTAAAAATTGCTAACGCAGGTGCACTTGGGTCTAAATGATTAAATTCTTCTGGGTGCACAAGATGATAATCGTTACCGACAGGTAATAGTTGCAGTGTTTTCATAGCAATGCTCTTCTTCAAATAAAAGAAAATTTATATATCAGGCAGGCATTGCAGGAGGGGCTCGAATAAGAGAACTTGAGACTGGGAGCCCCAAGACGGGAGCAGTCAGAGAGAAGGCGACAACCCCAGACAAATAAAGCGGTGTCAGACTTATTCTCTCTGGCAGCAATACAGAATCATCAAACCCATTATCAGTATCACAGACTATGTCTGTAATAACTATTGCCGAATCTTCGGCAGGCTCAAATACCTGAACGTTATTTCCCTGCAGGATCAACAGCAGGAAAAAACCAAGTACTGATAGGGTTAATGAAAAACGAGACATAAAGTCATCCTCGTTAAGAAATTAACTTCAGCTTAGACAACTATTTCCGCCACAGCAATAAAAAACCTTTTGCATGCTACAAAAGGTTTTTCTGTGCTACTTAACGGTTTCGCCATGAGCCTGTTTATCAGCATGATACGAGGAGCGAACCAGAGGACCAGAAGCAACATGCTTAAAGCCCAACCCTTCAGCTATCACTCTCAATTCGTCGAACTCATCAGGGTGCACCCAGCGGTCAATCGCCAGATGGTTCTTGGAAGGCTGCATATACTGCCCCAGCGTCAGCATATCAACGTTATGGGCACGCAGGTCTTTCATCACCTCAACCACTTCTTCTTTTGTCTCTCCAACGCCCAGCATCAGGCCTGACTTGGTCAATACGTCCGGGCAGCGCTCTTTATACTGCTTAAGAAGATCCAGTGACCATTGGTAATCCGCCCCTGGGCGAACCTTGCGATAAAGTGCCGGCACCGTCTCCAGGTTATGGTTAAAGACATCAGGAGGTGTCTGCTGCAAGATATCCAGAGCAACATCCATACGCCCTCGGAAATCCGGCACCAGTACTTCAATTTCAATACTGTCCATGCGCTCACGGGTTTCAGAGATACAGTCCGCAAAGTGCTGAGCACCGCCATCACGTAGATCATCACGATCCACCGAAGTGATCACCACGTACTTCAGACGCATATCAGCAATTGCTTCGGCCAGCTCCCTTGGCTCATCCTGATTAAGGTTATTCGGGCGGCCATGGGCCACATCGCAGAAAGGACAACGGCGGGTGCAGATGTCACCCATAATCATGAACGTTGCAGTACCACCATTGAAACACTCTCCGAGGTTCGGACAGGCAGCCTCTTCGCACACGGTATGCAGCTTACGGGTACGCAGAGTATCCTTGATACGGCGAACTTCCGGGGTGGCATACATGCGAACTTTCAGCCACTCAGGCTTACGGGGAATCTCTTCTGTTGGGATGATTTTCACCGGAATTCGATCTGTTTTATCAGCACCGCGCAGTTTGACACCCTGCTCAACTTTACCGGTTTTCTTCACCACTTTCTGACCCTTGCTTTCACTTACACCGGTCATTGCATCAACGAATTGTGAGCGCGTATCACTCATAGACTAATCCAGCCCCTTTTGTTCTCTGATAGTCGGATTCCCCAATCCCTCGATAAGGTGATTCAGAACCCACTGTGTTGCTTGCTCAGGGGTAACCTGAGGGGCAACTTCTTTAAGCTGTGTCATTCTCAATCCCTGATAACCGCAGGGGTTGATCCTTAAAAATGGTGTAACATCCATATCCAGATTAAAAGCTAAACCATGAAAAGAGCAGCCCCGCCGGATACGAAGCCCCAGAGAGGCGATCTTGCACTCTTCACCTTCAACCCGGACATACACTCCAGGTGCATCCGGCTTAGGATAAGCATTTACTCCAGCTTGCTTAAGGCTTTCCACCACTGAGTGCTCCATGAGGGTAACTAGCTGACGAACTCCAGTCCCTAAACGCTTGACATCCAGTAGCAGGTAAACCACTAATTGCCCCGGGCCATGAAAAGTCACCTGCCCCCCACGATCAACTTGAACGACAGGTATATCCCCAGGCGCCAAGAGATGTTCATCTTTACCCGCTAATCCCTGAGTAAAAACCGGTGGATGCTCCAGAATCCATACTTGATCCGGGTCTGATGGAGTCCGGATATTCGTATATGCCTGCATTTTCTGCCAGGTTTCTTCATAGGGGACCAGCCCTAGGTAGCAGACTTTAACTGGAGGTATCTCTTTTTTCCGATCGCTCAAAGTCATCCCTTAGAGTACCATCTGGACACGACCAGTAGCTTTCAGGTCTTCATAAATAGACTTTAACTGAGGCTCACCCGTTGCTGTAATGGTGACGCGTACAGACTGAAACTTACCGCCACTGCTTTCGATGACATCAACCAGTGTCAGGTCAAACCCAGGTGCATGAATTTCAATTACATCAAGTACAACCTGACGAAAATCATGGCTGGCACGACCAACAACCTTGATCGGGTAATCACAGGGAAATTCAATTTTAGGCGCTTCTTGCTGATTACTCATAGTCCAAACCTTTGAAACTTGTAATAGCCTGAGGTGTGCTTCCCAGCCTATCTTTAAATAGCAAAACGGGGCCTCAGGGCCCCGTCCTCTAAGCCGGTAGCAGACCGACATCAACAGTCAACCAAGGACACTTATTGTCTTTGGTTTTCACCAACTAATCCAGTTGGTCTTTATCGTTTAACGATCTGAACTGCTTTCCAACAGATATATGGGCATCAGGTTTAAATTTCTAGCCCAACAGTCCTTTAAAAAATAGAACGATACTATCCCAGAGACGCTTAAAGAAGCCACCTTGTTCGACAGACTCCAAGGCAACCAAGGGACGTTCTGCTAAAACCTCACCATCAAGACTAACCTGGAGTACACCCATCGATTGCCCTTCTGTAACCGGTGCTTTAATCACTTTGTTAACATTGAGCTTAGCTGTCAATCGCTTGGCTTGCCCTCGGGGAATCGTAATATTCAGGTTTTCGCGGATACCCAGTTTTACATCAGGTTGCTGTCCGCCCCAAACTTTAGGTTCATTCAGTACCGTACCGGCTGAATAGGGTTCAAGTGTTTCAAAATAACGAAAGCCATAAGCCAGTAATTTCTGACTCTCACGGGCGCGTGCTTCTTCACTGCTGGTTCCCATAACCACAGAGATAAGACGCATGTCGCCGCGCTTTGCCGAAGAAACAAGGCAGTAGCCAGCCTCATCAGTGTGACCGGTTTTCAAGCCGTCAACGGATTTATCACGCCACAACAGACGGTTACGATTCGCCTGTCGTATACCATTATAGGTGAAATACTGTTGCGAATAGACGCTATACAGATCCGGGAAGTCCTTAATAATGTGGTTCGCCAAAATAGCCAAATCATGGGCAGTAGAGTAATGCCCCTTACCTGGTAGGCCGGTAGCATTCAAAAACTGAGTATTTTTCATGCCCATCATCTGTGCATGCTGAGTCATCAGGTCAGCAAAAGCTTCTTCACTACCACCAATATGCTCCGCAACGGCAATACTCGCGTCATTACCAGACTGAATAATAATGCCTTTAAGCAAGTCTTCGATAACAACAAAGTCACCTTCTTTGATAAACATACGAGAACCTGGTGCTTTCCAGGCCTTAACACTAACCCGTACTTTATCCTCAGGGCTAAGGTTGCCTTTGGAAACCTCAGACTCAACCAGATAGGCCGTCATCATTTTAGTCAAACTGGCAGGAGGGAGTTGTTTATCTGCATTATGCTCGACCAATACACGGCCGCTATCAGCATCAATCAAAATATAGGATTTAGCAGCAAGCTTCGGCGGAGCGGGTATCAGAGCTGCCTGGGCTGTCACCGATAATATAAGCCCCAGAATCGAGAAGATAACCACTGCTTTTGCACGAATTTGTCTGAAAATCCTCATGATGACTAACTCTTAACCTTTTAAAATGCAGGATACTGCGTGTATGTCCATCGCCCCAAAAAAGAGCAATGCTATTAAAATCGGCAAGTATACCATGCCGTACCAAAAGCGCACCTAGCACCATAACGGAGCATAAATACGCATAGTCAGACTGGCCAACAAGACCAAAGTTCATTCTAGGGCTTATCAGGGGACGGGGATAATGATAGGCCTGACAAAACCATCTTCCGATAACTGATGAATCAAACGCTGAAGCTCAGAGCGGGATTCAACAGGGCCAAGCTGAACTTTGTACAACAGCCGCCCGTTCACCTGAGAAGGAAGAACCTTCATCGTCTGACCCGTCCCTTTTTCTAGCTGCTGTCCCAGCCTGAGCGCAGATTCAGATTTGCTCATTGCAGCAACCTGAACAAGCACCGGTGGTTGAAGCTGATTAATCAAGGGATTAATACCGCTGTTCCACTTTACTGGGTCTATGGCCTCAATCCTGACAGGGGCAGTACCCGTTGCCAACATATCAAGCCGAGCCGCCGCCGCATAGGAAAGATCAATAAGCCTGTTATCATGGAAGGGGCCACGGTCATTAACCCGTACAAGAACCTGCTTTCCGTTCGTCAGGTGGGTCACCAGAACATAGGAAGGGAGAGGTAAGCTTTTATGTGCAGCAGATAGCTGATACATATCATAAATCTCACCATTTGATGTATGGTATCCATGAAACTTCTTGCCATACCAGGAGGCAGTTCCTTCAGCCTTATATCCCTTGCTGGATGGCAGTACGGTATAGCTTTTCCCCCAGACAGAATAGGGTGATCTATTTCCAGCAGGGCTTGGAGGCTCATAAACCGGGTCTAAGTCTTTGATCTTATTCATATCAAAAACATCATCCGGTGCTGCATCCTGCTGGAGCTCATAGCGCGACCCGGAAGGTGATAAGCTACAACCAGCCAAAAAAGCCAGCAAAGTAAACAAAACACCGTAATACCGGCGAAACTCCTGCCCCTGATTTACAGATACAGAGATTGATCTGGCTGTCATCGACTCTATCTCACCTATCCCTGCTGGTCAGCTTGTTTTATTTTCTGACTTAACTGATACACCGCCATCGCATAAAGCTTGCTGTGATTATAGCGGGTAATGACGTAAAAATTCCTGAGCCCTAACCAATGTTCTACACCCTTTTCACCCTGTAGCTCCATAGCTGTAGCCATACCGGAATAGCGGCGACGGTCCTTTGGCATAAATCCCTTTTCAGCCAACTCCTGGACCGAAAGCTCTGGCTTCAGGTTAGTGTTAACAAACTCGTTATAAGCATCGCCCTGAACGGTAGCCGGAACAACAACAGGCTCACCTGTTTGCCAGTGATGCTCTTTGAAATAATTAGCAACACTGCCGATGGCATCCGTTGGGTTATTCCAGATATCACGCTTTTTATCACCGTCAAAGTCAACGGCAAAATTACGATAACTGCTTGGAATAAATTGCCCATACCCCATGGCGCCAGCATAAGACCCTTTAATAGACAATGGGTCGATACTCTCTTCACGCGCCAGAATAAAATACTCTTTTAACTGACTGCGGAAAAATTCAGCACGCGGCGGGTAGTCAAAAGCCAGAGTACTTAAAGCATCGACAACCCTATAGTTACCTGCCATACGTCCGTAGTATGTCTCGACGCCGATAATCGCAGTGATAATTTCTTTCGGGACACCGTAAACCATTTCAGCGCGTTCAAGAACAGCTCGGTGTTTACGCATAAAGCGTACACCACCAGTAATACGTTTATCAGTAATAAAAATCTTGCGGTAGCCTTTCCACTCTAAGGTCTTTTCCGCCGGGCGGGAGATCGCATCCAAAATACTCTGCTTCTTCTCTGCTTTACCAAGAACAGTTTTCAAAGCAGATGGTGTAAAGCCGTGATCACGAACCATCTCGGTAACAAAATCTTCAATCTGTACGTTACGCTCGTATTCAGTCTGCGTTGGTTGCTCCGGTGTATTTGCAGTGGCGCAGCCTATCGGTACAAAGGCCAACGCTGCAATGGAGCTACGCCCAAACCAACGATAAAAAGTGGTTTTGATATTCATCAGATATCCCATGCTGTCACGTCCAAAACTGAATGAGCTTACTTATATGTTTTGCACTCTAACAAAACAAGCAAATAAAAAACATTAAACGCCCCTCAAAACGCTGAGAGACTACTTTCTAACTAAGCTTCGATGGGTGTGAATCGACATCAGAATCCCGAATCCCGCCATCAAAGTAACAATAGAGGTACCACCATAACTCACCAGAGGTAGCGGTACTCCCACCACTGGCAATAATCCACTGACCATACCAATATTAACGAACACATAGACAAAAAATGTCAGTGTAATACTGCCAGCCACTAAACGACCGTAGGTATCCTGAGCATTTAATGCAATAAAGAGCCCCCGGCCAATAATCGCAAGGTAAGCCAGCAGAATCAGACCAATACCCACCAGACCAAACTCTTCAGCCAGTACAGCGATAATAAAATCAGTATGCCGCTCCGGAAGAAACTCAAGTTGCGACTGGGTTCCCTGAAGCCAACCCTTCCCATAAATACCGCCAGAACCAATGGCTGTTTTTGACTGAATGATGTTCCAGCCAGAACCCAAAGGGTCAATCTCAGGATTAAGGAAAGTCAGTACTCGCTGACGCTGATAGTCATGCATCACATGCCATAACGCCGGTAGCGCGGAAATACCGAGTACAATAAAACCACCGATAAGTTTCCAGCTCAACCCTGCCAGAAGCACAACGAAAACAGCAGCCGCAGCTACCAAAAGCGAAGTTCCCAAATCAGGCTGCCGGGCAATCATCAACACGGGCACCCCAATAATGACAGCTGAAATCAATAAATGTTTCCAACCCGGGGGTAAAGGTCGATTGGCCAGAAACCAGGCAACCATCATCGGCATCGCCAGCTTCATAATCTCCGATGGCTGAAAACGAAAACCAATGCCAGGTATCTGAATCCAACGCTGCGCACCTTTTGCACCAACACCAAACAGTAAAACAGCCAGTAAAAGAACTGCCCCGCCCAGGTAAAAAACAGGGGTCCAGCGCTGTAGTTGTCGTGGCTCAATCTGAGCAATAATAAACATGCCTGCAAGTGCCACAAGAAAACGCATCCCCTGACGCTTAACATCATGCAGACTCTCTCCAGATGCACTATAAAGTACAAAAAGACCGCAACTAATGAGAACAAATAGAATCATCAGCATCCAGAAATCGATATGGATCCGCTCCAACCAACCAGCAGGACGCTGGAATGCATTAGCAGCCCCTGGCAACCGGTGCAAAAAGTCACGTGTACTCACTCTTTTCCTCCGCCTACTGACTCAGTCAGCCTCAGATCACGCTCTTTTTTCAGGTAAGCATCAAATACCATCTTAGCGATAGGTGCTGCTGTCGTGCTGCCGCTACCCGCATTTTCTACAATCACGGCCAGTGCAATTTTCGGGTCATGGGCCGGAGCAAAACCGGCAAACATTGCATGGTCCCGGTGACGCTCGGCCAACTTGCTTTCATCGTAAACTTCATCTTGTTTGATGCTTTTTACCTGAGCGGTACCGGTTTTACCTGCAATCGTATAGTCAACCTGCTTGCCGATCCGTCGCGCCGTCCCCGTTCCACTATGAACCACGTCGACCATAGCTTCTATAGCAATGTCCCAGTAACGCTCATCGGATAGTACGATATCTTTTGGAGATTCTTTGTTATCAGTAACGATGTCTTTACTATCAATACTTTTTACCAATCGGGGCTGCACCCATTTTCCCTTGTTAGCCAATACCGCCATTGACGTAGCAATCTGCAGAGGCGTTGCCTGCCAATACCCCTGGCCAATTCCTACGCTTAGTGTTTCACCCGGAAACCAGGGAGACTTTCGTTTAGTACGCTTCCAGTCACGACTTGGCATAAGCCCCGGTGAGGCCTGAGGTATATCCAGTGCTGTATTCAAACCAAATCCAAAACGTTGCATAAAAGGGTAAATGCGATCAATGCCTAAATTGTAGGCCAGGTTATAAAAATAGGTATCGTTTGAAACCACAATCGCTTTTCTCAAATCCACTGTACCGTGCCCAATCCGCTTCCAGTTGCGGTAATAACGATCATCATTCGGTAACTGAAACCAGCCGGGATCTTCAATGGTAAAGTCCTGAGTGACAACTCCCTCTTCAAGTCCGGCAATTGCCATAAAGGCTTTAATGGTTGAAGCTGGAGGGTAGTTCCCCCGGATACTCCGGTTAAACATAGGCAGGTCACGGGAAGTGATCAACTCTTTATAAGTTTTACTATCAATACCTGAAACGAAAAGATTGGGGTCAAAACTTGGCGTACTGACGATCGCAAGAATGCCACCGGTTTTAGGCTCAATAGCGACGATAGAACCCCGAAATCCCGATAAAGCCCGCATCGCAGCGTATTGAAGATCCGTATCCAGGTGCAGTTTCAATGACTGTCCAGGCTGAGGCAAGGTCTCATCAAGAACACTCAACACTCGGCCCCGGGCGTTGGTTTCAACCGTTTGAACGCCCACTTTTCCATGTAGGGTTTCTTCATACTGGCGCTCAATCCCACTCTTTCCAATATAGTAAGTCCCCGCATACTGCGAACGGTCGACCTTTTTAAGATCCAGTTCACTAATACGGGAAACATAACCCAGAACATGGGCTGTCATCGGGCCATAGGGGTAGTGGCGGATCAGCTGAGCTTCAATTTCAACACCAGGAAGGCGATAACGATTAACAGAAACTTTAGCGATCTGTTCTTCGGTTAGCTGGCTTAACAGAAGAGCGGAGTGAAAGGGTCGGCGCTGACTATAAGTCTGCTCAGCAATCTCTTTTTGCTGGGTTTCACTCAGCTCCAAAACCTCTGACAGAGTGTTCAGTACACCCTGGATATCTTTCGCCTGCTCACGAACAAACATCAGGTTATAACTGGGCAGATTTTCTGCCAATACACGGCCTTTACCATCAAAGATAAGGCCTCGTGTGGGAGGGATAGCCCTTACGTGCATTCTGTTTTTATCGGATTTGGTACTATAGACGTCGTATTGGTATACCTGCAGATAAACCATGCGGGAAACGAGCACCATAACAAGAAGGATAACGATGGCAAAAGCGACAAAGATCCTTTCCTTGAAAAGACGGTATTCAAGGTCGAGGTTTTTCAGTGTGCGTTTTTCAGACATCCGGTTATCACCGTTCTTGGAAAGATGAGAGTTTTAGCGATGATAGGGGTGCCCCTGGATAACACTCCAGGCCCGGTAAACCTGCTCCGCTAACAGGAGCCTCACCATAGGATGCGGCAGTGTAAGAGGCGACAAAGACCATTGCTGATTTGCTCTTTGTTTACACTCCCGGGCAAGACCTTCAGGGCCACCAACCAGCAGGCAAACATCACGACCGAGCATTTGCCAACCTTCAGCTTCTTTAGCAAGCTGCTCGGTAGACCATGTCTTCCCGAGCACTTCGAGAGCAACAACATGATCAGATGAGCTGATCTTAGACATCATCAGCTCGCCCTCTTTTCGGATTGCACGCTCAATATCAGCATTCTTACCGCGATTGCCGGGAGCAATCTCCATCAATTCCAGAGAAAACTCCCGAGGCAGACGTTTAGCATACTCTTCGTAGCCTTGCTCTACCCACTTGGGCATTTTAGTGCCCACTGCAATAAGCTTGATCCTCAAGAATGGCTCTCCGACGACTCCTGCATTCCGGACTCCGCAACAGAATCCTCCGGTAAATCACTCCAGAGGCGCTCAAGATCATAGAACTGGCGGGTTGCCGGCTGCATTACATGCACCACAATATCCCCCAAATCCACCAGAACCCACTCACTACCGGCCTGACCTTCCACGCCCAGCGGACGAACGCCCTGCTCTTTAACACTCACCACCACATTATTAGCCATGGAGGCCACGTGACGGTTAGATGTACCACTAGCGATAACCATAAAGTCAGTAACGCTGGTGTTGCCTTGAACATCAAGCACCACAATATCGTTACCCTTCATCTCTTCCAGCGAGTCAATAACCAGCTGCTTGAGTTGTTCTGTTTGCATAGGACCTCAGATTTTCAGGATTAACCAGACGAATTCAGGATTAATCAAATAAGAACGCAATTGTCTTACAAGTTAGAGCAGCTTTGTAGCCTTAATGTTCATTTCTCTGTAAAAACTGACGCCAAAAGCCATAAAAAGAGACATTAGTTTAACATCAGGCAAAAAAACGCGCTCAAATACCGAAAAGATCAGGACGCTTTAACATAAAGTTTATGGGTCCCAATGTAACTGATAACCGAATCAGGCAGCAGGTAGCGCACAGATTGTCCCCGCGATAACTGCTGACGGATATAGGTTGCAGAAATCTCCAGCTGCGAAGGCAGACTGATAGACAGAATTTTCCCGGAAGGGTGCATATGAAGTTCAGACACCTCAATTGCACGCTCTTGCCAAAGCCTTTTCTCTTCTGACTCTGAGACTAACTCAAAACCCGGACGTGTCATTATAATAAGATTGGCCAGCGTCAGAATTTCACGCCATTGATACCAAGAGGTAAAGTGGGCAAATGCATCAATTCCCATGACCCAGAAAAGCACAGCCTCATTACCCAGCTCTTTACGCAGCCCCTGTAGTGTAAAAACCGAATAGGAAGGCTGATCAAGCCGGAGTTCCCGGTCATCGATACGCAACCCTGCTTCACCAGCAACAGCCAGGTCGAGCATATGCAATCTCTGCTGGCTGCTTCTTCGGGGCTGTTCGCGATGAGGCGTTTGATGACAGGGAACCAAACGGACTTCATCCAGTGCCAATAGCTGCTTCAGCTCCAGGGCTGAGCGAAGATGTCCATTATGAACCGGGTCAAAAGTCCCTCCCATCACAGCGACGATATCAGGTTTATCAGACATAAGATTTTCAGAAGCTATTCAAGTTAGAGTCATTGCAGATACAAAAACGGCAGGCCTACTGACCTGCCGCTAATAACGCGACGCTACAATCAGTCGCGGATATGGCCATCACCAAAGACCACATATTTCCGGGAGGTCAGACCTTCCAAACCAACCGGACCACGGGCATGAATTTTATCGGTAGAGATACCGATCTCCGCACCTAAACCATACTCGAATCCATCCGCGAAGCGAGTAGAAGCGTTGACCATAACAGAGCTGGAATCCACCTCGGCCAGGAAACGACGTGCCAGGGTGTAATTTTCAGTGACAATGGCATCCGTATGATGAGAACCAAAATCATTAATATGATCAATTGCTTCATCTGCAGATGATACGACCTTGATCGCCAGTATTGGAGCCAGATACTCCGTGCTCCAGTCCTCTTCCGTCGCCGGAATGGCACTGGCCAGAATAGCACAGGTCTTCTCACAGCCTCTCAGTTCAACACCTTTCGCCGCATATTCTTCTGCCAACAAAGGCAGTACCTTTGCCGCAACAGACTCTGCTACCAACAAGGTTTCCATAGTATTACAGGTACCATAGCGGTGAGTCTTAGCGTTTACAGCGATCTTAACCGCCTTGTCCAGGTCAGCCTGATCATCAATATAGACATGACAGATGCCGTCAAGATGCTTAATCACAGGTACAGAGGCATCTTTACTAACCCTTTCAATCAGGCCCTTGCCACCCCGGGGCACAATCACATCCACAAATTGCGGCATGGTAATCAGCTCCCCTACCGCAGCCCGATCAGTCGTCTCAACAACCTGAACCGTGGCCGCCGGTAAATCCGCAGCCGCAAGGCCCTGGGCTATACATCGGGCAATCGCCTGATTGGAGTGAATAGCCTCAGAACCACCGCGAAGTATCACTGCATTTCCGGACTTCAGACAGAGGCTGGCCGCTTCCACAGTGACATTAGGGCGGGATTCATAAATAATGCCAATAACACCAAGCGGAACACGCATTTTACCTAGCTGAATACCGCTCGGGCGAAAATTCATATCGGTAATTTCACCGATAGGGTCGGGTAGAGCCGCAACCTGACGCAAGCCCTCAATCATGGTATCGATGACCTTAGGAGTCAGCGCCAAACGATCCAGAAGAGCACTGTCCAAACCATTATCACGACCATTTGCCAGGTCTTTTTCATTTTCGGCTGCCAGTATCGGTCGGGCTGCATCCAGTGCATCTGCGGTGGCCAGAAGAGCTTTGTTTTTTAAGCCGGTATCTGCTTTTGCGATAGCGCGTGAGGCAAGACGGGCCTTTTGACCCATCTCCTGCATATACTGTTTGATATTCATGGTGTTAGTAAACCCTGATGCTCTTATTTTCTGCGACTGCTTTCCTGTAACAAATATCTGGAACACCCTCTACCTTTAAGGGCTGTAATCGTTATAATCCGCTGTATTCATTTCCAGAACTGGCAACTATACGCGAATGGACACCAAGTACAAAGCACGCCTGAACGCCGTTTACTTTATCCTCGCCGGAGCAGTGACCTTGCTATTGGGCTGGACACAGTATCTGAATCAACTGCCTCAGGCAGGGGAAGCTCTGATGCTAATCAGTCTGACTCTTCTTGTGACAGGCCTTTATAACTTCGTTTTCCCCCTGAAACCTTCCCGCATGTTGCCTCTACTAATTCTTGCGATGGTGGCCACATTAACGATTGCAGGCTCCTGGGTTCCTGTAATCCTGACCGCTCACTGGGCCTATATATTGCCATTTTACCTGTTCAGTCTTCTGCCTTTTAAGTCAGCCCTGACACTAACATTGGGCTACGCCCTGATTTTCAATCTTTCCACAACGGTCCAGCTGGCTGGTGTTGAAAGGCTTCAGGTACTTTATCTGTTCTGGTCAGCTACTTCTGTAGCCTGTATTTTCATTTTTACCAACAGAGAGAAACAGCAGCACCTGCAGGAACTCGTCAGTCTCGATGCTGAAAGCTCCGCCTACAACACTCAGCAATTAAGGGATGACCTGCCAAGGGAGCTCGCACGGGCTGATCGGGAAAATACCAGCCTGTCTCTGCTCTGCTTCAAAGGCCGCCATGAATATTCAGATCTGACATTGCGCAAAACGTCAGAACTGATAAACCAGGCTCTACGCCCTTTTGACCGCCTCTATCGAGTTGATGACTACCTTATCGCATTAACCCCCTCCGGCTCTTTCCGGGATAGCCTCAGCATCTGCTACCAGTACTACAACAACTTCAATGAATGCATGCACCTAGCCGCCGTCGTTCCCGGAGAACATGAAACTGAGCAGGAGTTGCTGGACAAGGCATCTGAAGCGATCGCCTTTGCTGAGCAACAGGACGTCAGCGCCCCCCTTTACCTGAAAAGTGATTTTATCGATATTCAGAACGAGCAGAATTTATATGATTGATCTGGGCCAGAATACTTCTAAAATGCGGGACAAAGTTACGGCAGGGCTCTATTTTTCCCTAGCGTTTGTTCTGGCCATTATTGCTTGGTATCACTACATGCTTGGGCACTATCAACAAATTCTCTGGCCGGCTCTATCCAGCCCGTTTATTCTGGTATTAGCACTTATCCGACTATTTCAGAGTAATGGAAGCCGTGATATCACACCGTACCCATTGCTTATTTTACTAGGACTGGTCGTTCTGAACAGTGGCCCCCTGTTTGACCCTCTCTATCGGCAGTGGCTCTATATGGTCCCAGTGCTGACCTACTTTATTTTACCGGTCCGCCAAGCCTCTTTTAGTTTATTACTATTCTTCTCTTTGTTTGTCTTTTTTGCTGTGGAACAGATCAACCCTCTGATACTGATCGATCTTGCAATCAACCTAAGCCTTTTTTCTGGTATCTGCTTTATCTTTGCCTATACCCAGGAAAGCCAAACACAAACACTGGAAAGACTCAGCGGCAAGGACAGTCTGACAGGAGCCTTTTCTGCCAACCAGCTGAGCAAACGCCTAGTCGCTGAAGTTTCCCGAGCAAAAGCAACACGACGGCCTCTTTCAGCACTACTATTTACGATTCACAATATTGAAGAATTCACCGCCCGTCAGGGTGAATACAAAACACGTAACCTTTTTATTAAAATAGCTCAGATTATGGAAGAGGTCGGCAGAACCGGGGATGAAATTTACCGAATGAGTGATAGCAGCTTTCTATTACTTCTGCCAAATACATCCATTAATGGCTGTATTGTTTTGAAAGAGCGTCTGGTACAGCAGATGGAAGATCATTTTGCACTGTCGGTTATTGCAAGAGACCTTGGCCTAAACCCGGTAACACTTCAAGCCAGTGAAACATCCAACCAATTTATGGAACGTGCTTTAGCCGATCCTGATATGCGAGCCCACAATGCACTCTGATCATTTAAAAGGACTTTTAAGCCTTCATGGCGGCCTGTTACTGTTTGGCGGCACCGCACTTTTTTCCCAGACACTCCACTTGAATGCCTTAGATATGACTGCCTGGCGCTGCCTGATTGCCGGTGTTTTATTATTGGGTTGGCTGCGGTTACGGAACAAAAAAATCGGCTTCGCCCACAACCACCATAACCTCGGCATTCTAGGGCTTTCGGTTCTGATGGGGCTGCACTGGGTAACCTACTTCCACTCCATGCAAATCGCCGGTGTCACTGTCGGTATTCTCTCTTTGTTTACTTTTCCGGTAATGACCGTTCTGCTGGAGCCTGTATTTGATCGTGCGCGCCTTAAAGGTAAAGATCTTTTTGCCGCACTGCTGGTAGTGTCAGGTGTCAGCCTGATGACGCCCTCATTGAATCCTGACGACCCCATCGCGCTAGGAGTATTCTGGGGTGTCATATCCGCATTTCTATTCACGCTGCGTAATCTCTTTATGAAAAAGTATTACAGCCAATACAGCCCTGTTCAGACAATGGGCTGGCAATCCCTCTTGGTGGCTATAATGCTGCTGCCCTTTGTCAGCGGAGAAGTACTTTCCTTACCCGGTGAACAGTGGTTCCAGCTTTTCCTTCTGGCCACGGTTTTTACCGCAGCGCCACACACGCTGCTTGCCAGCAGTTTGCGCTATCTGAAGGCCGCAAGCATTAGTCTGATCTCATGCCTGCAGCCTGTGTACGGGGCGCTGCTCGCGTTTCTGATTCTGGGTGAACAAGCACAGACGATGACATTGATTGGTGGCAGCCTGATCATTGCTGCGGCGGTTAACGAAACCCTAAGCAAAAAGCAAACTTAAGCTGACAAAGAACTTCAGACCAGTTAAGGCCCGTAATTCAGCTATGCTCAGCAGATTGCACACACAGCTGCTTTCTATCAATTTCATCAGGCAGCAAATTCAGGGTTTTAGCCACTGACCGGGAGCGAATCGCTTCCGGCACTCGCATACCTGCACCTTCATCCGATGGAATCGCATCATCACTGTTTTCCGGTAGAACCAGCATCCAAAGCAGGCCGTAGAACTTATGGATACGACTGCGGTCCTCGCGCTGATAAAGGGACGCTGAACCGGACTCCGTATCAATAATCTCAATCCGGCTTTCTTCAAAATCGAGCCAATAGGTCGGGATGACTCCCAGCGTCCAGGAGGCGATATAACCAGAAGGGTTTTCGCTGGCGTAGTCGTAGGGAGCGTCAGTGTCTACCTTAAGCTGGTAGCGCTTAGGATCACTCCAGCAATATGGAACAAAGTGTTCAGTTTCAATATTTTCCAGATCACCACCGATGTAGCCCACGCAACCGGACAGCATCAGAAGCGTCAACAAGATGGCTGAAAGTCGATACATAAACATCCTTGTTTCCTGAGAAGGTTTGAACGCACCTTAGAGGCCGGAGCTACTCGCCCCATTTAGGCATCAGTGTCTGCTCAAAACCCAGCTGATCCAGAATACGGGCGACGATAAAGTCCACCATATCTTCAATGCTTTGCGGGTTATGATAAAAACCTGGGCTGGCGGGCATTACCAGAGCCCCCATGCGGGTCAGGGTCAGCATATGCTGAAGATGCACTTCATGATAAGGCGCCTCTCTGTGAACCAGAATTAGCTGACGACGCTCTTTAAGAGCCACATCAGCTGCACGCTCAATCAGATTATTACTGGCGGCAGTGGCGACTGCTGACAAAGTACCGGTGGAGCACGGACAAACCACCATCTTATGCGGCGCACCGGAGCCGGAAGCCACCGGTGCCATCCAATTCTCCCGTCCATACACTTTAATCTGCCAGGGCTCTGCCTTAAAGCGCGCCACCAGATAGGTCTGCAGCTTATCGCTGGCGGAAGGAAAACGCTCTTCTGTCTCAGTCGCAATCACGACCTGAGCCGCTTTGGAGATCATCACAGAAACCTCACAGCCCAGCGCCACCAGACGCTCGATCAGGCGGATCCCGTACTGAGCACCGGAAGCACCGGTCAGGGCAACCGTCACGCGCTTATCGGCGCTTAAAGCTGCAGAGGAACACACAGGGGAATCAGTAGAAGGCTGTTCGGGATGACTCATATAAGACTCTTAAATAGAAAGAACAAAATAAACGAGGCTACGATTACCGCGAGGCTATAACTGTCGTTATATCCGACAAACCGGAAAGACAAAAATAACATCAACGGAAAAAGCAGCCCCGAGTGCACGACAACCCTTTTACGGTTGTCATCATGACTCAGTGCATCCATGGATAATGAATCTTAGTCGAAGCCATTTTTGCGAATGCAACCCTATTTTACGCACTCAGGACTTGATCGCTAAAGCATCCAGCAGCTTCTGATGAATACCACCAAAGCCACCATTACTCATCACGACGATACGATCTCCGGGACGACTGGCTTCGACCAGACGGACAATCAGGTGTTCCAGATCGCCCACCAACTCAGAAGGAACCGGTGCGTTGGCAACAACAGAGCCAAGGTTCCAGTCCAGGCCCGGAGGCTGATACCAGAAGGCTTCATCGGCATGTTGAGTACAGTCGATCAACTGGGACTGCAGTGTTCCCAGACGCATCGTATTGGATCGGGGCTCAATCACCGCCAGAATACGACCTTCACCTTCATGCAGATGTGGATCGAGCGCCAGCTGAGCTTTCGCCCCTTCGAGGGTAGTATTGATGGCCGTGGGATGATGAGCAAAGTCGTCATAAACCTTAACACCATCCACTTCCCCCCGGAGCTCCATGCGGCGCTTCACGTTACGAAATTCCGCCAGTGCCTGAGCGGCAATCTCAGGTGTCACTCCCACATGCCGGGCAGCAGCAATGGCAGCGACAGCATTGGCAACATTATGCAGCCCGGAAAGCGACCAACGGACTTCAGCCACATCTTCGCCATCCAATAGCACCTTAAAACGACTGCCATCTTCACGCAGCATACGAGCAGACCAGCCCGCTTTGCTGGAATGTGCTTTGATCATCTGCGTCGGCGTCCAGCAACCCTGTTCCAAAACACCGTTCAAGGGCTGACAATCCGCATAAACAATCAGACCTTCAGAGGGTACAGTCCGCACCAGGTGATGAAACTGACGCTGAATCGCTGCCAGATCCGGGAAGATATCGGCGTGATCAAACTCAAGATTATTCATAATCAAGGTTCGCGGACGGTAGTGAACAAACTTAGAGCGCTTATCAAAAAACGCTGAGTCATACTCATCCGCTTCAATCACAAAAAAAGGTGTCTCGCCCAAACGCGCGGAAATACCGAAATTTTCCGGCACCCCACCCACTAGAAAGCCCGGTGCCATGTTGGCATAGTCTAATATCTGCGCCAGCATGCTGGTGGTGGTGGTTTTACCGTGGGTCCCGGAAACTGCTAGCACCCATTTGTCTTTCAGTACGTGCTCAGACAGCCACTGAGGGCCTGAGGTGTAAGGAATTCCTTTGTTCAGCACAGCTTCCACCGCCGGATTGCCACGGCTCATGGCATTACCGACAATCACCAGATCCGGCGCTGGCTCCAGTTGTTCAGGAGAAAAGCCCTGAGTAATTTCGATGCCCTGCTCTTCCAGCTGGGTACTCATGGGCGGATAGACATTGGCATCGGAGCCCGTCACTTTATAACCCAGCTCCCGGGCCAGAATCGCCAGACTGCCCATAAAGGTTCCGCAGATACCCAGAATATGCAGGTGCATAAAAACTCCCTAAAGCATTTAGGTCGTGCCTGAGACCTCTGACACGCCGGAAAAAATTCAGAGAAGATTAGCATGAGAAGACGCCTTGCCCAACAGAATTAGCCTGCAACTAAATAGTGATGATTTCAGAATACCAACCTTAAAACAGGTGCTTACAAAGCCTATCTCTGCAAAGCATGAAAAAACTTGCCCACAGCCATGCAAAAGAGGCCAAATTCAAGTAGTATTGCCGACATTTTTCGGG
This sequence comes from Oceanospirillum sp., assembly GCF_048265165.1. GTDB lineage: Bacteria > Pseudomonadota > Gammaproteobacteria > Pseudomonadales > Halomonadaceae > Oceanospirillum. The sequence goes on along the minus strand of NZ_JBLXCD010000007.1, from coordinate 176,862 downwards.
GCCAAATTCGACGGGGTAAGGATCTGATCCTCTCCCGTATGGCCACTACTTTAAGACCTCAACGACTCTCAGGAGCCAGTTCAGAGATGAGCAAGCAAAACGCGTTTTATGCCCAGTCAGGTGGTGTTACCTCTGTTATTAATGCCAGTGCCTGTGGTGTCATCGAAACTGCACGTAAACACAGCGACAAAATTGGTACTGTTTATGCCGGTCAAAACGGCATTATCGGCGCCCTGGTTGAAGAGCTGATCGATACCAATGCTATCTCTGAGCAGGACGTTGCTGCACTACGTCACACCCCTGGCGGCGCATTCGGTTCTTGCCGCTACAAACTGAAAGACATGGAGACGCACCGTGAGCAGTACGAGCGTCTTATCGAGGTGTTTAAAGCCCACGATATCGGCTACTTCTTTTACAACGGCGGTAACGACTCAGCGGATACCTGCCTGAAGGTGTCTCAGATCTCTGAGAAACTGGGTTACCCGATCAAAGCGATCCACGTGCCTAAAACCGTTGATAACGATCTGCCGATCACCGACACCTGCCCGGGCTTCGGTTCTGTGGCAAAATATATCGCACTGTCCACGATGGAAGCGGGTCTGGATATCCAGTCTATGTGCGAAACCTCGACCAAGGTGTTTATCCTTGAAGTCATGGGTCGCCATGCCGGTTGGATCGCCGCAGCGGGTGGTTTGGCGCAGCAGGCTGAGGGCCAGCCGCCACATATCATTATCTTCCCTGAAATCGCCTTTGACCGTGCAGCCTTTATGAAGAAAGTTGATCAAAGCGTTAACGACAATGGCTACTGCGTCATCGTTGTTTCAGAAGGCGCACACTATGAAGACGGCACTTTCATTGCAGACGCTGGTACTAAAGATGCTTTCGGCCACACTCAGCTCGGTGGAGTAGCACCAACACTGGCAAACATGGTTCGTGAAGACTTAGGCCACAAATATCACTGGGCGGTTGCAGACTACCTGCAGCGTGCTGCCCGTCACATCTCTTCCAAGACTGACGTTGAGCAGGCTTATGCCGTAGGTCAGGCCGCTGTAGAAATGGCGGTTGCGGGTAAAAATGCCGTTATGCCGGCAATTATCCGTAAAAGCAACGCTCCGTTTGAGTGGGTTATCGAAGAAGCCCCTCTGGATAAAGTCGCCAATGTTGAGAAGTTTATGCCACGGGACTTTATCACTGAAGATGGTTTTGGTATCACCGAAGCCTGCCGCGAGTATCTGGAACCTCTGATCCGCGGTGAAGCCGAGCTGCCATACGACGAAAAAACTGGTCTGCCGACTTATGTTCGCCTGAGCCATCAGCTGGCAGAGAAGAAGCTGCCGGAATTTAAAGCCTGATACTGAATGACTTTCAGCAGGCTTTAGAGTCTACAAGAAAAGCCCTGATTGATTACACCATATAACCGGTGTAGTCATCAGGGCCTTTTTTCATACCGACACACTGTCTTTTCTTATCGCATCACACCTATTCAAAAAAACGCATTTCACTTAATAATCTTTTTGGCACGAAAAATCTGACACCTAAGCGTTTTGCAGCTGCAGCATTTAAAGCAGCCTGATATGTATGATGTCATCTGCCTGTCACAGACAGGGGTTAAATTACATCTAAGGGTTTGGCCATTATAAAGATGCTGGGAAAGCTTATATGGAATTGCCATAATGGATAAATGGCAGGGCAGGATGCCTTTTTTCCTTTCTTAAATCTCGGTTGTTACTTATCAGGCTTCAGTATGGCAGCATAAAGCGCGCCGATATCTGCAATACCGAATATCCATTGTTGTCACGGCCGAAGCTGCACCCAGTGTAAAAAAACAACTGGGAAGGCAGGTATATTGGATAAATATACTAGTCTTTTCTCAGACCAAGTGTGCTTTTTGCTTTAAGCCAAGGGTCTTTCGATTTCAAAGTTATATCTGAAGGCTGAGCTTTGTTTTTATCGAGCGACTTTTTCACCTCGGCGACCAGCTGCGCCTCAGTTTTCGTCGCTCTTTTATCGGTGGAAAAACCCTTCATTTTCAAATACAGGCTCTCTACCTTCTGGCGCGCCCAAGGTGTTTTGCGCAAAAACTTCAGACTGGACCTGATACTTGGATCTGATTTAAAGCAGTTCACTGCAATCCTCTGATGCAAACCCGGCCAACCATATTCTGCAACCAACTCGTTCAGAATTTGCTCAAGCTTTACACCATGCAAAGGATCTTGTGATGTGACAGCTTTCTTTTTTGCAGCAGGTATCTCTTTCTCAACCATAGTATCTGACCGGCCTTTTCTGTTTCATACGATGCAATAAAAAAGGAGTCGTGGCCGACTCCTTTTAATATCTGCTTTCACGGATATTTTAACTGTAAAATCATCTGCTGGGCAGATCGATTAAGTCAGCATACTGCCTATTAATAAAAGTAGCAGGATACCTGATAACCCTTTCCAGAACATCAGAGGATTACGCTCCACTAATGGCATTGCTCCCTCTTTCATATAATGCGGATTAGGTTTTTTCAGATCATAGATAAATTCTGACAGACGACGATAACGAAGTTCCGGATTTGGCTGCAGTGCGCGACGCAAAGTTCCATCCAGCCATACTGGTACCATCGGATTAAACTGATAGCTTGGCAGATACTCAAGTCGGGAAAAGTCCACCCGACTATGAAAGTGATCCATCTGATCGGCATAGGGCTGCTGCCCAGTCAGCATCCAGTAAGCGATAACTGCCAATGAAAACTGATCGGCATTAGGCCCCGGCTCACGATTCAGACGGTATTCCGGTGCACTAAAGGGAGTTAGGCCAACCACGCGTACGATGGATAATGGCGAAGGCAAATCATCCGTCCCCGGAACAGCACATGATGCAAAATCGATCAGCTTGATCATACCTCGCTGGTCCACCAGAATATTATCCGGGTGTAATCCCTGGCAGAGAATATCCCGTCGATGTAGTGCCCGAACCGCTTTTACCATTTGCTCAATAAGGTCAATAAGGCGACGCAATTCCGCATGGGGATTCTGAAGCATCCACTCTGTCAAAGTACGACCATCAACAAATTCCCGCAGATAATAGAGATAATTTCTGGGGCGGGAAGCATCGACAATTTTAGCGACATAGGGCGAGTTTACCCGCTCAACCACCCACTGCTGCATAATAAACTGGCGTAAAAAGTCCTTCCGACTTTCCAGTTGAGGCGAAGGTGCCTTAAGCACCATCTCCCGGCCGGTATGCTTGTCTTCTACCCGGTAAATACAGCTCATATTGCTTTTATTAAGCACTTCCATCACACGGTAACCGTCCAGATCGTCACCGATATTCAGCTCTCTGGGCACCGGCAAAGCACCAAACGCCTCCCCTATCGTGTCACCAGACTCTTCAGGAAGCATATCGATACGTACCAACTGAAAACAAAAATGTGTACTGCTATAACCCCGGGCACTGGCCTTTTCCATCGCAATATTCAGGAGCTGATCACAGGCCTCATTCAGGTCTGAAGCATTATGGCGAATCTGCTGCACATAATCAGACGCCACCAGAGTGCCTTTACTGGCTTGAGTGGTAAACAGTAGGATATCGCCCTGCTTTAAGGAGAACTGGTGATAATCAATATCAACACTGGGGTCCAAACCCAGGGCACGGGACGGGTAACGATAACCACCGATAAAGTTGGTATGCTCGCGGTTGAGCTGCTCAAACTCACCACCGCGTAAACGATAAACCAGAGTATCCCCCATATGGAAAAGGTGACCATGGCGCCCTTTTAAAACGACACTGCTGAATGAACTGATATAGTTGCCATTCGTGACATTCTTTCCCTGACTGAACAGCCAACCATTAAGAGCACTCAGCACTTTAGTCGCCGACGTTTTCACGTCCCAATTATCCGGCGTAGCATAGTAGTCCGCCAGAAATCCCCGGACACAGGTTTCTGCTGCTTGCTTAGCAATAACATTACGCCAGGTAGAATCCGCCACAACGGCAGACACACCTTTTACGGCCAGACCAGAGCCTTCTGGGATTCTGACCGACATTGTCGATCGTATTGAGTTTCTGTCCGGCGCAATAAAGGCCTGGCCATAACTGATTTTTAATTGACTATCTCGGGTCATTGCACCAACTCAGATCGTTTTCCGGTGAACTGCATATTTTTGCACTGCACTAGCGTATTCAGACGCCGGTCTGAATACTGCAGTTTAACTGATCGGATGATATGCAAATATTATGCAATAGTGTTTGTCGTAACAGCTATGCCATAGTGAGTATAAAAACTGTAACAGGGGAAATCTTCCCCCACAAAGATCACATCTCCTTCAACAGCTATAAAGACAGCCTGCCAGTGTGTTCTTTAGTAGGAATCTACGGTGTGATAATGGCAATCACAGGTGAGTGACTATATAATCCTGCCAGCTTTTAATGAGGGGATCTTCCCTGAATTTCCATTCAACGTTTTCTATTTCTGGGGTCAGAATAATGGATTTTGAAAAAATTCCTGCCGGTAAAGACGCACCAAACGATATCTATGTAGCAATTGAGATTCCTGCGCAAAGCTCACCGATCAAGTATGAGATCGAGAAAGACTACAATGCGATCATGGTTGACCGTTTCATGGCAACCCCAATGTTCTACCCTGCGAACTACGGCTTCATTCCTCACACTCTGTCTGAAGATGGTGATGCACTGGATGTTCTGGTGATTACACCTTACCCAGTTCTGCCTGGTTCCGTAGTTCGCTGCCGCCCGGTTGGCGTACTGAAGATGTCTGATGAGGCAGGACCTGATGCGAAACTAATCGCTGTACCTCATGACAAGCTGACCACCGTTTACAAAGAAATTCAGGATGTTGAAGACATCCCAGCCCTGCTACGTGAGCAAGTCTCTCACTTCTTTGAAAACTATAAAGATCTGGAAGAAGGTAAATGGGTTAAAGTTGAAGGCTGGGGCAATGCTGCCGAAGCCCGTGCTGAGATTGTTAAATCTATCGAAGCCTACAATAACAGCAAGTAAAAAGCTGTTATCACTCTGCCCCGCCATGTGAGCAGAGTTCTGATAAAAACGCTGGTTTATCCGGCGTTTTTTATTATCGGTATCACCGGACGGACGGCTCTCTCCCACCTAGTTCAGAAGATTTCTCCGTAGCTTTTTCGGTGTTTCATCGAACCAACGCTTAAAAGCCCGGGTAAAATTTGCAGGATGATTAAAGCCCAGCCGATAGCTAATCTCTCCTATTGTCAGATAGTTCAGCCGAACCCAATGTAAAGCCTGCTTCTGTCGAAGCTCATCCAGCACCTGCTGATAACTACTCCCTTTCTCCTGCAACCGCCTCTGAAAAGTACGTGGACTAAAATTCAGCTGAGTAGCGGCTGCCTCCAGAGATAAGCTTCCCATAGGCAAGTGATTCAATAAAAGAGATTCCAACCGGGTAATAAGGTCGCTTCTATCCAGTCGCGCCAAATAGTCAGCGACCAGAGCATCATTTTGTTCAGCAAGTTCAGGGCTGGCTGTCAGTAATGGCCGATACATAGCGGCAGCATCAAAAACAATTTTTTCGTAGGCGGCATTAAAAAAAACCGGGCATTTAAACAATCGCTGCCAGGGTGTTGGGTTCAGAGGCTGAGGACGACTCAGCCAAATACTTTTCGGCGAAAAATCGGGGTGATAAATATGACGGGCCGTCAGTACAGAGGTGCCGATAAAAGCATCCAGCTCCTCTGAAGCCAGCTGATCTCTGCGAAGGCCTGTTTTCAGTCGTACATTGACCTCAACATCAGAGCCAAAAGGCGTAACTGACATATCAGCATAATCTGCAAACATACGTAGGTTGTCTGCCAAACGGCGGAAACACTCCATCAAAGTATCACTGGACCAAATGGCAAAACCCAAAGCATGCCAGGATGTCGGCCTTACAAATCGTGCCACCGTCAGTCCAACAGCCTCATCACCGGATAAATTCCTGGCAAGTCGCCAAAGCCGGTCAATCGTCGCCAGGGAATAGCGGGTTTCCGGCTGATTTGCTACTGACTGGTCAATCCCTACCCGAGCTAAGAGCGCGCCGCCATCAATATGATATTGATCAAGAGCCCGACTAATCACTAAGGGCCAACTACCAATAACACTAACCTGATCCACTTGCCTGAACATATGCCTCCAAAGTGACTCATGGGTTTCGCAAAACGATGCCACCACTCTGGCTATCCTAAGACATAAAAACAATCATTTCACGCCATTAACCCATCTTAGTACGTCAAGACCTTGTTGCCAGGGCATGTTTCGCTCAAAAATCATACTTACCTCGTTCTTGTTTGATGCCTGCCCCGTTAAAACCTATGGGCGAAGAGGCATCAGCTCGTAAACAGTGCAGGGTGCAAACAGGCTCAGACAGTCAGAACAAAAATAATCGGAGATACAGTATGCCAACCAAAATACTACCGGGTGCTAAAGCCGCCGAATCTTATCCATTACTTATCAAGCAAATTTTTGCTTCTGCAGGTCGTTTTGAGCCTGATAACGAGATTATCTACCGGGGCGAAACTCGGTTCAGTTACCGGGGCTTCCGACAGCGGGTGCAACAGCTGGCCAATGCCCTGAAAGCAGCGGGTGTTCAGGCAGGAGATACCGTAGCGGTCATGGACTGGGATAGTCACCGTTATCTGGAGTGCTATTTTGCAGTGCCGATGCTGGGCGCCATTCTGCACCACGTTAATATTCGTCTGTCTCCGGAGCAGATCGCCTATACCATGAACCATGCAGAAGATAAGCTGGTTTTGGTGCATGATGACTTTATTCCCCTTGTTGAACAGCTGGATGGTCACCTGAGCACAGTTAATGGTTATATTCGGTTAACCGACCAGGCCAGTAGCCAGGCAGTGGGAAATATTTCCTTTGTCGGTGAATATGAAACCCTGCTGCGGGCGGAAGAGCCTGTATGTGAGTTTCCGGACTTTGATGAGGACAGTATTGCCACAACGTTTTACACCACAGGCACTACAGGCAACCCAAAAGGCGTTTTCTTCAGCCATCGCCAGCTGGTATTGCACACCTTGAACATGGTGGGCATGCTGGGTAGCTATGCTGGCCTGCCGCTATTACGCTCTGATTCTGTATATATGCCGATCACCCCGATGTTTCATGTACACGCCTGGGGGGTTCCCTATGCTGCCGTTATGCTGAACTGCACACAGGTCTACCCCGGCCGCTACGAGCCAGATATGCTGGTTAACCTGATCCATGAGCATAATGTCACCTTCTCTCACTGTGTACCTACCATTCTACAGATGCTGCTTGGCTGTGAGTCAGGAAAAGAAGCGCGCTTTGATAACTGGAAAATTCTGATTGGCGGTAGCGCTCTGCCCCAGGGGCTTGCAAAAACCGCCATGGACAAGGGTGCCGATATCTATTGCGCTTACGGTATGTCCGAAACCTGCCCACTACTCACTGTAACCCACCTGAATCAGGAACAACGTGCTCTACCAATAGACAAGCAACTGAAATACCGCACTCTGACCGGTGTTGCATCTAACATGGTTGACCTGACAATTACCGAGGCAAACGGTTCTCTGGCGGCCCACGATGGCGAGGCTGTTGGTGAAATCACAGTTCAGGCCCCCTGGCTGACCCAAGGCTACTTTAAAGAAACTGATAAACAGGAAGAGCTCTGGGAAGGCGGCCGACTACACACTGGCGATGTTGCCAGCATCCATGAAAACGGCTTCGTTGAAATCAAAGACCGCATCAAAGACGTAATCAAAACCGGTGGCGAGTGGCTTTCCTCCATCGAGCTGGAAAACCTGATTAGTCAGCATGAGGGTGTAGCCGCTGTCGCGGTAGTTGGCGTGCCGGATGACAAATGGGGCGAACGACCATTTGCAATGGTTGTACCAAAAAATGAGACGCTGACTCAGGAGGCATTACAGCAACACCTGATCCAGTATGTCGACTCTGGGCATATCTCTAAATGGGCGATTCCGGACCAGATTCGCATGGTCGATGATATTCCTAAAACCTCCGTTGGCAAGATCAATAAAAAAGAGATCCGCGCGCTGCTGGCATAAATCAAAGCTATCGGCGGACTCTACACATATGACCTGCGGATACGGCCATCATTAACAAAAGTACTCAAGGTATAAATACTCTCTCTGGCTGCTTAACAGGGTAGCCAGAGCGAATACTCAGGAGCAAAACATGACACAAAAAGTAGTATTCCTTAGCGGTGTACGTACCGCTATTGGTGGTTTTGGCGGTAGCTTAAAAGATGTTCCGGCCACAACTCTGGCCGCCTCAGTAACCCGTGAAGCGGTTACTCGCGCCAGCCTAAAACCAGAACAGATCGGCCATGTTGTTTTTGGTAACGTACTGCACACTGACCGTCGCGATATGTACATCAGTCGGGTGGCCGCACTTGAGGCTGGCCTGCCGGTGAATACACCCGCCCTGACTGTTAACCGCCTTTGTGGCAGCGGACTTCAGGCGATTATCTCCGCCGCACAACAGATTGAACTGGGTGTTTGCGATGCGGCCGTTGCCGGTGGTGCTGAATCAATGAGCCGTGCGCAATACTGGGTTCCGGCAGCACGCTTTGGACAACGCATGGGTGATGGCCAGATTGTAGACTCCATGACCGGCGCTTTGACCTGCCCGATGGAAAACTACCACATGGGTGTAACGGCTGAAAATATCGCAGAGAAGTGGGATATTAGCCGGGAGCAGCAGGATGCTCTGGCAGCACTCAGCCATCAGCGTGCCCAGGCAGCGACTGAACAGGGTCGCTTTAAAGATCAGATTCTGCCCGTTGAGCTTAAAACTCGTAAAGGCACCTCAGAATTTGTTACCGACGAGCATATTCGCCAGGATTGTACAGATGCCGATATGGGCAAGCTCCGTCCGGTATTCCAAAAAGAGGGGTCTGTGACGGCAGGTAATGCATCCGGCCTTAATGATGCCGCTGCGGCAGTCACCATGATGTCAGAGAGTGAAGCCCAGAAGCTCGGGCTGACACCGATGGCCAAACTGGTAGGCTATAGCTTTGCCGCCGTTGAGCCTCAATATATGGGGATTGGCCCGGTTCCGGCCATTCGTCAGCTTTTGGAAAAACATCAGCTATCCGTTGACGATATCGATGTCTGGGAAGTAAACGAAGCCTTTGCCGCCCAAGCACTGGCTGTGGCTAAAGATCTGGGCCTGCCGGAGGACAAACTAAACCCTAATGGCAGTGGTATCTCTCTGGGCCACCCGGTCGGAGCAACAGGAGCCATCATCACCGTTAAAGCGCTGTACGAACTGGAACGTGTACAGGGTAAATATGCCGTAGTCAGCCTCTGTATCGGTGGCGGCCAGGGCATCGCTATGCTTATTGAGCGCTAGGGGCAGGATCAGCTCAATCTATAAAAACCTTTAGCAACCAAAAAGGCTCCCGTGGGAGCCTTTTCAACATCAGGTCATAAAGCCTAAATCACTAAACCCAGCTCTATTTAATAAAAATCATCGCTGGCTTTTGTTTCTACCATCTCACCGCTAAACAATGATAACAGCAGCGCTGAAATTCGCTCATGCATAATCACGGTATGGTAGTTACCGCTTTCCTGCATATGGCCGCGAAGAGCATCCCGAACTGCTTTCACACCTGTCACATCGATAATAATGTCAATCTCAGTGCTATTCACCAACAGGTTATTCATATCTGTTGTGGTCAACACTTGGTGCTCTCGGGCCAATAGCATACCCGGAGCGTTTTCATTACTGTCAGCCACACCAATAATATCGACAAAATCAGCTTCAAGCAGCCTTTGTAGCAGCTCAATACCGGCATGCCCTGCACCGATAACGGCAATTTTAAAATGCTCCGTATTCATATTCGTATCCTTTCTTCTTTGTTTTATTGACTAAAACGCACCTCCGAGAGTGACAAAAAAACCGGCTGTTGCAAAGTATGCAAAGCCGGTTTCCGATGTGAGATAAATACTATTTATAATTACGTTGAGTCATATCATAACTCGCGACTCACTCATGCCCCGATCAACCTCTTGATAATAACTCCCGCAGATCGATAATCGCCGCATTGGCTCTCGATATATATGACGCCATCACCAAAGAGTGATTAGCAAACATACCAAAGCCACTGCCATTCAGAATCATAGGGCTCCAGAGTGCGTCCTGAGTTGCTTCCAGTTCACGAATAATCTGACGCAGGCTGACTTCTGCATTTTTGTCCTTCAATACGCCCTGGAAATCAGTCTCTACTGCTTTAAGGATATGAATCAGAGCCCAGGCCGTGCCCCGTGCTTCATAAAAGACATCATCAATCTCTGACCAGGCCGTTTTTACCTCCTGCTGATCTGGCTTACGGCTCGACTGAGTTGCCGAAGGGTCACCGGCCAGGTCAATATTAACCTGTGATTTACCCACACTGGCACTCAATCGCTGTGACAAACTACCCAGACGGGTTTCCACGTCCATTAGCCAGTTTCTTAAATTATCGGACCGTGCATAAAACTGTGCATCATTCTGGTTATCATCCACCAGACGATCACGGTAGCGAATCAATGCTTTAATGCCCTGGCGGTACTCTCCTTCTGAAGATGGGAGAATCCAGCTATTGCTGTCAAAATTAAACTGGGGCTCAGCAATCGTTAGGTCTTTATCTTCTGTGGATTGGGACTGTGAGCGTGATATATCCTTTCGTAAGGAGCGGCTCATATCCCGAAGCTGAATCAGGACGCCATATTCCCAACTGGGAATATTATCCAGCCACAGGCCAGGGGGGAAACGATCATTAGTGAGATAACCGCCAGGTTTATCCAGCAACGTTTCTGCAATACGGACTAACGTCGTTGTTGTAGCATAACCAATCGTACCGGCTTTATCCGTATGACCATGCAGCTGCGCCTCTGCCCTGGCATTCTCAGCGACAGAGAACGAGTCTGGTTCCTGGCTCCAGTACCAGCCCACACCGACAGCAACAACAAGATAAACCGCAAGACCACTACCAACCACTTTGCCCATCATACTACCAGGCATAAGGTCTCTCAGGTTATCCCATTGGTCAGCGACTTTCGCTCCAAGCTGCTTTAACATTTTATATTCCTCGTGCGTGCTGATAATTTCACTTTGGTCGGAACCCTGTGCAAGAGACAGAATCTTATTAGCCACCTGCTATTATTATGGGGCTTGTTTGGGTAAAACCCAATGCGCTGACATAAACACCTCAGCACACTATGAAATAGGGTTAGCCTTTTACGATCATAACTAAAGGAAGACTTATCTTGAACCTAAAACACTTTTTTTCACTACTGGCTTTTCTAATCGTGACAACACTTCCACTGAGTGCTGAAGCTGGCTTTTTTGACCAAAAAGCGGACGGTTTTGGCAGTGCGTCCGTCGATGGCTTTCTTCCCGTAGAGCAGGCGTTCCAATTGGAAGGCAACCTTAAAGGAACAAAATTAACCCTGACCTGGAGAATTGAGCCAAAGCATTATCTCTATCGCTCCCGCTTTAAAGTGTTGCCTGTTCTGCCAGAAAGTGCCGATCTGACCATTCTTGAAATTCCACGTGGTGAGCAGGTTGTGGATGAATTTCAGGGCAATGTCGAGATACTCAGGCACAAAGCAGTACTCAGCTATCAGTTCAATATGCCAGCCGAAGCTGTCAGGCAAGGCGTTGTTATCGAGGTTACCTTTCAGGGGTGTGCTGAAGCAGGCCTGTGCTATCCACCACACACCCAACAGCTCAATCTTGTACAGAATGCACTATAATCAGAGTCTTAAGCCGTCAGAAGTCGTAGTAGCGACCGGCTCGAAAAACAAGCCTGCGGAGCACTGTTTTCAGCCTGACAAGGTGGATCTGAAGCCAGAAAAGGGAAGTTTTCCCAAATTTGCTACAAATAGGTAAAATTCAGTAACACGCAGTAAAAAGCAGTCAAACAAAGCAGAACAGACGAAAACTGGACAAGATCTATCAAATTCGGCAAACTACGCTTAAACACAAGGAAGAAACTGCACTTTTATCATCATTTAACCGATATTATATACAGTTAAACTTCTTTTTACTGATTTTAGCAGCAAACAGACTCAAACAACTGTTTGCTTTTTGTTTTTCGCATTCTCGTCACTTGGATATTCAGTTAATTATGGCTTCCATTCTGGTGTTAAACGGCCCCAATCTGAACCTTCTCGGAACACGCGAGCCTGAAATTTATGGCAGCCAGACACTGTCTGATATTTCTGAACATCTGGCGGAAACAGCCGCTGAAAAAGGTCATCAGCTTGAATGCTTCCAGAGTAATGCCGAGCATGCACTAATAGACCGGATTCATGCCGCTCGCGACGAGAATACAGACTTTATCATTATCAATCCTGCGGCTTTTACCCATACAAGTGTTGCTTTGCGCGATGCCTTACTGGGCGTTCAGATCCCCTTCATTGAGGTCCATCTGTCCAATATTCATGCCCGCGAGCCTTTCCGTCATCACTCCTATCTGTCCGATGTAGCTCAGGGAGTGATCTGCGGTCTGGGAGCACAGGGTTACGACTTTGCCCTCTCAGCGGCATTAAAGCTTCTTAATGATAAAACACTAAAGATTGTCTGATTGGGCATCTCCCTGTCAGACCTGAAATTCTCTGCCTATGCAGAAAACCAATAACAGCCAGTGTATGACGCTGACTCATGTTCCACACACAAGTGAAAAGAGATTGATCATGGATATTCGTAAAGTAAAAAAACTGATTGAGCTGCTGGAAGAATCCAACATTGCTGAGATCGAAATCCAGGAAGGCGAAGAATCTGTTCGCATCAGCCGTAATATGAGCACTGCTCAGGTTCAGTATGCACCGGCTCCAATGGCAGCACCGGCCCCAGCAGCTCCGGCAGCGGCTGAGGCATCAGCTCCTGCTCCGGCAACCCCTGCAGGACACCTGGTAAAATCCCCAATGGTAGGTACTTTCTATCGTTCACCAGCCCCAGGCGCAAAAGTCTTCGTTGAAGTAGGTCAGAAGGTTAAGAAAGGCGATACTATCTGCATCGTTGAAGCCATGAAAATGATGAACCAGATCGAAGCAGATAAAGACGGCACTGTGGGCGAGATTTTGGTTGAAGATGGTCAGCCAGTTGAATTTGATCAGCCGCTGTTGTCTATCGTTTAAGTTTTGCCAAAACGACTGACATCTCTTTTTTGACTCCAGAATTCATAAGGCTCGATCATGCTTGATAAAGTACTTATTGCAAACCGGGGTGAGATTGCGCTACGTATTCTACGTGCCTGTAAAGAACTGGGCATAAAGACTGTAGCCGTTCACTCTGCCGCTGACCGCGACCTGATGCATGTTCGTCTGGCTGACGAATCTGTATGTATCGGCCCGGCATCTTCCACCGATAGCTACCTGAACATTCCTGCCATTATCAGTGCCGCAGAAGTTACCGATTCCGAGGGTATCCACCCTGGCTACGGTTTCCTTGCGGAAAATGCTGACTTCGCAGAACAGGTAGAACGCTGCGGCTTCAAATTCATCGGCCCTACTGCTGACGTTATCCGCCTGATGGGAGATAAAGTTTCTGCCATTGATGCGATGAAAAAAGCCGGTGTCCCTACGGTTCCGGGTTCTGATGGCCCGCTACCGGATGACCCTGAATTTGTCGTTCAGACAGCCCGCCGTATTGGACTGCCGGTCATTATCAAAGCCGCCGCCGGTGGTGGTGGTCGGGGTATGCGCGTTGTCCATACCGAAGCACACCTGGTCAACGCTGTGCAAGTAACGAAAGCAGAAGCCAAAGCTGCTTTCGGTGACGATACGGTTTACATGGAGAAGTTCCTGCAGAACCCACGTCACGTTGAGATTCAGGTGCTGGCAGATGGTCAGGGCAGTGCAATTCACCTGGGTGATCGCGACTGCTCATTGCAGCGTCGGCATCAGAAGGTTCTGGAAGAAGCACCAGCACCTGGTATTCCTGATGGTATTCGCCGTGAAGTGCAGGAACGCTGTGTGCGGGCCTGTGTTGAAATTGGCTATCGTGGCGCCGGCACATTCGAGTTTCTTTACGAAGATGGCGGTTTCTACTTCATTGAAATGAACACCCGCGTACAGGTTGAACATCCGGTTTCCGAGATGGTTACCGGCGTTGATATCGTGAAAGAACAGCTACGTATTGCCAGCGGCCTGCCTTTAAGTATCAAGCAGGAAGATATCGTGATTCGGGGCCACTCATTTGAGTGTCGCATCAATGCGGAAGACTCTAAAACCTTCCTGCCCTCACCAGGTAAAGTCGATCACTTCCATGCTCCCGGTGGCCTGGGGGTTCGGATGGACAGTCATTTATATGATGGCTACAGCGTACCGCCTTATTATGATTCCCTGATCGGCAAGCTGATTACCTGGGGTGAAACCCGCGAAATTGCACTAACTCGCATGCGCAGTGCTCTGGATGAAATTGTCATTGATGGCATTAAATCCAATATTGGACTGCAACAGGACCTGGTTCGTGACAGCGGCTTTATGGAAGGTGGCGTCAACATTCACTACCTTGAGAAAAAGCTGTCCCTGTAATCCATTCAGTTAATATCTTTTTGGATAACCAACCTCTGAAAACCGGAAGCCAGGTGCTTCCGGTTTTTTTGATATGAATACTAGAAAATCCCCTCTGCAGAGCAAACCCACCATCATTTGCGACCAACTTTTTAGAAACTCATTCTCCGAATCATTACCGAATTCAGTGTACAATGCACCACATAGAGCCAGTGTTGGCTCAGGAATTCAGAGATTCAGTCCCGGAGAAAACCATGCCCTGGCTTCAGATTAAGATTGATACCACACCTGCCCATGCAGAAGTTCTGGAAGAGTTACTGTTGGCCGCTGATGCCAATGCGGTAACTCTGGAAGACGGTGCTGACCAGCCTCTTTTTGAACCCATCAGAGGTACAACGCCTCTTTGGCAACAAACCCGTATTACAGGGCTGTTTGACGCTGAACAAGACAGTAAGGCCATGATTGAGGCACTGCAAAGTGGCTGGGCTTCTGTGTTCCCGGACCAGCCCTTTCCGGCATCCCGCCTAGAGATCCTCGAAGACAAGGACTGGGAGCGGGAGTGGATGGAAAACTTCCACCCCATACAGGTTGGTAACCGGCTCTGGGTTTGTCCAAGCTGGAAAGAAGCTCCAGACCCGGAAGCAACAAACTTGGTACTGGACCCGGGACTGGCCTTTGGCACCGGCACGCACCCCACTACGTTTATGTGCCTGGAATGGCTCGATCAACACGATGTATCAGGCCAAACGGTTATCGATTACGGCTGCGGTTCAGGTATTTTGGGAGTTGCTGCCTTGCTGTTAGGTGCCGAAAAGGCATATGGCGTGGATAATGACCCTCAGGCTCTGGTTGCCACCCGGGAAAACACAGATCGAAATAGCCTACCCGCAGAGAGCTTTGATGTTTATTACCCCGGAAAAATCGGGGATATACAAGCAGATCTGATGCTGGCCAACATTCTGGCTGGCCCACTGATCGACCTCGCCCCGACTCTTGCAGCCCTGGTTAAAGATCAGGGCAATTTGGTACTGTCTGGCATTTTGTCCCACCAGGCTGATGAAGTCATTGCCGCTTACCAGCCATGGTTTGACTTTGAGCCTGTACATCAGAAAGAAGAGTGGGTCTGCCTGAGCGCTACAAAAGTTCAATCCTGATCTCCCTAACCACGGCTTAAAACGAAAAAAGCACGCTTTGATCAATGACTTGAAGCTGTTATAAACAGGGAATCCTCGTCGAATGGGATTGCCTGTTTGCTTTCATAATCTTATGATGTAACTCAGACTCTTGTTGGAAAATGACAGACCGATGATGGATGACCGGCTTACTCGCTGCCCACACTGCTCAACCTGCTTTGTTATTTCTGATGCAGACCTGCAACAGGCCTTTGGCGTTGCTCGTTGCGGCCGTTGTAAGAAAATTTTCAATGCAGCTAACCACCTGTTTGAACTGGGATTAAAGCAACATACTGTCGCACCTCAGTCTCAGATAGAAGAGCCTGATAACGAAATACAGTCTGAAACCACATCACCGTATACGACAGAACAGGTCTACAGTCAGTCTCCCGAACACGTCCAGGCAGAAGATATTCCCTTGGGATCACCCTTAAGTGATGAAATCCCTACTACTGCTCATGAGGAAAGTCAGCTCTCGGATCATCTGCAGCCTAACGATGCAACATTGACAGCAGAGCGTGAAGACCTCCCGCCAATCAGCCCTGACCTACACTTTTCTGCACAAGTAGATACACCGCCTCAGGCCAAAAGAAAGGTGGAGATTCCGATCCCCCGTGGAGTCCCGTGGATTCCGGCCAGCGCAGCAGCAGGACTTGTGCTTCTGATTTTAATTTTACTCTGGAGTAATACCCGGGCACTCAGCCAATCTCCCGGGCTTTCAGGATTTGCCGAAGCAATTTGCAGTCTATCAGGCTGCGAACATTACCTCCCTTCAGACTTTGATGTACTGGAAGTATCCCAGCAAGCAATTAAAACAGAGAGCACCCAAACCAGTGCAGATTTGGTACTGAACAACCCAACGACTAATGAGCTGCCTTTCCCAGCCATTCTGTTGGAGCTGCGGGATGAACGCGGTAAAGCTATCGCCGAATTTATCTATCAACCTGAGACATATCTGCAAGGCAAACCTTTTGCTGATCAGATGCTGCCTCCTGACCTCCCCATCGCACTAACGCTCCCGATCCGAGTCAAAACAAGTACTCCTCACAACTTCAGCGTCCGCCTCTTCCCATCCAGCCGGCTTTAAAATGCCGGCGGGCTAGTAAGGACACATCTTCTTTTTAAGCGTAACAAATCTGCTTCAGCATCTACCTACCCTCCCTTCTTATCACCAAGATAAAGCACTCACGCACCAAAAAAATACAAAAAAAGCTATCAAACAGCTGTACTAGTCACCTTTTGCACCAAAATAAATCGGAATGACCACTTTTGGAGCATTTATGCCGACTCTATTCTTTATTATCATCACCCCATGCAAAAAAAGCATAAGCAAGTCGGTATCTTTCATAACGATCTGGAAGAGCTGCCATGATGATGCATTCAAACAGGGGAACCTATGCCGTATATCCACAACACTATTACTGGCTTAATGGCTTCAAGCCCGGCGCAAACTGAGTTCTATCAGGCCGTTGAAGAAGTACTGGAGTCACTGGAACCAGTATTAGAGCAAAGCCCGCAATACCGGAAAAACCATATTATCGAGCGAATGGTGGAACCTGAACGACAGATTATGTTCCGTATCCCCTGGGTTGATGATCAAGGTGAAATTCACGTCAATAAAGGCTACCGGATTGAATTTAACTCAGCACTTGGCCCCTACAAAGGAGGGCTGCGTTTTCACCCTTCTGTAAATGCCGGCATTATTAAATTTCTTGGTTTCGAGCAAATTTTCAAAAATGCATTAACAGGACTACAGATTGGCGGCGGAAAGGGTGGAAGTAACTTTGACCCTAAAGGTCGCTCCGATCAGGAAATCATGCGTTTTTGCCAGTCATTTATGACAGAGCTCTATCGCCATATCGGCCCAACAACCGATGTACCGGCAGGAGATATCGGTGTTGGTGCCCGGGAGATCGGTTATATGTTTGGTCAGTACAAGCGACTAACAGGTCGATATGACGGCGTTCTGACTGGAAAGGGTCTGCTGTGGGGAGGCTCTCTGGTACGTAAAGAAGCCACCGGTTATGGTTGTGTTTATTTTGCCCAAAATATGCTGGAATCTTCAGGCAGTAGCCTGGCGGGTAAAACCTGTCTGGTTTCCGGAGCAGGCAACGTTGCCATTTACACTATCGAGAAGCTATATCAGTTAGGCGCGAAGCCAGTAACCGCAACAGATTCATCCGGTACCCTTTTCGATGCAAAAGGTATCGACTTAGAGTTATTGAAAGAACTAAAAGAGCGAAAGCGGGTGTCTTTGCAGCACTATCTGGAAAAGCATCACCACGCGGAGTTTACCCCTATCAATGAATACCCGGAAGATGGTCATGCTGTCTGGCGCTATCAGGCGGATGCTGCATTTCCTTGCGCAACACAGAATGAGCTGAGCGAATCTGATGCAAAAGCTCTGATGTCCAACAACTGCCGTTGTATTAGTGAAGGTGCCAATATGCCTTCAACACCAGAAGCTGTAGAAATTTTTCTGGAGAATAAAATCCACTACGGGCCGGGAAAAGCCGCTAACGCAGGCGGAGTTGCCACCAGTCAGCTGGAAATGAGTCAGAATGCCAGTATGCAGCAACTTTCTTTTGAGCAGGTTGAAAGTCGCCTGAAAGAGATCATGCATGACATCCATCAACGCTGCAGCGAAACAGCTATAGAGTTCGGCCAGCCACACAATTTGGTACTCGGGGCAAATATTGCCGGTTTTCGCCGAGTGGCAGATGCCATGACCGAGCAAGGCGTTGTCTAGCGCCTGAAGATAGAGGCCATCATAAACAGCACAACGCCTACAGCTTTCCCACCAAACGATGCCCTGCGGTCGGTATGAATACAGCAGGGCTTTCATATCAGGCTGCAATATTGTATATATTTTGATCAACATTTCCTGAGTTCAGCTTTACACTAGCCGGATTCCTAGTATCATTAGCGCCCCTCGATTTACAATGCTTAGCGCTTTTTAGAGCCTAACGAAACTCTGCGCCAATATCATGGTGTAGCGTTTATATTTTACGGTTACCCATGGTTAAAATTGGTTCTTACACCTTAGACAGCCCGGTTATTCTTGCACCCATGGCTGGCGTTACCGATCGCCCCTTCCGGCAACTCTGCCGTGAAATGGGTGCAGGTCTTGTGGTGTCAGAAATGGTCACCTCTGATGTAAAGCTTTGGAATACCCGAAAATCCCGCTTGCGTATGAATCATAACGGCGAAGAGGAGCCCAGATCCGTGCAAATTGCTGGCGGGGATCCGGATATGCTAGCTGAAGCCGCCCGCCTGAATGCAGAGCAAGGCGCTCAGATTATTGATATCAACATGGGTTGCCCGGCAAAAAAAGTCTGTAATAAAGCCGCAGGGTCGGCTCTGTTAAAAGATGAAAAGCTTGTTTCCGACATTTTGGATGCGGTTGTCAGGGCTGTGGATATTCCGGTCACACTCAAAATTCGTACAGGCTGGGATCACGAGCATCGCAATGGCGTTACCATCGCTCATATCGCTGAACAAAGTGGAATTCAGGCGTTAGCTGTCCATGGCCGAACCCGTGCTGATGCTTACAAAGGTGAAGCAGAATACGACACTATTGCTCAAATAAAGCAGAGCATTTCAATTCCTGTATTCGCCAATGGTGATATTACATCACCGGAAAAAGCCCGTTATGTTATGGACTACACGGGGGCAGATGCCGTAATGATCGGTCGAGGTGCCCAGGGGCACCCCTGGATATTTCGACAAATCAGTCACTATCTGGAAACCGGTGAACATTTACCTGAACCTGACGCGGTGGCACGCCTAGACATTTTAAGTCGCCACCTGAACGAGCTTTATCAGTTTTACGGAGACGTGATGGGTGTCCGCATCGCCCGGAAACACGTCAACTGGTACCTTGGCGCACATAAACATGGCGCACATTTCCGTCGGTATTTTAACCGACTGGAGCAGCCCAAAGAGCAACAAGCAGCTATTAAGCACTTTATATTGAAACCGGATCAGGCACATGGCGTGTCTTCTTTTGTGGAAGAGGCTCTGTTGTGAATGCACTTAGCGATAAGAATATGAGCAGTAATACAGATATCTCCGATAACCCTCCTGAGATCATCACCCAGGCTCAGGCAGGCCAGAAAACACTGCGTACCAGTGTTGAAGAAGCGATGAGTAATTACTTTGCCCATCTTGACGGGCAACCGGCCAGTAACCTTTATCAGATGGTACTGGCTGAGATTGAAGCTCCTCTGCTGGAAGCAGTTATGGCCTACACAAAAGATAATCAGAGCCAGGCTTCTGATATTCTCGGCCTCAACCGTGGTACCTTGCGCAAAAAGCTTAAGACCTACGGCATGCTGTAACCCAAACCGACTTTTTGATGAAAGCGGCAGATCACCTCTGCCGCTTTCTGTTTTCTTACTCACCTATATAAGAGAAAAGAGCACATTATGTCTGCCAAAGCACAAAATCTGCCGGTTCGCCGGGCATTAATCAGCGTATCGGATAAAACCGGCGTTGTTGACTTTGCCAAAGCACTGACCGAGCGCGGTGTTGAAATTCTGTCCACCGGCGGCACGTACAAACTGCTAAAAGAGCAAGGCGTACCAGCAGTTGAAGTTTCTGATTACACCGGCTTTCCTGAGATGATGGATGGTCGTGTCAAAACGCTGCACCCTAAAATTCACGGTGGCATTCTGGCTCGTCGCGGTATGGATGATGAGGTGATGGCTGAAAACGGCATCCAGGGTATCGACTTGGTTGCTGTAAACCTTTATCCGTTTGAAGCCACTGTTGCCCGCGACGACTGCACCCTTGAAATGGCAGTAGAAAATATCGACATTGGCGGGCCAACCATGGTGCGCTCTACGGCAAAAAACCACGCTTTTGTTTCTATTGTCGTTGATGTAAATGACTACAGCCGTATTCTGACGGATATGGACGCTAATGGCGGCGCGGTTGCGCAGCAGACCCGTTTTGACCTGGCCATTAAGGCGTTTGAGCATACCGCCGCTTACGATGGCATGATCGCCAACTACTTTGGTCGCTTGGTTGAAGGTGGCAGCGAAGATTTTGCACGTACTTACAATGTACAGTACGAGAAAAAGCAAGAGATGCGTTATGGCGAAAACCCGCATCAGAAAGCGGCCTTCTATGTAGAGAAAAAACCGGTTGAAGCCAGTGTATCCACAGCCAAACAGCTGCAGGGTAAAGAACTGTCTTTTAACAACGTAGCAGATACCGATGCGGCGTTCGAATGTGTGAAATCTTTTGTTGAACCAGCCTGTGTGATCGTCAAACACGCGAACCCTTGCGGTGTTGCGATTGCTGACAATCCACTGCAGGCTTATGAACTCGCTTTCCAAACCGATCCAACATCTGCGTTTGGCGGCATCATCGCTTTTAACCGTCCACTGGATGCAGAAACAGCACAAGCGATTGTCGATCGTCAGTTTGTTGAAGTCATTATCGCACCGGGAGTTTCTGAAAAAGCCAGTGCAATTGTTGCGACTAAAGCTAACGTACGCCTGCTGGACTGTGGTGATAACTGGCCAGGTGAGCGTGATCACAGCTTGGACTATAAACGTGTAAATGGCGGCCTGCTGGTTCAGGATCGAGATCTGGGCATGGTGACCGATGAAGATCTGAAGGTTGTGACTAAAAAAGCACCAACCGAAGAACAGATGCGTGATCTGGCCTTCGCCTGGAAGGTAGCTAAGTTCGTTAAATCTAACGCTATTGTTTACGTAAGAAACGGTCAGACCATTGGTGTAGGTGCCGGCCAGATGAGCCGTGTGTACAGTGCTAAAATCGCTGGCATCAAAGCAGAAGATGAAGGTCTGGAAGTACCAGGGTCTGTTATGGCATCCGATGCCTTCTTCCCATTCCGTGACGGTATCGATGCGGCAGCTAAAGCAGGTATCAGCGCCGTGATTCAGCCCGGAGGCTCTATGCGCGATCAGGAAGTTATTGATGCAGCGGATGAGCACGGCATGGCGATGGTATTTACCGGAATGCGTCACTTCCGGCACTGAGATTGGGCGGCTGAATGTCGCCTGACCTGATATATAAAGACAGACCAAGCCCCGGGGAAACTCGGGGCTTGGTACTTTCGGGTCTGGAAAAGCCCGCTGAATACAGTTGCCACTACCTTATTCAGCCTTTATGCTGAAAATAATGCGTTAACCACATTTTTATTGAGTGACGGGTAGCCTCTATGCCGCTGTCGACTTCACACAAGCTTTCACGACATCCTTTTGCCAGTGTTATCGGTCGCAGGATTATTATTGTTCTCATCATAATCAGCAGCCTGATTACCCTAACCTCCACTCTGATTCAGCTCTATAGCGATTACCGCAAGGAAGTCAGTTCTGTCGAAACGCGGTTTCAGGAGCTAAAGGATGTCCATGTCGAATCACTAACAATTAATTTGTGGGAGTTTAATGAACACCAACTCAATATACGCCTTGAAGGTTTGGTTAAATTACCGGACATATCTTTTATAAGAGTGACCTCAGCAACCAGCAACCAGGTTTGGCAGGCAGGCAAAGAAGTAACCGGTGATAAGATGAGCCAGCTGATTCCTCTTCAATACAACGGTCAGGACAGCAGTCGCTTTATGCTAGGCCAGCTCTATGCTGAGTCTTCCTCGGAACGAATTTATCAACAACTTCTGCAAACATTCTTATCGACACTGATCGTCAATGGTATAAAGACATTTATCGTTTCAGGTCTGATTCTCTGGGTTTTTCAACTTAGCGTAAACCGGCGAATTCTGAGAATTCTGAACTACCTGGATCACTTCCTCCCCAATCAACCGCACAAAGCCATACAACTGGACCAAGTACCCTTTATAACTTCAGAGCATGATGAAATTAGTATACTGGCTCTTTCTGTTAATCAACTCAGTTACAACTTAAACCAGCTCTATGCAAAAATAGAAGCAGAAAGAGATCGCTTTACCGACTTTGCCAATTCAGCCTCTGACTGGCTCTGGGAAACGGACGCTGAAGGCAGAATTACTTTTGCCTCAGAACAGATGCAAGCTCAGTTAGGTATCACCGATAACCAGACGTACAGCCACAAGTTAACGGATCTTATTCCAAATAGAGCAATGGGTGAAGCGATACGCCAGGGCCATGACTTCAAAAGCGTAGAAGTCAGGCTAAATCTCCATGGTGAAGAGCGTAACTTTATCTTCCATGGCGCACAGGTACACCCTCGGTCTCAGGCTGTTAGCATGCGAGGCTCAGCGATTGAGATCACCTCCCGCAAGCGAGCAGAGCAAGCACTTCAGGAGCTTAATGAGACACTGGAAAAACGTGTTGTTCTGAGGACACTGGAGCTTGAGCAATCTCTTCATAAGCTTGAAATCACTCAAAGCCAGCTTATAGAGCGTGAGAAAATGGCGGCTCTGGCTTCACTGATCTCCGGTATCGCCCATGAAATTAATACACCTTTAGGGGTTGCCATTACAGCGGGCATGATGCTTGAACCAGACTCAGAGGAAGACCCTAACTACGAAGCCTACAAATTAATGCAAGCTAATCTGCAGCGGGTTGTTCGTTTGATACAGGTGTTTAAGCAGACTACAGCACAGAACGGGCAGGGCAGAGTTGAACCTGTTTATGTTAAACAACTGCTCGGTGATATTATCATCGGATTACAGCAAAAACTTCAGGATAAACAGATTAACGTTCAGCTCACCTGTGAAGATAATCTGAATTGGCCAACGATCACTCAAAGCTGGGTGCAAATATTTCACCAAATGATTAATAACAGTATTATCCACGGCTTTAAGTCCTCTGACCCGTCCAATAACATTGCCATCTCAATCAGGGAAACACCGGACGGGCTTTCGATCTGCTATCAGGATAATGGCCAGGGCATGTCACAGCAGGAACTTAATAAACTGTTTGAACCTTTTCATACCTCTAAGCGTGACAGCATCTGTATCGGCCTTGGTATGCATATCGTTTACAATCAGGTTTCTCAAGCCCTCGCAGGCAGTATTCAGACAGCATCCAAACCAGGTGAAGGGCTGAAGGTTATGATACAGCTGCCTCTTTTGCCTGAAACACTGTCTGTAGGAGGCTAAGTACAGACTGTGCAAACACGATTATCACTTCGGTCGTATACCCTGAATCCCAGAAGTCACCGGCATGAATATGCACAGGTTGTCATTCCTTTGCAGGGAAAAATTAGGCTGGCGCTTGGTTTTTCTGGTGCTAGTGAGCACCTCCCCTTCAGGTTTGAGTCAGAGCTAGGTGTAAAACAGGCAGTTGTCATTCCTCCGGGTCACATCCATCGATTTTCCTCCCACCAGGAATCCCGCTTTCTGGTTGCAGATATCCACAACCTCCCAGCGCACCTGACTCAACTGGAAAAACCTCTTCTAGCGCTCAGCAACCACTTCTTTGACTTCTGCCTTTTTGCAGAGCAGCAACTCAATAACCAGCTCGACCCAGATATCGAGCAACCCATGGGCCATATCTTTTATCACTTACTATCTCAACAGCAGCCCTACGCTCGGAAGGATAAAAGAATAGAGTTGGTCGTCGACTTTCTGAAAAAAGATCTCAGCCATACACCAGAGCTTAGCCAGTTATCGGATATTGCATGTTTAAGCCTGAGCCATTTCAAGCAGCTCTTTGTCGATATCTATGGTCAGCCTCCCTTGCAACACCTTAGGGTACTGCGTATGCAAAAGGCACGAGCACTGCTCAGCCATAGCGATACTCCTATAGCAATTATTGCTCAAAAAGTAGGCTATACCGATGCGTCAGCATTCAGTCGCAGCTTTCGTCAATACTGGGGGCAGCCACCTAAAGACTATCGCGCTCGCTAAGTCTCTGCTTTGCATACCTCTTCAAGAATCTCTAAATACCTATTCAAGAATAAAGTATCAGCTTTTCAGCACACTAAAGATCCTCAATTGGCTCTAAAATCCAGGTTATACCTTAGCGATTATTCAGTATGGAGTCAGCAACATGCCCACTTTCTTAGGCTTAATGGCTATCAGCTCATGGGGCATACTTGCCCTACTCGGCAGCCTGACCAGTGAAATCCCTGCATTTCAGCTGCTTTTTATCTGCTTTTCAATATCTGCGGTTTTGATGTTTGTAAAGCGTGGAGCCCAGCATACTGCACTTTTCGAACGCCCCGTTATGACTCTGCCTCAGTGGCTTATTGGCATAGCTGGTTTATTCGGGTTTCATTTTTGCTATTTTATGGCGCTTCGGTTTGCTCCGGCGATTCAGGTCAGTCTGATTGTTTATCTGTGGCCTTTGATTCTGACCTTATTTGTAGCTGAAAAGGGCAGGAAGAAACAGGCGTTATATGGTGGTCTGATCGGCTTTACCGGGGTAAGCCTGGTGATAAGCCAGCATCAGGGAATCTCAGCATTTTCTGATATATCTCCTGATTACCTGACCGGCTACCTGCTGGCTGCATCCTGCGCTTTAATTTGGTCGACTTACTCTTGGTATCTCTCGAAAAACACAGGAGGTGCCGACAATATTGGTTGGCTATCATTGGTCGTTGCCCTACTATCTCTGATCGCTCATTTTTTCTTTGAAACGCCTTACTGGCAGTTTTCCGCC
The DNA here is from genome assembly GCF_048265165.1 of Oceanospirillum sp. Lineage (GTDB taxonomy): Bacteria > Pseudomonadota > Gammaproteobacteria > Pseudomonadales > Halomonadaceae > Oceanospirillum. The sequence continues at coordinate 151,605 of NZ_JBLXCD010000007.1, read as the reverse complement.
ACAGAAATTATGGGCGCTCTGCTATTAGGCCTCGGCCCGGTGGGGGGAGCCTTCTATCTCTGGGATATAGGAATGAAACAGGGCAACCGCTCTCTTCTGGCTATATCCAGTTTTGCAGCACCTTTAATCACCGCTTTTAGTCTGGTTTTAGCCGGTATCAGCGAATGGAGTTTTATTTTACTCGCGGCCTTGCTGCTTGTCGTAACCGGTGGTTTTATCGCCAGCCCTATGACACTCAGAGCCAAAGCAGTAATTAAACCCGATCAAATCTGAAAGTATTCTAGCGAACCTGCGTCAGTCCATAAAAAAAACCGGCCAAGGCCGGTTTTATGCAAGATGCAGATCGGGCTTAGTCTTTAATGCGGTACTCTGCCGAACGGGCATGTGCCGTTAAGCTCTCCCCACGAGCCAGAACAGAAGCAATTTTACCCATCTCAGAGGCACCATCTGCCGAACACATGATCAATGATGAGCGCTTCTGGAAATCATAGACCCCTAAAGGTGATGAAAAGCGCGCTGTTCCCGATGTGGGTAAAACATGGTTAGGTCCTGCACAATAGTCGCCCAGCGCTTCTGCTGTATAGCGCCCCATGAAGATAGCACCAGCATGGCGAACCCGGCCTACAACGGCTTGAGGGTCTTCTATGGAGAGCTCAAGGTGTTCCGGCGCGATACGATTCGTCACCTCAATCGCCTCATCCAGATCCTTCACCTGAATCAGAGCAGCCCGCTCCGCCATAGAGACCCGAACGATAGGCTCACGCTCAAGAGTTGGCATCAGTTTCTGGATACTGGCTTCAACCTGGTCGATAAAATCCTTATCCCAGCTCACCAGAATAGGCTGGGCATCTTCATCATGTTCTGCCTGAGAAAACAGATCCATGGCAATCCAGTCCGGGTTGGTTTTGCCGTCACAAACCACTAGAATTTCAGAAGGGCCGGCGATCATATCAATACCAACCGCGCCAAAAACCATGCGCTTAGCAGTCGCCACGAAGATATTACCAGGGCCAACGATCTTATCGACCCGAGGTACCGTTTCGGTGCCATAGGCCAGAGCAGCAACCGCCTGAGCACCACCAATAGTAAACACACGATCAACCCCTGAAATACAGGCAGCAGCTAAAACCAGCTCATTCAGCTCGCCATGGGGTGTAGGCACCACCATGATGATCTCTTCAACACCGGCAACTTTCGCCGGAATTGCGTTCATTAACACAGAGGATGGATAGGCTGCCTTACCACCAGGCACATAAACACCAACACGATCCATCGGCATCACCTGCTGTCCCAACAAGGTGCCATCCTCTTCAGTGTACTCCCAGGAGCCCTGGCCCTGAGCCTGCTTCTCGTGATAAGAACGCACGCGCTCAGCGGCACGTTCCAGAGCTGCCCGCCGCTCTGCTGGTAAGCCATCCAAAGCCTGCTGAAGACGCTCCTGAGTCATTTCAAGACTGGAAAAGTCCTCCACATGCAGATGATCAAAGCGCTCTGTAAATGCCATAACTGCTTTATCTCCCTGATGCTTAACCTGATGCAAAATATCAGTAACCGCTTCATTTACGGCGGTATCAGAAACTGATTCCCAGGCAAGTAAAGTATCAAGTTGTTGGGAGAAATCAGCTTGGGAGGAAACAAGACGTTTTACAGAGACGTTCGATGACATAGGGATTTTCCGGTTTAAAAAAGACTTGAGGAAAAAATAGCCGGAGGCAGAAGCTAACCTCCGGGAAAAGCACAGGGTAAGCTAAAAAAACTGAACCCTGTTTACGTCTTACCCGTTAACGGCAGAACGTAATTGCTCGATAATAGGCTGTATCAGCTGATGCTTCATTTTCATCGCGCCCTGACTAACCACCAATCGGGTGCTGATGGGAGCGATATCTTCACGGGCTTCCAGACCATTGGCTTTCAATGTATTGCCGGTATCAACGATATCAACAATTTCATCGGCCAGATCCATAATAGGCGCCAACTCCATGCCACCGTAAAGCTTAATCAGATCAGCCTGAACACCCTGTTCCGCATAATACCGTTTGGCAACATTGATAAATTTAGTCGCGACACGTATACGGCCTTCCGGTCGTTGCTGCCCCTTCATACCTGCCGTCATCAGACGACAACGGGCGATGTTCAGATCCAGTGGCTCATAGATACCTTTGGCACCATGCTCCATCAGTACATCTTTACCGGAAACGCCCATATCAGCAGCCCCCAGTTCAACATAGGTCGGAACATCCGTTGCGCGAATAATGATAAGTTTCACATGATCCAGGTTGGTATCGAAAATCAGTTTTCGGCTTTTACGGACATCTTCCAGCGGATAGATCCCTGCCTGCTCAAAAAGCGGCAGAGTTTCATCAAGAATACGCCCCTTTGACAGCGCGATAATCAGTTGTTGTGGCTCTTGCGATTGGCTCATAGTAATGAATAAAACCTGTTAGCTTGGGATTCGACGGATCTTAGCACCTAAAAGCTGCATTTTTTCTTCAATGCATTCATAACCACGATCAATATGGTAGATACGATCAACAAGAGTATCACCATCCGCAACCAGACCAGCAATAACCAGGCTTGCTGATGCCCGCAGGTCTGTTGCCATCACAGGGGCCCCTTTTAACCGTTCAACACCATTAATGATTGCAGTATTTCCCTGAACATCAATTTTCGCCCCCATACGCAGCATTTCCTGAACATGCATATAGCGGTTTTCAAAGATGGTTTCCGTGATACGGGAACTGCCTTCAGCCACTGCATTCATTGCAACAAACTGAGCCTGCATATCAGTAGGGAAAGCCGGATAAGGAGCCGTGCGTAAATTGACAGCTTTCGGGCGGTTACCGTTCATGTTCAGCTCGATAAAACCCTCACCGGTTGAGATGTGCGCACCCGCTTCTTCAAGCTTCAGCAGAACAGCATCCTGAATATCAGCCCGGGTATCCTTCACCAGAATACGCCCCCGTGATGCGGCGGCAGCCACCAGATAGGTGCCCGTCTCAATCCGGTCAGCAACCACATCATGCTGACAGCCATGCAGTGTCTCGACACCCTCAACCACAAGACGGTCGGTGCCCAAACCTGAAATATTTGCCCCCATCGCAATCAGACATTCAGCCAGATCGGTCACTTCCGGTTCACGGGCAGCATTTTCGATAACAGATGTTCCATCGGCAAGACAAGCTGCCATCAGGATATTCTCGGTCCCTGTTACCGTCACGGTATCAAACAAAATATTGGCACCTTTCAGCCGGCCATTAACCTTAGCTTTGATATAACCATCTTCAACTAAAATATCAGCACCCATGGCCTCAAGGCCACGAATGTGGAGATCGACGGGACGGCTACCGATTGCACAACCACCTGGCAGAGATACTTGAGCCTCACCGAAGTGCGCCAGCAAAGGGCCTAAAACCAGAATGGAAGCCCTCATAGTACGGACAAGGTCATAGGGAGCATGGCAATTGCGGATCGTTCTGGCATCCACTTCAATACGCATTTTCTCATCAACAACCGGCTCAATTCCCATGCAGCTGAGCAGCTCAATCATGGTCGTGATGTCGTGCAGGTGCGGCAGATTACCAATACGCACGGGCCCTTCTGCTAAAAGAGTTGCCGCTAAAATAGGTAATGCTGAGTTTTTTGCACCGGAAATACGGATGTCGCCATCAAGTGGGCGACCTCCGGTAATAAGTAGTTTATCCATCTGCGATCCGTAATAAATGTGTATGCGATTAACCTACGCGGAGTTGAGAGGCATCTTTCCATTGCTCAGGCGTAAATGTGCGAATCTGAACCGCATGAACATCGCCGGACGCAATCAGGTCATTCAGACCAGAATATACATATTGTTGTTTTTTTACTGGGGTCAGAGAAGCGAACACTTCACCAATAACAACAATCTCAAAGTGACGACCATCATCACCCTGAACAATTACTTCGCAGTCAGTCAGTTTGCTCTCTAAAGTTTTTTGCAATTCGCTGGCTTGCATTTTTGTCTCCGCGTTTGAGTTAAGCGCCACCTGATAAAGAGATGAGTTTTGATGATGACACACGCTTGATAAAGCTAAGAGGACAATATTATTAGAAAAGAGGACAAAAGGCGATTTTTGCCCATAATCATTTCAGATAAAGACTATTCACAACAGCGGTGGGGGCGCTCAAAGGAAAGGTGACCGGAAAGACCGGATACCGCGATAATCCGCTCAAGAAGGTCTGGTACTCCGGTAAAATGAATCGCTTTATCAGCCCGACAGGCGGCTCGCAGCCAACACATCATCAGTGAAACCGCAGCACTGCCCGATGCATGAACGCCAGAAAAGTCTACTTCGATACTTTCAGGCCCTTCCACTATCAGAAGTTCACCCTGTTTCCGCAGTGGTAAAATTGTTGAAAAATCCAACACACCACTAACCTGTAACACTCCAGGCTGGCTAGTGACGACGGCCGCTCTCTGGTTCTTTTCTGCACACGGCTTCATCGTTACTCGCTCGCTTCTTCAACGGAATCCTCTGAAATGACAGAGGCAGAATCGCTTTTTAACCAGTTTTCAATGACATAGTCAAAGTCACGGTTGTGGGCCTGCATTGCACTGTCAAACTGGTTCCGGAATGTTAGCCCTAAATTAATACCATTGACCGTTACATTGGTAATACGCCAGAGATCATCTTTTCCTTTACGCATGGAATAGATAATAGGGTAAACCGTACCATCAACCGCCACTACTTCCATTTCCACCATATCGCGATCAGGGTCACGGGATGGTCCTTTAGGCTCCAGCACCCGAATCTCTTCATTGGAGAAGGCCAGCAGTCCTTTGGCATAAGTCCGGATCATACTGCCTTTGAACACATCCAGAAAACGGCGCCGCTGATCCTTGGTCGCAATCCGGTAATATTTAGCCATTACGCCCGCAGCAAAACGACGCATATCGATTGCAGGCTCCAGGATTTGCTCAACATTATCATAAAAGCGTTGAGGGTCTTCATCGTAGTAAATACGGGCTTCTTCAATAATACCTAATAATTCATTGGCCGTTCGGGTTACCACTTCTTTTGGTGTTTCTACAACCGCTCTGGCAGGCATAACCACAGCAAGCACCAGAACTACAGATGCAAAAAAACTGAATATAGATCGCTGCGTCAGCATAATTTAACTCTTTAGGTTTATATTCTTTCCAGAAAGAACCGGATTTATATGTGAACCGATGTGCTTACTCTTTACCCATACTGGAAAGGAATTTGCCAATCAGATCTTCCAGCACTAATGCTGGCTGAGTATCACGTATTTCACCACCATCAGCCAACATCTCTTCTTCCGCACCGACAACCAGACCGATGTAGTTCTCCCCCAAAAGCCCGGAGGTAAGAATCATAGCCGTTGTATCCGTAGATAGTTTATTTCGCATACTGTTATCAATTTTCAGTGTCACTTTGGCATCATACCACTGTGAATCAATTTCCACGGCGGAAACACGGCCTATGGTAACACCTGCCATGGTAACCTTGGCTCTTGGTTTCAGGCCACCAATGTTATTGAAGTGAGCATAAACCGTATAAGCGTTTTTATCATCGCCACTCAGGTCAAGTCCGCTGACCTTAAAGGCCAGAAGTAATAGTGCCAGAGAGCCTGCGATGACAAAGCCACCCACACTGATCTCGATCCAACGAGTTGTCATATCAAAAATCCCCAAACATTAACGCGGTCAAAACAAAGTCCAGTCCCAATACGGCCAGCGAGCCATGCACCACTGTTTTAGTCGTTGCACGGCTGATCCCCTCTGATGTTGGCTCCAGGTCATAGCCCTGAAAAACAGCAATCCAGGTCACAACAAAGGCAAAGACCACACTTTTAATCACACCATTTAAGACATCATGAATAAAGCTAACCGAAGCTTGCATATTGCCCCAGTAGGAACCTTCAAAAACCCCAAGCCATTCCACACCAACCAACATGCCACCCCAGACACCAATCACACTAAACAAAATACACAGAAGTGGTAACGCGATAATCCCAGCATAAAGACGCGGTGCAATAACCCGTTTAATCGGATCGACACCAATCATTTCCATACTGGCTAATTGCTCTGTTGCTTTCATCAGACCGATCTCCGCTGTAAGGGCAGAGCCTGCACGTCCTGCAAATAGTAATGCAGCAACAACGGGACTCAGCTCACGAAGCAGCGTTAGTGCAACCATCTGACCCAGTGCTTCTTCAGCGCCAAAATCTACCAGAATAGAATATCCCTGAAGCCCGAGCACCATACCGATAAAAAGGCCGGACACGCCAATAATGGCAATAGATAAAACCCCTGTCACATAGACCTGCTTAATCAGAAGTCGGAAATTTTTCAGAACATAACCAACCCCAAGAAGCGCCGCTATCAGAAGCTGCGCTGAACGGCCTAACCCGGCAACAATGGAAAGCACCCTATGACCTATATGTTGCAACCAATCCAGCATTACACTGACACTCCACTCTTACCTGCGAATAGAATATCCTCAGCAAAATCAATCGCCGGATACCTGAAAGGCACCGGACCGTCCGGCAAGCCCTGTATAAACTGTTTTACTTCAGCCAGGTCACTTTTAAGAATCTCTTCAGGGGTTCCTTCCACCAATACCTGTCCACCGCTCAGCACACAAACATGATCTGCAATACTCAGACACTCATCAATATCATGGGAAACAAGCACTGTCGTCATATTAAGTGCATCATTCAACTGGCGAATCAATTTCACCAGAACCCCTAGCGTTATAGGATCCTGACCCACAAAGGGCTCATCATACATCATAAGCTCAGGGTCCAATGCAATAGCACGAGCCAAGGCGACACGCCTACCCATACCACCAGAAAGCTCTGAAGGCATTAAATCACGGGCACCACGCAGCCCAACGGACTCAAGCTTAATCAGTACCAGATCCCGTATCATATCGTCTGGCAGTGACGTATGAACCCTCAAAGGAAAAGCGACGTTTTCAAAAACACTTAGCTCAGAAAAAAGTGCACCACTCTGAAAGAGCATTCCCATTCGCTGACGAAGTTCGAACAACTGCTTACGGCTTAAACCCGGTACAGAGAGCCCATCAACAACAACGTCACCCCGGTCAGGCGTCAACTGCCCACCTATCAGGCGAAGCAACGTGGTTTTACCGGTTCCGCTGGGGCCTATAATCGCTGTGATTTTCCCTTTGGGTATACGCAGACTCAGCTCTGAAAAAATCGCACGTTTCTCACGTAAAAATGTGAGCTCGTTGATCTTAACCAAATTGGCAGTATCAGACATATAGAATAAGAAACCCTGTACGAAATGTGCAATTTTAAGAAGGCGGAACTTTACCGTAGGGGGCAAAGAAATACAGCTTTCATATTAATCAGTATCGTTTTATTGATCACTTTATCAATTTATGCATCCCTCTCACATTACAACTCTATACGCAGGTTTCACAATTTCAGACTTGCATTCAGCCACCGTAACTTCTTTAATTGCCCCCCGACACTTAACTGAATTAAACAGGCCTTATGATTCCCGAAACACTTCCCTTTTCAATAGCTGCTTTGATTATTGGCTTAGCTCTGCTGGTTTGGAGTGCCGACCGCTTTATTGCCGGTGCAGCTGCAACAGCAAAAAATCTTGGCATGTCACCTATGCTGATCGGTATGACCATAGTATCCATCGGGACTTCTGCACCTGAAATACTGGTATCAGCTATCGCCGCTATCGGAGGTAATCCGGGACTTGCCGTAGGTAATGCCCTTGGCTCAAACATCGCCAATATAGGTCTTGTACTGGGTATTACAGCGTTAATTGCACCTCTGCCCATTAATATGAAACTGATGCGTAAAGAGATTCCCTTGCTGCTTGGTATTACCCTGCTGGCGGGGGCTGTCATGATCGACGGTCAGATCACCCTTGTTGACTCTCTGATTCTGGTGGCAGCCTTGGTGCTTAGCCTGCTGTGGTTATTTAAAGGTGACTCTGACTCGATGGCAGACCAAGAGGAAGAGATCCCGGATATGCCCCAGGGAAAAGCAATTTTCTGGCTACTGCTGGGTCTGGCACTTCTGGTTGGCAGCTCACGCATGCTTGTTTGGGGCGCCATCAATATTGCAACATCTTTCGGCATCAGCGATGTCATTATCGGCCTCACGATTGTCGCCATTGGCACCAGCCTGCCTGAATTGGCTGCAAGTGTTGCCAGCGCGCTTAAGCGTCACCATGAAATCGCATTAGGTAACGTTGTTGGCTCAAATATTTTCAACCTTCTTGCTGTATTACCAGTTCCAGGCTTCTTTGCAACTGTGGTTATTGACCCAGACGTGATGGGGCGCGATTACCTAACAATGGCTGGACTTACTCTACTGGTGGCCGCTCTTATCGTTATTATGCGTAAAAAGGGCAAGCTGAACCGTCTTGAAGGCGGCATTCTGAGCCTCATTTATATCGGTTACCTCTATACCGTTTATCTGGCTGCAATCTGACGGAGATCTCTTCATGCATGACTATATCACCTCCGCACAGCGAACCATTAAACTGGAAGCCGAGGCCGTTACCGCTCAGGCTCGCCATCTTGATGCAAACTTCACGAATGCCTGTGAACTGCTACTAACATGCAGCGGCAGAGTTGTTGTCACCGGTATGGGAAAATCCGGCCATATTGGGAACAAAATTGCGGCCACGCTGGCCTCAACAGGCACACCGGCTTTTTTTGTTCATCCCGGAGAAGCAAGTCATGGGGATCTGGGCATGATCACCCGCGGAGATGTTGTTATTGCCCTGTCAAACTCCGGTGAAACCTCAGAAGTCACGACTCTACTCCCCCTTCTGAAACGCCAGGCAATTCCTTTGATCAGTATTACCGGATCAAAGAGTTCGACCCTTGCAAAGTTCTCAGAAGCCCACCTGTTTATCGATATAAAACAGGAAGCCTGTCCATTAGATCTTGCGCCAACCTCCAGCACCACAGCCGCGTTGGTCATGGGGGATGCACTGGCTATAGCACTTCTTGAGGCCAGAGGGTTCAGTCCTGAGGATTTTGCATTTTCCCACCCCGGTGGCAGTCTGGGGCGCCGCCTGCTTCTGAAAGTAGCCGACATCATGCATACCGAAGACCGTCTGCCACTGGTTAAAGCAGGCACAGTCCTGCAAACGGTTTTACTGGAAATAACCCAAAAAGGGCTAGGTATGGCGGGGGTTGTTTCTGAACAGGGCCAGCTGTCTGGTATTTATACCGACGGCGACCTTCGCCGGACGCTAGACCAAGGTTTAGATATCCACAGGGTCATCGTGGATGATGTAATGACGGCCAGCCCTGTAACCGTTTCAGCGGAACAGCTTGCAGCTGAAGCAGTAGAAATCATGCAGCAGAAAAAAATTAATGCACTACTAGTTACAGACACTGAGAATCGCCCTGTTGGTGCCCTTAATATGCATGATTTGCTGCGGGCAGGCGTTATTTAAACCGGTCTTCATCCAGGCCTCACGTGACTTAAATCTATCACGTGACTTAAATTTAAGTATAAAGCCCTTCTGTCATAGCACAGAATTCAGAGCCATTTTTGGAGCTTCTTATGTCATATATCGACACACCCAAAGATAAAGCCCGTTCTATTCGCCTTCTGGTACTGGACGTTGATGGTGTGCTCACGGACGGTAGCCTCTACTTTCATGCCGATGGCAGTGAGAGTAAGGTCTTCAACAGCCTTGATGGTCATGGCATCAAAATGCTACAGGCCAGCGGTGTTGAAGTTGCAATTATCACCGGCCGACGCTCTAAGATGGTTGAGCTGCGGGCCCAGGCGCTGGGAATTAAAACTCTGATCCAGGGCCGAGAGGACAAGCTGACTGCCCTGAAAACAATTAAGGAGAATAAACGCCTAGACTGGTCAAAAATAGCCTATTGCGGTGATGACCTGCCAGATCTGGCTGCAATCAAAGCCTCTGGACTGGGTATTACCGTACCCAATGCGCCTGAATATATGGTTCAGCATGCAGACATGTGTACTAACCGAAAAGGCGGGCAGGGTGCCGTTCGTGAAGTTTGCGACTTCATCATGCAGGCACAGGGAACGCTCCAGGACGCTCTTGATTACTATATTCTGGGTTGCTGAAAATGCTATTTGGTAAACGTCTGAAAAAACGTTTTATCAGCCTTATTGGCCTTATGGTACTGGGCGTTGCAGTACATTTCCTTGACGTACAACGCCCCCAGTCTTTTGACCTGTTTTCTGATGTGCCTGATGCCCCATCTGAGCCGGATTACTATACGGTTAACAGCACCTTTCTGGAATATAACGCCGATGGTGTGCTCAGCCGTTCACTCAGGAGTGAGCGCCTGCTGCACTATCCTGATATTGAAGAAACGGCACTGGTCAACCCTGAGATCATCAGTTATGGAAACACTGGTATGCCTCAGTGGCAAGCGATGGCCAATTCTGGTTTAGTCGAAGGTGACGGCAGTCATTTTCAATTAAATCAAAATGTTATAGTCTGGCAGATATCGGCAGAAAACCTGTCAGATACTAGGGTTGAGGCTCCTGTCGATATGCAGCTGAGCACGGAACAGCTGAATATTGATATGGACAAAAATCAGGCAACAACAGACAAGGCCATCGAGATTATCACTCAGGAAGGCATTACTTCTGCCATGGGCTTGTTTGCTGACCTTGCTACAAATCAAATCACGCTTAAAAACCAGGTCAAAAGCCTTTATCAGAAGCAAAACCTGCCCCTGATCCAAAAAACTAATGTACCGGAATCACAACAGGATAAATAAGCATGGCACAACCTATTCGTCATTTATCCCGTTCTTTTACTAAGGCACTCTATCGGCTCTTGCTGCTGATCATGGCAGGTCTTGTATTTACACCTGCATCAGCTCTGGAAAACGACGCCCAACAACCCGTCAGCGTCTTAGCGCAAAGCGCTGAGTTTAACCCTGATCAGGGCACCGCTATATACACAGGCAAAGTTGAAATAGAGCAAGGCAGTCTCAGGGTTAAAGCTCATAAAGTAACTGTTTATCGCAAATCAGACGGCGAAATAGACAAAATCATCGCTGAAGGCCTCAATGATCGCGTATACCTGCAACAACAACCTAAGCCAGAAGACCCTATTGTTAAAGCCTATGCGATGAAAATTGACTACCTTGCATCACAACAGCAGGTTGAGCTAACCCATCAGGCTGAGCTGGAAAATGGCCAGGACAGCTTCAGCGGTGAACGTATTCGTTATCATTTGCAAAGTAAGCGTATTCAGGCCTGGGGACAGAATAAGGCACAAAACGAACAGTCAACGGATGGGCGGGTAAAAATCATCCTGTTTCCGGGTGAAGGTGAGCAGGCACAATGAAAACACTGAAGGCCGGTCATCTGGCAAAAAGCTATAAAAAACGCCAGGTTGTCAAAGATATAAGCCTTGAGGTTAACCAGGGGCAGGTTGTCGGTTTGTTGGGGCCAAATGGTGCAGGTAAAACGACATCCTTTTATATGATCGTCGGTTTAGTTCGCTCCGATACAGGATACGTTACGCTGGACGGAGAGGATATAACACCTTTACCCATGCACGGCAGGGCACAAAAAGGGGTTGGCTACCTACCTCAGGAAGCCTCGATTTTCCGTAAACTCTCTGTTGAAGACAACATTCTGGGTATCCTGGAAACCCGAAAAGGCCTCACCAAAAAAGAACGCAAAGTGCATTTGGAGCGCCTGCTCAACGAATTCAGTATTACTCATATCCGAAAAAGCCTGGGGATGAGTCTGTCTGGCGGTGAGCGCCGCCGGGTTGAAATTGCCAGAGCCTTAGCCACAGAGCCCTCGTTTATCCTGCTGGATGAGCCTTTTGCTGGGGTCGACCCTATTTCAGTGAATGAGATCAAGTCGATTATTCGCCAGCTTAAAGCACGAAATATTGGTGTTCTTATCACAGACCATAATGTTCGTGAAACCTTGGATATCTGTGAGAAAGCCTATATCGTCAGTGCAGGACAGATTATTGCCGAAGGCGATGCGGCTAATATTATGGATAACCAACAGGTCCGGGATGTCTATCTCGGGAACGAGTTCAAGTTATAACCACTTTGGAAATAAGCCGTAATCTATGAAACCGGCCTTACAGCTTAAAATTGGTCAAAGCCTGACCATGACACCTCAATTGCAACAAGCGATCCGCCTGCTGCAACTGTCGACACTTGACCTTCAGCAAGAGATTCAGGAAGCCCTTGAATCTAACCCTATGCTGGAAGTTGAAGATGAATTTAACTCAGGTAGTGATACTGAGGACAATACTGACAGTAATAAAGAGGCGCAAAGTAAGCCTGAAAGTGAAGGCAATACCTCTGCTGAGTCCCAGGAGTCAGAGCTGGAAAGCTACACCGCCACCGCTGAAGATAGCTGGCAGGACTCCATACCTGAGGACCTTCCCGTAGATAGCGGATGGGACGATGTCTATCAGGAGAGCCTCTACACACAGTCATCCGCCCCCAGCGATGATGATGGTTCATACTTAGAGCAACGTGGTGTTATCACTGAAACTTTGCAGGATCATCTGTTATGGCAGCTTAATCTGTCCGGCCTCCCTGCTGGGGACCGTATGATTGCTGAAGCAATCATTGACAGTATAGATCCTGATGGCTATCTCTCCTCCCCTATCGAAGAGATTTATGAAGGCCTGCAAAGTAGAGAAGAACTGCAGTCCGGTGAGTACGAACTGGAAATAGAAGATGTTCAAGCTGTGCAAGGCTATATTCAGAATCTCGACCCTATTGGCTGTGGCGTTCAGGATCTGCAGGAGTGCCTTCTGGTTCAACTGGAAACACTGGATACCAGTGCTTTTCTGATGGAAAAAACCCGCAAGCTGATTACACTTTACTTAGACCTGCTGGGCAGTCGTGACTTCACTCAGCTGATGCGCCGTCTCAGAGTCAAAGAACCTGAACTGCAGGAAATTATTGAACTGATTCGTAGCCTGAACCCGAAACCCGGTTCATCGATCTCAACAGAGCACGCAGAATATATAGCTCCGGACCTGTTTGTCACTCGGGAAGAGGATCACTGGAAAGTCGACCTGAATCCCGATATTGCACCTAAGATCAGAATTCACGGGGCATACTCAGGGCTCATCAAGCGCGCAGATAATAGCCGCGATAACACCTTTATGAAAAACCAGCTCCAGGAAGCTCGCTGGTTTCTGAAAAGCCTGCATAGCCGTAACGAAACCCTGCTTAAGGTAGGCATTGAGATTGTTAAGCGCCAACAGGCATTTCTTGAGATTGGCGAAGAGGGGATGAAACCCCTCGTTCTGCACGACATCGCAGACGCCATTGGAATGCATGAGTCAACGATATCCCGGGTGACGACACAGAAATATATTCATACACCCCGTGGGATTTTTGAACTGAAGTACTTTTTCTCAAGTCATGTCGGCACAACGGCTGGCGGAGAAGCCTCTTCCACAGCAATTCGGGCTATGATTAAGAAAATGATCGCAGATGAGCCTCCCAGGAAGCCCTTCAGTGACAGCAAGCTGGCTAACATGCTGGCAGAGCAAGGAATCAAGGTTGCAAGACGCACTGTCGCCAAGTACCGTGAAGCAATGAATATACCGCCATCAAATGAACGTAAGAAATTGATTTAAAATCAATTTAGAAAAAACGCTTTGCAAATACCTGAAAAGCGATACAATCGAAATGGCAAGACCGCGAATAATAAGGAGCTATTTATGCAATTAAATATTACCGGTCAACATCTGGAACTAACTGAAGCGCTTCAAGAGTATGTTTCCACTAAATTTGAGCGCCTGGAACGTCACGTTGACAACATCACCAATGTACAGGTTGTTCTGAAGCTGGAGAAAGAGCGCCAGATTGCAGAAGCTACACTACACGTTGCTGGTGCTGATCTGCATGCCAACGCAGAAGCTGACGATATGTATGCGTCTATTGATATGCTGACGGATAAAATTGACCGCCAGCTGATCAAGCACAAAGAAAAAGCCCAGGCCCGTAAACAGGGTGCGACAGCCCGCTAATTATTGAGCATAACTGATATCTATGTTACTCAATTCTGTTCTGACTCCTCCGAGAACCCTTGATGGGGTTTCCGGAGGCAGCAAGAAACGCCTCCTAGAGTTCTTCAGTAAGTTTATCTCTCAACAGATTCCAACTCTGGAAAGTACTGAGGTGTTTGATAGCCTCATATCCAGAGAACGGCTTGGGAGTACCGGCGTAGGTGAAGGTATTGCAATTCCTCACTGCCGGGTAAAAAACTGCTCGGAAAGCATAGGTACGTTTATTCGTCTTAAAGACAAGATCGACTTCGATGCGATTGATGGTCGCCCGGTTGACCTGGTCTTTATTTTGCTTGTTCCGGAAGAGGCTACAGATACGCATCTGCAACTTTTGTCCGGATTAGCAGAAAAATTCTCTGACCCGGATTTTTGTCGTCAACTGCGTGAAGCAGTCAGCTCCGAGAATCTGTATGAACTTTGGATACGGGAGTGACAGCCTGAGCCCAACCGGTGTGAATAACGTTCTGATCACACCGTATTGATAGGGTCTGTTGTCATACGGCCGACCCTATCAATGTCTATCATCACCTCTGTAACGGATTAAACTTCACTGATAAGATCACCTGTTGTGGCTGCATTTACATGTCAGACCCTGTATAACTGCCTGCCACAGCAAAAACTGATTAAGCTGAAAGGGATGTGTCATGAAACTGGTTATTATTAGTGGTCGCTCCGGATCGGGCAAAAGTATTGCTTTGCATGTACTTGAAGATCTGGGCTACTTCGCCATCGATAATCTGCCAATCGGACTTCTGAGCCAGTTACCATCGAATCTCCCCGATTCGAATCCAATGGTTGCTGTCAGCATTGATGCCAGAAATATTGTTACCGACCCACAGGGTGTACAGCCTCACATAGAGAAATTGAAATCAGAAGGATATGACCCCCAGATTATCTATCTTGATTCTGATGATGGCACCTTGATTGATCGTTTTAATGCGACCCGGCGCAAACACCCGCTTTCATCAGAAACTGTTTCTCTCTCCGAAGCCTTAGCTCAGGAGGCCAACCTGCTTGAGCTGATCGCTGAACAGGCTGACCTGAGAGTCGATACCAGCAATCTCAGTATCTACGACCTGAGGGAGATCATCACTCAGCAGCTCGAAAATGCCTCTCACCAGAAAAATGTAGCCATCCAGTTTCAATCCTTCGGCTTTAAGCGGGGAACCCCTAAAGATTGCGACTTTATTTTTGATGTCCGCTGTTTACCAAACCCATACTGGGAAACACATCTACGTGGTTTTACAGGCCAAGATGCACCTGTCATCGGGTTTTTAGAGCAGGATTTCAGTGTACGAGCCATGATTTCTGATATATCCGGTTTTATGGATAAATGGCTCCCCAGCATTATAGCCAGTAGCCGAAGCTACATAACCGTTGGTATTGGCTGTACCGGCGGGCAACATCGATCTGTTTTTGTTGCAGACCAGCTGGCAGAAAAATTTAAGCATCAGCACCCGCAAACACTGGTAAGGCACCGGGATCTCAGCCTGGCCAATAAGGATTAACCGCTATGGCAGAGTTCACGGTTACCGTTAAGAACAGTAAGGGTTTTCACCTCAGACCAGCATCAAAATTGCTGGAACTGGCCAGCAGTTTCGAAGAAGCCAGTATCACACTTCGGCATCATGATTCAGGGCGTAGTGCAGACTGCCGTAACATGATGGCCCTGATGATGATGAGTTCACCTCAGGGTACTGTCTTTCATGTGGAGGTGAATGCTGATGATACACAGGCGTCAGAGATCGAAGCAGCCATAACTCAGCTATTTGCTAAAGGACTTGGTGACGGAGCTTAACTCAGCTACCCCATGCTGTTTGGCCATCGCAGAAAAATCCGGTTAATATCAATGCACTGAAATATTGATTAGAATCAAAAAGTACCGGAATCATAAAAGCTCCTGAATAAACCAGGTCTCAGGATAAAAATATATATTCATCACGCCATAAACACCCAGAGCGTTTTACCCGGCGAAAAAATCATCTTCTGCCCGATACAGCAGAATCGGCGGTAATATTAAGTAGACCTTCAGATAACCACGGTAATTTATGGCCAGCGAAAAACAGGATATCCCTCCAGTGCTCGAACGTCTGACCAATGCAATGGACTCAGGCGCATTCGCCCAGGTTCGCCGCATGCTCAACCGGGGCCTGCCTGCTCAGGACGTTGCACACCTACTTGAATCCTCTCCTCCAAAAGAAAGAGATCTGCTCTGGAACCTAATTGAACCTGAGTTTCAGGGCGAGGTTCTTCAGCATCTGGTAGATGATATTCAGGCAATTTATCTGAAACGCATGAAGCCTGAAGAGTTTCTGACAGCGACCGAAGGTCTGGAAACCGATGATATTGCCGACCTTCTTCAACAGCTGCCGGATACTCTGATCCAGGAGGTTCTGGTCTCCATGGATACCCAGGACCGGCACCGTGTTGAATCGGTACTCTCCTATCCTGAGGATACGGCTGGCGGTCTGATGAATACAGACACCATCACCGTTCGGCCGGACATCACCCTGGATGTGGTTATGCGCTATCTTCGTCGCCACGAGTCACTGCCAGACTCCACTGACTCGGTACTGGTGGTCAGCCGGGGCGACCACTTTATTGGCATGCTGCCCATTATTCGCCTACTGGTTTCAGACCCAAATATCACAGTACGTGAAGTCATGGATACTGACACCATTGTGATTCCCGCGGATATGCCGGATAACGAAGTCGCAAATTTATTTGAAAAATTCGATCTGATCTCAGCTCCCGTTGTCGATGATCAGGGAACTTTGCTGGGCCGTATTACTATCGATGACGTGGTCGACGTTATCAGGGAAGATGCCGATCACTCTCTGATGAGCATGGCAGGCCTGGATGAAGATGAAGATACCTTCTCACCTATTCTTCTGACCGCAAGACGCCGGGCCGTCTGGCTGGGCATCAATCTGCTGACCGCGTTTCTGGCGTCAGCCGTCATCGGGTTATTTGACGCGACAATTGAAAAAGTTGTTGCTCTGGCCGTTCTGATGCCGATTGTTGCCAGTATGGGAGGTATTGCCGGGAGCCAGACATTAACCGTAGTTATCCGGGGTATGGCCCTTGGGCATATATCATCCAGTAATACACCCTGGCTATTGAACCGGGAGTTTATCGTAGGACTTATCAATGGCGTCGTCTGGGCCTTGGTTGTAGCCGGTGTTGCCATACTATGGTTTGATGACGTCAAACTTGGTGCGATTATCGGCACAGCTATTATCATTAACCTACTGATTGCAGTTCTGGCGGGGGCTGCTCTGCCTCTGATGCTGAAATGGATGAAAATCGACCCGGCGCTGGCAGGAAGTGTGCTTCTGACCACCGTCACAGATGTCATCGGTTTTTTGGCATTCCTCGGACTTGCCACCGCTTTTTATCTTTAAGCCTCCTTTCAAATCGCTATTTACCAAAAAAACGGCATGACTTACCAGAGCAAACGGCACCCATTATCAAAAAAGCCGGATAGAGAAACTATCCGGCCTTTCTTTTTGCACAATGAATCAGGCGGTTATTGATTTCGCAGCCGCTTAAGCTCCTAGGCGCCAGCGACAGACATCTGCTCAATCAGAATCGAGCCAGTCTGTGTATTACCCCGGGTGTCCACATCTGAGCCGATTGCCACGATATGACTGAACATGTCCTGCAAATTTCCAGCAATAGTAATCTCATGTACCGGGTACTGGATCACGCCATTCTCAACCCAAAAACCTGCAGCACCGCGGGAATAGTCACCGGTGACCATATTAACCCCTTGGCCCATCAACTCGGTTACCAGCAGACCTGTTCCCAGTTTACTCAGTATCTGATCATAACTTTCACCGGTGGAAGAAACTCTGAGGTTACGGGCCCCTCCGGCATTTGCAGTCGTTTCCAGTCCCAATTTTCGGGCAGAATATGAACCCAGCATGTATTGCTGCAGAACGCCATCAGCAACAAATACGTTATCCCGGGTTGCAATCCCCTCCTGATCATAAGGAGCGCTGGCAACGCCACCCTTGAGATGGGGCTGTTCAAAAACAGAAACGAAATCAGGGAAAAGCTGTTCACCCAAACGATCTTTCAGAAAAGAGGCATTGCGGTAGAGACTACCACCGCTGATCGCCCCCATAAGATGGCTCAGCAAACCTGAGGCAACCTCTGCAGCAAATAGCACAGGTACCTTCCGGGTTGAGATTTTTTGCGGGTTAAGGCGCATCAGAGTTCGCTCTGCAGCCTTTTGACCAATGACCTCCGGCGAGCTTAAAAGATCCCATTGGCGCTGGCTGTCATACCAGTAATCCCGCTGCATCTGGTCCCCTTCACCGGCGATCAGTACACAGCTGGCGGAGTAGTTAGTACCCCATAATTGCCCCTGAAAGCCATGGCTGTTTGCATATAAGCTCGTACGCTCTCCAATATGAAAACCGGCACCATCAGAGTTCGTGATACGGCTATCTTGTCTACCAGAAGACTCACAAACCAGAGACAGGTCGACCAGTTGATCAACATCAAAAGGCTTTGGATAATAAAGCTCCGGGTCCTGCCAGGATTCCGCCATCAATTCAGCAGAAGCAAGACCCGCAAAGGGATCTTCTGCGGTATGCTCAGCAAAAGCCAGTGCCATATCGACCGCCTGCTCTAACGCCTGATCCGTTAGATCAGTGATAGAAACATGCCCTTTTCGCTGCCCCTGATACAGCGTCAGAGACAAACTCTGATCCTGATTAAACTCTACAGTCTCAACCTCAGACATACGGGCATTCACTGACAACCCTCTACTGGCTCCAACAGAAAGCTCCGCGCTGGTCGCTCCTTTCTGCTTTGCCAATTGCAGAACTTTATCAGCACAGGATGGCAACTGCTGTTGCCAGTTTTCCATCTGCTCACTGAGCTCAGTATTTGCTGCAGAGAACCTATTTTGACTTTGATTCTGGTCCTGACTCATAGCGGACTCCCATAAAATTCTGTTTTCTTTATAAAATGGCTCAAACACCTGTCAGTATTCCGCTCCGCATCGGCCTTAATTGCTAACTGTGTTAAACTTCCCGCAAGTAATAACTGTACAAGTGAAGAATATGACCGACGAGATTCAAGAAGACTACGAAGAGTTCGAAGAAGGCCCGAGCAAATCCCAGATAAAACGGGAAATGAAGGCACTTCAGGAAATGGGTGCAAAACTTCTGACCCTAAATGCAGATCAGGTAAAACAGTTGCCGCTTTCCGATGAGATGCTGGCGGCCATTGATGAATCTCGACGGATTCGCTCCCACGAAGCTCAGCGGCGCCATCTGCAATATATTGGCAAAGTGATGCGTCGGGAAGATACTGAGGCGATCGCTGAAAAAATTGCCCTTTTCGATACCACAAGCGAAGCTTATAACCGCCAGTTCCATATGCTGGAGCATTGGCGTGATCGCCTGATTGCTGAAGGCGATGATGCATTGAACGCGCTGGTTGAGGAAAAGCCAGAGACTGACCGGCAAATGCTGCGACAGCTGATCCGAACGGCCCAGAAAGAACTGAAAAATGAGAAACCTCCGGCAGCCGCCCGGAAAATATTTCGGAGTCTGCGGGAAATTTACGGCCTTTAAGCTGAGGTTCCAGGGCAAACCCAGGCATCCCAAAACCTGACTCAGAGTCAGATGGCACAGGAGGTCGCTTCAGACCTCTTATGCTCATGATAAACACCCGGAGTATCACTGACCTGTTCCGCCAACCGTCAGTTCATCAATCTTCAGCGATGGCTGACCAACACCTACCGGAACGCTTTGCCCATCTTTTCCACAGACACCAACGCCATCATCCAGTCGCAGATCGTTACCTACCATAGAAACATTCTGCATCGTTTCCGGGCCGTTTCCGATCAGAGTTGCGCCTTTAATAGGCGTTGTCACTTTACCATTTTCAATCAGGTAGGCTTCACTAGCAGAGAAAACAAACTTACCCGAAGTAATATCGACCTGGCCACCACCGAAGTTCACAGCATAGATGCCGTTCTTCACAATGGAGATCAGCTCCTCAGGGGCATGCTCTCCAGGCAGCATATAGGTATTAGTCATTCGGGGCATAGGAAGGTGCGCAAAAGACTCCCGGCGGCCATTTCCCGTTACCGACTGATTCATTAGACGAGCATTCATCTTATCCTGCATATAACCCACAAGACGGCCATTTTCTATGAGCGTCGTATTTTGCGTTGGCGTCCCTTCATCATCCACAGAGAGAGAACCGCGGCGATCCGCCAAAGTGCCATCATCAACAATAGTACACAGAGAGGATGCCACCTGCTCACCCATCCGGCCGGAGAAGGCTGAAGAACCCTTGCGGTTAAAATCACCTTCAAGGCCGTGCCCTACAGCCTCATGCAGAAGAACACCAGGCCAACCAGAACCCAGAACCACCGGCATATTACCGGCAGGAGCATCCACAGCCTCGAGATTCACCAGAGCCTGACGTACAGCCTCTTTTGCAGCAGACTCAGCCAGAGTTTTATCCATCAGGGTTTTCAGGTTGTAGCGCCCGCCTGCACCTGCCGAACCACGCTCTCTACGACCGTTTTGTTCTGCAATCACACTAACGTTAACCCGAACCAGTGGGCGAATATCTGCCGCCAGAGTACCATCGCTAGCAACAACCAATATTTGTTCGAAGTTCGCTGACAACGAAGCAGTGACCTCTTTAACTCTGGAGTCCTGATCGCGGGCAATGCTATCTGCCTGCTGCAGAATAGCCAGCTTTTCCTCGGAGCTTAAAGCTAGAATAGGGTTATCTGCAGCATATAGAGGTTTGAAATCCACTTTAGACAAGGCTTCAACTCTACCGGATTGCCCCTGACGAACAATACTTCGGGCCGCCTGCGCAGCCTGCGAAATAGCCAGAGCGCTAATATCTCCGCTGTAAGAAAAACCGGTTTTCTCACCAGAAACTGAGCGGACGCCTACGCCCCGGTCTGCACTGTATCCGGCATCTTTAACAATACCTTCTTCCAGAACCCAGCTTTCACTCATCGATTGCTGAAAATAAAGATCAGCAAAATCGATGCCCGGCCCCATCGCCTCAACCAGAAAACGATCCAGTTGATCAAGACTTACATTACCGGGCAATAAAAGCTCCCGGGAAACCTGTTCAATCATAATCTCTCTCGCAGAACGGATCAGAAAACCCGCTTCAGTTCAATTTGTGGATCATCCCATTCACCCCTGATGGTATATGTAGCCTGCGTAAACTTATCAAACAGATTACCAAATACCTTCTGGACGATGTAGATAGTGCCGCCAACCTGGGGAGCACCTGCTAAGATAGCCGCAAAAGGCAATGTCTCTCCAACAGGTAGCGTCACAACCATTTCCTGGTCAAACCTTTCCTCAACAAAGTCCAGCTCACCTGTCATTTCAAACTTTGTTGCCGTCCCTTCTACCTGGACAGGCTCACTGATAATCCCTATGCCATTTTTTATGTCAACACGACCAGTTACCTTGTCATAAGACAGCCCTTTACCGGACAGATCAGAGAAATCGAGCTGTAGTCGACGCACTAAAGATTCAAAATTAAGCAATGATAACAATTTTAATGCGGGAACTGACACGACCTGCTCAAAAGAACCTCGCTCCAAGTCAACGCTCACCTGTCCATTAAGCGTTTCAGATCGAACATCATGAGGAAGTCCCTGCCAGTTTAAACGGATCGTTGAATCTGATTGACTACTGGTTATCGCCGCAGGGATACTAAAGCCGGTTTGTATATCTTTTAAATCACCACCCTTAATATTCAGAATCAGGGAGGTCTGAGCATCAGTGTTATCTGCTGTATCTCCGATCAACCAATCGAGAGCACCTGAAAAATGAGCGCTGCCCTGGGATAAATTGGACAAACTAACCTGCCTTGAAGACCGTTCAGCTCTGTACGCTGCATCCAACTGCTGACCACTGACGCCATAAATAGAAAAGTCTGCAATTTTCAGGTCAAAATCAGGCCATTCAGACCTGAAAACCTGCTCAAAGATATCATGACGCTTTTCTTTAGCTGAGGCAGCGTTAGCGGGTTCCGAGGCTATATCCTGGGGAGATGCAATAAAAACACGTTGCATGTCTAACTGCAAAAGATCAGGTGTGAAGCTTGCAGCACCTTCCAGTTGCTGGCTTGCAAAGCGAGCATCCAGTGTCTTATCGTTCAAGACAGCATCAATGGCCAGATCATTGACCACAGTATCCTCATAGATAGCTTTTGCTGTTTCGAGGTGCATTCTGACCGGCTGTGTCTCCGCTGCCGAACTCTGTTCAGCCGGCCCCTGCCCACCTGAATCGATAACAGAGCTTGCCAGTGACTGGCGAGCAACCTCCGCAGATGCAAACTCAACCCAAGGGTCGACATTAAAAGTAGGCTCTTTAATATAAATATCAGTTCTCTGATTTGACACTGTCGGTAATCTGGCATGATCAGTCGCATCACCGTACCAGACGCCCACACCATAGCCCTGCTGATCACCACCCCAAATACCGTGACTGATCAAAAAACCTTCTGAGTCACGATGATCATAAGCCACAGAAAAGTAATTCGCTTCCGGTGTAAAGGTCATATCAATCTTGAGAGGGCGCTCTGTATTAGCCTCTTTTCCGATAGGTTCCGGCAAACTAACCACAACATCATTAAGCTTTGATGTTAAGTGTAGCTGGCTCTCTTTATTTAAATTCACACTAAACTGATAATCCAGTGTCCCACTCAGCCAAGAGGAAAATGGCATAGGCTGCCACTGGTTAATCGCTATCAGA
The DNA here is from genome assembly GCF_048265165.1 of Oceanospirillum sp. Classification (GTDB taxonomy): domain Bacteria; phylum Pseudomonadota; class Gammaproteobacteria; order Pseudomonadales; family Halomonadaceae; genus Oceanospirillum. The sequence goes on along the minus strand of NZ_JBLXCD010000007.1, from coordinate 128,778 downwards.
TCAGATTGCCCGGAACCGGCAACACGAACAGCAGCTGTTTGCCTATCCGTTTCCACATCGAAAGCTGTTTCGCCACCTAAAAACTCAGCGGTTGCTTTCCGGACAGAAAGGCCACGATCAATGTCATAGGTAATATCACCATTGAGCTGAGATACTGGAGTAGCAAGCTCAGGAATAAACAGCACCCCGTCTCGGGCCTGAACATTCACCTGACCACTCCCCTTGCGACCATCCACAGGAAAAATAAGATTCGTCGAAAATGCGAGCGGCTTACCAGAAAGCTGCCAATCAAGCAGGGATTCCGGAATGAGAGCACTCAATGGAGTCTCAGTGAGTACCTGCCAGCCCCACTCAGGGTAAACACGCCCATCAAGGTTTAAACCAACAACACTGCCAACACCATCATTTCTCAAAGTGACATCGCCAGAAATCCCTTCATTCTGAAGATAGCGACCAGAGTTCAGACTAACATCAAGATCCGTCCCATCAAGCCTGACCTGAGCATCAAGAGCTTCCGCAGCGGGCCACTCCGGCAGAAACTGAAGCTTACTCTTCTCAACATCCAGCAACAGAAGAGTCGCCACTTCTCTATCAGGACGGGATGAGTTGAGGTTTAGCGTGCCATCATAAATAAAACCACCTTGCTTAACCTCTGCAGACTTAATGCTACTGCCAAGCCAGTCGCTCAAAGTCCCCTGAATAATAAGATCAGGAACAAGTCTTAGCCCAAACGTTTCGTCCGCACCGGTCAGGCCTACATTCAGATAAAAAAGGTCATCGCCCTCTTTAGGTTGTAGCAGATCAAATTCACCGGCAATTTCTGTAGCACCACGATTTAACTGCAGATCCAGGCCAAATACCCGTAACATATCACCTATCTGCCAGTGCACCTCTCCTATCGCCTTATCAAACCACCAGCCACCGCTGTACAGTTGAGGGTAACCCATGAAAAACTCATCCGAGTGAAAACGGATAAAGCCATCATGGGCACTGCTTTGCACATAACCATTTACATTACGCAAAATCGGCGCACCGTAATAAGCATCAACGCTAACAGAGTCCACCTCGGTCTTAACCAGAAAACCGTCGCTCTCTGACTGGCTGACGCTCAGATTATGTAATTCCCCCCGGGGTTTTAATCGTACCAATGCATCCCGGGCTTTTTCCGGCAGATCCGGCCACTCAAGCAGGGTATCACTGATTTTTTCCAGATCCAGGTTCGATAACTGTACCTGCCAATCGTCATTTTTTTGCCGCGCAACAGCCTGCTTTAGAACGAACGGACGATTCTGCAAAGAAAAAGACAGGTTATCTGTAATCAGCTCCCAACCCGATGCCTGCCGTTGCCAAAAGAGTTCTGTATTAAGGTTTGCCAGATATACTTTAGGTTGATCCGGCAGATTCAGTTCCAGCTTACCATCCTTAAGGCGCCCCTTAAGGCTTTGCAATCGCCCGCCCTGCCAGTCACTCCATAATTCAAGACCACCATTAAGCTCAGGTATATCAAAAGGCAGTAGATGTTCTATTTTCTCCAGCCAAGAGCTCAATGACTGAGAGTCGGCCTGAAGATAGAGCTCTACGGTTAATGATTTCTGGTCAAATGGGTCGCCGGCAATCTCCAGAATAAAGCCGATCTGCTGAGGCGAACCTGGGTCCAGCTGCAGCTGCCCCTGAAGCCTGCGCTTCCCTTCGACTTCATAAACTTCAAGCCGACGACTATAGGCACGGTATTCACGGCCGAAACGGTCTGTTAATTCAAGCCAGACGTGCTCCATCTTTAAATGTTGCTGTCTCAGTAAGAACTCGAGAACATGGGTAATTGGGGCAACTTCATCCCTTAAACGATCACTTCTGCCGCGTTGGCGAGGGTCTGAATTTCTGTCAGATGGCTCTGCAATCTGATCAGTCTTATCTGAAACGCTATTCTGCTGATTCCAGCCATTGAGTAACCAACGGGCATCTTCTTCTTGTTTCAGGCGAAGCGTAACCCCCTGAATAGAGGCTTGGCGAATAACTGGAAACTGATATCGGAATGACCTGAAACTATCCAGCTCCAGGCTAAAGCTCCGAACCTCAAGAGCAGGCTTGATGCCATCCTTCGCATGAACCTGCGGGGCATACACTTCAACCTGATCAAGGTGGATATAGGGGTCAAAGTCATTCCACTGACCATGCAACTGATCAATCCGAAGATTGATAGCCAACTGAGCATTAGCCCAGGACGTAAGATCGTCGCGATAGTTTTCCAGCAGAGGAAAGAAATAGCGGCCAATACTGACATACAGGGCCAAAACAACCACCACCGGCAGAACCAGCCATATGATACTGTGATTAAAGATATGCCGAGGCAAAGACATAGGTTAAGTCCAATACCGGCAAAAAGGCGTTGATAACGAAAAAGAAACAGGCAAAGTAATCACTCTGTAATGGTCAGGACACATCAAATAAGCCTTCAGATAAAATGCCATCAAAAGGCTATTGAGGTCTGTTAAAGCAGAACAATGTCAAACTGCTCCTGACTATAGAAGGTCTCTACCTGAAACTTAATGGTTTTATTAATGAAGAGCTCCAGGTCAGCCACACTTGCGGACTCTTCATCAAGTAAACGGTCAACAACAGGCTGAGATGCCAGAACAAGGTATGTATCCGAACCATAAGCACGCTCCTCTCTCAGAATCTCCCGAAAGATCTCATAGCAAACGGTTTCCGGCGTCTTGAGAGTACCTCTGGCCTCACAGGTCGGGCAAGGCTCACACATCACTTGCTCAAGACTTTCGCGAGTGCGTTTTCGCGTCATCTGAACCAGCCCCAGCTCCGTCACCCCCGTCAGCTTCGTCTTAGCGTGATCTCGCTCCAGATTTTTCTCCAGCAGACGTAACACCTGACGCTGATGTTCAGGATCTTCCATATCGATAAAATCCAGAATGATAATACCGCCAAGATTACGCAACCTGAGCTGGCGAACAATAGCTGTCGCCGCCTCAAGATTCGTCTTGAAAATCGTCTCTTCCAGGTTTCTGTGCCCCACGAATGCGCCGGTATTGACATCGATGGTCGTCATCGCCTCAGTCTGATCAATAACCAGATAGCCACCGGATTTCAACTGCACTTTACGGCCAAGAGCTTTCTGGATTTCATCTTCGACGCCGTAAAGGTCGAAAATCGGGCGCTCTCCCGGATAGTACTCAACTTTGCTTTCCAGACTGGGAACAAACTCCTGCACAAACTCTTTTAGTTTGGCGTGATTTTCCCGGGAATCAATGCGGATTTTTTCAATTTCTGGCCGGACAAAATCACGCATAGTGCGCATAAAAAGCGGTAGGTCTTCGTAAATAATTGTCTTGTTTTTAGCACCTTTGCAACGACGCTCTACAGCACGCCAGAGCCTGTATAAAAAATGAGTATCAGCAAGAATTTCCTCTTCACCAAAACCTTCTGCAGCTGTACGGATAATAAAACCGCCCTGCTTACTAACGCCCTCTGTCTCACCATCAGGAGCAGCACTCTCAACAATTTGGCGCAAGCGGTCGCGCTCAGACTCATCTTCAATTCTTTGTGATACACCGGTATGGGGGGTATGCGGCATGTAAACCAAATAACGGGAAGGTATAGACAGATGTGTGGTCAGGCGGGCACCTTTGGTACCAATGGGCTCTTTTGTCACCTGAACAATGAGAGACTGCCCTTCATGCAGAAGACTGCTGATACTTTCAACCTCGGCGCCATTGGGTCTGTCTGCAGGTACAACATCGGCAGCATGAATAAATGCAGCACGTTCGAGCCCAATATCAACAAAAGCCGCCTGCATACCCGGTAAAACACGGACCACTTTACCCTTGTAGATATTACCTACAATGCCCCGGCGACGGGTTCGCTCAATATAAACTTCCTGCAAAACACCATTTTCAACCACTGCAACACGGGTTTCCATCGGTGTAATATTAATTAAAATCTCTTCACTCATCGCTTCTCTCCCCCGCGACAAACCACCCTGAGCCCCGAACCGGTGAAGCCGTTATGAAGGTTCGAGTACCCGTATACCAAATTGGTTCAGCAGCTCTGCTGTTTCAAACAAAGGCAACCCAACAACATTGCTGTAGCTTCCCGAAACGGAGCGCACAAATACAGCTGCCAACCCCTGAATACCATATCCCCCAGCTTTATCAAAAGGTTCACCGGAATCACAGTAAGCAAGGCACTCATCTTCAGTCAGAACCCTGAAGCAAACATCCGTCACGCTGATCAGCGACAGGATGCGACGGCCCTGGCATACAGCAACCCCCGTCATCACCTGATGGGTTTGCCCTGACAACTGCATCAGCATATCAACAGCATGGCGTTTATTTTTGGGCTTTCCTAGTATTTTCCCCTGATGCACCACTGAGGTATCAGAGCCTAATACAGGAAGGTTTGTACCCGATCGCTCCTGCCCTGCCAGAGCCTTCTGTTCTGCAAGTCGCATCACATAAGACGGAGCAGCCTCCCCTGGCAGAACACTTTCATTCAGATCAACCGGATATTTAAGGCATTTAAGGCCAATCTGTTCAAGTAATGCCTCTCGCCTCGGTGATGCCGAAGCTAGGCAAAGATCATAAGAGCTATCGCTATTTTGCATCTGTTTAAACGTTTCTTATCATAAAAATTGATTGATTCCACAAGGCGCAGAAAACACTCTGCCCCTGGAGCAGATTGTTAATGAATCTGAAACCGACGACGTATTGTACGCATGCCAATAAAAAACCATGGCCAAAGCAGCATGCTTGTGATTGCAGGCAGAAGGAATGCCAATGTATCGGCAGCAACACTGGTTAAGTTTTGCACCCACTGGAAAATCAGCAAGCTGATACTGATCAGCAACCCCACCATCAATGCCTGCTGTAAAGCGCCGTAGTTACGCATACGCTGATAAAGCAAAAGAGCAACATAAGCAATCACCGACATCGCCATTGCATTTTGTCCCAGCAAGGAACCGTCCAACAGGTCCATACACAAGCCAAGAAAAAAGCCAGCAAGTACACCAATGCGATGCGGTAAGGCGATACACCAGTAAATCAGTACCATCGCTGCCCACTCAGGCTGGACCCATAAAAAAGTATCCGGCAGAGGCATAGCCGCCAACAACAGGGCAATCACGAAGGTTAAAAGGATTACAAACATAATTACTCCTGCTCCCTCGTCTCCGGACTGGCAGAGCCCGTAACTGGCAGATTTGTATTATCAATCACATCAAGAGGGTTCAGCATTAACACGTATCGGCTCCGCTCCAGCTGAGCCAGCGGCCGCGCTGATACCGTTGCAAAAGGCTTTCCGGGCTCATGGCGGACAGTGCTGACCTCTGCAACGGGATATCCTTTGGGGAAACGACCAGCCAGGCCAGATGTAACCAGAAGATCCCCTGCACGAATATCTGCTGTATCCGGTACATGACTTAGCGTCAGCTCATCAATCAGGCCTGAGCCGATAGCGATCACGCGAAAACCGTTTCGATTAATCAGGACAGGAACTGCGTGGGCCGTATCTGCAGCCAGTAACACACGGCTGGTATAAGTGCTCACCGACACAACCTGCCCCATCAATCCTAGGGCATCAACAACCGCCTGCCCTTCATAAACCCCATCCCTGCGACCACGATTGACCAGCACCTGATGAGTAAAAGCATCCGCATCCAGGCCGATGACCTCCCCAAGCAAAAAACGATCTTTATTGGGTTTCTTAGCATTCAGAAGCTCCCGAAGACGCAGATTCTCTCCGATAAGATAGGCCATACGCTGGTTTTTACTGGATAGCTGTAGCGCCTGCTCTTTAAGCAGAGCATTTTCTTCCAATAAGGCATTACGATCAGAAAACGTTGCCGCACCCCAGGACCAGAGTCGATTGGGTAGGTCCACAGCCCATTGCAGAGGCGTTACAGCAACGGTCAAAAAAGAACGCACCTGATCCATATGCTGGTAGCGGTAATCTGAAAACATCAACGCCAAAGAAAGGATCAGACAAGCCAGTAATCGCAGCCCTAATGAAGGGCCCTTAACAAACAAAGGGTTAATTGCAGCCTCCTTAAGCCTGTCTTTTGTCCGAAGAACGCAGGTCAGACACCGATCTGTCAGGAAGGTCAAATCAGATCATAAATGGTGAGAAGTCAGTTTCAGGAAAGATTAAACAAAAAAAAGGCGGTATTCAAACCGCCATTTTTTAGCTGTGATTTAGGCTACCTGCCAGAATCTAACCTTCCGTTGATAGCAGATCAAATGTGTGCTGATCGATCATTTCAAGAGCACGACCACCACCGCGAGCCACACAGGTTAAAGGCTCCTCTGCAATAATAACGGGCAGACCAGTCTCTTCTGCGATCAGCTTATCGATATCACGTAACAGAGCACCACCCCCTGTCAGTACAAGCCCACGCTCAGCGATATCCGATGCAAGTTCCGGCGGTGACTGCTCCAAAGCACTTTTCACTGCCTGAACAATTGCAGACAGAGGCTCCTGCAAGGCTTCCAGGATCTCATTGGAATTGAGGGTAAAGCTGCGAGGAATACCTTCTGCGAGGTTCCGGCCACGAACATCAATTTCTTTCAATTCGCTACCCGGATAAGCGCAACCTACTTCTTCTTTAATACGCTCAGCTGTTGCCTCACCAATCAGGCTGCCGTAATGACGACGCACATAAGAAACAATGGCTTCATCGAACCGATCACCCCCAACACGAACGGATTGAGCATACACCACACCGTTCAGTGAGATAATAGCGATCTCGGTAGTACCACCACCGATATCAACGACCATAGAGCCGTTAGCCTCCTCAACGGGCAACCCTGCACCAATCGCAGCCGCCATAGGCTCTTCGATCAGAAACACTTCACGAGCACCCGCACCCATAGCTGATTCACGAATTGCACGACGCTCTACCTGAGTAGACATGCAAGGCACACAAACCAGAACACGAGGGCTTGGAGTCAAAAAGCTGTTTTCATGCACCTTATTAATAAAGTGTTGCAGCATCTTCTCTGTAACGTGGAAGTCTGCAATAACACCATCTTTCATAGGGCGGATGGCAGTGATATTGCCGGGTGTACGACCCAGCATACGCTTGGCGTCCAAACCAACAGCAGCGACCGTGCGCTGATTTCCATGATGACGGATAGCCACAACTGATGGCTCATCCAGAACTACACCGCGACCGCGGACATAGATCAAAGTATTTGCTGTACCCAAGTCGATGGACAAATCGCTCGAAAACAGTCCTCTGAGTCGTTTAAACATGTGATTTTTTTCACCTAAATCCAATTTACCCTGTGCTGGCAGAACTCTATCAACCGCAGCCCCCCACGGCAAGATACAAATGTGTCAGCAGCTCGGAAATATGTTAAATTGCGCGCTTATTTTGTTATTTAACCCAATCAAAATCACTCCACTGCGTCTTAACGGCCTGCAGAGACTCTGGTTACTGCACATAATAGGACCTTTGGCTGATTACTGGTTCAATCAGGGCAGGAAGAAACATCATGGCTCTAGAAAGATCCGATGTTGAAAAAGTAGCGCACCTGGCGCGACTCAAAATCGAAGACAATGATATCCCGGAATACACCCGTGATCTGACCAGCATTTTAGAACTGGTTAACCAGATGCAATCGGTTGATATTGACGGTACAGATCCTCTGGCACACCCTCTGGATGCGACCCAGCGCCTGCGTCACGACGAAGTGACCGAAAGCAATCAGCGCGAACACTTCCAGCAGAATGCGCCAGCCAAAGAAGCCGGGCTATTTCTGGTGCCGAAAGTTATCGAGTGATACCTCCTGGCCAAATACGTCAGAAACTAAAAAGTATTACCCAAAACTGTAAAAAGACTCTTTCCCTTAAATACCAGTTGTAGCTGCAAGCGTGCTTATCCAATATGCACCGGCATACACTGACAGCTTAATCGGAAGATTGATCTGTAAGTAAAGATTTTAAGGGAGCGGTATCAAACCGTAGCAAAGGACTTTATCTCCATGCATAACAAGACTATCGCTGAACTTGCCAAAGGTCTTGCCGACGGTGAATTTTCCAGCGTCGAACTGACCCAACATTTTCTGGGGCGTATTGATACCCTGGACAGCCAGTACAACAGCTTTATCACCGTGACGCCTGAACAGGCACTGGCACAGGCAGAAGCAGCAGACGCCACTCGCGCGGCCGGTAACGCCAAAGCCCTGACCGGCGTACCCGTTGCCCATAAAGATATCTTCTGTACCAACGGCGTGCTAACCACCTGCGCGTCTAAGATGCTGTCCAACTTTGTTGCGCCATACGATGCCACCGTAGTGGATAAGTTTAATAGCGCAGGCATGGTTTCTCTCGGTAAGACCAATATGGATGAATTTGCCATGGGTTCTTCCAACGAGAACAGTTTCTACGGTGCCGTGAAAAACCCATGGGACACAAATGCGGTTCCCGGTGGATCTTCCGGCGGTTCAGCAGCGGCTATTGCTGCACGTCTGGCTCCGGGTGCAACCGGTACTGATACCGGAGGCTCTATCCGTCAGCCTGCGGCGTTCTGCGGTATTACTGGTCTTAAGCCAACCTATGGCCGCGTTTCCCGCTGGGGCATGATCGCCTACGCCTCGAGCCTTGATCAGGGCGGCCCGATGGCACGCACTGCTGAAGACTGTGCGCTGCTGCTGAATGAGATGGCAGGTTTCGATCCAAAAGACTCCACCTCTCTGAAAAAAGCTGTTCCGGATTACACTGCCGATCTGAACCAGCCATTAAGCGGCCTGCGTATCGGTCTGCCAAAAGAGTACTTCGGCAAAGAACTCTCCGCTGAGATGTCTGATGCCATCATGACGTCGGTTAAAGAGTTCGAAAAGCTGGGCGCGACCGTTCAGGAGATCAGCCTGCCGAACACCATGCTGGCGATTCCATCCTACTACATTATCGCCCCAGCAGAAGCTTCCTCTAACCTGTCACGTTTCGACGGTGTTCGTTACGGCTACCGCTGCGAAAATCCGGAAAACCTGGAAGATCTGTACAAGCGTTCCCGTGGTGAAGGCTTCGGTAAAGAAGTTCAGCGCCGTATTCTTGTCGGTACTTACGCTCTGTCCGAAGGTTACTACGATGCTTACTACCGTAAGGCACAGCGCATCCGCCGCCTGATTCAGCAAGACTTCCTGAACGCCTTCAACGAAGTCGATCTGATTATGGGGCCAACAACCCCGACACCAGCTTTCGATCTGGGCAGCAACACCGACGATCCGGTACAGATGTACATGGAAGATATCTACACGCTGGCTGTTAACCTTGCCGGTCTGCCGGGTATCTCTGTACCTGCAGGTCTGGTCAACGGTCGCCCAGTTGGCCTGCAAATTCTGGCGGGACACTTTAAAGAGTCCCAATTACTGAATGCAGCACACCAGTTCCAGACAGCAACCAACTGGCACCAACTGGCACCCAGTGCTGGTCAGTGATCCCTCACAAAACACAGTGATATCACATTAAAAGCGAACCGTATTCAGACCTGTATACAGAGGTAAAAGCATTATGGAATGGGAAGCAGTTATCGGGCTTGAAATTCATGTTCAGCTCGCCACCCAGTCTAAGATTTTCTCCGGTGCCGGCATTGCATTTGGCGCGGAACCCAACACTCAGGCTTGCGCCATCGATCTGGGCCTGCCAGGCATTCTGCCGGTACTGAATGAAAGTGCCGTCGAGATGGCGGTAAAATTCGGCCTGGGCGTTGAAGCCGAAATCGGCATGAAGTCTGTTTTTGAACGTAAAAACTACTTCTACCCGGATCTGCCAAAAGGCTATCAGACGACGCAGAATGACCTGCCAATTGTCGGCAAGGGCATTATTGAAGTAGAGCCGGAAGAAGGCAAAATCCGTCAGGTTCGCATCCACCATGCTCACCTGGAAGAAGACGCGGGCAAATCTCTGCACGAAACTTTCACAGACGAAAATGGCCGCGGCATGACCGGAATCGACCTGAACCGTGCCGGTACACCTCTGCTGGAGATTGTATCCGAACCGGATATTCGCTCTGCCAAAGAAGCGATCGCCTATATCAAAGCGATCCACAGTATTGTGACTTATTTAGGCATTTCAGATGGCAACATGGCTGAAGGCTCCATGCGTTGTGATGCTAACGTATCTGTCCGTCCTAAAGGTCAGGAAGAGTATGGCACCCGCGCAGAGATCAAAAACATCAACTCATTTAAGTTTATCGAAAAAGCGATTAACCATGAGATTGAGCGTCAGATCGAACTGATTGAAGATGGTGGCCGCGTCATCCAGGAAACCCGTCTGTACGATTCTGAAAAGAACGAAACCCGTTCTATGCGTAGTAAAGAGGAAGCGAACGATTACCGTTACTTCCCTTGCCCGGATCTACTGCCGGTTGAGCTGGATGAAGCCTATATCGAGCATATTCGCTCTGAGATGCCCGAGCTGCCTAAACAGAAAAAACAGCGCTTTATTGATGAGCTCGGCCTGTCTTCTTACGATGCAGATGTTCTCTCAGCGACCCGTCCAATGGCCGAGTATTTCGAGCAGGTTAAAGATCGCTGCGGTGATGCAAAACTAGCGGCTAACTGGGTGATGGGAGAACTGGCTGGCCAACTGAACAAAGAGAGCCTTGAGATTGAGCAAAGTCCGGTTTCTTCAGTTCAGCTGGGCGATCTTGTGAAGCGCGTTATGGATGACACCATCAACGGTAAAGCCGCCAAGCAGGTATTTGCCGCATTATGGGCCGGCGAAGGCACATCTGCCGATGAGATTATCGAAGCCAAAGGTCTGAAACAGGTGACCGATACTGGCGCTATCGCAGCTGTCGTTGATGAAGTACTGGCTAACAACCCGCAACAAGTTGAACAGTACCAGGCTGCTCCGGAAGACAAACGGGGTAAGATGGTCGGCTTCTTTGTGGGCCAGGTCATGAAAGCCTCTAAAGGTACTGCAAACCCACAAATGGTGAACCAACTTCTGAAAGAGAAACTGGGCTAACCCATAGACTCAGACCGTCTTCAGTGACCAAACCCCGAGCATGTCAGCATGTATCGGGGTTTTTTTCGTCCGGCACATCGTCTTAAAAGCCAAAATATATCGGGTACAAATCTTATGCCCTGTACTGAAAAAGCCTGAAAAAACCGGCCACTAGACATTGGCAAAGCTCTGCATGCACCAAAACGGTGAACAAACCGTAGAAAAAAGGAGGTAAAACAGGCATTTACCATTTTATATAAACCTTGTATTGTTAAAAAAATCAATATAACTATAAACAAAATGATGACCCCCAAGCTTTCCAAGTACCAAAACGAAAGTTTTTTATTAGTGATCTAATGAAAGATGTCATCCACGACTCAGGAATCTTACAAAGATCTATGTCGGTAAAATTAGAAGTCAAAAACCTATATAAAATCTTTGGTGAAAATTCAGCCAAAGCCCTCTCCCTGCTCGATCAAGGCATCGACAAAGACGAAATTTTCTCCCGAACGGGCCAAACCGTTGGCGTTAAAGATGCAAGTCTCTCAATCAACGAAGGCGAAATCTTCGTTATCATGGGACTGTCCGGATCAGGTAAGTCGACCTTGGTACGCTTGCTCAACCGTCTTATTGAGCCAACCCGTGGCCACGTACTGATCGACGGTGAAGATATCTCGGTCATGAATGACGATCAGCTACGAAATGTGCGTCGCAAAAAAATCAGCATGGTATTCCAGTCCTTTGCGCTTATGCCTCATATGAGTGTATTAGATAATGCGGCCTTCGGTCTGGAGCTGGCAGGTGAAGCCGTCGAAATCCGGCATAAAAAAGCACAGGACGCTTTAGACCAGGTGGGGCTATCTGCCCATGCAGACTCCTACCCGGATGAACTCTCCGGCGGTATGCAGCAACGTGTAGGTCTAGCCCGGGCACTGGCTAACAACCCTGATGTCATGCTGATGGATGAGGCCTTCTCCGCATTAGATCCTCTCATCCGTACTGAGATGCAGGACGAATTGCTGAAACTACAAGCGGAACACCAGCGCACCATCGTCTTTATTTCCCATGATCTGGATGAAGCGATGCGTATTGGTGACCGTATCGCCATTATGCAGGGCGGCGAAGTCGTTCAGATAGGTACACCTGATGAAATCCTGCACAACCCAGCCAATGATTATGTACGCTCATTCTTTAAAGGTGTTGATGTCTCCAACGTCTTTAGTGCAAAAGATATCGCCCGAAAAACCCAGGTCACTATTGTTCGCAAAGATTCCAGCGAAGGTCTGCGCACCGGTCTTAAGCTGCTACAGGACAACGACCGGGACTACGGCTATGTCATCGACAAACTGGGGAAATTTATCGGCGTTGTTTCCGTTGATTCTCTGAAAGAAGTTATCAACACCGACCTGAAGCTGGAGCAGGCTCTACTGACGGAACCGGAACCCGTACCGGCAGAAACCTCCATCAGTGACCTGATAGGCTTAGTTGCCAAAACCGGCTATGCCATGCCTGTTGTAGATAGTGATAACAAGTACCTGGGTAATATCAGCAAAGGCCGTCTGCTGGAAACCTTAGACCGAGAGATATAACAATGAGCACTGAAAACAACCCTTTTGCCACTGATACTCAAGCCTCGGATACGGATAATCCATTTGCCAGTCCAGAGCCAGCCGACAATCCTTGGGGTAATGCTGAACGGTCTTCAGATGAGGTCACTAGTAGTGAGGCCTGGCTAAATGAGGACGTCGCTGCCGTTGTGGAGGACCAGGTCACCCTGGCCGACCCTTTTGCCCAGTCATGGATCCCTCTGGAGGGCTGGGTCGAAAATGCACTGGAGTGGGTCGTGGGTAACTTCCGCCCTTTCTTCAGCGCCATTAAAGCCCCGGTTGATGCCACACTAACTTCGATTGACACTCTGCTAAACTCCGCACATCCCTTTCTGATGATTCTGATTTTTGGCCTGCTCGCCTGGCAACTCGCTAATAAGCGACTGGCTATCGGCACCGTTATCAGCCTGATTATTTTGGGTGGTATCGGCGCATGGAGCGAAGCGATGACAACACTATCGCTGGTGCTGACCTCGGTCTTCTTCTGTGCTCTGCTGGGTATGCCCCTCGGCATCCTAATGGCCCGTAGTGAAAAGATTAATCGAGTATTACGCCCCACATTGGATGCGATGCAAACCACCCCTGCCTTTGTCTACCTGGTACCTATTGTCATGCTGTTCGGTATCGGCAACGTACCCGGTGTTGTAGTAACGATTATCTTTGCTATGCCCCCGATTATACGCCTGACCAACCTAGGTATCCGTCAGGTACCTGGCGACCTGATTGAAGCAGCCAACTCATTCGGTGCTAACCCTCGTCAGATGCTGTTTAAAGTACAGCTGCCACTGGCAATGCCAACGATTATGGCAGGCGTCAACCAAACACTTATGCTCTGCCTCTCTATGGTTGTCATTGCATCCATGATCTCTGTGGGCGGTCTTGGGCTAATGGTACTACGTGGCATTGGTCGCCTCGATATTGGACTGGCAACTGTCGGCGGTGTTGGTATCGTCATCTTGGCCATTATCTTAGACCGTATGACTCAGGCCTTGGGGCAGGACTCCCGAAGCCGTGGAGTTCGACACTGGTATGAAGCAGGCCCGGTAGGTATCGCTCGCCGTGCAATGGGTCGCTCATAAATACTTACATTGATGTCCGGTCAGCGACTTCACAAACCAGGCTCTGCCCTCTTCTCAGAAGCTGAGCCTGAACAAAATATTTATAAATAAGAAAAGAAAATGGAGATACACGTATGAAATCAATGAAGAAAAGCCTGTTGACGGCTTTAGCACTCAGTACAACCGTTGCCAGCAGTGCAGCACTGGCAGATGGCCACCTTCCTGGTGAAGGTATTAAGGTACAGGGTGTGCACAGCCCTATTGCAGAAGAGAAGTTCCAGACGGTTGTTGTTAATAAAGCACTGGAAAAGCTGGGCTATGATGTCCTGCCCATTAAAGAAGTCGACTACAGCGCAGGCTACACCGCGATCTCAAGTGGCGATATTACCTATATGGCAGTCAACTGGTTCCCTCTGCACAACGGTATGTATGCTAATGCGGGTGGAGATGACAAATTCTATCGCAAGGGTACCTATATCAGCGGAGCGGCACAGGGCTACCTGATCGACAAAAAAACGGCTGATAAATACGGCATCACTAAAATCACTGACCTGAAAGATCCCAAGCTGGCTAAACTGTTTGATACGGATGGTGATGGCAAAGCAGATCTGACCGGCTGTCAGGCAGGCTGGGGCTGCGAAGGTGTAATTGAACATCAGCTGACCGAATTTAAACTGCGTGACTCTATTACACACAAACAGGGTCAATACGCTGCCATTATTTCTGACACTATCGCCCGCTTTAACGATGGCGAATCTGTGCTGTACTACACTTGGACGCCATATTGGGTATCAGGCAAACTGGTTCCGGGTAAAGACGTCGTTTGGCTGGAAGTTCCATACTCCGCTAACCCGAACGGTACCGATACCGCACTGCCAAATGGCAAAAACTATGGCTTCGATATCAACGCTGAGCGCATTGTTGCCAATAAAGAGTGGGCAGAAGCAAACCCGGCGGCTGCAAAACTGTTCGAAATCATGAAACTACCGATCAACGCGGTTAGCGCTGAAAACATGATGATCAGCAACGGTCAGGATTCCGTTAAAGAGATCGAGCGTCACGCAGATCAGTGGATCCAGGCGAACCAGAAAACATTTGACCAGTGGATCAGCACTGCGAAGAAAGCAGCCAAATAAGATCTACAAGTCGGAGTTTTACTTTCTGGCGCAGTAAAAAAACTAAGTTTTTGATAACCCCTATCTCAGGATAGGGGTTTTTCTTTGATTTCTAAGAACGCCATTATTTATTTTTGAACACCTGTAATCCCACTCCCTTTTTAACGTTCTCTAAATCACCGATTAACTCTCGATACATCAGTCCTTTATTAACGCCAAAAGCCGCTATTAGAGAAACCGACACAAAACTGTCAAAAATCGTTCAACAAGCGTTCATACGAAACAAATAGTATTTCGATCGACAGATAAAATACATATTAGGGTTTCGTATGACAGGTCGCTTATCCATAAGACAAAAAGAGATTCTGGAGCTACTCAAAAATCACGGTGGCAAGGTGTCCAGTGCTGAGCTCACGGAACATTTTGATGTGTCAGTTCAAACCATACGTAAAGAGTTAAACCTTCTCAGTGAGTTTGCGTTGGTAAAACGCGTTCATGGTGGGATTTGCTTACCGGTACAGCGTAGTAATTTGTCTTTTTCCAATCGACAAATTATCCACCTGGAAGAGAAAAAGCAGATCGCCAGTCAGTTAGTCAATTACCTGCCGGAAGGTAGCAGTATCTTTTTAGGCATCGGCACCACTCCGGAGCAAATCGCTCGCCACCTGATTCATCACCCAGGGCTCACGGTCATCACGAACAACCTCAATGCCGCTATCGCTTTGTGTGAGAACCCTAATATCGAAACTCACATGGTCAGCGGTCGCATTCGTGCCACCGATCAGGACGTCGTGGGCGAAGACGCCACTCAATACCTCAGAAAATTTCAAGTTAATTACGGTATTTGTGGTGTCGGTGGCATTTCCAGCACTGGCGATCTGCTCGATTTCTCCCCCGAAGAATCCCATTTATCCCAAGCTATTTTGGATAATTGCGAACAGCGTCTCTTGGTGGCCGACCAACATAAATTCCAACGCAGTGCGCCTGTGAAAAGCAGTCATTTGAAAAAAATCGATATGTTTTTTACCAACCACATTGGTCATGAACTCCTGCAATTATGCGAGCAGCATGGCGTGAAAGTTATAACAGCAGATAACGCATCTGCGAGGTCATTATGAGCTTTTTAAACGTCTCTAACTTAACTAAAGAATATGCCAATCATTGTGTCGTCAATGATATTAGCTTCTCCATCGAACAAGGCGAGTTTATCTCCCTATTAGGGCCCAGTGGCTGTGGTAAATCGACGACTTTAAACATGATTGCAGGACTTGAGTCACCCAGCGCCGGAGAGATTCATCTTGGGAGCCAAAACATCACTCAATTACCACCGGGTAAACGTGGATTATCCATGGTGTTCCAGTCTTATGCGCTATTCCCTCACCTGACCGTGAAGGAAAACATCTTGTTTGGTTTAAAAGCGCGGCGAGTTGATAAGCAAGAGCAAATTAAACGACTAAAACACGCCATTGAACTGGTCGGCCTTGAAGAACATATCCAAAAGAAACCAAGCCAACTTTCTGGCGGCCAATGCCAGCGTGTGGCTCTGGCAAGAAGTATCGCGTCACAAGCCCCTCTGTGCCTGATGGATGAACCGCTTTCCAACTTAGATACCAAGCTTCGTAACGAAATGCGTAATGAGCTGCGTCAGCTACAAAAAAGCCTTGGTTTAACCCTCGTTTATGTCACCCATGATCAGATTGAAGCCATGAGTATGGCCGACAAGATCATCTTGTTAAATCAAGGTCAAGTAGAGCAACAGGGCACGCCGGAGAGCTTCTACCAGCAGCCTGAGTCGACTTTTGTCGCACGTTTTATTGGCCACCCATCGATGAACCTGATTCCCCATGGAGAACACATCATTGGTATTCGCCCTGAACATATCGAGCTCAACTCAGCAGGTCATGCCGCCAAGATCAATAGCTGTGACTATCAGGGGGCGACCACTGTCATCAACGTGGACATTGTAAATGGCCCTTATCAGGGCGCTAAAGACATTCAGTTGTCCCTAATGGGAAAACATCATTTAAGCACAGGTTCACAGCTCAACATCCTTTGGCCTGAGCAAGAACAACATCTTTTTTCCAAAACAACTGGCAAACGTCTTGCCGGGGTATAGCACGATGAAAACCAACCTGAATGGAGCGACTGTAATGCGTAAAAACCTGAAGAAACTTCTCACCGTAGGAGCAATAGGGCTGAGTTTTTCAGCGTTAGTGCACGCCAAAACAGAGTTAACCATGTACTACCCAGTCTCCGTTGGTGGTTCTTTAACCAAGGTAGTGGACTCGATTGTGGACGATTTTGAACAACAAAACCCAGACATTGACGTCAATGCGATCTATGCCGGCAACTACAATGATGCCCGAGTTAAAGCCCTTGCAGCACTTAACAGTGGCCAGCCCGCGCAATTATCCGTTATGTTCTCCATTGATGTTCATGAGCTCATGGATTTGGACGCTATCGTGCCATTTGATGACGTAATCAGTACACCTGAAGAAAAGACTTGGCTCAACAGCTTCCACCCCGCACTGATGGAAAACGGTATCGTCGATGGCAAAACCTACGGCATTCCTTTCCAGCGTTCGACCATTGTTATGTACTACAACAAAGACATGTTCCGCGCGGCAGGGCTTGATCCAGAAAAAGCGCCAAGCAACTGGCAAGAGCTGATCGACATGGGTCAGAAACTGACCAAGAAAGACAGCAATGGCAAAGTAACTCAATGGGGCGCGATGATTCCATCAACGGGTTACCCATACTGGATGTTTGGAGCCTTAACGAAAGAGAAAAACCATAAGCTAATGAATCAGGCGGGCGACAAAACCTACTTCGATGACCCAAAAGCGATTGCAGCTCTGGAGTTTTGGCAAGATCTTGGTGATAAGTACCAAGTAATGCCAAAAGGCACTATTGAATGGGGCACTTTACGCCAAAACTTCCTAGAAGAAAAAACGGCCATGATGTGGCATTCAACAGGCAATCTAACAGCCGTTAAGAACGCAGCGAAGTTTGATTTCGGTGTGGCGATGTTACCTGCCGATGTTGAGCGTGGCTCACCAACGGGTGGCGGTAACTTCTACCTCTTCAAAAATGCCACCAAAGAAGAGAAACACGCGGCTTTAGAGCTAGTGAAGTTCATGACATCACCGGAGCAAGCCGCAAAATGGAGCATTCAAACTGGCTACATGGGCATCAGCCCAGCGGCTTATCAAACACCAGAGCTAAAAGAGTATGTAAGCAACTTCCCACCTGCAGCTGTGGCGCGTGATCAGCTTAAATTTGCAACAGCTGAGCTATCGACCCACCAATCGGGTCGCGTGCGCAAACTGCTGGATGATGCGATTCAAGCGGTACTAAACGGCCAAAAAAGTGCTGAGCAGGCGTTAACGTCTGCCCAGAAACAAGCAGAACGTATTCTGTCTCGTTACCGTTAATTTTCAACTTGAATACAGCGGGGCCTTTATTGGCCTCGCACTGAGATAAAATATGTTTAAAACCTACAAAGCCCAAGCTTGGTTACTATTGGCACCCGCCCTAATACTTCTGGTCGCTTTTACCTACTTCCCTATTGGGAATACGGTATGGCGCAGCTTTTTCGGCTTTGGCGTACAAATGGGTGACTATTTTAGCGATGAGAACTATGCCCGTTTAATAGAGGACACTGTTTTCTGGAAAGTACTGAAAAACAACCTGCTCTATGCCTTAGTGACCGTCCCTGCCTCAATCGTGCTGGCGTTAGTTATGGCCCTATGGGTGAACAGCAAGATTGCAGGGCAAAGCTTTCTACGTCTTTCTTTCTTTACTCCGACCATGTTACCGATGATTTCTGTAGCGAATATTTGGTTACTGTTTTACAGCCCCGAAATTGGCTTATTTAACAGTATACTCGAAAGTTTTGGCGGATCAGGAATCAACTGGTTAGGGGACCCAGACACGGCTCTATACAGCCTAATGGCCATGACCATCTGGAAAGAAGCTGGCTTCTTTATGATTTTTTATCTGGCGGCATTACAAACCATTTCACCTGATTTATATAAAGCGGCTAAAACAGAAAATGCCTCTGTGTGGTACACGTTTAAACGTATTACTTTTCCATTATTGATGCCGACGACTTTATTTGTATTTGTAAACGCTTTATTAAACGCGTTTAAGTTGATTGACCACCTTTTTATCTTGACCAAAGGTGGGCCAAACAATGCAACCAACTTGTTACTTTATTACATCTACGAGAACTCGTTTGCATTTTTCGATACCGCTTATGCTTCGGCGCTTACCGTCATATTGCTGTTGGTATTAATCGTTATGGCGTTAATTCAATTCGGAGTTATTGAACGCCGTGTTCATTATTAATCCCCTAACCGTAGAGCCCCGTCATGAATAAATTATTCACCGCCTGCTCTTCTGGTGTCGCTTGGGTCTTCGCCCTGCTATGGGTATTTCCTTTGCTGTATGCATTTTGGGCCGCGTTTCACAGTGCAGACTATGCCACCAGTTTTCAGCTTTTTGCGCCATTGGAAATAAACAACTTTATCAAAGCCTGGGATCAGGCACCTTTCGTGCGCTACATGCTTAATACCTTTGCTATCAGTCTGTTGACCCTAATAGGGCAGTTAATCGTATGTACGTTAGCGGCCTATGCTTTAGCGCGTATTGAGTTTCGTGGCCGTGCATTGATCTTTAGTTTGATCATCATGCAGCTCATGGTGACACCGGAAATACTCATTGTAGAAAACTATCAAACTCTTGCACAGTTACGCCTTATTGATACCTACTTTGCAGTAGCTATTCCTTACATGGCCAGTGCCTTTGGCATTTTTCTGTTGCGCCAAAGCTTTAAGAGCGTACCGATGGATTTAGAAAATGCCGCCAAGCTCGAAGGTTGCAACCTTTTACAAATCATTTGGAAGGTTTATGTACCTCTCGCCAAGCCTACTTATGTGGCTTACGCCTTGGTTTCAATCAGTACCCACTGGAATAATTTTCTTTGGCCTCTGGTGGCGACCAATACAGAAAACAGCCGCCCATTAACCGTTGGCTTATCCATTTTTGGTGCGCCGGAATCAGGTGTGGACTGGGGCGTAATCTGCGCTGGCACCTTGATCTCTATCGGGCCTTTACTGGCGGTATTTATTCTTTTTCAGCGCCAATTTATCCAATCATTTATGCATGCCGGGATTAAATAATGCGGATACTCAGTTGGAATATTCAATCGACCAAGGGGTGTGATGATGTCTTTGATAGCGAACGAATTATCAGGGATATTAAAGCTTTTGGAGAGCTTGACGCTATCTGCTTGCAAGAAGTAGCACGCTACATTGAGCCTTATAGTAACAACGATCAGAAAAAAATATTTGAAGAGGCTTTTGCCAACTACCACAGCGCATGGGCACCGGGCTTTAGCCGTCCTTTGGATGCTCAAAGACGACAGGAGTTTGGCAATCTTACCTTGGTAAAACATGGCACCTTGTTAGATCAGCGTAGCCACCAGCTACCAATGCCCTGTGTACGACCAGCGATACAGATTCCCAGGACTTTAGTGGAGACTGTAATTCGCTATCATGATTCAAGTATAACCTTACTCAGTACCCACCTTGCTTATCACTCCGCCTTGGAGTCTCAGCAGCAGTTAGACTATTTGGCAAATTTAAAAGCTCAGATTCTTGGTCATGCATCGCCCTTGCTGACGCCTAACCCAGAAATTTTCGATCAAGATGCCTACCACAGTGCAGAAAAAGGCCACCATGTATTGCTGTGCGGCGACTTAAATGTCGCTCTCGACAGCCCCTCTTATCTGCAGCTTACTCAAACCGATGGCTGGCTTGATTGCGCCACACTTTCTACCAACAAAACACGCCAGCCAACCTGTGGTGTTCACGATCAAGCGCTTTGGCCTGAAGGCCCGCATACTCGGGATTACTTCCTTTGTAGCGCTACGTTACAAAACCTTATCGACACGTTTGAAGTGAACACTGAAACCATGGCTTCGGACCATCAACCTATCTGCCTTACTTTAAAAGACTAATGACTTATGACTATGCCCGAACAATTACCTAGCAATCTCAGCCAGAAAATCCGCGTCCTATTTACCGATGTAGACGACACCCTTACCTTCAACGGCGAAATACCATTCGAGACAATACAAGCCATACATCAGCTAAGAGCCGCTGGCATTTTAGTTGTACCCGTCACAGGCGCAAGTGCAGGTTGGTGTGATTGCTTATTAAAAACCTTGCCTATCAAATATATTGTCGGAGAAAACGGCGCATTTTATATGGAACAAGCTGAGGGCGGACATACAATCATTCACTATTTAAAAGCCGCAGAGCAGGTTGACCAGGACCTCGATGAACTTAAAGAGTTAGCGATAAAACTGAAAAAAACTTTCCCCGATATCGGCTTTACCCAAGATCAAAACTTTCGTATTAGCGATGTAGCACTGGATATCGGACAGGCAGTAAAGGTCGATTTTTTCAGAGCAAAACAAGCAACCGAATGGCTGAAATCTCAAGGAGTTAATGCCAAGCTTAGCTCTATTCATATCAACATCTGGATCGGCGATTACAATAAGGCCAGCGGTGCTATGGCGTGGCTGGAAACTCAGCAAATTGCTTTAGGTGAATGCGCTTTTATCGGAGACTCCACCAACGATGAGGCCATGTTTGAATCTATTCCGCTAACGGTAGGCGTGGCGAACGTACAAAGATTTTTGCCAACATTGAGTCATAAGCCCGACTATATTACTCAACAAAATGGCGGTTTAGGTTTTATCGAATTGGCCAATGCATTACTCGATAAAAAAATAGAATATAAAATTTATTAATTTATATGGGATATTGAGATTAAGGTAAAAAAATGCAAGCGGTAGCATCGAAGAAAAGCTGAACGCTATGCGGTGAATCACCACAGAAATACGGAAAAAACGTAAACTCTGGGTGATTCACTTAAATAATATTTCAGGCTGTAAACAGTCTGGTCAACTACAGCGTTTTAGTACAGAAATAGAAATCCACACACTCGTAATCACCGGAATTCATGCGCTCCTCAGCACCTTCAGCTGTTGCTGACGGCGGTACAATCACCTTATCACCTGGCTGCCAACCTTCCGGTGTTGCAACCTGATGCTCATCACTGGTTTGCATCGCATCCAGCATTCGCAAGAATTCAGGAATTGAACGGCCATTACTCATCGGGTAGTAAACCATAGCCCGCAGGATACCTTCCGGATCAATCAGAAAAGTTGCCCGAACCGCAGATGTATCAGCAGCTCCCGGATGGATCATGCCATAAGCGCGGGCAACATCCATTTTCAGATCGGCGATAATCGGGAATGGGATCTCAACACCAAACTTCTCTTTAATGTTGCGCATCCAAGCTATGTGCGAGTGATGACTATCAATCGAAAGCCCAAGCAGTTCACAGTTCCGTTTATTAAACTCTGGTGCTAATTTAGCGAATGCCATAAATTCAGTAGTGCATACCGGTGTAAAGTCGGCAGGGTGGGAAAAGAGTACCAGCCACTTCCCTTTATAGTCTTCCAGGGTTTTCACACCATCAGTGGTTGGAGCACTAAACGCTGGAGCAGGCTCATTTAATCGTGGTAAACCTGCAACTTGCTGTATGTTATTGTCCATTTAATTTCTCCGTCTTCATTCGTTTTGTATAACTCTAATTTAACACCTCCTAATAAAATAAACACAAGAAATAACCTATCAGAGCTATAGGTGAAACCTATAGCTCTGCGGGAAGGTTATTAGTCAAATGGTTGAGGTTTTGGAGTCTGGTCAACAGACGGCGGTAAAATCGGCATCATAAACTTAGGCTGATCACCAGTCAGGGTTTTCAGGAACGCAACAATTTTGGCATTCTCTTCTTCAGTAAACTTGCGGCCGAGTTGCAGACGTCCCATGATATCAGTGGCCTCTGTGAGGGTTTCTGCCTCTCCATCATGGAAGTAGGGGTAAGTCAGCTCCACATTGCGCAATGTCGGCACTTTAAACATAAAACGATCAGCATCTTTGCCGGTTACAGCCGCACGGCCTTCAACTTGATTATGAGTTTGGTAAGGCTCCATAATGCCCATTTTCTGGAATGAGTTCCCACCAACAGCCTCACCATTGTGGCAGGCTACACAACCACTACTCTTAAAGAGCTTGTACCCTTCAAGCTCGTACTGACTAATTGCACGATCATCGCCCAGCAACCAACGGTCAAACGGTGCATTTGGCGTTACCAGTGTTTTTTCAAACTCAGCAATCGCATCTGTAATACGGTCTATATTGACTGTACCGCTATCACCAAACACCTGCTTAAAGTCATGTACATAACCAGGAATAGAAGCAACAACATCGACAGCCAGAGTATGAGACGATGCCATCTCCCCGGGGTTTGCTATTGGGCCACCTGCCTGCTCTTTAAGATCTGCAGCACGACCATCCCAGAACTGAGCCAGACTCAGACTTGAGTTAAGCACCGTAGGAGAGTTAATTGGCCCTTGCTGCCACTTATGACCAATTGAGGTTTTAATATTATCCGTTCCCCCCATACTCAGGTTATGGCAGGAATTACATGAAATAAACCCAGAAGCTGAAAGCCTTGGGTCAAAATAAAGTTTTTTACCCAACTCAGATAGTGCAAGGTTAATTTCTTTTACCGGTGATACAGGCTCTACCGGCTCGCTACGCATATCTGCAACTGCAAAGGGGGCCAACCCTATAAAGGTCGCTGCAATAAGTAAATGCTTCATTAAACTACCTCTCAAGCTATGACGGACCATGCGTACAAGGATAACTTAACGCCAAATATCCATACAAAAAAAGGGGCTATATGTATGACTCAAAGCAATCACAATACAGCCCGCTACAACAAACATTTTTCTTAAACAAACCTGAGCCATTGCGGCTTGCCAGGCAAATACTTATGATGCCTGCCCTGTTTTACTCTTTACTATCCTGCCCTAGCCTGAACGAGTACCTTATGCCAGCTAAAAAGCCTTCACGATCGCCCAAAAGAGCCTCTGCAAAAAATGCTGGCCGTCCATCTGCCTCTGGCCACATTCATAAAAGCCGCAGCAGCACAGGACGCCCTCAACAAGGGGGCGGTCCCCGCAGTCGGGCTAATACACAGATGCCTTCAATGTTTAACACCGTAGTCTGTGCACTGCTGTCAGATGTTCTGCACAACAAAAAAGCCCTGGATCGCAGCTATGCCTATCATTTTTCCCGCAATGAGATGACACCCATTGAGCAGGGGCGAATTGTGAATGCTACCGGCGACATTATCCGCCGCCTGAGTTTTTATCTCTTCATTGCCGAACTGGATGATCCTGCCGATGAGAAAGCACCGGAACATCTTCTACTAGCATGGCTTACAGAGCAGGGTCGGGCACCGAAACAGCACAGCAAGGGCAGAAAAACAGGTTTCAGTATTGATCACCGCCGCATCGAAGAAGCCAATCAATGGCCGTTGTTGAAAGATGGCTGCCCCGAATGGCTCGATAAGATTGCTCAGCAACAACTGGGGCGGCGCTGGCCACAGGAGCGCGAGTTTCTGGCGCAAGCTCCGCTGCGTTACATTAGGGCCAATCAACTAAAAGGAACCCGGGAGCAATTACAGCAGCAGCTCAAAGCGGAACAAATTCCCAGCGAACCTGTGGATAAGCAACCGGATGCTCTGATTATTCGTGGCGATGTTCCTCTGTTTCGCAGCAAGAGCTTCCACGACGGCTGGTTTGAGCAGCAGGACCTGGGGTCTCAACAGATTGCCAGAATGCTCAATCCCAAGCCGGGCATGCTCACTGTTGACGCCTGCGCGGGAACCGGCGGAAAAACCCTGCATATAGCCGCACTGATGCAGAATAAAGGGCGTATCATTGCTATGGATGTGGAGCAACGTAAGCTGGATCAGTTGCGTAAGCGTGCTAAACGCACCGGCATAAACAACCTGGAAACCCGTCTGATCGAATCCTCCACTCAGATCAAGCGTCTGCGGGCCAGTGCAGACCGTGTTCTTCTGGATGTACCTTGTTCCGGCCTTGGTGTTCTACGCCGTAATCCGGAAGCCAAATGGAACCCTCTGTTTGACGATCTTGAGCAACTCTGCATAACCCAGCAGGATATTCTGCAGCGCTACAGCAAGATGGCGAAGGTAGGTGGCGAGGTGGTTTATGCCACCTGCAGCATTCTACCGATGGAGAATCAGGATCAGGTCGCTCACTTCCTGCAAAACTGCAGCGGTGCTTTTGAGTTGCTAGAAGAGACAACAATCTACCCGTCCGCTCTGAACAGTGACGGTTTCTATATGGCGCGCCTGAAGCGGGTTGCTTAAACCTGACGACTCACACAGGTACTCCGATAAAGCCTTAGCTCCGTAAAAAAGCGGCAAACTGACCGAGGAATCGATATGGAACGCTTTGACCAGATCTATCAGAGGGCTGCGGAACGCAAAGGTGGAGAAGCGGCTCTGGAAGCCCTACTCCCAAACTCCCTTAGCCGTGAAGCACTTGCGGCTCTGGATGACAGTCGCTATCTGGCTCAGTTCACCAAATCGGTGTTTCAGTCAGGATTTGTTTGGCGAGTTGTGGAACAAAAATGGCCAGACTTTGAAGAGCACTTTTTCAATTTCGAACCGGATACCCTGCTACTGCTCAGCGATGAGCAGTGGGAACAGAAAGCCAAAGACCCAAAAATCATTCGTAATCTGAGCAAGGTGATGACCATCAAGCACAATGCCCAGATGATCTACGACCTGCAGTTTGAGCACAAAAGCTTTGCCCGTTTTATTGCGAACTGGCCGGAAGAGGATATCGTTGGTCTTTGGCAATACCTGAAAAAGCACGGTAAGCGGCTGGGGGGCAACACTGGTCCTTACGCCCTGCGCCAGCTGGGTGTGGATACTTTTATCTTCACCAACGATGTCTGGGCTTATCTAAAAGCTCATAATGTGGTCACAGCCACCAGCCCAACCAGCAAGAAGGCGATGCAGGAAGCCCAGGATGCCTTTAACCGGTGGCGACAGGAGTCCGGTCGCTCCTTTGCCGCTATCAGCCGGACAATCGCCATGGGTGTTGGGGAAAACTACATCTGAGTGCAGATAAACGAGTATGGCTTAATAAAAAAGGTGACAATTTTAAATTGTCACCTTTGCTTTTAGCCATGGATTACCCAAAACCCTCTACCTAAGAATAAAGTACACTGAAAGTGCCGTTAAGGTCGCCATCAGCATATTAAAACGAACCCGAATCTGATCCGAAGTCAGTAGACGGCCAATGGCGCTGCCAAAGCCAGCCCAAGCGTTCTGAGTCATATTCATCACGGTAAAAGCTACCAGAATAATGAGCATAATCGACTGCCAATACACCTCGCCTGCAACTGAAAAAGCCGAAACCATGGATAAGTTCATCACCCAGGCTTTGGGATTCAGGTACTGAAACAGAGCCATCTGAATAAACCCTACCGGCTCCTGGCCTTCTTCCGCAGACATCTCCTGAACCGGACTACGCAGTATTTTCCACGCCAACCAGACCAGATAAGTCCCGCCAGCCATTTTCAGAAGAGTGTGCAGTACAGGCCATTGCTGGAAGAGGATACCGAGGCCAGCCGCAACCATAACAATCTGGCTGGCTGTCCCGAAAATAATGCCGTACACCCCAGGTAAGGATTTGCGAAAACCAAATCGGGCACCCGTAGCCGTCAGAATAATATTATTCGGGCCCGGTGTGCCTGCGGTGCTCAATACAAAGAGTGCTACCGGTAGATAAAACCCTTCCAAAGTAAATATAAGCCCTACTGCATCCATCTCCGATCCCCCTAAAAGTGCTTAATTGCAGCCGAAAATGCCACCGACTGTCTCTACGGCCGGCATACACTCCAAAATGATTATTGTCGCGATACAATTCAAACCTTAAACTCAGCTTTGTCTCGTTTGCATCCGACAGATTGTCACTATAGCCTTAGCAATAAAAAGCGATCAATCCTTTTATTGTCACCATTACAATAACCGTTAATAGCAGAGAACAAACAGCATCATGTGGATTCCAAAACTTGAACACTTTCACGGCCCTCGCTACATCGCGATTGCAGATGCGATAGCTGAATCAATTGCTCAAGGTGATCTTAATGATGGTGACCGGCTGCCAACTCATCGTGCTCTGGCGGATACGTTAGGCGTCACTGTCGGCACTATTACCCGTGCCTATGCAGAAGCAGAGCGCCGGGGCTTGGTAACCGCACGGGTTGGACGAGGCTCTTTTGTTACAACGCCTCATGCCCAGGGGCAAAGATTTATGATTCAGGGTGAGATCGAGCCAGACTGTGTTGACCTGCAGCTGAACCTCCCCATTGCCCATGACAGAGCTGATGCCCTGAGTCAATCGATGCAAGAGCTCGCTTCAGATGCCGTGAAAATGAACCGAATACTGAGCTACCAGCCGGATATTGGAATGCCAGAGCACCGGGAAGCGGCTGCCGAGTGGTTAGGACTAACAGGGTTACACACAAGCGCCGACAAGTTGATGATCACAGGAGGCGGACAGAATGCAATTATGCTGACACTCATGGCACTAACACGCCCCGGCGATATCATTCTGTCTGAAGCGATCACCTACCCCGGCTTTATGGCGGTCACCCATCAACTAGGATTACGTCCACAGCCCGTGGCAATGGACGAAGAGGGTGTAATGCCTTCTGCCTTTGAAGATGCGTGCAAACAATTTTCCCCCCGGGTACTTTATTGCACTCCTTCGCTGCAAAACCCTACCAACGCCATAATGTCTGAAGCACGACGCGAAGCAATTGCTGAGATTGCCCGTCGTTATCATGTTTGGATCATTGAAGATTCGGTAAATGCAAACCTCCTTGAAAATGCACCGCCGCCGCTGGCTGAGATCGCACCGGATAAAGTAATTTACATAAACAGCGCGTCAAAAACACTGGCAGCAGGTATTCGTGTTGGTTGGGTGGTTGCACCGGATGAGATTCACTCCCAGATATCAAATGCACTGAGAGCCTCTCAGTGGATGACCAGCCCCCTTATCGCAGAGATTTGCACCCGATGGATTAAAAGTGGTCTGGCAAGCCAGCTGCTTGAGGAACAAAAAAAAGAGCTAATACTACGCAACCAGCTTATGACTGAGTACTTGGGGGCATTCAACTGCCGAATTAACCCTTATAGTCTCCATGCCTGGCTTGAACTGCCGGAACCGTGGCGTAGCCGTGAATTCATCCAACAGGCGCAACGTCGCAATGTAAAAGTTATTGGTGAAGATAACTTTATTGTCGCTCAGTACCGGGCTCCCCAGGCGATTCGCCTGTCATCCAGCAGCGCGTGGTCGCAGAATCATCTGGAACGAGGCCTAAAGATTCTGGCAGAACTGCTACTCCAGGAGCCGGAACCTTCTTTGTCTGTTTTTTAAGTACAGAGTCTCATACACAATTTATGGCTGGCACACCGGGCAAGCGGGGTCTTTACTCAGGCTCATACTTCGCCATTGAGTATCAAGTGCATCAAAAATAAGTAAGCGGCCTGTGGCAGCCTTCCCTGCACCTGCAATTAACTTAATGGCTTCCAACGCCTGCAATGAACCTATCACTCCTACCAGAGGCGATATCACACCATTCTCTGCACAACGCATCGCCTCATCATCACTGTCATCATAAAGGCAGCGATAACAAGGGCTACTCTCCTCACGGGGGTCAAACACGGCTAGCTGG
Source organism: Oceanospirillum sp. (assembly GCF_048265165.1). Lineage (GTDB taxonomy): Bacteria > Pseudomonadota > Gammaproteobacteria > Pseudomonadales > Halomonadaceae > Oceanospirillum. The sequence continues at coordinate 100,333 of NZ_JBLXCD010000007.1, read as the reverse complement.
CCACCAAACCGGATTGCAGCCCCCGAGACAAGAGGTGTTCTCTCTGCAACACAGGCGGCATTGATGGCAAAACGGGTTGAAAAACGATCACTGCAATCCAGAACCACATCCGCCAGCCGAACCTGCTCCTGCAAAGCGTCACCCTCGAGCTTTGTTGGCAGGGTTACAATCTGACATTCCGGGTTCAACTCATTAAGCATTGTTTCGGCTGATACAACCTTCGGCTGACCGATACTATTTTGTCGGTGCACAATCTGACGTTGCAGGTTGGACAGATCTACTTCGTCAAAATCACTCAACACCAGGGTGCCAACCCCAGCCGCGGCACAATATAGTGCTGACGGTGAGCCTAAACCGCCCATACCGATAATCAGTACTCTGGCATCCAGTAAAGCCTGTTGTCCGGCAATGTCCACCTCCGGCAACATAATCTGACGACTGTAACGTAGTAACTGCTGATCCTGCATGGTCATCTTCTCTATCGCTGACAATGGTAGAACACGTAAAAAAATAGGGCTTCAGCAGATGCGAAAAGCCCTATCAGGTATTTTAACCCTTTGATGCAAAAAAAGATGATCAGGTCAGCTGATTTTCATCAAATTCATTCAAGTCCGGCACATAAATAGAAGTATCTTCTTTCACCTCTTCCATCACGACATAGCTTTTGGACTCTTTCACACCTGGCAAAGTCAAAACCACCTCTTCCAACAGTTGGCGATACGCCGACATTTCGGGAATCCGGCATTTCAGGATGTAATCAAACTGACCGGAAACCAGATGGCACTCCTGAATCTGAGGCTGTTTGGAAACAGCACGGCGGAACTCATCGAATACGGCTGAGGATTGAGTTTCCAGACTGATCTCAACAAACACCAACAGGTTAGCCCGCAGATATTTAGGATTCAGATGAGCTTTATAGCCTTTAATAACCCCGTTTCGTTCCAGGCGCTTCACACGCTCCAGACAAGGTGTCGTTGAAAGGCCAACCTGATTTGCCAAATCCACGTAGGATATACGGGCATTATCCTGCAGACAGGAAAGGATTTTCAGATCAATACGGTCGAGTGCACGAGGTTTAGAAGCTTTCATAGGGGAAATAAAATCTCAATAATCAGAAGGTTTTGCTAGTTATTATCTGTCTTCCAGCAATTATTGCTGATTAGAGCTTATAGCTAAGCGGTAGCAAAATTCAAGGGCTGAGCGGATTTATTGAGCCAGACCTTCTCCCGAGTACAAAAAATCTGCTTACTATTTTTCTGCCTTTGCTGGAAAAGGTATTACGCAAAGACCGCTTTCACAACATGGATATAAAGCAATTAATTTCTTGCGAGAAAACCGAAACCCTAGCCAGAAAAGACACGGGACATTACCGACCCATAAGTAAGAAAAGGCATACCAAACAATTCAATTCAACCCATGAAGACGATGGACGTCAGAGGGGAAGTTAAGGCCGTTGAGCAAAGCTCATACGATCAACCCCAGCCAGATCCAGAGCTGTTTGTGCATTCTGATAACCTGCAGCTGAAAGAATACCGCGCACTGCACTGGCCTGATTGTAGCCATGTTCGAAAATCAACCAGCCTCCGGGCCTAAGACAACCTGCAGCCTGCTGCGTAATCAGACGAATATCATCTAGGCCATCAGAACCGGAAGTCAAAGCGCTTAAGGGTTCAAAGCGCACATCACCCTGGGACAGGTGGGGATCATCATCTTCGATATAAGGCGGGTTACTGGCAATAAGATCAAAACCACCGCTTGCAACGGCATCCGTTTCCAGTGCCTGACACCAGTCCGATTGCAGTACAGTGACCTGCTCAAACCCCAGCGTCTTGCGATTCACTTCCGCAAGAGTAACAGCACCAGGATTAAAATCGCAGGCAGTAATTTGCCAGTTAGGCCTTTCCGAAGCCAGCGCCAGTGCAATGGCACCGGTGCCAGTACCAAGGTCGGCAACTTTCGCTTCTGCCTGAGGCATCAACTCCAGTACTTTAGCCACAAGATCTTCTGTATCCGGACGGGGAATCAGAGTGTCCGGACTAACTTTTAAGGTCAGCCCCCAGAACTCACGATACCCTAACAGGTATGCCACCGGCTCCCCTGTCTTACGGCGCTCAACCAGTTGCTCAAAACGCCGCCACTGCTCATCTTTTAATATTTTATCCGGCCAGGTAAACAACCAGGTGCGGCTCTGCCTGACACAATCCGCCAGTAGGCACTCACTATCTAATCGCGCGGTATCACTGGCAGCTAACGCTTCTACCGCCCAATCAAGGGCGGTCTGTACATCTGGCAGCATACTCAGTTACTCAACGCAGCCAGCTGGTCTGCTTGGTGCTCTGCCACCAGAGGATCAAGCACTTCAGACAAAGCACCTTCCATGATCTCGTCCAGCTTATACAACGTCAGATTAATCCGGTGGTCCGTCACCCGGCCCTGAGGATAGTTATAGGTACGGATACGCTCGGACCGGTCACCACTACCCACCAGACTCCGGCGAGCATCGGACTGCTCCTGAGCTGCTTTATCATCAGCAGCCTGCTGAATCCTCGAAGCCAGAAGAGACATCGCTTTGGCTTTGTTCTTATGCTGGGAGCGCTCATCCTGGCATTCCACCACAGTACCTGTTGGCAGGTGTGTAATACGGATCGCAGAATCCGTGGTATTAACGTGCTGACCACCGGCACCTGACGCGCGGAAGGTATCAATCTTCAGATCGCCTGGATTGATATCAATAGTACCGACCTCATCAGCCTCTGCCATCACGGCAACAGTACAGGCAGATGTATGAATGCGCCCCTGAGATTCCGTCGCAGGAACACGCTGTACACGGTGCGCACCGGATTCAAACTTCAGTTGAGAATAAACACGGTCACCTGAGATACGGGTGATAATCTCTTTGTAACCGCCATGTTCCCCTTCATTTTGGCTGATGATCTCTACTTTCCAACGCTTTTTCTCAGCAAAGCGAGAGTACATACGGAACAGGTCACCGGCAAAAATTGCAGCTTCATCACCGCCGGTTCCGGCACGAACTTCAAGGAAAACGTTGCGTTCGTCATTCGGATCTTTCGGTAGCAACAGCTTCTGTAACTCAAGATCCAGACGCTCCAGCTCATCTTTACCGGCTTCAATCTCTTCACGGGCCATTTCACGAAGGTCAGCATCACCATCCTGCAACATAGCTTCAGCTTCCAACATATCACCCTGAACCTGCTCATACTGGTTAAAGGTTTCTACAACGCCTTCAAGTTCGGAGTATTCCTGTGAGTAGCTACGAAATTTTTTCTGATCAGAGATAACTTCAGCATCACTTAACAGAGCTTGTAGCTCCTCAAAACGATCTTTAAGCAGATCCAGTTTAGCGTGGATGGATGGTTTCATATTTTTCTTCCCGACAGGGCTTTTATAAGCAATATTTTTGATGGGTTCCCGGCTTCGACAGTACCGGAGATGTGGACACAAATGCCCAGACAAGACTAAAAAAGCAGATTAAGCGTCGCTAATCCAACGCAAACAGAGTTCTGGCACCATTCAGCAGGTCATTGCGATTATCTGCTGACGCCTGGCGCAGCTGCACCATGGGCTCGTGTAAAACCTTATTCGTTAAAGACTGAGAAAAACGCTGGAGCACTTCTTCCGGATTCTGACCTTTCTGCAACTGCTGCAGTGCTTTTTCCAGCTCGGTCACACGGATATTATCGACCTGCTGTCGCAAGGTGCCGATCAGCTGACCTGCACCGCGCTCGCGCTGGGATTGCATAAAGTGGCCGACACCAGCAAGAACAAGTTGTTCCGCCTGCTCAGCAGCCTCCTGCCGGCTGCGCATATTTTCCTCGATCACCTCTTTCAGGTCATCAACACTGTAGAGATAAACATCGTCCAACTCACTCACCTGAGGCTCAATATCACGCGGCACCGCGATATCTACCATAAAAATCGGTTTGTGTTTGCGAACTTTTAAAGCACGTTCTACTGCGCCTTTACCCAAAATCGGTAGCTGACTGGCTGTAGAGGCTATAACAATATCGGACTTTTCCAGCTGATGAGGGATATCACTGAGAACAACGGCTTCACCATTAAACTCTTCAGCAACCGCCTGGGCTCTGCTCAATGTACGGTTTGCAACAACCATTTTACTGACGCCAGCATTACGCAAATGACGGGCAACTAACTCAATGGTCTCTCCTGCACCAATCAAAAGCGCTTGGCTTTTACTCAGGTCAGAAAAAATACGCTGTGCCATACTAACGGCTGCATAGGCTACAGAAACGGGGTTTTCACCAATAGAAGTTTGAGTACGCACTTGCTTAGCGACAGCAAAAGACTGCTGGAATAAAGGATTCAGCTCGCGGCCGACCAAACCTTTATCCTGTGCATTCAAATAAGCATCTTTAATCTGACCCAGAATTTGTGGTTCACCAAGAACCATAGAATCCAGACCACAGGATACACGCATCAGGTGTCGGGCAGCGTCTTCATTGGTATATTCATAGCTGTAACGGGCAAGGTCGGTCAGATCAAGATTGTGGAATTGGCTCATCCATTCAAGTACAGGCGTTGTATCCTGTCCATGGGCATCAGAATCGACCACACAATAAAGCTCGGTACGGTTGCAGGTGGACACCACCGCTACTTCGCTGATCTGCGGGTGCTGCCGTAACTGTTGGAACGCGCCATCCAGCTGTTCCGGAGTAAAAGCTACCCGTTCGCGGATTTCCACAGGGGCAGTTTTATGATTAATTCCAAAGGCAAGCAGGCTCATAGATAACGCTTCTGTCACGGTTCCAGCATTTTTGAGGCTGTGGATAATAGCACACCACAGCTTAAGGTGGCACTCAACCACATGGAAGATAAGGTGTTTTTTTAATTATTCAGATCATAAAAAGGTCAGTTTCTATCAAACTTCACTTGAACAGGCGAGTGCTCCCATTGCACTATGAGTTTTAATTAAAAAGTCATCTTCAAGACACGTTTCAAACCGGGTACAGCCCAGTTAAACGTGCTATACACTCTTTGCCACGTCAGGCATGTTCTTCGCCCTAAGCATTGGCTGACACTGGAGTATAGCGCACCGTTTCTCAGTAACGGGGATACCATGATCAGCAACCTAAAAGCACCTTGCGGGCATAGCCCCCTAAGACATAGCTTTTCTTTAACCATGCCGCTGCTGCTTTTCTGGGTTATTTCTTTGCTGATACAAAGCGCCCAAGCATCCACAGATCACTCTAAAGCCACAGTCCAAACTAAAACACCTGAAAGTCTGACTGTTGGCGTCGTTGCCGACAATGAGCCCTACTCCAGCATCGAAGGTCGTACAGCCAAAGGCTTTTCTGTCGATGTGCTCAATAAACTCGGTAAAACCTTGGGTATCCGCTTTGATTACCGGGTCGGTAGCTGGCCAGACATTTATGCTGCGTTTCGAAGAGGTGATCTGGATATTATCGATGAAATATCCTGGCGCGAAGACCGGGCAAAAAATATTCTTTTCACCAGTGCATACCATCTCCGTCAGACGGTTGTCATGCAGAACTGCGTACAACCCCTTCCCACCGTCAAAACGCTGGATCAGCTAAAACCATACCGGGTTGGCATTATGCGAGATATCTACTACCGAGATTACCTCGTTGAGCAGGGTATTAATGTTATCGAATATGACCTTCTGCCAAACCTGGTTCAGGCGCTGGCCTTTGGCTGGGTGGATACCATCATTGGCCCGGAAATCACGCTGAAGTATATGGCGCGCCGGGAAGGTTTCTTCCAGCTGGAAGTTAATACACTGGCCCCTCTTAAAGGGATGGAAATTGAAGACTTTCGATTGGGTACCCTCAAAGACAAGCCCGAACTTTTCAAAAAACTACAGGCGGGTCTCCAGTCTCTGCCCGCCGGATGGCTGCAAGAACTAAATGAGCGCTGGATGCAATACGATGGTCAGTCCACATTACGTCAGGAACCGATACAACTGACCCGAAAACAGCAGGACTATCTGGACCGCCTGCCTCCGCTCAGGGTCGGCCTGATGCGCGACTATGCTCCTTTCAGCTTTTCTGATAATGGCAAAGTACAGGGGCTGAGTGTTGATATCCTTTATCGCTTACAGGATCTGACCGGCGTTGAGTTTATACCTGTTGTTGATCAATGGAGCAATCTGTTCCAATTGTTTAAACGAGGTGAGCTCGACCTGATAGCCAATATCTCGGATATGCCGGAAAGACGCGCTTTTACCCGATTCACACAGCCTTACCATCGCATTCCCAATGTTGCCTTTACCCGAAATGCTAACTTCCGCCTGAATAAAGCATCTGATCTTTCAGGTTTGCGCATCGCCGTCGGACACGGTGTCTTTTACGAGGCCGCCGTGCGCAAACTTTTCCCGGATCAAGTGATCAGCTATACAGAGCAAGCTAGTATGTTTAAAGCCTTGATGGAGAACCAGGTCGACCTTGTTTTAGCCGCTCTGCCCAATGGCAACCATTGGATTCGGGAGCTAGGTATGACAGATGTTTGGATTGCCGGCGAACTCCGGCTGCCAGGTCTGATTGGCGAAGACCTACGGCTCGGCTTACAACCCGAACTCCAGCCTCTCACAGAGATTCTTGACCAAGCATTAGATGACATATCACAGATAGAAAAACGCGCCATAGAGAACCGCTGGCTGGGTGCAAAAGCAACATCAGGCAATGAAACCAGAGTCATTTTATCCCAGAAGGAGCAGGACCTTCTGGATCATTGGGACTACACCATTACCTACTGTGTGCATCCGGACCGCTATCCCTTGGAAAACAAAAACAGAGAGAACCGGCATGACGGCATGTCAGCAAGTCTGCTGACAATACTGCAACAGAAACTGGATAACCTGCGCTTTGAGTTTCTCCCTACGGGAAGCTGGCAGGACTCGTTAACCGCAATCAAAAATGGAGATTGCGTTATGACACCTATGGTTGTCCCCAGCCAGGGGCTTCAACAAAACCTGCTATTCTCAAATAGCTGGTATAACGCTTCCAATGTTATTCTCGGTACTCTAGGCAGTCCTTTTATAGACAGCATCAACGATCTAAGCGATAAGCGCATCGGCATCGGCCGCGACAGCAATCTTCAACCTATACTGCAACAACGCTACCCACAACTGAAACTCATACCCGTTGACAGCACCCTAAGCGGTATACAGCAAGTCAGAGAACATAAACTTTATGGCTTTATCGGAGGGTTGGCCGAAACCAGCCATCTGCTGCAACAGGAAAGTCTGGGGGACATTCGGGTGCTCGGGCGCCTGCCCGTGGACAGTAATTTTTCGACTGCGGTGCATCATCAGTACCCTCAATTGCTGACACTGATGAATAAACTCCTCTCTAGCCTCAGCAGCGCTGAACTCGATCAGATCGAAAATAACTGGCTTTCCATCAAACTGGAGCAGAAAACCGACTACACCAGACTCTGGCAGCTGGCAGCTGCATTCAGTCTGCTTTTTTTGGCACTTTTTTACTGGAACCGCAAGCTGGGCAGCCTAAATCAGCAACTACAAAAAGCCAATGAACAACTGGCTCATCTGAGTGTTACGGATCAGCTGACAGATCTTGGGAATCGTAACTATCTGAGCCAGACATTTGAGGCCTACATGGCACGCTGCCACAGGGATAACCAAGTCGTTGCCGTTGCTATGATAGATGCCGATCACTTTAAGCGGATCAACGATAACTACGGCCATGATGCCGGTGACCGCTGCTTGCAAGCTCTGGCTCAACAGATGAGAACACAGTTTAACCAATCGGACGATCATCTGATTCGCTTTGGTGGAGAAGAGTTTATCATTCTGACATCTGATTCGTGTACGGAACGGCTGGAGGCGCGTCTGCAAACCTTAAGGCTTGCCATTGCAGATCATCCGATTTTACAACAGCAACGACCACTGCATATCACGGTCAGTATAGGGGCCATGGCTGGCCCCGTCGGAGATAGCGAACAGCTGGATCTCTGGCTAAAGGAAGCCGATCACGCCCTCTATCAGGCAAAGAATAATGGCCGGAATCAACTCGTGATATATGATCGCGCGGCTTTGGTATGATCCGAGGAAACGTCATAAACCAACAGACGGACAACCGATAAAAACACGTTGATTAAAAAAGACAGTTTTTTCTGTAGTAGCAACAGGTTAAGCTCTGTTGCTATCAATATAAAGGTCTGCAATAGAGGGGCAGGGTGACACCATGCAAGGCATGCCAGCACTTATATCATCTTCACGTCTGACTAGGGCCAGCATACTGCTGTCTCTGCTCTGGCTATCCGGCTGTCAGCAGCAGATAACACAACCCGACGCTCTAACCTTATCACCCAAAGATCTGCGCTCTGAGGCTCAGATTACTTCGCCTCAGGTACAGCAACCTATTAGCGGTCTGGACGGCGAAGCCATTCAGGATTTATTGGCCGCAGAGATTGCAGGGCAGCGCAACCAGGTTGGCTTTGCACTTCAGCTTTATCTGGAGCAAGCTGCACGTCTGCAAAACCCGGAGCTTGCCCGCAGAGCAACCTATATCGCGCAATATGCCGGTGATAATCAAACAACTCTGGACGCCGCCGCACTGTGGAGTGAAACCGCCCCGGATAATGCCGAACCCCGACGGATCAGTAGTACACTCCTGATTCAGCAAGGTGACGTTCTCGGAGCTTTTGACTTCCAGAGCGAGCTATTGTCTATGGGTGAAGAAACACACTTCAGCTACCTTGCAGCCCAAAGTGCAGAAGCGGATGAATACACTCGAAATGAGCTTCTGTCGGCAATAAACAGTTTACATGATCACCACCCCGACAACCCGGATCTTCTGACCGCCATAGCTCAGCTACTCTATTTCTCAGGCCATAACCAGCGAGCCAATGAGGTGATTGATATATCACTGGGCGTCGCCCCTTTGAGTATCCGCAGCATCCTGTTAAAAGCCGATCTGGCCATTACTCAGCATGACCTAAGAGCAGGCATCCATATTCTTGAACAGGCGATCCTTAAACAGCCTGACAACCTGCGCCTGCAACTGGCCCTTGCACGTACACTGGTCAAAGATGGTGATATTGACCAGGCGCAGCAGGTATTTTCCAAAATTGCGAGTAGTCATCCCGAAAATGGTCAGCTGACACTATCTCTCGCCCTGATCCTGATGGAAAACGGCCTGCCTGAGCAAGCACGTAACCAGTTGAATAAATTACTGGAAAGAGGCTTCGAGATTGATGCGGCTCACTATTATTTAGGTCGACTTGAGGAGCAGGAAAACAACGTTCAGGCGGCAACAGATCACTATCGAATGGTTAAAGGTGGGAAAGACTTCCTTCAGGCCCAGGCAAGAGCCGCACAGCTATTGATCGCTCAGGGCGAAAACGATGAGGCGCGCGCCCACCTGGCAACACTGCGCCTGACTTCGCCTGAGTACAGAGTTCGCCTCTACCTGCTGGAGAGTGAACTTCTGCTTGCCCAGAACAAGCTTGACGACGCCCACCAGCTACTAACCGAAGCGATATTATCGGAAGGCTCGGACTATGAGCTCCTGTACAGCCGTGCAATGATCTCTTTGAAAGAGCAGGATATCCCTTCATTAGAGCGGGATCTGCGGGAAATTCTGGATAATGAACCGAATAATGCCATGGTTCTGAATACACTGGGCTACACCCTGACTGAGTACACAGACCGTTATTCGGAAGCTCTGCTGCTGATTCGAAAAGCTGCCGCCCTGAAACCCGGTGATCCTGCTATAACAGATAGTCTGGGCTGGGTTTATTTCAAGCTTGGGCAACTCAATGAAGCGACACGCTTTCTGCAACAGGCATACAACCAGCTGCAGGACCCGGAAATTGCCAGCCACTTGATTGAAGTATACTGGGTCTCAGGTCAACAGGACGAAGCCGTTGACCTGCTACTGGAAGCCAGACAACTCTTCCGGGATAGCTTATTACTCGACGCGGTTGAAAAACGCTTTCCAGAACTCAGCACTCAGGCCATACATCAGGAATCTGAGTACCCGACAGAGAACCCGGAGGAAACAGCAGACACACGTCCTGCTGAATAACAATGACACGCCGAAATATGAACAATAGCATCAGAGGTCTGCTTACAAGAGCTACTTTGCTTGTCCTGATATTACTGGCAGGCTGCAGCACAACAGAGCAGCTTAAACAAGCCTCTACTCCTTTTATGGATCAGCATATTCGCAACTTTTCTCAACTGACATACTTTCAGATTGAAGGGAAAATCCGTCTGAAAACAAAGGAAAGTTCAGACAGCGCCAATCTTCAATGGCAACAGCAAGGCGACAGTTACAACATGACACTGAGTGGCCCTTTTGGGCAAACCGGGGCACGCATGGAAGGCAGCCCCTATCAGGTTATGCTGACAATTCCTGACAAAGGGCGCTTTATCGATCAGAGCCCGGAAAAACTGCTGTACAACCACTTTGGCTGGGATCTGCCGATCAGCAGTCTTTTATACTGGATAAGAACACTACCTGCTCCTGGGTCCGGTTATCAATCAGAATTGAATCAGGCGCAACAGATTCGTCTTTTGCAGCAGGATGGCTGGAATATTCATTATGACCGTTATCACTCCGTATCCTCAGAGTCCCTTCAAAGCCCTGAACTGCCGGGTCGAATTAAAGTTAACAGAGGCCAGCTGGAATTGACGCTGATCATCAATCAATGGCAACTACCAGCTCATCAACTGGCACGTTTACAGTAATCTGCGTAACCACCTACTCTGATTGCCACATAAATGCCATTCGGCTAGCCGGTGGGTTATCCGATATAATCCATCTCGTTTCAGGCCCTGTTTCATCGCACCACAGGTAACGCCCTGATCAGACCAGCCCTATATATTCGGATTATCGAGCCATGCCGACACCCACCAAAATTGAAACACTAATACTACCCGCCCCCGCAAAGCTAAACCTTATGCTACATATTATCGGGCGACGACATGATGGCTATCACTTGCTGCAAACTCAGTTTCAGTTCCTCGATTTCTGCGACCAGCTGACATTCAGAAGGGGTAACCAGGCCTCAGAGCACCCTAAGATTAAACTAACCCCTCAGATTCCCGGAGTAGATGCGGCAGATAACCTCGTCTCCAGAGCGGCAAGCCGACTTATCCTTTTTTGTCGCGAAAAGGGTTTCAGCCAGCCACTTCCGGATATATCGGTTCAACTGGATAAAAAGATCCCCATGGGTGGTGGACTTGGCGGAGGCAGCTCGGATGCCGCCACAACACTACTGGGCCTGAACCATATCTGGCGGCTCGGCTGTAGTATCGATGAGCTGGCAGAGATAGGGTTAACACTCGGTGCAGACGTGCCGGTTTTTGTCAGAGGATTTGCCGCCTGGGCTGAAGGCGTGGGCGAAAAACTGACCCCCATTGAGCCAAAAGAAGCCTGTTATTTGGTGATTTGCCCTGAATGTCATATCTCAACTCAGGAAATTTTTTGCCATCCTGAATTGACAAGAGATACCGAAATCATGACAATTACGCGCGCACTTGATCAGGGCGGTCATAACGACTGCGAATCGATCGCACGAACAACTTATCAAGAAGTTGCTCAGGCAATCGATTGGCTTAGTCAGTATGGCAAATCACAGATGACCGGAACCGGTGCCTGTATTTTTGCAGGTTTTAACGACCAAAAATCAGCCGAGGCTGTGTTAGCGGCGTTACCGGATCAATGGCAGGGCTTTATTGCTTGGGGGAGAAACAGATCCCCGTTGCATGAAGCACTGGCAATCTGAGCTGGTATATAGTTGGGGTATCGCCAAGCGGTAAGGCACTGGATTCTGATTCCAGCATCCCCAGGTTCGAATCCTGGTACCCCAGCCACTTCTGTTTTCTGTTGATGCAATGAACTGCACTTCAGGCCCGCACTTACTCCCGTCAGACTGAATCCAAAGGTAGTTACACGTGTCAAAATTAATGGTGTTCACGGGGAATGCAAACCCCCAGTTAGCCAGCAAAGTTGTTGATTGTTTAGACATCCGTCTGGGCGATGCCACGGTTGGCCAGTTCAGTGACGGCGAGATGGCTGTTGAAATCAACGAAAACGTACGTGGTAAAGACGTTTTTGTAATCCAGTCTACCTGTGTACCTACTAATGATAACCTGATGGAACTTATCCTGATGGTCGATGCACTGCGCCGTGCATCAGCACAACGGATCACTGCTGTTGTACCTTATTACGGCTATGCACGTCAGGATCGGCGTGTTCGCTCATCCCGTGTTCCTATCAGCGCTAAAGTTGTTGCTGACATGATCGTCGCAGTGGGTGTCGATCGCGTATTAACTGTTGATCTGCACGCAGATCAGATCCAGGGATTTTTTGATGTCCCTGTTGATAACGTATATGGTTCTCCAATTCTTCTCGATGATATTGAACGTCAGAACTATCCGGATCTGGTTGTTGTATCTCCGGATGTCGGCGGCGTTGTTCGTGCCCGTGCGATTGCCAAGCAACTGAATGATGCAGATCTGGCCATTATTGACAAGCGCCGCCCGCAGGCAAACGAAGCCCAAGTGATGCATATCATCGGTGATGTTCAGGATCGTACCTGCGTACTGGTTGATGACATGGTGGATACGGCAGGCACACTGTGCAAAGCTGCCGAAGCACTAAAAGCACATGGCGCCAAACGGGTTGTTGCCTACGCAACGCACCCTGTACTCTCCGGCCCGGCCATCGACAACGTTCGCAACTCCGTTCTGGATGAGCTTATCATTACAGATACTATTCCTTTGACTGACGCAGCTCAGAAATGCGGAAAAATCCGCCAACTGACGCTTTCCGGTCTGCTAGCTGAAGCGGTTCGCCGTGTCAGCAACGAGGAATCTATCAGCGCAATGTTTCGCTGATTAAAGCGCCATAGCAAAACTGATTTTAACTGGGTACAGGTTTCTGGTCGCGGAAACCTGTACTGTCTTTATGTAAACCTGAGGAAGTAATCATGACTGATTTTACGCTGAACGCTGTAGTACGCAGCGACAAGGGGAAAGGTGCGAGCCGCCGCCTGCGTCGTCTGGAAAAAGGTACTCCGGCTATCGTATACGGACTGGGCAAAGAGCCTGTAGCCATCTCAATTGAGATGCGTGAGCTGTACAAGAAACTGGAAAACGAAGGTTTCTACACTCACATGCTGGAACTGAACATCGAAGGCGCAGATAACGAAAAAGTTATCCTGAAAGATATGCAACGTCACCCGTTCAAAGAAGTTATCATGCATGCTGACTTCCAGCGTGTTGATGAATCTACTAAAGTTTCTGTTAACGTACCGGTTCACTTTGTTAATGAAGCAGAGTGTAAAGGCGTTAAACTGGACGGCGGCATTCTGATGCGCCTGCTGACTGAAGTTGAAATCGCAGCACTGCCTCACCAGATCCCAGACGCGATCAATGTTGACGTAGCTGAGCTGGAAAAAGGCCAGACTATCCACCTGTCTGACCTGACACTGCCAGCTGGTGTTGACGTTGTTGCTCTGAGCAAAGGCGCAGACCACAATGACGGCGTTGTATCTGTTGCTACACCTAAAGGTGCTGCTGCAGATGAAGCTGAAGAAGAGGGAGCTGGCGAGGAGTAATCCTACGCTGACTTTCTGAACGGGGTTTCGGTATGAGTGAAGGTATTAAGCTAATCGTTGGCCTGGGGAATCCCGGGGCAGAGTATGAGCAAACCCGTCACAACGCCGGAGCCTGGTTCGTCGAGGCGCTGGCAAAGCACTGCGGTGTTAGCCTGCGTCCCGAAAAGAAGTACCACGGGCTCTATGCCAAGGCCCGCTTTGAAGGGTCAGACCTTCATCTGTTGATCCCCTCCACTTTTATGAATCGCAGCGGACAATCGTTAATTGCTGTTGCTGGTTTCTTCAAGATCCCTCCTGAAGCGATTCTGGTCGCACACGATGAACTTGACATACCTCCAGGTACTGCCCGTTTTAAACAGGGTGGAGGCCATGGCGGTCATAATGGACTGCGGGATATCATCAGCAAACTTGGTAACGAAAAAGGTTTCAACCGTTTACGGCTTGGAATCGGCCATCCGGGCAGTAGTGATAAGGTTACCGGATATGTGCTGGGTCGGGCGCCTAAGCCAGAGCAACAAGCTCTGGATGACTGTATCGATGAAGCCATAAGAGCCCTACCCGATGCAGTAGCTGGCCAATGGGCCGCCGCTATGAATCGCCTGCACAGTTTTAAGTCCGCCTGATCTCTTCTCCCCCACCGGTAATATTTTCTGCCGGATTCTGCCAACCCAATGGTTGGTGTAAGCGCCGGTTCATCCACGCATATCAGGATCATCATCATGGGTTTTAACTGCGGTATTGTCGGGCTGCCTAACGTAGGCAAATCGACCCTGTTCAACGCTTTGACCAAATCCGGCATTGACGCCGAAAACTTCCCTTTCTGCACCATCGAGCCCAATACAGGTATCGTACCGATGCCTGACCCGCGTCTGGATGCTCTGGCAGAGATTGTAAATCCCGAGCGCGTGCTGCCAACAACAATGGAGTTTGTGGATATTGCCGGCCTAGTGGAAGGTGCTTCCAAAGGTGAAGGTTTGGGTAATAAATTCCTGGCTAATATTCGTGAAACGGATGCTATCGCCCATGTTGTGCGCTGCTTCGACAATGAAAATGTGATCCATGTTGCTAACCGCGTTGATCCGGCCCAGGATATAGAAATTATCAATATGGAGCTGGCTCTAGCTGATATGGATTCTGTGGATAAGGCGATTCATCGCCTGACCAAGATCGCCAAAGGCGGAGATAAAGAAGCCCAGGCACAAAAAACAGTACTGGAAAAAATCCAGCCTCATCTGGCAGAAGGCAAACCCCTGCGCAGCTTTGGCTTGAACGACGATGAGAAAAAACTGCTTCGTTCGTACAATTTCCTGACCGTTAAACCCACCATGTACATCGCCAACGTTGACGAAGATGGCTTTGAAGACAATCCATATCTGGATATTGTCAGAGGCATCGCCGAAGAAGAAGGCGCCATTGTTGTTCCGGTCTGCAATAAGCTGGAGGCTGAGATCGCCGAGCTGGACGATGAAGAACGCGATATGTTCCTTGCTGATCTCGGCATGGAAGAAGCTGGGTTGGACCGGGTTATTCGGGCCGGTTACGGCTTACTTGGCCTGCAAACCTACTTCACTGCAGGTGTGAAAGAGGTTAGGGCATGGACAGTTAAAATTGGCGCAACAGCCCCGGAAGGTGCTGGCGTGATCCATACCGACTTCCAGCGAGGCTTTATTCGTGCTGAAGTGGTCAGTTATGACGACTTCATTGAATACAAGGGCGAGCAGGGCGCAAAAGAAGCCGGTAAATGGCGACTGGAAGGCAAAGACTATATCCTGAAAGATGGTGATGTCGTTCATTTCCGCTTCAATGTTTAAAGCGATCTTGCTTTAGTTTAAAAAAAGCGAAACTGCTAAATAATTACTTGCAGCAAGAGCAGATTACAGTATAATCTGCTCCCGCAATTGGCTATGTAGCTCAGCTGGTTAGAGCACAGCACTCATAATGCTGGGGTCGCAGGTTCAAGTCCCGCCATAGCCACCATATTTTAAAAAGCCGCTTCATATGAAGCGGCTTTTTATTTTGCAGGTAATTCTATCCTGTTGTTTTATTTATAGTTTTACAAGAAAACAGCTTGACAGAAAATCGAATTGCAAAGATAATCTGCGCCAGCTTCTTCCGGTTCAGTTTAATCGGAAAGCAGTTTTGGCTATGTAGCTCAGCTGGTTAGAGCACAGCACTCATAATGCTGGGGTCGCAGGTTCAAGTCCCGCCATAGCCACCATATTTTAAAAAGCCGCTTCTCATGAAGCGGCTTTTTTTGCCTTCATGTCACACTCAGCAGCACTATCCAGTCAGTACAGTAGCACGATAGCTGATCTCATATTTGTCTCCCAGACTAATACCCTACATCTGACATCTGTCACGAAAAACCACACCCGCTCTCTCACTGTATGCGGTTCTATAGTATGCTCAGAAAAAACAATCACCTGATGAAGAACCTCTTCTATGGATTCGCTAAAAAAAGCTCTCTCCCCACTGATTCGCCCCTTGGGTAGTCTGCTTATTCTTGCTGTATTTCTACTGCACGCCATTGGCTACTGGAATATTGGGCTGTTCAGTAAACTTGAGCAGATCGCTTACGATGTTCGCATCAATATGACACTGCCTAATGAGGGTGATTCTCAGATTCTGATTATCGATATTGATGAAGACAGCCTCAGAGAAATTGGGCAGTTCCCCTGGCCACGGGAGTATATTGCTGAGTTGCTGTACATTCTTTTTGGTGAATACGGTATCAGCACTTTAGGGTTCGATATCGTATTCCCGGAAGCAGACCAGAGAGGTGCAACAGAAGCATTAAAAGGGCTTCTGGCAGAAAAACCTGAATTGACCGAAACCCTCACACCTTTAATCGAGTCAATGGATGGTGACCGTCAACTGGCGGGAATACTCAACCAAACCCCGGCAGTATTAGGCTTTTACCTTGATCGCGAGCCAGAGATAGAAACCCCCTCCGTTGGTGTGCTGCCTGAACCGCTGCCGATCAAGAGCCCAATCTCCCCTGCATTACTCCCTATACCAAAAGCACAGCGCTTTTCCGGCAATCAGCCAATTCATCAGGCAAATGCTTTATCGGCAGGTTTCTTTGATAACCCACTGGTGGATCAGGATGGTGTTTTCCGCCGGGTTCCCATGATCCAGGAATATAAGGGAAATTATTACCAATCCCTTTCCCTGGCGGTCGTTCGCAGTGTTCTGGGGATGCCACCGGTGGAATTCATTATCAGTGGCGACAAGAACAATCCAACCTTAGAAGCTCTAGATGTGGGTGGCTTTCGTATCCCGGTGGATAACCAAACCGGGGCTCTGGTGCCCTACTATGGCGGCCGGGGTACCTTTGAATATATCTCTGTGACCGATATCTTTCAGCAGACCGTTGCCAAAGAAAAACTCGAGGGAGCTATCGTTTTGCTCGGTACCAGTGCACCGGGTCTTCTGGATCTGCGAACCACGCCGGTACAAAGCGTTTACCCCGGAGTGGAGGTACACGCCAACCTGATCGCGGGTATCCTGCACCAGTCCTTTAAACATCAGCCCAGCTATACCATTGGCGGAGAGATACTGCTCCTGGTATTTCTGGGGCTTTTGCTGACCTTTACACTCCCAAGGCTTAATCCTCTCCCTATTCTGATCGGATCCGTACTTATTTTTGCTGGTATCTGGTATGGCAACTTGCTTCTGTGGACAGACTATAAATGGGTCTTCCCTCTGGCAACCCCTGTTCTCCTGAGCGCCCTGATTATCGCTTACCAGCTTGCATACGGATACCTTGTGGAATCGCGCGGCAAACGCCAACTAACCCGTCTATTCGGCCAATACGTCCCACCTGAGTTAGTTGATGAAATGAACGAGAACCCTGCCAGCATTTCCCTGGAAGGTGAAAGTCGTGAAATGACAGTGCTTTTCTCAGATGTACGGGGCTTCACAACCATTTCGGAAGGCCTCAACCCGGAAGAGCTTACCCGACTGATGAATGCCTTCCTGACCCCCATGACAGGCGTTATTCATGAATACCGCGGTACTATCGATAAATATATGGGCGATGCCATCATGGCGTTCTGGGGCGCACCACTCAAAGATCCCCTGCATGCAAAACATGGCGTTGAAGCGGGCCTGAGAATGATTGAGATTATGAAAGAGCTGGGGCCTGAGTTTAGAAAAAGAGGCTGGCCGGAACTGAAAATTGGCGTCGGCTTGAATACCGGGCCGATGAACGTGGGAAACATGGGCTCCGAATTCCGCATGGCCTACACTGTTCTGGGTGATGCCGTCAATCTGGGCTCCCGACTGGAAGGCCTCACCAAGCAGTACGGTGTAGACCTTATGGTCAGTGAAACCACCGCAGCAGCAGCCGATAATTATCTTTATCGGGAGCTCGACTTGGTCAAGGTAAAAGGCAAGCATGAACCCGTCGCGATCTTTGAGCCTGTCGCATTAAAAGGCTCACTGAGCGACGCTGAGCTCAACACTCTGGATCGTTATCATCAGGCCTTAAAACACTTCAGAAATCAGGACTGGGGATATGCTGAAAGACTGCTATCGGAGCTGCTCTCTGAGGAAAAGCGTATGATCTATGACGTTTATCTGGACCGGATCAACCTGTATAGAGAGCAACCACCCGGTAAAGATTGGGATGGCGTTTTTACTCACACATCAAAATAACGAAAAGCTTATACTTTGACAGTAAACCTAATGCGCTCAACTCAGAGCGCTTAGAGACTGATACTCAAATCAAAAACAGAGTGGAATACAAAGTTTTGGATATAACTCATTAAAAAATAATCTTTTTTTCAAAAAAGGCTTGACCAAAATATTCTGATCTCTATAATGCGGTCTCGAAAGTTGAGCACAGTTCCCTGATAGCTCAGTTGGTAGAGCAGTAGACTGTTAATCTATTGGTCGCAGGTTCGAGTCCTGCTCGGGGAGCCAATTTTCTAATCCGGCTAAAGGCCGGTTTTTTTTATGCCTGAAATTCCTCACCTGCCTTCTTCTCAAGACACCGCTTTTTCAAATACTATATTTCTTCTCTCTTATCAGAAAAATCTACAGCCTGAACCTGACCGCTCGCTATTACAGACAAAATCCGAGATTTACTTCCGTAATAATACAGGATTGATCAGGCACATAAATCAGCCTGACCAAACCTGCAGTAAAACCTAGGAAATATCAGGCAGACTATTAAAGCATTTAAGAACCTGATAAAGCTTATAAGCATCCCGGCTTCCTGCCAGCTCACGCACCGAGTGCATAGCAAACTGAGGCACTCCTACATCAATCGTCCTCACGCCCAGCTCTGCCGAAGTAATCGGCCCTATCGTGCTCCCGCAAGCCAGATCACTGCGCATAATAAAGCTTTGCACCTCAACCCCAGCTTGTTGACAAGCAAGCCTGAACCAGGCAGAACTTTCACTATTTGAGGCATAACGCTGATTGGCATTCAGCTTGATAACAGGGCCGGCATTTAAAAGAGGAGCATGATTGTTATCATGGTAGCTGGCGTAGTTCGGGTGAATACCGTGTGCATTATCACAGGACACCATCATAGAAGCCGCAATCATCTGCTGATAACGCTCTTCATGTCCGGCGATGCGCTTCAGGACCGACTGCAGGAAAGGCCCCTGAGCCCCGGATGCACTCATACTGCCTACCTCTTCGTGATCATTACACACCAGAAGTGACGGAACCTCCTGCGGAGCATCCAACAAAGATTTCAAGCCAATAAAGCAACTCAGCAAATTATCCAGGCGAGCTGAGGCGATAAAATCATCTTTAAAGCCGATAACTGCAGCGGTTTGAGTGTCATAGGCAAAGCACTCATGCTCCAGAACTTCAGAAACATCGGTGACTCCCTGGGCTTCGAGCTGACCTTTTAGAAGATCATCAAAACTCTGAGCACCCTCTTCCTGCTGCATCAGAACAATGGGCAGATGATTCTGGGCATTAATTTCAACGCCCTTATTGGCCTCACGATTCAGATGGATTGCCAGGTTCGGCACCGTTCCTATAGGTCGCTCAAAGTTAATCAGCGCATGCCGGATACCATCGGACGAGTCCCGATATGAAACCCGACCAGCAACAGACAGATCGCGATCAAACCAGGTACTTAGCAAAGCACCACCATAAACCTCAACACCTAAACGCAAAAAACCCTGCCCCTTCTGGTCAGGGTTTGTTTTTACCTTCAGACAAGGGCTGTCGGTGTGAGCTCCCGACATACGAAAGCCCGTTGCTGTTGCATCTCCCTCTGCAGGCAATGTAAACGCAATGACGGAAGATTGATTGCGGGTGACCACATAACGCCCACCGGGCTTCAGCGCCCAGCTATTACGCTCTTCCAATACTTCAAATCCTGTCGACAAGCATGCCTCGACTATGTTTTTTGTTGCATGAAAGGGCGTAGGGGAAGCATCAAGAAAGGTTAAAAGCTGCTGGTTGAAATCATTCTGAGTCATGGGTACCCCGGCGACAAAAAAACAAAGAAGAAAGGAAACCGTCAGGCCTTTGCAGTTCTTAACTGAACCAAAACGAACGGCATGGTGTATTATAACAAATCATGACTTTTTAATAGCGTTCCCGAAAAAGGACGGCTTTCCTGGCAAATAGATCAGGTTTTATCGTACGACTGCCTTGATTCCCGACAAACAGTAACCATATTCTTTGCAAAGTCATAGAGTTAACTCAAACAATATCCATAAGATTACTTAACAGGTTTCCTTCAATTACGAAGCAAGCCTCCGGCCCGGAGAGTTGAATGATAACCACGGTTACCCGCCGCTTACTGGCACTGCTTTTAGTCAGCAGTCTTACAATCGGCACAGCACTGGCTGAAGTCCCTGATGCAATCGGAACTCTGGCACCAACAGAATCTCAGCAAAAAGCCGCTCAAGATATCGTTGAACGCCTGAATTATGGCCACTACCGGGAAGTTGAGCTCAATGATCAGCTATCCAAAGAGATCTATCTGCACTTTCTGGAAGAACTCGATGGAAATAAGGCCTATTTCACACAAACAGAAATCAACCACTTCAATAAATACCAGCATCGTCTCGATGATGGCCTGAAAGAGGGTGATCTGGCCGCTGCATTCGAAATCTACAACCTGTACCAGCAAAAGGTTGAATCCCGTATTCAAAGCCAGCTAAAGCAGCTGGATACGTTTTCGGACGATTATACCTTTGAGCGAAACGATGCTCTGATGATCGACCGGGAAGACTTTGCCTGGGCAGCAGATGAGAAAGAGCTTGATCAACTATGGAGCAAGCGCCTTGAAAACAGCCTGCTCAGCCTTAAGCTATCCGGCAAAGACCTTGCTGATGCAAAGAAAACACTGAAGCGCCGCCTTGAGAATCAACTGAAACGCATCACTCAAACCCGCAGTGAAGATGTCTTTCAGATCTATATGAATTCTTATACACAGTTATATGACCCTCATACTCAGTATCAGTCGCCCCGCAGTTCTGAAACTTTTAATATTCGGATGAAGCTCTCTCTCGAGGGTATTGGTGCACTTCTGCAAACAGAAGACGAGTTCACCAAAGTTGTTAGTCTGGTTCCGGGAGGCCCGGCTGCGAAAGCCGGCGAACTGAAACCGGCAGATAAAATTATTGGTGTCGGTCAGGATGATGAAAACATTGTTGATGTTGTTGGCTGGCGACTGGATGAGGTCGTTGACCTGATTCGAGGTCCTAAAGCCAGTACAGTTCGCTTGCAGGTGATACCTGCCAATGCCACCGACAACAGCCAAACTCAGATAGTTTCTATTGTCCGCAATACCGTTAAACTGGAAGACCAGGCTGCCAAAAAATCCATTGTCACGCTGAATGAGAATGGCGAGGATAAAAAGATCGGCATCATTGATATTCCTGCATTTTATGTAGACTTTGATGCCTGGCGACAGGGAAAAGAAGACTATCGCAGCACGACCCGTGATGTCTTACGCCTGATCAATGAACTACAGGCTGAAGATATTGATGGCTTGGTGATTGATCTGCGTAACAATGGTGGTGGTGCCTTACAGGAAGCCAACTCTCTGGTAGGCCTGTTTATCGAACGCGGCGCAACCGTTCAGGTTCGTAATGCAGAAGGTCGCATCGACATTCTGGGAGACCCGGATAAAAGCGTCGCCTACACCGGCCCTCTGGCGGTTCTGGTCAATCGCCTCAGCGCATCAGCATCAGAGATCTTTGCCGGAGCCATTCAGGACTACCAGCGCGGTCTCGTTATTGGTAGCCAGACGTTCGGGAAAGGCACAGTTCAGTCCGTCACCCCTCTGGATCATGGACAATTAAAGCTAACCCGGGCCAAGTTCTACCGGATCTCCGGTGAAAGCACTCAGCATATGGGCGTGGTGCCTGATATTCAGTACCCAAGCCTTGTGGACACCGAACAGGTTGGTGAAAGCGCACTGGAGTTTGCTCTGCCCTGGGATAAGGTTCAGGCCGTACGTCACAAAGAGTACAGCCCGTTATCCCTCTGGTTACCGCAGCTTAAAGAGCGCCATCAGGCTCGTGCAGAGCAAGACCCTGACCTGATGTATCTTGCCGCCCAACAAGCGCTGTTTGAACAGATGCGATCTGTCAAACAGATCAGTCTGAATGAACAAGCCCGCAAAGCCGAAAGTGATCGTATTGAAGCTCAACAATTAGCTTTAGAAAATAAGCGTCGCACCGCTAAGGGACTCAAGCAACTGGAAAAACTAAGCGATATTCCTGACAAGGAAGAAGACCCGAATCAGGATGTTGAGTTAGTGGAAAGTGGCCGTATCCTGCTGGATATGATTGAACTGGCCAACACAGCAATGGCAGATGTTGACTGATATAAAAAGGCCCTGCTGTCTGCCAGCAGGGCCTGCTTTTATTCTCTCATCATAGCAGAGCTATAAACCAACACTCTTACGCTTTCTGTCAGAAACCGATTTCAGCCCTTTCCGCACCATCCGGTACACCACATCCGTTACCTGGCGCTTATCTTCTTCAAGACGGGCAAGAGGTGTAATCTCAAAGTTAGCCCCGAAAAGCCACTCAATCTCAGTCGCATCCACTGAAAATGGAGGCCCTGCGGGCTTATCATGCTCAAGGCTGACCAGTAGCATTTCAACTGCAGGAGAGAGCATCTGAGCAAGGTGAAACGCATAGCGGTGGCGCTTTGCTTCAGGCAACGCTACCAAAGAAGCACGATCATAAACGGCCGTGACTGATACCATATGTTGACGGTGCAGATGGAACATATCACCACAATAGAGCAGATAAGGTCCAGCCTGGTAACTGGAAAGCTGGTCCGCCACCTGCGTATGAACCGGCGATAGCCCCTGAGCGATAAAGAAATCCGTCACCGCCCGCTCACTCAACTCGACGCCGATAACCTGCCACCCCTGGTCTGCCAGCCAAACCATATCATTACTCTTGCCACAAAGTGGCACCAAGACAACGCGGCGCTCTTTAACAGCTGCCTCGGAAAGGTCATCAGAAGCCAATAGTTTTTCAGGCACCGGATTCCAATACGCCGGCAAGGCAGGATGCACGTCATCCTGATGAAAACCAATTCGCCCTTCTTCCCAACGCTGATGCCAGAATGCCTTATCCATACCGAATCCTACTGTTTCAGGTCTGTTGTGCTAATAATATATCAGGCCCACACAAAACCGCTGATGTTTTAAACCAGCCTGCTATTGTGACTTCGATGAACCATCCAAAACTCCGATAATACAAGGTCTGCCTCAAATTGACAGGCTCTTCATAATCGTAATCTATGGAACTCAGGCCTATAAAGAGCATGACCGGCACGTAAAGCTTTTAGCTTGCACCCCGTTGGCAACTTCCCAAAGGCAGATGGACAGCATAGCCGCGGACAGAACACTCTATACCTACCCTTACTTAAGCGAGTTTTTCTATACCAGAGCTATGCGCTTGGCTTTTCGACTCGTATAATGGTGCGTTTTTTATCGGCAGCGACAACGACGCTACTGATCCTTATTTCCGTACCAAGAACGAACAGGTGTTTTCCCATGGCTAAAAAGTTATTCATCAAAACCCACGGGTGCCAGATGAATGAGTATGACTCCGCCCGTATGGCCGATCTTCTGGGTGAGAGCCATGAACTGGAGCTTACTGATAACGAAAACGAAGCAGATGTTGTCCTGCTGAATACCTGTTCGATCCGAGAAAAAGCTCAGGACAAAGTTTTTCACCAGCTAGGCCGCTGGAAAAAACTGAAAGATAAAAATCCCGATCTTGTGATTGGCGTTGGTGGCTGTGTCGCCAGCCAGGAAGGCGATAACATCCGTAAACGCGCCAAGCACGTCGACGTCATCTTCGGCCCTCAGACCCTACACCGCGTACCGGAAATGATTGATGCCTCTAAGCAGAATAAGATTTCGGTAGTCGATGTTACTTTTCCTGAGATTGAAAAATTTGACCGCCTGCCAGCCCCAAAAGTGGAAGGAGCTTCCGCTTTTGTTTCCATCATGGAAGGCTGTAGTAAATACTGCACCTTCTGCGTGGTGCCCTATACCCGAGGGGAAGAGGTTTCACGACCGTTTGAGGACGTCATCGCAGAGGTCGTGCATCTGGCAGACCAGGGTGTGCGCGAAATCAACCTGTTAGGGCAAAATGTTAATGCCTACCGGGGGCACAATGCAGAAGGTGAAGAGATTGACCTGGCCGAGCTGATTAGCTTTGTAGCTGCTGTTGAGGGTATTGATCGCATCCGCTTTACCACCTCGCATCCAGTGGAGTTCAGTGACAGCCTGATTGAAGCCTATAAAGATACCCCTGAACTGATCAGTCACCTGCACCTTCCGGTACAGAGTGGCTCAGATACGATTCTGGCAGCGATGAAACGCGGCCACACCCGTGACGAGTATATCAGCAAGATGGAACGTATCCGTGCTAACCGCCCGGAAATCAGTTTCTCATCCGATTTTATTGTTGGCTTCCCGAATGAAACGGATCAGGATTTTGAAGATACTATGAACCTGATCGCTCAGATCGGCTTTGATCACTCCTTTAGTTTTATCTATAGCCCCCGTCCGGGTACACCGGCCTCCGATATGGCAGACAACACGCCGGAAGAGGTGAAAAAGCAGCGCCTGAATATATTACAGGACCGAATTAACCAGCAGTCCATGCAGATCTCCCGCCGTATGGTGGGGAATACAGAACGTATCCTGGTAACAGGGTTTTCTCTGCGTGATCCGGGAGAGCTTCAGGGACGCACCGAGAATAACCGTGTGGTGAACTTTCGCACCGAAGACCCCATGGAGCTGATCGGGCGCTTTATCGATGTGAAAATCACCGAAGCTTTCCCAAATTCATTACGTGCCGAGCGTATTGATAACCTTAGCTACTGATCTGCAGACCATACCGAGGTATCCTGACCGTTTCAGCTGCAGCCTGATTGTATAGGCTTAAGCTGAAGCGGATTCGCTATACTGAATTCTGAACTCACGATGCTTTAAGCTTTTTGTCACACCTCGCAGGCAAGCTGATAAAATACTTAGCCTGAAGGGACACAAGATGCTGGCAACAACAGGTAACGCTTTGAACAGTAACAGCCAAACTCATATCCTGAAGCTCGACTTAGAACCCAACGATGCCCAGCGCCTGGCCAATCTGTGCGGCCTGCATGATGAGCATCTGCGTCTGATTGAAAGCCGGATGAATATCATCATCCGCAATCGCAGTAATCAGTTCCAGTTGGCCGGTGAACTAAATCTGGTAAAAGCGGCAGCCAGTCTTCTTGAGTCTCTGTACCAGGATACAGGGAAGAAAGAGCTGACCCCAGAATCGATCCACCTGCACCTGCAAAGCTCTGGTATTAGCGAGATGCTGAACGCCAGTCAGCAAAACAGCGAGGGCGCAGCTGATAAGCTGATTACCTTGCGAACCCCCAAAGGCACCATCCAGCCACGTGGGCCAAACCAGCAGAAATATGTACGCACTGTTCTGACCAATGATATCAACTTTGGTGTTGGCCCTGCTGGTACCGGTAAAACCTACCTGGCAGTAGCCTGTGCCGTTGAAGCTTTAAGCAATGATGAAGTCCGCCGTATTCTGCTGGTACGTCCGGCGGTTGAAGCTGGTGAAAAACTGGGTTTCTTGCCCGGGGATCTATCCCAGAAAGTCGACCCTTACCTGCGACCTCTGTACGACGCCCTTTATGAGATGCTTGGTTTTGAGCAGGTTGCCAAACTAATTGAACGTAATATTATTGAAGTTGCACCTCTGGCCTATATGCGTGGCCGGACACTGAATAATGCGTTTATTATTCTGGATGAAAGCCAGAACACCACCCGGGAACAGATGAAAATGTTCCTGACCCGGATCGGTTTTGGCTCAACAGCCGTGATTACAGGTGATGTTACTCAGGTGGATCTGCCAAAAGGTCAGAAATCAGGCCTGATACACGTGCTGGATGTTCTTGATGGCGTTGACGGTGTCGGTGTGACCCGCTTTGATTCCAAAGATGTGGTACGCCACCCGATGGTTCAGCGCATCGTTGAGGCCTACGATAAACATGAGGCCGAAGCTGAAATTAAGGAACAACAAGCCCGTCAGGCCCGTGAAGCTGCGCGCAAAGAGGCACTCAGAGAAGCGCTGTCTGAGGCCCATGAGACTCCGGAAAATACAAAAAAGACCGATAAGTAGCGAACCTCCAATGACTCAGGCACTGATTGATCTGCAGATTGCATGTGATAATAATAACCTGCCCAATGAGCCAGATCTGGCACGCTGGGTTCAGGTTGTTCTGGATGCCCACGAAGACACAGGGAATGAAGTCACCATTCGAGTGGTGACACCTGAAGAGAGCCAGCAGCTCAACCACCAATACAGAGGAAAAGAGAAGCCGACGAATGTCTTATCTTTTCCTTTTGAATCACCACCCGATCTTGCATTACCCTTATTGGGTGACCTGATCGTCTGTGCCGATGTTGTCGCACAGGAAGCGGTCGAACAACACAAAGCCCTGCAAGACCACTGGGCTCATATGATCATCCATGGATGTCTGCATCTGTTAGGTTATGATCATATTGCAGACGAGGAAGCCGAAGAGATGGAATCTCTAGAGATAGAACTTCTGGCAAGCCTCAATATAAAAGATCCCTACTATCTGGACTAAACCATCCACTTAGGACAGAAAACAGGGTACAAAGGAAACACACTGATGAGCGAAGACCGATCGAGCAACGGTCAGGGTCAACGATCCTGGCTTCAGAATTTTATGACATCCCTGACCGGCGAACCTAAGACACGCCGTGAGCTTCTGGAGTTTATCCGGGACGCAGAACAGCGCCTGCAGCTTGATGCTGAAGCGATGAACATCATCGAAGGCGCACTGCAAATCAATGAGATGCAGGTTCGGGACATCATGATACCTCGTTCGCAGATGGTTGCCGTTAAAGATGGTCAGCAACCGGAAGACTTTCTTTCTCTGATTATTGAGTCAGCTCACTCCCGATTCCCCGTCATTGGGGAGAACCCGGACGAGGTGGTCGGTATATTGTTAGCAAAAGACATGCTGCCGCTGATTCTTCAGAAAAACGCTCCCCCATTCAATATTCGCGACATTATGCGCCCGGCTACCTTCATTCCGGAGTCCAAGCGCCTCAACAGCCTGTTAAGTGAGTTCCGTGTTAAGCGCAATCATATGGCGATTGTCGTTGACGAATATGGCGGCGTCGCAGGCCTGGTGACAATCGAAGATGTTCTGGAACAGATCGTTGGCGATATTGAGGATGAGCACGATATCGAAGAAGATGATATGGATATCAGGATTATCAGCGATGGCCAGTTTATCGTTAAGGCTCTGACGCCTATTGACGACTTTAACGAGAGCTTTGGCACTCACTTCAGTGATGATGAGTTTGATACCATTGGCGGTATCGTTATGCAGCGTTTTGGACATCTGCCTAACCGCAATGAAACCACCATGCTTGAAGGCCTGGAGTTTAAAGTTCTGAATGCCGACAATCGCAGAATCCGCCTACTGCAGGTAATAACTCATTCAGGCTGAGTTTAAAACCTCATTACTATCTGGACAATACCGGTGCCCCGTTGCATCGGTATTTTTTTACCTGCCTCTTAGACTTGGCATTTTATTCGCTGATTTAACGGTTAGGAAATCTACATGTTTTCAGCAGGATAGCCTTTTGGTAGGCTGCGGCATACGAAAAATTGACGGGTTTTTGCAAGCATGGCACTGACAGGCGTTTTTAAGAATCTATCGAACAGACAGGGACTTCACCGCTATCTGCTTGCAACGCTCGCGGGTTGGCTACTTCCTCTCTCTTTTGCCCCTCATAATTACTGGTTAGTCACACCTCTGGCCGTTGCCTTGTTGTTGACCGCTATGAAAGCAGGTCGAACGGCGACAAAGCTAAACGGTAAATTCAAAGCCAACTTTACGCTGGGCTGGTTCTTTGGTCTGGGTTTTTTTGGTAATGGTGTTTCCTGGATTTACATCAGCATCCATGACTACGGGTATACCGGAGTTCCGTTAGCTTTGGTTCTGACCACTATCTTTGTTATGGCCTTATCTCTGCTTTCGGCTCTCCAGTACGGCCTTTATCAACGCTTCTTTTCTTACGTTTCACCGGTCTGGAGCTTCCCCGCACTTTGGGTGCTATTTGAATGGCTCAGAAGTTGGCTGTTAACTGGTTTCCCTTGGCTATACCTGGGCACAGGGCTGGTAGACTCCAGTATTTCAGGTTGGCTGCCTGTCGGAGGGGTTTATCTCGGAAGCTTTCTTCTGGTGATGACTGGCAGCCTGCTTTTTCAGCTGAGCCAGCAAAAACTGCGGTTACGGACATTTACTGCATGGTTGATCTTTATCTTTGCCGGAGGCCACCTGCTCAATAATATTCAGTGGACTCTACCCTCAACAAAAGGAACCGTAGAGGTCGCTCTGGTACAAGGTAATATTGACCAGAACGAAAAGTGGCAGCGGCAATATCGGCAGAAATTCCTGCAACTCTATTACGATCTGACACTGGACGTTCAAAACAATGGCCTGGTGGTCTGGCCGGAAACCGCGGTTCCTTTGCTATATCGCAACTCAGGTGCCTACTTTGACCAGGTGTTGGCAGATCTGCCTTCAGGTACGGCTCTTATTTCTGGCATCCCTCAGCAAGTAAACCCTGACTCAGGACAACCGGCACAGTTCTATAACAGCATTATGGTTAAAGGAGCCGGAGAGGGTTTATACCAGAAACAAAAATTAGTCCCCTTCGGCGAATATGTGCCTCTGGAGCACTTGCTGAGAGGCGCTATAAATTTCTTCAATTTACCAATGTCAAACTTTGTAGCAGGTTCACCAAACCAGCCGCTGCTTACTGCAAAAAACCTAAAAATTGCACCGTTTATCTGCTATGAAGTTGTGTACCCTGAGTTTGTCCGTCAACAGGCACAAGACAGTGACCTGCTGATCACCATTTCAAACGACAGCTGGTTTGGTCATTCCGTTGGCCCTCTGCAGCATCTTCAGATGGCTCAGGCAAGAGCAGCCGAAAATGGTCGTTATATGCTACGCAGTACCAATAACGGTATTACAGCTATTATTGATTCTAAAGGGCATATTCTTGCCAGTGCACCTCAGTTTGAGCAGGCTATAGTGCGAGGTGAGGTTTATAGCATGACAGGGCAAACTCCTTTTGCTCAAACAGGAAGCCAGCCTCTTCTGGTTTTCTGCGGGTTAATTCTGTTGCTACAGCTCCTACAAAGCCGGAAGCAGCAGCGTACTATTCATCTCTTTCATTAGGTGAAAATTAATCAGCC
Source organism: Oceanospirillum sp. (assembly GCF_048265165.1). Lineage (GTDB taxonomy): Bacteria > Pseudomonadota > Gammaproteobacteria > Pseudomonadales > Halomonadaceae > Oceanospirillum. The sequence goes on along the minus strand of NZ_JBLXCD010000007.1, from coordinate 70,979 downwards.
TAAAGCCAATTGCAAGAACAGCTAAAGCAACCTAGCTTCAGCTGTTCTTCATTATCCGGCTCTTTTGATATCCTCAGGTTTATTTACCAATGGCCCGATTATCGACCACCCGTCAAAAACGTCGTCACTTTCTCTACTCGCGCCAGAGGTAAGCCCTCTACCTGAGACTCCACAATAAACCTGATCTCCTGGGTTAACCCTTCAGGGTCAGGTGCACATACGCGATAGGCGCGCCAGCCCGCATTGTTATTATCCAGGCTTAACTTCTGATCTCCGTGTAAAATCATCCCCTCCATACCCTGAGCGCTGATCTTAACCTGATCAAAACCTTGCTTGTAGCCTTCAACTTTAACCCGATAGTGATTACAAACCTGGCTATCCCCCAACCGGGTAAAGAGGGCACCGCGGTCACGTCGAACCTCCAAAAGCAGATCCTTCGTCTGTGCAAAACCAAACGCCACGACAGATAGCGTCAGCAGCATAACCACGCCATAGCCAACTAATTTAGGCCGAAATCTGCTTTCCGGTTGAACTGTACCCGATAGCTCCTTCTCAGAAGCAAAACGGATCAGCCCTTTGGGCTTCCCTATTTTATCCATCACCTGATCACAAGCATCAATACAGGCACCGCAATCAATACAGGCCGCCTGAAGCCCATCACGAATATCAATACCTGTTGGGCATACCTGCACGCAAATCGTACAGTCGATACAGTCACCGGAAGGTTCTTTGCCCACTAAAGCCATGTCAGAGGCTAATTCTGCTGTCTCTGGCTCCAGTACAGCATGACGCCTTCCTCCACGCACACGACGGGGCTCACCTCGGACTGCATCATAACTGACCGTTCGGGTGTTTTTATCAAACATGACCCCCTGGAAGCGTGAATAAGGACAGGCATGCAAACAGATCTTTTCCCGAACCAAACCTGCATTCACATAGGTCAGTAGTGCCATGGAGATTAACCATCCCCAAACCGCTAGGGACAGTTCGAAACTAAAAAAACCTGAGAAAAGCTCACGCACAGGCAGAAAATATCCTGTGAATGTCAACGCAGTCAAAAAAGAGAACATCAACCATAGAAGGTGCTTTGCCAAACGCCGCAGTAACAGCATGCCTTTTAAAGGCTGCGCATCATTTCTCGCCCTTTGGCTCGCCTTGCCTTCCGTTAGCTGCTCAATGCGTATAAACAGCCACGTCCAGATACTTTGTGGACAGGCAAAGCCACACCAGACACGACCCCAGCCCACGGCCATAAAAAACAGCAAGCAGGCACCTGCAATCATTAACCCAGCCATAAGCGGTAAATCATGCCAGGCCAGCTGACCACCAAACAGGTAGATCCGGCGCTCCTCAAAAGAAAATAACAAAAGCGGCCTGCCATTCCACTGCAGCCAGGCTAAAAGAAAGAACGCTGCAATCATCGGCCCACTGGTCAGCCGTCTTATATTTTGAAAACGACCCTCTGTCAGGCGTACATGAAATTTATGTGGCCCTTCAATCATCTCCGAGTCTGAGCGGACTCGGCTAACAGGAATTTGCTGCATGACTTCATCTCAAGTTTATCCAGATGGCAGCAGCATACTCAGGAAGAACAATAAGGATCAGGTCTAAAAAATTATTTTTTTATAGGTACAGATAGCCATGCCTTTTACCACCTAATAAATCTACCCATTAGTGCACATACAGCATACGCTTCGCACCATCCGAGGGCATAAATATAAGTAGTGAAGCTACTTTTATAGCCCAATACATAGACATCAATACTTTGGTCGAACAACAGGCATGTAACCTATTGATATTAAAGAACTATAAAAACATGGCATGTACACTGCATTATAAGAGAAGTCCAACGCAGGACTTGGTTGTTAGTACTTAGCTTATTATTCGAGGCGTTTGCCTTTTGAATCCGCGTTTATCGACACTGCTTTCAGTGTTGATAAACGCTTTTTTTTGCCTATCGATCGAGGAAATTGAGGTAGGGTGTAAAGCGCAAAAAAAGTGACGATATAAAGGAGGTCAACAACTCACTTCTAAAATGCAGAGCGCAAACTGACCCAGTGCAACCCCTCTTCCTGGTCAATTGAAGGTACATCTTCGACACTGCATCCGAGAACACGACTCAGACTTTCCTTAGCGAGATAATCCGTATTATTTTTATCACTGATATGCGCCGCTACCACATGCTGTAATTTATCGTGTTGCAACTCCTGCAGCAGAGCCTGAGCCTGACCATTACTCAGATGACCATAAGCACCGCCAACCCGACGCTTTAGCTTTGGTGGATAGGGTCCTTGCTGCAGCATCTGAGGATCATGATTGGTTTCAAGAATCAGGCCTTCGCAGCGGGCATAACACTGGCGTATATGTGGAGTTATACTGCCAAGGTCTGTCAGCACCCCCAGTCGGGTATCGCCGTCCCCTACTACATACTGAATGGGTTCTTTCGCATCATGGGGAACAGGAACTGGCTCAATCTCAAGATCACCAATGGCAAACTTTTTATGACTGCTAATCAAACGCAGGTCTGGTACTTCACCTAAACGCCCGGTCAGGTAAGTGCCATGACTGCAATATACAGGAACACCGCAGGCCCGAGCGACACGCCCTACCCCTCCAATATGATCTCCATGTTCGTGAGTGACCAGCACTCCGTCAAGATCATCAAGGCTTAACCCCAGGCGCTCTAAACGCCCCCGCGTATCTTTTACACCGAAACCACAGTCGATCAGAATACGGGTACTCTTTTTTTCAATCAGGGTCGCATTACCCCGGCTACCACTGCCAAGGGAGGCAAAACGCATTGCAGTCACAAGATCATCCGAAGCAAAAACGCCCCGCAACCTAAGGCTCGGGGCGCTGTATAACAGCAAAAAGATTAAACCTGATATCAGGTTCAGTCTATCTAGTTCAACAGTTTACGAACACTCATCAGAATTTGACGGGCTTCCCGCGGATTAACAGCTTTTCCGTTCTGCTGAACACGTATAGAAACAGGAGATGACCCCGTCAATACCAACTGATACTGAGATTCAGGGCCGGGCTTACTCGCCCAGCGGGTAAGGAAGCTACTACGCTCCTCCTCCGGCAACCAAACAATTGTAAACTCTCGTTTGACAGCATCGGCGTTAAGCAGTCTTTGTTCATCTTCGCTGAACTGCTCCATCAGTAATAGCTCAAGGCCAATCCAGGTACGGTCTGCATCAGTCCCTAACATCAAAACGGGATCCTGCCCTCCAGCAGCCTGAAGCACAATCGTTTTTTCCCGGCTGATATTCTGAGCCAATAACGAGACACTTTGCGATGTTAACTCCTGACCGAAAAGCCGGGCATTTATCTGGCTCAGCAGTGCTTTTGCAGCACTATCTGTCCGCACACCACCCTGTCGGCTCAACAGTTCCAAATCACTGAAACCACCACGAATTCCCTGCCGTAATACTGCCAAAACAGGCTGAGCATTTAGCTGATTATCAGGAACAAACGAGATACGTCCTGTAGATGGGTTTGCAGTTTCAACCCTCCAGTTAAGTTGCTCAAACTGGCTCTGCAGCATCGGCCAGGCAACCGCAGGAGGGTTAGAGATTGACAGCCAAAGGCGCGAATCAACGCCTTCTGCAGCAGTAAACTCCTTCAGCTCAGAGGGCGGCAGATCTTCATCGACAACAGGCATAGCGTCCGGACGTGGAACAGTAAACTCGTCATCAAGCTGCTCCTGGTCCGTAATATCCGGCAGAGGCATCGCTTGATTAAGTTGGCGCACACCAGCAGAGTCTGGCAGAGAAATAGCCGGATACTCTTTTGCCTCTGCATAGTCTGCTTTACGATCATAGTAATAGCCGGAGGAACTACAGCCAGCTAACAGAAAGCCGGTTAGCACAAGGCCACCGGCTGTCAGTTTGTTCAAGCCCTTTCTGGACATTGTGACTTCCCGATCAGTTATCCGATAATTCCGGCATGTTGCAGAGCTTCACGAACGGTTGCATGGTACTGATCGGAAAGAACAGTCAGCGGTAGACGAATACCCGTTCCCATCATTCCCATCTCAGCAACAGCCCACTTAACCGGAATGGGGTTTGATTCAACAAAGAGTGCACGATGCAACGGCATCAAGCGAGTATTGATCTGGTGTGCAGTAGAGGCATCGCCATTCAAAGCAGCAGCACAAAGCTCAGACATCTGACGCGGTGCAACGTTCGCAGTAACCGAAATGTTGCCATCACCACCCTGCAGGATAAAATCAGCTGCAGTCAGGTCATCACCGGAAAATAGCAGGAAGCCCGAACCTTCAAGACGCACCATAAGCTCTTTTCCACGCTCAACATCACCGGTAGCATCTTTCAAGGCCACAATGTTCTCAAGCTTGCTCAGACGAACAACGGTTTCATTGTGGAGATCAACAGCGGTTCGTCCTGGCACATTATACAGAATCACCGGCAGGTCACTGGCCTCAGCTACAGCTTTAAAGTGCTGAAACAAACCTTCCTGAGTTGGCTTATTATAGTATGGCGTGACGGACAGACAATAATCGGCGCCGACTTTCTTAGCGAATTTACTCAGCTCTACCGCTTCTGCCGTGTTATTTGCACCAGTCCCGGCAATAACAGGTATGCGACCATTAACCTGTTCAACCACCTTTCGGATGACGTCAAAGTGCTCTTCAAATGACATCGTGGTGGGTTCACCTGTGGTGCCCGCTGCAACAATTGCATCGGTACCGTTTTCCAGATGGAACTCAACCAGACGATGCAGTGCTTCCCAATCGATAGCTCCCGAGGTAGTCATTGGGGTTACCAATGCAACAATACTGCCTTTGATCATCTGTTGTCTCCGAAAAAAACGCGAAAAAAGCGAAAACCCAATGTTACTTTTGCCCTAGCCTGAACACAAGCACTCGCTTGGGGATATACGCGAATTCAACAGCAATCACTACACACACTATTTACCAGAGGATCAGGCCACAAGCCAACCATAGATACAACAAGACAGATAAAAGGGTTTGGGGCACTGGCCTTAGAGATTACTTAACGGTCACGCAGCATAAGCAGCCGTATGTGATTTCTGGGAGAACGGCATAAAGCGTACTTGTGCGGAGCTGAAGTCATGATCGGTATCCAGTATCAGCGCATCCGCTGCAGCCTGTTGAATCAGCAAAGTACCATCCGCCGCTAAACGTGCCGGAGCCAGTACAACACGATAATCCTGCTCACTGCCATTACTCAACATAAAGAGTGCATCATCATCTTTGACATGATGACTGACACGCACATCACCGGTAATGCTTTCCCGTACAGTATGGATCTCATCACGGGCGCACTGAACCGATGGCCCGCCATCAAACAGATCCACGTAACCGGCAAACTGGAAACCTTCTTTTTTCAGCATATGCAGCGCAGGGGCAGAAGAGTCATTAGGTTTTCCGATGACGTCACGAGCCTCCTGGGGCAGAAGGTCAATATAGATCGGATATTTCGGCATAAGATCAGAGATAAACTGCGTGCCTTTCAGTGCGACGGTGTTGACCGCTTCCTGAAAATCAATACCGAAGAACTGCCGACCAAGATTTTCCCATAGGGGCGAATCACCGGCCTCATCTTGCCAGCCACGCAGTTCAGCCATCACCGTATCGCTAAAGCGTTCAGGGAAATCAGCCATCGCCAGAAAGCGAGCACGGGATAAAAACTGGCCCATACCCGGCTTACGATATTCTGGGGAAACAAACAGAGAACCCACTTCAGTGGCGCCGGTATAGTCATTCACCATGCTCAATACTCGAGCCTGACGAGTTACAGCCAGATCATTACAGCTGCTGACCAGTGTGGATATTTTATAAGAATAGAAGGGACGATCCAGGCCGATACCGGTATAAATAGCCGTTGAACCGATCACATGACCAAATTCCGGGTCTTCCAACACCATAAAGTAGGTGCTCATCGGGTCTTTTTTACCCTGTTCAGAAAAAGCGCGCTCGGTGGCTTCAATCTTTTTCAGCCAAGCCTCACGATCTGCAGGCATAGAGGTCATTCCCCGCCCCACGGCTTGAGACAGAGCCATTAGATCATCAAGATCTGCCCGTTGGCATGGACGAATAATCAACATAAGCCTTCCTTTCCTTCTCAGGTCTGCTATCCGGTAAAACAGACCCGACAACAGTGTTCTTAATCTATTGTTATATGCTGGCATCCCAATAAAAACATGCCGCTTCTATGATCCTAATTTTAGTTTCGAAGTAACAAAATGAGTTGTTTGATTTCGGGGAAAAAGTGCAGATATTGCAGAATATATTCCAGATCACAAAATAAAATTCGGCATTATTAAAAAAGCTTGCGCCGTTTGCAGCAGAAACGCAAACTACACCACAACCGCTACAGCACTGGCATTACCAGGCTTAAAGTGTGTAATTGGTAATAAAAACAACTGTCATCGCTGCTAAAAGAACCTATAAAATGCAACTGGATAAGATAAGTCGAAATATTCTTTCGACCCTGCAAAAAGAAGCCAGAATTACCAACCAGGAACTGGCCGATCGCGTGGGATTATCACCCAGCTCCTGTCTTAACCGAGTCAGAAAGCTGGAAGAAGCTGGCCTGATCGGCCCTTACCTGAGCACTGTCAATCTGCCAAAAATCTGCCGAAGTGTAGAGGTCATTGTCACCGTCAGCCTGAAAGACCAAAGCACAGAGGCGTTCAGAACATTTCAGGCCGCAGCCCAAAGCCATCCGGAAGTGGTGGAATGTTACACCGTTAGCGGCAGCTTTGACTTTTTTCTACGCATCGTCGCACCGGATATGATGCGCTATAACGAAATCAACGATCAGCTGTTAGATGTATTACCCGGTATGGTGAACCTGAGCAGCCATGTGGTCTTAACAACGGTTAAACCTTTCCGAGGGTATCCACTGAATGCCCTGATGGATGAAAATTGCTAGCTATTGATTTCAGGAAAGTCACCCGCAAGCTTAAAAACCGGCAGAGACATAATCTGCGAACGCTTTAAAACAGATAATATGGGAACCTCCATGACAGAACTTGAACAGCCGATGACCGAGCACCTGTTGATCGAAGACCTTATTGAAGGCACTGGTACTGAAGTAAAAAAAGGCGGAGCCTTGGTAACGGCGCACTATCGCGGCTGGCTGGAAGATGGCACCGAGTTTGATAACTCCTACGACAAAGGCCAGCCGTTCCAGGTGGTACTCAGCCGTAAAAAAGTGATTGCCGCTTGGGTAGAAGGCTTAAAAGGTATGAAAGTCGGCGGAAAACGCAAACTACAAGTCCCCGCAGCATTAGGCTATGGTGAACGCGGCTTTGGTGACAAGATTCCACCCAACAGCAATCTTATTTTTGAGATTGAACTGCTGGAAGCGCTGAACCGGGAGTAATGCGCAGAAAAACAGGAAGAGACTGACGCAACGACTCTAAAGCCGCTTCGAGGCTCGTTGATAGACTTCGTCTTTTTCCCGTTTTCCAATAGCCACAACAAAAACCGTCACCGTATCATCGATAACCTGATAAATCAGGCGATAACCCGAAGCACGCAATTTGATTTTATAACAATGATCCAATTCCCGAAGCTGGTTAGCAGCAACATGGGGGTTTTCGAGTACCTCTGCTAACTTCTTCTTAAACTGCTGGCGAACACTATCACCTAACTTGTGCCACTCCTTTAGCGCCCGACGATCAAAGTCGAGGTTATAAGTCATCCAGACTGACCCTCACAGGCTGTGGATTCTTCAGACGTTCCCGCACTTCGTTCAGAAGCTGCTCATCTTCATCCGTCATCAGTGCTTTTTTGAATGGCAGACGTCCTGTCTCCGCAACATATTCCAAAGTTTGCCGTAATAGTTCTGAAGGGGTGACCCCCAACTCCTGTAGCGCCTGATAGGAACGCTCTTTAAGCTCATCATCAACCCGAAACGTGACATTGCCCATTTCTTACACCTCGCACTACAAATGTAATGACAATTGTAGTACAAGCTATTTATTTTAACGACAAAAACCTGACCATTTCTGATCAGGAGTAAGAATGTACAAAAAGAGAACATCAACAGCTCGGGTTAGAAGCGCGCTTTCGAGTTAAATCGATCAAACCCGCTGAAATGGATACACAGAACCCAATTGCAAAATCTGAGTCAGCTCATCCAGTGCGGTACGAGATTCGATCAGCAACTGAGGATCAGCCAGATCGGCGTCCACAATGCGATCACGGTAGTGACGCTCGACCCAGCTATTCAGCGTATCGAACAACTCATCACTCATGCGGGTGGCTGGATTAAAGGCCGCCAGTTCCGCTTCGTTCATTGCCACACGCAGACGTAAGCAAGCGGGGCCGCCGCCATTACTCATGCTTTGTTTCAGATCGAACACTTTGAGTTCATCGATCGGGCTGTTGCCATTGACCAGCTCAGACAGATAGCCCCAAACCCGTTCGTTGTTCTTACACTCCTCCGGTATCACCAGCAGGGTGCGGCCATCCGGCAGGCTCAGCAGTTGGCTGTTAAACAGATAGCTCTGAACTGCATCTTCTACGGATACACGATTCGCGGGAACTTCCACAACCTGGAAGCGGCCACCCATGGCATCGGTCAGTTGTTGTTTAACCGCCGCCTGATCCAGAAACGCCTGTTCATGGCAGAAGAGCGTATCCCGGTTGCCTACCGCGATCACATCGTTGTGGAAAACTCCGGCATCAATCACATCCGGATGTTGCTGTGCATAAACCACATGGCTAGCGCTCAGGCCGTGCAGACGGGCCACCGCCTGAGACGCTTCCAGCGTATGACGCGCTGGGTACTTTATGGGTTCTGGACAGTTCTTGGCTTCTGGATAACGACTGTCGAAAGCACTACGACCGAAAACAAAAAACTCAACCCCCTGCTCGCCGTACTCATAGCAGAAACGGGTATGGTTCGCCGCACCTTCATCACCAAAGTGCTCCACACCCGGTAGCGCCGGATGGTGGGCAAAGTGGTTTTCATCAGCAAAGGTCGCCCGCAAAATACGGCCTGTGGTTTCATGTTCAATCGAACGGTGAAACTTGTTAGTCAGGTTCGCCGGTGTGAAATGCACCTTGCCATCAGCTGTGTCCGCACTGGGGGAGACCGTAGCGGCGTTAGCCGTCCACATACTGGATGCAGAACAACAGGCGGCCAGAATACGTGGTGCTTCTTTTGCCGCCTGCGCCAGCACATCAGCATCGGAACCGGTAAAACCCAGACGGCGCAGGGTAAACAGATCAGGACGCTCCTGGGGTGCCAGTATCCCCTGAACCAAGCCCATATCGTGCAGGGCTTTCATTTTTTGTAAGCCCTGCAACGCCGCTAGCTTTGGGTTAGATGCATGAGCTCCGTTACTCTGAGATGCGACGTTTCCAAACGACAAGCCGCTATAGTTGTGCGTTGGCCCCACCAGACCATCAAAGTTTGCTTCAAATGCTTTCATTATCCACCTGCTATTGAATACGTTTTATTTGATGGTCAGACCCGGAGATAAATTCTCCGGCAATACCAGATGATCCGCTTCCATCCCTGCAACAGGGTAAGAGCAGTAATCTGCCGCATAGTAAGCACTGGCACGATGATTACCACTGGCGCCCACACCACCAAACGGAGCACTGCTTGCTGCGCCGGTCAGCTGTTTGTTCCAGTTCACGATACCGGCACGGATACGGTCATAGAAATAATTAAAGCGCTCTTCACTGTCGCTAAACATACCCGCAGACAGACCGTATTGAGTATTATTGGCCTGACGGATCGCCTCATCAAAATCGCTGAAACGGATCACCTGTAGCAGCGGGCCAAAATATTCGTCATCCGGCAGCTTGTCCGCCTCAACCAGGGCGGTCACATCGATCAGACCCGGTGACAGAAAACCAGTACCCGGCTTCAGCTTTTCAAGCTTAACCAGAGGGCTGGCCCCTAGGGACAACAGGTTCTGTTGTGCGGCTACCATACCATCGGCTGCAGCTTCGGAGATCAGGCTGCCCATAAAAGGTGCGTCTTCATCAAACTGACCGCCCACTTTGATCAGGCTAACCGCTTCCTGCAGCTGAGCAATAAACTGGTCACCCCACTCGCCAACAGGTACAAACAGGCGACGGGCGCAGGTGCAGCGCTGACCACTGGTGATATACGCGGACTGAATCGTCTCGTGTACCGCAGCCTTCATATCGGTAACTTCATCGATGATCAGCGGGTTGTTGCCACCCATCTCCAGCGCCAGAATTTTGCCCGGATGACCGGCAAACTGCTCATGCAGGATATGACCCGTGCGGGAGCTGCCGGTAAAGAAGAGGCCGTCGATATCGTTGTGACCCGCCAGTGCGATACCGGTATCTTTCTGGCCCTGCAGTAGGTTTAAAACCCCCGCTGGCAGTCCGGCTTTCTCCCACAGTTGCACCATAAATTCTGCAACGTGCGGCGTCAGTTCACTGGGTTTCAGCAGCACGGTATTACCCGCCAACAGTGACGGTACGATATGACCATTCGGCAGATGACCGGGGAAGTTATAAGGGCCAAATACCGCAACCACACCATGAGGCTTATGACGCAGAACAGCGCGGGCACCGGCAACGTCACTGACACGGCTGCCGGTACGTTCGTTATAAGCGTTTACCGAGATCGCGATCTTACCGATCATGGCTGCGGCTTCGGTACGAGTTTCCCAGATCGGTTTACCGGTTTCCGTAGCGATAATCGTCGCCATCTCTTCTTTGTTTTCGCCCAATAGCTCAGCAAAGCGACGCGCAATCGCTTCACGGTCAGCAAAAGATGTCATCGCCCAATCGACAGATGCCGCACGCGCGGCTTCGATTGCGGTATTAACCTGAGCTGCGGAGGCTTCTCTGCCCTGCCAAACCACTTCGCCGATGGCGGGGTTCAGTGAGGTAAATTCAGAGCCTTCACCCGTCTGCCATGCGCCATTGATAAAACATTGGCCGGTATTGCTACTTGAAGTACTTGCAGTCATTTTAGAATCTCCTTCCAGACGCCATAGGTACAATGCGTACCGTGGTGCCTTCTGTAATCTGAAGTGCGTCGGCTACAGCTTTTGGCAGGCCGACTACATGGTTGCCAAAAACATCCACCGCCGTCATACAGCAGCGGAAGTTGGCAAAGTCAGTGGTACTGACCAGATAAAGTTCGCCTTCTGGCTGATGTTCTGTTTTCTCATCAACCACATGGGCCTTAACGTAGCGGCTTTCCTGCACAGCCCGCAGGTCATTGGTGCGGGATACCAGGGTTGGCCCACCATCAAACATATCGATGTAACCGGTATAGCGCATACCTTCTGCTTCCAGCAGTTTGCGGGCCGGTGTCGTCGCCTCATGGGTTTTACCGATCGCTTCCTGAGCATCTTTTGGCAGCAGGTTGGTGTAGATGGTGTTCTTTGGCATCAGCTCAGCAATAAACACCTTATCCATAGAAGACAGGGTGTCGGCTTCGGCAAAGTCCAGAGAAAAGAAGTGACGACCCAAACCTTCCCAAAATGGAGACACACCCTTGTCATCGGAATAACCGCGCATCTCGGCAATCAGATATTCGTTAAAACGCTGGGGAAACTCCGCCAAAAACATAAAGCGGGACTTAGACAGCAAAGCTCCATTTTTACTGTGGCGCGCTTCTGGACTCAGGAACAGGGTACACAATTCAGAATAGCCGGTGTGATCATTAGAGATGGTCAGAGTATGAATCTGGTTATAAACATTCAGCTCACGGGAAGCATGTACCAATGTACCGACCCGATAGTTGTACCAGGGTTCGCTCAGACCTACTGCCGCTTCAATACCGCAAATGCCCACCACGTCGCCGGTATCTGTTTCTTCCATGACAAACAGATAGAGGGCTTCATCGGGGATACTGTTGGGTTTAAACGCTTCCAGAGCGCTCTCGATTTTTCCAGCTACCTGCTCATCATTATCCTGCAGGGAGGTAAAACCCGGGCCGGTTTTGCGAGCAAGTTCTCGCAGGGCTGCATGATCTTCAGCCTGAATTGGACGAACCACCATCATGGCGGGTTGCTCCTCAAAATTTCAGAAAGGTAGTTTGTCAGTTATGGGGTACTGACGTTTGTTATCATTTTCAGCTTCCTGCCTGAACACTTCCGTGACCTTCAGTCTGGTGCAGACGTATTACAATTCGCACCGACCAGGCTCTGCTTTACAGCCAAAGTAACCGGGCACTGTCGCCGGAAGCCAACTGAAGCGCCTCAGCCTGAGCTTCACTCAGCATCGGCTGCTCTGGGTTAATAGGTGCCATAATGCAGCGATAATTATTCAGTTGATTATTGCTGATAAGAGCCAGAGAATGACTGCTGGCTATATCGCCATTTCCGACACCGACATCTCCCACATCGCTATCTCTTACACCAACCACCACAGGCATACAGCGACTTTGGCTAACAGAGCGAACATATTCGGTTCGGGCTTCTAACGTTGGGCCTGCATCAAAAATATCCACATAGCGGCGATACTCGAAACCTTCTTCTTCGAGCAGCTTCTGCACATCACGCATATCCGCTCGGGCTTTCCCCAGAACGGCCTGAGCATCAGGGTTCAGCATAGGAACGTACACCGGATAATGCGGCATCAGATCGGCGATAAAACCTTTGGAGTTAATGCCGGTGAGATAATTGGCTTTGTTGAAATCCATATTAAAGAAATGACGGCCCAGACATTCCCAGAACGGTGACTGATTTTTCTCATCCGCCACGCCTTGTAATTCAACAATCAGCCGGGGAGAAAAGCGCTCAGGGTGAGCCGCGATAAACAGCATACGGGCGCGGGAAAGCAGATGAATATTCTCAGGCTGACGATACGCCTTGCCTAAAAGCTGATCATCCATAAACAGGGTATACAGCCGGGAGGCACCGGTATAATCCTGACAAAGATGCAGAGCCGGCACCCGGTTATGGATCTGTAGCTCGCTGGAGGCATGAACCACATCATCGATACGGTAGCTGTAAAACGGCGAGCTAATCCCCACCGCCGCTTCAATACCGGAAACGCCGACGACTTCACCGGTCTCAGTATCTTCCAGCACAAAGTGATAGCTCTCACCCGCCGGACGCTCAACCTCTTTACGCAACGATTGCTGGGTATTACTGATCAACTGACTCAGATGATCACGGTTGTCCGGCAGGGTGGTCATACGACCACCAGAGATCACCGCAAGGCGTTCAAGCCCTGCCAGATCATGAAACGCTAAAGGACGCAGTACCAGCATCAACCTTTCTCCTTCTGAACACCCAGCCAGCTCAGATCATCTGCGGTGGCCAGCTTCATCAGCATCAGCGCACTCAGCTTAGCCCGTTTGGTAAAGCTGGAGACTTTGACATACTCATCAGCAGAGTGAATCTTGCCACCCTGGACACCCAGGGTGTCGATATTAGGAATACCCGCTGCCGCAAGGTTGTTGCCATCACAGCAACCTCCGGTAGGCAGCCACTGGATCTGCATACCCAGGTCAGCCCCGCAATCTTTAGCCAGCCGGAACAGCCTTTCGTTAGCAGGTGTTAACACTTTAGGTTTGCGGGTAAAACCGCCATGCAGTTCAATCAGAATGCCTTCACGGGCGTGAATGTTAGCAACAATCTCCGCCAGCCGATTCTGACACCAGCGCTCATCCTCAGGTTGTTCCAGTCGGATATTGAATTTAGACACACACAGATCCGGTACAATATTGACCGCCCCGCCGCCTTCGATAAAGCCGGGATTGATCGTCACGCCATCACGCTGACCGTTCAGATCATCCAGCATGACGATAAAGTCCGACATAGCACGAATCGCATTACGCCCCAAATGATGTTCACGCCCCGCATGGGCTGCACGGCCACGGATCACAACACTGAAGTTACCGCTGCCTTTACGCTCACCGGCCAAATTGCCATCGGGGAAACTTGGCTCGTAGATCAAACCTAAATTAACGCGCTGTGCCGCCTCGGCAATAAGAGGCGCACTTGCCGCTGAACCTATCTCTTCATCGGGGTTAAACAGAATCTCCCAACCGATACGTTCAGCAAACGGACTACGCTCCAAGGCCTGAATAGCCGTCAACATCACCATCAGGCCGCCTTTAAGATCAGCAACACCGGGGCCGTTCAGCGTATCGTCATCCAGCCAGGTGATGGTCTGGAAGTGGTGATCAATGGCAAATACGGTATCCATATGGCCGCAGAAAAAAATCTGCAACGGCGCTTCCGGGCGCTTACGAATACGGATCGCATCCCCCAGAGGAAACTCTTCAACAACGCCTTGATTATTAACGCTTTGGAAGGGAGCCACCTTAATGCGCTCAACCTCGCCAGCTAAAGGCTCGCAAATACGGATCAGCTCATCGCCCACACGGTTTACACCGGCGGCATTCAGGCTGCCTGAGTTGATTTCAGAAAGGGCAATGGTATTGGCCAGCATGGTGTCGTGCTGTGAATCGATCCACTCAAGCCATTGGGTAAAGTCGTTACTCATCTCAAGACATCCTATTTTGCGTTGTCTCCATTATTGTTGAAGCGCGCAAGAGTTTCTGTCCGGGATGCGACCTTTTTTTTAGATTGGGGACATAGGGGGGGAAAATAAAGGGGAGATGAAGAACGTCTTTTTACACCTAACATTCACGGAAACAGCTTGTTCATGAATTATGAACATTTGCATTCTGCAGGTAAAAGTTATCAACATCGGAATCAATAACTGGGTTATAAATTCTTTTCGAAAGGCGTAGCACACTACTATCGTCTTTCAGGTCTGACAAAAGCACATTATCCAGTAAATGCTCTCGCCAGTAACCATCTGTGCACAGGATAAGATCTTGGCTCCCATTCCATTGAAATGGAACAAGCTCAGGTGAATCAAAACGTTTCGCTTTATAGCAGCGTGTAAGCTGGTGCCGTGCGCTTACTGCCATCTCAGTTGCAGAATCATGTTGAAGAAACTGAAACTCCACTGTGTGTGGCAGGTTTAACCAATCGATACCCTCACCTTCCGCCCTTAAACCAGCCCTGACATCCCCTACAAACATCAGCAAACCTTTCCGAGCCTTTGTATCTACAACCACTAGAGAATAACTCGCTTTTTCGTAAAGGTATTGCAAACGAAGGGATCGCCATTGACTCTGGATTTTCAGTATCAAAGATTCTGAGGAGAAAAGATCCTCCGGTTCAACAAGCTCAACACAGCGCTTAGCCCATAAATTTGCAAATTCATAACTTTGTCCGCTTTCAGCTGCATCCACAACAACAATCCCGATCACAGACCCGAATGAAACTATTGCCGCCGCATCAGAATTATTTAATCTTTCCTGCCCCTTCTGACTGCGCCACTCCATGTGCATTTTTATACCCCTGCCATTTCTTCAATACGCTGATAGAGGATATTTTCACGCTCATCAGAACCATCAGCCTGACTGGAAACAGCATATTCAAACATGCTATTTTCAAGTAAAGTTCTGAACTCTTCTGCTATATACGCTCTTACATCTTCAGGTCCTTGATGGATTTCATCAGTAAGTTCTGGGCGACCATCAACAACATTCAGAATGTCCTCAAGATCACGACTCCCCAAAGTATCGCCACCGCCTCTTCCTTTCCAAGCCTCTAACTTAGTGGCAACAAAATATACCGGGTCAACAAGGCGAATAACCACATCATCATTCAATCGATGATCTTCAGCGTGCTCAAGAGCATTTCTATACCAGCGGTTTGTAAACCCCAAAACGGCTTCATCATCCGGCATAAAATCAACTCTCAGCTGACCTAGCTTCATTGCACAAATAGGCTCATCCTCATCCCCTGGTTCAGGCATAGCGTTTCTGAAGCCATTCACCTGAAGTTGACGCTGAAGCTGGTTGAAACCGCTATATCCAATAACATGGATAATCAAATCGACATCATCTGTACTACGGATATTTTCCAACGTCACTTCATCTGTAACAAACAATGCTGTTGTACAACCTCCGACAAAGGCCACCTCTTTCCGTAAGTCGCTCCCTAATGCCTCTGCAACCTGAATCAACATCTGTCTTTGCGTGACGTACTGGCTCATGCGGGTTTCATCCTTTTCTGAAGCATCTCTTTGGCAAGGTTAGCTTCCCTGGGCTGACCAATTCTAATAGCATCAACAAGTGCTAATAGAGCATACAGTTCAGGATCTTTTCGAACAGCAAAAGGAACCGACTTATGCAAAGGCTCAATAGCAAGCCCCTTACTATGACCCGATGCATCTGGCCATACAGGAATTAAGTCACCTGCACTAATAAGCATTTCATGCAAAACTGGAGCAGCGAATGCGGTTCCTATACCCCTTACTAGAGTCCCGGGTTTTACATGAAAAAAATACTTAGCCCCCGAGATCAAAACCTCTTCCAGAGCTACATAATTACAACGCGGGACACCATATTTTCTGTCTTTTTTGGCAAGCCCTATATCAATACAGCGCTTCAATGATTCATTGACTTGAGTCTTACTAATCCCTGTTTCCAATTCTAAAGCGCGAGCTGTATACACCGTTGCCCTGAATTGCTCTGCATTTACACTATCTAAGAGGCCTCTATCTTCCAATTCCTCATCCCAATCGCACCAATCCAACGGCCAAGCATCACGCACCCTATCAAAGCTTGATCGAGGCACTTCTTGTTTTTGCAAAGAAATCAGTTTCAGCATCAGAACAACATCTTGACTTTTCATCACTCCTCCAACAACAGACGTCCTAAAAACCGGGACACAGGACAAAAGTTACCTATAGCACAGAAAAAAGCAAGACCTAACATACCCAAAAAAACGGCCATGGGTTTTCACCCATGGCCGTTTTAGTATTACCGCTTTATTCGGGCTAGATTCTTACGCCTCAGCAGCTTCCACTACCTTAGCAATGGCTTCAGCCAGTTTTGCCATACCTTCACGGATATCCGCTTCCGGGATAATCAGAGATGGTGCAAAACGCAGTACGTTAGGGCCTGCGACCAGCATCATCAGACCTTCCGCGCGAGCTGCAGCCAGGAATTCACCCGCCTTACCGTGCCATGCTTCGATCAGTTCTGCACCGATTAGCAGGCCGCTGCCACGGACTTCTTTGAAGATGCCGAAACGCTCATTCAGTTTATTCAGTTCTTCATTGAAAATTGCATTACGGGTTGCAACGCCGGACAGCACTTCAGGAGTGTTGATAATATCCAGAACTTTCTCAGCGACGGCACAGGCCAGTGGGTTGCCACCGTAGGTGCTGCCGTGAGTGCCAAAGCCCAGGCTTGGAGCCACTTTATCGCTGCACAACATCGCGCCGATTGGGAAGCCACCACCCAGAGACTTAGCGGTTGTCAGTACATCCGGTACTACGCCACTTTCCATATAGGCATACAGATGACCCGTACGACCTACGCCGGTCTGTACTTCATCAAATACCAGCAGTGCATTGTGCTGATCGCACAGCTCACGAACCCCTTTCAGGAATTCAGCATTACCTGGAATCACACCGCCTTCACCTTGAGTTGGCTCAAGTACGACGCCACAGGTTTTATCGGAGATGAGGGCTTTAAGTGAGTCCAGATTATTAAACTCAGCGTGCTCAATAGCTCCCGGTGCCGGTTCAAAACCTTCACGGTATTTTGGCTGACCACCGACAGAAACAGTAAACAGCGTACGACCGTGGAAGCCCTGCTTAAAGGAGATAATCTCGTTCTTCTCGGCACCAAAGTTATCGTAAGAATACTTACGTACTAGCTTGAAGGCCGCTTCGTTAGCTTCTGCACCGGAGTTACAGAAGAAAACCTTGTCCGCGAAGGTGGCATCGGTCAGTTTCTTCGCCAGACGCAGCGCAGGCTCATTAGTGAAGACGTTACTCAGGTGCCACAGCGTATCAGCCTGTTCTTTCAAAACCGACACCAGCTCAGGGTGACAGTGACCCAAAGCATTTACCGCAATACCACCGGCAAAATCGATATATTCGTTGTTGTCCTGATCCCATACGCGAGAGCCTGCTCCGCGAACCGGCACCATCTGCTGAGGGTTGTAGTTCGGCACCATAACATCATCAAAAAGAGCGCGGTTCACTTGCTGTGTAGTCATATCAACCTTTACCTTGTTAGCTCGAATGCCATAATCGAGCGAGCTGTTTTATCATTTTCAGCGCAGACACTTTGGGGTGAAAATGGCAGCCTGGTTCTGCACTGAGTTATTGTAAAGCACGTGGTTAAAATTTCGTGCCTTCTGATTGAGCCTGAAACGACTATGCTTTCCAGATAAAACCAGAAGATTTTCTGGTTACAGTATCGGTAAAAGTGAGCTGGGATAACATAGCCAGATTTGTTATAGCGCGACACAAACTTGCTCTAAGCTGACATTTGTTAATCTGTCAGCGGCTATCAGTTCCGTAAAACGGTATTCTACAGTTGGTTTGAACCAAATATGCCAAATACGCTCATCCAAGTACGCTGTCTGAGACGAACATTCAGGAGATAGCCCCGTTGCAAGCCAGTCAGTCAGGACGAACCAAGAGTTTCACCGCTAAAGCCCGGCCAAAGCGCTATGGTTTTTTGCTTGTACCCAACTACTCCCTGATCGCTTTTTCATCAGCGATTGAGCCTTTGCGTATGGCAAACTGGATAACCGGTGACGATTTATACGAAACGACACTGATCAGTCATGACGGCGAAGCGGTCGCCAGTAGTTTTGGGGTGCAAACACTCGTTAATCACAGCCTGAATGACCTGCCAGAGTTAGATGCTATTTTTGTCTGTGGCGCAAGTCCTATCGCTAGAACCGGTAATGATGCCATTATCGCCTGGCTACGTCAGCAAAGAGACAACCAAATGGCTATCGGAGGCATAGGAACCGGTTCTTATATTCTCGCCTGCGCTGGACTTTTAAACAATCATAAAGCAACGATTCACTGGTGGGATATCGACAGCCTACGGGAAGATTTCCCGCATACTCAGGTCACTAATAACCTGTTTGAAATCGACGATAAACGCTACACCTGCAGTGGTGGCACGGCGGCTATGGATATGATGCTGTTTCTGATCCGCCAGCAGCATGGGATGGATCTGGCTGCATCTATTTCAGAGCAGTTTGTTTGCGAACGTATGCGCACCGGAGATGACCCCCAGCGTATCCCATTGAAAGCCCGGATTGGTGCCAGCCAGCCCAAGCTGATCGAGGCCGTCCAGCTAATCGAAGCCAATATTGAAGAGCCTTTAAGTGCTGATGACCTAGCTCGGCATGTAGGCGTTTCCCGACGCCACCTGGAACGCCTCTTCAAAAAACATCTGCAAACCGTACCTTCCAAATATTATCTGGAACTGCGACTGGAACAGGCCCGTAAACTGCTACGCCAAACTGACAAACCGATTCTTCAGGTTGGGTTATCCTGCGGTTTTGCCAGTGCCTCCTACTTCAGCACTGCATACCGTAATCACTACGGTCTGACACCCAGAGAAGAACGTAAACGCCTGCAGGACCAGGAGGAAAATATAAATCCACATCCTGTGGTAACTCAGCGCTCTCAGCTCATCTGATAAAAGTCTTCATAACGCGGCATTTATCAGCAGCGGCCTGATATCTCGACAGAGTGGCGCCGATCCTCTACATTTGGTCTCTATTACCCCTGAATATCAGCCCCATAAACCTTAGAAGGATCTGCCGTGTCCCGGTCTACTAACTCTGTTCTTTTTTTCACTTTTTTTACGACGCTGTTGCTGAACGGTTGTGCTGGCATACCGTCAACAAGTAAGCAGTCTGTTAGCATTGAACAGATTCCTTTTCAGGATGAAAATTTTAAAGCCTGTGTACTTGAACAGAAGACTTCCGACCCGGCTGAAATCACCGAGCTAGACTGCAGCCTGCGCAATATTCAGTCTGCAGATGAACTTTTTTACTTTCCAAACCTTCGGAAACTGGACCTGAGCCTTAATGAGATCAGCTGGCTGGATATTCGGGCAAACAGTCAACTCGAGAGTCTGAAGCTGTTTCCGTCAAATAACCTGAAGGCAATGAAGTTCAGCCATTACCCTCAGCTAAGAACTCTGGCTCTTGACGGCAGAGATGGAGAAATTGCTGAAGATGCTCTGAAGACTATGCCTGCACTGGAAGAGCTGACATTAGGCTTTGAAGACATGACAAAGCTGAAAATCCATCAACCTGAACTCCGCTCACTTAGTCTTCTTAACAGCAAATCCCTGAACAAACTGATCCTTAACACGCCGTCTCTGGAAGACTTTTACAGCGACCGATCCCAGCTTAAATGGCTGGATCTTTCCAGCACTCAGAAACTGGTCAATCTGGAGGTTCGGAAAACGCCTTTGCAGAAGCTCACATTGGATACGCAGCCAGATCTGGAAAAGCTCTGGTTGCAGGAAGGTAATCTGACAACTATTGAACTGGGAGCGACTCCAAAACTGAAGCAACTAGCGATCAGTCATCAACAACTAAAGACGATTGACCTGAGCCAGGCCCCCAATATCCGCGAACTGGAGCTGAATAACAACCGACTGACAGCGTTGAATTTAAACGGCCTGCGACAGCTGAATCGCCTGAATGTAAAAAATAACCCTTTGCCAGACCTGTACAAGGCTCTGGGTAACAGCAGTTTATTTCTGTATTGTATTGATGCAAACCAGCTGGACTACACCGTTGAGGTTTTCAGCCTGGACTGCCGCTTAGGGGCTGATATAGACCCTCATGCGTTTAAAGTACTCAGCAATCTTCGCAGCCTGAAACTCCGCCTTTCTCCAGGTGTTGAGCAGCTTAACCTGAGCCACCTTTCGGGTCTTGAATCTCTGGTTATCCATAGCCAGAAGCAGGCATTAAAAAAGGTGCTTCTGCCTTCCAGTCGTTATCTGACCGACATTGATCTGAGTAATAATCTGCTGAAAAGCATTACGTTGCCAACACTCCCTAAATTGCAAAAACTAAATCTGCTGGAGAATAATCTGACTGGGTTCAGGTTATCAGCCCAGCCTCAACTAAAGCAGCTGAGGCTTACTGGAAACCCTTTGAAACATGCGCGGTTCGCAACGCAGCCTAATCTGGAAGCCCTGTTTATCAATCAGACAGCAATTAAAAACCTGCAGCTTACTAACCAGCCTAAACTTAAAAAGCTGATTTTGAGTAAAGGAAAGCTTGAAAAACTAAAACTGGATCTACCTGAGCTAAAAGAGTTGGATCTGCGCTGGAACCCTAACCTGAAAAAAGAAGAAATACTGATAAGCCCCGCCACAATAATGTCACTGACACCACAGAAAGAGACACCGACAAAAAATGAAGCAGGCAATCCTTCTCCATCACCACCACCGATTGCCTCAAACTAAGATACCATTTCACCTGCAGGCACCCATCAGGGGGTGAGCACTTCAACAGGCTGAATCCTCTGACAGAATAAGATCTGCCGCTTTGCTCGCAATAGCCAGTGTCGCGGCAGTCGTATTGCCACTAACGAGGTTTGGCATCACAGATGCGTCAACCACTCTCAGGTTATCCATGCCGTGAACCCTTAGTTGATGATCAACAACCGCATCGGTGCCACTTCCCATTTTACAGGTGCCAACGGGATGGTAGATGCTTTCGGCAAACTGCCGAATGTAAGCTTCTTTTTCCTTATGGGTCTGACACGCCTTACCCGGTCGCCACTCTTTTTTACCAAGCCGTCTTATTTCCGGCTGATTCAATAACTCCCGAGCGCTGTCCAGTGCCCGCACCATACCTTTTATATCTTCGCCTTCCTCATCACTCAGATAGTCAGGTTGTAACAACGGCGCATCCTGATACTGATCAGAGCGCAATCCGACATATCCTCGACTTTTAGGGCGTAGCAAACAGGCTCTCAGGGTATAACCGAAATAACGTATAGTTGGTGCCAGATTCAAACCATGCTCTACTTCCAGAGCCGGTAAAAAGTGGTGCTGAACATCTGCTCTGGACTGATTAGGGTCAGTCGCTAAAAAAGCACCGGCTTCTGCAAAATTCGAAGTTAGCACGCCCTTGCGTTTCGGGTAGTCCAGTACACCTTTAATTCCCTTTGGCCAAAAAACAGGATTAAGGGAGACCGACCGACAGCCTTTCTCCAGCCAACTCACACTGATATCCAGATGATCCTGAAGATTTTTCCCGACACCCTCCAGCTTATGCTGCACGCTGATATTGTGCTCTGCTAACATCTGCTCCGGCCCAATACCGGAGAGCATAAGAAGCTGAGGGGTGTGCAGAGCGCCCGCTGAAAGAATGATCTCTCCGCTGACCGGAATATATAGCTCATGACCCGCGACCTTATAATAAAGGCCACAAACACGCTGATTCCGTATTTTTAAGCGTTGTACACGAGCGTTGGTAATCACCGTCAAATTACGCCGCTCAGAAGTTGGGGCGAGGAAAGCTTTAGCGCTACTGCAGCGGCTACCATCACGCTGCATCACCTGATAAGGGCCGACACCCCACTGATCCTGACCATTAAAATCATGATTCAAAGGCAACCCTAATTGTTGTCCGGCTCTAAGGTAAGCTTCAGATAAGGGGTTAAAATGCCGCAATGCCTGTACCGACAGCTCACCGCCTGCACCGTGCCAGGGATCTGCACCGCGTTCAAAATCCTCTATTCGTTTAAAGTGAGGCAAAAGCTCCTGATAGTGCCAGTCATGCCGGATATCAGGATTGAAACTTTCTGCCCAAAGATCAAAATCTTCCGGCTGCCCCCGTGTATAGCACATCGCATTAATAGAGCTACTTCCCCCCAGCGTTTTGCCTCTGGGCCAGAATAGCCGGCGCTGATTCAGCCCTTTCTGGGGTTCAGTATAAAGCGCCCAGTTCAGCCGCTTACTACGCATTAATGCAAGAATTCCGGCCGGAATATGAATCAGGGGACTCGTATCAGCAGCCCCTGCCTCCAAAAGCGTAACCTGGCAATCCGGGTTACGGCTTAAACGTTCAGCAAGAAGGCAACCTGCAGCACCGCCGCCTACAATCACATAATCCATCATGGTTTCTTCGGTCTCTTGTTATTGTTATCACTATAGTCCGTTTTTTGTCTGCACCTGAAGTCATCGACGGCTAGCGTCATATCAGAGTAATCAATGCCATGGAAACAATCAAACATACGTTCGATTAGTACAGCTATCAGCATAGGCACTCTCTCCAGAGCCCTATCTAAAAGCACACCAGCTTTGCTAGCCAGCGCGACAATTTGTCTTAGCTTTAAAATATAATAAGATGCTAAAGTAACAGGGAATACTATAGGTGAGCACAGTAATGACTTTCTTTACCGAGTTAAAACAGATCTCTCGTAAGGCCCTGTTATTGTTACTGATAGCTGGGGGAGTTATCGGATATGCTCTGGCACCAGATGAGGGTTTTGGCGTGCGCTTTGAAAACCGAAGTGCGCAAATGATCACAGCTATCAAGCTGGACTTTGGCAGTGCCGACGGCCAGTCCAGCCTGCAAACATTCCGCCTTGCTTCCGGAGAGTCCCGTACACTATTTCTGAATCACCCTTCAGGGGCCGGGTTTAATGTTCAGGTATTCTACGCAGATGGACAGAAAAGAGAGTTCTGTGCACTGAAAGGCAATAAAGATTTAAGGCCAACCCTGGTGTTGCAACCCTGAGCACACAAGACGTTAGCTTTGCAGAGCGAAGATATCTGGCACACAAGTAGCAGACCTCTCCTCCAAAAGAACGATCTGCATAGCATCAGGTATACCGTGCTTTCGGAGGAGGGGAAAAATATATCAGCTATTTGTTGATTCAAAAATCTTATCCGCATTTGCTTCAACAAATCCTTGATATACCACACCATCAGAGTCTGGATAACGCAGGGCAAACTCGTAAAAGCAGGTCGGAATTTCGTGTTTCTCACCACCGGAAAACTCGATCTGTTTACGGTCAGCCATAGTTGAGCCCTGCTCCAGCAGTGCAGCAGGTGATCCTTTCACTTCACCCCCCACAGTATTCACAGCATAGCCCGCTACTTTAACACGACCGAGGACATGTTGAATCTTATCCGTTGCCTGGAAGTCCGTCACGCTATTCAGGTGATTGATACTAACCGTAAAGTGATTCACGCGAATACCGATCGCCAGTAGCCAGGCACCGTATTCAGTTTCCTGCATCAACTCGTTGTAATCATCAAAGCTTGGGGCGCTCCAGTGACGTGAGGACCAAAATACACTCTGATCAACCGGCTCTGCAGTGATCTCTGTAATGTATTTCGCCAGGATCTTTTGGGCGGATTCACTCAGTTGCTCAGTGAGTAGCTCAGAGATAAAAATTTTCGGTACAGAGGAATCCGGATGGATATAACTACGGGCACGCAATTTCTTTGCTTTAAACTGATATTCATCCTGCAGGCTGTATCCCATCGCCAGTACCAGAGGTTCTAGATTTTCCAGCTGCAGCGGTGTATGGGCAAAGGTGCGAAAAGCAACATGATCATTAATCACTTCGCCATCCGTGTTTTCAAATACCTTACGGATCACCTCTGCCTGAGGTGTGATAGCAATATAGTCCTGCCAAAGATTGTCAAAAAACTGAACCGGATTCATAGGTCACCTGGAGTTGTACGGCTGATAGCCTTTTTGTTTTAAATGTCACTTTAAGCGTAGCTGCCGCTTAAATATAGCCTGTTAGCAGAACAGGCTGTTCACGGCGATTGCACTTCTATTCTGATAACAAATAAATCCATCAACAAACAAAAAAACTTAACCCCATAATCAATATAAATTTACCCTTACAGCTCTAGGATGATCTTGTAACCAGTCCTGCATCCAATCAATAAACGCTTTGACCCTGGCATTTTCAGGTGCGATCTCTTTATGGGCCAGCCAGTACCCCGGCATCAGCGCAGGATTTAATCGACTGATTGGTTGCTCACCTAATGGCGCAACAAGTCGCCCTGCTGCAATACCATCCAACGCATCGCCTGTTGATATCATAGCGACTCCCAACCCCCGGTTTGCCGCTTCAAGAAGCCCAGCATGACTGTCTAAAGGAAGAACTTGCTGGTCTACTGCAGCATCGACCTTCAGTATATCCAACACACGTCCCCATAGCGGAACAGATAACGGAGTGCACAGTAGTCGGTGATAAATCAGATCACCCGCCTGACTCAGGGGAATACGCTTCGGTAGCTCTGGTGCACAGACAATCAGCTTATCATCCGTTAACAGCAGCTGCTGTGACTCAAAACCCCACTCACCAAATCCCCACTGAATGGCAAGGTCCAGACCTTGAGCTTCAAAATCCGGAAAAGCTACAGAGGTTGATACCTGAACAAGGCAATCAGGGTAAGCGGCTTCAAATTCCGACAGGCGAGGTAACAGGCAATTCACCGCAAACCAGGGCGATGAACTGACTCGAATGACAGGTCTATGGTGCTGGCCGCAAACTTCATCCACACCACGCTGCATCAATGCCAGGCCTCGCTCCACATAATCCAACAGTTGCTGACCGGAATTCGTAATGACGATGCCGGACGGCTTCCGTTCAAACAACTTCAGGCCCAGCTGATCTTCAAGGGACTTAATCTGTAAACTTACGGCCTGAGGCGTAATGAAGAGTTGCTGGGACGCATGTTTAAAGCTGCCTAACCGGGCAGCAACCGAAAAGATCTGAAGGGCACGCAGTGATGGAAGATATTTAGGCATAGCGGATTAACCTGATAGCGCACGGCAGGTGTGACTCTTGCAACTTCTGTCTCCTGCCAAAACGTAAAAACCCGATGCTTTCACATCGGGTTTTCTTAACGTAAACGTAGGTACTTCACTTAGGATTAAGCTTTGTACGGATCACGCAATACGATGGTTTCTTCGCGATCTGGGCCAGTAGATACAATATCAACCGGAGCACCAACCTGCTCTTCCAGGAAGGCTACGTAATCGCGGGCAGCCTGAGGCAGCTCATCCATAGTTTTTGCACCAACCGTGGACTCAGTCCAGC
Source organism: Oceanospirillum sp. (assembly GCF_048265165.1). GTDB lineage: Bacteria > Pseudomonadota > Gammaproteobacteria > Pseudomonadales > Halomonadaceae > Oceanospirillum. Next base: position 45,082 of record NZ_JBLXCD010000007.1, on the reverse strand, counting down.
CCGGCATCTCAACATAAACCGGCTCAACGTCACCAAAAGCAGATGCATCAACGGGCAGATCCAGTAAGGTGCCATCTTTCAGCTTATAGTGCGTGCAAATCTTAATCGTTTCCAGGCCATCCAGTACATCCAGTTTTGTCAGACAGATACCAGAGATAGAGTTAACCTGAACAGAGTAGCGCAAGGCGACAGCATCAAACCAACCGCAGCGACGTGAACGCCCTGTTGTTGTGCCAAACTCATGGCCTTTTGTTGCCAAATGCTCACCACAGCTATCAAACAGCTCCGTTGGGAACGGGCCGGAACCTACGCGAGTGGTATAAGCCTTGGTAATACCCAGAATATAATCCAGATACAAAGGGCCAAAACCGGAACCTGTCGCAGCACCACCAGCGGTGGTGTTAGAGCTGGTTACAAACGGGTAAGTACCATGGTCGATATCCAGAAGGGAGCCCTGGGCACCTTCAAACATGACATTATCACCGTTCTTACGGTAGGCATGCAGCTCGCTGGTTGCATCGCAAACCATCGGGCGCAGCTCTTTTGCCATTTCCGTGCAATCTGCGATCACTTTTTCTGCATCTACCGGCTCTTCTTTATAGAAGTTTTCCAGCATAAAGTTATGATAGGAGACGATCTCACGCACTTTCGCGTCAAATATTTCCGCATTCATCATGTCGCCAAGACGCAGGCCACGACGAGCAACTTTATCTTCATACGCTGGACCGATACCACGACCTGTTGTACCGATTTTATCAGCACCACGGGCACGTTCACGAGCCTGATCCAAGCGCACATGGTATTCCAGAATCAATGGGCATGACGCACTCAGACGTAAACGATCACGTACCGGTACACCACGCTCTTCCAGCATACGAATCTCTTCTAACAGAGCATCAGGAGCCAGTACAACGCCATTGCCAATTATGCAATTCACGTTGTCGCGCAGAATGCCTGAAGGAATCAGGTGCAGCGCTGTTTTTTCGCCATTAACCACCAGAGTGTGGCCGGCGTTGTGGCCGCCCTGAAAACGGACAACTGCAGCAGCGGATTCTGTTAACAGATCAACTACTTTACCCTTACCTTCGTCACCCCATTGGGTGCCTAGTACTACGACGTTTTTACCCATTACTGCTTTCTCATTCACTCGAACTCAGACTGTAAACAGTCTCGCCCATGCAGGCTGATTAAAAAATTCGGTTAATTGGTTCAACAACCCACTGGCCATCATCTTTAAGGACCAGCTCACTGTCGCAACCCATCTCAAGTGCACTGACATTCTGATCAGGTAAACCACTCACCACCCGGGTGCCTTCACTGCGCAAAGCCCGAATCGTAGAGAGAAGCTCCTGATCATCGCTGTAACCTGCCGGCGCATACACACCGGATACGGGATCATTTTTTTGTAAGAGTTTTGCCAGAATTTTCAGGTCAGCACTAAAGCCTGTTGCAGGCCGTGCGCGTCCAAATACTTTTCCGGTTTCATCATATCGACCACCTTGGGCAATCGCATGTGAATAACCTGGAATATATGCCGCAAATACCATCCCTGTGTGGTAGTTATAACCACGCAGTTCCGCAAGATCAAAGTTTATCTCAACATTTGGATACTGGTTTTTAATGACGTTAGCCGTCTGCTCCAAACTGGTCAGGGCCTCTTTAACAGATGCCGGAGCATCAGCCAGCTCAATCTGAGCCTGGGCCAAAATATCTACACCACCGTTCAAACGCGCAAGACGTGAAATCATACCTCTCACAGACTCATTAGCAATATCTCTTGCCACTATTTGATCAATTTCGCCATAAGCTTTATGCAAAATTGCATCAAACAGTGTTTTTTCCTGATCTGAACTAAGGTTTGCTTCACGAATAAGCGCCCGATAAATGCCTACATGGCCCATATCCAGATAAATCTTTCCGGCACCCGCTGTAATAAGCGCGGAGATCATCAGCCCCAGAATCTCGCTATCACTTTCCAGCCCCTCATGACCAAAAAGTTCAGCTCCAAGCTGCATAGGACTACGTGAACCCAGCATGCTGCCAGCTTTTGTCCGCAGCACATTAGCACAATAGCAGAAACGAGCAGCACCTTGTCGCTTCATGGAATGAGCATCCATCCGGGCAACCTGAGGTGTGATATCCGCTGCAACACCCATCATCCGACCCGTCATCTGGTCGGTCACTTTGAAGGTTTGCAGATCCAGATCGTTACCACTGCCGGTCAACAGAGACTCAAGATATTCAGCTGGAGGCGGGAAAACAAGGTCATAGCCCCAGCTATGGAACAGATCCAACAATTCACGACGAAGCTCTTCAATCTGCCGTGCCTGAGGCGGCAGCACCTCTTCCATGCCATCTGGAAGTAACCAACGATCTGCAATGGTCATAATTCAGCCTGTTTTTTTATCTGTATCTATCCATCACCGGTCAGACTAGAAGCCTTTCCAACCCAGATATATCCGAGTCTAAAGCAATGACTTACCCGTTATTTTTTCGGTACCCGATGGTCATTAAAGCTGATACTGACGCCTGATCAACTCCGCACCAGGTACAGTATGATCAGGCCGATCAACATGCTGATCGCCCCCATCATACGAAGATGCTGATCCGGCACCTCAGCGATTGTTGCAACCAACCGGCGCCAGCGGGAAGGATTTGCAAAGGGGATAATCCCCTCTATAACAAACACCAGGGCCAGCGCACTAACCAAAACCTGCCAATCCAACAGAGTATCTCCACAAAAGCGGGCTAATTTAAGGGGCAGCCTAGTACTGCTTATCCACCCTTTTGCCGGAATCTGCACACAAAAAAACCGGGATGAACCCGGTTCGACACATTCTACCACGATTAGGATTTACAACCATGGTTTGCCAGTGGCTTTTATTAAAAAAATACAACAGGCATAGCCTTCCGGCGGACAAAAAAATACCCCGCAGCCAAAAAACTACGGGGTATTTCTAATCGTGATTAAACCTTATTGCGATTTTTTCATATAGTTGAAGAATTCACTTTCAGGCTTAAGCACCATCACATCGCTCTTACTGGAGAAACTATTACGGTATGCCTCCAGGCTGCGGATAAACGAATAAAACTCAGGGTTTTTGGTATAAGCATTGGCATAGGTTGCAGCAGCAACCGCATCGCCTTCACCACGAATACGCTCAGACTCACGGAACGCCTCTGCCAAAACCACCTGACGCTGACGATCTGCATCCGCACGGATACCTTCGGCAATCTCTTTACCTTCAGAGCGGTGCTCACGAGCCTCACGCTGACGTTCCGTATTCATTCGCTCAAATACGGCATGACTTACTTCAGGTGGCAGATCGATACGTTTCACACGTATATCGCGAATCTCAATACCCAGTTCATCCTGAGTAATGGTATTCAATCTGACCGTCAGTTCATCCATTAACTCGTCACGCTCACCGGAGATCACTTCATACATGGTGCGCTCACCGAACTGGTTACGCAGACCTTCATCCATACGAGGTGCCAGCAGACGGGCCGCTACTAACTCGTCACCGGAGGTGGCTTCATAGTATTGCTGCACGTCAGCAATACGCCATTTAATGAAGGAATCAACAATGACCGCCTTCTTCTCCAGCGTCAGATAACGCTGAGGACGGGAGTCCATGGTAAGAATACGGGCATCAAATTTACGGATTGTATGAAGAACCGGCAGCTTAAAATGCAGACCGGGCTTGATATCTGAATCGATGATTTCACCAAACTTCAGTTTAATGGCACGCTCAGTTTCATTAACGATATAAAGACTGTTCGAACCGACTAAAGCCAGAATGGCAATCAGGATAAGTGCCGAAAAAGACTTAGATTGCATTAGCGACCCTCCCTACGAGTTGAAGTGGCATTGGAATTAGCACTTTTTTCGCGCAGACGCTGCAGAACGCGATCAGCCAGTTCATCAATTTCAGTGTCAGAACTCAGAGACGGAGCGGCTCCGGAGAAGCGACTCTGATCGGTTGAGCTCATACCCGCACTACGGGATGAAGCACTGCCTCCGACCATTTTATCCAGAGGGATATACATCATGTTGTTGCCACCATCAACATCAACAAGAACCTTACTGGAGTTGGCCATTACCTCTTCCATCGTTTGCAGATACAAACGATCACGGGTTACTTCAGGTGCTTTTTCGTACTCAGTCAGAAGCTGCACAAAGCGATCGGCTTCACCCTCGGCCCGGGCTATGATCTCTTCTTTGTAACCATTAGCCTCTTCGATAACACGTTGAGCTTTACCGCGCGCTTCAGGGATGATGCCATTAGCATAAGCTTCAGCCTGATTTTTCACACGCTGCTCATCCTCACGTGCTTTAATTACATCATCAAAAGCAGCCTGTACTTCATCCGGTGCCGATGTGCTCTCTACGTTAACAGAACGCACTTCAAGGCCTACATCATAGCTATCCAGGTACTGCTGCAGCCGTGCTCTCACGCCCTGACCTAAAGCTTCACGCCCTTCAGTCAGAATATCATTCATTTCTGAAGAGCCAACTTCATGACGCAGAGCAGAGTCTGTCGCATTCTCAAGACTCTGCTCGGGATTACGCACATTAAGCACAAAGTCTCTCGGGCTGCCAACACGGTACTGAACCGACAGGTTAACCTGTACGATATTTTCATCTTCAGTCAGCATCAGTGCACGGCGACTCAGGGAACGAACCTTCGTCACGTTCACAGTCTGTACGGTATCGATCAAAGCCGGATTCCAGTTCAGACCTGCACCCACTGTTTCATAATATTCACCAAAGCGTAAAACAACCGCACGCTCTGCCTGATCTACACGATAGAAACCTGCCACAGCCCAAACAGATGCGGCAACCACCAGAATGATACCAAGCAGGCCGAAGCTGGCAGACGGAGATGGACTGTTGCCACCACTACTGCTTCCGCCATTGCCACCGCTACCACCTTTTTTGCCGCCAAGAATACCACCAAGACGGTCATTAAACTTCTTCAGGGCTTCATCAAGATCCGGTGGTCCCTGGTCGTTGCGGCCACCATTTTTGTTATCGTTACCCCAGGGATCACGATTATCATCTTTATTGCCACCCGGCTCATTCCAAGCCATATCTATCTCCACTCTCCGAGAAAACTGACAACAGCTTCCGTTAAAGTTACGAATTGTTTTATGGCACAGCGGGAAGCTCAGATCAGCTCCCACTGCGCAAAAATGGCTTACTGTCTATGCGGGCTCCATACAGACTCAGGAAAGCTCTGCATCAGAATCCAGCATAAAATCCTCAACACCATAGTTTGGAAAATAACGCTTAGGATCAACACCCACACGACAAAGCATCTGGATAAAGTCTGCTTCCGGCAAACGCACCTGAAGCACAAACTCCCCCTGATCGCTGACGTTTTCATCGATGATAGCGCCCTGCTGATATAAAAGCGCGCGCAAACGGCCTTCAGAAGGCTCAAGCGTCAGCTCACCTTTGAAAATATCATCACACAGACGCTCACCAACCGCCTGCAAAACCAGATCAAGCCCTTCACCATTGACCGCAGAAATCCAAACCCGTTCAGGCTCACCCTGATCATTACGTTCGATACGGGGTTCATAACCGGGCATACGGTCAATCTTGTTATAGATCAGAAGGCAGGGAATATCGTCAGCCTGAATCTCCTGCAGAACTTTGTTCACTTCGCGAATATTGCCATCACGATCATCATCTGCAGCATCAATCACATGCACCAGAAGCGTTGCTTCCTGAGCCTCCTGCAAGGTTGCCCGAAAAGCTTCCACCAATTTATGGGGTAAGTGACGAATAAAGCCAACGGTATCCGCCAATACAACTGGCCCGATATCCGGCATAACAATACGACGCAGAGTCGGATCAAGCGTTGCGAACAGTTGATCCGCAGCATAAACATCAGACTCTGTTAGTGCATTAAAGAGCGTTGATTTACCCGCATTGGTATACCCTACCAATGAAACAGATGGAATATCAGCGCGGCGCCGGGAGCGACGGTTCTGATCCCGTTGTTTGCGGACTTTGTCCAGACGCTTATTGATCTGACGGATGCGCTCCCGCAACAATCGGCGATCTGTTTCCAGCTGAGTTTCACCTGGCCCGCGAAGGCCAATACCACCTTTCTGACGCTCAAGGTGTGTCCAGCCACGAACCAGACGGGTAGACATATACTCAAGCTGAGCGAGCTCAACCTGAAGCTTCCCTTCGTGGGTACGGGCACGCTGGGCAAAAATATCCAGAATCAGACCAGTACGATCCAGCACCCGACACTGCAGTGCCTGCTCAACATTACGTTGCTGGGATGGAGATAAGGCGTGGTTGAAAAGAACAACTTCAGCTTCATGGGAGGTCACAGCATCACGAATCTCTTCGAGTTTGCCATCACCAACAAAATATTTCGGGCTGGGCTGAGACCGGCTACCTTCAATTAAGGCAACCGGGTCTGCACCTGCTGAACGCACCAGCTCCAGAAATTCACCCGGGTCTTCCCGGTCTTTCTCATCCGGTAAATGGATATGGACAAGAACAGCTACTTCACCAGAATCAGGACGTTCGAAAAACAAGTATTACTCCGAAGATTATTCAGTACCCGCTTCGCCCGGGGCTTTTTCCTGCGCCGGCAGACGAACATTACGGGAAGGTACAACAGTTGAAATTGCGTGTTTGTAAACCATTTGGCTTACCGTATTACGCAGCAGAATAACAAACTGATCAAAAGACTCAATCTGGCCCTGTAATTTAATACCGTTGACCAAAAAGATAGATACCGGCACACGTTCTTTACGAAGGATGTTCAGGTAAGGGTCTTGTAGAGACTGCCCTTTTGACATACCGCTCTCCCTAATTTTAATTTTTGATTATTAGATTTAATTTTGAGGTGATCAACAATAACAGCTTTATCGATAAGCCTTAACAAACCACCAATTACCACAATCCGCTTTGGACAGAACAGAGCACCTGCCTGGAGGGGTACTTGCAGCAATTTTTATCATACCAGTTTAAATAAGGCTTGACTCTAATTTTTTCAACGCTAAATCCCTAAGATTCGGGGCCTCCGCTGGCAGCCAATTCAACTCAGGCCAACTTCTCAACCAGGTTATCTGTCGCTTAGCCAGCTGCCGGGTAGACACAATACCTTTGTGGACCAGGGTATCATAGTCATACTGACCATCTAGGTATTCCCAGGCCTGCCGATAACCCACTGAGCGTATTGACGGCAAACCAAGATGAAGGTCTTTTCTTGCTCGCAGCGTTTCCACTTCAGCAAGAAAATTTTGTGCCAGCATCAAATGAAAACGTTGCGCAATTCGCTCGTGCAGCAGCCGTCGATCCGTCGGATTGACCGCCAGGGATAGCACCCGAAACGGAAAGCTCTCCCGGTTTTGTTTCTGCTCATGCCAGTGCTCAGTCAGGCTTTTACCACTAAGCTCATACACCTCTAAGGCACGCTGCAGGCGTTGAGGATCATTAGGGTGAATCCGTTCAGCAGAAACCGGGTCGATCTCTTTCAGACGATCATGCAGTGCTTTGAGACCATCTTTTTCTGCCCAGGCATCCAGTTGCTCGCGAACCTCTGCATTAGCAGAGGGCAGGTCCGCAACACCATCGTATAGACGCTTGTAATACATCATAGTTCCGCCAGTTAATAACGGAATTTTTCCTGACGCCTGAATATCAGACATTTCCCGTAAAGCATCCTCCCGGAACTCTGCTGCAGAGTATGACTCAGCAGGGTCTCTGATATCGATCAGACGATGAGGAGCACGGGCCAGCGTTTCGGCATCCGGCTTTGCTGTGCCAATATCCATCCCCCGATAGATAAGCGCAGAATCGACACTGATAATATCGCAATTATGTTCTTCACTCAGATGCACAGCTAAGTCTGTTTTCCCTGCGGCTGTTGGCCCCATCAGAAATACGGCCAATGGCTTTTGCCTAAACGACGAAGTATCAGAATCGTGTTGCATAAAAACTCTACTTATTATGAGTTATTCGGGGACAGGTCCGTCGGGCGCAAAGATCTTTATTGACCGCGCAAAAACAGCTTATCCAGCTCATTCATGGTCAGGCGAGTCCAGGTTGGACGCCCATGATTACATTGACCACTCCGCTCCGTTCGCTCCATATCTCGCAGCAATGCGTTCATTTCAGGTAACGTTAGTTTACGGTTTGCGCGTACGGAGCCATGGCAGGCCATCGTCGCAAAGATTTCATTAATATGCGCCTGAATCCGGTCACTGGAACCATATTGCAAAAGATCCGACAGCATATCTCGCAGTAAAGGCTCCACATCCGACTCCATCAGCATGACAGGCAACTGACGAACCACCAGAGACTCGGGCCCCATCACCTGTAGCTCAACGCCAAGTTGCTGAAAAACATGCTGGTGCTGTTCCGCGCAATCCGTTTCTTTGCGACTCACGGCTATCGACAGAGGAACCAGCATCGGTTGGGATTTCAACCCTCCCTCCTGATAAGAGGTTTTCAGGCGCTCATAGATGATACGCTCATGGGCAGCATGCATATCCACCAAAATCAGACCATCTTTCGCTTCAGACAGAATATACACACCATGCAGTTGTGCGATCGCAAAACCGAGGGGCGGAGCACCGGTGGGGTCATCTTCCGGGAGCCTCTGCGGAGCCACGCCAGTATTCCAGGGCTCAATTGCTGCCCCTGAATCCGCCACGTTCTCAGTCTGCATCGCGCCAGCCTGGCGAGAGATCTGCTGATAGCTGTTCAGGTAATCTGAAATACCACCCGGGCTACTCTGAGCCTGAGAGCGATACGGCAAAGCAGAATGATCACCTGAAAATCCATTCCGGTCAAAGCTGTCGGAAGCAGGGCTAATCCCGGACGTTGAACCGTCGCTAAAAGCGATAGCGGTCTGATCCTGCATCGGCTGTTCTGTCGCCACCTCCTGACCCGCCACTCCCGCATGGGTCATATTCGTGGGCGCGGTTGAACCATCCGCTTCCGGGCGAACCTCGGCCAGAGCCCGGTGCAGAGTGCGGAACAGAAAATCATGTACCAGCCGGCCATCCCGAAAGCGAACCTCATGCTTGGTCGGGTGCACATTCACATCCACTACCGCCGGGTCCAGTTCAAGGTAAAGCACGAAAACCGGATGACGGCCATGAAAGAGAACATCACGATAGGCCTGCCGGATGGCATGAACCACCAGGCGATCCTTAACCACCCGGCGATTTACAAAAAAGTACTGCTGATCTGCCTGGCTTCTGGAGTGTGTTGGCAATCCAACCCAGCCCCAAAGCCGAAGCCCGGTCGCTTCGACATCAATATATAACGACTGATTCATCAGGTTCTTACCCAGCAGAGAAGCCAGACGCTTCTCCTGCTCCGCCTGACGGGTTCCTGCTGGCAGCTGGTGGATCGCTTTCTGATTGTGCCGCAAACTCAGGGCTATATCCGGTCGGCTTAAGGCTAAACGCCGGAATGTCTCCTCAATATGACCAAACTCGGTTTTTTCAGTGCGCATAAACTTTCGGCGGGCTGGCGTGTTAAAGAAAAGATCTTTAACCTGAACACTGGTGCCTTTCGGATGGGGAGCTGGTGTGACCTGGGTCGCCATATCACGCCCCTCAGCAATAACACGCCACCCTTCGCCGGTATCCTGAGTACTTGACGTCAGATCCAACCGGGAGACAGAGCTGATAGACGCCAGGGCTTCACCACGAAAACCCAGACTGTGAACACCTTCAAGGTCATCAAGAGTGATAATTTTACTGGTGGCATGTCGGCTCAAAGCCAGCGGCAGATCATCCGGCCCAATACCGGAACCGTTATCCCGAATACGGATAAGCTTAGTGCCGCCTTTCTCCACATCGATATCAATGCGGGTTGCACCGGCATCAATGGCATTCTCCACTAACTCTTTGATAACGGATGAAGGACGCTCAACAACTTCACCCGCTGCAATCTGGTTGGCAAGCCGAGGGCTCAGGACATGGATTTTACTCATATAAACTCTTTTCTATCTGCTTATCCAACACACCGGGGCTATAAAAAAAACAGCCTGAACCAGGATTCGGTTCAGGCTAGATATACTCGGCTTGAGTCTCGGGCTGTCAGGAGCGTGGAATCTGCAATCTCTGCCCTACATATAAGGTGTCTGAGCTCAGCTTATTGGCTTTGCGTAAACTACCTACTGAAATCCTGTTCCGGGATGCAATCCCGGAGAGTGTATCGCCTCTACTGACAACATAAAGGCGATCCTGTTTACTTTTTTCATATGCCAGCAATGTTCCCGGTGGCGGGTTCTTACTGAAGTGTTCTTTTACGCCCTTAACGATTGAGCGTGCCATTTTCCATTGATAACTGGAGCTTTGCAGTTTCTTTGCTTCACCGGGGTTAGAGATAAAGCCGGTTTCGATCAGAATAGAGGGGATATCCGGCGACTTCAGCACCACAAAACCAGCTTGCTCAACATCCCGTTTATGCAGTTTATTAACCCCCCCCATGGAGCGCAGTACACTTTGGCCTACCTTCAGACTATCCGACAAGGTTGCAGTCATCGTCAGGTCCAGCAGCACCTCAGCCAATACTCTGTCTTTATCATCCAGCTTCAGAGAACCTTCAACACCACCGATCAGGTCAGCACTGTTTTCAGAATCTGCCAACCAGCGAGCTGTTTCCGAGGTAGCTCCCCGTTGCGACAGGGCAAAAACAGAAGACCCCCGTGGACGATGATCTTTAAAGGCATCTGCGTGTATGGAAACAAGAAGGTCCGAGCGGAATTTACGTGCTCTCTCTGTACGGGCACGCAAGCCTACATAATAGTCCCCCGTTCGAATCATAGCCGGCGTATAACCGCGCTCTTTTTTCAGCAGGGATTCAACTTTTTTCGAAATGGCCAAAACAACCGTTTTTTCACGTACCCGACCAGGGCCTATTGCCCCAGGGTCTTCCCCCCCATGGCCGGCATCAATGGCGATAATAATATCGCGACCACCAGAGGGGTTTTCCGCAAGCTGACGAACGACTTTAGTTCGTTTAATCTTTTTCCTGTGAACCAGATCAATCACCAAACGGTCGCCATACTGCTTGTTAGGCTTAAGCAGAAAGCTTCGCGGCTGGACTTTGCTATTCAGATCCAGAACCACCCGCATGCCAGTACGATTCTTGACTGCAGTTCGAATTTTTCCAATCGGCGTATCTTTAAGTGATAGCGTCTCAAGGTTCGCTTTTGAGGATACATTATCCAGATCCACCACCAGACGATCAGGCCCACTGAGGCTAAAAACTTTATGCCCGACAGGCTGATCCAAATCAAAAACAATACGCGTATGATCAGGAGCAGGCCAAACACGCACATTTTCAATCTTCGCGGCATGGGCGAAGACAGTCGTCATTATGCAGACCAGCAGCAAAATAAAGGTCTGCAATCCTGATGGTATAGGGCTGTTTTTCCAAGCAGTCATAAATATTTGCCAGGCAGTGATAACGGTTTCATAGATTCTCTATCGGAAGGATGATTACAGCATTGTACGGAGCTGAGCCAAAATTTCAGCCCCTTTTGCCGTATAGGCTTTAAGTGCTGCAGCTCTGCCATCACCCTCCTTTGTCAGTGTCAACTCAATATCAGGTACAGGCAGTATGCCTTCCCCTTTATCCGGCCACTCGATGACACAAAGCGCCTGCTCATCGAAATAGTCGCGAATTCCCATATATTCAAGCTCTTCAGGGTCCGCAAGGCGGTAAAGATCAAAATGGTAAACCTGAGCCATTTCCGTCTCATAAGGTTCCACCAGGGTATATGTCGGGCTTTTTACCGCACCCTGATGGCCATAAGCTGCCAAAATCCCCCGGGTCATGGTGGTCTTTCCCATACCGAGAGTTCCCTGCAAAAAGAGAACACCACTTCCGGCGCATGCCCGGCCAAGTTTTTCACCAAACATCACCTGAGCCTGCTCATTCGGCAGTAGAATATTAACCATATCAGAACTCATTTTTTGTACACTCCGGATTCAGTAACACCCGTATTGGACGGATCAGATCTGCAGCCAGCAGCCCCCGTTCACCAAACTGAGTCGCTAACTGATCCGCTGCCAACCCATGAACCTGCGTCCCTACACACGCCGCATCATAACCGGACAGCCCCTGAGCCCGAAGAGCACCAATCAACCCCGCCAGAACATCACCCATACCACCACTTGCCATGCCAGGGTTACCACTGTTGTTTACCGACAGCAGGTTGCCATCAAAGATCAGAGTACCCGCACCCTTTAACAGAACAGACCCGCCAAATTTTTGCTGAATTCTTCGCACGGCACCCGGTCGATCCTGTTCAATCTCAGCCACAGAACACTCCAGAAGGCGGGCAGCCTCACCGGGATGAGGTGTCAGCACCCAGTTTTTAGCGCTGTCAGACAGTTGCTGCATAAAAGCCGGTTTAGTTGCCATCAGATTCAGAGCATCTGCATCGATAATTTTGGCACATGTCGCCAACATCGCTTTTTGCCACAGCTGCTGCCCCCAGCCTCCCTGACCAAGACCTGGGCCCAGCACAACCACATCACACCACTCAAGCCACTCATCCAGTTGGTGCATTGACGTTAAACCACTCACCATCAACTCTGGCTGACGGCTGATCAGTGCCGTAACATGCTCCGGACGGGTCATCACCTTGACCAACCCGGCCCCGGACCGGGCCGCAGTCTGTGACGCTAACATAATGGCACCGGCAAACCCCAGATCACCACCCACCAACAGAATACGTCCGCAATCACCTTTATGGGCCGTGCGGCGCCGGGGTTTAATCAGGCGGGCAATATCTTCCTGAGAGATCATCTCCGCTGTTTCGCTGACCTGTGCGCGCACCAACTCAGGCACCAAAAGCGGTTCAAAACGACGAATCCCCGCCAGAGCAGGCCCCTCTCCGGTCCAAAGCCCAATTTTTTTGCCGATAAAAGTTACCGTCAGATCCGCCTGAACCGCACAGCCCAGGGGAATTCCCCGATCCGCACACAGACCGGAGGGTACATCCACCGACAACACTGGCTTTTCGGAGCTGTTGATCTGGTCAATGACCGTATCAAAAGGTGCCTTAACCTCGCCGGACAGGCCAATACCCAACAGGGCATCAACAACCACCTGGCCGGTTATCACTGATTCAGGCTGCCAGCGCGTAACCACCACACCACGTTGTAGCGCCCACTGATAGGCCTCCTCAGCTTCACCGGATAAGGTTTTCGGGTCCGTTACCGCCAACACCTGAACCCGCATCGTACGCTTTGCCAGAGCTGCGATCACATAGCCATCCCCACCATTATTACCTCCACCACAAACCACTGTAATGGAGCGGGTATCAGGCCACTGGCGGGTCAAATGACGAAAAGCGGTTCGCCCCGCTTGCTGCATCAGATCGAATCCCGTGGTTCCGGCAGCAATAGTTAAACGATCCAGTTCACGAACCTGTTCTGCACGATATAGACGTTCATGGGAGGGCCAAACGATCATTTAGCGATATTCCTGTAACGTTGGTGAATGGCTTCAGATATTAGCGCCAACATCTGGTTTATTTCTGTGATGTCAGAATTCCGGTTTCTTCGATATCAGGGTGCCGGCTTGTTTTGCCGGGGGGATACGTTAAGCTTAGCGCCGAAAAAGACGCCCTGAATAATGATTAAATTATAGCCTGAGCGCAATCTCTGCCATAGTCGTTTCCCGGTTCATCTTAAGATATTTGTCTCAGGGGAAGCTCATAAGGCCTCACATTGCAGATAGCACCAAACGGTTCCTTCATGTCTGATCCAACCTCTCAGTCCGACCTTAAATTATTGCCCACAAGCAGTGCGCTATCATCTCAAATGCGCCAGCAACTCAGAGAGCAGATCAAAGTCTGGGGCCGTGAACTCGGCTTTCAGCAGATTGGCTTTGCCGATCCGGATCTGGGTGAACATGAACAGCACCTGCAGGACTGGCTGGACGCCGGTTATCACGGTGAGATGGACTATATGGCGAGCCACGGCACAAAGCGTAGCCGCCCGGACGAATTGGTGGAGGGCACTCGTACGGTGATCACCGCCCGCATGGATTATCTGCCCGCCGATGTGGAAACCACACGGTTGCTAAGTCAGGGAGAGAAAGCCTATATCTCCCGCTACGCCCTGGGGCGTGATTATCACAAACTGATTCGCAAACGCCTGACGCAACTGGCGAAAAAGATCGAAGCGGAAATCGGCCCCTACGGATACCGGGCTTTTGTCGACAGCGCTCCAGTACTGGAACGGGCGCTGGCAATGCGCTCGGGCCTTGGCTGGGTCGGCAAAAACGCCATGGTGATTCACCCCAAGGCAGGTTCTTTCTTTTTTCTGGGGGAGGTCATGGTCGAGCTGGATCTGCCTAAAGACTCGGCCTACCCAAAGGATCACTGCGGCTCCTGCAACGCCTGTCAAGTTGCCTGCCCCACCCAGGCCATTGTCGGCGACAAAGTTGTTGATGGTCGCCGCTGTATCTCCTATCTGACCATAGAGCTGAAAGGATCCATCCCTGAATCACTCCGCCCCGGCATCGGTAACCGTATCTTCGGTTGCGATGATTGCCAGCTGGTCTGCCCCTGGAATCGATTTACCAAACCCACTCAGGAATCCGATTTCACACCCAGACACAGCCTCGACAGCGCAGGCTTAGTAGATCTCTTTCTGTGGGATGAAGAAACCTTCCTCAGTAAAACTGAAGGCACTCCTATCCGCCGGGCCGGTTACGAGCGCTGGCTACGCAATATCGCCGTAGCCCTTGGCAACGCGCCGTCAACATCTGACGTTCTTACCGCCCTTATAAGTCGTCAACAGGATGACTCCGAAATGGTCAAAGAGCATGTCGAGTGGGCTTTAGCAATACACAAAGCCTCGCTGCCGGACTAACGACCTTTTTTACTCCCCTCACATCTCCATCTGGCATGACTCCTGCGACAGAGATTCAACAAGGCCAGTATCCGATGCAAATACCCCATTGGAGTGGACTTCTACGCCCTAAAAAAGTGCGCAACCACCAAGCCAACAGAGTAATGCACCTGACAGGTGCAATTTCAAGTTCATGGCCCAAAAACCACCCGTGAGCCCAGACGATTCGAAGCAACCCAGACGATACCGACATGCCAGCATCCCAAAAAGTTTTTAAGGTACGCCGCCATTACAACAAATGGGTTGCGAACCAGACCTTAGAAGATTTTGCCCTACGCTTCACGGCACGTTCAGCCCGGAATATGAGTATTGAGCGGGTCGCCCAAACCGCTCTTGGGGCTACCGCTTTTCTGGCTCTTGAGGGCATCGCCGCTGCCGTAACGTTAAATTATGGCTTTATCAACACCCTGACCGCCATGCTGTCGGTGTGCCTATTGTTTTTTATCACCGGCTTTCCCATCGCCTATTACAGTGCCAAGCACGGCCTGGATATCGACCTTCTGACGCGGGGAGCAGGCTTTGGTTATTTGGGTTCCACTATTACGTCGCTGATCTACGCTTCGTTTACCTTTATCTTTTTTGCCATTGAAGCAGTTATTCTCGCCTCAGCGCTGAATGCTCTGTTGGGAGTGCCTCTGGCGGTGGGCTACTTTATCTGTGCCATTGCAGTCATTCCCATCGTCACCCATGGCATCACCGCCATCAGCAAGTTTCAGGTGGGCACACAGGGACTATGGCTACTGCTTCAGTGCGCAGCTTTGGTCGTTGTGGTTCTCTTTGAATCAGGAGCCGTGCCCGGCTGGATGAGTTATGCCGGTGAGAGTGCCAAACTGCATAACCCTTCATCAGCACCACCTCTGGATGAATTCAATATTCTGATGTTTGGTGCTGCCGCCTCTGTATTTTTTGCCATGGCAGCCCAGATTGGCGAACAGGTGGATTACCTGAGGTTTATGCCGGAGAAAACACGGGAAAACCGAAAGCGCTGGTGGTTCTGGCTGATTATGGCAGGTCCCGGCTGGGTGTTTACCGGCGTGATCAAGATGCTGCTGGGCTCCTTTCTCGCCTATCTCGCCATTACCCGGGGGGTCAGCTTTGAGCAGGCAACCGACCCGACCTATATGTACCAGAAAGTCTTTTACTACCTGACCCACTCCGACGGTTTGTCATTAGTGCTGGCGGCACTAATGGTGATCATCTCCCAGATGAAAATCAACGTCACCAATGCCTATGCGGGCTCCATCGCCTGGTCGAATTTCTTCTCCCGCCTGACTCATTCACACCCCGGTCGCGTGGTCTGGCTGGTGTTCAATGTCACCATCGCACTACTGCTGATGGAGCTGGGCATCTATCAGGCCCTGGAAGCGATTCTTGGCATTTTTGCTATTGTAGCAGTAGCTTGGCTGGGCTCCCTATCCGCCGATCTTCTGATCAACAAGCCCCTTGGATTAAGCCCTTCCTATGTAGAGTTTAAACGGGCCCATCTCTACGATATCAATCCCGTTGGCGTCGGGTCCATGATGCTGGCAACGCTGTCAGGTATCCTCTGCTATCTTGGCTTTTTTGGTGACATTAGCCAGAGCCTGAGCCACTTTATTACCCTGCTGACCTGCTTTATCTCTGCGCCTCTGATCGCCTTTATCACCAGAGGTAAGTACTATCTGGCCCGCACATCACCGGAACTCATGCTAACGCCCTCAGACAACACAACATCTGCCGGTAAACCTCATGGGCACACTCTGCTTCAGTGTGGTGTCTGCGAGAACCATTTTGAAAACGAAGATATGAGTTACTGTCCCGCTTATGCCCTGCCGATCTGCTCCCTGTGCTGCACCTTGGATGTGCGCTGTATGGACAGCTGTAAACCCCACGCCAGGGTTTCCCGACAGGCGATTCACTTTTTATCCCTGTTTTTGCCCCGCAAACTGGTTCGGCAGATTAACTCACGACTCGGGCGTTTTGTCGGTATCCTATTGACTGTTAACCTGATGAATGCAGCCTTGCTGGCTGTTATTTATCGCCAGATGACACCTAAGACACTGGGTGAAACACTGCTGTTAACCCAGACAATCTGGACACTTTTCTTTACCCTGCTGATCGCATCTGGGGTTATCTCCTGGCTTTTCCTGCTGGCCCATGAAAGCCGGGTGGTTGCTCAGAAAGAATCTAACCGTCAGACCCGGAAACTTACCCGGGAGATCGACGCGCACAAAGAAACCGATCTGGCTCTGCAACAGGCCAAAGAGCTGGCTGAGCGGGCCAACGACGCTAAAAGCCGTTATCTGACCGGTATCAGCCATGAATTGAGAACGCCGCTGCAGTCGGTTATGGGTTACGCCCAACTTCTGTCGGATAAACCGAATACTCCCGCAAGCCACCAGAACGGACTAACAATTATTCAGCGAAGCGGGCAATACCTGACCGACCTGATTGAGGGACTGCTGGATATATCCCGCATTGAAGCGGGTCGTCTGGATCTGTTTAAGGGACGGGTGAACCTGCCCCAACTGATTGACCAGCTCACTGCCATGTTTGAGATGCAGGCCAGTCAGAAAAACATCCGCTTTCACTGCCGGATACAGGGGCCGCTCCCCCAGTGGGTCTCTACCGATGAAAAACGCCTGCGTCAGATTCTGATCAACCTGCTCTCCAATGCGGTGAAATATACCCAGAGTGGTCAGGTGGTATTCGAGGTCCGATACCGGAATCAGGTGGCGGAGTTCTCCATTGAAGACACAGGGCCCGGCATCTCAGAATCGGACCTGAGCCGGATATTTGATCCCTTCGAACGGGTCAGAAATTACGATACCGCTCAGCTACCGGGAACCGGACTTGGCTTGACTATCGTTCGTCTGCTCACCGATATCATGGGTGGCGACCTGCAGCATAAGAGCGAACCGGGTAAAGGCAGCTGTTTTCGGGTTTCACTGATGCTGCCTTGGATCAGTGAGCAAAGCCTTTCAGGGTCGGAACCGGTTCAGGATAACCGTCAACTGATCGGCTACGACGGATACCAGCGCACCCTCTGTATTGTCGATGATGACCCGGTCTTACGGGGGCTACTGTCAGATCTTCTGCAGCCCTTGGGCTTTATCATCCTTGAAGCCCATGATGGTGAAAACTGCCTGCGTATTCTGGAAGAGTTGCCCGGCAACCGAACCCCAGACCTGTTTCTGCTGGATATCTCCATGCCTGGTATAAATGGTCTGGAATTAGCCGCTCGGTTGCGCCAGAAAAATATTCAATCGCCCATTGTCATGCTGTCGGCAGATGCTCAGGAACATAACCGCAGCCCGGAATACAAAGCCGCCTTTAACGACTATCTGGTGAAACCCGTCAGCAACAGCGTCCTGCTGAAACGCCTCGGTGAACAGCTGGATCTGGAATGGGTTTATCAGGCGGAAGACGCTCAAATTCAGAGCCCAGAATTAAAAAAATCTGAACAGGGGGCACAAGAAAAATCTGAACAACCGCAGCCCGTCCCGCCAGCTGCTGACGAATCCGGGAGCAATCCTCTATGTGATCATCCGCTACTGCATGAACTAAAAGCCTTTGCCGAGATGGGCTATAAAAAAGGCGTTCAACGGTGTTTGGAACAACTCCGCAGTGAAATCAGCGCCAGCCAATACGACAACTACAAACAGCTGGCGGATAGCTTCCGCTTTCCGGACTTGGCGACAAAACTGACCCAGGATCTGAGTGGACCGGAATCCCCCAACAGCAACAACAATAACAAGGAGCTTCAACAATGACTCTCCCGGTCCTGCAAAAGGAATCATCCGTCATAAGCCGCAGTGATATCATCTTAGTAGTGGATGATTCGCCGGATGCCCTCAGCCTGATCAATGATGCACTGGAAGATGCGGGCATGGATGTACTGGTAGCTCTGGAGGGTCGTCAGGCGCTGAATATCGCCCGCAAGATGAAGCCGGATATGATTCTGATGGATGCCATCATGCCGCACATGGACGGCTTTGAAGCCTGCCGACAGATCAAAACAGACCCAGAGCTGGCTGCTATTCCCGTGATCTTTATGACAGGCCTGAACGACACCGATGATGTCGTACGCGGGCTGGAAGCCGGAGGGGTAGATTATCTGGTGAAACCGATCAACCCCCATGAATTGCTCGCTCGGATGAAGGTGCATCTGACCAATGCCCGACTGACCAATAGCGCACAGTCCGCTCTGGACAGCACCGGTCAGCACCTGATGACAGTCAATAAAAGCGGCACCATTCAGTGGGCTACACCGCAGTCTTACGGCCTTTTGGCCAAAGCCCGTGCCGATGAACATTGGCTGCAGCAGCACTTCACACCCCAGGTTAATCACTGGCTCAACCATCAGCCGGAACCGGATCATCAGTTACGCCTGACCGATCTGGATTACAAGCTGACCGTGCGCCTTGTCAGCCATCAGAGCAACGGCGATATCCTGCTCAAGCTACTGGACGGTGAGCGCCCCACCGGAGCTGCTCTGCTCAAACAGGCCTTACAGCTGACAGAGCGGGAATCGGAAGTGCTCTATTGGATCGCCAATGGCAAAACCAACCGCGATATCGGCGAAATTCTGGAGATGAGTCCCAGAACCGTCAACAAACACCTTGAGCAGATCTTCCCCAAACTGGGTGTGGAAAACCGAACCTCAGCCGCCGCTGTAGCACTGAAAGAGCTGACACACGCCGAGGGCTGAATACTTAACTGCTTAATGTTCCTATAAGTGCACATTAAGGGCGCATAGGTACATTAATGTCCCCGATGAGGCACTTTAAGCCAACTACGTCAAATGACGTACCCCGGTGCGTCATCCTCCCCATACCGCATCTGTGTGCCTTAGCCAATAATCGAATCAACTTCAGAAGATGCTTTTAAGCATCCCAACATTTTGATTGGCACGGGAAGGTACAGCATGAAAATGAAAACTATGGTTGCAGGTGTTGCTCTGGCAATGGGAACCAGTCTGGTGAGTTTTGGTGCACTGGCAGCAGATACCATTAAGGTGGGTGTTCTGCACTCTTTGTCCGGTACGATGGCAATCAGTGAAACCACACTGAAAGACACCGTTCTGATGATGGTGGAAGAGCAAAACAAAAAAGGTGGTCTACTGGGTAAACAACTGGAAGCCGTCGTGGTTGACCCGGCATCTAATTGGCCGCTGTTTGCTGAAAAAGCCCGTGAGCTGCTGACCAAAGAGAAGGTTGATGTAATCTTCGGCAGCTGGACCTCTGTTTCCCGTAAATCCGCTCTGCCGGTTCTTGAAGAACTGAACGGCCTGATGTTCTATCCGGTTCAGTATGAAGGCGAAGAATCTTCCAAAAACGTTTTCTACACCGGCGCGGCGCCAAACCAACAGGCGATTCCAGCGGTGGACTATCTGATGGATGAGCTGGAAGTGGAACGCTGGGTACTGGCGGGTACCGACTATGTTTATCCCCGTACCACCAACAAAATCCTGGAAGCCTACCTGAAATCTAAAGGTGTGGCCGAAAAAGACATTATGGTGAACTACACACCTTTTGGTCACTCCGACTGGCAGTCCATTGTTTCCGATATCAGCAAGTTCGGCAGCATGGGTAAAAAGACCGCGGTGGTTTCCACCATCAACGGCGATGCCAACGTGCCTTTCTACAAAGAACTGGGCAACCAGGGCATCTCCTCTGAAGATATCCCGGTTGTCGCCTTCTCCGTCGGTGAAGAAGAGCTTTCCGGTATCGATACCAAACCGCTTGTTGGCCACCTGGCCGCCTGGAACTATTTCCAAAGCGTGGATACCGAAGCGAACGAAGCCTTTATTAAAAAATGGAAAGCCTTTATCGGTGATAACAAACGAGTCACCAATGATCCGATGGAAGCGACCTATATTGGCTTCAAAATGTGGACTCAGGCAGTACAGAAAGCAGGCACCACAGATGTTGATTCTGTCGAGCAGGCGATGATCGGCCAGACAACAGCTAACCTGACCGGTGGTACTGCCAAGATGAACAAAAACCACCACCTGAGCAAACCGGTTCTGATCGGTGAAATTCAGGATAACGGCCAGTTTGAAGTCGTTTGGGAGACCGAAGGGGTTGTACCTGGTGACGCTTGGTCTGACTTCCTGCCGGGTTCCAAAGATCTGATCTCGGACTGGACGGCACCGATCTCCTGCGGCAACTACAACGTTGTGACCCGTACCTGCTCCGGTCAGAACTACTAACCCTCTCCTCACTGACTGCTCCTTAGGAGCAGTGCTGCGGTAGCTCCTGAGATCCTTGCTCTTCACAAGGATTTCAGGCTTTTCGCGGTCATTTTTCAGCCTTTCCTCTACCCTTCATCGTTTCCCGAACACCGATGAACCAGCAGGAAAACCTAAGGCAATAAGGAAAAGTGACCGCCGTTTTTCTGGAGTCCTGTTGTGAAACGATTTCTCACCCTTTGTGCTTTGCTCAGCGTCTGTCTGAGTTTTGGCCTGACCCAATCCGCTCAGGCCAGCTCTGCCACGGTTAAGCCTTTGCTGGCTGAACTGACCGAAAAGAGCCTGACCAAGGCGATCCCTGTGCTGGAACAACTTGAAGCCACAGGCTCCGACCGCGTGCTGCCGATTTTTCAGGCGATGCTCGGCGGTGATCTCTACTACATTAAAGCAGACCGACAGGTGATTGCTGTTAATGAGCTGAACGGAGAAAGTCAATTTGTCCGCATGCTCAATGGCGAGGTGATTCCTGCGCTGAATAAAAGAGCCATCAAAAAGATTCGGGTCAACAACAGACTTCGCAGCTACCTCAGAGGGGCGATTGCCCGTTTGCAGCTGGCATCAGATTCGGCCTCTGTGCGGGAAAGTGCCGTACGCAGCCTGTTGGCTGACCTGGATGCCGACACAGTTTCCATGATCAGCGAGCGCCGCCTTGTTGAAGAAAACATAAGTGTTAAAGCGATGATGGATCTGGCGCTGGCGATCCACAAGCTGAGCAGTGCACCTGAGGCTGTGGATAAACTGAACGCCATCAAAACTCTGGAAGGTAGTCTGGAAAATGATGTCCGCAATCTGCTGAACCGCTATGCCACCATGTCACCGGAGCACGTTGATTATCATAAAAGTGTCAGCGCAGCGGCGGCAAAAGCTCTGGTGAGCATTGAAGACAAAATCGAGTTTTACGCCTTTATCGATCAACTGTTTTTCGGCCTGAGCCTGGGCTCGGTTCTACTGCTGGCTGCGATCGGTCTGGCTATCACCTTCGGTGTGATGGGGGTCATCAATATGGCCCACGGTGAGATGATTATGCTGGGGGCTTACACCACCTATGTGGTTCAGCTGCTGATGCCGAATCATATTGAGTACTCGCTATGGGTTGCACTTCCTGCCGCCTTCGTAGTTTCGGGCCTGATGGGTATCGCAATTGAGCGTGGCGTTATTCGGCATCTCCATGGCCGTCCACTGGAAACCCTGCTGGCAACCTTTGGTATCAGTCTGATTTTACAGCAACTGGTTCGTACCATCTTCTCCCCCCTGAATCGGCAGGTAGCATCGCCGGAGTGGATGAGTGGCTCACTGGAAATCAACCCTGTGCTCTCTCTGACGCTGAACCGGCTTTATATTCTGGCCTTCGCCCTGATCGTTTTCTTTCTGCTACAGCTGATTCTGAAAAAAACCAATCTGGGTCTGAATGTGCGGGCGGTTTCCCAGAACCGCAATATGGCCCGGGCCATGGGCGTTCGTTCCGCCCGGGTTGATGCTATGACCTTTGGTCTGGGTTCCGGAATCGCCGGAATCGCCGGTGTAGCCCTCAGCCAACTAACCAATGTCGGTCCGAATCTAGGACAGGCTTACATCATCGACTCTTTTATGGTGGTGGTGTTTGGTGGTGTCGGCAATCTTCTCGGTACCCTGGTAGCGGCTTTCTCACTGGGTATCGCCAATAAGTTCCTGGAGCCGGTTACCGGTGCGGTTCTGGCCAGTATTCTGGTTCTGGTCTTTATCATCCTCTTTATTCAGAAGCGCCCTAAAGGCCTCTTCCCGCAAAAAGGGAGGGCTGCAGAATGAGTACCTCAACGATGATGCAATCCCTGTTTAATCCTCTATTTAAAGACCGAGGGCAACCTGGTGGCCGTGTCGCTCCTTTTGTCATCATTCTGTTTGTCGTCACAGCTCTGGCCTCCGCGTCTAACCTGTTGTTGCCAGAGTCCTCGGCGCTGCATGTCAGCACCTACAGCATCACACTGCTGGGTAAATACCTCAGTTACGCCATGCTGGCTCTGGCGGTGGATGTAATCTGGGGTTATTGCGGCATTCTGAGTTTGGGGCACGGTGCTTTCTTCGCCCTAGGCGGCTACGGCATGGGTATGTACCTGATGCGCCAAATTGGTGACCGCGGTGTGTACGGTCACCCAGAACTGCCGGATTTTATGGTGTTTCTCGACTGGCAAGAGCTACCTTGGTTCTGGCTGGGCATGGATCAGTTCTGGTTTGCCATGCTGATAACGTTACTGGTGCCCGGTGTTCTGGCCTATATCTTTGGTTGGCTCGCGTTCCGTTCACGGGTGACCGGGGTTTACCTTTCCATCATGACCCAGGCACTAACCTATGCGCTGATGCTGGCATTCTTTCGTAATGAGATGGGTTTTGGCGGTAACAACGGCCTGACGGACTTTAAAGATCTGCTGGGTTTCGATCTGCAGGCGGACAGCACCCGCATCGGCCTGTTTATCACCACCGCCGTGCTTCTCGCCCTGACTTTTATCACCAGCAGCTGGATCATGAAATCCCGCCTCGGTAAGGTCGTCGTTGCCATTCGGGACGGAGAAGCTCGTGCCCGCTTTCTGGGTTATCGCACCGACACCTATAAGGTGTGGTTGTTTGTCTATTCGGCGGTGATCGCAGCCATTGCCGGGGCGCTGTATGTGCCTCAGGTAGGCATTATCAACCCCGGCGAGTTCTCTCCCATCAACTCCATCGAGATCGTGATCTGGGTTGCCGTTGGTGGTCGCGGCACGCTGATCGGTGCCATTATCGGTGCCCTGCTGGTGAACTACGCCAAAACCCGCTTCACCGCCATCATGCCGGACGGCTGGCTGTTTGCCCTCGGTGCGCTCTTTGTACTGGTTACCCTGTATCTGCCGAAAGGGCTGGTGGGTGTTTATGACCAATTTAAGCAACGTGTCATAAGCAGCAACCAACCGTCAAAACAGCATGCGTCTAATACAAACCATCAGCCTGAGGAGGTTCAGCCATGAGCAACCTGACCCAACTAAAAGAGAGTGGCAAAGAGCTGATGCGGCGCGATCAGGTCTGGCCCTTCCTGATGCCACGTCAAAAAAACATCGATGTCTCCCATCAAATGATTCTCTATGTGGAAGATCTCAACCTGAGTTTTGATGGCTTTAAAGCACTGAATAATCTCAACCTGTACATCAATGATGGCGAGCTACGCTGCCTGATCGGCGCTAATGGAGCGGGGAAAACCACTCTGATGGATGTCATTACCGGTAAAACGACACCGGATTCAGGCAGTGTCTATTTTGGCCAGAACCACAACCTGCTGGAACACCAGGAACCGGCCATTGCAGAACTGGGGATCGGACGTAAGTTTCAGAAGCCTACGGTGTTTGAGGCCCATACGGTATTCGACAACCTTGAGCTGTCTTTAAAGACCAGCAAACGCGTCCTATCGGTTCTGATGGCTAAGCTCACCCCCAGCGAGATCGACCGTATCGATCATGTGTTGGGAATTATCGGCCTGAAAGAACAGCGCTTTATGGCAGCCGGTTCACTCTCCCACGGCCAGAAACAGTGGCTGGAGATCGGCATGCTGCTCATGGCTGAGCCCCGTCTGCTGCTGATCGACGAACCTGTCGCGGGTATGACCGCAGAAGAGACCGAACGAACCGCGGAGCTGCTCCAGTCTCTGGCGGGTAAGCACACCGTTATTGTGGTGGAGCATGATATGGAATTTGTGCGCAGTATCGCCCGTACCGTCACCGTACTGCATCAGGGGTCGGTACTGGCCGAAGGCACCATGGATCAGATACAGAGCAACAAAGATGTGATCGAAGTTTATCTGGGGGAAGAAGCATGATCGCCATTAATAACGTTAACCAGCTCTATGGTGGAACCCAGATTCTGTGGGATCTGAACCTGGATATCGAAGCTGGCTCCTGCACCTGCATTATGGGTCGTAACGGTGTTGGCAAAACCACTCTGCTGAAATGCCTGATGGGACTGTTACCGATCTCAAGTGGCGAAATTCTGCTGGATGGCAAGCCCTTGCACACCCAAAGCGCTGAAAACCGTGCCCCCGGCGGCATCGGTTATGTACCACAGGGACGGGATATTTTCCCCATGCTCACCGTGGAAGAGAACCTGCGTATCGGCCTGCCGGTGCGTAAAAGCCGAACCGGCGATAGCACAGGGGAGATACCGGAAAAGATCTTCGAACTGTTCCCGGTGCTGAAAGAGATGCTGCACCGCCGCGGTGGCGACCTGTCCGGAGGCCAACAGCAGCAGCTGGCCATAGGCCGCGCATTGGTGCTGGAACCCAAGGTGCTGATTCTGGATGAGCCCAACGAAGGGATTCAGCCCAATATCGTTAAACAGATCGGTGATGTGATCCTCAAGCTCAATGAAGAGGAGGGACTAACCGTGATTCTGGTGGAGCAGAAACTGGGCTTTGCCCGCCGGGTGGGCAAAGAGTTTCGTCTGATGGAAAAAGGTCGTGTCGTCGCCAGCGACAAAATGGCCAATCTCAATGATGAACTGATCCGACAGTATCTGGCGGTTTAGGACATAGAAGGTTCAAAGCTTAGCGCGGCTTTAGAGTGTCTTCACTTTTGGCCGCATTATTGCATCAATAGGTAACAACAAACGGCTATCAACGCGCTTTAAAAATATAAAAATCAATAAAAACAGATAGTTATAGAACAAAAACAGCGCACCAAGAAATCTATCCATAATAAAAAAGCACCATAATAGTGCAACCATAAAGCAGGCACCTTATGAACCAGCCCGTAATCACAACACAGAAACAGGCTTCCCATTGGGAAGCCCGACTGATGCTTAAACTGGCTCGTACACCCCGTGGATCAGTACTGAAAGGTTGTGAGCATAAGGGCCCGCTATATGTGCAGAAACCCTTTTACCCGGAAGGGCGCAACCTGGCGCATCTCTATCTGCTGCATCCACCGGGAGGCATGGTATCAGGCGATACCCTGACCATTTCTGCCGATGTGGACGAGCACGCCTCAACACTTATCACCACGCCGGGAGCCGGTCGGGTCTATAAAGCCCGGGCCGATAAAAGCCTGCAGCATCAGATATTACGCTTTGATCTGGCGGATAATGCCACCCTCGAATGGCTGCCACTGGAAGGCATTATCTACCCCGGAGCCCAAACGCAGCTGGATACCCAGGTTCATCTGAGCGGCAGCGCCCGCTATATCGGCTGGGAGATCACCAGCCTGGGCCTGCCCGCCTGCCAACAACCCTTCTCCCCCGGCAGTCTGATGAAGCAAAACCTGCAGATTTTTCGCGATGGCAAACTCTGTCTGAGGGAGCGCCTGGTGGTGGATGGCGATCAGCAGAATAACGGCATGCTGCAAAGTCTGGCAGGTCTGAGGGGTTACCCGATCACCTCCATGATGGTAGCCGGGCCGTTCGACGCACCCTCTTTTGACGTTGCGATAGACGATGATGAAACCCGGCTGGAGAACCTGATTCACCGTTTGCGTGAGTGCTGCGCACAGCACAAAGCCCTGGATGATGATTTTCTCGCGGGTGTCACCCTGAATCACGGCTTTCTGATGGTGCGATATCTGGGCCGCTGCTCGGAAAAAGCCCGCAAACTCTTTATCGAATGCTGGCGACAGATTCGCCCTGAACTGCTCAATCGGAGCGCCTGTGAACCGAGGATATGGGCCACCTGAATTTAAGCTTTCGGCCAAATAGCGCCTTAGGCGAATAACAAAATTACCTGTCTATCCAGAGTCAAATTGCAAGAGGTCACTATGGAACTACTGCCAAGAGAGAAAGATAAGCTGTTGATCTTTACTGCAGCCCTGCTGGCTGAGCGTCGCCTGAATCGGGGGCTGAAGCTGAATTATCCCGAGGCCATCGCCTTTATCACCATGGAGATTATCGAGGGAGCCCGGGACGGTAAAACCGTAGCCGAGCTAATGAGCTACGGCAAAACCCTGCTGAATGCCGATCAGGTGATGGAGGGCGTACCGGAACTGATCCATGAGGTTCAGGTAGAAGCCACCTTCCCCGACGGCACCAAGCTTGTCACTGTTCACCAGCCTATCTGCTAAGGAGAGATCATCATGACCGCTAAGGATTCCCATACGTCTGACCTCTTTATTCCCGGTGAAGTCCAGGCTGCAAAAGGACAGATCACCCTCAACGAAGGCCGCAAAGTGATTACCCTTCGGGTGGCAAATACCGGTGACCGGCCGATTCAGGTGGGCTCCCACTACCATTTTTCGGAAACCAATCCGGCACTGAGTTTTGATCGCGAGGCCGCCAAAGGCTTTCACCTGAATATCGCCTCAGGCACCGCTGTACGTTTTGAACCCGGTCAGGGTCGTGACGTTCAACTGGTGGAGTTTGCCGGCAGCAAAACCATTTATGGATTCCGCGGTGACGTGATGGGCCCCCTTGAAAATCACAGCAGCACCGATGCCAGCAGTGAAACCTCATCCGTTACCATGGATCGCACCGCCTATGCCCAGATGTTCGGCCCAACGGTGGGAGACAAGGTCAGGCTCGGTGATACCGACCTCTGGATTCAGGTAGAGAAAGATTTCACCGTTTATGGGGATGAGGTGAAGTTTGGCGGCGGCAAGGTGATCCGCGACGGCATGGGTCAGAGCCAACAGGTGAATGAACCTTCTGACGGCAGCGAAGGCGCAATGGACCTGGTGATCACCAATGCTCTGATTCTGGATCACTGGGGCATCGTTAAAGGTGATGTGGGTATTAAAGGCGGACGTATTGTGCGCATCGGTAAAGCCGGTAACCCGGATGTACAGGCTAACGTGGATATCGTGATCGGGCCGGGTACCGAGGTGATCGCCGGTGAAGGCTCTATCCTGACCGCCGGAGGCATCGATGCTCACATTCATTTTATCTGCCCGCAGCAGATCGAAGAAGCCCTGATGAGTGGTGTAACCACCATGATCGGCGGCGGCACCGGGCCCGCCACCGGCACCAATGCCACCACCTGTACACCGGGGCCCTGGTATATCGGTAAAATGCTGCAGAGTACCGACGATATGCCGATGAACCTGGGTTTTCTGGGTAAGGGGAACGCCTCACAGCCAGAGGCACTGGAAGAACAGTTGGAGGCCGGTGTCTGTGGCCTGAAACTGCATGAAGACTGGGGGACAACTCCAGCATCCATCGACTGCTGTCTGACGGTGGCAGAGAAATACGATGTGCAGGTGGCGATCCATACCGATACCCTGAATGAATCCGGTTTTGTTGATGACACTCTAGGTGCCTTCAAAGGCCGCGTGATCCACACCTATCACACCGAAGGAGCAGGCGGCGGCCACGCACCGGATATTATCCGTGCCTGTGCTTATCCCAATGTACTGCCCTCCTCCACTAACCCGACCCGGCCCTACACGGTTAATACCGTGGATGAGCATCTGGATATGCTGATGGTTTGTCACCATCTCGACAGCTCGATTCCTGAAGATGTGGCGTTTGCCGATTCCCGTATCCGCAAGGAAACCATTGCTGCTGAAGATATTTTCCATGATCGCGGTGCCTTCTCCATGATCTCCTCTGACTCCCAGGCGATGGGGCGTGTCGGAGAGGTTGTCACCCGCACTTGGCAAACGGCTCATAAGATGAAAACCCAGTTTGGTCTCTTGCCGGAAGACCAGGAAGTCGGTTGCGATAACTACCGCGCCCGTCGCTATATCGCCAAATACACCATCAACCCAGCGATCACACACGGTGTCTCCCATGAAGTGGGTTCCATTGAGCCGGGCAAGCTGGCGGATCTGGTGCTCTGGAAACCGGCCTTTTTCGCCACTAAGCCCTCGATGATTATCAAAGGCGGCATGATCGCAGCCGCCCCTATGGGTGACCCGAACGCTTCCATTCCGACACCCCAGCCGGTGCACTATCGCCCGATGTTTGGCGCCCACGGCAAAGCCGCCAGCCAAACCTCGGTCACCTTTGTTTCCAAAGCGGCTCTTGATAACGGCCTGAAAGAGAAGCTGGGGCTTAACCGTGAACTGGTGGCCTGTGGCAACACCCGCAACATCAGTAAAAATGACATGGTACTGAACAACTGGCAGCCGGATATCACCGTTGATCCACAAACCTATGAGGTACGTGCCGACGGTGAACAGCTGACCTGTGAGCCAGCAACGGAGCTGCCATTAGCTCAGCGCTTTAACCTGTTCTGATGCCGCCCGGAAAATTCTTAAAGGAGCACCAAGATGCTTGAGATTTACGAACGCCTGGGCACCGAAAAAGCAGGCCCGATTTACGCTACGGTGACCCTGAATCACGAACAACGGGATCGTGGTCGCCTTCGTCTCACCAGTACCGACGGCGAAGAGGTTCGGGTGTTTCTGGAACGGGGCACAGCACTTCAGGTGGGTGAGTATCTGAAATCCCACTGCGGCAAAATTGTGCAGGTGGAAGGAGCGGTCGAGCCGGTAACCGAAGCCCGCTGTGATGACTGGCACACCTTTGCCCGCGCCTGTTACCACCTGGGCAACCGTCATGTGAAATTACAGGTGGGGGAGCGCTTGCTGCGCATTACACCGGATCATGTGCTGGAAGAGATGCTGGAACTGCTGGAGTTAACCATCGTGCATACCGAAGCGGTGTTTGTGCCGGAGAATGGTGCCTACTTCAAGGGTCTGGGCGGACATTCCCACGGCCATGATCATGGACACAGCCACGACCATTCGCACAGTCATGATCATGGACATAGCCAAGAACACTCGCACAGCCACGAGCATTCCCATGAACACTGAGCCGGTTAACGTCTCTGAACCAATAGCGCCAGCTCTGACCGGTCTGAGTCTGGTGCGCCTGATGCATCTGGCTTCGGTCAGTCTGCCGGTGGGTGGCTACGCCTTCTCCCACGGCATGGAATACGCCATTGAAGCGGGCTGGATTCGCAAGGCCGATCAAGTGGAACACTGGGTGCGGGAACAGCTACATCTGAGCCTTTCCGGTACTGATCTTCCTTTGCTGCGGCTCTCAATGCAAGCCTGTGCCCAAGAGAACTGGCCCGATTCGAAGTATATCAAAGAGTTGAAGCGCATTAATGAGCTGACACTGGCCTGCCGGGAAACCCATGAACTGACCCTGACCGATACCGCCATGGGCGAAGCCCTGATGCGCCTGATGAACAGTCTGCAGATGTCCCAGCCCTTCAGCAAAGGTGAGCCGGTAAGCTTTATCGGTTTGTTCGCTTTAGCGGCATCGCTGTGGCAGATCCCCTACCGGGCAGCAGCCAATGGCTTTCTTTGGTCCTGGCTGGAAAACCAGATCGCGGCAGCGACTAAACTGGTGCCTCTGGGGCAGACGCAGGCACAACAGCTGCTGGTCGCCCTACAACCGGAGCTGGAGACCGCCATCGAACAGGCAGAACTTATTGCTGAAGAGGAGATTGGCGCAGGCTTACCCGCTTTAGCCATCGCCAGCTCACAACATGAACATATGTATTCACGACTCTTCCGCTCCTGATCCTTGTTCACTATCAGCCCGGAAAGCGTCTCACGATAAGAAATTAAGCACGAGGATACGTCATGACAAAACCAAAACAGACACTGCGGGTCGGCGTTGGCGGCCCGGTGGGCTCCGGTAAAACGGCCCTGCTACGCTCGCTCTGTGCCGCACTGCGGGATCACTATGAGATCGCTGTAGTAACCAACGATATTTACACCAAAGAGGATGCGAAATTTCTCACCGAGCATAAAGCCCTGAATGCTGATCGGATTCTGGGTGTGGAAACCGGTGGCTGCCCCCATACCGCCATTCGTGAGGATGCCTCCATGAACCTGGCGGCCATCGACCAGCTGGTTGAGCGCCACGGTGCACTGGATGTGGTCTTTGTGGAGAGCGGTGGTGATAACCTGAGCGCCACCTTTAGCCCTGAACTCTCCGACCTGACCATCTATGTGATCGATGTATCTGCAGGTGACAAAATCCCCCGTAAAGGTGGCCCTGGGATCACCAAATCTGACCTGCTGATTATCAACAAAACCGACCTGGCACCAATTGTGGGGGCATCACTTGAGGTGATGGACCGGGACGCAAAACGGATGCGCGGTGACCGTCCCTTTGTTTTCTCTAACCTGAAGCAGGCTCAGGGATTGGATCAGATCATTCAGTTTATCGTTACCGAAGGCATGCTGGAATCAAAAGCGATTCCACCCGCTGAAGCCGTGGTTTAACACGCCGGGTAATAGAAAACCCGATGACGAACCCGAACAACGCCAACGTATTTTTGTTTCAAAAGGACAATCAGGATGAAGAAGACAACACTTTCCAAAGCACTACTGATGGGCGCCAGCCTGCTACCAACCTCAGCCATGGCCCACACCGGCCACGAGGTTTCCGGCCTGATGGCCGGTTTAACGCACCCGCTGCTGGGGCTCGATCACCTGCTGGCGATGCTAGCGGTGGGTATCTGGGCCGCAAAAATGGGGGGTAACGCCCGCTGGCAACTGCCCGTAACCTTTGTGGGCATGATGCTGCTAGCTGCTGTTGTGGCAGCAGCAGGTGTACAGTTCCCGTTCGTGGAAGCCGGTATCAGCGCATCTGTGATTATTGCAGGCCTGCTGGTGGCATTTTCGGCTCGCTTCAGCACTCCAGTAAGTTCCCTGCTGGTTGCAGCAATGGCTATTTTCCATGGGGCCGCTCACGGCGCAGAGCTTCCATCCGGTGCACTGCTAAGCACTTACCTGCTGGGCTTTAGCGTGGCTACAATGGCACTGCATCTGACGGGTATCGGTCTGATCCAGAAAGTGAAAGCCTTCCGTGCCGAGATTGCCGGCGGCCTGATCGCTCTGACAGGAGTTGTGCTCGCGGTTTAAAGCTAACCACTCACCTTTGCTCTTATTTGAACAAAGGTGAGCGCTTATCCGCCCAACGGTTTTCCGATACCGGCAAACAAAGTCTCTTTCTCTGTAGATAATTATTTTGTTCCAATGCATTCTCTTGCCAGACTAATGACGACAGAGGGTTCCGGATGGCAGACGCAGGGCTTATAACAGATACTCACGGTGTTAAACGCTGTTGGTGGTGCGGTGAAAATGATGAGCTGTACCGCAACTACCACGATACCGAATGGGGTTTTCCAGTTACAGATGATATTCGTTTGTTTGAAAAGATCTGTCTGGAAGGCTTTCAGGCAGGGCTAAGCTGGATCACCATTCTGCGTAAACGGGAGAATTTTCGGGCCGCGTTTGCAGGTTTTGATTTTCATAAGGTCGCGCAATTCACGGTGCAGGATGTGGATAACTTACTGCTAGACGCAGGGATTATCCGGCACAAGGGTAAGATCGAAGCGACCATCAATAATGCGAAACGGGCAATTGAGCTGCAGAAGGAATTTGGCTCCCTGGCGGCTTATTTTTGGCATTACGAGGCCAGCCCTGAGCAGCGGCCTGCGCAGGCAGATTACGCAAGCATCAGCCCCATCGCCCAAACAGAACTTTCAAAACAACTCAGCAAAGATCTGAAAAAGCGAGGCTGGAAATTTGTCGGGCCAACAACCTGCTATGCCTTTATGCAGGCGATGGGCTTAGTGAACGATCACTTAGAAGGCTGCTTCAAGCGCGATGCCGTTCTAGAAGCACGCGCCAA
This sequence comes from Oceanospirillum sp., assembly GCF_048265165.1. Taxonomy (GTDB): domain Bacteria; phylum Pseudomonadota; class Gammaproteobacteria; order Pseudomonadales; family Halomonadaceae; genus Oceanospirillum. The sequence goes on along the minus strand of NZ_JBLXCD010000007.1, from coordinate 12,348 downwards.
TCTGAAAAAAAACCTGCTCACACAGAGCTAGGGCTTTGCGATCCGTTAGCAGGTAGCCGCTTATTTAGCGGCTGCCTGTTTGGCCTGCTTCTCTTTCTGCTGCTGTTTTTGCTTTTGCTTCAGTTCACGGTTCAGTTCCGCATGGGTCTTGGCTTCGCCACCCACATGTTCAATACCACGGACACGGGCCAGCTGAATCTGCTTTTCGCGATCACGAAAACGCTTCAGCTGCTCTTCAGTGTGGGTGCCGTGACATTTCGGACAGCTGACACCGGCCTCATATTTATCCGACGCTTTGTCTTCTTCGGTAATCGGCAAACGGCAGGCATTACACATATCATACAGGCCTTTCTCCAGCTGATGATTCACCGATACGCGCCCGTCAAAAACATAGCACTCGCCCTGCCAAAGTGACGCTTCTTCCGGCACCTCTTCCAGATATTTCAAAATACCGCCTTCCAGATGATAGACCTCATCAAAGCCCTGCTCTTTCATATAGGCCGTAGATTTTTCGCAGCGAATACCACCGGTACAAAACATGGCGACTTTCTTGTGCTTGGCCGGATCCAGGTTCTCTTTGACATAATCCGGAAACTCGCGGAAGGTCTCAGTATCTGGATTCAGTGCATCTTTAAACGTTCCGATCTCAACCTCGTAGTCGTTACGGGTATCCACCAGTAGTACCTCAGGATCTGAGATCAGGGCGTTCCAGTCTTTCGGCTGAACGTAAGTACCCACTACATGGCGAGGATCGATACCCTCAACGCCCATGGTGACAATCTCTTTCTTCAGCTTCACCTTGGTGCGGTTGAACGGGTTTTCCTCATGGAAGGATTCTTTAGTGACAATATCGGCCAGGTCAGGTTGCTGCGCCAGCCAGTTCAGAACTGCTTTGATACCGTCTGCCGGCCCGGCAATCGTACCGTTAATACCTTCAGCAGCCAGTAGCAGAGTACCTTTTACCCCATGATCCAGCATCACCTGATGCAGAGGTTCACGCAGGGACTCAAAGTGGTCGAGACGAACAAACTTATAGAGCGCACAAACAGTAATCATCGATTTCTCCTGCTAAACGAATCGTAAATCCGCCGCATTATATTGATCAGAAAGTACCCATGAAAAACCTATGGTTTTAATCAGGTATATTAACAAGGCGCCATTGTAATGATCTCTGCTAAAACTGGAAGCACTGAACACAATCAGCTAGTAAGGTTTTTCAGCAGCTGATCACATAAGTATTTCATCTGCGTCAGCTCATCAAGCGGCATACAAGTCTGGCAAATAACCTGCTCCGGTACCGTCTCGGCCCGAACCTTAAGCAACTGCCCCGCATCCGTCAGAGTGATCACACGCACCCGCTCATCATCGGGGCTGCGGCCCCGGACAATCAGGGTCTTTGCTTCCAGTCTTTTCAGTAGCGGCGTTAACGTACCAGAATCCAGATGCAGGCGCTCACCCAATCGTTTCACGCTGACCTTCTGCTCTTCCCAAAGTACCATCATCGCCATGTATTGCAGATAGGTCAGGTCCAGTGCATCCAATAAGGGGCGATAAGCCCGGGTGATGGCATTTGTCGCACTATAAAGAGAAAAACAGAGCTGATTATCCAGCTTAAGTAAACTGCTGTTTGCCTCTGAATTATCAACTGATGACATATAAATAGCCTCAAACCGATCAATTAAATTGCGCACAATATACTTGCAAACAACCCTATGGTCGAAATATAGTTGCTAGCAATTAAATTGTGCACAACTTAATTTCATCAAAATAATCAGGAGTTCATCCCATGCAAACAATCTACAACACATCAGCAACAGCATCTGCTGGTCGTAATGGCCAGGTGAAAACAGATGATGGTTTACTGGAGGTCAGCCTGACCTACCCGAAAGAGATGGGCGGCGCCGGCAATGCGACTAACCCGGAACAGCTCTTTGCTGCCGGTTATGCCGCCTGCTTTTCAAATGCAGTTCTGCATGTTGCCCGCGAAGCCAAAGTGAAACTAAACGAAGCGCCTGTCACCGCTGAAGTTGGTATAGGCCCGAATAATGGTGGAGGTTTTGCCCTGGCCGTTGCGCTGCTGGTAACACTGGACCTCGAGCAGGAAACAGCTCTGAATCTGGTACGCGCCGCCCATCAGGTTTGCCCATACTCCAATGCAATCCGGGGCAACATTGATGTTCAGGTTAGCGTTAACGGCGCGGCAATCTAAGTACTGCCTATCATATTCAGATATGGCATAAAGTAAAAAGGCGCATAAGAATGCGCCTTTTGCCTTAATCTCTACTGAACTGCTTATTTCAGCATATGCTCACGGTAATGCTTAAGCTCATTGATGGAGTCTTTGATATCATCCATTGCCAAATGAGAACCACCTTTCTGAACACTTTTTGCCACCTCCGGATACCAGTTCTTCGCGAGAACTTTCAAAGAACTCACATCCAGATGCCGGTAGTTAAACAACCTCTCCAGACGCGGCATCTCTTTGACAAGAAAACGGCGATCCTGCTGGATACTGTTACCACACATTGGCGACTCACCCGGCTCAACATACTGCAGCAAAAACTCTATCGTTTTCTGCTCTGCTTCCTGCATGCTGGTTGTACTTTCAAGCACTCGCTGAGTAAGCCCTGAAGAGCCGTGCTGCTTAGTACACCACTCACCCATTTCATCCATGACAGCCTTTGGTTTAGCAATCGCAAAAGTCGGGCCTTCGGCGATGATATTTAATTCAGGATCGGTAACAACGGTGGCGATCTCAATAATGGTATCGCGCTCTGGCTCAAGGCCCGTCATCTCCAGATCGATCCAGATCAGATTACTCTTTTTTTTCGATTCTGCTGCCTGTGCCATAGTGCCCGGGGCTCCTTTCTCTTAACAGTTAACCGACAGCGATCACCACAGGCTGTGCCTGATTCTGGCTTGTCGATCAGAGAGAATATTAGTCAATTTAGCGTTAATGTTTATGTTGCTGCAAAGTATAAGGATATTTATCAGACAAACCCAATGTTGCGCCTATTATTTTCAGTGTTAATCCTTATCCTTCGTCGGAAGGGCCCGCCACCAGTTAACATACTTTCGGTAGCGGTTTTTAGCTTAGGCTAAAAATAAGGGGGTTTTTGTCGATTATGTTAGAATCAGAATCTCATTCAGCAGCGCCTTATCAAATAGTGATAACCCACATCCATGAGCAAACGTAAATTAAATCGCCGTCAGCAATGGCGTGTTGAGAAAATTCAAAAAGAGCGGGCATCCCGGGTCAGTCGTAAAGATCAGGAGATTGATGAGAAGCTGAGCGCCGGAGAGCTTGGTACGGAACAGGAAGGCCAGATCATCGCTCATTATGGCCGTCAGGTTGATGTCGAAGGCACAACCAGCGCAGACCATGACAAGCAGTATCAGGGGAAGGTTCACCGCTGCTACATGCGTGCCAATATCGATGCACTGGTAACGGGTGATAAAGTTGTCTGGCGGCCCGGCCCAGATGGTGATGGTGTTGTCGTGGCGCGCCTTGAGCGCGAAAATGCTCTGATGCGGCCGGATACTCGCGGTCAGCTGAAACCCGTAGCAGCGAATATCGATTACATTGTGATCGTTTTTGCCCCTGAGCCTTATGCCCATGCGAACCTGATCGACCGCTATATTGTCGCCGCTGAAAGCACCGGTATTGAGCCGGTTTTGCTGTTAAATAAAACTGATCTTTTAAATGCTGACAATGCACCTCGCCTGCTGGAAATGGCAGAGCGCTATCAGAATATCGGTTATAAGGTACTGACGGCATCCACCGTCGATGAAGATGGTCTGACGGTGCTGAACCAATTACTGGATAATCGCGTCAGTGTTTTTGTCGGCCAATCCGGTGTGGGCAAATCTTCTCTGGTGAATGTTCTGCTACCAGGCATCAATTTGCGTGTTGGTGAGCTCTCAGAGCAAACCCGCAAAGGCATGCACACCACAACCACGGCCATGCTGTTCCATTTACCGGATGGAGGCGATCTGATCGACTCGCCGGGGATTCGTGAGTTTGGCCTTTGGCACATTGATGAACGCCAAGTCGCAGAAGGCTTCAGGGAGTTCGATGGCCTGCTGGGAGGCTGTAAGTTCCGTGATTGCACTCACCGCCAGGAACCAGGTTGCGCCCTTCGGGAGGCACTTGAAGCAGGTAAGATAAGCCCTGAACGCTTTGACAGCTATCACCGCATTATTGCATCTCTGGATGAATTCTAATCGGACCAAAAACGGATAACATCATGTCTTATGACCGATTGTTTGAATTTATACAGAAGCATCCTCGCCTGTTAATTCTTACCGGAGCCGGAATCAGCACCGATTCCGGTATTCCCGATTACCGGGATCAGAAAGGCCAATGGAAACGCAAACAACCTGTACAACATGGCGACTTTATGAAAAGTGAGTCGGTTCGCCAGCGATATTGGGGACGCAGCCTGATTGGCTGGCCTGTTATCAGAGATGCTCAGCCGAATACAGCACACAACGCATTAGCTATGCTGGAAACCATGGGGCATGTTGAACTCCTGGTCACACAAAATGTTGACCGGCTGCACCAGCAGGCAGGGAGTCAGAATGTAATTGATCTGCATGGTCGCTCCGATGAAGTCATCTGCATGAGCTGTAATTACAGAGCTAAAAGAGATCAGATTCATAACCAGAGTGCGCAGCTTAATCCTGAATTTACCGGTTACTCCGCCGATACGGCACCTGATGGCGATGCCGACCTGGAAGTGAACTTCTCTGATTTTAAAGTTCCCGCCTGCCCGCAATGCTCCGGCATTCTTAAACCTGATGTCGTATTCTTTGGTGATAATGTACCCAGAGAGCGGGTAAACCGGGTTTCAGAGGCACTGGATCGGGCCGATGGATTGCTGATCATAGGATCATCATTAATGGTGTTTTCCGGCTTTCGCTTCTGTCGCTATGCCGAAGAACGCAATAAACCTATGGCAGCTCTGACACTGGGGAAAACCCGGGCCGATGATATTCTTCAGTTAAAAGTAGATGCGGCTATCGGACCAACACTGAAAGACCTGACGCGGCAGCTAAGCCTCTAGCCCTAAGCCATTTCTGAATCCGAAAGACTCAAACTGACATACTCTCAATAGAGGATATCAGTATTGATGGTATTTATTTCAAAGCAGGCAGAGACTTGACTGGGCCACCCTTTCGCCCATACGCAAATCCCTGCCTCCTTAGTGACTACTCTACTTCCGGAGGAGGAACATAAGGAGAGTCCGGTTGAGATAGCAGACCGTTCAGAGAGTTGAGAACCTCTTCAGGGGCAATCTGCTCAGGCGTTGCCTCAGGTTGCGATGATGCTCTCGGTCTCGCTTGCTCTATAGGTTCTCCGCCAGGCCCAAGCCGTTCCGTACCATAGCTACTTTCTGCTCGGTTAGGACGGATAACGTTATTTGTATCCAGTGGATTATAACGAGGGATCTCCTGAAAAGGAGATTCGTTTAACAAACGCTCAGCCTCATCCAGCTCACTTTCACCACCAGCCTCTACCCCATTGCCTTCCGGGATAGTATCCGGGCTCAGTTCACGCTCTACAGGCTTATTCATAACGACGATCTCAATACGCCGATTGATTGGATCTAAAGGATCATCCGGCTTATAGAGCTGCGAGCTGGAGTAACCTACCACCTGGGCGACATTATTCTGAGGCAAGCCACCTTCAATGAGCATACGACGGGCAGCGTTGGCACGCTCAGAGGAAAGCTCCCAGTTACTGTAGTAATCAGTATCACCAAAAGCAGCTGCATCCGTATGCCCATTAACACTGATCTTATTGTTTACCTGAGAAATAACAGGAGCCAGTTGCAGCAAAATCTCAGCAAAATAATTTTTGATCTTGTCACTACCCGGGTCAAACATAGGACGCAGCTTATTATCCACGATCTGGATATGCAGGCCATCCGGGCGTATATCAATAGAAAGCTGATCTTTAAACTTCTGTAGTGTCTCACTTTCACTAACAGTTTTAATCAACACACTTTGCAGAGAATCCATCACTTCGGTATTAGACTCAATACTCGCAGCAAGCTGTTCCGGGTCATCCTTGTTCAGCATCTGCGCCTGCTCGATCTGCTCCGTATCTGCACTGGTGTTAATCTGTTTGATGATTGAAGGTGAACCACCTAGGTCGATTGGGGTTAACCGCCCAACTTTATCCATATAGCCCACAGGGTCTGAGAAAAACTGTTCCAGTTCGATTTTCTGATCTTCTGTTGTGTTAGCCAATAGCCACATAAGAAGGAAAAAGGCCATCATCGCAATAGCAAAGTCTGCCATCGCAATCTTCCAGGAACCGCCATGGTGACCAGCGGCAACTTTCTTAACACGTTTAATGACAATATTATTTTGTTCTTCCATGCCGGACTCCGTTAGCGGGAACGTACATGTTCTTCCAGCTCATTAAAGCTGGGTCGAACACTGGAGAACAACATCTTACGACCAAATTCGATAGACATCTGAGGCGCCAGACCGCTCATATTCGCAATCAAGCAAGCTTTAACACATTCAAACGCTTTGATCTTTTCATGAACTTCATTGTTCATCGCCGCAGCCATGGGGCTCACAAAGCCATAAGAAAGTAAAATACCGAGAAAAGTACCCACCAAAGCCGCTGCAATGTGTAAGCCAAGAACCTCAGGCGGGGCAGCAATGTCTTTCATAGTGATCGTGATACCCAAAACTGCCGCCACAATACCAAAGCCAGGCAGGGCATCACCAACACTGGTTACCGCATGGGCAGGCTCAGACATTTCATGCTGCAAGGTTTCGATCTCTGCATCCATTAAACTTTCCAGTTCATGGGGCTGCATATTGCCGGAACTGATAAGACGTACATAATCACAAACAAACTCAACCAATTCTTTATGCTTTACAATTGCGGGATAACCATTAAAGACCGCACTACTGTCAGGGTCTTCAATATCCTCCTCAATTGCAATAATGCCCTCTTTGCGAATCTTGGCAAAAAGGTCATGCATTAAGCTTAGAAGATCCATATAAAAATCCCGGTTAAAACCGGAACCCATAACGAGCTTAGGGACACTCTTCATCACTTCGACGATAGTATGCTTACTGTTGGCTATCACAAAAGCACCGAAGGCCGCACCACAAATAATAATCATCTCGTACGGCTGCCAGAGCATCGGCAGGTAACCATGAGACAGCACATAACCACCACCTACACTGGCCAGAACAATTAATGTACCAATAATCAATAACATGTCAGGATCCTTAACTCTGTCAAGACAGCTGCAATCTGCTTTACACTCTACACTCGGAAGAACAATTATCGTCCAAAAGAACAATATCTTTAATAGTCTGGTCAGGTAATAAACACAACAGGGCCTAGTTCTCTGTAAATCACTTTTAAAAGTGATTGCCAACCCTTGAATACCCCTGCTTCATTGTGCACCCTCTATGCTACCGAAGAAAGTAACATTATTCATGAAACTTTATTTTTTGTAAGCACAATGGTATCAATTCACTAATACTACGTCCTAATGAGAGAAGAAAATGAGCTCTGAAGACAACCTGCTAAGCCTTCTGATTGACTCCGATCAGCTGGAGGCAAACTTGGGTAAGACAAATCTGCTGGTTATTGATGTGTCCTGCTCCCGTGAAAGCTACGATAATGGACATATCCCCGGTGCAATTTTTCTGGACTATCGACGTCTTTTCAATGGCCATAGTCCTGTCCCGAACAAATTACCAACGCAGGAGCAACTCAGCCTTCTTTTCTCTGAGCTGGGGCTGAACCGGGATACACATGTTGTCGCCTATGATGATGAAGGTGGTGGCTGGGCAGGACGCTTACTATGGACTCTTGATGTTATAGGTCACGCCCGTTACTCCTACCTTAATGGCGGCATCCTTGCCTGGCGTGCTGATGGCAAAGCCCAGGACCAAGAGGAAAGCTTACCGCAAGCCAGTCACTACCAAGCAGAGTATATCAATCTGCATGAACGTATAGAGCTTGATGAGCTAAAATCCAAAATTGGTACCGAAGATTTTGCAGTGTGGGACTCCCGTTCCCGCGGCGAGTATGAAGGAACATCGTCTAAAGCAGAGCGTGCAGGGCACATTCCAACAGCCATTCACTATGAGTGGACAGAAGCGATGGATAAGGAGAACGGACTCCGCATTCGTGATATGGCTGAGATTATCACTGAGCTGCAAACTAAGGGACTAAACATAGATCAGGAAATTGCCACCTACTGTCAATCTCATCACCGCTCGGGTTTTACCTGGTTATTAGGTAAAATACTTGGCTTTAAGCAGGTTCGCGCTTATGACGGTTCCTGGAATGAATGGGGCAACCGCTCCGACACACCGATTGAAACCTAAGGCTCATACGTGAATAAAAAGACGTTGTTTGCAGCAATTCAGTACCCACTTCCTCACCATCTTATCTCCCGGCTGGTAGGGTTTCTGGCCCAGAGCCGTATTGGCTGGCTGAAAAATACCCTGATTAGCCAGTTTATCAAAACATTTAAGGTGGATATGGAGGAGGCTGACCAGCCAAATCCAAAAGCCTACGAGAGCTTTAATGAGTTCTTTACCCGCCCGCTGAAGAATGATGTCCGTCCGGTCGTGGCGCTGGAAAACAGCATGGCCTGCCCCGTTGATGGTACGGTAAGTCAGCTGGGAGACATTGATTATGGTCGTATTTTTCAGGCGAAAGGGCACAGCTACTCCGTACTGGAACTGCTCGGCGGTGATGTCGAGCGTGCTGCGCCTTTCATGGGCGGAAAGTTTGCAACGATTTATCTGTCGCCAAAAGATTATCACCGCATCCATATGCCGGTAACCGGTACACTCCGCCAAATGGTGCATGTACCGGGGCGTCTTTTTTCGGTCAATCCTGCAACCACAGAAAATGTTGACGGCCTGTTTGCCCGCAATGAGCGTGTTGTTGCAATTTTTGATACCGAGTATGGCCCAATGGCGATGGTGCTAGTTGGGGCTATGATCGTTGCCAGCATTGAAACAGTTTGGAGTGGTCAGGTAACACCACTGAACCGCGAAGTCGCTGTCAGTAACTACTCTGAGCAACCTCAGGCGATTACTCTGGAGAAAGGGGCCGAATTGGGTCGCTTTAAGTTAGGCTCAACCATTGTCATGTTATATGGCCCTGAGATGGCAGAATTTCTCGATCGCTTCGAAGCAGGCACTCCAACCCTTATGGGTGAATACTTCGGCCAGTTCCTGACAGACTCAGATAAGCCTGAAAGCGCATCCCCTGACGCAAAAACCTCTGAAACAGAGTAATCTCTAGCCTTACAAGCCCAAAATAAAAAGCGTAGCTCTGTTGGCTACGCTTTTTTATCCCTGAAAAGCAGCTCAAAACTGCGGGCTAAGCTCGATCAATACTGAAGCTGATCACATCTGACAGTCGCTCAGCACCGGCCTTAAGCATCAGCAAGCGATCAAAACCAAGTGCAACACCCGCACACTCCGGTATCCCCGAATCCAGAGCATCAATAAGGTACTGATCCACCGTCACCGTTGGTAGACTCAGGGCTTGTCTTTGTTCATTATCTGCCGCAAAGCGTTTTGCCTGCTCTTTGGCATCCGTCAGCTCATGATAACCATTAGCCAACTCGATACCCTGATAGTAGCACTCAAACCGGGCCGCAACCTGATCACCTTCATCATCCGTTTTCACCTTGGCAAGTGCTGCCTGAGAGGCAGGGTAATCGATAACAAAGGTTATTTCATCACGTCCCAGCAAAGGCTCAATACAACCACTCATTAAAAGATCACAGCAAGCATCCCGATCTAGGTCTTCCGCAGTGATTCCCGTTTTATCATGGGACAACCGCTGTAATTGAGATAGCTCAGAGGTAAACGGATCAACATCAAGATGTTGACGAAACAGTGACCGATAGCTTTGGCAGCTAAAGCGTTCGACCTCAAGTACTTCTGAAATCAGCGCCTGGACCTCCGCCATCAGCTCATGCAGATCATAGCCCGGCTGATACCATTCCAGCATGGCAAACTCAGGATTATGCCGTTCACTATATTCCCCGTTACGGAAACTGGTCGACAGCTGCCAAATAGCACCACTACCGGCAGCTAGCAATCGCTTCATATGGAACTCAGGAGATGTTTGCAAATAAAGATCCAACGGCTCATTTAAGCCACCACCCGAGCAACGACTCTGCATAGAGCTCAGATAAGCATCTGTGCTTCCTGCTCGGCCAAGAACCGGTGTTTGTACTTCAAGAACACCACACTCTTCAAAGAAGTTTCTGATATGCCTGAGCAGATCAGCACGCAAACGAAGGTTCTCAATACTGGCTGAAGGTTTCCAAAACGATTGTTTCTGTGTCATGCCACGTCTCACAAGTCATTTTTTAAGCGGTAAAGCAGAAAGAAAAAAACCGGCCTGAGCCGGTTATTTTTACTGGAGCACTGCGTTATTTAAGCACGGCTTACATAGTCACCAGTACGGGTATCAATCTTCAGGTTGTCGCCAATGTTCACAAACAGAGGAACACGCACAACCGCTCCGGTTACCAAAGTAGCCGGTTTGGAACCGCCCTGAGCGGTATCACCTTTCAGACCCGGATCAGTCTCCGTCACTTCAAGAACAATAAAGTTTGGTGGGGTTACTGAGATCGGAGCGCCATTAAACAGAGTTACTGTATACTTTTCTTGCTCTTTCAACCATTTAACCGTTTCACCAACCGCTTTTTCATCCGCCGGGTGTTGGTCAAAAGAACCATCTGTCGCCATGAAATACCAAAATTCACCATCGGTGTAGAGGTACTCCATGTCATATTCCATAACATCGGCACCTTCTAGGCTTTCCCCTGACTTAAAGGTACGCTCCCATACACGACCGGTATTCAGGTTACGCAGCTTCACACGGTTAAAGGCTTGCCCCTTACCTGGTTTAACATAATCATTCTCCAGTATGGAGCACGGATCGCCCTCAAGCATTACCTTAAGACCCGACTTGAATTCGTTGGTAGAATAGTTCGCCATAAAATATCACCAATATCTCTTAATTTAGTCGGAAAGGCAGACGACCTTTCCTGATCAACAAAATCTGGTTGCCAATGATACCTGTTTCTGAATCCTCTGTGCAGTTTACTGCCAATAAAACACATGAAAAGCCCGTGGAAAGCGATTGGCAGACTCTTATAAAAGGGAGCCTTATTTCTGCGACAGAATTAATTTCGTACCTGGAGCTACCTAAATCATTTTTACCAGGTGCCGAGAGCGGTCATCAACTATTTGAGCTCCGCGCGCCTAAGCCTTACCTTGATCGTATTGAAAAAGGGAATCCAGATGACCCCTTACTGCTTCAAATACTTCCTATGCAGCAGGAATCCCTTAAAGTTCCCGGCTACATAACAGATCCTCTGGAGGAAATGGATAGCAACCCAATTCCGGGGCTCATCCATAAATACAAAAGCCGGGTACTCTTAGTCGGATCAGGAGCCTGTGCTATTAATTGCCGCTACTGTTTTCGCAGGCACTTTCCCTACCAGGACAACGGGCTGTCTAATGATCGTATTGATCAGGTCATCCAGTATCTGCAGGCAAAAAAAGAGGTGAACGAAGTGATACTCAGCGGAGGTGACCCTCTGGCAACACCAGATCGCCGCCTACAACAATTGGTAGAACAGCTTGCAGCTGTGCCCCATATTAAACGACTCAGAATTCATACCAGGCTGCCAGTCGTCATCCCTCAGCGTATTACTGATCAGCTTGTCAGCCTGCTCAGCCAGAGTCGACTTAAAGTCGTCTGGGTTCTGCATATCAATCACAGTAATGAAATTGACGATCAGGTAGCAGCAGCTGTCAGTAAGCTTAAAGATAACAGGATGACGGTACTGAATCAGTCTGTCATCCTTAAGGGAATTAACGACAGTGTTCAGGTATTAAAAGATCTGAGCGAATCGCTTTTTGACGCCGGTATTTTACCCTACTACCTGCATGCATTTGACCCTGTACGGGGAGCAAGTCACTTTGACGTGCCGGATCATCAGCTTATAAAAATCTGGCGTGAACTCCAGGGCGAGTTACCGGGCTTTCTGGTTCCTAAGCTAACTCGGGAAGAGCCTGGCAAAGTATCCAAAACGTTACTCTTTTAACAGAACATTATTGTTCTAAGCCACCACCGAGAAGTTCAGGCAGAAATGCCCCAGTGCACCGTCTTATCAGTGAGACGGTGCGCAGAGTACATAAGCTTTAAGGAATTTCCTTTCTGCCTTTCTCCCAAGTATACAAACATAAATCCCAGGCATAAAAAAACCCCGCTTCTTGGAAGCGGGGTTCTTTTGGGCTGCTTGCTTACGCAGTCAGCCG
>NZ_JBLXCD010000006.1:0-216108 GCF_048265165.1 Oceanospirillum sp. | reverse complement strand
CCCTGACAACGAGGGCGAATTATACGCACAAAACGGAGCAGCACAACCCCTTTTGTAAATTAATTACAAATTAACGAAACCGGCTCAGATCTGAAAGCAAAAAGCCCCGATTCTGATTTCAGAACCGGGGCTTTCAGCAGTATATAGACGATGCAGTAACGTCTTCTATATAAGCTGAGTGTTCAGCTATTAAAGAATGGCCAACAGCTCTACTTCAAATACCAGCACGGAGTACGGAGGGATTGCACCCGCGCCGCGTTCACCGTATGCCAGGTTCTGAGGAATCGTCAGGCGCCACTTGGAGCCAACAGGCATCAGCTGCAATGCTTCAACCCAACCCGCGATAACACCATTAACAGGGAACTCAGCAGGCTGGTCACGAACAACAGAGCTATCAAAAACCTCACCGTTGATCAGCTCACCGTGATAGTGAACACGAACTTTATCTGTCGCAGCAGGCTTCTCGCCCTCACCAACTGTCAGCACTTCATACTGCAGACCGGATTCAGTGATAGTAACGCCTTCTTTCTTAGCATTATCTGCCAGATAGTTGTCGCCCGCCTCGACTGTTTCTTTATGGGCTTCTTTCTGCTTTTCTGCCAAACGCTGCTGAATAACCTCAAAAGCTTCATGCAGCTCCATATCACTCAACTGACTTTCTTTACCTTCATAGGCCTCGCGTAAACCCAGAACGACCTGATCCAGCCCTAAACCTTCAATACCACTGCTTGCCAGCTGCTCGCCCATCTGACGACCAATGCCGTAACCTACTTTTGCTTCAACTGTATTCAGTTCGCTCATTTTAAGGCTTACCCTTTGATTTTATTAAAATTCTATTCTACCACCCCTTTCAGGCATATTCACCCGCACCCTTGAAAGCGAACAAAACCAGCATTCGCATAAAACAGATGATTTTTCTGTTTTTATCTTTTCATGCAGTTCAATAAACCAATGAAGTTTACTTTTACGTAAACGTCTCTTATATTCCGATACACACGACACGGCTCCCAGACTATAAAAAGCCTATGCATTGGCTATATTAAAAACTGGAAAGCCTGTTTTGTGTACCTTACCGGGTACCGCGCAATCAGGTCACAGGCAGGCGGCTTTCGCCATACTGAGCCGTCACTGACAAAATCGGTACCGCCTGTATTTCTGACACAATCAGATGACTAATGACAAAAACAATAAAGGAAAGCTTATGGCTAATTTAAAACAGTCCGCAAAGCAGTCCGAGGCTCCGGTGGTTCACAATCCTGTCTTTATCGATGGCAGCGATCTGACAACCCCTACTCTCAAAATCCTTCGTCAGGATGGTTCTGTCTACGAAGGCGCTGAACTGCCAGATATCAACAAAGAACTGGCACTGAAGATTTACGACACCTTTCAGTTTATCCGGGCTCTTGATGAGCGTATGGTTGCGGCACAGCGCCAGGGCCGCATCAGCTTCTACATGACTGAGATTGGTGAAGAAGCAGCGGACATCGGCAGCACCGCTGCCCTGGCTGATGACGACATGATCATGGCTCAATACCGTGAGCAGGGTGCACTGGCATTCCGCGGCTTCCCCCTTGAACAATTTATGAACCAGATGTTCAGTAATGAAAAAGACCTTGGCAAAGGTCGCCAGATGCCGATCCACTATGGCTCAAAAGACCTTCATTACATGACCATATCTTCTCCTTTGGGCACCCAGTTGCCTCAGGCCGTTGGTTACGCTTACGGCTATAAGCTGGAAGAGAAAGATAACTGCGTCATCTGTTACTTTGGTGAAGGAGCAGCTTCCGAAGGCGACTTCCATGCCGCTATTAATATGGCGGGCGTGTTCAAGGTGCCTGCAATCTTTTTCTGCCGGAATAACGGCTATGCGATTTCAACACCCTCCAGTGAGCAGTTTGCCGGTGATGGCATTGCACCTCGCGCCGTAGCTTATGGCCTCAAAGCGATCCGCGTTGATGGCAATGATGTTCTGGCTGTTTTGAAAGCCACCCAGGAAGCCCGAAAGCTGGCGATTGAGCACAATCAGCCCGTTTTGATTGAAGCGATGACTTATCGCTTAGGCGCACACTCTACCTCAGACGATCCATCCGGTTACCGCAGCAAGAAAGAGGAAGAAAAGTGGCGTGAAAAAGACCCGGTTCTGCGTTTCAAACACTGGCTGATTCAACAGGGCTGGTGGAGCGAAGAACAGGATGCTGACATTGCCGATGCCAAACGCAAAGCGGTTATGGCAGCCATGAAAGAAGCGGAAAAAGTAGCCGCCCCTCATCTTGATGATCTGATTACTGATGTCTACGACACCCCACCTAAACATCTTCAGGAACAGCTGGCTGAGCTAAAAGCTCACATCCGACAATATCCAGATGCCTACCCGAAGACCGCAGGGAGAATCGACCATGAGTAATATGAATCTGCTCCAGGCGGTGAATAACGCGCTGGATATCGCCATGGAAAAAGAGCCTAAAACAGTCTGTTTTGGCGAAGATGTTGGTCACTTTGGTGGCGTGTTCCGTGCCACCAGTCACCTTCAGGAAAAATACGGTAAAAGCCGCTGCTTTAATACGCCGCTGACAGAGCAAGGCATTATTGGTTTTGCTAATGGCTTAGCCGCTGGTGGACATAAGGCGATCGCTGAGATTCAGTTTGCCGATTATATCTTTCCTGCTTTCGACCAGATCGTGAATGAAGCCGCCAAATTCCGTTACCGTTCCGGTAATGAGTTTAATGTTGGCGGCCTGACCATTCGATCGCCTTATGGTGGCGGTATTCACGGAGGCCTGTATCACTCCCAGTCACCGGAAGCCTATTTCACCGGTACTCCGGGTCTGAAAGTGGTTATGCCACGCAACCCGTACCAGGCAAAAGGCCTGTTGCTGGCTTCGATCCGTGATGACAATCCAGTTATTTTCTTTGAACCAAAGCGCCTCTATCGCGCCTCTACCGGCGAAGTACCGGAAGAAGACTATGAGCTCCCGCTGGGCAAGGCAGACGTCATGCAGGAGGGTCGCGATATCACAGTTCTGGGCTGGGGAGCTCAGATGGAAGTACTTGAGAAAGCCGTTGCCATGGCTGCTGAGGACGGTATCTCCTGTGAACTGATCGACCTGCGTACGCTGATGCCTTGGGATGTGGAAACCGTCACCCAATCGGTACAGAAAACCGGCCGCTTGCTGATCAGCCACGAAGCGCCGCTGTCCGGTGGTTTTGCCGGTGAGATCGCGGCGACTATTCAGGATACCTGCTTCCTCTCTCTGGAATCTCCAATCGCCCGGGTTACCGGTTTGGATACCCCCTTCCCGCTGGCTCACGATAAAGAGTATATGCCGGATCATCTGAAAAACTACGAAGCGATTAAACGCAGCGTCTCATTCTGATAACCGCAGGAGATCAACATGATTCAGGAATTTATTCTGCCGGATATCGGTGAAGGCATCGTTGAGTGTGAGCTGGTCGAATGGCTGGTCAAAGAAGGTGATATTATCTCGGAAGATCAGCCCGTGGCTGATGTGATGACCGATAAAGCCTTGGTTCAGATCCCGGCTATGCACCACGGCAAAGTGGTGAAGCTGCACTATAAGCAAGGCGAGATCGCCAAAGTACATGCGCCGCTTTTTGCCGTAGAGATTGAAGCCGAAACCGAAGAAACAGGCACCTCAACCGAAACAGCTGAAACCCAAAGCACGACGACACCGGCCACAACAACTGCAGGCAAGCGCAGTAAAGACTTTATCCTGCCGGATATAGGTGAGGGTATCGTGGAGTGCGAACTGGTAGAGTGGCTGGTCAAGGAAGGTGACTGGGTAGAAGAAGACCAACCTGTTGCCGATGTGATGACCGATAAAGCACTGGTGCAGATCCCATGTATGGATCAGGGGCGCATCAGTAAGCTCTATTATAAGCAGGGCGAAATCGCCAAGGTACACGCACCGCTGTTTGAAATCGAGATTGAAGATGACTCCCAGCCAGCTGCACCGGTAGCCGTAGCCGCAAATGCCGCTGCCGAGACGGTTCAGTCTGCACCGGCAGCAAGTGCGTCGCCGGTTGCCCAGGGTAAAGCGCTGGCTAGCCCTGCGGTTCGTCGTATCGCGCGGGAGCATAATGTCGATATCAGCCAGGTTCAGGGTTCCGGCAAAGATGGCCGTGTGCTGAAGGCCGATATGCAGGCTTATGTCGATGCCGGTCACCAGAACCCGACAGCGGCTGAACAGGCTGCAACCTCTGCGCCTCAGACAGCAACCGCCCAAACCGGTGGCAAAGAAGATCGCGTTGAAGCGATACGCGGCATTAAAGCGGCCATGGCGAAGCAGATGGTCAACTCAGTATCCACCATTCCGCATTTCACCTATGCAGAAGATATGGATATTACCGACCTGATCGCCCTACGTAAGAAGCTGAAACCGGGCATGGAAGCCAAGGGTGTTAAGCTAACCCTGATGCCGTTCTTTATGAAGGCAATGGCCTTAGCGATTCAGGAATATCCTGTGCTGAACAGTCGGATTAATGACGACTGCACCGAGCTGACTTACCTCGGCAGCGTGAATATCGGTATGGCAGTGGATACCCCAATCGGTCTTTTGGTGCCTAACGTGAAGAATGTTCAGGATCTGAGCATTAAAGAGATCGCGCAAGAAGTTTCCCGCCTGACCGAAGCCGCTCGGGCGGGTCGTGTCAGTCAGGACGACCTGAAAGGTGGCACCATCAGCATCTCCAATATCGGAGCGTTAGGTGGCACGGTGGCCACACCGATCATCAATAAGCCGGAAGCCGCTATCGTGGCACTGGGGCGTACCCAGTCTCTGCCACGGTTTGATGCTGCAGGTGCGGTGATCGCAAGGGATATTATGCAGGTCAGCTGGTCGGGAGATCACCGAATTATCGACGGTGGTACCATCGCCCGCTTCTGTAACCTCTGGAAAGAGTATCTGGAAGACCCCACCGCGATGCTGGTCGATCTTCACTGATCGAGTCGCCTGACTAAGATGCAGATCAGTGCATAAGACGCGGAGCAAACAGGCACCTGAAGCAAATTCCGGTGCCTGTTTTGCTTTTACCGCCAGGCAAAAGATAGCAATATTAAGCCGCTATCTTAGAAGAAAAACATTAAGCCGCCACCTTAAACCAGAAGCAGGGTCGCTTATGCCAGAACATACCAGAACACAGGCAAACAAGAAGACTGAATACGACTCTCAGTTACAGCACTTCTATATCAACGAAGAGCAGTCGATCTACCTGATGAGTCATCAGGATGCCCAGAAAATTAAAGATTGGGTCGACCTTTGCGAAAGCCAGCTGCGCCAACATGGCTTTAGCCAGATCGAGTTTATCGGCAAGGGTGCTTATGGCTTTGTCTTCGGCGGCCTGTCACCAGCAGGTAATCACTACGTCTTTAAATTCTCCCGTATCAACCTGCCCCAGCATATTCAGGACAGGCTTGAAGAAGAAGCCTGGATGCAACAACAGCTGGGCCATGCCAATATCCCCACGGTTATTGAATACACCCGAATCAAGAAGCAATCCATACTTATTATGGAGCGTGCAAAAGGGATGGATCTGGAGCAGTTCAGCCTGAAACATGGCCCGTTACCGCCCCGGCTGGTGGTGAGCATCGCCGCGCAACTACGGGATATTCTCTGGGCGATGCGTACCTTTCAGGAACAAAAACCGGATGGACAAGGTGATATTAAGCCCATCGTTCATGGTGACATCAAACCTTCTAATGTCGTCATCGACCCCGAAACGGAAACTGTAAAGCTCATCGACTGGGGCTCCAGTGTTTTTGCGCAACTGGATGCACAGGGGCAACCCGTCGGTGATACCGGTATCAGCATGATGAGCGCCGACCATCAGCACACCAACGCCAAACTGGGTGATGTCTATTTTATCGGCGAGGAACAACTAAGCGGCGCCCTCTCCTCTCCCCGCTTTGATGAACAAGGTGCAGCAGGGACGCTGTACGCTATCGCCTCGGGCCAGTCCTGCCGTTATGGTCATAAAGCGATACCGGCAACCTCCCTAGGGCTTCCCATCGAGTTTGCCCGCACCCTGCAAACCCTATTGGATGATGACCTGCGAAAGCGCCAGCAGGCCGGGGACTACTTTATCCGCGAGATGCCCAGGATGCAGCATCTGGTTTTTGGCGCAGATCAGTGGCCCAACCACAAACCCCTGGTGCCGGTGTGGAGCCACCAGAAGACCGTCGCCATCGATACCGTAGTCTACAACTCCCGCAAAACCTTTCTGCGGGAAGAGCAACAGGATCACTATCTGGCAGATGTGAACGATGTCGAACTGGAGAAATACTATAAGAACTTTATGCACGGCATGGGCAAAACTGAGCGAGCCTTCCTAGCCAGTATCAGCCGCTTAGGTAAGTACCCACTTGTGGGTGGGCTAGGGATTCACTGGAATGAGAAAGGCGTGCATATCGATTCCAGCCTTAACCTCTATGAACCTGAGCTGCAACCGGCGTTTACCGCAGCAGTGAACAATATGGTGCATCTGGCCCGCTCAATTCATCGGGTAGGGATCTTTAAATGCTGTATGTTTAACGCCCGTGTCACCCTGCATATGGAGCGGGACAATCCGGACGAGCCGTTTAAGGTCCCAGACAATGCGGAAATTCCCTTTGAGGTCACACCCGCACCACCGGTGGAGGAGCCCAGCCGCCTGCACTCTTATTTTGAAGATGGTGAAGACCCGGAAGAGCTACTGGTACTGCCCGACCCGATCCGGAAACAGGTGGAACGCCTGAACCAGATCCGCCATACCGGTTGTATTATTTTTGAGAGCCTGCCCAAGCACCTCAAACTGCACAGTTATTATGTGCTGCTGGATGAGAGCAAAGAGGAAGAGTTTCGGGATGCACTGCGGATTATTCTGGAGAATATTCCCCTGATTGATGGTCAGGGGATTTCAGGGTTTATGAAACTGCCCTATAAAAATACGCGCAGCTTTAGCCATCTGGAGTGCCAGCCGGATCATTTCTACCCGAGAAACCCGAAAGAGCAGCTGTGAGTGGTGTTGAGATGGGAAAATAACCTCTCCGGTTGGAGAGGTTATTTTTTAGCTCTTAAGCTTAACACCGGATTGTGAATATTGGCGACTTTTAGAGTTTTTCCAAAAAGCAGCAGGATTTACAATCTCATTACTTTAATTTTTTATATTATATTGATCTCAGTTAACCTTTATTGTAGCTATTAACTCTTTAGCCACTTGACGAGCTAACTGAGACCTAACCTCTATAGAGTTAGTCCATTGTTGCTCACAGCGACCTGAGCTAATAGATGGTTTTAACAGGTCCACGTTATATTTGAAATCAGGAAAATCGACAGACTTACCAAACCTACCTTGTCGGGCAATAGGAGTATTGTTTTTTGATACGAATCTTTTTATCTCATTTTCATTGGAAACATATTCTCTACTGCCCATTTCGACAGATAAATCATGAACCCCTGAGCTGAACTCATTAAGCTCGTGCTCTCCAATCCAGGTAATCGCTCCCGTTTTAACATAAATCAATTTTGCATTTAACTGAGATGAAATTACAGCGCAGCGAACAATAGAATTATTATTGCTTTCAAAATATTTTTTGATTCCCGGGTTATTTCTGACAAACTCTCTGACACTGCTGATATGTCGAAGATCTTTATTCACACTTGTTTTTTTCTCGGTATCAAACAAATTGATTTGAAGTATATAGTCCGCTTTAATATCACCAGATTCTGCAGCCCTAATGACTTCGGATATATCAGTTAGCTCTCGATCGCCTTCTCGTCTTGTCTTACCAGCCGAGGCTGATTGCAGCTTATCTTTAAATAGTTTTATTTCATCCGCATATTCTATTGAGTTTATTTCTTTATTATCATACTTTCTTTTTAACTCTGCTAGAACAGGCTGGATTTCAGGGGCAACTTGAGAATGAAGGCATCTATATTCATTTAAATTACAACGAGATTCATCACGAAGGGTTCTAAGCTTAGCTTCAAACTTTGATCTACTTAGAACATCGAAGCCTTTCCTTATTAATTCCTTTTCAATTTGCTGCTCTGCTAAATTGAAAAAATCCTTCGTTTTAAAATCTTGATTTCCGGCATTTTTCATAGATCTTTCTTCGAATAGTTTCGAAGGGACATTAATTACAATAGAGCTACCCAAGTCAATATCACGAGATAAGTTCTGCACCACATTATCGTAAATATCGGATTTATCATCAAATTTCACACTTACATCAATTACCTCAACCTTATCTTCTGGTATATCAGGCATTGATAACGGCGGAGCATACTTTGGAGTACTGCTACAGCCTGCAAGCAGAGCCAGCAAAGCAATCATTATTATTTGATAATTTTTCATATATTTCTCTTAAAGTTGTTTTAATATAACGCCGCCAGTAGCGACTGAAAAGCTGCTCACGGGTTTGAGGTCCAGTGACCAACGAAAGCCTTGCAGACTAGCCCTATTAAGTTTCATTTTCTGAATGCTTTTTCAGCTCCATCGCTTTCAGCTAGGCACCTGATCAATATTCAGGCGTTGCACAATGGGCAGAAGAGCTCTGGGGTAAAGCTGTGCTTATCTTCCCGCTGGCAGCGCCCTGCCCAGTCGAGTAATTCAAGATAATCGGCATAATCAAAAAAAATCGCGTGAGCATACGGAGTATCAACGGTACTGATCTTCTCATTACAGGCACGGATCATAGTGTGATCCTCCATGATTTCGCCAGTGACTTAAGTCTAGATCAGGTATCTGATTTTAGAAATCATAGGACACCCATAATTTAATTCAGCCATATTAACACGCTAAACCTGCTTTCTGTTTACCTGAAAAGAACCTGCAGCTGCTGCCCGGATGAGATCCATGCCAGCCTTTTATCCCGCCCGGCATTACTGGAGCATTCACCCTTTTGATAACGCTCGATCAGAAGCGGCCGCTTTAAACAGCGGATTACCTCATCCTCAGCCCCAACCTGATTGATATAAAGCACCAGATGGTAATGATTGGACATAATGGAGTAAGCGCACACATCTACCGCGAACATCTGACCCAAAGCGGTTAAACGATCCGGAATTCATTGGCGGTGGTGTTTATAGGACTAGCTGGAAAAGAAAAGGTATCTTCACCGCATAAAAATGCCCGCTGAACACAGCGGGCGATGCAATGGTAATACAGGGTGTTAGCAGTGCTGATCTACTCATAGCGGGCACGAGTCATAGTGTAATCTTCCATAATTTCACCAATGACTTAAGAATAGATCAGGCGGCTGGTTTTGGTAGGGCCAAATTATGAACTTATAGGCCTGGTTCGAAATAAAATTATTGGAATATATTTTTCTAACTCGTTATTAATTATAATAAAAAAATCAATACACTGACTTTATTTTATCACTCCATGCTTCAATGGTCCCTGCGGTTGCCCTGTCAGCATTATCAAAGTAAAAATGCTGCTTTACAGCCAAACCGCAATAAGTGTAAATACCTCTATCTGATGTTAGCGACAGTGCTTTGTCCATTCCAATTGTTTCATATTCAGTACGTGATTTTCCATGTGTATTGATAATGACAGTTTCTTTTCCTATGAGTAAACCGTTCTGAACGCCTTGGTCGTAACGATAGGCAAACCCATAACTGAGCACTCTATCGATATAGCCTTTCAGTATTGCGGGCAAACCTGTCCACCAGATCGGATAAATAAGCGTAATACAGTCTGACCAAGAGATAAAAGCCTGCTCTTGTTCCACATCACTTGCCACTTGTCCTTTCTTTTGCCCATTAATATCATTTAAAGATAAAATAGGGTTGAAATTCATATGGTACAAATCCCTGACTTCTACGTCATGCCCTTTCTCCAGCAAATGCTCGACAAGCATTTTTTTTAATCTACCATTTAAACTTTCATGATTGGGATGAGCGAAAACAATCAAATGTCTCATAGTTATATCTCCTATTCTAAATGTGACAATTCAAAAATAAGAGATCGCTATTCATAATGATTGTAAGAAAACGAAAATCAGGTTACGGGGTTGCATATGTTCTGTTGAATTTTAAGGTATTGTGACGGGCTCAGATTGAAATAATACTTAAAATCACGAATGAGATGACTCTGGTCATAGTAGCCACACTCGAATATGACTTCAAACCAATCCATTTTTAGCCCATTCGCTGTAATTTTTTGTATAAGATTTAAAGCTCGTAAAAATCGTTGATAGCGATTAAATTCTTTTGCTGAATATCCGAAATATTTCTTATGATGCATTTGAATGGTACGTATTGTCTTATTATGCCTATCTGCTATGGTTTTAATTGGGTCTGATGTTAGCTCCTTAAAATTAGAAAGTTGTTCGGCAAGCGAGGTGCGTTGACTCAGGTGTTGCCTGCAAAGGTCTAGGATATAATTAACACGATTATTTGTGTCATTTTCTTTTTTTAGTTCACTCCACATAGCCGTAAAGCAGTCGTTATAAAATAATTCATCATGATGTATTGTTAAATTTTCTGAAACGAATGAACGCCCAAATAAGCGATAAAATGCATCATTTTTAAAATTCACGACTAAAATCTCAGAATTTGCAGGCAAGGAATATTGAAAGGCGTATTTTATCGGCCCCAAAATGAGGTACTTGTCCAAAATAATTTGCAAATTTTGTTTTTTTTCAAACAAAATACTTGTTCCAAAACTGAAAATCAGAATTGTCTGAAAAGAAGGCAGTAAGGTTTTGGTAATGTTTTCGTTCGATTTGTTTTCGGAATAATAAAAATGAGAAAATACATCCTCAAATTCTTTCGGGACATCTATTCGGTAGCTGGTGTGTTTAGAATTATTTTCCGCCATGTTTTCCTTAATATTTCTGTGGAGTAGTTTTTTATAAGACTGTATTTACTCTGTGTCACAGACTGACCTATCCGTATTTTGCCAGTTTTTCTATATTGTGCACCAGTCAATACAGTTGCCATTGTACCCGCACTATATTAACGCGTTAAATCCGCTTTCTGACCTATCTGAAAATAGCCTGCTGCTAACCCGATGAGATCCATGCCAGTCCTTATCCTGAGCAAACGGCTGCAGCTTTCTGAACTGCCCTACCGCACGGCAGCGTCCAGCTCAATCGACCAACGCCAGATAGTCCGCATAATCAAAAGCGATCACCTGTTCGCTGCCCGTCTGAGTGGAGGATAAGGCTTTCAGTTTGGGTAGGTCGCCATCGTCCCGGGCTTGAGTCCCTTGCCGGATACGTTGCTGAACTGAGGTAAAATCCGAGTGTTTCAGGCAATCAGTAAGCCCCGCCCTCACCGGATTCAGGTCGACATAGGCCATGCAGGTTAACAGCGGCTGGTTTGGGCAGTATCAAATTATGGGTGTCCTGGTTTTTTGTGATAAACCACGTCGCTTAGCGTTCGCCTTTCACTTCAAAATCATCTGCTGCTAACAATGCACTGCCGTCCGCTTGAATACGCCATTGTTCATGATGAACGACGCCGAAGGCTTTGTTCATTGTCCATTTAGCAGTTAATACATAACTATCATCATTCATTGTCACCCATTCAACATCGGTGTAATCGACGTCGCTAAAGCCTTGATCAATGATACCTTGCCAAAATGACTGGATCGCTTCACGACCAGTGAATGTGCCAAATGGACGGGCGTGCATGACGCTATCTTCTTCATATTGCGCTGCGCAACCTGCTGCATCTTGATTGTTAAAGGCCGCCTGCCATGCCGCGATACCAGCTTTACAGGCCAATAGAGTTTGTTCTTGTGTCATTGTCTTTCTCCGATAAGTGTCTTGCGAATTTATAACGCTGTGACCGTTGTCTAGGTGTATGGCGGCACTTTAGCGCCATAACTAACAAACAAAAACAGACCAATCAGAAAACACTGTTAAGATAAACAGAACAATAGTCATAACCGACGACCAGCAGCAATCTACGCGAGACGATACCAGGTAAGCATAAATAATGAGTAAACTTAAACAAATGACGGTATTTATGTACGTCGTTAAACTCGGTTCGATAACCCGCGCAGCGGAAAAACTCGACGTCTCGAAGTCGGTTATCAGTCAGCATCTTAAGCAACTGGAAACAGAGCTTGCGGTCACTTTGCTTAAACGCACCACACGTAAACAAAGCCTGACACCTGCAGGTGAGCATTTCTACCAACAGTGTTGCACCCTGCATGAACTAGCAGAACAAGCTTGGCAAGACGCCCAGCAATTACAACTTACGCCTAAAGGGCTAATCAAGATAACCGCTCCGCATGCATTAATGGAGCACCTGGTATTACCGGCCCTGCACGATGTGTTTTATGCCTATCCCGAGGTCGAGTTAGAGCTGATTAGTCATGATGGGCAATTAGACTTGATGCAAGAAGGTATTGATATTGCGATACGGGTTGGCGAATCAAAAATAAGTAATCTGAAACAAAAGCGTATTGGTGATTTTAGAGATGTGCTTTGTGGCTCACTGCAAACGGCTAAAGCCTGCCAGAGTGATATTGAAGCATTAAAAGTCGATCAGGTCAGATACGTCGCTAACCACTGGCAAGAAAAGTCGATCCATCACAGCTTTAGCCGTAAAGACGGTCACAGTGATAAAAATAGCACACCAGCCTTTGAACTTAATTTTAAAAACCATCACAAGGCTAATACCCTATCCACTTGTTTGAGTATGTTAGAGCAAGGGTTTGGTGTTGGTATAATTCCAGACTTTATCTTTGCCAAGCACCGCCAGTCGTTAGCGGAGCTGTTTCCTGATTATCAACTCGATAAGGTCAATGTCTATGCATTGCACCCTTATCAGGCTGCGGTGCCTATTGGCGTAAAGATGGCGATAGAGGCTATTGCTAAGCGGCTTAGTTAAAGTTAGCTTTTTGGCGGAATTATGTGGGACATCCATAATTTCACCATTGACTTAAGAGTGGATCAGAGGGCTGATTTTGGTAGAGTCAAATTATGGGTGTCCCGGTTTTCCTGCTATTTAGCTAGCACCGACAAGCAATGCTGGACTCTTAACTTAAACTCATGATGCGTTAGGCAGTCTTACAACCATTTCCATTTCGACCAAAAACTCAGGAGAAGCCAATGCCTGAACACCAACACCGGTTATACACGGCTTTTCACCTTCAAAAATAGACAGTAACACTGGCATCAATACCTCCATTTTTTCAGGCATCAGATCAACAACATAGATCCTTGCTTGTACAATCTCTTTGGGTGACGCTCCCAAAGCAGTGAGTGCCGCTTTTATGTTTTCGGATACAACTTCCATTTGCGAAGCCAGATCACAGGGTATCTCATCACTGTTCCGTTGTGTTGCAACTTGCCCTGAAATGTAGGCCATCCTTCCCGGATTGACTATCGATATTTGCGAATAGCCAATGGCTTCGCTATTTGGCATTGTTGGCGGGTTTAATCTTTCGATTAACATAAGTGTTCTCCTGCTTTAATTAGGACATAAAATCTTTATATAACAACGGAGTAGTAATGATTTATCTGATAATTCTTAATAAATGACACCGCACTATCCATTGCGAGTTCAGACTCTGGCAGCATTCCTGCAAAAGATGCAGAAGCATGGAACCAACCGCATAAAACCTCATTTTCTTTTTGAGTTAGCATATAGAAACTACAAGAAACCTCTTCTACAATTGAAACCATATCAAATAAATTGGAGAATAGTTTTCCCCTATGAAATGCAGAAATTTCCCGAATGCCGCTCCCTATGGTACGTCCTTAGACTTAACCGCTATCCGTATTTTTGTTGCTATCGCAGACACTGGAAGTTTTGTTGCCGCCGGAAAAAGCATGGGATTAACACGCTCTGCAGCCGGTAAAGCACTAACCCGTTTAGAAGAATATTTGGAAACGCGGCTTTTTCAACGAACCACTCGTCAAGTGACACTGACAGCCGAAGGCCAGGAATTTTATGAGCGGTGTGTTCAGATACTTAATATCCTCGAAGTAGCAGAATCCAGTCTGCGCTCTCAACCAACACAACTTAAAGGAATACTACGAATCACTGTTTCTGAAGGATATGGAAAAACCGTCATACTTCCGTTAATTTACAAGTTTCAACAACAGTTTCCTGAGCTTTCTTTTGATATTAGCTTTACTGACCGCATTGTTGACTTAGTCGAAGAAGGCGTTGATTTAGCCATTAGGGTGGGTGACTCTTATACGAGTACACAATATATTTCACGTGCTATTGATAGGTCGAGACTGGGGCTATATGCCTCACCTGGATATTTGGAAAAAAATGATGCGCCAACGAATCTCGCTGATTTAAGTGCCCATCAATTATTAATTTACGGCTCATCAGCAACCCCAAACTACTTTCAGTTAAACTGCAAAAATAATCATATTGTTAAGTCTCAAGGGAAATCATTTTTAAAATTTGATAGTGGCGATGCAATTCGCATAGCTTGTTGCACAGATATGGGCATCAGTTTGTTGCCTGAGTTCTTAGTTGAAAATGATGTAAACGCAGGACGACTTATTCCTTTGTATCTCGATGACTTACAACTTGGAGAGATTAAAGTACATTCGATTTATCCAAACCGCCAATTTCTTTCGAATCGTGTTCGTATCTTTCTTGATACATTAAAGGACTATTTAGAACGGGATTAGATTAATTGTCACTGCTTTAACAACATTACCGATAGTCTAAGAAACAGGGATTTTCCCCTATTTAGATCTTAGGCTGGGCGACCTTCTCTATCATTCTTATAGGACTGGTGAAACGCGGAAAGACCCAGCTTTTCTGACTCTTTATAAAAAATGGGGATAATGCAGTGCATGCTAAAATGACCCCGGCTGCAACTGATCCTGATAATTAATGACCATCATCGACGTTTGATTGTAGTCATCTTGCTTGAATCGAGCCATCACCGCCTCCTGCGTTTGAACTTCATGATGCTGTGCTTGGTGTAGAGCCCTAAAGCCATGATTAAAATAGAGATCAATATTTAAGCTCTCGCATTGCATGTACAGTGTTTTAATACCCAAATTCAAAGCTTTTCTTTCGCTGACGCTAATAAGTGATGAGTAACACCTTTGCGTCTGTGATTACTGTGGGTAAACACACCACCAATCCAACTTTCATATTCCGATCACATAGACATAATGATCCCCGGAGAAAGTGCCGACCGCCTGCGTTTATCGTGAGTTAGTCAAACAAGAGCCACACTGTTAGGTGCAAGCCTTATCAGAACAGGAGGTCGACATGTCTAAATCTAGCACGTTTCTCATTGGGCTAGATGTTCACACAGAGATCACAGGCATGCATGGTCGTCACATTGGCCTTTATAAGTATCTTTAACTCATTGAAGTTAATTTTTTCTCATTTCAGCACTTATTATGTTGGCTAATTCAGCAAACCCATAACCACCAGGACTCTTTGTAATGAAAGCAGGTTGTGTGCTTAGTTTTTGTAGAATAGAGTGAATATTGCTTACGCCAAATGTAGTCGGTAACCATTCAAACATCGATTCATCGTTGAGTGAATCACCAATATAGCCAATATTCTCCAGTCTCAAATCGACAAAATCAGCATTGTGTTTCAGGTACTTCTCGCTTGTATAGCGTTTACTATGCTCACCAACCCAAACATTGATATGTATAGAACTTTGCGTCGCTTTTAAGGGTTGTTCATCGAGTGAGAGTTGGAGAATATCATTGAGCAATCGCGTTGCGATTTCTGTATCAACCTGTTCACGGTCTTGTCCGAGGTTGATTGCGACATCGCAGTAGCGAAAGCCTTGGTCATTCGCGAATTCAATGTCAGGATAACGCTCTAAAACTTGCTCGAGCAGTTCTATTAGCGCCTGCTGTTGTGATCGCATCTTATCCATTGGGATCAGTGAATGAGTATGAAAACCTGCCTCGTTCTTTTGCATCCAAAATGCGCCGTTCTCGCCAATCACGCCGTGAACTGGCCACATCTTAGCAATTTGGTCACACCAACCAGCACACGCACCGGTAACAGCAACCACACAAATACCTGCATCTTTGAGCTTACCCAGCGCCTCCAGAGTTTCAGGAGGGAGTTGCCCCTCCCAAGTGAGCGTGTCGTCTACGTCGGTCAATAACCATTTAATCTCTTTTACCTGAGCGTGAGATAACGCCGTTAAGGGCTTAGGCATTAACAACCTCTTGCGGATTTGTGGTATCTAAATGAACTCGCTTGGATGTTTCACTATCAAATAGATGGACATGATCGAGGTCGACACCAACACCAAACTGATCGCCGATGTTAATTTTCGAGTGTCCCTCTACACGAATGACCATCTCTTGCGCGCTCGAGCCCAGCGTTTTGCAGTAAAGTAACAGATCCGCGCCCAGGGCCTCGATGAGTTCAACCTCAACATAGAACCACGGGGTATCGACGGACATAACTAAATGCTCTGGTCTTAAGCCTAGTTTCACTCTGCCAGGGTTAAGGTTTTTGGAGTCCAATTCAAATAATGCGTTATCGAGTTCGATACCCTCAACGGTGATATTAGCATCAAGGATGTTCATCGATGGAGAGCCGATAAACGTTGCAACAAACAAAGACGCAGGGTTGTCATAGAGCTCGAGTGGAGTACCGACCTGCTCGATATGACCTTTATTTAAAACCACAAGCTTGTCGGCAAGTGTCATTGCCTCAATCTGGTCATGGGTAACATAGACCGATGTGGTTCCAAGGCGGCGCTGCAAGCGTTTGATTTCCAATCGCATCTGAACGCGTAGTTTTGCATCTAGGTTGGATAGTGGCTCATCAAATAGAAACACTTTAGGTTCTCTAACGATGGCACGGCCCATGGCAACACGCTGCCTTTGCCCACCGGAAAGTTCCTTGGGCTTGCGATCCAACAATCCGTTGAGCTCGAGCATATCGGCGGCCTCAGAAACCAAGCGCTGTATTTCTGTTTTAGGTGTTTTGCGGTTTTTTAGCCCGTAAGCCATATTGTCGTAAACAGACATATGCGGATAGAGCGCATAGTTCTGAAACACCATGGCGATATCTCGCTCTCCTGGCTCAAGGTTGTTGACGATCTTGTCATCGATCTTAAGCGTGCCTGAGGTGATCTCCTCAAGGCCGGCTAGCATACGCAACAGTGTTGATTTACCACAGCCACTTGGGCCAACCAACACGACCATTTCGCCATCTTCAATATCAAGGTTAATGTTTGGGATCGCTTGGTAGCCGTTTGGGTAACATTTAGCGATGCTTGAAAGAGTAAGTGTCGACATTTATTTCTCCGAATCTACCAAGCCTTTGACGAATGCTTTTTGCATAGCGATAACGACGATAACTGGTGGCAGCAAAGCGATGATGGTGGTTGCCATAATTTTATTCCATTCAATCACGCCATCAACAACACCTAGCATCTGTTTGATGCCCATAACAATGGTGTAATACTGAACGTCAGTAGTAATGAGTAACGGCCAGAGGTACTGGTTCCAACCATAGATAAAAGTAATCACAAACAATGCAGCGATATTAGTGCGCGAAAGGGGCAGCAAAATATCAAAGAAGAACTTAATTGGACCGGCACCATCGATACGGGCAGCTTCGACAAGTTCATATGGAATCGTCATGAAGAACTGACGGAACAGGAACGTAGCGGTAGCACTTGCAATAAGAGGAATGGTTAATCCATAAAAGGAGTTCAGCATGTTGAGATTAGTAATCACCTCAAACGTCGGCATGATACGTACTTCAACGGGCAACATAAGCGTAAAGAAAATCATCCAGAACGCAATCATGCGGCCACGAAAGCGAAAGAACACAACAGCATAGGCCGACATAATTGAGATAACCAACTTACCAAACGTAATGCATAGGGCCATGATGAGTGAGTTGGTCAGCATATGGGTAATCGGCAGCGCACTATTGTTATATGTGCTTTGATTACTTAACAGCTCACCAAAGACACTAAAGCCCAGGTCACCAAACCACAAAGGTGAACCTGTCGCGAATGCCGTGTTTTCATGTGTGGTTGCGACCAAAGCTACCCATATAGGTAGAGCGATAGACACGATGCCCAGAGCCAAAATTACATGGCAAAAGATCGTAAATAGAGGTCTTCTTTCTACCATCAGTACGCCACCTTTTTCTCTACAAATTTAAACTGAATCACCGTGAGTAGGGCGACAAGAATCATGAGGATGACTGATTGAGCAGCCGACGAACCAAGGTCAAGACCGATGAAACCATCGTTATAAACCTTGTACACCAGAGTAGAAGTGCTGTTGCTCGGGCCGCCCTGCGTCATAGCATGAATAACCGCAAAGGTATCAAAGAACGCGTAGACGAAGTTCACCACCAACAAAAAGAAGCTCGTTGGTGAGATCAACGGGAAACTAATGGTTAGGAAACGCCTCACCGGACCACTTCCATCAATAGCTGCTGCTTCGAGCAGCGATTTAGGCACCGCTTGTAGAGCGGCTAAGAAGAACAGAAAGTTATAGCTGATCTGCTTCCAAGTAGACGTAATAACGACCATCCACATTGCATGTGTGCCGTTGAGAGTTGGATTCCAATTGATACCAACCCATTTGAGGAGATCAGTAATTACGCCAATGGTCGGGTCAAACAGAAACAGCCATAGCGAGCCTGCCACTGCCGGCGCAACGGCATATGGCCAAATCAAAAAGGTACGATACATGGTCGAGCCGCGTACGATGTGCTCTGCAAAAGCGGACAGCACCAACGCACTGACCAATGCCAAAACTGCAACGCTGACGCTAAACTGCAGCGTGGTGAACAGTGAATCCAGGTAATAACTGTCATTGAACAACTTGGTAAAGTTCTCCAATCCAACAAACTCACGGCTAAAGCCGAAAGCATCTTCCAATTGCGTGGATTGGAAAACCGCCTGACCAGCAGGCCATATGAAAAAAACAATAGTAATAATCAGCTGCGGCGCAATGAGCGCGTAGGGCAGCCATTTATTTTTAAATACAACCTGTGAGGACATATCAGATACCGAAAGGCCGCCAGCCTCTATAGGAGGTGGCGGCGAAGAGATGACAACGGGCTATTTCTGTGTGCGTTCGAAGCGACGGAGCTGCTCATTCCCGCGGCGAACCGCATTGTTGAGTGCAGATTTAGCCGATGCGTTCCCAGCCCATACTGCTTCAAGTTCTTCGTTGATGATGTCACGAGTTTGTAAGAAGTTACCAAAACGTACACCTTTTGAGTTCTCAGTTGGCTCTGTAGACGTCATCTGAATAACCGCAGTATCCGTACCTGGGTTTGCTTTATAGAAGCCCTGTTCTTTGGTGAGTTCATAAGCTTGTTTGGTAATTGGTAGGTAACCCGTGAACTGGTGCCAATCTGCTTGAACTTCAGGGCTTGATAGGTAGCTAAAGAACTTCGCTACACCTTTGTACTCTTCAGATGAGTGACCACGAAGCACCCAAAGCGACGCGCCGCCAATGATGGTGTTTTGTGGTTTAGCGATCAGCTCATCGTCATATGGCAATTGCGCTACGCCAACATTGATACCCTTCATGTTCTCTTGGATACCAGCAAGGCTGGCAGATGAGCCCATCGTCATGGCGCATTCCTGAGTATAAAACAAAGGCATACCATCAGACTGGCGACCACCGTACTTAAAGAGGCCCTCTTTAGACCACTCGCCCAGTCGCTCGACATGCTTAACGTAAGGCGAAGCATTGAACTTAAATTCTGTGTTGAAGCCACCAAATCCATTGTTTTCGGTTGCGACCGGGATGTTATTACGCGCACCAAAGTTCTCGATCTGCGTCCATGATTGCCATGTAGTGGTAAAGCCACATTTAGCACCCGAGGCCAACAGCTTGCGAGAGGCCTGCTCCATTTCTTTCCACGTGGTCGGTGCTGATTCAATACCTGCTTTTGTGAACATGTCTTTGTTGTAGTACATCACAGGAGTTGAGCTGTTGAAGGGCATAGACAGCATGTGACCATCGTTAGTCGTGTAGTAGCCAGTGACAGCAGAGAGATAGCTCTCTGGGTTGAACGGCTCTTTGGTGTCTTCCATCAACTCATAAACGGGGTAGATTGCTTGTTCCGCACCCATCATTGTCGCTGTGCCCACTTCAAACACCTGTACAATCGCAGGTTGTTCTTTAGCACGGAACGCAGCAATAGCGCTGGTCATCGTCTCAGCGTAGCTACCCTTAAAAACAGGTTTAATCTCATATTCAGACTGACTAGCGTTGAAATCAACAGCGATTTCATTGACTTTCTGACCCAGCGTGCCACCCATTGCGTGCCACCACTCAACCTCTGTTTTCGCGTGAGCCCCTGTGCTGATAAGCGCGGCTGCCACTGCAATTCCTGTGAGGTGCTTAATAGACATATCTTTTCCCTTCAAAAAATTTGAGTATAAGTAAGAACAGATGTTCACTTATGTTCTGATGTTCTCTCTAAATATTCATATGAAAATTAGACTAGAAAAATGACGATTAAATGACATTAAAATGAACTTATTTGAAAGATTTGTTTTCACAATTTGTTGTTTTTACTGCAATATTTTTGTCATATTGGGTTGCGATGCTACAGGTGGATACAAATGAACATCTTGAGGTAAAAATGAAAACAACAGCACACCGTGGCCTATCCAGTCTTGCGCCCGAAAACACCATCGCGGCCTTTGAACTTGCGGTTAAACAAGGCGCAGAATGGATAGAAATAGACGTCCAACTAAGCCAAGAGAAAGTGCCTGTTGTGATTCATGACAAGACTGTAAATCGCTGCACCAACGGTAGTGGTGCCGTTGCAGAGATGACGATCAGGCAACTGAAAGCACTCGATGCGGGGCTGTGGTTTGGTGAAGCCTATCGGGATGAGTGCGTACCGACACTGGCAGAAACCTTGTTGTTTGCTCAGCGCCATCATGTGAAACTGAACATTGAACTCAAAGTCTACAAGGGCGATGATATTAAGCTGTTATGTCAGCAGGTTAAAACGGTGATAGAAGACGTGGACGTTGCACCAGACCAGCTTCTGTTTTCCAGTTTCTCAACATCAGCATTGCAGCAGATGCAACATATTATGCCAACAGTTCGTCGCGGCCAGCTTTGGCAGAAGATCCCGGATAACGCCTTGAGCCTTCTGGATGACATAGAGGCATATAGTGTTCACTGTGATTATCGTTTCTTGGATGAAGCCACCGCCAGGACGATAAAATCGAAAGGTTATCAGTTGTATTGTTACACACCTAACTTTCCTGATCTGGTAGCCGACTATTGGGATTGGGGCGTGGATATGATGATTACCGATGTCCCTCAAGACTATAAGGTAGCGTCTTAAGTTCTCATCTAAAGAGTTAGACTAACTAACAGCGTTTTCTCTAAAGGAAGCGGGTCTTGAGGGAAGTTAAGGTAACAATATCTACCATGCACAATCTGAGCTTACGCCAAAAAAGAATTATTGATCTTATTCAGCACCAGGAATACTGCACTATCGATGCGCTCTCCTCCCATTTCAATGTCACGACGCAGACAATTCGAAGGGACATTAATAAGCTTTGCTCGTACGGCTTGGCGAGAAGACACCATGGTGGAGTAAGTTTACCGACGACGTTGAGCAATCGTAGCTTTGCATCCCGCAGCGCGACTAATTTGGATGAGAAACAGCTTATCGCTAAGCAAGTCATCGCCCAGATCCCTGATGGCTGTACCTTATTTTTAGGCATAGGGACCACTATTGCAGCTATTGCGGAAAAGCTGGGAAA
This sequence comes from Oceanospirillum sp., assembly GCF_048265165.1. Taxonomy (GTDB): domain Bacteria; phylum Pseudomonadota; class Gammaproteobacteria; order Pseudomonadales; family Halomonadaceae; genus Oceanospirillum. The sequence continues at coordinate 194,412 of NZ_JBLXCD010000006.1, read as the reverse complement.
TCACCAGCAATTGCGAGTGGTAACCAATAATTTCCAAGCGGCTCATATCCTTTCCCAACACGACCACATCGAAACCTGGATTGCAGGTGGCAGACTGCGTACTAACGACGGGGATGTGGTCGGTGATAATATTAGCCATTTCTTTGGTCAGTTCTCTGCAGACATCGGTATCATAAGCTGCGCAGCGGTATGCTTAGTGCCAGTGCCCCCAGACTCGCAAGACCCGCCCCAGCTTGACGTAAAGCAAGAAAATTTCGCCATGGAACATGAACTGCACGAAGCCATAGTTAGTAAGGCGATTATTGCTGGTTCACAAAAAAAATGGCTGGTGGTGAATGACAGCAAATGGCAAAAAAAAGCAAGTGCGCGTGTTGTTCCTATACGATGTTTTGATCGTGTATTTGGTCAAGATAAGAATATATAGCACCTTAGCGGCGAACAATAAAATTTGATCAGCTTTCAACCCGTATTTAGACAGCAATGACTTACGGTGATTGCTTGTGTAAAAGCATGCTGGATTAGATCAAATATCGCTGAGTCAGAGATAACGAGCCTGTAGAAAAACCTGTTTTCAGCCAGCTTTTCAGCCTCTTTATGAAAAACAGGAGTAGTACAGAGCATGCTCAAAAGTACCGGGCTGCAACTGATCCAGGTAATTAATGACCACCATCGACGTTTGGTTGTCGTCGTAGCGCTTGAATCGAGCCATCACCGCCTCCTGCGTTTCAAAACCCGATCAGATCATAGTTCGGGAGGTTTTTCTACAGCCTGAACGCTTGGTTCAGGTGCGCCGTAGGCGTCACCTGGAACCACTTGTTATGCGGGCACTTTAAAATCAAAGTCATCTACTAACCTCGCAATTTCTGCGGGATTAGTTGTTGAGGCACTATATTCAGGATCTTCTAGATATGAATTACTTAGAAGATCCTTTATGTAAGTTGCAAAGTTCTTAAAGTTTTCCTCTTCATCAAGCAATTCAAAGTCAAAATCTGAATTTTTCAACTTCCTAAATATTGCTGAAAGTATCATCGAGATAGAAACTTGAAACTTATTTCCTCTTTGTGACACACCATATATTTCCCTTGAGAAAGGAAATTCAGTAATCTTAGCCAGCCTAGAAATAAAGGCATTGAACTCCGAAAAGTTCTTGCTCGATACTTCATAAGAGGCATCAGTATTATTTTCTGACTTTGCTTTCATATAAGCTTCAGCAAATTGTGGTGATTTAACTACCTTTTGTTCTTTTCCCTGATCATTTAAAAACCTCTGATCTATTCCATGCTCGATAATACTTAAGATTACAAAAATGTTTTCTTGAATAGTTTTTTTCTGAAATCGATCTTTTGATACGGAGTAGGCTTTACCTAATACTGATTTAGGATCTTTAATTAGATCAGAACAAAATATATTAACTAAATCATTAGTTTTTGAATCATATACAGCATGCCTAATTTCCTGAGGAGTAAGAGGCTTTGTACCTTTGTTGTACCTACTGAAAATTTCCAGCTCAAATTCTTTGCCAGGAAAGTCACGGAATGTGATGCATGTTATACCCTTGCTCAAGAGAGACGTCTTATTATCAATTTCAAGATCATTAAATGATTTGTCGATGAGGCCAGGCAATAGCTTTAATCCTTTTAGGGAATAAAGGTTGTTTAAATATCTATAAAAGGCTCTCAATCTGTGCTGCCCATCTACAACATTTAATACCTGAACTCCTCGATATTTTTGAGTCGCCAAAAAAATGGGAGGAATAGGGATTTCTAAAAGGGCTGATTCTATTAATGAGCTCTCATCAGTAATTGAAGATCTATACTCCCGTTGATAGTCTGGATCAATAACCACAGCATCATTAAACTTAAGTATTTGATCAGGTGTTAATTCACCTTCAACTTCCTGTAGCTCAAAACCCAGTGCAATCCTTTGAGTTACTGTTTGCCAAGTAAGAGTTTCGTCTTTTCGATTTACATTGAAAACCCCAGCCATCATTCTTCCTCCCTAAGGAAATCGTCAATATCTTGCTGTAGTAAAATATCCTTAGAAACAGAGGAAAGCTCTGGATATATGTGAGAAAAGCTAATTCCCATGGAGAAAAGTGATGACAGAATGTCTTTAGTCGCATCTCCGGGGATTACTAATTTTTTTAATATACTTTCATCTGCGGTATTTTCTAACGGCTCGTCATCATCTTGAAATAAAACGAAGAGTCCCTTTTGGGCATTTATTCTGGAATTTACTTTTCGTCCTTGAACAACTATTGGTCCGTCATGTCCTTCCGCTTTAACATCATCTGAGCCTGAAACATTGACAATCGAAGCTTGCTCCATATTTTTTTGGTTCAGTTCAGCTGGATTCAAAAAATAAACTACAGCATCCTTTTCTATATCGGTTTGAAATGCTTTTTCTACGGCAAACAAAAGAGAGGTTATGTGTGATATCGTAAAGTCCATTAGTTTTGTAGGAAGCCCATAGTGTTGAGCGTACAGCATCCACTCTATGTCATTTTTGATATCCCAAGGTGCTGGCATGTACTGGTAAGAGTTTATTTTGAACTGCGTAAGAAAGTTCCTAATAGCTCTCTTTGGAAACTTTCTATTTCCCGTCTCTCGGTCTTTTCTAAGAGCGCTTGGCAATAGGGGATAATCTCCCGATTGCCCCCTTGAAAGGCTGAACTCCTTTGGTAATTCTTCTACAAAAGAAGTGTACTCACTCAGTTTACTGATTTTCATTCATTTTTATCCCTACAGTTCTATATTTCCCAGTCCATCGACTTAAATCACATAACGAGGCTATAGGAAAACTTCAGCCTCAAAGGTTGATCATTTTTTGTACTAGAAAATGACGCTTCTACGTGAATTCTAGAGCAGTTTTCATCACCAAATACTCTTAAATCAACGTAGACGCACGATAAATTCTCAATAACCAGAACCCGTTAGGTTTTTCTACAGCCTGAAGCCGCTGTATGAGGCATTTTTTGTGTAGTGGAGTTTTGGGGTAAAGTGGCGCAGCCACCCCAAAACGAAGCGAAGCAAAAAATGCCCCTATGACAGCTTTGTTAGCTTTTCTCTCGCCCATTTATAAACAGTCTCCGAAAACTCCAGGTATGAAGGAACCGTTTTAGGATTATAACCACCGACCATATAATGGTTCCCGTTAGACAACCTTACAGTTAGATCTGAATCAGAGCTTTTTATTGGAGTTGGATATTTTCCACTCCATATTCCATATCTAGTTAAAAATGTGAGAATGTACTCCACGTCAATATCTTGTTCATAACCTGCCTTAATGGAAAGTTCGTTCAAATCATGGCCAAGCACACCGTATGGAATTTTACCCTTTTCCAATATGTGGCTTTTTACCTGACTCGAATCATGAGCAACAATTACACCTTTTAATGAATTTTCTATAGCAAGAGCACAATGAAAAAAGAATATGGAAGTCATAACTGGAGGAACAGACGAAAAGCCTCCTGACTGCCTTAAAGACTCCATTCTTTTCTGATGTTCGAGGATCGACGGTAGTAAGAGATGCCCCGCATGTATATGTTCTGCCGATGACCCTAGCCATTGTTCCCAAGTGATAACCACATCTGGGAATAGGGAAAGATCTGATTCCCATCCTGAGTCTCCGTGATACCTGTTATTTTCAGCTTGGATCTTCATATTTTTAAGCTAACGCCACTGTTCAGCGGAAGCCTTGGCAGAGCGAAGCGGCGACAAGGCTGTCCGGTGGAGGGCCGTCAGGCCCGGAATGTACTGAAACTATTGGTTAAGCGGCAAGCTCACCAAATTATAGGGTGGCCGTGGGTGAAACAACCACCCACGGCCAATAGTGCCTGCAAGCAGCATTTAGGCTTGCTGCACGCCTTATACTATAGACAGCATACCGTTGCTGATAATGCAAACCCAAACGCTGACAGCGGCTCTAGTAGGCAGCTGTACAGCATCAGGTAAAGGCGTCCAAATGCTGTAAGTCTTGCTGACAAACTATCTGAGCGCCCCAAGTTAGATTTATTTTTCATAAACCCTCCAAGGAGATATCCGAGTGGCTCTTGAAGAGTTAGGACTCGGATGTTCAGACCTCCCACCAATTTCCTTAATGCCAGTTGTGACGGTGGTGGGACCTAACTGGACGGGATGAAGGACTAACCCTCAAATTCTTTGCTGCTTAACGAGCCTGTAGAAAAACCTGTTTTCAGCCAACTTTTCCCGCCAGCAGCTCGTTTTCTGTTGTTTATTTTTGATGGCTGTTTTTTCAGCAACCCTTTGTTTATTCTGTGTTTTCCTGCCTTTTTAAGCTTTGGCTGCCTGTAAGCTCGACTCCGTACTACTTACCGAGGTAGTGCAGAGCATGCTCAAAAGTACCGAGCTGCAACTGATCCAGGTCATTGATCACCACCATCGACGTTTGATTGTAGTCGCAGCGCTTGAATCGAGCCATCACCGCCTCCTGCATTTCAAAACCCGATCAGATCATAGTTCGGGAGGTTTTTCTACAGCCTGAACGCCAATATTCAGCGGCGGCCTTTGCGTAGCGAAGCGGAGAAAAGGCCGTCCGGTGGAGGCCCTTCAGGGCCGGAACGAACTGGAATGGTTGGTTAGTTTTATTGAAGCTTACGCTGTTCGTTGATCGCATCTTGCAGACTCTCAAGCTGAAGCTTATGAAGAGCCTCCCACACGTCGGCATCTGGCGAAGACACCTTATCGGGTGCTTTAAATTGGCTCCAATCAAAATCTCCGGTCAAAAGCGGATTTTCACTGTCAGAGGCTGATGCGGTTTCAACAACTCTTACTCGTTCCGCAAGATTCGCAACATTATCTGCCAGCACCTCGGTTTCGACTACGAGATCCAGGACCTGCGACAATTTCTGGTCCCTGAGCTCAATCTGATCTTTAAGTTTTTGATTAATTTCAACCTGTTTTTCAAGCAGATTTCTAGTTTTTCTCAACTCATCCGTCGCATGGCTCATTGAGTTGTATACACCCAACACTATTGCTACCCCAACGCCAATCACCAACCCCTCGCCCAGTCGGAGCAAGTTACGCCTAAAGAGTCCTTGATTCCCAGGTTCCATGCGACAAATCCTATTTACCTATATCTCTGAAAACTAACGCCCGCAGCACGCGCGGCTTTGTAGTGAAAGCGCAGCTGCAACGAAAAAGCCGTCGCCGTGACTGCGATTGTTAAGGGCTACTTACCGGATTTTTCTGGCATATCCCTTTTTGACTACTCTACCGATATAGCTATTTAAGCCTTGCCCAGCTCTTGCTAGCCTATGCATTTCATTGATGCTAGGAGCACCGGCACTTTGATTCGTGTACAGATAGACTGAACCATCACCGAACTGAACGGTGATTTCGCCTACTCCAATTTCGTATGCAACCACATTTGAGTTACCACCCAAGTTTTTATAACGTTCCATCATCACTTCCTCATTAGTTGATACTACTTCAATTTGGAGCCAAGGCCCCTTAACATTTTAATCATAGGCATGCTTATTTTGCCGATTTCAATATACCGACAGATATCGAGGGAAGAGTTTGATTAGAAAGGAAAAATCCATTTTCTGATTTGACTGCTTCCCTGCTAAACGCGCATGCGCATAGTCGCAATAACCGTGCGCCTGTACTCTTAAAAGAACAAAGGGCGGCCACGATTTCCATAATGTATCAAATTTAAATCTTATCCAATTTCTTCGCACCAGTAAACCGAGCATTAAGTCGGACAAACCGAGCATGGTTAATCCGAAAACGGCAAATATACTGTATAAAAAGCCAGCTTTTATTTACGGTCTGACCTGTCGCGTCTGTCGTAATAAACCTACCCTCTCCTGTCTGTCTCGATGGCATATTTCACTGTCCCGAGTCTCCCACAGGCACAAAAAAAGGAGCCGTGATGACTCACGGCTCCTTCTGGTGGATCAGATCAGATAATTACTCTGGGCGGCGGGGCATAAAGGCGTTTTCTTTCCAGATTTTGTACTCTTCCCGGAAGCCCTGCAGATCTCCGTAGGCTTTGGCGAAGAAAGGATCAGCGGCGGATTTCTCTGCGGCGACTTCTTCCCATGTGGTGCGGAACAAGTCCAGCATTTCGTCGCTCCAGCGCAGATTATGGACGCCATTTTTCTCAATATTTTTGTTCATTGCCGCGAACTGAAGCGCTTCACCCTCGGCAAAGGAAACCGCCATGGCAGAACGACAGGTGGTTTCTACCAGTGCCTGCTGGGTTTCGCTCATTTTGTTCCAGGTTTTCTTATTTACCAGCAGTTCCAGCAGGGTCGCTTGCTGGTGCCAGCCCGGATAGTAGTTGTATTTAGCCACCTTGTGCAGGCCGATCATCTGGTCGATCACCGGCATGGAAAACTCGGTTGCATCAATCGCGCCCTTTTCCAGCGCGGGGAAGATCTCTGCACCGGAGAGTAAGGAGGTGTTCACACCCAGTTTCTGCATCACCTCGCCACCTAAGCCAAAGAAACGCATTCTCAGGCCTTTCAGATCTTCTGCACTCTCAATGGGTTTACTGAACCAGCCCGAGGTTTCCGGTGCCACCACGGCACAGGGAATCGCATGCACGTTATAGCCATTGGTGTCGTACATCTCCTGCCAGAGCTTACGGCCGTTACCGTGATAAACCCAGGCCATATATTCTCCGGCTTCCGGGCCGAAGGGCACAGAGGAAAATACCGATGCCGCCGGAATTTTACCCACCCAGTACCCTGGCGAGCCAAAACCGGCACTGACTTTACCGGCAGAAACCGCATCCAGAATTTCAAAAGGCGCGATTAGCTTACCCGGTTCATATTTTTTCACTCTAATACTGCCACCGGAGGTGGTGTTCAGTGTTTCTTCGATATAGGTTGCCGTTGTACCAACGCTGGGCAGCTTAGAATTAAACGCAATTGGCATCTTCAGCATAATTCTCTGTTCTGCCCCTTGGGCAGGCAGCACAACAGAGGAAGCAAGACAAACGGCCAACGAAAGGGTTTTAATCGGATGTTTCATTAGGATTAGCTCCGGTTTTTCTTTATATTTATTGGGTAAGCTCTTTTCTGAGCAAATCAACGAAGTCTAATCGGGCTACGCCTTATCTGAAAAATGATTAGATTGAATACCATCATTAGCTTTTTTGATGTCAGGTAATTTCAATACCAGCTGAGGCATCGCCACTAAACTCAGGATATACCTACAAGGACGTTACCATGCCAGAACCTACCCCAAGTACAACACCTCAAGCCAACCACCTGGTCAATCAGGTGCTTAACAGCAAAACAGTACCGATCCGCTTTTCCGGAAAAAAAATGGAGTACTTTAAGCTTTGGCTGGTTAATCTGCTGCTCAGCATCCTGACGCTGGGTATCTACAGCGCATGGGCTAAGGTCAGAAACACCCAATACCTTTATGGTCATACTCAAATTGATGGGCATCGTTTCTCATTTCTGGCTAAGCCGCTGCAAATTCTTATCGGGCGGATTCTGGCCGTCGCCATTTTTGCTGTTTATGCGGTGATTTCCGGCCTGAACCCGTTATTAAGTCTGCTTTGCACCCTGCTACTGCTAGCGGCCACCCCGTGGCTGATCAATGCAAGTTTGCGTTTCAATATGCGAAATACGTCTTACCGGAATGTTCGCTTCTCTTTTAAAGGCAGCTACGGCGGAGCTTTTGTCACTTTTCTGCTATTACCCATTCTGGGAGCCATTACCGCCTGGCTGGCGATGCCCTGGGTTCTGAAAAAAATCCATCAGTATCTCTACCGGAATATCAGTTACGGCGGCCGACCTGTGCAGCTTGCTACGTCAACCAGCTATTACTACAAAGCATCACTTATCGCTCTGATAATTGCTGTGATAATCCTTGGCGCAGGCTATCTGTTTGTTGAAGCATCCAATCTTATTTACCAGCTCCAGAATGGCCGCTGGTCACTGCCGGCGTTAATGCCAATGTTTCTGGCGTTCTATCTGATCACATTCAATCTGGTTGCCGGGCTTTTTTATGCCCTTATGTTCAATCATCTGACCAATGCCATGAAAATCGATCAGATCGCTTCCCTGAGAGCCCGGCTGAGTATTCCGGCTTATTGCTGGCTCAACCTGAGCAACAGCCTTCTGTTGATCTTTACTATCGGGCTGGCTTTCCCTATTACCCAGATACGTAAAAACGCACTACTGGCCAGTGCGACGGAAGTAACACTTCAGCCCGGCATAGAGCAGCTGATCAATACTGAGCAGGATGATGGCAAAGCCTTTGGTGAAGAGGCCGCAGGTGTATTTGATATTGACCTGTCGCTGACCTGATGAATAAACGAAACACAGAAGGTGGATTATGACGCTACCTACGGAGTCAAACCCATTGGTCGATGCGTCATGCCCGCCGACAGAAAGCATTCAGGGAATCCTGCAGGAAGCCGGTCGTGCCTCTGCACAGCCGGCCTTTATCCTTGAAAACGCCAGTGGCGGTGTGAAAATCTTCAATATGACCCAGCAGAATATCGCTGAGTATTGTGCCGGTGAACTCAGTTACAGCGCCATCATACCCGGCTTACCTGTTGAGTTGCGCCTGCCCAATGGGGCACGTTTTATTCCTGATGATGCCAGTTACCGTTGGTCAGGACTAAAACCGAAAGCCCATATCCTCAACTGGCTGGAAACCCGCTGGCTTGTGGCTCTTGTCGCTGTGATCGCACTTCCACTGTTTATATGGTTAATCACCTTCAGATTAATTCCTGCTGCTGCCGGTATCGGGGTCGCTTTCCTGCCAGAAAGTGTTGCCGAAGAGTCTGGTCAACAAACGCTGGCGATTCTTGACCACATCTATATGAAGCCCAGTCAGATTCCTGAAGCGCAACAAGCCGGAATCCGTGAGCAGTGGCATAACACACTGGAAGCCCTCAGCCTTCCAAAAGCGAATTACCAGCTGCATTTTCGCAGCGGGCCTATGGGCCCCAACGCCATGGCTCTGCCTAACGGCGATGTGATTCTGACGGATGATATTGTTGAACTGATGGGCAATAGCCCCAGGCAACTAACGGCTGTGATGCTGCACGAAATAGGTCATGTCGAGCACCAACATGGTTTGAAGATGATGGCTCAGGCAGCGGCAACCTCCATGCTGTTTGCCCTGATATTAGGTGATATTGAAGGCGCTGGCGAGATGGTCATTGGTGCCGGAGCCAGTCTGACCCATAATGCTTTTTCAAGGGATATGGAGCGTGAAGCTGATACCTTTGCTTACAGCAAACTGCATCAACTGGGGCAATCACCAAAAGATTTTGCCGAGGCGATGAACCGCTTAATGCATAGCCAAACAGCGTCAACCTCTGCAGATGGCAACAGTGTTCTCAATAAGTATCTGAGCTCCCATCCCGCTATCAAAGAAAGAATCGAGGCGGCTGAAAACTGGTCACCGGCGCACTAAACGTGCAGGCCACACAAGCTCGTATTTCAAATTCTCCGACATTTGTTTAACATGTTAACAAAATAAATAACGGAGTTATCCATGAGCATCAAACTGTCTGTTGTTGACCAAAGCCCCGTTCACGGCTCCCACTCCAGGAAGGAGGCTCCCTCCCTTACCGTTGAACTGGCGCAGTTATGCGATCAGCTGGGTTACCACAGGTACTGGGTTGCCGAGCACCATGACAGCCTGCACTTCGCCAACCCTTGCCCGGAAATCCTAGTCGCCCATATTGCCAGCATCACCAAAAACATCAAAGTTGGCAGCGGTGGCGTCATGCTTTCTCACTACAGTCCGTTAAAAGTGGCTGAAACCTTCTCTATGATGGCCAACCTTTTCCCTGGCCGCATCGACCTTGGTATTGGCCGCGCTCCGGGCGGAACAGGCCTGACCTCCAGTGCACTGGCTTTTCCCAACGCCCCGCTTCAAGGTGAGTATTACGCGGATCAGGCGGCTCTGCTGGCAGGCTTTATCAATCAGTCACTGGATAAAGAACACCCTTATCGTAATATCCATATTCTGCCCGACAGCAGCGACAAGCCGGATCTCTGGATGCTGGGCTCCAGCGGAGGCAGTGCCGCACTGGCCGGTGAACTGGGCTATAACATCGCATTGGCGCGCTTTATTGACCCGGATAATTGCCGCCCGGAAATTTTTGCCGCCCACCAGAACGCCTGGTATCAGTCCGGCCACCCGCACCCGCCCAGCCGCATGTTGGCTATCGCCTGTATCTGTGCTGAAACAGAAGAACAGGCACATCTAAGAGCCGGTACAGCCGTCTACCGTAAGTATTCAGCTCAAATAGGTCAGCGTGAAGACTTTCTGAAACCGGAAGAGGTGAAAGACCGCTACCACCACATGTCAGCGTCCCACAAAGCCATGTTTGACAAAATAGCCTCAGGTTACACCATAGGGACACCGGAGCAGTGCTGGGATGAGATCAGCCAGTTAGCAGACCAGTTCGGCACAGAAGAGATTGCAACAGTAACCGTCACTTATGGTCAGGACGAACGCATTGACAGCTATACAAGGTTAGCGCAGTTTTTGTAGAGACTGTTCCAACAGCCGAAAGCGTGGTGGGGCCTGGCCAGATCATGGCGAAGACGGTGCCGTGCCACACAGATAGTCACAAACCAACTGATCAAGCTTGCCTTCGGCTTCCAGATTAGCGAGGGCCCGATTGAAGGGATCGAGTAAAGGTTTCAGCTCTCTGTGCAACCGAAAAGACACTGAGTTACTGGCGTAAGGCAGTGAAATCCTGTAACTCAGTCTCCCACTAATCTGATAATAGAGGGCGACCGCCTCCGTCATCAGGCCAATGTCATTCCACCCACGGTGTACCCGCTGAGCTATTTGCCATTGATTGGAAAAATCTTCCCGAATCAAACCATTGGGTACAGGACTTCCCCGCACCGTAGCAACCCGACGCCCCTTCAGATCCGGTAAAATAAAGAGCGGAAAAGAGAGTTCCGACTGGTAAATAATCACATTATTCACCACCCCATAAGGTCGGGTAAAAAGAGACAGTTCCGCCAGCCTTATACTGGGATCTGCACCGGGGGCAGGCTGAACAGGCACAACGCCGGCTTCCACATTAATATCTCCGGCCTCAAACTGCCGCAATAGCCTGGCCTGTGACAGGGGGATAAATTCAAGCTTAACCGGCCGCTCCAGATCCAATGCTATACGCGATACGACCAAACGCAGGGTATCCGCATAAATACCACGGAAGTCCCCTTGCCGGTCCTGCCAAAAAAAAGGCACAACACCCGGCTGAGGCATCCCTACCTTTAAGATGATCGCGTCAACCGCCCTTGAGCCTGAATCCGAAGCGGCAAGAGGCCGGACAAGGCAGAAAAATAGCATGAAAGCCAAAAAAGCCATGGGATTTATGGCACGGAAGGAATAATCAGTCAAAGCTCTGTGATACCCTTAAAGCGAAACAACATTCAAAATCAACCAGCGCATTATCACTCATTTTATGCCAACCGCCACAGCTTCCAGTAAACTTCTTGAGCCCATTCTGCAACTGGCAAGGCACTATACTGCACTGCCTGAATCCGGTACGCCAGACGCCGACATACCCACACAGACACAAACCGGCATACCCACGCAGACACAAAATGCCTCCCCCTCTCCAGGCTCACTCCAGCAGCAGCTTATGGATGACGTGGGTTTAAACCAAGACGATTTTACCCGACCAGACACCCGCTTTCCTGCTGATAAGTTCTCACAGGTTCTTTCCCGGTTGGCCAAAGCCAGTAGCAATCCTTATATCAGCCTGAGACTGGCCGAAGCTACCCAGCCCAGAATGCTGGGCTCGACAGGCTTTCTTATTTCAACTGCGGATACACTGGGAGACGCCCTGGAAGTTCTGGAAGAGTATCTGCCCATTTTATTTGAGAGTGCCACATTAAGACTTACCCAGGACAAGCAGTTTACCCGTTTGACACTGGACATCGAAGATGAAACCCGCAACGTAGCGGAATTTTTTCTGGCCTGCCTGCTGAACTGGCCTCGCTGGCTCACGGGTCAGCAGATTCCCGTACAGCAAGTCGATCTGGCTTACCCTGAGCCACCAAGCGGCCACCGTTACCACCAGCTATTCGCCGCTGAGGTGAACTTTGAGGCCGGGAATAACAGCATACTTCTGGCTAATCAGTACCTTTCTCTCCCCTGTACCGACGCCAACCGCGAGATGCACCAGTTACACAGAGAGTTTGCGGATGCTTTATTAGGTGCCAGCCATAAAAAGCTGGCCCTGACCGCTCAGATTCGTCACCTGATCCGGGAGCAGATACTGTCACAGGGGGATGTTATCCGACGGGAAGAGGTTGCCCGGCAGCTGGGGCTGAGCCTGCGTACGCTACAGCGCAAGCTGGGCGAATTAAACACCAACTTCCAGACCCTTTACGACCAAACGCGAAAAGAGCTTTGTCTGCAGATGATCCGTAAGGGTGAGCTCAGCTTTGGGGAGATCGCTTTCCAGCTGGGCTTCTCCAATCAATCTGCATTTCAGAAAGCGTTTAAACGCTGGGCAGGAATGCCGCCCAGCCGCTACCGCCAGCAGCTTAATGATCAACGGCACAGCACAGCGACTTCACCCGAAGGCTGGTCAGTTGAGCCTGACCCCGCTTTGGTGCCCTCTCCTCCTTTTTCACCGGCATCCCTTGAAGCATCTTTATTGCCGGGTGAGGATACGGCCCAGCTGCACGCAAACGTTACCGCCAGCAATATATGCAATCTGTTGCCGGAAAAGCTGCAGAAACTCAATCCATTCGGTCTAAAACACCTGAGGCGTGCGGCGATCTTCGGTGAGACCTTTAGCCTGAATCATCTGGCAGCCATCAGCTCAGACCCAGAAGCCCGGTTAATCATCCACTTATGGCCTGCACAACAGGAAGGCCTTATCGAGCCGGTCTCAGAGCAGGAGGAAGCACTGGAGTTCCGTTTCAGCCAACCAGCTATACGTGAGCAGCTGTTGCAAAATATTCCGACAGCGGAGCAACAGGAACTGCACCGGAAATTTGGCCAGTTCTTAGCTAAAGCGCTGATTAAAACCCTGCCTATCCCGGAAACAAGCCGCCAGGAAGATATAAATGAGGATATTGGGCTCACCTCAGACGCTCAGCAGCAGCTGACAGAAACGCTTTATCATCTAAACAGAATCCGGCCAATCCCGGAAACTGAAGCAGCAGAGCTCAACCCTCAGTTTATTGCCCGGCTAAACCAGATTGCGGCCAGAAACATTCTGAAGCAGACGGATACGCACCACGCCCTTTACTATATCACCCAGGCCGGGCAGCATCTGAGTCAGTGCCTGCCAAAACCGGGCGGTGCAGCACTGCCTTCGAAACAGAAGATGACTCCCCCTCGGACGCACCAGATACTAGCGGAGCTATTGGCACAACAGGCACTGCTCTGCTTAAAAATCAATAACCTGAAAACAGCACTGTTAGCCGCAGATCAGGCCATACTCCTGCACGAGACCAAAACAGAGATCGCAGAGCCCCAGAGCTATGACCTCTTTCTGCTTAAAGCTCAAATTCTGCAACGGCTGGGGCAGCCTCAGGAGGCTCTGGATCTTCTGCTTGCGCATCTGCAACCGGAGATTCCACAAGGGGATCAGGACCGGTTGCTTTATTTACTGCAAACACTGGAAAGGATTCAGGCTTTGCGCAAAGTGCCGCCGAAGAAAAAAGCGCCACCAAAGAAAACGGAGCACTCTGTTGCAGATACCATCGGTAAGCTCTCTCTTCTGGAGTCGGTCAGCCAATTGGCCCGCCAACGGTCTGAACCACTACTGGCCGCCTGTGCGCTCAGCTCGATGACAGAGCACTGCCTGAGGTTTCCGCAGCTCGTCAGCAGCACCTCACAGGAACCCTCCGATAACCGCCGCAACCCTGATATTGATACACTTCGGGCCTTAGCCCGCTATGCATTTGTTGGCTATGCATGGGTCGCCAGCTGGTTCTGTGGTGACTACACACTCTGCACTGAGATTCTGCAGCAGGGTTTAAACCTTGAAGCCGCACACAAGCCGCCGAATCCACACTCGCCGACCAGTATCACCGCCCACCAGACCCGTTACAGAGCTACATCAGAAGCCACCGATCTCTGGTATTGCAGCCAGATTCAGCACTGGCTGGAACCGGTCAGTCAGGTCATGCATACGCTACGAAAACTGGGGGATAGTGTCCGCCGGAAAGGCGACCCACTTCTTAGCCATGAGCAACGCCTTACTTGGTACCAGTTAAACACTCTTAATGGCGAATCCTCCCTTAACCGAATTCGCCAGCGCTGTCTGCAGGATATTCAGTCGCTGCCGTCATTGAACCCGGCCTTTGCTCAAACACTGCGTACAGCAGGTACCTTGCTGGCGGACTATCTTCAGGACAAAGCTCTGCTTCCGGCAGTGCCGGAATACCATCATCCACTACAGGCCGCAAATCTCATTCGCGCTGCATTACTGCTGAATAAGCAACAGATCTGGCCCCAACTGTATCACTGGCAGGCACAGCTTGAGAAAGATCTTCCCGGTCACCTGATGATCAGTGAAACACTCTTTTGTCTTGGCCTGATGCGTCTGATGCAATCCCAACAGGAGCAACAACTTAGCCCACGGCGGCTTAGGATCATCGAGCAAACCGAATCCCGCTTTGAGCTTTGGAGCAGCCATTGTCCGGAAAATTTCTCCGGGCAGTATTTACTGCTTCAGGCAGAAAAAAACCGATTGACCGGGAAAAGTCCCGAGGACTGCGTCCCTTTGTATGAGCAGGCAATCCAAGCTTTTAGCGACAGCAAAATGCAATGCCATCGGGCCATTGCCTTTGAACGCTATGCGGATCTGTTATCAGAGACAGGTCAGAGAGTGCTGGCAGAATTTTGCCTGAATAAAGCACGCCAGCTTTTCCAACGCTGGGGGGCAAGCTCTAAGGTTAAGCAGATTGAGCAGCAGAAAGTTAAAATAATTTCAGACTGATCCTTATCGGTCGGCTGATACGTAAAACTACAGCCAAAAGAGCCATTTACTGGCACAATATGCCACCTTTTCACACAGATATGATACCGGCCTATGATTCCCTGGAAAATATTGATTGTTGATGATGAAGAAGGCATTCACGGCATCACCCGGATGATTTTTCGTGATTACGAGTTTGAACAGCGACCGATTGAGCTGATCAGTGCTATGAGTAGTATCGAAGCAAAAGCTCAGCTGGCACAGCACCCTGATATCGCTCTGATTTTGCTTGATGTTGTGATGGAGACAGAAAGCGCCGGGCTGCAGCTGGTAAAGCACATTCGCGAAACACTGAACAAACCTGATGTCCGTATTATTCTGCGCACCGGCCATCCGGGTTATGCCCCGGAAGCACAGGTCATTATTGATTACGATATTAACGATTACCTCAGTAAAGCTGAGCTGTCGGCATCCCGATTACTCACATCGGTTATTGTCGCGTTACGCTCCTACCGGGATATAAAACTTGCCCGCGAGCAGATAAAACCCATAAATGGCGGCATTGCGATGCACGGCGAAGCCTCACCTCAACCCGAAGCCAACGCTTTCTCAGAAGTCTTACCTGAAATCGCAGGTACGCTACTGCAACATGTTGCACCGGCACTGAAGCAAAGCAAGCGTCTGAGCAAGCTGGAACTGAATCCTGTTGCCAATGAGCTAGCCCGCGATCTTTATGCCCACCAGCAAAGGCTCCATTATGCCCTTTCGCTCTGCCTGAATGATAAGCTACCGGCCACAGAGCTTCAGGCCGCCTCTATTGCAGAAACGATAAACGCTACACTGCTGAACTACCTGCCCCAAAGCCGACAGGATGGCTGGGTTCTGGACTATCATCTGGCCGCTGAACTACCCGAAGTTGTGACATGGGATACCGCACGATTTCAGCTTATGCTCACCGCCGCCATTGAGCTGGCGTTGCTCCAGGCACAGGGCCATGACCTGAAAATACGGATTCAGAAAGGTGAAAAAGCTCAGGAATTACTCTTAAAGGTGGAACAGAGCGAGGGGCAACCTTTGTTTAACCATTCCCACTGGGCTGAGCAGCTGCGCCAGAGCCTGCAACAGATCTGTCAGCAACTACAGGGAAGATTTACTGAAATAGATGAAGACGGCCAGCTCTGCTGCCGCATTCCTGTTCAGGGGCTATAGCGTCTCATTAGCTGCAGCAGATACTCTCCCATAAATCCACGCAGCACAGACTTACACAATATAAAAAAGCCCAGTGCAAGTACTAACTAATGTACCTTGCACCGGGCTTTCGATCTGATATCTGAACTTAATGCCGGGTTAGGGCATACCAGGTTTAGTTGCGTATCAGCATCACAGAACAGTGGGAACGCTCTGCCACACGGGCGGAAACTGAACCCAGCAAAAACTCATCCAGACGGGATCTGTGGTGAGCCGCCAATATAACCAGATCAATATCATGATGCTTGATATGCGAAAGAATATGCTCAGCGGGTGAGCCTTCATATACTTTCATCACCGGATGTAAATTCTCAGGCAGTTTGTCATGGGCAAACTGCTGCAGCTGTTCGGCAATACGATGAACCGCCTGATCGTGCTCATCTTCGCTAAAATACCCGGCAACAATCGGGTTACTGTACCCAGGAACAACGGTAATCAGATGCAATTCAGCCTGGTTATCCCGTACTTCCCGCAAGGCAAGATCAATAGCCTTCTGGCAGAAACCCGGCTCTCCCAGGTCCACTGGCACCAATACTTTCTTAAACATTCGCTTCTTCTCCTGACAACCTCTTATAGCGCCCTAAGTCGGAAGACAAAGGGCACCTGAATATGGAGCTGTAACCAGCCACTCTGACGGTAACTTTATAATTAAGACTAATTAATATTAAAAGTTAAGCCACAGTGGCTGCAATCCCTGTTATCGATATTAAGAGCAGATATTAAGCAGCCTGCTGTTGCAGTGCCGGATGCCGCCGGCGCTGCAGCCAAATAATCAGGAACAAAAGCCCCAACGTTGGAATATAGATTAGCTCACGGGGTGGCTGGGCCACAGGAATCTGAATCCCTGTGATCTGTTGATCGAAAGCCAAACCTGCTTTCTCAGCCACACTGTCAAACCCAACGTAATCGACAATCAGGCGCTCACCATCCTGCAGCAGCTCAAGTCCGGTATCCGCTAAGCGATCAAAGCCTGTCTCACCACTTCCCAGAGACATTACCGTCACAAAGGAACGGGGGTTACCAACCGCATCAAACCCATCGATCCAGAAACGTAACTCCGTGCCCGGATCAACCTCAGCCATCTTGGCAACTACAGCGTCAGGCTGCACCATCGCATACGGCTCCACGATCCGGTCCATCCAGAATCCCGGACGGAACAGGGAGAATGCAATAACCAGAAGGAGCGCCGACTCATACCAGCGGCTTCGGCTAAAGAAGTAACCCTGTGTCGCTGCGGTAAACACCAGCATCGCAATCGTCGAAACGATAAAGATCTGAATCCCTTCAGCCCAGGTCACATCAATCAGCAGCAGATCCGTATTAAAAATAAACAGGAAAGGCAGTGCTGCAGTACGCAAGCTATAAGCGAAAGCCACAAAGCCGGTACGAATTGGATCACCACCGGATACAGCCGCTGCGGCGAAGGAAGCCAAACCAACAGGCGGAGTTACATCGGCCATGATACCGAAGTAGAACACAAACAGATGCACCGCAATCAGAGGCACAATCAGTCCCGCCTCCTGACCCAGGGTAATCACCACAGGCGCAAGCAGAGAGGAAACGACGATATAGTTTGCTGTCGTTGGCAGACCCATACCCAAAATCAGGCTCAGTACCGCAATCAGCAGCAGCATCAGTAAAAGATTACCCATAGAGAGCACTTCCACCAGATCTGCCAGTACCGACCCGACACCTGTCTGTGATACCGCACCAACAATAATACCTGCAGTGGCGGTCGCAATACCGATACCGATCATGTTGCGGGCACCGGTAATAAGACCATCAATCAGCTCATCAAACCCCTGACGAATCTTAACATTAAGACCCGTCTCACCTCTGAAGAAAGCGATCAAAGGACGTTGAGTCAATAAAATTGCAATCATCAGAACCGTTGCCCAGAACGCTGACAAACCGGGGGAAAGACGCTCAACCATCAGGCACCAGACCAGAACCACGACCGGTAATAAAAAGTGCAGACCGGATTTAACCGTCGGCGCAACTTCCGGTAACTGAACCATGGGTTCATTGGGATCATCCAGTTTCAGGTCCGGCACTTTCGCAGCAATACGAACCAAAGTGACGTAGACACCAATCAAAAGAACGGTAATCACCGGAGAAGCAAAATCACCCAGAGCAGGTTTCATCCAGCCAATACCATAATACACAATGGCCGCTGTACCACAGGTCAACAGAAAGCCTGTCAACATCCCGATCAGGCGCAGGTGCCAGGCTTTAACCTCTGTGCGCCGGGGCAACCCCTGCATATTTTGTTTCAGTGCTTCAAGGTGCACGATATAGATCAGCGCGATATAGGAGATCAGGGCTGGCAGGAAAGCATGGGTGATCACCTGAACATAGGAGATTCCCACATACTCGACCATCAGAAAAGCCGCTGCCCCCATGACAGGTGGCATAATCTGACCATTAACAGAGGAAGCCACCTCAACAGCACCAGCTTTTTCAGAGGTAAAACCCACCCGTTTCATCATCGGAATGGTAAAGGTACCGGTTGTCACCACATTGGCAATGGACGAACCTGAGATCAGGCCGGTCAGACCGGAAGAAACCACTGCCGCCTTTGCGGGGCCGCCGCGCATATGACCCAGCAGAGAGAAGGCAACCTGAATAAAATAGTTACCGGCCCCCGCTTTATCCAGTAAAGCGCCAAAAAGCACAAACAGGAAAACAAAGCTGGAAGAAACCCCTAGAGCAATACCAAATACACCTTCTGTCGTCAGCCATTGGTGATTGATCAGAGGTTCAAGGTCAATCCCTTTGTGGGCGATGATATCCGGCATATAAGCCCCGGCCAGCGAGTACGCCAGAAAGACCATAGCCACAATCATCAGCGGCGGCCCCAAAGTACGACGTGTCGCTTCCAGCAGTAGAACCAAACCGGCTACTGCCACGGCAACATCCTGTGTATTTGGCAACCCCGGCCGACTGAGCAGCTGGTCGTAAAACACAAAAATATAGGAAGCCGAAAATGCGGCTAAAAGCGATAACACCATATCCCCAATCGGAATCGCACGACGGGAGGATCCGGCGAATGCAGGATAGGCCGTAAAAGCCAGAAAAGTAGCGAATGCCAGGTGAATAGCGCGGACTTCTGTGTCATTAAAAATGCCGAAACTGCCGATAACCGGCCAGTCATAAAACGGCAATGGCGAAGCTATCCATAGCTGAAACAGAGACCAAAGCAGCGCGACACCTAGTAGAACTCTTCCTTGCCAGCCATGGGGAATACGCGCCCCGGTATCATTGGCTGACACCATCTCCTGCAGCTCCTGCTCACTTGCGGCTTGGCTGTCAGGCAGAGGAAGATCATTCGGTCTGTTGTCATGAGTTGACATATCAGCTCCTTAAAAAAGATCAGGCTAAGGACAAAAAAAGCCCTCTCCCGTCAGACATGGCACGCAGTAGTCTGACGGCAGAGGGTTTAAAAAAGGTAAACCTTTAAAACAGTACTCAAAGGCCTGCCATTCAGGCAGGCCTTTGAGTTGCGCAAGTGAACGGATTACATCCAGCCGCGCTCTTTGTAGTAACGGATCGCACCTTCATGGAGGGGTGCAGACAGACCGTCAGAGATCATGGTCTTAGGATCAAGGTTTGCAAATGCAGGGTGCAAACGCTTGAAGCGCTCAAAGTTGTCAAAAACAGCTTTTACAACCTGATAAACAGAGTCTGCATCAACGTCAGCAGACGCTACCATCGTTGCTGTATTACCAAAGGTTTTTACATCGTTGTCCGTACCCTTGTACATACCGCCCTTGATGCTCGCCTCAGCATAGAAAGAGTTGTTGTTGATCAGCTTGTCGATCACAGGGCCCGTTACCGGAATCACTTTAGCATCGCAGGATGTGGTCGCCTCTTTGATAGCGCCGGATGGGTGACCCACGTTGTACAGCATGACATCAATTTTGTTGTCGCACAGCGCCTGAGCCTGCTCAGATGCTTTTAACTCAGCAGCCAGCTTGAAGGTATCTTTTGTCCAGCCTTTCTCATCCATGATCAGTTCCATAGTACCTCGGGTACCGGAACCTGGGTTCTGCAGGTTAACGCGTTTGCCTACCAGATCATCAAAGTGCTTAATACCGGAATCAGCACGAGCTACAACGGTGAATGGCTCGCCGTGAAGAGAGAAGAGTGCACGCAGTTTTTTGTATGGACCCTGCTTGATGAAGGATTCATGCTTCTCACCTTTCATGGCGTAGTATTGCCAGTCAGACTGAGCAACACCCATATCCTGCTGACCCTGACGGATCGCATTGATGTTAACCACGGAGCCACCAGTAGATGGTGCCGTACATTTAACACCATGATCACTGGTTCCACGGTTTACCAGACGGCAGATCGACTGACCTACAACGTAATAAACACCTGTTTGACCACCGGTACCAATATTTACGAATGTCTGTGCACTCGCCGTTACCGGAGCCAGAGATGCTGCCATACCTACAGCTGAGAACAGCGCAGTAGCAGCCAGTTTCGTTTTGAGAGACTTCAATTTCTGTGACATAGCAACCCTTCTTATCATTATCAACCAGCCGTAGCCGGGAATCGGTTTCATCCGCTATCGAACGATGTAGCCAAGTTACCCTCACGAAGCTTGGTTACATCGTTCCTCTTGTCCAGACCCGACATATAAAGTCGGCTATAACAGGAGGCCATCCAAAGGTACTTTAAAGCCAGGCATGCCATGACCGCATTTCACGCCAACTAAACCTCCTTTCGTGCCAGGCGATGCATAAATATTCCACTTTAAGGAAAAAAAACCGACAATAGAGCGAGCAATCCATCAAACAGGCACGCATCAGCTACCAACATACAGCGCAGTCTCATGGATAAATCCAGTGTCAGGCCATGGCCAAAACAGCGCCGGTCACAGCACTATGCTTTTACAACGCAAAACTTTTCCCTATTCTGCCCTAAAAGGTTATCCGGATGCAGCGAATAAAGACCTTTTATCACCACAACCCTCTGGGTGTGCGCCTGCTGGCAGCCATTCTGATTTACAGCTCTTTAATCACTCTTTTTGCCACAGGCTTTCAGCTCTGGAGTGACTACCGCTACGAACGCTCCGATATTGATAAGCGCCTGTACCAGATTGAAACCAGCTCCATTCGCAGCCTCTCTAACAGTCTGTGGGAGATTAATCCTGCTCAGGTTCAAATTCAGTTGGACGGCCTGCTACAGCTGCCGGATGTCCGTTACCTGGAGATCACGACCCCCTATGGCGAAGCTTTTTTCGCCGGAAGTAAGCCGCAAAGTGGCCAGCTACTACAGCATAATTACACGCTGACCCATCAGGATCACAACGATAAAAGCCATACCGTTGGAAAGCTGACTCTGATTGTCAGCCTCGAAGATATCTATCAGCGCCTTGCAGATAAGGTATTACTTATTTTAGCGACACAGGGTGTTAAAACCTTCCTGGTTTCTGTATTTATTCTGACTCTGTTCCACCACCTGATCACCCGACACCTCAGTACCATGGCGCTATTTGCCCGGCGCTTAAAACTCGATCATTTGGATCAGACTCTGGAGCTGAAACGCGGACCTCACAACGATGAACTGAACGATGTTGTCTCTGCTTTCAACAGTATGCGCCGCACCATGCTGGATGATATAAAAAAGCGCCAGCAGGCAGAGCAGGCACTGGAAAGTGCCAACCAAGCACTGGCCGATCTGAACAAACAGCTGGAACAACGGGTTGCAAAACGTACAGAACAACTTGAAGACCGAAACCGGGAACTACAGCAAACCCTGAACCAGCTACAAAATACACAAAAGCAGCTGGTCGAGTCAGAAAAGATGGCCGCTCTCGGGGGGCTTGTTGCAGGCGTGGCCCATGAAATCAACACCCCCATCGGCATCGGCTTCACTGCAGCAACGTTTCTGGCGGATGAAGCGAAACGCATTGAAGCACGGCCTGGCGCTGAAAAGAGTGACCCTGACTCAAAAAAACTTCTAGCGTTAACACTGGAAAGCAGTGACCTGATCTGCAGAAACCTGGAGCGGGCCGCCCAACTTATCCGTGCCTTTAAGCAAGTATCAGTGGACCAATCCAGTGAACAGAAACGCTCCTTTGACCTGATCAGCTACCTGCATGAGATACTACTATCCCTTCAGCCAAGGCTTAAAAATTGTCGACCGAAAATCCAGATTATCGGCCCGAATCAACTGATAATCGACAGCTATCCCGGCAGCTATTATCAGGTTTTTAATAATCTGATAATAAACTCTGTGATCCATGGCTTTGAGCAGCTACCCGGAGGGGAGATAAATATTAGTATTATCCTGCTCTCAGAAACGAAGCAAAGAGTTGGAACGGTGCAGCAGGCTGCCGCCATACAGATCGACTATACCGACAATGGCGTCGGAGTACCGGAGGGTTGGCATCAGAAACTATTTGAGCCCTTTGTCACCAGCAAACGGCACCAGGACTGTAGCGGTCTGGGCATGCATATCAGCTACAATATTGTTCATCAACTGCTTCATGGGCAGATTGAGAGTCTGTCGGGACATAAGGATAATTCCGGTGCCCACTTCAGGCTAATCCTGCCAATGAAACTGCAACCGGATAAGAGCTAAGCCCTCAGTTCAACCAACCTTTCTCGTGAAAATAGCGCCGAGCTCCAGGGTGCATCGGCGCGGCTAAGGGCGTCCGCACCATAGCTTCAGCATTTAATGGTTTAAAAGCCGGATGTAACTGTCTGAAGTGCTCAAACTGCTCAAATAAAGACTGCACAATAGCGTAAGCTGCATCATCAGAGAGATCGCTTCGGGTAAACAGAGTCGCGTTGACTCCCACCGTCCGCACATCTGGCTGAGAAGACGAGTAGAGGGAGCCAGGCAGGGTCAATGCCTGATAGTGAGGACTGTAAGCAACCAAAGCTTCAATATCTCTTTTTTCAAGACCAATCAGAAGACTATCGCAATCACGTATCGCTTCTTTAATAGCACCGTTAGGATGACCCACTACATATAACGTCGCATCAATCCGGTTATCACACAGCGCTTTAGCCTGCTCCACGGGAGCCAGCTCTTCAAGCACAGAAAAGTCTTCACGTTGCCACCCTCTGGCTTGCAGCAGAATATCAAGGGTAACTCGCTGACTGCTTCCCTTTTTACCCAGGTTGAAGCGCTTACCCTTCAGGTCTGCAAAACGTTTAATGCCGGAATCCCGACGAACCAGAATAGAAATATGCTCAGGATAAAGCCCCACCAGAGTTCTCAGGTCCGATCCTGACAGCCCCTTTGTCCCTTTAGCCTTATATGTGTTTTCAAGCTGCCCCGCTTCAGATACCCCCAGATCGAGGTGACCTGCAATGACCTGCTGAAGATTCTCCACCGACCCCAGGGTGCTACGTAGCGCACAACGAATACCATGTTGCTGCCGACTCAGATTTACCAGTCGGCAGATCGCACCACCGGCAGGGTAATACAGTCCTGTAACCCCTCCTGTACCTAACGTCAGCACCCGGTTATCGGCATAGCCCAGAGAAGCAAAAAGAAAAGCCAGCCAACCCAGGAGGATTCCTCCTTTTCCCGCCCGTGCAGATCTCATCAAATATGCCGCCTTTTTCATCAGGATAATATAGCTGTTCCGGGTAAATACGTCAGAATTATAGCCGCTAAACCAAAGCTTTCACTGCAGTATATCAGCCTCTGCATACAGAGATAGCCTCTCTTCAGTTAAGGGAGTCAGCGCCAGATAGGCAGACATCAGATTAATTCAAAAGTGCAGCAAAAAAATCCCAGCCAATACGAACAAGAAAAATTCGCATCAACTCTTGCAAATGATAAACACTATCACTAGTATTCTTCGTATAGACGTAAGACTGGGGTATAGAATATGTATGTATGCGTTTGCGCCGGAGTGACAGATGTTCAGATTCGTGAAGCCATCGCCGCCGGAGATCACTCACTAAAAGCACTCCGCGATAGCTTAGGCATCGCTCATAACTGCGGCATGTGCGTTAAAGACACGCGGCAAATTATGGATGAGACACTTCGCATCAATGCCGCTGCCTATCTGGCGACAGAGCTGGTTGTTACCCGCACTGAACCCCTGCCACAGCAACAAGCCGCCTAGTAAATCGTCAATAGCTTGGTGACTCACCAAGCAACAGAGCCTAGAACAGTATAGCGGCTTACCAAAAGAGAAAATGAGCGTAATACGTCAACATCCCCATAAAAAAACCGGAGCAATCTGAATCTCAGATTAACTCCGGCTTTGTCTTTTACGCACAGTCTTCCAGTACTTAGCACTGAAATTCCCTACACCGTCAGCCAGCGCTGACAGTCAGGAACAAAAGGCCGATCAGGCACCGATCATCAACGCTACCGATCGTCGCCCTTCAACATCACGCCATCTGCTTCTGGATATAGTTCTCAACACCAACCATATCGATCAATCTCAGCTGCTGCTCAAGCCAATGGGCATGATCTCTTTCGGTGTCATCCAGCAACTGGAGTAGCATTTTACGTGTGATGTAATCCTGTACCTGCTCACAAACAGCAATTGCCTCTTTCAGAGCATTGCCCACATCATATTCAACCTGCAGGTCGTTGCGGAACATACTGGCAACATCATGACCCACATTAGCGTGTTCCTGACCGTTCATATCCGGCTCAGCTTCCAGAAACAGCATGCGCTCCATAATCGCTTCAGCGTGCTCTGTTTCTTCTTCCATCTCATGATGCAGACGCTCGTGGAGTTTATCCAACCCCCAGTCCTTAAACTGATTCGCGTGAGCCATGTACTGATCGCGAGCCATCAGCTCATTATTAAGCAGAAGTTGAAGGTGTTCGAGAACCTTTGGATGACCTTTCATGATACTTCCCCCTAATCTTCCATCTGTGCAGCAAGATAGTTCTGAATACCGGCATTTTCGATCTGCCACTGCTGAGTTTCGATCCAGTCGATCTGCTCTTCTGTTTCTTCCAGGATTTCGGTCAGCAGGTCACGGGATACGTAATCCTGTGCTTTTTCCATCACCTCAATCGCAGTCAACAGCTGATCACGAACCTCCGTATGCACCTTTACGTCACCGGAGAGCATTTCCGGAATATTTTCACCGATATAAAGACGATTCAACGCCTGCATACCTGGCAAGGCTTCCAGAAATAAAATACGCTCAATCAGATCGTCAGCCAGCTTCATTGATTTAATAGAGGCCTTGTACTCATGACTATTGAGCTCTTCCAACCCCCAGTTTTTCGCCATACGGGCGTGAAGAAATGTCTGGTTAATCACGGTTAGCTGCCCTTTCAAGGCGGAGTTTAACTCGGTGACAACACCTGCATCAGCTTTCATCGATCTACCCTCGTCTATTGTCGAGTACTTTAACTATTAAGTGCTTATACATCATTAAGTGCTTTATACATCTGCTACAGCCTGTGCAGCTAAATGTCAGTCTTGCATTACTTATAGTCAATGCAATAACAAATTACGAGTTTATTTCAGCTTATATTTCAAATTTATCCCAATTAAATCAATCACTTTGGGTTAACAAGAAGTGTTTCCATTCTTAAACATAAACACTTACCAGAGGAGTGTTATTCTCTTTTGAGAAAGAACTTTATTCCGCTTAAAACGGCCATCAAAAACCAAAGCTCAAACCGGCAGCCGATAGCCTGTCTTAACTTCCCTCAAAGCAAGGCTGGAACGGATCGCTGTGATACCTGGCAAAACGCGCAACTGATCCCGGACAAAGTCACCGTAACTTTCCAGATCCTTCGCTACAATCTGCAAAATATAATCACAGTCCCCGGAAACATTGTGACAGCTCAGAATCTCCGGTATTTGCGCCATTCTTTGCTCAAACTCCAGCGGTGCCTGCCCGGAGTGATCGCCGCCAGCATGTGCATCGTCAACCGCAGAATCAAGATCACGGAAACAGGGCAGAGCATTCAGAAATGGCTCTTCTCCAGTGTTTTTATCGCCGGAGCGATTCGATTAAGTTTGAGTGAGTTATAAAACGGCACCCGCAATTTTGTTCAATACTCAGATTCCAGTAACCATCAGACTGCCTCCATCTAATCAATCCACCAAGTTATCGGAGGCTTCATGTCTGACATCCCTTTCTTTCATTCATTAACCGGTACAGGCTCCATCGAGCTATCTGTGCTCTCATCCATGACCATTTTTGCTTTGGTGGCCTCGATCACACCGGGGCCGGTAAACCTGGTAGGACTTAGTAGCGGAGCTCGCTATAAGCTACCGGTAGGCCTGATTTTTATCACAGGGGCGACACTGGGTTTTGTCGTGCTGTTTATTGCAATCGGCCTGGGCTTGTATCAGGTGATGCAGGAGTTCCCGGCATTGAACCGGATTCTGCAATGGGGTGGGGTCGCATTTCTGCTCTGGTTGAGTTATCTGCTGATTAAAGATAACGGCGAAATCAGCGAGCAGGATCAGAAAAAAGCACCGGGTTTTATGACAGGGGCTGGGATGCAATGGCTGAACCCAAAAGCCTGGTTGGCCTCAGCTTCAGGAATAGCAGCTCACACCGCCTCCGGTGAACTCAATGAAGTACTGATTTTCGCCGCCATCTACCTACCGATCTGCTGGCTGTCGCTTTTATGCTGGGTTTACGCCGGAGCCTTTATGCGCCAATACGTGCATAACGCAGGCATGATGCGGGTCATTAATCGCTCGCTCGCCGGGTTACTTATACTCAGCTGCGGTCTGATTCTTCTGGAAGGCTAATCAACAGTAAAATAAGAATAAATCAATTTAACCGCACTATCTGATCCGATACTGGTTTGGTGTAGCCTGCAGGATCTTCTTGAACACCCGCTGAAAATGGGGTTGATCGGCAAAGCCGGCACCCAGGGCAACATCCACGATAGCCTGCCCTTGTTTCAGCGCTTGCTGGCCCAGCTGAACCCGCCGGTTAATCTGATAAGCATGGGGCGTCAAACCATAGTACTTCTTAAAAGCCCGAATCAGCTGAGTAGGCGTAATACCTGCTGTCCGACTCATCTGTTCCAACGGCAAAGGCTGTTCCGGGCACTGGTCAAGCTGATAGGCAACCTTAGCAACGGCACAAACCACAGGCTCAGAAGTCAAAGCATCAGAAAACTCCACTGATCGATCCTCAGTACAAGCAGCTAAGGCCTGTAGCACCTCACTGAGAATATTTTCGGTCTCAGCTTCAAGGTGCCGGATGTTACCCTCTGAACCGCAAGCAATCAGACACTCAGCCAAACTCTGAACCCGAGCAAACAACCCCGGATCTTCCAGCAGATTAACCGGTATATCCCGCCAGACAGTATCCTGCTGAAGTCCAAGATGGCGAGATAACCGCGCCAGCCACTCGCAATCCAGATAGAACATCACATAGGACCAGGGCTGGCCATCCAGCGCAGAGCATGCATGCACCTGATCCGGGTTCATAAACACCATACTGCCTTGCTGAATAGTATGGTTATGCTCACCTCTGCCTTCACCTTTCAGTTTCTGAATCTGATACCGACTTTGCCCTTTCAAAATTAACCCCATCGACCATTGCTTATGGGTATGAGGCGCATAGCAAACCCGGCGTCCATCTTCGATTCTTCGCAGCTCAATATAAGGTAGTTGACTATGTCGCCAAAAAATCGGCGTATTCGCTGATGACATACTTAAGCTCTCTCAGAAAAGATCTGCATTTATTTTGTTATCTTCCATTATAGAACCCCTCCACAAAGCAGACCTGAAGCAACAAGATCCGGCCCTCTGTAACAGCCCAAAGGTAGCATAAGCCGCCCAAACTAACCTCAGGCAAAAACCTGAATTTAGCTGAAAAAATACACCTTTTATAAAGCTATAACCCTACCGGCAACTCCGGTAGACTAATGCACTTTCGATGACTGACCGTCATAAGTAAGCAACACGATCATCAATAGCCATTACAACGAGTTATGTAGGATTATGTGTTTTAAACGCGCTAACCGCTCCGGCACGCCTCACCTGATATTATCATTACTATCGATATTTACACTTGCAGGCTGCACCCTGAACTCTGATAAGCCAATGCTGCAGGCGATACAGTCACTGGATGCCCGCCTTGAACAGCGAATCAATAATCTTGAAGAGCAAAATCAGGCACAAAGCACCCAGCTGGATCAGCTGCAATTACAGCTCAAACAAAGCGATCAGGCCACTTCTCAACTCAAAGCTAATCAAAATAAACTATTAGTTCTGGTTGAAGAGAAAAATAAAGATACCCTCCGCCAACCTGAAACGCCTGATACCACTCAGAGCACCAGCAACCCGGACAAAGTCATACTGGGAAGCAAGGAGTGGGTTTGGCTGGATGCCGCTCAGGCTAATTTTAAGGCCCGGATAGACTCCGGTGCGACAACGTCATCAATTCATGCCTCTGACCCTGTTTTTTTTGAACGCAATGGAGAGGAATGGGTACGGTTCAATCTACTGGTGGACGAAACCAAAGAGAACCCACAGGTAGATGAAGTAAAGGAAAACTTACCGGCTGACGAAAACAAAGAGAGCCTGCAGACAGATGTAGCAAAAGAAAATCTGCAGACGAGTGAGCCAAAAGAGAGTAAAGGCAAACAGATTGAAGCGCCTGTCGTCCGCTGGGTTCGCATTATCCAGGCTTCAGCTAAAGACGCAGAACGTCGCCCGGTCATTCAGGCCTGGGTGCAGGTGGGTGGTTTAAGGGAACGAGCCGAGTTTACCCTTGCTGACCGTAGCAAAATGACGTTCCAGATTCTTTTAGGTCGTGAATTTTTTAAGGATATTGCTTTAATTGATGTCGGCAAATCTTATATTCACCCGAAGCAAAAACCCTGATCTGAATCGGTCAATCTTCTCCGATACACCCACGCGGATGCTATACAGTCATGATCAATCGCCTGCCTTTTTATCTGCTTGTTATGAGCCTGGTTCTCATTGGCACAGCTCTAAGCCTCTATCGCCATGCGGTCTATGGTGTTCCCTGGTTTCCCGGCGAACAGCGCCAACAGTGGGAAGTGGAAGCCCGTATTGAATTTCTTGCCAATGGTGATCCGGCAAAGGTCACCATGGCAATACCCAGTGATCAACGCAATTTTATCCTGACCGATGAAAGCAGCTCCTCACAGGGTTATGGTGTTGCCTTGCTCGATGACAGCCTTCAGCGCCGCGCAGAGTGGTCAACACGCAGTGCAAAGGATCAGCAGCTGATCTATTACAAGGCACGATTTCTGGTTGATGCAAGCGCTCAGCATACGGTTCGCCCTCCGACAGAGCCTACACCCCAATTTTTTGAAGATGTCAGACAAACCGCCGCGCTTTCCATTCTGGAAGATGCACTGGAACGCTCTGCAGATAACCCGACACTCGCCCGGGAGCTGGTGCGCCAGCTGAATGATCCCCAGAATCAGAATGCCGCACTACTGCTGAACAGCATGAACCGCGAAGAAGCTCTGGTCAGCCTGCTTTCCATGGAGAAAATACCAGCCCGTACCGTTGCAACCTTGACACTGGAAGATGGCCGTCGCCGCCAGAGTGTACAGCCCTGGGTTCAGGTGTGGGATAACGATAAAGAGCTCTGGCAGCTGTTGAATCCGCAAACAGGCACAGAAGGTAAACCGGACAACCTCCTGATCTGGAGTTATGAATACCAGAGCCTGCTGGACGTGATTGGTGGCCGACAGTCCGATGTCAGTTTTTCTATGATCGCTCAGGATATTTCACCGGAAACAGCAACCCGGGAGAAAATCACTGCAGAGGATCTGCTTAACTTCTCTATCCACAGCTTGCCGGTTGAAGAGCAGGCCATGTTCAAAACCATTATGCTGATTCCGGTTGGCGCTCTGCTCGTGGTCTTTCTGCGCATTATTGTCGGCCTTAAAACCTCAGGTACTTTTATGCCGGTACTGATTGCCGTCGCCTTTGTGCAGACAGAACTGGCCCCCGGTATTATCGGTTTTCTGCTGATTGTAGGCACCGGACTGATGATCCGCAGCTACCTGTCCCATCTGAATCTGCTATTGGTGGCACGTATCTCCGCCGTCATTATTGCCGTGATTATGATCATCTCAGTATTCACTGTCATTGCTTATCGCGTAGGGCTTCTGGAGGGTCTGAGTATCACCTTTTTCCCAATGATCATCCTGTCCTGGACCATTGAACGTATGTCAATTCTCTGGGAAGAAGAAGGTGCAAAAGAGGTTTTCGTACAGGGCGGCGGTTCGCTCTTTACCGCTGTACTTGTCTATCTGGCGATGACCTCCGAATTGATCCGTCATCTGACCTTTAACTTTGTCGGGCTGCAGCTGATTATTCTGGCCCTGATTCTGCTACTGGGTAACTACACCGGTTACCGCCTGAGTGAACTGCGCCGCTTCCGCCATCTGGCCAAGCCGTCACAGGACTGACCTATGACAATACACCAACACTTCAGCCAGGCGGTATCTTGCGTAAAAGACTGGCTACAGGTGCCTAAACAGTTGCGCCAGCAGGGCATTCTTGGCATGAACCAGCGCAACCATAGCTTTATCAGTCGCTATAACGATCGGTCAAAATACCCCCTAGTGGATGACAAGCTGAAAACCAAACTGATCGCTGAGCAAGCCGGAGCAACGGTGCCCGAGCTAATCGGCGTTATCGAAAGCCAGGTCCATGTCCGCAAGATTCATCAGATGGTAAAAAACTGGCCCGGATTTGTTATCAAACCTGCTCAGGGCTCCGGTGGCAAAGGCATTTTGGTAGTAACCTCCCATAAAGAAGGCTGTTACACCAAGCCTTCCGGCGCAGTTGTCAGTCGTCAGGATGTCGAGCGACATATTACCAACACTCTGGCTGGGCTCTTCTCACTGGGGGGCAAGAATGATGTCGCCGTCGTAGAAAACCTGATCGAGTTTGACGAAAGTTTTGCCGACTTCAGCTACGAAGGCGTACCGGACATTCGCGTTATCGTGTTCCATGGCTACCCGGTGATGGCGATGATGCGCTGCTCCACCGCAAGCTCAGATGGTAAAGCTAACCTGCATCAGGGAGCCGTGGGTGTCGGGCTGGATATTGCGACCGGAAGGGCCGTTCGGGCCGTACAGTTCGATCATCCAATTACCCAGCACCCTGACACCCTGTGCCCTCTCGATCAATTGGAGATCCCGGACTGGGAACAACTGTTAGTTCTGGCAGCCAGCGCCTGGGAGATGACAGGCCTGGGCTATATCGGCACCGACATGGTCATCGACAAAAGCCGTGGCCCCATGGTGCTGGAGCTCAACGCCCGCCCCGGACTTGCGATTCAGACCGCCAATGGCGCAGGTCTGCTTCCTCGACTGCAAAAGATAGAAGCTCTCACACAGCAGGGCATCCGTCATAACTCACCTGAAGAACGGGTGGAATGCTCGAGAAGCTATTTCGGCTTCCCTGACTGATAAAAATCACGGGGCTCTGTCGACTCTAATACATGGCGAAACATTTTATGAACTTTGATCTGATTTGCGCGCTTTATCTCACTCCTAGAGACCCGAGACTGATCAATATGAGACCAAATAAACGTATCTCTTGTACTAATTTTTATTCCAATCACACCTACATGATAGAAACACATTAATAGCTGGCTAACTGCCTCTGACTCGGTCACCTTAGTGCCAGCGGCATACATTTTTTTTACTACTTTGACACATGGGTCAATTTCAGATTGGTCATGAAGTTCCATCGCAACCTCTTCAAACCTTCCGCCACTCAGTGCAGAGCGTGTAAAGGGTATAGCGAGACCTCTTAAAATTTCTAACGAAAACTCGAGTGCCGGGTAATACTCAGACCATTCCTCTTTCAATGACTTCAATCTTTTTGTTGAGTAACTAGCTTCTGCTGCGTATATCGCTCTCCAAGATACTCGCGGCCGTCCTGAAGCCGCAATAAAACATTCATTACAGAATTGAATGGCATCACGAGGCCGGAATAGGGTTCGCTCAACTATATAATCAATAGCCTCACCAGTTTCTCCTTTAACTTGCGAAGGAAATACATCAGTAAAGATAACTCTACGAGACGTATACTGACGTCGATAAACCTCCTGAATCCTTGCAGAAATTAAGCTTTTCAAATCTGCCTTGGTCCAAATAAGAGGGACCATATAGGCTTCATACTTCTCTTCTTGGAATCCAGAGTCTCGAGTTTTATCAAAAACTAAGTCCAACAAATCACGCCTCAGAGCCGTAACAATTTTTACTTGAGGTATGCGCCTCATAGATTTCGTTTCTTCAATCAGCGCCCTGATGAATCTACATCTAGTATCAGTTTCCGCCCAGTCTTCATCTAGCTTATCAATAAGGATGTAGTACCTTTTTTGAGGGTCATTGAATGCAAAATCAGCCAAAAGATCTAAAACTTCATTTAGTTTTTTAATTTGGATACCACTGACAAACTGAGTCGCTAGTGACTTAATCTCTTTCCTTACTTCTTCGGATAAAGACCTAGCCCCTTCAACAGATATATCGACATCACAAAATTTACTACCCAGCTTACTCTTTACATCTCTAGTGAACTTACTTGTAAGCTCTTGTAACTGCTCATCTGTTTCCAACCAAAACCTATCGCCCCAATCCGTGAAATACTCTAAAGCTCTATTCTTAATATTATCTCGGCCAACCCAATTATTTATTCGGGATATAAAACTCCTATTCTCCGCTTCCGTGCGCAGATCATACCTAAGCTTTAGCAACTCTACAGTTAGCAAATGCCGCCATAGCATTCTGTAAAAAAGGTCTAGTTTCACATCTAGTTCATTAAAAAACTGAATAATATTAGAGTGTTCCAAGAACCTGATGGAGATGTCATTTGGATCAAGCTGAGCAGAATATTCAACTTGTTGAGATATTTTGAAAAGGAGAGCGCTTTTACCTGACCCAGTTCGCCCCAAAACCACAGAAGCAGGAGAACTTATATCTAACAAGCCTTCCAAGTGGCCATTATCTACAAAACAAGCACCAAGCAGGTCAGAGTCAGCTTCTGCATCAAGCTCACCTAACTTGATCCCCCTTTTAATAATAATTTCATCCATGTCCTTTCCTTAGATAACTTTAATTTGTCTAAACTACAACATTCTAAAGATATCAGCGATTACATATTAGTTTTACCCATCAGGTATTCCTGCTCGCCAGTATGCTGGCAACAACTCTCTTCCCGAATGACAAATCCCTGCGAGCGATAGAAATCTACACTTGGCTGATTGGCCTTATAAACGTTTAAGGACAAGGGTTGTTCGCTTTGAGCGATCAGATGCTGCAACAGGGATTTACCCTAATAATCAGGATGAACAAAGAGGGCTGCCAAGGTGTTGTCGTACAAAGCACTGAATCCCGTAACCCGCCCCTCTTCTTCATACACAAAAACCTCTGCAGAAGGCTTCAGGGATAAAGTCGTGAGCTTTGATTGAGGCGGTAAGCCAGATATCCAGTACGGACTGTAAATCTTGCGCCTGAAAAGCCCGAACAGGCTTTCCGGTTTCTATTGAAGTCATGTTTGATTCCATTCAGAAAATCGTCAGGACTAATACGCCCGCTCAATCTTATGGCGATCCATAAAGGCATTACTGGTAAACACACCAAGCAGGGTGCCGGATGACAGCACCAGAGTGCCGATAAAGATCAGGCTAAGCAGGTTGTCATCGGTAACGGTCAGGTCGGTAAAGAGGTAAATACCTGCCAGAATGGTGTAACCTGAAAGGGCGAACTTGTTGAGGGTAAAGTCGATCATCAACTGAAACGCCCAAAGTTCTTTTTCGAACTTTCGGCGCGCCATAACCAGACGGGAATACAGCCAGCCGCCGGAAATCGCCGCCAACAAGCATAACAACACATAGGGGAAAAAGCCGCTCACATCCGCCAGCACATAACCGATTCGTAATGATAAGCCGGTGGCCCAAAACCACATCAGCATCAGGGGTACGATAACCAATCCCATAACAACTCCCTTTGAACAAAGAACCCACTAACTAGCGCGAATGACCGCCCAATACATGCGTCATCAGGTATTCCGGCTCGCCGGTATGAGGATCTGTTTGCCGGCGTTCAATTTCAAACCCTTGGGCAACATAAAAATCGATGGCGGGCTGATTAGCCTTATAAACGGTCAACGACAAACGCGTCCGATTGAAAGCTATCGCATGATGTAACAGCGCTTTGCCCTGTCCTCTCCCCTGAAAATCCGGGTGAACAAAAAGCGCCGCCAGCGAGTTATCATACAGAGCAGCAAACCCGGTAACCTGCCCGGTGTCATCATCCGTACAGACAAAAACCTTAGATGCCGGCAGATAGACCTCAGCCATTTCCGGTAACTGATCCTGCCAGAAAGCTTCAGAGATAAAGCTATGCGCTTTAACCGATGTGGTCAGCCAGATATCCAGTACAGCCTGCATATCATCCGGCCGACCTGCGCGAATTGTATTCATATAACCCATTGCGCCCATTAAACGCCTCACAAAAAAGACTTCATAACAGCCATATCAGCACCACACTGACATGGCCTTATCTGAAAGAAAACAGGCCACTGGGACAGCAGTTTTCCATCCGGGCCTGAGTAAGAAGCGCGCAAGTTTATACGCCAAGAAACTCTGAAACAAATCTTTCACGGTTCTCACCCACATAATCCAGAAATGCCTGCATCGCAGGCGTCGGATGCTTCGCCTGAGGGTGTACCACGCAAAAGTCACGTCTCAAAGGAAACCCCTCAAGAGACACCTCCTTCAGGCGGCCCAACTCAAGCTCCGCCGGAATACTCAACCTGGGCAACACACCAACTCCCAAGCCTGCAATCACACCATGCTTAACCGAGTCATTTGACCCCAGCTCCATACCCGGCTTAAACCTCAAACGCTTCTGCTGGCAATGCTGCTCTAAAGCCAGACGGCTACCTGATCCAGGTTCCCGGACCAGAAGATGACTGTCTAGAAAGCGCTGCGGAGAAACCCGATCCAGTGACAGCAGCGGATGCCCTTCAGGTACAACAGGAACCAACTCATTATCAAGAAATGGCAACGACACCAGAGCCCGGTCAACCGGCACCATCCCCATAATAATCAGGTCATCCGTATTCTCATGCAGCCGTTGCAACGCTGTTGCCCGGTTTACCACCTTTACACTGACATTGATCTTAGGGTGAAGATTCAGAAACCCCTTCAACAGATAAGGCACCATATATTGCGCCGTACTCACCGCCACCAGCCGCAGCTCTCCGGCAACATTTCCCTTTAATGCTCCCAGGTCAGTCTGAAGATTGGAAAGCTCAATAAAAATATGATTAATGCTGTCGGCTAAACGCTCAGCCGCAGCCGTACTGAAAAGCCTGCGGCCCACATATTCAAATAAAGGCTGATCCACTGCTTGTTCCAGCTGACGCACCTGACTGCTCACTGCAGGCTGAGTCAGGCCAAGCAACTCACCCGCCTTGCTGTAACTACGCTGTTCATAAACAGCTTTAAAGACCTGTAACTGGCGGAATGTCAGTCTTCCCGTCAGCTTGTGTACCGATAGCGGCATGCATCACCCTTAAACACTCATCAACGAACATTAAACTATAAGTAAAAGCTTATAGGTAAACGAAAAAATATCAATTTTACCTTATCCGTAAAGCACACTAATCTTGCACCACTTCTGGAGGCAAATCATACGCTTGTCTGACGGTGTTAATCGGTTTCCAGTAATAGCACAATCGGCCAGAGTTTAAGGCGAGTTTCGGAGCAGGGTTTAGCGACTTTCTGAAATAAGCCTTTTACTCAGGCCTTTTTTTTTGATGCTCAGCCATGCTTATTCCAGCTCCCCGTTACTCCAGCAGATACATCCACCTCTGATATTTGCGCTTCAGAACGTTCAGTACAGCTTTCACCTGTATGCAAAACTATCCCATGACCTGAGATACTCGCACACGTATTAACGCCGTTAATGGCATAACAGCAGAGGATGGGAAAATTTGAAGTCTGCCAAGGGCGACAGTGCTTTAGGCAGCTGCTGACGAACCGCCCTTATATAAGAATGCAGAAATGACGTACTAAGCCAGTTATTGGCTGATGCGTGACTGACGCAGTCCTCGGGTGTGTTTCTCTTTTTCCAGGATAGAGCCAGCATCAACCGTACCCAGAGGCGTATTTTCATCACGTTCTAACTGACCATCCGCAATCAGTGATAGATAACGTGAACAGCAAACGCGTAAAAACGATGTGAAGTTGCCAATATCATGCTCAGCATCCAGAGATTCCAGATACAACTTACTGATCATTTGTCCCACCGTCATGCTATCGCGATGTGCCACCTCCTCCAGTATTTCCCAGAAAAACTCTTCCAAACGGATGGAAGTCACCACGCCATCAATACGTAATGATTTAGTTCGACTGGACCACAGATGGCTATCTGCATTAATGAAGAGCTGGCACATACGCAATACCTTTTAGTTAAAACAAAGCAACAAACTGTTTTAGCATAGCAGGATGAGCCGGCCAAGCGGGTGCTGTTACCAGCTTACCATCCGTGACAGCGTCATCCATCGGCAGCTCAACGTAGGTTGCTCCGGCCATTTTCACTTCTGGCTCGCAGGCGGGGTAAGCAGAGACTTTTTTACCTTCGATCACATTGGCTGCAGTTAATAACTGAGCACCATGACAGACTGCAGCAACAGGCTTATCAGCTTCAAAGAATTGCTGGATCAGCTGGATAACGGCTGGGTTTAATCTCAGGTATTCAGGTGCCCGTCCACCGGGTAAGTACAGCGCGTCGTAGTCACTCATTTTAACGCTTTCAAAATCAGCATTTAAAACAAAATTATGCCCGCGCTTCTCGGTATAAGTTTGATCACCCTCAAAGTCATGGATAGAGGTTGAAATCGTATCGCCCGCTTTTTTGTTCGGGCAGACTGCGCTGACCTCATGCCCCATTGCGATCAGAGCCTGAAATGGCACCATGTTTTCATAATCTTCAACAAAGTCACCGGTAATCATCAGTACTTTAGCCATTTTTATTCTCCTTATTAAAATAGATTATGGCGTCTCTAGTGAATCATAATCAGCCATACAAGGTGTAATAAGGGAATACTACGCAGCGATCTTGCTTCTCTTTCGCCGTCACCTGTCGCCTGCTTCTGTCATCTATGGCCCAGTTCGGCTGAGCAGCCCAGGACACATTTTGTTAAAATCCACAAACCGACGTAACTGGGCAAGCTTTATACTCAAAACAAAACCCCATTGAGAGGGTCAGAAGATTCCTGCCAATCGATCCCTTCACGCCCTGGCTGTTTGATGTAATCAAGAAAAGCACTTGCCACCGGCGATAGCGGTTTATCCTTCAGCCAGGCCAGATACCAGTGGGTTACGATCGGCAGATGCTCCACATTCAGCACCGCCAGCCCCTGCTGCTCACCAAACGCCAACGTGTGCTCTGACAGCACAGAAACCCCCAGTCCAGACATCACCGAGTGCTTGATCGCTTCGTTACTCTCTATGGTCATACGGATATTAGGTGCCAAGCCTAAGCGGGTCAGATGAACTTCAATTGCATGACGGGTTCCCGACCCCTCCTCCCGCATCAGAAATGGCGCCTGACAAAAAGCCTCCAACGAAACCTGTTGTTCAGGTGCACCCGCCGCCAGCGGATGATCCAAGGGTGAAATTGCCTGCAATCGGTTAGGCAACAGCGCCATCATATCCAGTTTGTCGCTATCAGGCGGATGGCTGAACACATAGAAATCATCTTCCCCGGAACGGAGTCGCTGAATAATCTGCTGGCGATTCCCCACGTGGAAACGACCATCGATCTGAGGGAATTTTCGGCTAAAATCCCCGATCAGATGGGGGATAAAGTATTTTGCTGTGGTCACAATGGCCAAATTTAAAGTACCTGCCATCAAGCCTTTCAGACCCGCCAACTGCATATCAAGGCGTTCAAAACAGCCCAGCACCTCAATAGCGGTTTTAACCGCAGCCTCACCCGCTTCTGTCAGATTCAGTTTACGCCCAACCTGATAATAAAGCGGCATCGACATTCCCTCTGACAACTTCCTGAGCTGCATAGAAACCGTCGGCTGCGTCAGATGCAATTTTTTTGCTGCGCCACTAATACTGCCTGAATGATAAACCGCCAATAAAATCTCTAACTGGCGCAAAGTCCCTACCCGGGCCTGAGTTCTGGACTCTTTCACAACCTCTCCCCTGAGCGATCAAAACAATAGCCGCTACTTTTAGTCAGCGAAAATGAACAAACCCTATGTTAGATAAACATCTATACAATAACTAGATAATATCTATTTTTATCTATCCTCTACCTGATAGAGAATGTCGCCACAAATTGCAGATTGCACTTTTCCGCTTCAGTTAATGCGGTAAAGACTAAGCTAAACTGACGAACGGCACTTAAACAGCAAACGGGTGCCACCCGCGATAAGATAATAACAACCATTGGAGATGGCTCAGCGTGGATAAAATTGTTAAGGGCGTGCTCAATTTTCGCCAGAATGTGTACCCTGAACATAAAGATCTGTTTGGTACTTTGGCTTCCGGCCAAAGCCCGGATGTTCTCTTTATTACCTGCTCCGATTCCCGTATCGATCCGAATCTGATGACAGGAACGGTTCCCGGCGACCTTTTTATCTGTCGTAATGCTGGCAACATTATCCCGCCACACAGCAACGAGACAGGAGGTATGACCGCTTCTGTAGAGTACGCCGTTGCTGTTTTAGGGGTGCGTCACATCATCATCTGTGGCCATACCGACTGCGGTGCCATCAAAGGCGCTCTGAATATGAATGCTCTGGACGGCCTGCCTCATGTTAAAGAGTGGCTTGGCCACTGCCGGTCCGCCATGGAGATTGTGCGTGAACGCCACGATATCGGCCACAATGAATGTATCGGCCACGAGCATCTGGACGAAGCGATTGAGCAAAACGTACTGCAGCAAGTCCAGCATATCCGCACCCACCCGGCTGTCGCGGCAAAACTGGCTACCGGCAAGGTTGATATCCATGGCTGGATCTACAATATCAAAACTGGAGGCGTGCGCTGCTGCAACCATAACGACACTGAGTTCCATGAGTTCGAACAGCAGTACGCTGCCCTGATTGAGCGGCTTCAGAACTGATTTGATATCGCCAAACCCTACCGGGAACAGGCCAACGCCTGTTCCTGCTTTAACCTAAAAACAGAATAATTTTTATCTCTTCTCAAATTAGGGCATAATAGTGCGCCTCTTTTTCGCTGAACCAACCCCGCTGTCAGGAATACCTTAAACCTGCCAGACGACAGATCGCCCACAGGGGCAGGTTGGTTATGACAAACAGCTTTATTTTCAGCCCGTACTTTATGTCAGCGACCTTATCCAAGATGGATCAGGTCTTGCTGCTATTGTTTTTAAAGTTTCTTAACTCTTAAAAAAGAGTTCTGGATAGAGACTTAAGAACGGGTTGCTGGTCGGGCTGCACTATAAAAACGGAGAGCTACCGTAATGAAATTTGCTAAAGTCACCATCGTAATGGGTTCTCAGTCCGACTGGGCCACCATGCAGGAAGCCACCAAGCCTTTAGAAGCGCTGGGCGTTGAATATGTTGCAGGTGTTGTTTCTGCCCACCGAACCCCACAGCGACTGGTTGAGTTTGCAACCCGTGCCCACGAAGAAGGCACCGAAGTCATTATCGCCGGTGCCGGTGGTGCAGCTCACTTGCCGGGCATGATCGCCGCTGAAACCCACTTGCCTGTTGTGGCCGTGCCTGTTGCCAGCCGCTATCTTAAAGGCATGGATAGCCTCCTCTCTATCGTACAGATGCCACGGGGTGTTGCGGTTTGCACTCAGGCGATTGGTGAAGCCGGTGCTTATAATGCGGGCCTGATGGCGGCTCAGATGCTGGCAATGAAAGACGATGCTCTGCGTGAGCGTCTGATCGCCTTCCGCAAGAAGCAGACAGACGGCGTGGCCTTCGAGCTGATCACGGACTGATTCTCTGCAGCGGACGCCCTGGCGTCCGCTTGTGGTTGAGGCCTAATAAAATAGGCCTGCGGCCACCAGGATTAAGGTTTTAGAATGCAAAGCATGAGTCATCATGCAAGTTTGAGGATTAACGTATGAAAGTTGCCGTTGTCGGTAGCGGCCAATTGGCTCGCATGATGGCGTTGTCTGCCTGGCCTATGGGCATTCAGTTCAGCTATCTGGTGCAGCAAGGTGATTCCCTTGACCCTATCACCAGTCTTGGCGATGTGATCTACGATGAAGAGTATCCGGAAGCAGAAGCCCTTTACAAAGCGTTAGGCGAGCCGGACGTGATCACCGTTGAGAAAGAAGCGGTTGATACGGATCGTCTTAAAGCGCTGCAGGCGTTCTGCCCGGTTTATCCTGATCCGAAAATGCTGGAAACCTGCCGCCACCGCGGCCTGGAAAAAAGCTGGGTGAACGAACAGGGTGTTGATGTTGCGCCTTACCGTCGCACCGGCAACCGCCAGGAGATTCTGGCGGCACTGGACGCCATCGGCTATCCGGCGATTCTGAAAACCTGCACCGGCGGCTACGACGGCTACGGCCAGTGGCGCATCAAAAGTGCGGAAGACGCTGCCGCTCTGGATGAAGAGGTGTGCAATCTTGACTGTGTGCTGGAAGGTTTTGTTAACTTCAAGCGTGAAGTGTCCATGATCGCCGTTCGCAACGCCGAAGGTGAAAGCTGCTTCTACCCGCTGACCGAAAACCTGCACCGGGACGGCACCCTGCTGACCTCTAAGGCTCCGGCACCGAACCTGACACCGGAACTACAGCAGCAGGCGGAAGAGATCGCCAACAAACTACTGGCGGCATCCAACTATGTGGGCATTCTAGCCATTGAGTTCTTTGTTACCGACCTTGATGGCAAAGAGCATCTGGTGGTTAACGAGATGGCACCGCGCGTACACAACTCCGGTCACTGGACACAGCTGGGTTGCATCAGCAGCCAGTTCAACAACCACATTCGCGCCATCACTGGCCTACCGCTGGGTAATACTCAGGCGATGAAGATCACCGGCATGGTGAACCTGCTGGGTGTTGAAATGGACAACAGTGTTCTGGTCAACAGCGACCAGCAGCTGCACAGCTACGGCAAGAGCCTGCGCCCAGGCCGCAAGATGGGCCATATCAATCTGGTCGCGGACAGCTACCAAGATCTGGATGCCCAGATTAACGCCACACTGGAGAAGGTTTATCCGGAAGGGTAAGCCTTACGTGTCACTGCGTTAAGCAAAAAAACCGAACTCGATGAGTTCGGTTTTTTTATGGCTGTCTTCCGGCATCGATACCAGCGATTGTTAAGCCTTGGCATCAGTTTCTTCAGCGCCATCAACTTCATCAGCATCCGTCAGCCCCGGCAGATAAAAATCAAAATCATAGAAGTGCTGTTCGCCCTCTTCGATACGGATCTTCATGCAGCCTTTTAAGCCTTTCAGCTCACCGGTGGCGGAATCCGGTACCACTTCCAGAATCAGTTTATCGTAACCACGATCCATCAGCCCGAAATGCTGCAGTACAAAACTCCCGGTTTTCCCTTGCAGCGTACCGGTCACCTGCTCAATCGCCACATAACCCGCAGAGCCACGTGTGGG
This sequence comes from Oceanospirillum sp., assembly GCF_048265165.1. Classification (GTDB taxonomy): domain Bacteria; phylum Pseudomonadota; class Gammaproteobacteria; order Pseudomonadales; family Halomonadaceae; genus Oceanospirillum. Next base: position 152,704 of record NZ_JBLXCD010000006.1, on the reverse strand, counting down.
TGTCAGTGCACTTAACATTTCCCCTTTACTGACAGCAGCCAGCTCACCAAAAAACTGTTTATCAACGGACATACGCCCCAGCGCCATACCGTCCGCACTTTCTGACGTAATATCCAGAGGATTGAGGGCAACATTAAATTTTCCAGTGATCTGCATAACACTTAATCCTTAATCATTTCGCCTGATGCTCAGGACGGATCAATAGCGGTGATAAAATGAGACAACAGGATTATCCAAAGCACATACAAGTGCAAGAAAACTCCTCGATAAACCTTAACCTTTATAGGTCAGATCCCTCGCCTCATCACAGGTCAATCCACGCCCTCACCCATTGATAGACTTACTACTCAATTAATGCCATGCACAATAATCAAAAAGCTCTCCCTTTAGGTTACATGTAGATAAAAGTCAGATTTTGTTTGATTTCATCATCAACAACTTCTTGCATTAGTAAAGCGTCTCAGAGTACATTCTCTGTAAAGTTTTATTAAGTTCGACAACATTTAATGACATGACTGCGAAATCCGGGAGCGCTAAGAGCCGTATATGAAAATCAATGGACGGGAGATCGCTCCGGAGCATCCACCCTATCTCATCGCAGAAATGTCAAACAACCATACTTTAGATCTGGAAAAAGCGTTTGAGATGATTCGGCAGGCAAAATGCTGCGGTGCTGATGCCGTAAAAATCCAGACCTATACCGCAGACTCTCTAACCATTGATTGTGACAAACCGGATTTTCTGATTCCCGATCCTTTATGGCAAGGCAAAAGCTACTATGATCTCTACAGCGAGATCACAATGCCGCCATCCTGGAATAAACTGCTGTTTGAAAAAGCAGAGGAGATCGGGATCACTCTGTTCAGCTCCCCTTTTGACGAAGCCTCAGTCAATCTTCTGGAAGACCTGAACTGCCCAGCCTACAAAATTGCCTCTTTTGAAGCGAAAGACCACTATTTTCTGAAGCAGGTCGCCGCAACTGGCAAACCCATTATTATTTCAACTGGCATCTCCAGTCTTCAGGATATTGAAGAATCACTGGCCATACTTCGTGATGCAGGAGCCCAGGATATCGCCGTACTGCACTGCATCAGCAGCTACCCCAGTAAACCGGAAGATATGAATGTTTCAGTTGTTGGTGAACTAGCAAAACTGGGGGTGCCTGTTGGATTATCCGATCATTCTCTGGAGCAGATCGCCCCAGTACTGTCGGTTGCCTATGGCGCATCGGTTATTGAAAAACACTTTACATTGAGACGCTCTGACGGTGGTCCCGATGCCGCTTTCTCCATTGAACCTGACGAACTGAAAGAGCTGCGCCGACAAACAGATCTAGCCTGGAAAGCAGCCGGCAACCCAAAAGCCCTGAACGAAAAGCGCCCCGGAAGTCACCATGGCCGCTCTGTTTATGTGGTACAGGATATTCGTCAGGGTGAAACACTCTCCCCTGATAATGTCCGGGTTATCCGCCCCGCCTTCGGACTGGAGCCCCGGTATTATGAAGAGGTACTGGGTGCAAGCGCCAACAAAGACCTTGAACGCGGCACACCTTTAACGTTAGAGGATCTGATGTGATCCCTCTTAAAGCCTTGTTTCTTTACCTTTTCAGATCCGTCACCGGGTTCAGAAAAAATAAGTTTCACCCACTGGTCTGGATCAGCGGCGAACCTGAATTTGGCAACAATGTTTACATCTCAGGCTTCTCAGAGGTTTACGCCAAAGGAGCACGTGTCTCCATCGGCGATAACTGTGATATAGCCTCTTTTGTAGTGATCAACTGCGCGGATTCCCACCGAAAAGCCATTGGCCTTTCAGACACCATATCCCGCAAAGACATCACGATAGAACATAATGTCTTTATCGGCTCTCATGTGATGGTTAAAGGCGGCGCTCATATCGGTCATCATAGCGTCATTGCAGCCGGAACCATGGTTGATGCAGGGTATATTCAGCCTTACTCACTGGTTTGTGGCAATCCTATGGTTGTTAAAGCGGGCTACTATGCATCAGATTGCGCATAACCGACCAACACTGGGAAATGCTGAGGCTGAGGCGGCCCGTAACGTTATTGAGTCCGGTTGGGTCGCCCAGGGTCAGCAGACAGCAGAGTTTGAGCGCCAGCTGGCGACATACCACGGTCTGCCCCCTGAGCACGTGGTCGCAGTCTCCTCAGGCAGCGCCGCCCTTTTTGCAGCTCTGACTCTTCTTCGGGCCAAAGGACGCAGAGTTGCATTGCCGGTATACGCCTGCAGCAGTCTGGAAAATGCTGTGCAGCTTGCCGGTGCTACCCCGGTTTATCTGGATGTTCACCCAGGAACCACCGAGCTCAACTTTGACGATGCTGAAACCTTTGATCTGCTGATCCATCCACACCTTTTTGGCCTACCAACCCGGATACCGGATCGGTACAAAAACATCACCATTGAAGACTGCGCCCAGGCATTAGGAGCAACGCTGGATGGCCACCCGGTTGGCCGTCAGACCCCAGTATCCATATTCTCATTTTATGCCACCAAGCTTATGACCAGCGGCGGACAGGGTGGCGCGGTCATGTGTGCTGACCGCTTAATGGCAGACAAGCTGAGGGACTTTATCGATTTCGATACCAGGTCGGATGCACAACTGCGTTTTAACTTTCAGATGACCGACCTGCAGGCCGCGATTGGACGGGTACAACTAAAACGCCTTTTCAGCGAATTTACCGAGCAACGGGAACATATATTCACCCGCTACAAGCAGCTGGGGTTGCCGCTTCTGGAGCCTAGGGAAACAGGCGTAAAGGCCGTTCGGTTTCGCGCCATTATCACCCTAGATGCCCCCGACACGGTCACGGCACTGCAGCGCCATCTGCACCGGCATAATACAGATTCGATTATTCCAATAGAAGCCCAGGAAGTGCTTGGCAGACACACAAAGAAAGCGTTCCCGGGGGCTGATTACAATACAAAGCACATGCTGTCTGTTCCTTGTTATCCGTCAATGAGTACTGCTGAACTTGACGCGGTCTGCAGCGCGATAAAGGTCTTTTAACGATGATCGTCTCGATTAATCAGCCGGCATATTTACCTTGGCTGGGTTACTTTGAAAGAATCCTGTTATCCGATATGCATATTGTTCTAGATGATGTGCAGTTTGAAAAAAACAGCATGACAAACCGCAATAAGGTCTTGATGAACGGACAGGTGGTCACTCTGACCATACCGGTAAAAACCAGCGGTCGTTTCGGTAACCTGTCAATTAAAGATGTGGAAATAGACTACAGCCGCAACTGGATTAAAAAACATCGCAATACCATCAGCCAGGCTTATGCGAAGACACCTTTTTATGCTGAATTTATGCCGGTTCTGGATGGTTTTTTCAACACAGCAGATCAGTTTAAGTTTCTGGGTCAGCTCATCAGAAAAAACACAGAAACTCTGCTCGATTACTTAGAAATCAACAGGAACATCACGTATGCCTCTGGAATTCACTACCAGGGTAAAAAAAGTGACCTGGTCCTGGATCTATGCCAGAAATTTAGCGCCGATACTTATATTTCAGGCCCGTTTGGCAGAGATTACCTCGATATAAACAGCTTCAGAGAAAACAATATCGATGTGCTATTCCATGATTACCAGCACCCGGAATATCCACAAAATTCGGCTCATTTTATCTCGCATTTATCTATTCTGGATCTGATTTTTAACTGCGGTAAAGACGCTGTCCGCTATCTGGCCAAAAAAGATACTTCAGTGACAAACCAACTGACAAACCAACTGACAAATACAAAGGAATAATAATGGGATTTTCTAATGAGTGGGAACAACAATACGCATCAAGTAATCACCTGAGCCGCTGGCCCTGGTCAGATCTTGTCTCCTATGTCATGCGACATGCCCGTCCAACCGGCAGTGGCTTTAAAGTGCTTGAAGTTGGCTGCGGTGCCGGTGCCAATATCCCTTTTTTCCTGAGTCTGGGCGTTGACTATACAGCTGTTGATGGCAGTGCAAGCACCATCAACAATCTGAAACAGGCCTATCCTGAACTGCAGGATGCACTGCACGTGATGGATTTTTCAAAAGAACTGCCGGCAGGTAAGTTTGACCTGATTATTGATCGGGGTGCGATTACCCATAATGATACAAAAGGCATCACTTCGACAATTGCCAATATCTATGCAGCATTAACTGACCAGGGTAAATTTATCGGTATCGACTGGTTTTCAACCCGTTACTCAGACTTCAATAACGCCGACGCCTGCATTGAGCAAGTTGACGAATGGACGCGCACCTTTAACTCTAAAAGCCGCTCCTTTGCCAATCTGGGCAATGTTCACTTTTCTGACAAAGCTCACCTGGAAGCACTCTTTTCCGATTTCACACTCAGTAATCTGCAACACAAGATCATTGAAGATGGGACTGGCTGGGAGCTTGCCTCCTACAACTTTGTAGCTGACAAGAAATGAAAAAAATCTTAATCGTTGCGGCACATACAGACGATGAAGCGATAGGCTGTGGCGGCACCATTGCGCGCCACGTTGCCTCTGGTAATGAAGTGCACCTGTTGTTTATGACTGACGGTGTAAGTGCCCGGGGTGTTCAGAGTGACGCCGCTAAAATCAGACTTGCATCGGCCAAAAAAGCAGCAAAAATACTGGGGACTCACTCCTCAAAAAACCTGTGTTTCCCGGATAATCAGATGGACGCAGTGCCCTTGCTCAGCATCGTCAAGGAGATTGAGCAAGTTATCTCGGAGTTAAAACCTGACATCATCTATACGCACCATACCAGTGATCTCAATATTGACCATAGGATCACCAACCAGGCGGCCTTGACAGCCTGCCGTCCGCAGCCTGGCCTGAGCGTCAAAGAGATCTATACTTTTGAAGTGCTTTCCAGTACCGATTGGCAGCCGTCAGATCTGACACCGTTTACCCCTAACTTATATGTCGACATTTCAGACTATCTGGCACAAAAAAGGGAAGCTCTGGAGGCTTACGACTGCGAAATACACCCAACACCGCACAGTAGAAGCTATGAGCATATAGAGATTCTGGCAAAGCACCGAGGGTACAGCGTGGGGCTCCAGGCTGCCGAAGCTTTTATACAGCTACGCAGGCTTGATACTGACTCCTGAGCGATTTGCGCCCCATTGAAGACCTATCAGGCCTGCTGTTCAGGCTAACGACCTGGCGTTTTCCTGCCTTTGACAGCAGCCCCCTTACCACCACTTTTCCCGGACGACCTTCCTTTAACCGCACCTTTGCCCTTGCCTTTAGCAGCCGCAGCTGCTGCGCGGGCGGCTACTTTACCGGATAATTTACCGCCTTTAACAGCCCCTTTGCCGGTAGTCGGTTTTACCGGTGGGCGTTTACCTTTAGTCGCTGTCGCCGCTTTTTTCCGGCCATTAGCTTCAGTGCGACCGGCAACCTCGGAACGGCGCGCTGCCGAGGAGCTCCGAGCGGGACGCTTATCCTCTGCGACGCTACCCTGACTTCCGACTTTTTTGTTTCGAGCTCCTTGAGTTCGTCGCCCTTTCGGAGCTTCAGAGCTGGAGTCTTCAACAGATTTCAGCAGGGTATGCAGTTCATCTTCTGTCAGATCGCGCCAGTCACCCACCGGCAGACCTTTCAGGCCAACATTCATAATGCGTACCCGCTCAAGGCGCACCACATCATATCCAAAATATTCACACATGCGGCGAATCTGTCGGTTCAACCCCTGAACCAGTGTCATACGAATCAGGTTAGGGCCTTCTTTAACCACCGGACATTTTTTCGTCACGGTACCCAAAATCGGCACGCCGTTCGCCAGGCCCTGAACAGCTTCATCACTGATCGGACGGTTAACCGTCACCAAATACTCTTTCTCGTGATTATTACCGGCCCGAAGTACCTTATTAACCAGATCACCATTATTGGTGAGAAAAATCAGCCCCTGGGAATCTTTATCCAATCGACCGATGGGGAAAATCCGGTGGCTGTGGCCCACAAAATCAACAATATTGTCTTTTTCAGAATGTTCTGTGGTACTGACGATACCCACCGGTTTATTCAGAGCGATAAAGATGAAATCATCATGCTCCGGTCGCTCAATCAGTTGGCCATTCACTCTGACCTCATCGCCATGCGCCACGCGATCCCCCACTTGAGCACGCTTACCATTGATATAAACATTACCCTGCTCGATATAACGATCGGCATCACGACGGGAGCAGATACCACTTTCACTGATGTATTTATTGAGGCGGGTGGTGGTGTTTGGCAGCATACAGACTCATCTTAAAACGGTGGCAAAAACAGGCTCTGACCATCGGTTTGATCGAAAAACAGAGCCGGGTCGAAGACCGGTAAGGATATAGAAAAGGCGGCAAAAAGTCAGTGTACCGGAACAGATTAACGTCACTTATACCCTTTATCTGTGTTTGTATTGGGTCGGGCAGTAGCCTCTGGAAACACCCGCAGGACGCAACTGAAGATGCTTGGTTCGGCGACCACTGACCCGCTTGCGCCATAACCGGAAGCTTTTCGGTTTCAGGCTCTGCTGCATCAGCCGGATCACGGCTTTTTCCTGTAAGCCAAACTGGTTTTCGATGGCCTCAAAGGGTGTTCTGTCCTCCCAGGCCATCTCGATAACGCGGGAGTATTCATCCGGGGTAAAAATCATCCGTATCACCTTCTCAAACAATAGATCAGTTTATACGGAAAACTCCCACATAAGGTTTATCTCACGGCAAACCTGAACATCAGAAGTCGGGCGGCAATGAGTATCAGAGCAAGCTACAGGCAGCCATTCGCCAGCAGATCATTTAGCCCTGCCGTCATATCAAGGGCGAAACAGACAGGAATAAAAGTCAGCATTATCAGGCGCTCCTTTTGTACCAGAGAGCTTACGACTGCAAAGCCTGATCAGGAAGTTAACGCCCGCGCCTTCTCAGTCTCAGCACAAACGTAAGCCCATGACGTGTTGCCGGAGTGAAAGACAGTGGCCACACGAACATACTCATCCACTTCGTAACCATCTGCCTGAGCCAGTTCTTCCACTGTAATTTCAAAAACGGTGCCTTCCACCTGATCTTCAGAGTTGCCGGTATATTTCAGAATCGGATGAAATGCCTTGCCACTGGTAGCAACAACGGCCTCATCGCTGATTCGCACCTCAGATAAGGCATAACCGATCAGTGTATCTTTTTCACCGCTCAGCAAACGGCCAAAAGTCTCTTGCTGAACCTGATCCAACTGTAATGTGCCGTAGGAGAATAAACGTTCCATTATTTGATTCCTGATATAACAATGTATAAAAATGAAACCTGAGAGAGCTAATCCCCCAGCCTGATTCATCTGGCCAGCAGGATAAAGCCAACAAAGTGCAGGTATCTTACGAATAATTCATCCATAGTGTTTCCTTTTCTGGAGATTCGTCTGGGGATTGTAAGATACCCAGAGTCCGCCTATTTTAAAACAGGCTATTTTGTGAGGTTAATGCTCATCTCCGGCATAGACCCACATCGGCTCGGTTTTACCCGCTCGCTCAAAACCCAAAGCCTTGTAGAAAGCCACCGCATCGCCATCGGCAGTCAGCATCTGCTGATGAAAACCGGCATAAACTGATTGCATCGTCTGCATCATCTTGCTGCCGATTCCTGCGCCCTGATGATCCGGGTGTACCAGCATATGCGGGTAATACACCACCAGATGACCATCGGAAATCGCATTGCCAATACCCACTAACTTGCCGCTTATTCGGGCAGTCACCAGAGTGTGCGAGTTTTTAAGTGCGGGAATCAGCTGATCCGGCTTCTCTGCGGAAGACCAACCATTCGACCGATAAAGTTCGATCACTTCTGATGCTTCAATCGGCCCGTTGAGAGTTATTTCAATGTCCATTTCTGTCCCTTGATAAAGTGGTTTCTTTCATAAATGAGGAAACGCAGGGAGATCCTGCTGTAACCCACATCCGCTACCACTGTACGGGGTATGGATCCGGGGTTTCAATCGCTTTCTACAATTCGTCATGATCCCATGTTAAGTTGTTAACGTACTGATTTACTGCGGTTTCAACTGAGTTTTAAAGGGTTGAGAATGGAAAAGCTGATCGATAATCTCTATGAAAAACTCGCAAATGTGGAAGATGCCCGTGCCTGCAAGGACATTACCCCGGAGGCTTGTCGGGAAGTACCCGGTAATTTCACCAAAACCCTTTCCAGTCAGTTTCTGACCAAGCTGGGTGATGCCTTTGCCAACCCCAAGGTCGTACTGCCTGCCCTTATGAGTATGGCAGGAGCCCCTTTTTACCTGATCGGTTTTCTGGTGCCCATACGGGAGTCAGGGTCGCTGATCCCTCAGCTTCTGATCGCCAGTTATGTGCGGAAGATGGCGATCCGAAAAACCGCCTGGGTACTGGGTTCCATTATTCAGGCGCTCTGCATGTTCGCCATCGCCCTGAGCCTTTTCTATCTGACCGGGGAGCAGGCCGGTTGGTCAGTGATCGCTTTACTGGTGATATTCAGTCTCGCCCGCGGCTTATGCTCTGTCGCATCCAAGGATGTAACCGGTAAGACGATTCCCAAACCCAGGCGAGGACGCTTAAGTGGCCTGGCGGCCAGTATGGCAGGTGGTATTACTCTAATTGTTGGTGGAGTACTTTACTTTAAAGGCCATTCTGAACACACAGAAAATGACTTACTGTTTTACGCTACCTTTATCGGTATAGGCGGAACGCTTTGGCTGCTGGCTGCTCTGCTATTTTCCCGAGTCAGGGAGGAGCCCGGTGAGACCGATGGAGGTAAGAATGGCTTTCTTCATGCGCTAGAGAAACTTAGCCTGCTGAAAACTGACAAAAACTTCCGGCACTTTGTTCTGACCCGCTCCCTGCTATTGTGCACCGCGTTGTCGGCCCCTTACTATGTAATCCTTTCAGGAGAGTACCAGTCAGTGACTCTGGCTCTGGGTATTTTTGTGATAACCAGCGGCCTTGCAGGACTATTATCCGGCCCATTTTGGGGGTTGTTCGCTGACAACTCCAGCCGCCAGGTGATGATAGCAGCAGCGCTCATTGCGGCAACACTTGGCATCAGTGTGAACGCCATCGCGCTCTGGCTACCGGAGCTTATGTCCAGTATCTGGTTACTGCCATTAGACTACTTCATACTGACCATCGCCCATGAGGGAGTTAGGATCGGGCGAAAAACTTACCTGGTAAATATGGCCACGGGCAATCAGCGGACAGACTACGTCTCCGTTAGCAATACCTGTATCGGTGTTGTTCTGTTGCTGGTCGGTTTCGGCAGTGCATTGAGTGGCTTTAGCGCACTAAACCTGATTTTCGCATTATCCGCTTTGGGGGTACTCGGTGCCGTAATGGCCTATGTATTGCCCGAAGTAGAACACTAAAGCCAAAGCGCCAAAGCGGTAAGAGCTATGGCGCTAATGGGCATTAAAAACGGCGGTGAAAGAATCGATTAATCGCAATCTTTACGAAATGCCTTATGGCCATCTTTGGTGTGTTGCTTGATCTGAGCCAATGCAGGTTTGATAGCGCTGGTATCACCTCCAGCTTCCTGTAGCTGCTGCAATAGTTCAAGCAGTTCATCCATACCTTCCTGATAACGCTGAATATCGACAGATGCCACTGACTGGCCTTCATACTTCATCGGAATCAGTTTCTTCGCCTGTTTTGAATCATTAAGCAAACCATTCAGATGCTGCTGCATCGCTGCCTGGTCTGATTGTTTGAAACTGCTGACATAGTCTTTAAGTTCCTGTTTCATCGACTTCATCAGATCCCCCAGTTCACTGTCTTCACAATGAGCCGCGTGGGCAAACGTTTCAGTACTGGTTAACAGCATTAGACTGACGCTGGCAGCAAAAATAAGCTTTCGCATCTCTTTAATCACGCTAAATCTCCTGGATCTATTATATCTATCCGCATATTACACTTAAAATAACGACCCCAACCGAAGAAATCAATCAGGAAAATAATTCATAATCAAGCTAAATATTGAAATTGATATTCAGTGCAACTCAGAAAGAGCGTATGAAAAATTCGCTTTTATTTTTTTTGCCGCTATTATCGTCCCTCATATTAAAAAAGCCTGAAATACCCTACCCTTTGTAGGCGAATTATCTACTTATACTATAACTACAGAGAATCTCTGAGCATGAAACGTTCACCAGCAGAAGTACTGAAAACACCAAAAGTACTGAAGGCATCCGCAGCATCGAACGTTTCAAAAGCGCCACATCTGTCCGAGGCCGGAAATTCAAGCAGTGACCAGCCGCCAGTCTGCAGGCATCGCCAGCAGCACCTGACTCTTAAGCGCCTGATTCTCCTGCTGGCACTTTCCTCTGCAACAGTCATATTACTCAATAGTTTTTATGCCAGCTATCAGGTACAGAAAGAGCAGCTGATTCAGCACGAGCTGGACAGTAATTTTGCCTATGCCACAAAGCTTGCCGCCACTACAAATAACTTCCTGCGTTCAGCTCAACAACAACTGGCTTATGCTGCTAGTGAGCTGCAATACAGGATGGATGATCATGGCTATCTGTTAAGGCAGGCTGACCGCCTGCGTCTGCAGACAGACAGTTTTAACTCTGTGGTGATCACAGGTGTAAATGGTACGGTACTGGCCACATCACCGAATACACTGGAGATTATAGGTGAGAAGCTGAGGTCTGAAGGGGCCATTGAGGCTCTGAAAAAGCAAACCCCTCTGATCAGCGCGCCTTATATCTCGGCAACAGGACGATTACTGGTTTTTATTTCTCAGCCACTGTTTGATCGCCAAGGCCAGTATATTGGCTATATCGGGGGTTCACTCTACCTGAAAGAGCGCAGTATTCTTAACGATATGCTCGGCACTCACTATTACAAAGATGGCTCTTACCTCTATGTGGTCGATAAGAATCAGCGCCTGATCTATCACCCCAATAAAAGCCGTGTTGGGGAAGTCGTTAAAGGCAATCAGGTCATTAACCTGGTTTTGACGGGTCAGGGTGGTGCACTAAATATTGTTAACACTCAGGGTACCGAGATGCTGGCAGGCTTTGCACCGGTTGCTATCTCCCAGTGGGGCATCGTTGCTCAACGTCCTCTAAAAGCAACGTTAGACTCTCTGAACGACCTGGTCGCTCAGGTACTTTATCGGTCACTCCCTATCACTATCATCACCTTTTTAGCAATTTGGCTACTGGCGAGAATGATTGCCCGACCACTGAAACAATTGGCCGATACAGCCCGCACCATGGACCAGCCACAAACCCATGAGCGACTACACCTAATTCGCTCCTGGTACTTTGAAAGCGGTGAACTTAAACATGCGATGGAAAAAGGCTTTAGCCTTCTGCAGCAACAGATAGGTCAGCTGCGGCATGCTGCTTCAACAGACCCTCTGACAGGTGTTTATAATCGGCGCAGCCTGGATATTTTTCTGTCCCAGCTAAAAGCTGATCATACCGAATTCACTGTTCTGGCTCTGGATATTGATCACTTTAAACAGGTTAATGACCGCTTCGGTCATGAAGCCGGTGACAAAGCCCTGACCAGCCTGACACAGAAGATGTCTGAACTATCCCGGGATGACGATATTATCGCCCGCACCGGAGGAGAAGAGTTTGTGCTTGTATTACCGGCGACCCCACAGAAGCACGCCCTGGCGATTGCAGAACGCCTGAGAATCAGTGTAGCGCAGATGCAAATTGATATTGTTGGTTCAATCAAAGTTTCGGTGGGGATTGCCAGTTCCCATGAAAATATCTACACCCCGAAACAGGTATTGAAGCAGGCAGATCAGGCCCTCTATCAGGCAAAGCACCAGGGACGTAATCGCTGCGTAGTGTACCGGGAACCCTCATACGAAAAGACCTGCAACGCTGAGGAAAGCCGTACACCACAATCACAGACTGAGCACACGACCACAGAAGAAGCCTGACCAGCGATGGCTAACTTCACTTTGACGATGACATCAGAGAAAAAGGGGCTTCCCGTAACATCCGCTCCTGGGTAAAAAACAAGGTGACTGTACCCAACTCCAAACCCCATTTTTTGATAACAGCCCGATTAACAATCACCTTTCCGGGCTGCAAAAACATCCAGTCATCAAATTTAACCCGCCATGTATCGTCACCGACAGGTAAGTCCATGGTATAAACCCAATTGAGCGCATTGCCACGAACCTGCCCCTTGGCCTCACCGACAATATCACCAAAGACACCAGTATAGTGACCATCCTCCCGCTTAGTAATAATCCAGGTACGCTTGTCTTCCTCACCATCGTCATAAAGGAAGTACTCCTCCAGCGTCAGTGTTTCACCGTCCCAGTGACCATCAATCTCAACCTGAAACTGTCGACGAACAGAGCCAAACCTATCCTCAAAAATACCCCAGGCATATGTTTTACCCCGGAAATAATCCTCCAGTACTAACTGGGGGGCTTTATCTGAAAAATCTTCAATCTTCATAGAGCTACACCCCACCAGCACAAACAATGTCCATAACAACAGGATATATCGCATACCCTTTTCTCTCCTTTCCCGGAATTAAGATCTATTGCCAGACTTATACGCTGGAAAGCTCAGGGCAGATCGTTTTAGCCCTCAGATTACCTGCGACATTATGCTACGACTTAAAATCTCCCGTTTAAGCATGCAACAAGGCATAATGTTTTGATATTCAACGCATTATTTTCAAACTTCATTCAGTGGGTATTTGCATGCACCAGCCATTACCACTATCAACACCCGGACGTAACCTGATTCGCCTGACGCTGATCCGAGGTATCGCGTGGACCGGTTTTCTGATATCGGTCATTATCGGCACTGAAGTACTTAAAATTCACCTGCTGGCCATCCCTCTGATCATGATCATTATCGTCATGGCCGTCATGAATATGCTGACCTGGTGGCGACTGGGCCTACCCTACAGAGTGACGGACTCAGAGTACCTGTTTCACCTACTGGCAGATGTTATCGGCCTGAGCCTTTTTTTCTATTATTCCGGTGGTGCCAACAACCCTTTTATCTCCTATTTTCTGGTTCCTCTTACCATCAGTGCTGCAACCCTGCCCTGGATTTTCACCTGGATTATCGCTGCAGCAGTACTCAGTTCTTATACCTTTCTGATGCAGTTCTATATTGCGGTTCCGGAGCTCAGCCACACTGGCGCAGGAATCAATCTTCACCTGCTGGGTATGTGGCTGAACTTTCTGCTGTCCACCGGGTTGATCACAACCTTTGTCTTTAAAATGGCACACACACTCCGGCACAGAGAAAAAATGCTGGGTGAGGTGCGTGAACAGGTGCTTCGGGACGAACAGATTCTGGCGGTTGCCACCCAGGCAGCAGGAACAGCCCATGAACTGGGCACGCCACTTTCCACACTGGCGGTTATGCTAAAAGATCTGAGCCATGATTATCCGGATGATAAGCTGCTGCAGGAGGATCTGGCACTAATGCGCCAGCAGGTTGACCGCTGTAAAGATAAGCTTCAGTTACTGACCCAACAGGCAGAGATTAATCGTGTCAGCCAAACACCTGTCTGTGATTTTATTGCACCCGTTATTGAAGACTGGCAAGTTCTGAGGCCCGATGTAAAATTCAGCCTGGATTGCCAAAAAGATCAGGCTATGCCTCTTTTGGAAAGAGATAAAACGCTGGAGCAAGCCCTGCTGAATCTGTTAAATAATGCAGCAGATGTCAGCCCGCAACGTGTGGATATTAGCGTGAGCTGGGATAATGTAGAATGCGTTATCCGCATCAGGGATTACGGCCCGGGAATTGACCCCGACGTAGCAAGCCGACTCGGCGAGGCTTTTATTTCGACCAAAGAAGAAGGAATGGGTATCGGTCTTTTTCTGACCCATGCGACCATCAATCGCTTTCAGGGTACAGTGCGATTGTATAGCCTGAAGAATAGCCCATCGAATGACCATCAAACAAAGAGCGGCACTCTCACCGAAGTCACCTTGCCGGTGATTCAACCGAATGCCGCCAGTGATCCAACAAGAGGACTCAACAGTGAGCCCGCAAAACAATCTGAATAATTCCGGTCTTAAAGAACCGGAGCTGCGCAACAACATATTTCTCATTGTCGATGACGATCCGGTGTTTTCTCAGGTCATGTCCCGGTCCCTGACTCGGCGAGGTTACGACACGGTTGTGGCTGAGTCAGCAGAAGAAGCCCTTCCGCTAATCGAACAGCATCAGCCCAGTCTGGCATCACTTGATCTTAAAATGGAAGGCGATACCGGTCTTAACCTACTGCCCAGTCTGTTAAAACTTGTACCCGACTGCAAGGTCATTATTCTGACCGGATACTCCAGTATTGCCACCGCAGTCGAAGCGATCAAGCTCGGCGCGGTTAACTACCTGCCCAAGCCTGCTGATACGGATGAAATTCTTGCCGCGCTGAAGCAAACCGATGCTAACCCAAGCCAGGAAATTGCGGACAAACCCATGAGTGTTAACCGCCTGACGTGGGAGCATATTCAAAAGGTACTGACAGAAAATGACGGTAATATTTCCGCCACAGCTCGCCAGTTGGGCATGCACCGCCGTACCTTACAGCGTAAGTTACAGAAGCGCCCTGTCCGTGAGTAAGCTCGTCAGAAGAAGCCAGAATGCAAAAAGCCGGTTGAACGTTTTAATCACTCAACCGGCCTTCTGACCAATACACTTCTCAATACACGCCTTACAGGTTAATGGCTCATAATCGCTTGGTCAGATAACAGAACCCAGATACCGAGCAAAACAAAAACACCACTGGCACCGATACGAATCCATTTCAACGGCAGTCGATCCACCGCCAGATGCCCAATGGCGACCACAGGCACATTAGCCAGCAGCATCCCCACCGTTGTTCCCATAACGACCCAGAACAGCGCATCAAACTGAGCCCCAAGAATAATAGTAGCAACCTGGGTTTTATCCCCTATTTCTGCGATAAAAAACAGAACAACCGTTGCCAGAAAAGCACCATACTTCTCATAGGGATTCTTCGTATCATCATCCAGTTTGTCAGGCATCAGAATCCAAAGACCAACCGCAATAAAAGAACCACCCACCAACCCGTTCAGCCAGTCACCTTGCAACCAATCCGCTGCAACAGCACCTAACCAGCCTGCAATGACATGATTTGCCAGTGTAGCCACCAGGATACCCCAGATAATTGGCCAGGGTTTACGAAAACGGGATATCAGAAGAAATGCCAGCAGCTGAGTCTTGTCACCTATTTCGGCAAGAGCGACTGAGAAGGTCGAAAAAAAGAAGGCTTCCATGAAATTCACTTTAGAGGCCGGCAGAGAACAAACACTATGACACATCACACTGCTCCGGCCCCGGTTCAGTGCGTTGTGTCACAGGTCTCGTCAGGCCGCATTGCAGATCAATGCGGCTGTTTACACCATGGTCATGAGGACCAACTATGTTGATGTAAACCTCTGTCATATTCGCCTAAGGTATTTTCAGAGAGAAAATATCAGACAAGAAGAGCGACTACTCCCCCGGGACGAGAAGAATACTAGCAGAACCCGGCATTTAATCCAGCACTATCAATGGCAACAGCCTAAAAGAACGGCCTGCTATTTATCATCAAAATAGCGTTTGTAATCAAAACCTTGCACCCAGTCTGGCTTGAATACCATAAGAGAGCTGAGCAGCATACCATTCACCACAGCCTCCGGAGGCAAAATAACCGGCAGGAAGAGAAAGTACTCACCTGAAATCCGGGCAAAATCATAAGAGGTAGACCCCAGCCAAAGCACAGCCATCAAAGACAACCCGGAAGCCAAAGCGGTCAGTGCACTACCGAAGAAACAACCCACAAAAAGAATAACAAAAAAATTATCCGGCAGGCGCTTATCCGCCCAACGGTAAATAAAGTGGCTCGCAGCAACGGGGACAACCGCTGAGGTCATAATATTAACCCCCAACAATTCAACCGGAGCCTTCCCGGTCCAGGTCAGCCCTATCAGGGCTAATACACTGGCCATTAAAGCAAAGGGCCAACGGAACATCACCGTTAATGTCATCGACATCAGAAAGTGCAGGCTGACCAAAGGTGTAATATCCGCCTTAAGCTGCCAGAGCAGTGTCACAAAAACAGTGGCGCCTAAAAAAAGATGCTGGAACAGAGTATCTGCCAACAGTTTTTTCCATTGAGCGTAGCGGACGGCCTGAAAAAGCCCGATAAGCGCTGCAACATTTGCAACCCAGACCCAAAGGCCTTCAATTTCAGTAGAGGAGAAATTCATCTGTTATCTTCCACAAAAAGTGCAGCGTTACACTAAAACATAAGGAATAGAGTTCTTTATTCAGCAGACCTGGTTCAAAGCAATCAGAACGCTTCACCCACCTGAAAATAGACATTGAAGCCATCTGCTTCTGCATCACCCAGTGCGTCACTATAGCCAAAATCCAGGCGTAGATTAACCCGCTGCTTCTGGCCCAGAGCATAGCGACCACCAACCCCAAGAGCGTACTTCAGATCAGAAGCACTAACCTGATCGAAGGATGGAAACACATCGCCAAAGCCACTAAAGACCGCCATACCCCATTTATCTGTCAAAATCCGGCGCCACTCAACTTGACCGGACAGTGCCAGCTCATCACGATAGCGATTCTGCAGCAGTCCCCGGATGCTTTGAGCACCACCAATTGCAGGCATCTGGTCATAGGGAGCATGACCACTAACTGCTTTAATTTTTCCCTGAATGGCCAATACAGAACGCGAATCAAGAGGGATAAAACGACGATGCTCCAAACCAAAAAGATTAAAGTTATAGTCACTACCCCATGATGTATCAAAGGCCAAAAATTCAGCCTCACTAAACACTCCTTTTTGACTGTAGAAGCTATTATCCCGAGTATCACGCTTTAACTGAAAACCTAAACCAAGCCGCGTAGACTGCATTTTCTCATTATTGTCGGCCAGATAATCCTTAAGCCCTCTTGCCTCAGAAAGATCAGTATACTTGCGGTGTTGAAGGCTTATTGCAGGGCCAAAATAACTATCTTTTAATAAGCGCCAGCCCGCCATAAAATTAAGACGAACATACTCAGCTTCGTAGCTTTCTTCAGAACCCGTGCGACTGAGAGAACCAATACCATGGCTGGTAGAAACACTTTTACCAAAAGCCACGGACGGTTCCAGTAACATGGAGCCCTCACTGCGATACAAGCTGGAACTCAACGCCAGCATCACTTGGCCTTTTTGCGACAAGTAGCCAAAAGCATTCACTGTATCTTTTTTATTCTCACCCGCTTCTGGGTTTGGTATCGCCCAGATCACAGCACCACCACCTGCAAACCCTGTATCCGGTGTGCTGAACGCAACAGGGATAATAATCCGCTCCGCCTTAACCTGAGAGCTCATTAGTACGCACGACAAACCAACAATCATGGCAAAACAAAAGGTCAAAAGACGAAAAGGCTCTTTTTGAATAATCACAGCAATATCCTTGCGATGGACTGGCATTAAAATATCAACACTCTCATTACGGGTGCCGCTATTCTATTGGTGCATAGCAGCCGTTAAAAGATAAAAATTAACAGTCATCTTGGGGGACGGGCTCAGCAGCACGCCCTTTAGTGTGATTTAAGCGCAGGCAAAGAAACACCGAGACAGAAAGTAAAAGCAGGAAACAGATAAGTCAGGGAAAAATGACAAAAGCAGAGGGAAGAATAAAAGCCGAATAGCCCCCGAGAAAACTAAAACAGAAAGCTAAAACACTAATTGAGTATTTCGGGCAAAAAAAAGCCTCCAATCCTTGGAGGCTCTCTACATACGATAACAGTCCTTTCCATGGACTCGCTTCCATTGCGCTTTTCTACATTTCCCCGAGAGACTTCATTCTAAAACATCCTCGACGAACACAATAGAAGCGAACTGCCTTTTTGCGTGTAAGAGATATCCTACAAAAGACGCTACCCTGATCAGTTAAAAACGACAGTTTTATTCTCATGCACCAGGACTCGGTCCTCAATATGCCAGCGCAAACCACGGGCCAGAACCGCCTTCTCAACATCTTTACCCAGTCGTACCATATCTTCGATCGTGTGCCTGTGGCTTACCCGTTGAATATCCTGATCAATAATAGGGCCAGCATCGAGCTCAGCTGTAACATAATGACAGGTAGCACCAATCAGCTTCACACCGCGCTCATAGGCCTGGTGATAAGGTTTCGCACCAGCGAAAGACGGCAAAAAGCTATGGTGAATATTGATAACGCGTCCAGCATATTTCTGACATATATTCGGTGGCAGGATCTGCATATAGCGCGCAAGGACAACACAATCAGCATTCGCCTCTTCGACCAGCTGCTCAACTTTATCGAAGGATGCCTGCTTATTATTCTTGTCCACCGGAACATAGTGATACGCAATACCATGCCACTCCACCAGATCACGAAAATCCTCATGGTTGGATATCACACAGGGAATTTCAATTTTAAGCTCACCACTCTGCCAACGATGCAACAGATCCACCAGGCAGTGCGACTCTTTACTGGCCATCAGCACCACACGCTTTTTCTGATCAGAATCTGAAATAAACCAATCCATTTCAAATTCACGGGCGATCGGCGCAAAAGCCGTACGGAACTCTTCCAGATCAAAGGGAACAGTATCAGCCCGAATCTCATGACGCATAAAAAACCAGTTCGCCATCCGGTCAGAGTGATGACTGGCTTCGGTAATCCAACCACCATACATCGCCAGGAAGTTACTGACTTTTGCTACAATGCCTACCCGGTCAGGGCAGGAGATTACTAAGGTATATGTCCGTTCCATATCTACCAATCAACTCATTCAGTTCAGGGTGCCCGATTGGTTATTATCAAAGGGCTACAGCGGCGGCCGCCTAACCAATTGATTCAACAATCCTTTAGACGACAATTCGTAAAAAATTCAGAGCCGGTATTTTACACCAAAAGACCTCTTTTGCACCTGCGCAAGGCAAAACCAACGCTATAGACTACAGCTTTAAGCATCACGTCTGCCCAGTGCGTTTAAATCACATAACTATGGTATAAAAAAGAGTGCTAATCTGAAGAATGTCACGCCAAGAAAAACAGAGGCGCACCAAAAAAGTACAAAGCAAAATAAAAAAACATTACAGGCACTAAAATAGAGCATTAAAAATTCCAGCCTTGAGCATAAAGCATCGCAACATGCTGAATTATGGTGCTTTCCTGCCAGTAAAGTTTCTCGGTATTCTGGCCTGTTTTGTGCATCATGAGCATACCCCTTACCACAGGACAGTGCATAATGGTTACAAAACAATATTTGTCCGACAGCCACCTATCAGCGCCTGAGCATATCCGCCAACTAGGGATTCATCCTAATAGGATAGGCCGGGATCAGGGGCGTTTTTTCGGACATTTTTCAGGTTATGCTCTGCATAGCCACTATCAGCCCATTATTTCACTGACACACCAACGCACCGTCGGTTACGAAGCATTGATGCGCCCGTTTCTGGGGCAAACCCTGGAGTCACCTCTGGCTCTTTTTGCCCGGTGCCATACACCGACTCAAATCTGCCACCTGGATCGGATCAGCCGAGCTCTGCACCTGATGAACTTCCGACAGCTGGGTATAAAAGATGGTTGGCTATTTCTTAATATCCGTGGGGAGGAGATACGTCAGAGTAATATGGATGCAGCAGGAATACGCCGTACTCTGGCGGAATTTGGCTTTCAACCGGGCCAGATCGTTCTGGAAATTCTGGAAGACGCGGTGCATGACGAAATGCTTCTGGCGGAGTTTGTACAGGAGTTCCGTAATGCCGGATTCCTAGTCGCCATCGATGATTTTGGTACCGGTCAGTCCAACTTTGACCGTATCTGGAAGATCAATCCGAATATAGTCAAGCTGGATCGTTCCATGGTGCGTAACGCCCATCAGCAACCCAGAGCCCGCCGCATATTCCCGCGCCTGGTCAGCCTGCTGAGGGAAACGGAGTCACTGGTCCTGATCGAGGGTATTGAAAATCAGGATGAGGCCTTGCTGGCTATGGATACAGATGCTGATATGGTACAGGGCTTCTATTTTGCCCGCCCCACCGCTGATGGTCAGGCACATCATGACCTGCCCAGCACCATAGATAACCTACATAAAGAATACGCCAGCCACCAGCGGCAGCGGCGTGTTAATTTTCAGTCTCAACTGACGACATTTGAAAACCTTATGACCACCTGTGCTGACCTGCTTCGTCAGGAGCAAAGCTTTGAGCAGAGCAGTAAGTTGTTACTGGAACAGGAAGGCTGTCGCCGTATATTTTTACTCGATGGTGACGGCTGTCAAATCACCCGCACTATCGCTCCGACCCATACTGAGAATAACAACCCATACCATCCACTGAAACATGCTCAAGGGGCAAACTGGGCAAGGCGAAAATACTTTCAGCGGGCGATCGAATCCCCTGATCGCGTCTGTATTTCCCGTCCATACCTAGCACTGCCGGACGCCAGTATTGATGTTACATTCGCTATAGCCTTCAAGCATAACAACAAGCGTTATGTTCTCTGTTGCGATGTGGATTCACGTTACATTGATGCCGCCGGAAATTTGTTGCAGCAGGGGAGAATGATCTCTCAGTCCTCCGGATCAGATGAATAGCCCGATACAAGTAGCGGCCTGACTCCCGGAAAATGCTACCCTGCAGCACGCTATTGATCTCAGGTTCAGATTGTCACACCCGCATACAGAGTCTAATATGCCCTTTCATCTCATGGTCACAGGCCGACAGAGAAGGGAATTATGACCGCCGTATTCGACACCGAAAAACAACCTTTTCCACTAGTTATACGCTCACTGGGTATCGACACACACCAGGAGCCTACCGTTTACCTGCGACGCAACAGCCATGTGTGCCGGGCAGAGGGGTTCACCACAGCATCAAGAGTGCAGATCGATAACGAGCACTCCCGTATTATTGCCACCCTGCATATTGTCGACAACGAGGCCCTCCTCGCCCCCGGAGAAATCGGCCTGTCTAACTCAGCAGCAAAAGCGTTGAATGCCCCGGATGGCAGCATTGTCCATGTCTGTCATCCAAAACCGATCCGCTCCCTGAGTCACCTGCGCCACAAAGTATATGGTCACCGACTGAATGATGCACAGATGAAAAGTATCATTCAGGATATTATCGCCGGACTTTACGCAGACGTACATCTGGCAACCTTTATTACCGCCTGTGCCGGTGACAACCTGGACCAGGACGAAATTATCTGCCTGACCCGGGCCATGTTGGAAGCCGGGGAAAATCTGGACTGGCAGCAGCCTCTGGTCGTAGATAAACACTGTGTTGGCGGGCTACCCGGCAACCGAACCACCCCGATCGTCGTCAGCATAGTGACCGCCTGCGGTGGCATCATGCCTAAAACCTCATCCCGTGCAATCACATCCCCCGCCGGAACCGCCGATACCATGAGCACCATGACCGATGTCGAGCTGGACCTGGATGTGCTGCAGCAGGTTGTCAACCAGGAAGGGGGCTGCCTCGCCTGGGGAGGCTCCGTTCACCTGAGTCCTGCCGATGATATTCTGATTCGTGCCGAACGGGAGCTTGATCTGGATAGCGAAGGTCAGATGGTTGCATCAGTACTATCAAAAAAAATCGCCGCCGGTTCCAGTCATGTCCTGATCGATATTCCTGTTGGCCCAACCGCAAAAGTGCGCTCTGACGAAGCTGCTCATCTGCTCTCCCGCCTACTGATCAATACCGGTGCAGCCCTGGGACTGAAGGTTGAAGTCATCTGCACTGACGGAACTCAACCTGTCGGCCACGGTATCGGGCCGGCATTGGAAGCCGTGGATATTATCAAAGTACTTAAAAATGACGTTGATGCTCCGCAGGACCTGAAAGAACGCGCTTTACTTCTGGCCGGAAAGATCCTTGAAATGGCAGGGCTGGCCCAAGCAGGTGAAGGCTGGGAAAAGGCCTGTAAAACCTTAGAAAACGGCACCGCCTGGCAGAAATTCCATCGGATATGTAACATGCAGGGCGGGTTTAAACAGCCCCCTACCGCCCATTACCAATATAGCTGGAGTAGTGAAACCTCCGGTAAAGTTACCGGGATCGACAATCGACACCTGGCAAAACTTGCCAAACTGGCAGGTGCTCCGGAGGATTTAGCCGCAGGTGTCACCCTGAATGTCAAACTTGGTCATACCGTCCTTCAGGGGGATACCCTGCTGATGGTTCATGCAGAAAGCCCCGGTGCCCTGAACTACGCCATTGAATTTCTGCAGGATCACAAAGATATGATACGGATTCAGACCTGAGCCAGACCATCACATCAAACCCGGCAACCTCAGACGACGACAAATAAAATAAAAGAGCCCCATGCGGGCATCAAACAAGCAGAAGTACTGATTTATGACTCCGATTCTATTCGACCTGAACGATGCCAGTAGCCTGAAAAAAGGGCTAATACAGCAACTGGATGCAGAGGAAGGACAGCTGAACCAACGGCGCTTCCCCGATGGGGAGAGTTACCTGCAGGTGATCTCCCCCGTTAAAGACCGCGTGACCCTGATACTCTGTACACTGTATCAGCCAGATGAAAAATTCTTACCCCTGATCTATCTGGCTGAAACGCTGAAAGAGATGGGTGCCCGTCAGGTAGTTCTGATCGCACCCTACCTAGCCTATATGCGCCAGGATAAGCGCTTTCACGAAGGTGAATGTATCACGTCTATCTACTTTGCCCGCCTGATAAGTCAGAGCTTTGACCACCTTATTACCGTTGACCCACACCTGCACCGTTACCACTCCCTCGATGAGATCTACACCATACCCAGTCAGGTTGTGGCTTCAGCGAAATCTGTCGCCCAGTGGATCAGCCAGGAAGTTAAGCGTCCTCTGCTGATCGGGCCGGACAGTGAAAGTGAGCAGTGGGTTGCTGAAGTCGCTCAGCTGGCAGATGCGCCTTTTGAGGTTCTGCTGAAGGAGCGCCACGGTGATCGTGATGTCAGCGTCTCACTACCCCATGTCGAACGTTATCAACAGCATACACCCGTTCTGGTAGATGACATTATCTCCAGTGGGCACACCATGATTGAAACCATTAAGCACCTTCAGACCGCCGGGATGCAAAAAGCCGTCTGTATCGGCACTCACGGCTTGTTTGCAGATCAGGCCTACCAACAGATACAGAAAGCCCACGTCGAAAAAGTTGTTACCTGTAATACGGTTTGCCACATCAGCAACGGCATCGATATGGCCCCGGATCTGGCCAGAGCGGCACAAAACACATTCACTGAAAACTAAACACAGTAGTACGTTAATCACCGGAAAAATCCGCCCGCTTACCTGTGTAAGCGGGCTTAAGGTGTAACTTCCGTTACCTTATGTTTCGCCAGTGTAATCGGAATGCTTCGGCAGCACTGAATGCTCTGAAAACAATAACAAAATCCCCTACCACGCCCAACTAAATATCGCCGTAAGACTACAAAAATAAAGACCTTCAGTTAAAAACACCAAATGTCATATCCACTAAAGAAAATGTCGCCTATTCATTAGAAAGCCTGCGCCAGCTGGGCTAAAATCTTACCCTAGACTAAAGTTTACTCTCAAACACTGTTGATTAACGCTGCGACCTTGCTGAATTGTGGTTCGGGGCCATGCTTAATCAGGTGTTTCTTTGTTTTTCCTGCCGACTTAAAGGAAGTTGCCATGAGTATGGAAGACGGCTTTGAAACCCTGAAAAAAATGGGTATCGAGAATGTCCGTGATATCGAAAAATTCACCTCTCGCACTGAAGGTGACCACGACATTCTGAAAATCTATTTCCAGCGCCACCACGGTGACTGGTTTGCCAAGAGCAAAAAATTTAAGTTTCCACGGATTCATAAAGACCGTCGTGTCAATGAAGGCCTAGTGACGTACCGCCCGACCACTGAGCCATCGACAATTTATCTCCATGCCGTTGATGAGCTTGAGAAGCTGGTGGCTACGGAACACAGAGCGGAAGATAAAAAAGAGCTGCTACTGGAAGAGATCGAACATCTGGAAAAAGTAGTTCAGCGCAAAATATCAGATATTCGCCGTCAGATTGAAGAGCTATAAAAGCCCACAGCCGCATGAGTGAACTAATTTAGCTCTCTTGTGCCTTGAATGGCTAAGCTGTACGACAAAAAACGGAGCGCTTTCATAAGAAAGATGCTCCGTTTTTTTATATCAGACCTTCACCTTTGTTTTTAGTCCCGCCCGTACTACAGCATCAACCAGCTGGCCACACCGATCAGGCCTATCATCGCGATATTCAGCAACGCTCCCGCCCGCATCATTTGCTGTTGCGGCACATAGCCGGAGCCAAACACGATAGCATTGGGTGGTGTTGCCACCGGCAGCATAAAAGCACAGGAAGCAGAAATGGCGATAACCGCTGCTAATATGACGGGCGACAACCCCATCGCCTGAGCAATAGAAACAAAAATAGGCACCAGCAGCGCACTACTGGCCGTATTGCTGGCGATCTCTGTCAGCATGACCACAAAAGCGGTAATCACCAGCATAAAAATAATCAGCGGAGCCCCTGCCAAAAAGCCGCTGATCGACTCCGCCAGAAATACACTGGAACCGGTCGCTTTCAGAACAGCAGATAACGTCAGACCACCACCAAACAGCAGCAGAACGCCCCAATCCGCAGACTGCTCGATATCCTTCCAGTTCACCAGCTTCAAAGCGCACAGCAATACAATGGCAAAGAGTGCAACCAAGGAATCAAAGCTTTTGCTGATTCCCATAAACTGCGAAACCGGCTTACTGAACAACCAGAGTGCAACGGTGACTAGAAAAACCCCTAAAGTAAGCCACTGCTGAGTGCCCATCGGCCTGGCATCACTATCCATATCAAATGTATGAGACAGATCCGGACGAAAGGCCAGCCATAATAGCGCCAACATAACAGGAAACATCAGCAAAACAGCGGGTATACCGATCTTCATCCACTCAGCAAAACTGATACCGACGGCCGCCGCTGCAATGGCATTAGGCGGACTGCCAACCAGGGTACCTATGCCGCCAATATTGGCAGAGTAAGCGACCCCCAGCAGCACAAACCAATAGGTATTACGGTTCTGTTCATAGGGCAGACGACTCAGCATACCCAGCGCCAAAGGCAGCATCATAGCTGTTGTGGCTGTATTTGAAATCCACATAGAGACAAATGCAGCGGTCAAAAAAAGTAGCACACTGGCTAACAGCATTCTTCCCCGTGCGGCCCTGATCACCAGCCCTGCGATACGCTCATCCAACCGCTGCTTATGCAGCGCTGAAGCCAGAGCAAAACCACCCAGAAAGAGGAAAATAATTGGATTGGCAAAGTTCTTCATCGCTTCCGGTACAGTAAAGACACCAGATGCCACCGCCAGAATCGGCACCAGAAGGGCGGTTACCGTGATATGAAAAGTCTCCGTCATCCAAAGCAGAGCCACAGAAGTCAGAATCGCCAGACCGATTCTCAGCTGCAGATCCAGATCCGTGCCATAAAAAATGCCTAAACCTGATAATACCGACAATAACAAAGTGATATGAGTGCGTTGCACGCTGATCGCTCCATATAAAGAGGCTGAAAAAGGCATTCTACCAAGCTTTACCACGAAAAAAGAATTCATAAACCTATCCTGTCAGAAAATAACATCAGACAGAAACACTCCGGTTACAGACATCGGTCACGCTCTCAACAAATTACAACATGGATAAATGGGCATTCTTTGAAAAAGTAAGTAATATCCATGCATAAACCATGTCAGGCCGAATCAAAAAAGAGGTTTACTGTGAACAAGCTAGCCACTACCAAACGCTCACGAGCAATAACCACAGAGGAAGTTCTCCTGATTCTCTGCCACTCGGTAAATGAAGTACTGAAAAACGCCGGTAATAGAAAGGTGGAATATTCACCTATGGTGCAGAAAATCAACAAAACCTGCCTGCGACCGGATATAGGCTGCTTTGTATTATTTGATGGCGGCTTTTCCGGACTGGTTATTATCAACTTCACCGCAGAAGCCGCCATGGAGATCTATCGCAAATACTTGCTAAGCATGGGGATGCCTGAGAGTGAGCTGGCCCAGTTCCACACCTCGGACGAGGTAGGTAATGTAATGGGTGAGATTATGAATCAGATCGTCGGTGACTTTACCAACAAGGTACGCCATCAGCTAAGAACTTCTATCACCCAGAGCCAACCGAAGATGATGGCGATCAACAAGCAGGTTCAGATCTCGGTAAATACAACTCTGGATCAGCCCCAGTCCCGTCGAGTGACCTTTAACACTGAAGATAACAATATCTTCTACCTTGAGCTCTCCATGGACAAAACAGAGTTCATCAAGCTCCATGATTTCGACGAGGATGAGCTGGAAAACCCGGATGATATTCTGGCGGATAACCCACGGCACTCAGGAAAGCGTGCGACCCCTGAGGCCCAGAGCAATAATGACCATGATGATCTGATGAACGACCTGGGGATCTGATCCGCCCCCTTTTCTGGCAACAACCCTTTCCTAGCAATAACCCAGACCAGCCCGCCGGATGTCATCAGATCCGGTGGGCAGACCAGCCCATCAGGAAAAAAATATGACAACACGTATTGAACACGACAGCATGGGCGAACTGGAGGTCCCTCAGGACGCTCTTTATGGAGCCCAAACCCAAAGAGCCATTAACAACTTTCCTATCAGCGGCCAGGGGATGCCCGCATCTTTTATCCGAGCACTGCTGCTGGCTAAAAAAGCCGCCGCCAAAGCCAATACCAACCTGGGGCTATTGGATGCTGACATTGCATCGGCCATCGCCAAAGCTGTAGATCAGCTGCTTGAACAGAATGACTTTATGGCTCACTTCCCGGTTGATGTTTTCCAGACAGGGTCCGGCACAAGCTCGAATATGAACGCCAATGAAGTCCTCGCCACCCTGGCCAGCAAGATCTGCAACCGTTCAGTATCCCCCAACGATGATGTCAACTACGGTCAAAGCAGCAACGACATCATTCCTTCAACTATTCATATCAGTGCCGCACTGGAGTTAAACGAAAAGCTCCTGCCAGCGCTAGCACATCTGTCCGATACCATTACAGAGAAAGCGGCGTCCGTCAGCCAACATATTAAAACCGGTCGTACCCATCTGATGGATGCCATGCCGATTCGGTTTGATCAGGCGCTTCTGAGCTGGGCCACCCAGATCGATCAGAATATTGAAGCCCTGAAAAACACCCAGCCGATGCTGCACAGTCTTGCTCAGGGCGGCACAGCCGTAGGTACAGGAATTAATGCTCATCCGGATTTTTCTCAGCAATTCACGCTGGAGCTGAGTCAGCTAACCGGTCTGAAGTTTGTACCGGCCATCAATCTGTTCACTCATATAGGGACTCAGGACATCGCCGTATCTGTCTCCGGGCAGCTCAAAATGACCGCTGTATCCCTGATGAAAATTGCCAACGACTTACGCTGGATGAACTCAGGCCCCCTGGCGGGCCTTAGTGAGATTGAGCTAGAGGCCCTGCAACCGGGATCATCCATTATGCCCGGCAAGGTAAATCCGGTAATACCTGAAGCCACCGCCATGGTGGCGGCTCAGGTTATAGGTAATGATGCCGCGGTAACCATTGGTGGACAATCCGGTAATTTTGAACTGAATGTGATGCTGCCGATGATTGCCCGAAACCTGCTGGAGAGCATTACCCTGCTCGCCAACACGTCACGGCTGCTGGCGGATAAGGCCATTGCTACCTTTACGGTCAATGAGGATAATCTGAAGCAAGCCCTCGCCCGTAACCCTATTCTGGTCACCGCCCTGAACCCTATTATCGGCTATATGAAAGCGGCAGAAATTGCCAAGAAGGCTTATAAAGAGGGCCGCCCGGTATTGGATGTTGCAGAAGAAAACACCGATCTTTCCCGGGAAGAGCTGAGACAACTTCTGGCACCGGAAAAACTAACCCGAGGGGGAATCTGAGCCTCTTATTTCACAGCATACCTCCGCTGAAATAAGACAGTCTCATTCAACCTAAACGCTAAAAACCGGAAGTACAGGCCTGTACTTCCGGTTTTCTTTCTTATGCCTTTAGCAGGCCGAACATACCGATACCTCAGATCTAAAAAGCCTTTCTGTATCGCCCCTGATAATCAAAGACCCTATCCTGAATCTGCCAGTAGTGCTTCTGTTTGCGGGCGACGACAAAATCTGGGGCTGTCAGCAGAGACTGCACCTGAGCAACCTCCTCAACGCTCTTAAAGTTCACCGGAGTCTGACTATTGGCCAGCCGTCGGCCGAACAACCTATTGAACACCGCCCGCTGAGCCGGTTTGGTAAAGTCGAAGGATTCCGTCAGTTCCTCACCATCTTCACCGTGATAGATGATTTTCAGCTTGGAGCCGTTGATATTCAAACTGATACCGGCACAACGAATCACCAAGGCATCTTTCAGCTTTAGCGCGTCTTTTAGTTTATCGTCAGGATCGATAATAGCCGTATGGCATTGATGGCATTTTCGGGCGGCAATATCATTCTCCGCCCCACAATGGGCACACTCTTTAAAGCGGAAACGGTAATCGCACTGTACTGGAGGCTGATCCGAAGCGAAAGGATTGCCGTCATCATCAAGACCGAGCAAGCCCTGACAACGGCGGCCATAATGCTCAATCACCTGGCCCTGAGAATCCTTTTTGCCCCAAAAGATATTGGCGAAACCACAACCGGGGCAAAACACCTGCACCGGCTCGCTGTCTGGATTGGGCTTCTTCTCACCCACTTCAGGATGATACAAATTGACATGATTACCGGCATAATCGATCACCAAACAATCGCTCTTGCCCTCATCCAGCCGCAGGCCTCGGCCCACAATCTGCTGATACAGGCTCACCGACTGGGTCGGGCGTAAAATAGCGATAAAGTCCACATGGGGCGCATCAAAACCCGTAGTCAGCACCGAGACATTGACCAAATATTTCAGCTGACGCAGCTTGAAACGTTGAATCAGATCATCCCGGGTTTTAAGATCGGTGGCTCCGGTAATCAGCGCCGTTTGGGATTGAGGAAGATAGCTCGTGATCTCTTTCGCATGATCTACCGTAGCGGCAAAAATCATCACGGCTTTGCGTTTGTCCGCCAGCTCCATCACCTGCTCGATAATGGCTCGGGTCACCCGCTGATGCTTGCTTAACAGCTGATTGACCTCCTTTTCTGCGTATTCGCCAAAGCTATTTTGCGCCAGTACAGAAAAGTCATACTGAGCCACCGCCGCATCCACCAGTTCCGGCTTGGTCAGATAACCACGGCGGATCATATAACTGAGGGGCAGCTCATAAATACAGTGCCGAAAAGGCTTGTCCTTCTCCTCACTAGAGCCTCGGACAAAGCCATGATGGTGATAGCGGTAGATCCAGCCCATCCCTAGCCGATAGGGCGTGGCCGTCAGCCCTAGAACCTTAAGATTATCGTTCTGCTGTCGCAGCTGCTCGATAATTCGCTGATACTGACTGGTATCCTCGCCGCTGACCCGATGGCACTCATCGATGATAATCAGGGAATATTCGTGCTGAAACTGATCCAGATTGGCAGACACCGACTGAACACTGGCAAAGGTCACCTGATGCTGGCTTTCCCGACGCTTCAACCCCGCCGAGAAAATACCGCCGTTAAGGCCATAACTCTGGTACTTGGCATGGTTCTGCTCCACCAGCTCCTTAACATGAGTCAGCACCAGAATCTTACGCCGCGCAAGACGCGCCAACTCCGCAATCACCAGACTCTTACCGGCCCCTGTAGGCAGCACGATCACTGCCGCTTCACTGGATTTTCGAAAGTGCTTAAGGGTGGCATCAACGGCTTCCTGCTGATACGGGCGCAGGGTAAAAGGCGTGGTCATAGTGGGCGTAATATCGGGTGAAGAATGAGAAACGAATAGTAGCAAAAATTATCAGTCCAAGCCGCACATAGCTGATTATTTATACAGATAGTACCGGCACCTCCTGTGGCTCTGTGTCGTCATCTCACACCACAATAAAAGCATACTTGCGCTAATTTGCATTTATAATTACTATAGCGCTCAAATTGAATAGAGCCTGCTAATGGTGAACAACCCATCAGGCCTTACTTTTTACCGCCCGACAGCCCCGTTGGGCTCTCAGGGTTATGAAAACAATGAAGATTGGTATCTTGCTATGCGGGGATGTACCTGCAGAACTCGTTGACACCTTCGGTAGCTATACCGAATGCCTGAGAACACAACTCAGACTGGATGAGTGCGACTCCGTAACGGTCTGGGATCTTTACCGAGCCGGTGAGTTGCCGGATGATATCAACCAATGTGATGCTTATATCGTGGGCGGCAGCCCGTCAGGCGTCCATGATGGTCTTGACTGGGTATGTCGCCTGTCTCAATTTATTCGCAACGCCTTTTACGGCAGGAAGAAACTATTTGGCATCTGCTTCGGCCACCAAGTCATCAATCATGCTTTGGGTGGTGCCGTAAAGCGATCTGAAAAAGGCTGGGGACTGGGCGTTTATGGCGTGCAGCTTCGGCAGAATATAGGCGCTCTGAAAACAGGCCATAACTTGCAGCTGATTGCGGTTCATCAAGATCAGGTGATCAGACCCGGTCAAGGCTTTGAAGTATTAGCGGGTAACGCGTTTTGTCCCAACTACATCACCCGATATAAAAACCAGATCCTCACTGTACAGGGACACCCTGAATTTAGTGGCCCGTTTTTTAATGCACTGCTAAATCAGCGAACAGCAAAATTTAAGCCCGAAGAGATCAAAAAAGCACAGGTGACGGATGATAGCTTAATCTGCAACCGTAGGTTCAATCGCGCGGTAAATGAGTTCCTAGCCTCCTGATAGAATAGAAACATGCAGCATATGGTGTGTTCGCAGCCAGGTGCAAGCTCTGTCAGTTTTCCGTCAGGGTCAGTGCTTTGCTGCCCGTTCACAGCCCATTAACTATTTCTCAATACATCGGGTTGCCGTTCCTGGTCTCACTTGGCACACCCTGAATCGAGTCCCAATGCTCCACAATCTTACCGTTTTCATCAAACCGAAAGAAATCCATCGTCACGTACTCGTCATTCCTAGGCCATATCTGATGGGTATGCAGTGCAACCAGATCATCTTCCGCCACCGCCCGCACAAATTCTATACGTTTATCCGGATAGTCTCTGGCCATTTCACTGAAGTACTCAATAAAAGCAGCCTTACCCTCACCGACTAACGGGTTGTGTTGTATATACTCGGCACCGACATACTGCTCTACTGCTTTGACCGGATCGCCAAGATAGGCTGTTCTGTAAAATTCAATTGCGTTCTGTTTGTTTGCTTCAAGATTCTGACTCATCTGGATACACCTGTCATATGAAATCTGCCCATCAACATACACCCAACACGCCGACAAAAAAACCTTCCTTAATCAGGCAGCGGCTCCCTCTTTCAGTATCTGTTTATAACGCGCGTCAAACCCTTTTTTCAGCCAATCCATTAACGCACTGACCCGGTTAAGCTTATATCGCAGCGGCGGGCATACTAAATACACTGGTGTTGATTCTGTCCACTCGGGCAAAACCTCCACAAGCCGTCCATGATCAAGATCCGCCTGCACATAAACATCCGTCAAACGGGTAACCCCTAAGCCAGCCATGGCAGCATGGCGCATAACCCGGCCACTGATCACTTTTATCCCTCCTTCTGCTCGAAGAGTTTGTTTTTCATCGCCATTAGAAAATACCCACTGGTCAACACTGCCATAGACCAAAGGCAACCCAATTAAATCATCAGGGTGCTTTATCGCCCTATTCACTTTCATAAATTCAGGGCTTGCCACATAGCGTGTCCTGATCGTACCAAGCTTACGGGCAAGCAGTGTGGAATCAGGCATATGCCCCAGCCGCACTACAAGGTCATAGTGTTGATCAATCAGATCAACCTGTACGCTGGAGAAATCCAGATGAACTTCGATATTTGGGTGCTGTTTCTGAAACTCAATCACCAATGGAGCAATAAGCTGCTCACCCAATAAACCTCCCACAGCGTTCATTCGGATAACACCTTTTAACTCATCCGTTGACTGGCTGGCCCAAGTGGATGCCAGGGCAATTTCCTGTAGGGCAAGGCGGGTTTTACGGTAATACGCCTCACCGATCTCCGTAAGCCGTAACTGGCGGGTAGTGCGGTAAAAGAGTTGTACGCCAAGTCGGGACTCCAGCTCGGTAACCTGCTGGCTTAAATTGGCTTTTGAATAGCCCGTGGCCTCCGCAGCCGCAGTAAAAGTGCCAAACTCCGCCACATGATTAAACGCAATGATGCCGCGCCAATAAATATCGTTCATAAATACCAAACAATGTTTTCATATTAGTCGTATATATCATCATAATCGTCTTGTTCACAATACGTCCAGAGTTACAACAGAGGGATCGGCAATTCCGCCCGACCTCTCAAAACAGGAGTCGTGAACATGAATAAACCTCTGATCGTCATCACAGGTGCCAGCTCAGGCATTGGTGCCTCCATGGCAAAACGTTTCTCAGAAGAGGGGCATCCGCTGCTATTGGTCGCCCGCCGCCTTGACAATATTCAAGCCCTTAACCTTCCTAACACCCTATGCCGGGAAGTTGATGTGACCGATCGAGTCGCGTTTGACTCGGCGATCAAAGACGCGGAAGCACAGTACGGCCCTGTGGATTGCCTGATCAATAATGCCGGTGTGATGTTACTGGGACAGATCGAGTCACAGGACCCTGACGAGTGGCGGAAGATGTTTGATGTTAACGTCCTCGCCCTGATGAACGGCATGCAAGCGGTACTGGAGGATATGAAAGCGCGGCACTCGGGCACCATCATTAATATCAGCTCGGTTGCGGGTAAAAAATCCTTTGCCAATCATGCCGCCTACTGCGGCACTAAATTTGCCGTATCCGCGATCACCGAAAATGTGCGTGAAGAAGTGGCGGATTCAGGCGTACGGGTAATGGCGATCTGCCCTGGTGCGGTAGAAACAGAACTATTGGGGCACACAACATCCCAAGAGATTATCGACGGTTATGAAGCCTGGAAAACATCAATGGGTGGCATCCTAGTACCGGATGATATCGCCCGAACTGCCGTATTTATGTATACCCAGCCACAGGGGGTGAACATCCGTGATGTGGTGATCGCCGCAACACGTCAGCAGCCTTAAAGCAGGTTTAGCATATAACGAAACGTTAGACCTCAACATCATTCCCACAGCTATGTGGGAATGATATTTTGGGGCTTAAATATTCGCCTTACAAAAGGCGAGCGATGCTTAAACCTCTACAGATTCACTGGTAATGGACACCTGGCGCGGCAAAGCTCGTTTTATATTGCTGCCACTTTCTCTTCAGGCATCATGGAGAAAATACCACCAAGCAGAGCCTCATATCATCATATTGACTTTAAGCACTATAATTTAAAGACATCAACTGATTTATCCAGGGTTAGTGCCAAATTCTGCAGATCAGATGCCATATCTTTGTTGCTATTAGAGCTCTCATAGGTCATTTTTGCGAGGTCATTAATTTCAACAATATTGACGTTAATCTCCGATGCTACATGAGTTTGCTCCTCAGCCGCCGTTGCAATCTGAGCATTCATATTCTCTATCACAGAGACAGACTCTATAATTGATTGAAGCGCTTTATCTGCAGCATCAGATTTCCCAGCAGTTGTTCTTGCATCTTCTATATTACTATGCATGAGGTCAACTGAACGCTGAGCTTCATTCTGAAGACTACTGATTAAGCTTTGTATTTCATTAGTACTTTCTTTCGTACGGTTTGCCAGGCTACGAACCTCGTCAGCAACAACAGCAAAGCCCCGGCCATGCTCCCCAGCCCTTGCAGCCTCAATTGCTGCGTTCAAAGCTAATAAATTGGTTTGTTCAGAAATGGCATCGATGACTTCTAAAATGGAGCCAATACCCTGAGTTTCTTTTTCAAGTTTCGTGGTAACGACCATTACTTTCTCAAGACCAGATAGTAGGGTCGAGATATTATCGTTCATCTCTTTAACAACATTAATACCTTGCTCAGAGTACTCATTTGCTTCTTTTGCGGCGGTTGAGGCTTGTGATGCATTACGCGCAACTTCCTCAACTGTCATGGTCATTTCATTCATAGCTGTAGAAGTATTTTCCAACTGGATACTTTGTGTCTCAGAGCTATTGTTTGTTTTTTCAGCAGCAATGGTCACTTTGTCGGACGACGCTTTGAGTTGGTCCGTAGCTTCATTAATATTTCTGATGATGGACTTCAGATTATTAATCATCAAAATTGTTGCTGCATAGATGCCTGTTTCTTTTCCAGTCTCAGATACCTGCAGTGTTAAGTCACCATTTGCAACACGCTTTACCAGCTCTTCGATTTCTTTTGGCTCACCACCGATAGGTTCATACATTAGTTTCATAACAAGAAAATAAACAACACCTAATGCAACCAAAATAAGAACAATAGAGAATGTCAAACCTTCAACCAGGTTAGCACTTGAAGGTGCATTTATGTGACGGGTTGTATCCAGAGTCCAAACACTCCAACCTAAAGACGCAATGCGGGCGCTGTTAACTACATATTCTTCACCCGCGTATTTATAGCGATGTTCACTACTTGCTTTATCTTTATAAGCTTTATACGAAGGCTGAAGTTCAAATAAGTTTTCACCAATTTTATCAGCTTCAGGGGCAGCAAGAATAAAACCATCAGAACGACTGACAATAAGCTGATTTTCTTCTGAAAGGCTCTGTGCAAACTGCGTGATACCCAGGACTTTTGTATTAATCAGTAAGGTCGCAGCAATTTTATTATCTCGCATGACAGGAACAGCAAATGCCATTACGAGCTCGCCGGTATCAGCAGTTCTGTATGGTTTGGTAATAATTTGCTTTTCTCCAGCGAAAATCCTCTCATACCATTCTCGTCCGAGATCTTTCGCGTTAAAGTCAGCTATTTCACCGGTTGCAATGAACGTTCGTCCACTTTCGAGTGCTACAACTGTTGCTACAACATCAAGAGCTTTGGTTGTCTCTTTTAGTTTTTTCACTACTATATCAACATCAATATTCCCATCTTTATCGATAGGCAAATCACTACCGATAAGATTGAGGCTATCGAAATAGCGCTGAACACGCTGCTCCAGCGCATTAGATATTAAGAAAGATTCTATCTCCAATTTTTTTGTAGCACTGAAAACAGAAGCTGATTTGAAATTCAGATAGCCAGTGATTGACACAATCAATATAGCGACAACAAACAAGGTGCCTATATAGATTAATAGTTTTAATTTAGCACTCATAGCGGTTAATCCCATTCCGTCAGTAATCGACACCTCAAAAACTATATTCCTTTTTTTAGAGAAAATCGCTATTTTTTCATATTTTTCATGGAAAAACTCAGCATGATTTTTAATCGCGCCTGAAAAAAATATTAAGAGATCTCTAAAATAAAAATTAGTAATCCTGCTATTCAAAATTGTAATCTTAAGAATTAGATACAATGAAAGTTAATACCCTACAAGGGGACTCAAGAATTAACACTCTACTTGTAAGTGATAATGAATGCTCATAGCCTATGCATCCTTGCAGAAGTAGAGCGTCTGCGCGTTACACAATAGCTCCGCCTGTCTGAGAGGCTGACTGGCTACCCCTTCTGCTCCGTAGCATATGCGATATGATCCTCGACACACGGTAGCTTGACCGGAATACGACTCAACTCCTGCTGAATCATAAACATCAGCTCATTTCGGGCACCAGATTGCAAAAAGTCATCCAGACTATCCCCACGATCAAATACCAGTGTAATCTTCAGCGTCTCCGGAAAGCGCCTGTAATCAGCCTCGTGGGTCAGCCACTGAAAACCGTCAAACTCTTTCATAAAGTCTTCACAGATATCCGTCAGCAAGAGGCGAATCTGGTTATCGGTTTTCTTGTCCGTTTTGCGCATAGTCGCAGTAACCTCAGAAGAAAGCGTATCGCGGGAAGCCGGTTAAAGGGTGCCTGTCCAGCAGGTTTACACCCTTAAAACTATCGAATGCCAATGGGGTTGCCCCCTGTCAGAGTCATGAAACCGGAGGGACGATACCCTCTAGCCCCGCTCAACCTCTTTTCGATTAGGAATAATAGCCTTGATCATGACCACCACCACAAACACAAGACCTCCGGCAATCAAGCCGCTCAGCGCCTCCAGCAAAATCGGCAGCCCACCGATAAACAGAGGCCCCGATGCCGTAGTCACCTGCTCGATCAGATGGTGTAAAAAAGGCAGTCCGTGAACAAGAATACCTCCACCAACCATAAACATGGCGATGGTGCCGATAACCGACAGCCCCCGCATCAATTTAGGGGCTGCGGTCAGAATGCTCCGGCCTAACACTTTCTGAAAGCGGCCACTATCAGGGTTGCGCAGCAGGTAAAGCCCCATATCATCCAAACGCACGATCCCTGCTACGAGCCCATAGACACCGGCTGTAATCAGAAAAGCAAGGCCGATAAGTACAGACAACTGAGTAAGCAGAGATGCCGTAGCCACGGTACCTAAAGTGATCGCGATAATCTCAGCCGATAGGATAAAATCGGTTCTTATGGCACCTTTTATTTTCTCTTTTTCAAACGCAAGGATATCCAGCTCACTATTTTCTATGGCTGTTTTAAGCGTCCTGAGATGGAGCTCTTTTGACGCTTTTGACTGGAACAGGGCGTGAAATACTTTCTCAAACCCCTCAAAACAGAGAAACATCCCACCAAGCATCAGTAAGGGTGTTATCAGCCAAGGCATAAAATAACTGATAACCAGGGCCGCGGGGATCAGAATCATCTTATTCAGCAAAGAGCCTTTAGCCACTGCCCATATAACAGGCAGCTCCCTATCTGCCTTAACCCCGGAAACCTGCTCTGCATTAAGGGCTAAGTCATCCCCCAATACCCCAGCGGTTTTCCGGGCGGCAATTTTAGTCATGCTGGCCACATCATCCAGCAGCGTTGCAATATCATCAATTAATGCGAAAAAACTGGAGCCTGCCATTGCTTTATCCTTAATACGGGAATGTTTACCCTTTTGAATTAATTTGGGACACCCATAATTTAATCCGAATTAATTTGAATAATTAGGGACATCCATAATTTGTATATTAACCGGTTAACCTACTCCGTTGGCCCTACCTGACAATAGCCTGTAGCTTTCTGAACTACCTTACCGCACGACAGCCTAGTGCCTCATCGTGATACATCGCCGTTAGATAATCTTCAGCCAAACGCAAACCTATGCCCAGTTTTTGCGAGAAAAACGCGTCAAAAACACTAAACTTTTCGACACGTTATAAATAACACTTAGGGCAACGCAACCGCTACGCCCTATACCTGGTGGCAATCTTTACGCTGCTGGCATCTTTACCGCATTTTACTGGCATCGTCTTGCAAAGTTCTACGCACACTTATGGTGCTCCATCAATACACCGCCCGCACTATACCGGTGCGGTTTCTGCTGTTTTTTTTTGCTAAATCATAGGTAACACACTGTTTTAAAATAATTAATTTTTTCATAGTGCACTTCTTGCATGAATTTTAATGTGTTGATTCAAATCAAATAAAAATATCTATCAAGACTTCCAAGTTTTTTGACCCACGTGCGATGGAGATTGCCGATGAAACAACTAATCAGCCATAAAATGAACCTGTCTGCAGCAGAAAAACGCTGGCTGCCCATTTTTGGCAGCAATGGTAAATTGCAATTAGGCTGGTCTTGCTTCCTGAATCGTCAGTTGTATCCGGTGATTGAGCAGATTTTTGAAGGTATCGCTTCTACTCGTGTCGAGATTTTGCAGCAGTGGGCCTCCAGCCACTGGCAGAATTTAGATGAGCTGGCGGCTCAGTGTGCGGAGGCGGATTCCTCTCAATGGTTGGACTTACTACTCAGACGAAAAGATCAGGTTGGTGATTTTTCTGAGCTTTTTATCGTTGATGGTGAAGGCAAGCTTTTAACCTCCACTCATGCAGAACGTATAGGTCAGATGCACAGCGGTGAATTATTAACCCAAGCGTTACAAGAAGGTTTAAAAAAACCATTTCTTCATGGCCCTTATACAGATCCGGTCACTTTGGAGCTAGGCGCTTCTACATCCAGTTTCCATGACGCAGTTACCCTGATGTTTTATCAGCCGTTGGTACACAAAGGTAAAGTGATTGGCTGTATTGCAGGCCGCGTTCCCAACGATGTTATTGGTGATCTGATCCAGCGGGAAGCAGGTCACGTTTATCCTGAGTCTGGTGATAATTATATTTTTATGGTTAAGGCCGGATTCGATAACCGTGTGCAACCGGGTACGGCTTTATCCCGGTCCCGCTTTGAAG
Source organism: Oceanospirillum sp. (assembly GCF_048265165.1). Classification (GTDB taxonomy): domain Bacteria; phylum Pseudomonadota; class Gammaproteobacteria; order Pseudomonadales; family Halomonadaceae; genus Oceanospirillum. Next base: position 114,376 of record NZ_JBLXCD010000006.1, on the reverse strand, counting down.
ACAGCACCTTTTCTCATGGTGAAAATCTAAAGCAAGGCATTCACACCGAGTGGGGTACAGTGAGCGTAAAGAGCCATACCGAGCTGGAGCTAAGGTTTACCGATCCTGCAACAGGCGAGTTGCACCCCGGGGTACGAGAAACCATTAAGAACGGCAGCAATCTCTTTATTACCTACCCAGGTTATTCCGATTACCGCCATATCCCGGTCATTGGCAAGGGTGTCACTTTTCAATTACCCGGCTCACCGGATCGCTGGGGAATGATGTGTGAAGGTGACTTAGAAGAAGTGTATCGCCGTCGCTCAATCAGTGTAAGCCTTATGAAGACCTATCTGTTGACGGTCATCGCGCTGATGGTAACCACCACTCTGTCACAGCACTTTTCACCTTTTGGTTTACTGCCAACTTTAATGTTGAATGGATTAATGCTGGCTGTTTCTGCCTGGATTTTTGCTAATACAGGCCCTAAACGTGTTGCAGAACGTTTACGTAAAACCACACAGATCATCCGTACCATTGCAGAAGGTGAGGGTAATCTGAAACAGCGGCTGAATACTGAAAACATGGCGCAGGATGAAAGTGGCAGCATGGGACGCTGGATTAACAGTTTTATGGACAGTCTGGACGGCATTATGGGCCAAGTAATTCATACCACAGGCGCAGTACAAAACAATAACGAGACGATGCTGACCCGTACCCAGGAGGCCAGTCAAACCAGCCGGGAAGTAAATGAGGTTGTCGGCAAAATGCTGACCCTGGTTGAAGATCAGTTGGGTGAGATCAATCAAGCCTCAGAAACCGCACAAACCATGAAAAACGCAATGGATGAGGTGGTCGAAAGTGCCCGCGAACAGTTTGAGGCTGCACGTACAGGCACGTTAAGCATTCGTAAGGTGGTTGATACCACTGGGGCGCGGGTACAGAAGCTTGATAGCCGGATGAAAGAGATCGGTGATATTGTCTCTATGATTACTGATATCACCAGCCAGACGAACCTGCTGGCGCTAAATGCGGCCATTGAAGCCGCTCGTGCGGGAGAAGCTGGCCGCGGATTTGCCGTGGTTGCGGATGAAGTTCGTTCACTGGCCAGCCGCACTGCTGAAGCCGCATCGGAAATTCAGGCTACTGTATCCAGCCTACAGGATGAAACACGTGCCGCTGTAAACTTTATGGAAGAAGGTGTAAAAGAAGTGGATCAGCGTCTTAAAGATGCTGAATCTGCCAGCACTGAAAACACAGAGCTTCACCAGGCCGTTAGCCAAATGTTTGGCATCATTACGCAGCTGCATGAACGTAGTCATTTTTACGGCTCATCCATCAGACAGGTTGAAGTCGCATCCAGCGAAATGAGCCAGGTTATGGATGAATTACAAGACAGCGCCCATCATGTGAAACACTCCACCCAGACCCTGCAGCAACTGGTTGGACGCTTCACCGTTAGTGCAGATAGGTAAACCGTACAGATCAGGCTACTGGTTTTAGTGGGTTAAAATATGGGTGTCCCGTATTTCTTTCCGAGTAGAATGAAACAACGGTCAGCACTGCTGACCGTGTGTTTGAGTAGAACGAGAAGCTCTCGTTTAGCCGCCCAGCCGCATCCTGCACACCGCCTTACTATAAGGTCAAAGTTTGGAGCAATACTAACTGAAAGCCCCCAATGCAGGTATCTACATCGGGGGCTTTTTAGACTAAAACACTAGGCGTCAAACTGATCAGCCACCCAGATAAGCCTTACGTACGTCTTCGTTCACCAGCAGGTTATCACCGGTATCTTCCAGTACGATCTTGCCATGCTCAATCACGTAACCCCGGTCGGCCAGCTTCAGCGCCTGGTTTGCGTTCTGCTCCACCAGGAAGATGGTGGTGCCTTCGCTGCGCAGCTGATCGATGATATCGAAGATCTGGTTAATGATGATTGGTGCCAGACCCAGTGAGGGTTCATCCAGAATCAGCAACTCAGGATTACTCATCATGGCACGGCCAATAGCCAACATCTGCTGCTCACCACCGGACATGGTGCCGGCACGCTGGCTGTAACGCTCTTTCAAACGCGGGAACAGTTCCAGTACGTGAGCCAGGCGTTCCTCGTAATTGGTATAGTTAAAGAAACCACCCATGGCGAGGTTTTCTTCAACGGTCATACCGGAGAAAACACGACGGCCTTCAGGCACGACAGCAAGACCGGTACGCATAATCTCAGAAGTTGCCTTCTGGGTGATATCTTCGCCTTTCCAGGTCACCGTGCCGGATGATGCACGAGGATCACCACAGGCAGTCATTAGCAAGGTGGTTTTACCTGCACCATTAGCACCGATCAGGGTGACAATCTCACCCTTCTCAACATTCAGGGATACGCCTTGCAGAGCCTCAATGGGGCCGTAGTGCGTATGAACATTATCAAGTCTCAGCATTACTCTTCTCCCAGATAAGCTTTGATTACCTCAGGGTTACCCTGAATTTCAGCAGGTGTACCCGCTGCCAGTGGTTCACCCTGATTCACCACGTAGATCTGGTCAGAGATACCCATGACCAGTCCCATATCGTGCTCAATCAGAAGAATAGAGATACCCTGCTCATCCCGCAGCTGGACAATCAGCTCATCCAGTGCTTTGGTTTCGTTCGGGTTCAAACCTGCTGCGGGTTCATCCAGCATCAGTAATTTTGGCTCGGTTACCATGCAACGGGCGATTTCCAAACGACGCTGCTGACCATAGGCCAGGTTTCCGGCTTCACGATTAGCGAAATCCAGAAGGCCGACACGCTCCAGCCAGTGGGCGGCACGATCCATCAGCTCCTGTTCGCTCTTTTTAAAGCCTGGCGTCATAAAGAAACCTTTCAGAAGGCTATGCTCGGCATGCATATGCTGAGCAACCAAAAGGTTCTCGATCACGGTCATCTCTTTAAACAGACGTACGTTCTGGAAAGTACGTACCATTCCCTCCCGGGCGATCAGGTGGCCAGGCTTGCCCCGCAGCTCTTTGCCCTGAAAGATAACAGAGCCTGCGGTTGGAATATAAAAGCCACTCACACAGTTGAAAACTGTGGTTTTACCGGCACCATTCGGACCGATAACAGAGACAATTTGCTTTTCTTTTACTTCAAGATCGACGCCGTTTACTGCCAGCAGGCCACCAAAGCGCATCGTCAAATCTTTTACTGTTAACAGATTATTAGTCACGTTTCAGCTCCAAATGCGGACGTTTCATCGGCAGCAGACCCTGTGGTCGCCAGATCATCATAAGTACCATCATCAGACCAAACAGCAGCATACGGTATTCATCAAACTCGCGGGCCAGCTCAGGCAGAACGGTCATAGCAATAGCCGCCAAAATCACACCCAGCTGCGAGCCCATACCACCGAGCACAACGATAGCAAGAATGATGGCTGACTCGATAAAGGTGAAGGATTCCGGACTGATAAAGCCCTGTCGTGCCGCAAAGAAAGAACCGGCAAAACCCGCAAAAGATGCACCAATGGTAAACGCGCCCAACTTAATTGACGTTGGGTTCAACCCCAAAGAACGGCAGGCGATATCATCTTCACGCAGGGCCTCCCAGGCGCGGCCAATCGGCATACGAATCAGGCGACGAATCACATAAACGGTGATCAGAACCAGAACCAGTGCCATCAGGTACAGGAACATCACTTTGTATTCACTGCTGTAGCCGATACCAAAGAACTCATGGAAGGTGGTTGCACCTTCTTCTGACGGACGACGACTGAACTCCAGACCAAACAACGTCGGTTTAGGAATACGCGCGATACCGTTCGGGCCGCCCGTAAGCTCTGTCCAGTTATTCAGCAAAATACGGATGATCTCACCAAAACCCAACGTCACAATCGCCAGATAGTCTCCGCGCAAACGCAGCACAGGGAAGCCCAGCAGAAAGCCGAACAGAGCAGCCAGACCACCGGCAATTGGCAGTGCAACCCAGAAAGAAACACCGAAGTACATGTTCAGCAATGCGTAGGTGTATGCACCCACAGCGTAAAAGCCAACATAACCCAGATCCAGCAGACCTGCCAGACCGACCACCACGTTTAACCCCAGACCCAGCATCACATAGATCAGAGTCAGAGTAGCGATATCCACCGCTCCACGGGAACTCAGGAAAGGAAAGATCAGCAGGCCGATGATCACAAACATCGTCCAGACACGTTGCTGCTGAGGCGTACGTAAAAAGCCAGGAAGCTCCATACGCTCATCACTGCGCATTTTGGTAGTAAAACGACCAACCTGCTCCCGAAAAAGCTGCAGCAGAAAGACCAGTACAACACCCACAAACAGGAATGTAATTTTGCCGGTTGAAGACGCTTCAACAACCAGATTGATACCTTCTGAGGTCAGAGACATCCCCAGCAGGAAGCCACCCAGCACCAGAGTAATCAGGGCGGCTACAAATGCAGAAGTCACGCGAGACATTAGATTTTCTCCACCTCAGGTTTACCCAGAATACCCTGCGGCATAAACAGCAGAATCAGAACCAACAGAGAGAAAGCAACAACATCTTTGTATTCTGCGGTCAGATAACCAGCTGTCAGACTCTCGGAAATACCCAGAATCAGGCCGCCCAGCATCGCGCCCGGAATACTACCGATACCGCCTAATACAGCTGCCGTAAAGGCTTTAAGTCCGGCGATAAAGCCGATATAGGGGTTCACAACACCGTAGTAAAGTCCCAGTAACATACCCGCAACCGCCGCAAGTGCTGCACCGATAACAAAGGTTACTGCGATAACATTATTCGAATTAATACCCAGCAGGTTGGTCATGCCGATATCCTGCGCGCAAGCGCGACAGGCACGCCCCATACGGGAGCGGGTAATAAATAGAGTCAGACCAATCATACACAGAACAGTCGTCACCATAATGATCACCTGCATGTAGGAGATCATAATATGGCTGCCAGAGGGGTCGCCAAACAGGAAGCCACCCTGAATCATACTTGGCATCGCAATATCACGGGAGCCCTGAGCCAGACGAATATAGTTCTGAAGAAAAATAGACATACCGATAGCAGAAATCAGTGCGATCAGACGTTTACTACCACGCAACGGTCTGTATGCAACCCGTTCAATGGAAAAGCCGTAAGCACTGGCTACCAGAATACTCACCGCCAGCGCCATGGCGATAAGCAGGAAAGGATTATCAATACCCAGCATACTTAAACCCGCCAGGGCGATAAACGCGACATACGTACCGATCATATAGACTTCGCCATGCGCGAAGTTGATCATGCCGATGATGCCATAAACCATCGTGTAGCCGATGGCGATCAGCGCATAGGTACTACCTATGGTCAGACCATTAGCAATCTGCTGAAGAAAATAAAAAATAGACTCGGACATTGGTTGACACCTTGAGAGCAACGCTAAACCCGAAGCCTGCTTTTGGCGGGCTCCGGGGGAACGTTCACAGTGTACTTTGTAAGTGAACTGTTCGTTTCAATATTATTATGAAGACTTATTTGGCAGGGGATTTAGTGCCATCAGCGTGCCAGTTATAAACAACGAAGTTGAATGAGGTCAGATCACCCTTCTCATCAAACTTAACATCACCGATCGGCGTGGAAAATGAAGCTTTATGCATGTGCTCTGCAACTTCGTAAGGATCGCTGCTGCCGGTTGCATTCATACTGTCAGCCATAACCTGAACCGCTGCGTAAGCAGGCATTACGAATGGGCCGGAAGGATCCTGTCCTTTCTTTTCAAACGCACTGACCAGACCTTGGTTCTTAGGATCCAGTTCAAAGCTTGGTGGCAGGGTAACCAGCAGACCTTCAGAAGCTTCGCCAGCGATAGCAGAGATGTCTTTGTTACCGACACCTTCAGGGCCCATAAATTTCACATCAAGACCCAGCTCAGCAGACTGACGCAAAATCAGACCCAGCTCAGGGTGGTAACCACCGTAGTAGACAAAGTCAACATTGTTGCGTTTCAGCTTAGCAACCAGTGCAGAGAAGTCTTTATCACCAGCGGTGATACCTTCAAACATCACAACATCAACACCCGCTTCTTCAACGGTGTTCTTAACAGCTGTTGCAATACCTTCACCGTACTGCTGTTTATCATGAATAACAGCCATACGCTTAGGTTTTACACTTTCTGCAACAAAGCGGCCAGCAACAGGACCCTGCAGGCTGTCCAGCCCGATGGTGCGGAAGATCAGCTCATAACCCTGCAGTGTAATATCCGGGTTGGTAGAAGCCGCCGTCACCATTACGATACCTTCATCTTCATAGATATCAGACGCAGGCTGCGTTGAGCTTGAACAAAGGTGACCAACAACATAGCTGATGCCGTCATTTACGATTTTGTTAGCTACCGCTACCGCTTGTTTAGGGTCACAAGCATCATCGTATTTAACACCAACCAGTTTCTCACCGTTTACGCCACCGTTTTTGTTGATCTGCTCGATCGCCATTTCAGCGCCGATAAACTGCATATCACCATACTGCGCAACAGGACCGGAAACAGGGCCTGCAAGGGCAATCTTGATCTCAGCCTGAGCTAGAGAAGCGCCCATCAATGCGGCGGAGACACCCATTCCAATAAGAGTTTTTTTCACCATGCTCTTCATTATTATTTCCCATTTTATTATTGATAATTCGATTTCAGCTGAATTAACAGGGATCTCGTCTCAGCTGATTATTCTGATATCTGAGAAAAAATGACTCACATTCCACCATTGATTCAACAGAACACCAGACCTTCGACTAAGGATTATTCACTCAAATTCTGACTTTTGTCTAGTTTGTATCGGTACAAATTTCATTTACAAGCCATTTCCGACAAAAAATAAAACTGGCTAAAAACAAAATACCAAGAAGATAAATCGTGATTTACATGTAAAAATGGCTAAATCAACTAGATGAAGAATAAAACCAGGTATTTAGCTCCGTTTGTAACACTTTATTTACAAAACTTTTTTGTAGTGCATTTTTTTTAAATTCAGGTACTTAACAGTAAAAAATCTGGTCATTTTTTACGCACAAAGCCGAGTTGTGAACTAAGTTTTAACCAGACACTCAAGATCAGAGGTGAGCTATGGTTACTCAATTACCGGTCACTCAATTACCGTCATTTGATGTGCTAATGGATCTGGCCCAAAACAACCCTGAGCAACTGGAAACAATGCGTAACACCCTAAGCGAGGAGATTATTCAGAACGCATCACCAAGAGCCCGTAATAAGCTTAAGGGCATTGTATTTAGAGTAAATATGGAGCGCCGACGTAGCAAAACCCCTCTGCAAAGCTGCATTCGTATTGCGGCTCTTATGCAAGCGTCCTGTGGTCAGATGCGAGAAAAGCTGGGCCTGCTGAAGTCGCAACCCCTGTACCTGGTAAACCGCACAGAAAGACCTAAACCTGAACAAGCGGATAACGTTTTGCCTTTCAGACCAGCAAATAAGTAACTGACAAGCACTCTAAGTAACTGAGCCGATACCCAACCTTTCCGGGTGATAACCGCGAGTTCAATCCAGTCTCATGAATAATCACTACATCCAGTTAATATCACTAAAAAAACCACTAATACAAAGAATAAACAACCATCAGCGAGAACAGGTATTCCCGCATTCTATTAAAAGCGACTTCCATCCTATTTACTGGCATATATCCTGCTTTTAAGGCTATAAGCGCCTTGAGTTAGTGCATATACGCACCGCTACGATGCAATAAAAAAGTGATAAAAATCATTAAGTTATAACATCGGGCACCAAAAGATTATTTTATTTGCGATATCACTCCACTTATTGGCGCACCACCCGTGCGCAAAGCTTGTGCGGCACAGACTCAAAAACGCCCTAATACAGGGCATATAAAAAATACAAGGGGAAGCCTGTGGAGACCATTTCTGTGGACACAATAAACAGTGCAGTTGAAACACTGATGCAGGGAGCCAATACGCTCTTTATTCTTATAGGAGCCATTCTGGTTCTCGCAATGCATGCCGGTTTTGCCTTTCTTGAAGTGGGTACTGTGCGCAAAAAGAACCAGGTGAATGCATTAGTTAAAATTATGACTGACTTTGGTTTTTCAACGTTAGCTTACTTCTTTATTGGCTATTGGATCGCCTATGACATCACCTTCTTCAGCAGCGCTGAAGTTCTAGCGGAGGCCAATGGTTATGCTCTGGTGAAATTCTTCTTCCTGCTGACCTTTGCCGCAGCAATTCCCGCAATTATCTCAGGGGGTGTTGCTGAACGGGCACGTTTCTACCCTATGCTAATGGCTTCGGCTCTGATTGTCGGACTCGTTTACCCTATGTTCGAAGGTATCATCTGGAACGGAAACTACGGTTTTCAGGATTGGCTGACAAACCAATTTGGTGCGCCTTTCCATGATTTCGCCGGTTCTGTAGTCGTTCATGGGGTCGGTGGCTGGATCGCGCTGGCAGCTATTTTGGTTCTGGGTGCCCGTGCCGGCCGCTACCGTAATGGTAAAGTGGTTGCTTTCGCACCGTCGAATATCCCTTTTCTTGCCTTAGGTTCCTGGATTCTGACTGTTGGCTGGTTTGGGTTTAATGTTATGTCGGCACAAACTCTTGACGGTATCAGCGGCCTGGTTGCCGTTAACTCCCTGATGGCGATGGTCGGCGGCATTATAGCCTCAATGTTTCTGGGTAAAAATGACCCAGGCTTCATCCATAACGGGCCTTTGGCAGGACTGGTAGCCGTTTGTGCTGGCTCCGATATTATGCACCCTATGGGGGCATTGATTACCGGAAGTATTGCCGGTGCTCTTTTCGTTGTAATGTTCACCTTGGCGCAAAACAAATGGCCACGCCTGGATGATGTATTAGGTGTCTGGCCTTTACACGGGCTTTGCGGAGTCTGGGGCGGTATCGCCGCTGGAATATTTGGTCTGGAAGCACTGGGGGGACTCGGTGGCGTGACCCTGGCCTCACAACTAATCGGCACACTAGCAGGCGTCGTTATCGCCGTTCTTGGCGGCTTGATCGTTTATGGGCTGGTACACAAAATAGCTAATATCCGCCTGGATGAAGAAGAAGAGTTTAACGGTGCTGATCTCAGTATTCACAAAATTGGTGCAACCAGTGATGACTGAGCCCTGCTAAGCCCACCATTCTGTTACCACTCTCTGAGCACCCGGCTTCCATTGCCGGGTGTTTTATTTAAGCTAGCCCGTTTTGCCATGATTATGCAGGACAACACGCTAACGATTCATTAAAATCCTCTGCCTGCCTCTTATTGATACCTCAGAGATACTCATGCCTTCAGAATCTAACGCATCTGACTCGACTCAGATCCCCCTCGCCCAAACAAGTTTAAAAGCTGAAGGAGCCATCATTATTGGTGCTGGCCCGGCGGGATTGATGGCGGCTCAGGTTCTGCTGGAACAGGGTATTCCGGTTGACCTCTTTGAAGCGATGCCTACTGTTGCCCGCAAGTTTCTTTATGCCGGTAAAAGCGGTATGAACATCAGCCATGCGGAAGCAACAGAACAGTTTCTGACCCGCTACAGCACAGCTTCAGCACAGCCAGCCCACACTCACCTGCTTGAGTCGGTCAGACACTTTGATAACCGCCAGGTAAAACACTGGGTTGAGTCGATGGGAGTCGAAACCTTTATCGGCTCATCCGGCCGGATTTTTCCAACGGGAATGAAAGCTGCACCTCTGCTTCGCAGCTGGCTGCAGAAACTAAAAAACCTCGGGTTAAAACTCCATACCCGCTTCTACTGGCAAGGCTGGCAGGAAGAGCAACTCATATTCACTACTCCCGCAGGTAAAGTTCAGGTCACGGGCAAAGCCTGCTTACTCTCTCTCGGGGGTGGCAGCTGGAAAAAACTTGGCAGCGACGGTCTCTGGCAGGAGCAGCTCTCTGATCAAGGGCTTGAGTTAGCCGAACTTCGCCCCAGTAACTGTGGTTTTCAGGTGCGCTGGCCAGCAAGCTTTGCAGACGAATTTGCCGGAACGCCTCTGAAGGGCGTTACTCTCTCTGCGGTCAACTCTAATGACGACACTATCATAAAAAGTGGTGACCTTATGGTCAGCAGAAAGGGTATTGAAGGCGGATTAGTCTATGGCGTCAGTGCCTGCCTGAGGGATCAGATCATTCAGAACGGTCAGGCAACACTGTTTATCGACCTGCTCCCTGCACGCTCCCGGGATGAGATCGAAAAAGCGCTGCACAACCGGGGAAAGCGCTCCATCAGCCACTGCCTGAAACAGCTGAAACTGAGTCCCGCTAAACAGGCGCTACTCAGGCAGTTAACCGATAAACAAACCTTTCAGGATATCCCTCAATTGGCAGCAGCCATCAAGAACCTGCTGCTGCCACTAACAGAAACTCAGCCGATAGACAGGGCGATCAGTACTGCAGGCGGTGTCAGATTCTCTCAGCTGAACCATCAGCTGATGGCAACAGAAATACCGGGGTTATTTTTTGCAGGAGAGATGCTGGACTGGGATGCCCCAACCGGTGGTTACCTGCTGACAGCATGCCTTGCCACAGGCCACCAGGCAGGTCAGGGAATGGTTGAGTTTATTCGGAGTAGCGTTTAGTTCAGAACACTCCGGCTTCCCTTAATGCCAAAAGCACTATTGTTCCAGAAACAGCGCCGGATCCACACGCGCCCCATTGAGTGTTACAGTCCAGTGCAGGTGCGGGCCGGTTACACGACCTGTTGCGCCCACCTCACCCAGCTTATCACCCGCCGAAACGGTATCACCGACTTTCAATGCCTCTGTCTCAGACAGGTGGCAGTAAAGTGTTGTCAAGCCTTGCCCATGGTCAACAATCACCGTCTTACCATTAAAATAATAATCACCGATCGCCGCCACCTTACCATTAAGCGCTGATAGAACTGGCGTTCCCGTGGACGCAGCGATATCCATGCCACTGTGGGGCTTGCGGGGCTTACCATTAAAGACCCGTCGCAGACCAAAGGAGCTGCTTATCCTCCCTTCTGTTGGCTGCACCAGGACATCAGGCAAAGGGTGAATGACAGGTTTAAAGGTATCCATCGCCCCCCGAATCTCCGGTGTTTCACGCCAAACACGTTGCAGCTGCTCAGTGCTCAGATTGACATGCTTATTTTTCACCGTCAGGCGCTGTTCCTGATATTTTTTATCCGTTACTTTAAAGTCCAACGGTTTGTCGCCATCCTTTGTTCGCCAAAATGCCTGATACTGACCTGCTTTCAGGGAAAGCGGCAGGCCAACCCAGGCATACCAGGTATCATCTTTTTTTGCGGTAAAGACCCTTTTTTTCTGGAAAAAAACATGGGGCGGTGCATCACCTTTCTGAGGCAACTTAATAACCGCAACCCCTCCCGGAACCCGGGAGTCCTCCGGAATAAATCCGGCGTGTGCGCCACTGGAAAAAAGCAGGCTAAACACAATGATCACAGCCGGAATTAGCAACCGATAACGAGAAGCGAAAAGATAAAACCCTGAAGATGATAAAGACACAGAAAAACTCCCTGAAAGCGAAATATAAACCTAGGCAAAGCATGGGCCGGGATAAAGACCGTAGCCACAATAGTTTGCCCTAGACAGAAAAGGTGTCAAGACAACCGATGCCGGTGCTATGCAGGGGCGTCGGCATCAGAAGCCTCCCGACACAACTGCAGCCAACGGCTGACGCCGGCACTTCGGTATTTCTGTTTATGCAGAATAAAGTAGAACAGACGCCGAGTATCCCTGTGTGGTATCGCCAAAGGAACCAGGGCTCCCCGGTTGAAAGCATCTTGAAGTGTAACCCTGGACAAACAACCCAATCCCATACCCGCTTCAACGGCCCGTTTAATGGCTTCGGTATGCTGAAGCTCCAGCAACACATTAAGTTCCGGCAAAATACCACTCATAATCCGGTCAAAGGTCTGCCGTGTACCTGAGCCGGTCTCACGCAGAATCCAGTTAGCCGATTTCAAAGCCTGATCATCAAGCACCTTGCCGGCTGCTGCGAGGGGATGGTTACAGGATGCAAAAACCACCAGCTCATCTTCCCGCCAGGGAATCACCTCCAGCTCAGGGTGTTGAATCTCGCCCTCCACTAATCCTACATCCAGCTCAAAATTGACAACCTTACGTGCGATTGCAGCGGTATTCTCGACATCAAGGGTCACCTTAGCATCCGGCTGAGATGCCATGTACTGCGCCATCAGATTAACTGCTAGATAGTTACCGATACTCAGGGTTGCTCCCACCTTAAGGTTCCCTGGCTGCTGATGCTGCTGCAGAGCAACTTCTAACTCCTGAGCCTGCGCCAGCAGAGATGCAGCCCGAGGCCGCAACAAACGCCCCAGTTCATTCAGCTGCAAACGCTTACCAACCCGGTCAAATAATTGAATATCAAACTGCTGCTCAAGCTCTTTCAGAGCACTACTGGCCGCAGACTGTGACATTGAAAGATTCTGGGCAGCTTTGGTTATATTTTCAAAATGTGCTGCCGCCAGAAAGACCTCCAGCTGCCGTAGGCTATACCGCACCCTGTTCTCCTTTTTTGGAATATTAAATCAATAAACCCCTAAGCCGCGTCCATTATTAATAAAATTGATTACCAAAATCAATATTAACTGTTTATCCGATAGATCAGGCAAGAAGTAAACTCTGTATAAATTACCTGATGCTATCGAAAGCGATTGCCGGAGAATCAAATGTCTGCATTTATTAAAGAGGAAGTCCTCAGTGTTCATCACTGGGATAATAACCTATTCAGCTTTAAGACCAGCCGAGCCTCAAGCCTGCGCTTTAAAAATGGCCACTTTATCATGATAGGCCTTGAGGTTGAGGGTCGTCCTCTGATGCGGGCCTATAGTATCGCCAGTGCAAACTATGAGGATCATCTGGAATTTTTCAGCATCAAGGTGCCGGATGGGCCTTTAACATCGCGCCTGCAAAGCATTCAGCCCGGCGATCAGCTGGTTGTTAGTAGCAAGCCCACAGGCACTCTTATCAACGACCATCTGTTACCTGGTAAGAACCTCTACCTGATCAGCACCGGCACCGGACTGGCACCCTTTTTGAGTATCATCCGGGATCCTGAGATCTACGAACAGTATGATAAAATTATTCTGACTCACGGTGTTCGCTACACCTCTGAACTGGCTTATCAGGATCTGATTACAAAAGAACTGCCGGAGCATGAATATTTTGGAGATCTGATACGGGAAAAGCTGGTTTACTATCCGACGGTGACACGCGAAGCTTATAAAAATGAAGGACGGCTCACTGACCTGATGCGCAGTGGAAAACTGTTCACCGACCTGAATCTACCAGCTTTTGATCTGGATAAGGATCGCTTTATGATCTGCGGTGGGCCATCAATGCTTAAAGAGACGGTTGAGATCCTTCAGGAACAGGGCTTTACCGAAGCCAAAAACAGCTCAGCAGGCCATTATGTTATCGAGCGGGCTTTTGTTGAGAGCTAAAATAACACTCCAATCGGTATAAGCCATCGTATTTAAAAAAACAGCACCGTGAACTTTTTACTTCACGGTGCTGTTTTGCTTTATAGCGCCTTTAAAGCTAATACCCCTGCTCCCAGTCTACTCCGCCAGGGTAACATTAAGGATCTGCTGTTCAAAAACGATACGATCACCGGCAACAATTTTACGCCTTTTACGAGTATCTGTTTCACCATTTACCTGAACACGTCCCTGCTCAATAGCCTGTTTGGCTTCACCACCGCTGCTTACCAGGTTTTCAAATTTTAAGATCTTGTACAGTTCAACCGGTTCCCGGTTGATAATGACATCTATCATCACTACCTCAACTAGAGCGCAAAAGCGCACAATATTTTGCTGATGGCCCCAATCAACGCCATCAGACCTTGGCTATCTCATAAACCAGACCAGCAGCAAGGCGAGCTGTTCGGCCATCCGGGTCTTCCAGAGGATTGCACTCCGCTATATCAACCAGAAGCAAAGGAACTTCTGCCCGTTGAGCCTCATGTAATATCAGCCTTAACAACCCCATACCAACCCGAGCATCGAGACCAAAGACAGAAGGAGCACTCACACCCGGGGCGGCGGCAATGGAAAAAAGATCAAGGCTCACCGACAGATAAAGATAATCCAGACTGGCAAGAAAGCACCGGATTTCCTGTTCAATTTCCGGAAAGAATGCTTCACCACACTTCTGCTGCAAACGCCAGTGCACGCCATAGGCTTCCGCACGGTCAAACTCTTCGGCGGAGGTTACCTGTTCATCCAATCCTAAACAATAGCAGGGAAAATCAAGATTACGTTCTTTGCAGTACTGTGCGATCTGCAAAAAAACAGACTGCGCATTCGGCTGAGGGTCAGCCTCGGACATAGCCAGCCGTGCACCTAGGCTGACAATACCAATGGCAACATCCGACGGACCAGCAAAGGCGTGGCGTGACGCCCCCTGATAACTGCCCCAACTAACCTCAAGCCCACCCCCGAGAATGATCGGTGTTAATCCTATATCAAGCAAACGGGCCACATGACCTGCCAGCTGGCTCTGAGCGATAATCAGTTGCTCCTCTTCACACCATATATCTCCGGCATCATAGATATCACGCTGCTGATGCCAGGCAAGGTTTGCCAGTGCCCGACGAATCACCAGAGGGCCATGAGCCGCCCCTGACCGACCGGCACTGCGCTTTACCCCTTCATCGGTGGCAAAACCGATCAATGCCATCGGTGCAAGTTCTCCGTTTTTCCGGAAACACTCTGACGAGTAATCCTCCAGTGCTTTTATACGACCACTCCAGAACGGATCAATATCAAAGGAAGCCTGATCTTTAAGGCGCTTTCTCTTCCAAAGAGTCATATCCGTTTTTTTATATGTCATCCCAACCTCCCTAAGATACACATTGCTGATCAGGCCTTAGTTCAACAGATATGACACCTTAGCCTGTTAACACTTTAGTCCATGATATAAAGAATAACGGATAAAGAATGACCCACGTCATACAAGAGTTTGCCAACAACATCCGAATCATTTTTCTTGATCCTGATCGATTTATTGCTTTGCCATAAAGCTATAATGGTCCGAAATGGAGCATCATGAGACATTGCACGATGACAGAACAAGACTTTTGGGACATTATCAATAACTCCCTGCGGCACAACGCTCCGGGGTCTGAAGGCCAGTACCTGAGTATTTCTCAATCACTGGCAACATTACTTCCTGAACAACTGATTGAGTTTGAAAACCATCTTGCACACCAGAAAAGCCGCGCATTCTGTTTTCCGGTACTGATGGCCAACTTTGTTCTTCAGAGTTACATCAATGACGATATCTTTGAAGATTTTCGCCTTTGGCTGATCTCGTTTGGACAGGACAAGTTTGAAGCCGTTCTGGATCATGCCGATCACTTGGCGGAGTTCAGTAATGTTGAGGATCCGATTGAAGATATTACCGGGGAAGGACTGGTTTTTGCTGCCCAAGAGGCATATGAAGCAGTAACAGGTCAGGACGACTTTCTGAAACGAGTCAGGCCACTGCCCGACCCTGAGATTAACTACCCCTGGCCAGATAATCTGGGACAGCTGGAAGCGATGCTGCCAAACTTATTTAATAAGTACTGGGATAAAAGCCGCACTTACGAACTGGGCTCGGAATAACCCTCTGCACAATATATGTCCAGGGAAGGAAGTTAACCCGCAGAGTATCTGAGTGAGAGTCTATGTCGGATCAAGGCTCTCAGCCTTATCAGCACTCTCTGCAACAGTTTTCATATCACCCTGTGGTTCGGATCGAAGAGACTCGGCCATTGCAGACATAGAAACCACCTGCAAGATATCGTTAATGGAGTTCCAGTCTTCCTCGGAAATCATCACCGCTCGACCGGACTCACCCTCAATAACAATCGTGGCTTGCTCTTGTACTGTCTGATCGACCCACTGTTCAGGTTGTCGGGCAAATTCTTTACTGGTTAATTTCATCATTCATCAGCTCCGCTCTTCCGCACCAGGCCGAACCGTCACAGGTACAGTACTCATCACAGGTTAACAGGCACAATCACTAGCACTTAGCATAAGCACTAGGGTAAACCCTAACATTGAGTTTAGGTAAAAGATCTTATTTTTTCATTCTTAATTCACAAGATTATGACGCTGATCACAACTATACAAGCTATAGAGGTATTTTATAAGACCCTTAAATTTTATGCCCTGATAACCTCATCTTGCAGACCAGAGATCCTCACGGCAAACGCCCTGGTAAATGCTATACAGGTCTTGATGCATATCACGCCAGAACAGATAACCTACTGCAGCATGGTTTTTTTCTACAAAAGCTCTCGTTTTTATCCATGATTAAAGCCTATAATCTTTTTGCTCCTAATCCGTCTTACGGAAAAGAAACTATAAAACATCAGTAAAAGATGCAGGATCAGTCTATGAGTCGACAATATATGACACTGGGGTTCTACCATGGCTTTAATAAGATGTTTCGCCCTACTTACGACATTTTCGACTGCGAAGGAAACCCTGTGTATGCCGATACCAAAGCGATTAAAAAACTTATTGAAGATAAAGTTATTTCAGACTCTACAGACCGGGACGGTCTGGAAAGACATCTGATTCATGAAGGCGTTCTGCACGTAAATGGACATCTGCTGGATGGCATTGCCTTGGATCGGGCAAAACAGGAGCCTATTTCCGTCGATATCCCACCCATGGAAGATGAGAAGCGCTTTGTACTTGCCTGGAATACGTTAAATAAAATCCCGGTCCGGCGTGGAAAGTCTACCCGAGGGGTTAAACTCCCCATAGGACAGTTTCCTGAAGGCACACCTATAATAGATATCCGTCGTCAATTGATACCTGTCTTTCCGGAATTTGATATAGAGTTTGCCATTGAAGAAGGCGTTAACCTGATGCTGATCAAACGTCGTGAAGCGATGCTTCAGAATCCGGCTGCCTAGCTTTTTTAGGTAAAAATATGAATAGCCTGATACCTGTCAGGCGATACTCCGTAGCAACTCCTGCCCCTTTTGATAACATGACGGGCTATCAGCAGCCACCTTACGATCAGACTGTACACGCCTCAGATCTGCCAGAAGAGATCGACAGGACGATTTCAGTGTTTCAGCACGCTCAAGGCGGGCACAAGTGATAAAGTGCTCCAGTGTATTGATAAAAAATATTTCCGGATGACTTAACTCACTCTGTACGACCAGAGCGTTAAGTGTACCCTGCAAACGTTTCGCTTCATGCAACAGATGCGCACGCAGCGATAGTGTCATTGCTTGTGCATCGGATGCCACCAGTTCGCTGGAAAAACGATCAAACACCTGATTAATGTAGCTCTGAGTCATGGGATCACCTTTATTGCACACAGGTTTCGGCCTGCCATTAAGCACAGGCTGCCTTTTCAGCACGTTAGGCAAGACTAGAATGCACAGGTGACATTTACATGACAATCAGCAACTGAGTGAAAAAAGCGAGCCAAAGCAGGCCTGACTCGCTTCGTTTGACACCGTCTTTTCAGAAAAGCCGGAGCGATTGATTCCAAAACACTTTAATCTTCATAAGCGCGAACGCCAGCATTAAGCAGATCTAACACCTTCCCCATTCCCTGATGCAATGCCGCCTCTATCTCAGGCATAGTGATAATCTCATCGGTCAGGCCTGCGGCCATATTCACCACTAGGGCGATACAGGCATACGGTAACCCAGCTTCTCTCGCTAAAGCGGCTTCAGGCATACCCGTCATGCCGACAATATCGCAACCGTCACGCAACATCCTCTGAATCTCTCCAGCACTCTCCAGACGCGGCCCTTGTGTTGCTCCGTAAACCCCCTGAGGCATCACCTTCAGCTGCAGTTTTTCAGCCTGGGCCAACAATAACTGTCTCAGAGACTCATCATAGGGCCAGCTAAAGTCGATATGTACAACCTCGTCCAGGTCATCCGCAAAGAAGGTATGCTCACGACCCCAGGTATAATCTACTACCTGATCAGGAACCATAAGGCCTGCAGATTGACACTCTGGATGAATACCGCCAACCGCATTAACAGCAACAACAGCACTGGCTCCGGCATCTTTCAGAGCCTGAATATTCGCACGATAATTCACTTTATGGGGAGGGATACGATGCGGGTCACCATGACGCGCCAAAAAAAGCACCTGCTTGCCGCCAACGGAGCCAGTCAGAATCTCAGCCGAAGGCTCACCCCATTGCGTCGACACTGTCTTGCGGGAAACCACATCCAAGCCTTCCATTTGAGTCAGGCCGGTACCACCTATAATTGCCAACATCTGTCTACCCTTGCTTGTCAGGTGTTAATTCTGAAAACCAAATTTTGACTTAAACAATCAGGTTCTCGGTTTGGACAGGCGCTGATATCAAAAAAGCCGCTGAGAACAGCGGCTTTTCTGAACAACGCACACTACCGGAGTGTAAATTGAAAAGATCACATACCTTTCGGTGCGTAGATACCCGGTGCATTACGCAGAAAGCCCTGAAAGTCCATGCCGTAACCAAACAGGTAGCGATCTTCAACCTCAAGACCTGTGAAACTTGCGGTCATCTCAGGGCGGGCCTTGCGGTCATGAATCTTATCAACCAAAACGGCACTGTAAACAGCTTTTGCGCCTTGCTCCTGACAGTAATCCAGAATGGCAGCCAACGTATGCCCCTCGTCCAGAATATCGTCTACAATCAGAACCGTTCTGCCTTCCATATTCACTTCAGGTGGAACGCGCCAGTATAGTTCACCACCGGTTGTTTCACCGCGATAACGCGTTGCATGGATATAATCCACTTCCAAAGGAAACTCAAGCCGGGTTAGCAGATGCCCTGTTGTGATAAGGCCGCCATTCATAACACAGTAAACCACTGGCAGCTTATCACCCAGTTGTTCCGTGATATCCTCAGCCATCTTATCAAGCGCATGATCAACCTGTTCTTTTGTACATAGGCAATCCGCTTCGGTAAAGACTTTTTTAATACGTTCCAGGTTATTTTCTACTGGCATTGTTTAGTTCCAATGGTCTGTTTTGTGTCGTTAAATCATTAAATCCCGACGTTCTACCCTTTTTATAGGATACAGCGCCGGGATAAATTCAGTTTAATTACAGAATCGCTTAAACAAGCGCTTCCAACTGATCCGCTACCCGGTTGTATCGGGGATCAGCATCCAACGCGTCCAGTGTCGGCCGGGAGAGTACACTCAGTGCAGACAACCGCTGCACTGAGCGTGGGGAAAACTCATAATCTGCCAGGGCATCCATAACCTGAAGTGCACCCTCACGGTCATTACAGACCAAAATCATATCGCAGCCAGCACCTAAAGCCGCATAAGCACGGGCAGAGTAGTCACCTGTAGCAGCAGCACCCGCCATACCAAGGTCATCACTAAAGATAACACCTTTAAAACCCAACTGGCGGCGCAGAATATCTTTTAGCCAATAAGGAGAAAAACCAGCGGGCTCAGGCGCTACTTTTTCATAGATCACATGGGCCGGCATGACGCCATCCAGTAGCGGGCATAATGCGGTAAAGGGTTTCAGGCAGTGCTCATCAATCTCTGAAAAAGGACGAACATCAACGGGCAGGTCAATGTGGGAGTCAGCGGCCACATAACCATGGCCGGGGAAATGCTTACCTATCGCTGGCATTCCCGCTTCATGCAGGCCTTCAATCAATGCATCTGCTAGGCGGGTAACAACCTCAGGACGACCAGAAAATGCCCGGTCACCAATCACTTCGCTATTGCCGTAATCCAGATCAAGCACCGGTGCAAAGGTAAAATCCAGCCCATAGGCCAGAAGCTCGGAAGCCATCAGCCACCCAGTGTCCCAGGCAAGTTCCAGAGCAGCCTCAGGGTCGTTCATAAATAACGTACCCAAGCATGCCATTGGCGGAATACGGGTAAACCCGTCACGGAACCTCTGAACACGCCCCCCCTCATGATCCACTGCAATCAGGATTTCAGGACGTAACTCCCGAATACTCCGGATCAGATACTCAAGTTGAGAAGGATCCCGGTAGTTTCGTGTAAACAGGATGATACCACCCACCAATGGATGCACGATGAGTTCACGCTCGTCATTGGTCAGCTCGAAGCCTTCCAAGTCAAGCATAATAGGCCCATGGGTCATAGCGATTATCCTGCGGCAGAGAAATGAATAAACCGCGAAATTTAACAGAGAACCGGAAAGAAAAAAACCTCAGACTCCCCTCAGGGAGCCATATCGGCAGAAAATAAAGTATAAAGCACCGTACTTAGCCAATATAAACGGGGGTATAGACAGCAGTATCTTCAAAAAGCAGCGCAATATCCTTCATACGCATCCGAATACAGCCGTGCGATAGAGGCTCCCCCATAGGCTCGGTGTCCGCCGTGCCATGAAAATAAATATAACGCCGCATTGTGTCCCGGTCCCCGCCCCGGTTAACGCCCGGCTCCAGACCGCTTAGCCAAAGAATACGCCCCAAAATCCAGTCCCTGCCAGGGTTTTGAGCCGCCAACTCCGATGTGTAGCACTCTTTTGTCCAGCGACGCCCACGGTAAACCGCATTGACAGGATGGCCGGAGCCAATCTTTGCCCGAATACAGTGCCACCCCCGGGGAGTCTGCCCGCTACCCTCCTGCTCACCGGCTCCGTTCAAAGCAGTAGAAACAGGAAAGCAGAGTACAAACTCTGCCTTTTGGACCACAAAAACCTGCTGACGGGCGACGTCCACCTGCAACCAGCTTCCGTCAGGTGCAAACTCCTGCCAGCGGGGAGCTAGCTTCGGTTCCGATAACCGAGGGACAGATGAATCAGGCATCGTCCTGGTGCTCTGACGGTATCAGCTCTGGAATCGGAGCAGACATACCGGCAGAAACAAATGGAATCAAACGCTGAACCACATCACGGACTCGGGTCTGCTCATTAAAATCCTGTTCTGCAATGTCTTTCAATGCATCAAGACTGGACATGGTAAATACCGCAGAGCCCAGCATAAAGTGTAGTCGCCAAAAGCGCTCCACATCAGGAAGATCACTGGACGCATTACGTACCATTGACGTAAAACGGTAGAAAATGCTGCCATACTGCTCCTGCAGATAACGGCGCATATGCCCTTGAGCCTGGGTATATGCCAGTCCCAGTAAGCGCATAAAAACAGACAAACCGTTTCTTGTCGGACTCGGCATAGTAATGACGGTTGTCGTCAATGTTTCCAGCACCGTATTCAGAGGAATAGACTTCCCCTCATGACGGCTTTCAAGAAGATCCATCTCCTCATTAAAGCGCTTGGAAAACGGATCCAGGTAACGGGCAAAAACAGCCTGAATCAGCGCCTTCTTAGAGCCAAAATGGTAATTCACCGCGGCAAGATTTACTTTTGCTTTACTGGTAATCGTCCTTAGGGACGTCTCAGCGAACCCTTTTTCCGCGAACAGCATCTCCGCGGTATCCAGTATACGGCTGACGGTATCTAATTGAGCCATGCTCACCTCTGTCGATCACTTTGTATGCGGCATGACTAACTTCTGACCGGTATTCAATGCCATCACAAAACAGCATGACCAGCCTCAGCTAACCAAGGAGCGTTTATCAAACGAATGTTTGAAACATAAATAGAATTGTCAACAAAGTCAAGATACTAGGCAGGCTAAGACTCACAAGGGAAACATAAAATTGAAACACTGTTTTAAAACACATTAAACGTGCCAGACAAACAATCTGGCCAGAGTATAAAACATCTGCCATATCCGGTTCACATCTGATTGAAGAATCGAACCAAACATTCTCTATTTAAAGCCCTTCAAGGGCAGACAAAAGCATATTTTTGTGTAAACTGTATACAAGTACACACTGTATAAAATGACAGATGAGACATCATGATTAAACTGACCAAGCGCCAGCAGGAAGTACTCGACTTCATTACGTCACACATGGAGTCTACCGGGTACCCACCGACCCGGGCAGAAATTGCACGGGCATTAGGTTTCCGCTCGCCCAATGCTGCAGAAGAACACCTGCGGGCTCTGGCCCGTAAAGGTGCAATTGAAATGATTCCCGGCACCTCTCGGGGAATCAAGCTCCCTTCGCACGCCAGTCAGGGCCTACCGGTCATTGGCCAGGTTGCGGCTGGCAGCCCGATTCTGGCTCAGGAACATATCGATAGCTACTCCGGCGTCAGCGCCGACTTTTTCCGCCCCAAAGCTCATTACATGCTTCGCGTTAAAGGCCTGAGTATGAAGGATATCGGCATCATGGATGGTGACCTCCTTGCGGTTCACCAGACCAGCGACATCCGAAACGGCCAGATTGTTATCGCCCGTATCGGTGATGAGGTTACGGTGAAGCGTTTCAAACAGGAAGGCAGCCTGGTGTACCTGATAGCTGAAAATGAAGAATTCGACCCTATTGTGGTCGACCTGGAAACCGAATCTCTGGCCATAGAAGGTATTGGTGTTGGCATCATTCGCGGCGGGTACGGGCAGGGACTTCAATAACCAATATAATTTCTCTGTTCACCGCACATAAAACCTATCCGTTATAAATAAAAAAAAGCAGCCAGGCGGCTGCTTTTTAAATGTAACGCGCAGATGCCACAAGGTCAGTGAATAACGGCATTCTCCCCTGGCCCTTCTTCATCCTCTTCTCCCCATAAGCGATTATCCTGAATCGCCTTGTCGATCATCTCACGGGCAATATCAAAGCTTGCCCCCCTCAGATGCTCAACAATCTCTGGTGCAAAACGGATACGCACCAAGGGCTCGCCCTGGTTATCATCTGCAGACTGCAAAATGACATCTCCATCGGCAAGCTCAACAATTTCAAGATACGGACTATCAGACAAGGTGATTACCTCTTAAAAAATTCGATGACACAAAGCATCCTGCTTGGATCAAAATTCCTGCATGGTCTGGCGCAGATCATTAATAAACGACTGCATATTTTCCAGCCACGAAATAAGTTGCTGCTGCTCCGAAAAAGAATCGCGGGCCAGTGGAATCAAGGGTGCTGCGAGTGACGGATCAACAACATCCACTTGCTTCAGCTCCGGCAACCAGCAATCTCTATAACGCCGGTTTAACTGACTCAACCAACTGAAGCTATCTTTCTCCAGCGCCAGGATCCGGTTCAGATGAGGGATAACACATCCCTTCACATCTGCGGCCTGCCGGAGGTCGGCAGCGGTTTTCCATTCACCCTGAGGCAGCTGTGCTGTTTCAGCAATTTCATAAAGCAGCGCCTGCATCGCGCCCTGAAGATGAAAAACAACGGCGTCGGCATGAGCAGAAATATAGGCCGGGCGTATCAGTTCATCCTGGTGATCGACCTGATCAAAGTGCTGTAACAATAACCGTGCAGAATAGAGTTTCTGCATCGTTCGTGACGCCATTGATACCATAGAAAACGAGCCCAGATGAGAGTAACGGACAGATATAAAAACGCTAAAAGGCCGGTCTGAACCGGCCTTTTAGTCGCTGCTTTCGCGCACAGTTTAGCTGAAAATCACAGGATGTGAACTAGCTTTTAGCAGTTTTTCGGGTTGCTTTTTTCTTCTCACGGCTAACCCATTGACCACCTTCATAAAAAGCCTGCCAACCTGTCGCCTTACCTTCCACTTCTGTCATCAGGTATTGCTCTTTATTTTTCCGACTGTAGCGGATCACCGTAGGGTTTCCATCAGGATCATGGGTTGGCCCCTCCATCAGGAAATTATATTTCGGATCAATTTCAGCTTTATGCGGCAAAATTTCAACCAACTGTGGCGGACGGGTCTCTCGGTTTTTCGGGAACTGACTGGCCGCAAGGAAAAGCCCTGAGGCACCATCACGCAAAATATAATGGTCTTCAACTTTCTGGCAAGCCAACTCAGGCATAGGCACCGGATCCATTTTAGGAGGTGCTGCCTCACCACTTTTCAGTAGTTTCCGGGTATTTTTACAGGTCTCACTGGTACATCCGAAGTACTTACCAAAGCGACCGGTCTTAAGCTGCATCTCAGAACCGCATTTATCACACTCAAGCACCGGGCCATCATAACCCTTAATCTTGAATTCACCGTTCTCGACTTCGTAGCCATCACAATCAGGATTGTTACCACAAACATGCAACTTACGCTGTTCGTCGATCAGGTAGCTTTCCATTGCCGTACCGCATTTTGGACAGCGGCGCTTGGCGCGCAACGCCTGAGTTTCTGCCTCTTCACCCGCATCTGCGCTGATCGCTTCTTCGCCCGGTGTCAGATTGATCGTGGTTTTACAACGTTCCTTTGGAGGCAGCGAATAACCCGAACAACCCAAAAACACACCAGTACTGGCCGTACGAATCTGCATTGGACGACCACAGCTCGGACATTTAATGGAGGTCTCAACGGCCAGATTTGGACGCATACCGCCCTCTTCCGATTCAGCCTGTGCCAGCTGACTACTGAAATCCTTGTAAAAACGGTTCAGCAGATTCTTCCAATCGTTCTTACCTTCTGCCACATCATCCAAGGATTCTTCCATACGGGCAGTAAAACTGAAGTCCATCAGATCACTAAAGCTTTCACTCAGACGATCCGTGACAATATCACCCATTTTCTCAGCGTAAAAACGACGATTCTCAAGGCGCACATAGCCACGATCCTGAATGGTCGAAATAATCGATGCATAGGTTGACGGGCGACCAATACCTCGTTTCTCAAGCTCTTTTACCAAACTGGCCTCAGTAAAGCGAGCCACAGGCTTAGTGAAGTGCTGCTTAGGCAACAATTGCTCAAGCGTCAGCAAATCGCCAACCTGAAGATCAGGCAGCGACTGGTCTTCATCCTTTTTACTGTTGGATGGCATAACACGGGTAAAACCATCAAACTGCATAACACGACCCCGGGCACGCAGCTCAAATGGCCCAGCTTCCACCACAAGAGAGGTGCTCATAAACTCTGCAGGCACCATCTGGCAGGCAACAAACTGGCGCCAGA
Organism: Oceanospirillum sp.; assembly: GCF_048265165.1. Classification (GTDB taxonomy): domain Bacteria; phylum Pseudomonadota; class Gammaproteobacteria; order Pseudomonadales; family Halomonadaceae; genus Oceanospirillum. The sequence continues at coordinate 89,514 of NZ_JBLXCD010000006.1, read as the reverse complement.
TCAGTTCATACAGACGTTCAGCGTCGCGCTCCATACTTTTTAGGTCAGTAGCCGAACGGGACACATCAGACGGACGAATCGCCTCATGCGCTTCCTGGGCACCCTCTTTACTGGAATAACTGTTCGGCACTTCCGGCAGATACTTTTTACCAAAGTTATCCGCAACATAATCCCGACAGCTCTCCACCGCTTCCTTACTCAGATTGGTGGAGTCCGTACGCATATAAGTGATATAACCCGCTTCATACAGACGCTGCGCCAACATCATGGTCTTTTTCACGCTGTAGCCAAGGCGTGTACTTGCCGCCTGCTGCAACGTGGATGTGATATAGGGTGCCGTTGGCTTGGTTTTAGTCGGCTTATCTTCCCGTTTAGCAACTTTAAACGGGGAAGCGTTCAGCACATCTAGTGCTTTATCTGTCTGTTCTTTACTGGTCGGGCGGAAACCTTTGCCATTCTCTTTCGTTACTTCACACTGAAACGCCATTTTACCATCGCGATTCAGGTCGGCATGTACATCCCAATACTCTTCAGGAACAAAGGCCCTAATCTCACGCTCACGTTCAACGATAAGACGCACAGCGACCGACTGCACCCGACCGGCGGACAAGCCACGGGCAACCTTCGCCCATAGCAAAGGGGATACCATATAGCCCACGACACGATCCAGAAAACGGCGAGCCTGCTGAGCGTTAACACGACTCATATCCAGACGACCGGGTTCCTTAAAAGCATCCTGAATCGCGTTTTTGGTGATTTCATTAAAAACCACACGATGATAACGCTCGTCATCACCACCTATGGTTTCCCGCAAGTGCCAGGCGATAGCCTCTCCTTCGCGGTCCAAATCCGTCGCCAGATAAATCTGATCAGCATCAGCCGCCAATTTTTGCAGCTCAGAAACGACCTTTTCTTTACCGGGCAGGATCTTATAATGCGCCTCCCAGTCGTGCTCAGGGTCAATACCCATACGGGCGATCAGCTGCTCGCGGGCTTTGCGCTTCTTGTGCACCGCTTTTTCTTCCGGGCTCATTTTGCGGGTAATTGCCGCCGCCTTGGCCCGTGCTTTGGCATCCACAGGCTGTTTAGCGCCACCACTGGTCGGCAGATCACGGATATGACCCACACTCGACTTCACTACAAAGTCTTTGCCCAGGTACTTGTTGATCGTTTTAGCCTTTGCAGGAGACTCGACGATAACTAGTGCTTTTCCCATTGAGAGCGTCTCTTTATCTAGGGCTGTTCAGAAACAGTTTGACCAAGGAAATTCGTACTACCGGCTAAATTCAGCAGCCTGAGCTGCGCTTCACACATCAATGACCGGATAAAAGTACAAAAGTTAAAAATACAACAATTGAATGATCGTAACCTAACTAACACGGCCTTTGCCCTTGTTTAAAGGAAGGCGGAACTCAGACAATAAAGCCCACTTATCGTGCGTATTACAACTTTATATAGAGCACCTTTGTCAAGTGCTGCCTGAAAAGGGCGTATAAACTACCCCAGCAGAATACAGAGTTCCAGCCCCTGACTAAAAAAAGACTTTTTCTCATACCAAAGCACTCACCTCAGAATAGGAAAGTCAGTCAATTCTGACCGTAACACATCCCTAATGTATTACAGCAAACCGGATTCAGCCAGTCGCCTGAGAAAAAGCATTGCAATTCTTGCAGTTACGGCCCAATCTTAAAGTGACGGTAAGGGGGGAAGTCAACATAATGTTCACCTGCTTCCTCTCTGTCCTGCCGGAAATATATCGCTCTGCCCCTAAATAAACTGACTCAGAGCCAGCAGATGCTGTTCCGGTCAGATTTGTCGAACAAGGAGTGACAGCATGAAGGTAACTCGTGTTGCTATTAATGGCTTTGGCCGTATCGGCCGCAATATTCTTCGCGCCTATTTCGAAGGACATCATTCGGATAACCTAGAGATCGTTGCCATCAACGATCTGGGTGATGCCGCAATCAATGCCCATCTGCTCCAATATGACTCTGTCCACGGACGCTTCGGCTTCGAAGTTGAGCATGACGATAACACTCTCACTGTTAACAACCATACCATCAAAGTAATTGCTGAACGGAACCCTGCAAAACTGCCCTGGGGCGAACTCAAGATTGATGTCGTGCTCGAATGCACCGGCCTGTTTACCCAACGGAATAAAGCTGCAGCCCACCTTGTAGCTGGTGCGAAAAAAGTTTTAATCTCCGCGCCATCACCAGATGCTGATGCCACGGTTGTCTTTGGCGTTAACGATCATGTTCTTCACCCCGAACACCAGGTCGTATCGAATGCATCCTGTACCACCAACTGTCTGGCCCCTGTTGTCCAGGTACTGCATGAGCTCATGACGATTGAAAGCGGTATAATGACCACGATTCATGCCTATACCAACGATCAGCACCTTACAGACGTATATCACACTGATCCGTATCGTGCGCGCTCAGCCACGGCCTCCATGATTCCCACAAAAACCGGAGCTGCTGCAGCCATTGGCCTTGTTATACCGGAAATGGCCGGGAAATTTGATGGACTGGCAGTTCGGGTACCCACAAACAATGTATCCCTGGTAGACCTGAGCATTCAGGTCAAACACCCCCTTACCGCTGAAACCATAAACAAAGCCATGGAGAAAGCCGCCCACCAATCGAAAATCTTAGGCTACAATGGGCTGCCACTGGTATCGATCGACTTTAATCACTGTCCGCATTCATCTGTATTCGATGGCAGCCATACCCGTGTTCAGGGTAATCTGATTAAGGTGATGGCCTGGTACGACAATGAGTGGGGGTTCTCCAATCGAATGCTGAATACCACTCAAGCCTTAATGGCCGCAAAATCGTCATAAAAATAAGCTATACAAGTTACAAGCGACAAGACCGGCGAAATGGGTCTTTTCAATAAAAAGATAAAGACCTACTCCGCCGTATCAAACAGATCAGGTTCACCTCAAAAGACATGATCATATCTGAATACAAGCACGCAATAGCCTGAACAAAATTGCACCCGGTTTCACCTGAAGGCTAAGCCTTTACCCTGTAAGATTAAGGAATCACATAGAATGCGTAGAACTAAAATCGTTGCCACTCTGGGCCCTGCCACCGATGAAGCAGGTAAGCTGGCCCAGGTATTAGAATATGTCGATGTGGTACGCGTAAACTTTTCCCACGGCGATCCTGAAGAGCATCAGGCCCGTGTGGAAGCCGTTCGCAAAACGGCAAAAGAGATCGGCCGCTTTGTGGCCGTACTGGGCGACCTGCAAGGACCGAAAATCCGTGTCGCACGCTTTAAAGATGGCCCTATAAAATTGGCCGTGGGTGATAAGTTCACTCTGAATATGAATCTTGAAAGAGATGCCGGTGATCAGAACCAGGTTGGTGTCGATTACCCTCAATTGGCCGATGACGTAACAGCCGGTGATACTTTGCTGCTGGATGATGGCCGGATTCAACTCAAAGTTGATGATGTCGTAAAGCCTGAAGTGATCTGCACAGTGACCGTTGGAGGAAAGCTATCCAACAACAAAGGCATCAACAAACAGGGCGGCGGCCTTTCAGCAGCGGCACTGACCGAAAAAGATAAAAAGGATATTAAAACCGCCATCGCTCTGGATATGGATTACCTGGCAGTCTCCTTCCCCCGTACCGGTGATGATATGCGTGAGGCCCGCGCACTTTTGGGTGAGGCCGGACAGGATATCAACCTGATTGCCAAAGTAGAGCGTGCGGAGTCTGTCGCTGACGAGGTGGTTATGGATGATCTGATTCAGTCCTGCGAGGGCGTCATGGTTGCCCGTGGTGATCTCGGCGTTGAAATCGGTGACGCCCAGCTAATCGGCGTACAAAAAAAGCTGATTCAGCGAGCCCGTAGCCTGAATAAAGTCGTCATCACGGCAACTCAAATGATGGAATCGATGATTACCAGCCCCTTACCAACCCGTGCTGAAGTCTTTGATGTTGCCAACGCCGTTTTAGACGGTACCGATGCGGTAATGCTGTCGGCAGAAACCGCTGTTGGTGAATACCCTCTGGAAACGGTTCAGGCCATGGATCGTCTCTGTCGCGGTGCTGAACTGGAACGCATAACACAGCAATCCAACCACCGTATGCATGAAGATTTCAGTCACATCAACGAAGCGGTTGCGCTCTCTGCCATGTACGCCGCCAACCACCTGCAGGGCGTTAAAGCAATCGTCTGTATGACGCGATCCGGCCTCACCCCCTTGCTGATGTCCCGTATCCGCTCAGGCTTACCGATTTTTGCCTTTACAGCCCAGGAAAAGACTCAGAACCGCGTCGCTCTCTATCGGGGTGTTACAACCGTTCCATTTAACCACGCAAGCGCTGAGCCAGAGTCGATTGGCAAAGCAATTGAAGAGCTAAAACAACGTAATGTTGTCACTCAGGGCGACAATGTCATCTTCACTCGTGGTGATCATAACGGCACCCACACCCTGACCATCGTCCAGATTGAAGATTAATTTCCGGTAGATCAGACAAAAAAAACAGACCAAATCCCTCCTCCTGCAAAACATAGAGCGCTGAGAAAAATCAGCGCTTTTTTTATGCCTTAAAAACGGGCGCAGCCTGCTTCAGCTATGGGTTTTCTGCCTTTTTCATGTGCACGTCATAAAAATGATATAGAGCACTAAACAAACCATCACAAAACATTTGTATTCTAACAACAGATACAAAAAGCCATATCTTCGGCAAAAATTAACCCTTGAAAGAAAAAATCGGGCACGTTATTGTATAAATATACTTTGAACCCTAAACAAATATTATGAATAGTGACATTAGCGACTCGATTAGATTTACCCAACCCGAATTAAAGGACGGTCTTGCCGTTACAGACCTTATCCAAAACTCACCTCCTCTCGATCTCAACTCAAGTTACTGCTACATGTTGTGCTGCTCTCTCTGGGCAGAAACATCTGTATGTGCTTGGGATGGCGATAAATTGATTGGCTTTGTTTCAGCCTTCATCCGCCCGGATCAACCTGAGGCTCTTTTCATCTGGCAGGTTGCTGTGCACGAGAATGCACGTGGCAAACAGCTGGCAAAGCGTATGATCCTTGAGATCCTGAAGCGCCCGTCCAGTCAGCCTGCAACAGTTCTGCACACCACAATATCACCGGATAACACTGCATCCTGGCGAATGTTCGCCGGCCTGACCCGCACTCTGGAATGCGAATCCCGTACTTTCGATTTCCTGGATAAAGAGCTGCACTTCCACGGCTTGCATGAATCCGAAGAGCTGCTAGAGATCGGACCTTTCCGGCACCCGTAAGCCCGGAAGAGCTATGGGCATAGCGCCCGTCCTTTTGAAGCCTGACCATCCCCGGTCAGGCGCGCAGCTAACACCCGATATCAAAAAATTTAAAATTGGAGTACACGATGATTTTTAAAGAGTATGAGTCCGAAGTTCAGAGTTATTCACGTTCTTTCCCGGTTGTTTTCACCCAGGCGAAAGGCAGCAAACTGTTCGATGAGAATGGTAACGAGTACCTTGATTTTCTGGCAGGTGCCGGCTCACTGAACTATGGCCACAACAATCCAATCCTGAAAGAAAGCCTGATTGAGTATATCCAGAACGACGGCGTTGCCCACGGTCTGGATATGCACACAGAGGCTAAGGCAGGCTTCCTGGAGGCCTTCCGTGACATTATTCTGAAGCCGCGTGACCTAGATCATAAAGTAATGTTTACCGGCCCAACCGGTGCAAACTGTGTTGAAGCAGCCCTGAAGCTAGCCCGCAAAGTAACCGGCCGCCACAACATTGTTTCTTTCACTAACGGCTTCCACGGTTGCACACTGGGCGCACTGGCAGCAACAGGCAATAGTCATCATCGCGGTGGTGCAGGACAGCCCCTTAGCGGCGTTACTCGCCTGCCGTATGATGGCTATCTGGGTGACAACTTTAATACCCTTGAGCTGTTCAAAAAGATGCTGACCGACAATTCAAGCGGCCTGGATATGCCTGCTGCCGTCATTCTTGAAATTGTACAAGGTGAAGGCGGCCTTAATACGGCATCCGGTAAGTGGCTGAAAGAGCTGTCTACGATCTGCAAAGAGCATGGCATTCTGTTTATTGCCGATGACATTCAGGCAGGCTGTGGCCGCACAGGCACCTTCTTCAGCTTTGATCAGTTTGATATCAAACCGGACATTATTACGCTGTCCAAATCCCTGAGCGCCTTTGGTCTGCCATTTGCTGTTACTCTGTTTGACCGTAAGCTTGATATCTGGAAGCCAGGCGAGCACAACGGTACTTTCCGGGGCAATAACCATGCCTTTGTCACGGCGAAAAAAGCTCTGGAAACGTATTGGGCTGATGACAAGTTCGCAAACCATATTCATGCCCGCAGTGAACAGCTAAAGCTGGCTCTGAATAAAATTTGCGACAGCTATCCTGAACTGTATCGCAAAGGTCGCGGCCTGATGCAGGGCATCTGCTGTCCATCAGGCGATATCGCGGACGATATCACCTCACTGTGCTTTAAAGAAAATCTGATCATTGAAACCAGTGGACCTGAGGGCGAAGTTGTTAAGTGCTTCCCGCCACTGACTGTTTCAGAGGAAGAGATGGCTCACGGCCTGAATATTCTTGAACAAGCTTTCGATCAGTACTTCAGCACCCACATGGAGCTGAAAAAAGCCAGCTAAGGCTAATTTCAGCAACTGAAAAAAGAAGCCGCCTAAGGCGGCTCTTTTTGTTAAAGGCCGCCGAAATACCCGTCAGCCTACTTTAAGCTAACGCTTTAGAGCTTGTGGCAAAGTAACGTTTAATAAATGATTGTTCGTTTTCTGTTTATTTCATTTTGAGGTATTAACATGATTGTTCGTCAACTGCAGGAAGTAGAAAAAACCGATCGCTGCGTAACATCCGATAACTGGAAAAGCGTTCGTATGTCCCTGAAAAATGATGGCATGGGCTTCTCTTTCCATATCACGACTATTTTTGCAGGTACTGAAACACCGATTCACTATCAGAATCACCTGGAAACCGTTTACTGTATCAGCGGCTACGGAGAAGTAGAAACCGTTGCCGATGGCAAGATCTACCCGATCAGCCCCGGCACCATCTATATTCTGGACAAGCACGACAAGCACCTGCTACGCGCCCACGAAGGCGAGGATATTGTATTCGCCTGTGCATTCAACCCGCCACTGAATGGCAAAGAAGTTCATGACGAGAATGGCGTGTACCCTCTGGAAGCAGAAGAGGTTGCAGAATAACCTCCGGTCATTCTGTATATCTGTAAAAAAGCCGCTTCAACTCAGGTTAGCGGCTTTTTAGTAACCCTTTGCTTCAGCGTTATAACAATCAGACCTGACCAGAGACAGGATCACGTCTTGAAAGCCACACCTTCTGCGCCCCCTCAATCACCAGCAGCCCTACAGCCGCCCAGATAGCGATATAGGTCAGCCATTCATGCTCTGCAATACTTTCTCCCAGCAGCAACGAGACAAACACCAATAACACTGGCTCAAGATAGCTCAATAGACCAAACAGGCTAAAGGTCAGCAACTTAGCCGATAACAGATAGAAGATCAGCGCCAGCGCACTGATAAGTCCAAGACCAATAACCAGCCACCAGAGTGATTCATTGTCAGAAAAGGCGACGGCATCACCTTCAATCAACGCAAACCAAACCGCCACAGGCAAAAGCAGAAACATATCGCACCAGATGCCCCCAAGATGATCATTCCCCTGCCAGCGGCGCAGCAGAAAGTAAAGAGGATAACCCAGCGCCACTACAAAGGTTTCCCAGGAAACACCTCCTGTTTGCCAGACCTGATTCGCAACCCCTACCAATGCTGCCGCTACCGCTAAAACCTGCAGGAAGGACAACTGCTCCTTATAAACAAACCGCCCCAGAACAACCATCACCAGCGGCATCATAAAGTACCCCAACGAAACAGGCAGCCCACGCCCATTAACCGGCGCCCACATAAAAATCCATAACTGAACCCCCACCAGAAAAGCAGATAAGGGCAGGCCAACCCATAGCAAAGGTCGCCGCTTTACCTCGTTGAGCAGAGATGCCACCAGACGCCACTCACCACTTAACCATAGATAAAGGCTAACAACAGGCAATGTGAGCAACATCCGCCAGCCGAAAATCTGCTCAGCATCCAGAGGGCTTAACCAAGCCGGGTAATAGTAAAGCAGGGCAAACATAAACGCAGAGGACAGTATTAACGTCACACCATTTACCACAATCAACCTCCTGAATCTTTTCCGCAAAATATCAAAGAAAAGAATTTAGTTCCCTGACAAGTAAAAGTGGCGATATTAACAGCTTTCTGGCAAAGAGGCATGAAACCTATAAATACCGTTTATTTTTCAACAAGTTAATTATATTCTCCGCGAGAAATAGCCTAGAGCACGAAGAAAAAATCGCGCCCCGGAAAAACACCAGTCAGCAACCGCCAGTCCATGGGCTTTATTTGACATTTATTTCAGGTAATCTAAGCAGTTTGGGCTAGCTAATGTGCCCAAACTCGTTATCATTGCGTGCTAGGGCATAAATTCTTGCAAAGCATCTATTTATAGACTCACAAACAGGTAATTTAAGAAGACTCATGCAATCGTACGAAGAAGTTCTTGTGGCTATCCGCCAAATTATTCGCGGTATCGATCTACATTCCAGAAAGCTTAATAAAAGCACTGGCCTGACCGGTCCGCAGCTGGTTATTCTGCAGGAACTTGAGAAAGGTGGAGAACACTACACTATCCGTCAGCTGTCTCAAATGGTGAACCTGAGCCAAGCCACGGTAACCACCATTCTGGATCGCCTTGAGGCTAAGGGACTGGTGGTTCGCCAGCGCAGCACTATCGATAAGCGCAAAGTTCACGTATTACTGACCGATAAAGGTAACGAGCTGTTGAGTGATTCTCCAACAGCCCTGCAGGAAGAGTTTATTACCAAGTTTCAGAGCCTTGAAAGCTGGGAGCAAAACTTACTGCTGTCCTCTGTACAGCGCATTGCCCAGATGATGAATGCTGAAAAACTGGACGCGGCCCCGTATCTGGAAGTCAGCAGCTTCACTCAGGAAAAGAAATAACAGAACAAACACCTCAGATAACCGCTCCGATAAAGACGACGCCAACTACAACACTGACCTTCAGTGCTATCCCGCCTGTAGATTAGCAGTGCATCTGTGGCACGCGTCGTTTTTTGTTGCCTCTCTTTAGATCGATAATACAGGTTGCCGCTATGGAACATCTTAATGCACCTCAGGGCCAGTTCAATCTCAAGCGCTTTCCTGTGAAGCCTAAAGACACCTTGCGCGCCTGGGATGCAGCCGATGAGTATATTCTGAAGCATCTGAATGATGAACAGGTCGCCACCGACGGCAACATCCTGATCATGAATGACAGCTTTGGTGCACTCAGCACAGCCCTAGCCCACGCAAAGCCGACCATGTTGAGTGACTCCTACCTGGCGGAGCAAGGTTTAAAGCAGAACCTAGAGCAAAACAACATCACCCTAGGTCAGGTCTGTTTTATCAATAGCCTGCAAACACCGGAAAAACCACTGGATCTGGTACTAATAAAAATTCCGAAAAGCCATGCAATGCTGGAAGAACAGCTGCACCGTATCCGCCCTTTTGTCAGCTCCGGCACCGTTATCATCGCCGGCGCAATGAGCAAGATGATTCATACCAACACGCTAAGACTGTTTGAGCGCATCATAGGCCCGACCAAAACATCTCTGGCGGTCAAAAAGGCCCGCCTGATCTTTTCCAATGTAGCCGAGCTGACTCTGCCGGAGAACCCTTACCCGCTGACACTGGATCTGAAAAATGAGCAATTTACCCGTAGCCACTACACCCTGAGCAACCACGCCAATGTTTTCTCACGCGAGAGCATGGATATCGGCTCCCGCTTCTTTCTGCAGACCCTACAGCAGGAAAATATCGCATCTGATGAAGCCTTATCCATTGTCGATCTGGGTTGCGGCAACGGCGTTGTCGGTCTTATCGCTGCAGAGCATTTCCCTAACGCACACCTGCATTTTGTTGATGAGTCCTATATGGCAGTGGATTCTGCTCGCATCAACTTTCAGCGCGCCTTCCCTGAGCGGGAAGCCCGTTTTACCGCTACCGATTGCCTGGCCGGACTTGAAGCCAATAGCGCAGATCTAATTCTGAACAACCCACCTTTTCACCAGCAAAATGTAGTGGGTGATTTTATTGCGCAACAGATGTTCAGAGAGTCCAAAAAAGTACTAAAGAAAGGCGGTGCCCTTTGGGTCGTTGGCAACCGGCATCTTGGCTATCACACAGCACTCAAGCGCCTGATGGGCAACTGCACTATGGTCGCCGGAAATAAAAAGTTTGTGGTACTGAAAGCGGTGAAGCGCTAATAAAAAGCATGCAAGGGAAAGTACCCTCATACGAGGGCATGACATTATCTGCTGCTCTGATCCTGCTGCTTTCGATTACTCACACGGCAGCAATTTCACACTTCGAGATGAGAAACTCAGTCCTTTTGTGCCACGATAACCCGCCATAACGGCTTCAATCAGCGGCTCCTGGGCACTTTCATCGGTAGCCCAGTGCACAATAAAGTTAGCACCCGCTCCGCCGGAAAGATCTTGCTGATCAATAACAAAAGACGCCGTTGCCATCGGAGCCAAAGCAAACCAACCACTGATCAGGCTCTCCAGTTTTTCACCTCGGGTATCAAAGTAATCAACACTTTTTATAATCAATCGCTTATCTGAATTCATATTACGCACGCTCAAAGTAACGGCCAGCGGCACCTGAGAGCTCTCCGCCAGGTAGATATGCGAATAAGCCGGTACATATACAGAGCAGTCACGAGTAGCTTTTACTTCCTGCGGCTGCACGCTGTAAAAATGACTTCCTTTACCAGGGCTCTTACGCACCTGTTCGCTATAAGCTGGCTGCGCTAATGCCAGAAGCAACCCTACCACGGCAACACTTCTGCCAAATAATCCAGACCTGAGCATAAAACCTGCCATCACGTTATCCTCTTTCCTTGTATATCGTTAGCGGATTATACCCGCTCGCAGGACACAACATCCATCAGACAGAGCAATCAGCCTTTTCTGCAGACATAAAAAAACCGGCCCCGAGGTAGGGGCCGGTACTTCTAAGTAAAATGTTGCGCTCATTGGCTCAGTCTTGGACGCAACGCAGAAGTTCAAAATGTGCAGGTGCCACTAGCTTTTAACTAAAATATTAGCAAAAATTGCTATATAGGCAGGCGTACAGGCTCAGTTGTACGCCGGGCAATTCGAGCGACTGGATCACAGTCTCTCGAATACGGTTGCCACGCCCTGACCCATGCCGATACACATGGTTGCCAGGCCGAGGGTTCCACCTTTCTGTTCCATAACATTCAACAGAGTGGTGGAGATACGGGTACCGGAGCAACCCAGAGGGTGACCCAATGCGATTGCACCGCCGTTCAGATTCACTTTCTCGTCAACCTTATCCAGCAATTGCAGATCTTTCAGTACAGGAATCGCCTGTGCTGCGAAGGCTTCATTCAGCTCAACGTAATCGATATCATCGATCGTCAGGCCCGCTGCTTTCAGTGCTTTCTGAGATGCAGGCACAGGGCCATAACCCATGATGGATGGATCACAACCTGCCACACCCATAGAGCGGATTTTGGCGATTGGCGTCATACCCAGCTCTTGTGCACGCTGAGCAGACATTACCAGCATGCCGGAAGCACCCACAGACAGCGCAGAGGACTGACCTGCTGTAACGGTACCGTTGCGCGGATCAAACACCGGACGCAGCGCACCCAAGCTTTCCATAGAGGTTTCAGGGCGGATCACTTCATCATAAGTAATCAGTTTACGGAAACCATCCGCATCGTGACCTTCAACACCGATGATCTCTTTGTCGAAACGACCCGCCTGAGCGGCTTCGTACGCAAGGCGATGGGAGCGGACACCCAACGCATCCTGATCTTCACGGCTGACACCGTGCATTTTGCCCAGCATTTCAGCGGTCAAGCCCATCATCATGGCGGCTTTAGCGGCATGTTTGGACGCTGACGGATTCACATCAACACCGTGCATCATGTCGACGTGGCCCATATGCTCAACGCCACCGACCATGTACACATCACCCAGGCCAGCCTGAATGTTAGCCACTGCAATATGCAGAGCTGACATGGAAGAACCACACAGACGGTTAACCGTTTGTGCCGGTACAGTTTTAGGAATACGGGTCAGGATGGAAGCGTTACGGGCTACGTCATAACCTTGCTCCAGCGTCTGGTTAACACAACCCCAGACGATATCATCGATCTCAACCGGGTCCAGTGCGGTGTTACGGTCCAGCAGACCGGTCATCAGAGCAGCGGATAATTCTTCAGCTCGAACATTGCGGAAAGCACCATTTTTCGCTTTCGCCATGGCACTACGGGCGCCATCTACAATTACTGCATCACGAGGATTCAGGCTCATGATCTTCTCCTAATTTTTTGTTCTGGTTCCGGCTGAAGCAGGTGTAATCGTCTGCATACCAGCCGGACATCGCGGTTCAGTTACACTGATCAGATAAAGCTTAAAAGTAAGTCTTACCTTCAGCCGCCATCGCACGCATCTTTTCAGTCGGCTGGTACAGAGGACCCAGCTCTTCAGCGTACTTGTCAGCCATCGCACAGAAGGCTTCAAGACCGATGCTGTCGATATAGCGCAGCGCACCACCACGGAATGGAGGGAAACCAATACCGAAGATTAAGCCCATATCTGCTTCAGACGCTGTTTCTACGATGCCATCTTCCAGACAACGAACTGTCTCAATGCACAGAGGAATCATCATGCGCTCAATGATAGCTTCATCAGTCAGTTCACGGTTGTCCTGAACCAGAGGTTTCAGCAGTTCGTAAGCGGTCTCATCCACCACTTTCTTCGCACGACCTTTACGATCTTCTTCGTAAGCGTAGAAACCCAGCTTATTCTTCTGACCCAGACGCTCAGCACTGTACATCACGTTCAGAGCGGTTGTTCCTTCACGGGCCATACGATCCGGGAAACCAGCTGCCATTACATTATTAGCATGTTCAGCAGTATCCATACCCACAACATCCAGCAGGTATGCAGGTCCCATCGGCCAGCCAAACGTCTCCATCACCTTATCAACGCGTTGGAAGTCAGCACCGTGTTCGATCAGGCTCATAAAGCCACCGAAATAAGGGAACAAAATACGGTTCACCAGGAAGCCCGGGCAGTCATTAACCACAACAGGGGTTTTACCCATTTTCTTAGCGTAAGCAACGGTCGCAGCGATCGCTTTCTCACTGGTTTTCTCACCGCGAATCACCTCAACCAACGGCATCTTATGTACCGGGTTAAAGAAGTGCATACCGCAGAAATTTTCCGGACGCTTCAGATTCTCTGCCAGAGAGGTAATCGAGATCGTAGAAGTGTTAGAAGTCAGGATGGTATCTTCAGACACTTGGCCTTCCAACTCAGCCAGAACTGCACCTTTAACTTTAGGATTCTCAACAACAGCTTCTACCACCAGATCTACGTCACCGAAGTCACCATAGCTCAGCGTTGGACGAATCGCATTCAGGGCATCCGCCATCTGCGCTGGCGTCATACGCTTACGCTCAACACGCTTAGCTAACAGCTTTTTAGCTTCATCAAGACCCAACTGCAGCGCTGGCTCGTTGATATCCTTCATCATAATCGGCGTACCCTTGTACGCAGACTGATAAGCGATACCACCGCCCATAATACCGGCACCCAATACCGCAGCCTTATCGACAGGTTGCGCGTCTTTTTCGTAAGCCGCTGATTTCTTCTTCAGCAGCTGGTCATTCAGGAACAGCCCCACCAGGCTATTAGCTACTGGCGTGCGCGCCATGCGGGCAAAACTTTTCGCTTCTGCTTTTTGTGCTTTCTCACGACCTTCAGAAGCACCTTTCTGCATGCTCTTGATCGCTTCGATCGGTGCAGGGTAGTGAGGCCCAGCCTGACCGGCAACAAAGCCTTTCGCGGTTTCGAAAGACATCATGGATTCGATCATATTCAGCTTCAGCGGCTCCAGCTTCTCCTGACGCTTAGCCTGCCAGTTCAGTTTCCCGGCATTCGCTTCTTTGATCAGGTCAATCGCCGCCGCATCCAGCTTATCAGGTGCAACAACCGCATCCAGTGCGCCTTCTTTCAGGGCTGCTTCCGCTTTCTTCTCTTTAGTCGCACAAATCCACTCGATGGCGTTATCGTTACCGATAATACGCGGCAGACGAACCGTGCCACCCCAACCCGGGATGATACCCAGTTTAACTTCCGGCAGACCTACGCGAGCAGCAGTAGAGCCGACACGGTAATCCGTGGTCAGACAGATCTCAAAACCACCACCCAGCGCAATGCCGTTGATTGCAGTAACGCTTGGGTACGGCAGATCTTCAACGCGGTTAAAGATCTGATGTACCGCCATGTTCATCTCAACCAGCTCTTCTTCAGACTGACCGAAAGCATCGTGGAATTCAGTGATATCAGCACCCACGATAAAGACGTCTTTAGCACTGCGAATCACCAGACCTTTAATACCCTCAGCCTTAACCAGAGCCTGAGTCGCATCATCCAGTTCCTGAATCGTCACCTTGTTGAATTTGTTGACGGACTCACCCTGCAGATCAAAGGTCAGCTCAGCAATACCGCCTTCAATCTCTTTTACCGTGATGGCTTTACCTGCGTAAATCATCCACTGCTCTCCCCATTGGGTCTTGGTTCTTTTCCTCAGCTGACGACTTAATCCTTATTGTTGTGATTGCGCGTCAGCTGAAGCCAGTTGTTCTGCTGTATGAGGTTCGGATTACTGAAACAGAGTTTTTTTTCAAATCATGTTTCATACAAATATTTCATACAACCGTTTGAATATAGAATTACAATGCGTCAAAAATGGAAAACTGTCAAACCCTTTATAGGCTAAAAAAACACTTTTAGCGCGACCTTGGAGTCATCAATGCAGGACACGGAGCACAAAATTATCCCCGTTTGCGTTTAAAACCAATAAAAAGGCGTGAGACATGACTAACAAAAAGTGGAAAGAAGAGGGAGGAACGGGAAACAGAAACGACAAGCATAAAAAAACCCGCTTTCCGTAGAAAGCGGGTTTTTCAAATTTGGCTCCCCGAGCAGGACTCGAACCTGCGACCAATAGATTAACAGTCTACTGCTCTACCAACTGAGCTATCAGGGATCTCTCTGTTCAAGAGATGGGAGGAATTATATCCCTATCCTCATGAATTACAAGCATTTATTTAAATTAAATTTCAATTTTCTTTTAGCATCACTGTCATTCGGAGATTTCTGGTCATCTTTTACATATTGCTGTACATACAAACAATACTGTATATTTAGACAATACAAAGCGTTTTCCTATCACCATCATCAAAACCGAGGTCGACTATGTCTCTGCATTCGATTCAACCAGTGGGCATTGCAGACTCAAGCCGCCAGATCCCTCTGGCCAACAGTTACGTGTCTGCAGGCTTTCCGTCACCTGCCGATGATTACGTTGAACGCCATCTCGATCTGAATGACAAACTGATCCGCCACCCTTCAGCCACTTTTCTGATGAAAGTTGAGGGGGATTCCATGATCAATGCCGGAATGCAGGATGGCGATCTACTGATTGTTGATCGCGCCATTCAACCCGCACCAGGAAAAATAGTGATTGCGGCCGTCAATGGGGAGCTAACGGTAAAACGCCTGACACTGCATCAAAGTTGCTACTGGCTGCAGCCGGAAAACCCAAAATACCGCCCGATCCCACTAGATGAATCTAACGACTGCTTTATATGGGGCGTGGTTTGCCACATCATTCACAACTGCATCTGACGACTTCATTATGGCAATTGAAAAAACAGAGCAAACAGCCAGTACAACAAAACCTCTGATCGCACTAGTGGATTGTAATAATTTTTACGCAAGCTGCGAACGGGTTTTCGAGCCCGCACTTTATGGCAAACCAATTGGAGTTCTGTCGAATAATGATGGCTGTATTATCGCCCGCTCCAATGAGCTGAAAGCTCTGAATATCGAAATGGGTGCACCCGCCTTTCAGGTTTACCCCCACGTTAAACGTCTGGGCATCACCCTTCGCTCATCAAACTATGCGCTATACGGGGATATGTCAGCCCGTGTGATGCAGGTACTGACTGAGCTAAGCCCCAGCGTTGAGCGCTACTCCATCGACGAGGCTTTTGTTGACCTCACCGGTATGAATGAGCAGAGCACCGCTTTTTGTCGGCAACTGGCCACAACCGTTCCCCGCTATACCGGCATTCCGGTTTCCGTAGGTGCAGCCCCCAGTAAAACATTGGCGAAGATTGCTAACCATCTGGCCAAAAAGCAGCCCGGTAGAAATAGCGTTTGTATATTTCAGGAGGCTGATGATGTCGAGCTGCTTCAATGGCTGAAAAAAATCCCCGTGGAAGAGATCTGGGGAGTCGGCAAACGTCTGGGACAAAAGCTGCGCCTTAGAGGTATAGAGACCGCAATGGATCTTCGTGAAGCGAACCCTCAACAACTGAAGAAGAACTTCAGCGTTCTGGTAGCCAGAACCCAGATGGAGCTTCAGGGTACGCCCTGTATCCACCTCGATGAGGCACCAGAACCCAAACAAAGTATTATGTGCTCACGCTCATTCAGCACATCCACTAATAGTCTGAATGACCTGAAAGCAGCTATTCGGTTTCATTGCCAAAACGCCTGCGAAAAATTGCGCGGGCAGAATAGCCTGACTCAGGCGGTACTGGTAACAGCACGCTCCCGCTCAGAACGTTTTAAGGGGCGTGCCTACGACGCCTCGGCCATCGCACTACCCCAAGCCACCGATGATACTCAACAGATTCTGCACACCGCCCAAAAGCAGCTGGAAGCAATCTATCAGCCAGGCGTTCGCTACCATAAAGCGGGCATTATGCTATTAGATCTGATTCCATGGCGACCGATGCAGCTGGGTCTGCTGGAAAGTGAGCAGTCCGCCCTTAAGGAGGGAGGTGAGAAAACACAAAAGCTGATGCAAACACTGGATCAGTTAAATCATAAGATGGGGCGTCATACTGTGGCCTTCGGTTTACCGGTCGAAGATGCACGCTGGCAGATGAAGATGGCTCACCGATCACCTCGCTATACCACCTGTTGGAGTGAAATCCCTAAAGCAAAAGCCTGCTGAAAAGACCAAACGGCTGAGTTAAGCAATTTGAATCAAGGGTAACTCACCATCAAAGTCAGGCAACAACCAGATCTGCTCAAAAGGGTAATCTGTTTCATCAAAACTCATCGCCACATTCAGCAACTCTGAGCGCGTCCAGAGTGGACTCACATTGCGAATGACCAGCCAAACCCGATCAGAATCATAGTGCTTTTGTGCTTTACTGTGCAGAAGGCTTAGTAACGCTTTTTCTAAACGATCACAGGGATCAACCGAAGCCAGCTCAGCCAGGTAATGCCAGAGAAGATCGGCATTATCCCTGTCCCGCACATGTTTAGCCTCTTCTGATGTGGCGTAAAGGTGGGCAATCTCTAGGTCCAGCGGCTTATCTTGGAAATAGCAGGAGATATCCGGCTTCGCAGGCTCGTTATGCCAGATATGACGCATAGGCTCATTAAAGTCCTGCTCATAGCGACGCATAAAAAGACGTGCCGCATCCCGCTCCAGCAAGCGCTTTTCGAGATCTGAATGGCTGACCGGAGAACCGGTTTCGGTATGACGGGGATCTGATGTCATGGGGACTCATGCAGGTTGACAACTAAGAAGGATACTTTTGATTTTATAGCGCAACAGAAGACAGTAAAACCTGCAGGCATAAAAAAACGGTGTCTCAATTGAGACACCGTTCTTTAAGAATTAATTGGTCGGGACGAGAGGATTCGAACCTCCGACCCCTACAACCCCATTGTAGTGCGCTACCAGGCTGCGCTACGTCCCGAACCTGAGGACTATTATACAAAGGAGGCAACGTTTTGCCAAATAAATTTTACTATACAATCAAGTAGTTAGCTTTTTAAAACCGACAAACACAAAAAACCCAAATCAATAAAATTGATTTGGGTCGTGGGGCTGGTTATCTGGCGTTAACAGCAGCTACTGGCTCTGATATTCAGGATCATCAAAGCTTTCGACACGGGATTTCAGTTTCTGTCCTGGACGAAACGTTACAACACGACGGGCTGAGATAGGAATCTCTTCCCCCGTCTTAGGATTTCGACCCGGACGTTCACGCTTATCTCTAAGGTCAAAGTTACCAAAGCCAGAAAGCTTAACCTGCTCATTATCTTTCAGGCATTCACGAATTTCTTCAAAGAACAGTTCAACCATGTCCTTCGCTTCACGCTTGGTAAGACCCAGTTCAAGATATAGCTTTTCTGCCATTTCCGCTTTAGTTAACGCAGACATCTCTATCAGCTCCTCAGGCTTGCACCAAACTGCTCCTGTGCTGCGGATACAATCTGATCAACAAGGCTATTAATTTCCTCGTCATTTAGAGTGCGCGAAGCATGCTGCCACGTCAAGCCCAAAGCAACACTTTTTCGTTGTTCTTCAACACCTTTGCCCTGATAAACATCGAATAAACGCAACTCTTTCAGCCATTCGCCAGCCTTCTCACGCATGGCAGCCATCAGATGTGCAACAGGCGTATTTTCATCAAGGATGAACGCCAGATCACGACGCACCTCAGGGTATTTAGACAGCGAGTCAAACTTAGCCACATTACCGGACTGCAGTGCCGCCTGTTTGATTTCAAACACGTAAACACTGCCTTTCAGACCCAGCTCTTTCTGCACGGACGGGTGCAGAGCACCGATAAAGCCGATTGCTTCACCATTACGCAGAATCTGAGCAGTTTGCCCCGGGTGCAACGCAGGATGCTGAGCAGGCTCAAAGCTGACTTCAGCCAAGATACCACTATCATCCAGCAGCGCTTCCAGATCACCTTTCAGGTCAAAAAAGTCCATCGGTTTGGCATCACCGGTCCAGCCTTCAGGCTCACGACCACCGGTAGCGATAACGGCTACCATGGGATCCTGAACCATCTCTTCACCCCGCTGGATGAAGCACTGACCGCTCTCAAACAGACGGATACGTCCCTGTTGACGATTCTGGTTGTACTGCACCGCTTTCGCAAGACCAGCAATCAGCGTGGTACGCATCACGGACAGATCGGCAGAGATCGGGTTTGCCAGCGCAATCGGTGTGTTTTCCGGATCAAAGAGTTTGGACAAGCCAGGCTCAATAAAACTGAAGGCGATCGCCTCCTGATAACCTCGGGCCGCAAGCGACTGACGAATCATACGGATCGGTTTAATTGCTTCTGGCTGAGCTTCAATACCCAACGCCATGGTCGGGCTCTTAACCGGCAGATTGTCATAGCCATATACCCGAGCCACTTCTTCGATCAGGTCAGCTTCGATGCTGATGTCGAAGCGATAGCTCGGTACAGCTGCACGCCAATCGTTACCTTCTTTGGTCAGCTGAAGCCCCAGACGGGTCAGAATATCTTCAACTTTCTCAGCAGGCATATCCATAGCCAGCATCTGATTCAGACGACCAGCTCGCAATACCACATCGTTACGAACCGGCAGCTTACTCTCTTCAACCGCTTCAACCACAGGACCTGCTTCACCACCAACGATCTCAAGCAGCAGCTGAGTTGCACGCTCCATCGCACGAGCCTGCAAGGTAAAATCGACACCACGCTCATAACGATGAGAGGAGTCAGTATGCAGACCATAAGAGCGGGCACGACCAGCAATAGAAATAGGCTCGAAGAATGCGCACTCTAGGAAAATATCTGAAGTGCTATCGGTGACTTTAGTCTGCTCTCCACCCATGATACCGGCCATTGCAACGGCTTTATCATGGTCGGCAATGACTAATGTGTCTGCGTTAAGCTTAACCTCTGAGCCATCCAGCAGCTGCAGGGCTTCATCCTGCTCAGCCAGACGAACTTTGATGCCACCGGACAGTTTCGCCAGATCAAAAGCATGCATCGGCTGGCCCAACTCCATCAGCACGAAGTTGGTAACATCAACCACAGGATCAATAGCACGCACACCGCTGCGGCGCAGTTTCTCGACCATCCACAGTGGCGTCGTAGCCGTCGGGTTAATGCCCTTGATTACACGTCCCAGATAGCGCGGACAGGCATCGCTGTTGATTAACTCAACCGGGAAGGTTTCTGAAGCGGTTGCAGGTACAGCAGCAACTTCCGGAACATTAACCGGAGTCTGAGTCAGCACACCCACTTCACGGGCCAGACCTGCAAGGCTCAGACAGTCACTGCGATTGGGCGTCAGATCCACTTCGATGATGGTGTCATCCAGGTTCAGGTATTCGCGCAGATCAGCACCCACAGGGGCATCTGCCGCCAGTTCCATGATGCCACCATGGTCATCGGAAATACCCAGCTCATCTTCCGCACACAGCATGCCAAAGGATTCAACCTGGCGTAGCTTGGCTTTTTTGATTTTAAAGTCGCCCGGCAGAACCGCGCCCACTTTAGCAAAACCTGTTTTCAGGCCAGCGCGGGCATTCGCCGCACCACACACAACCTGAAAGGTTTCGGTGCCATCAGATACTGAACAAACTTGAAGTTTGTCAGCATTAGGGTGTTGTTCGGCGCTGATAATCTCGCCAACAACAACACCAGAGAAATCTTTGGCGGCTTTTTCAACGCCATCAACTTCCAGACCGGACAGGGAAAGCAGACTTTCCAGCTCATCCGTTGTGATGGAAGGGTTCACCCATTCACGGAGCCACTGTTCACTGAATTTCATTGTTCTTTCCTGAATCTTGTTTCTTGCAACTACTGCCACAGCTGAGATCAGCTGTCAGACAGCGAACCGTTCTTTTTAAAGCCCGCCCTGTTAGGGCAGCGGCGTATTAACGCAGCTGACTCAGGAAACGCAGGTCGTTATCAAAGAACAGACGCAGATCATTTACGCCATAACGCAGCATGGCCAGACGCTCAACACCCATACCGAAGGCAAAACCTGTGTACTCTTCCGGATCAATACCTGAGTACTCAAACACTTTCGGGTGCACCATACCGCAACCCAGAACCTCCAGCCATTTACCGTCGCCCCGGTCGATATCCACTTCGATGGATGGCTCAGTGAATGGGAAATAAGAAGGACGGAAACGCACTTTCACATCATCTTCAAAGAAGGCTTTCAGGAACTGCTCCAGAATACCTTTCAGATCAGCAAAACTAATATCTTTATCGACCAGAAGGCCCTCAACCTGATGGAACATCGGGGAGTGCGTCTGATCCGAATCACAACGATAAACGCGGCCAGGACAGATAATACGAATCGGTGGCTTATCCGTTTCCATAGTGCGCACCTGAACCGGAGAGGTGTGAGTACGCAGAACAGTGTTCGCATTAAAATAGAAGGTATCGTGCATCGCACGCGCAGGGTGATGCGCCGGAATGTTCAGAGCTTCAAAGTTATGATAATCGTCTTCAATCTCAGGGCCTTCGGCCACACTGAAACCGATAGAACCAAAGAAGTCTTCAATACGCTGGATGGTTTTAGTCACAGGGTGCAGACCACCAACTGACTGACCACGACCGGGCAAGGTAACATCCAGGGTTTCTGCCGCCAATTTAGCTTGCAGCTGTGCTGTTTCAATATCTGCTTTACGGGCGTTCAGGTCCTGCAGCAAAGCATCTTTTGCTTTGTTGATCTCATCACCGGCTTTAGGGCGCTCTTCCGGTGAAAGCTTACCCAGACCTTTCAGCAGCTGGGTCACTTCACCTTTTTTACCTAAATATTGAACTCGGATCTGATCCAGTGCCTGTGCATCACTCGCTTCAGCGATGGCAGAACGGGCCTGATCTACTAGGGTTGCAAGATTTTCCATCGTCTGTGGGCTCCAAATAAAAATAGGGGAAGACGTTAGCGCCTTCCCCTATTTAAGACTTATGCATAAGCACAGTCATCATCATTAACCCTCCTGCGCCTTAGCACATTCGGGAAACGATCTTAAGCTAGCGCTGCTTTCGCTTTCTCAACGATGGCAGCGAATACCGCTTTCTCGTGAACAGCCAGATCAGCCAGCACTTTACGGTCGATCTCAACATTGGCTTTTTTCAGGCCAGCGATGAAACGGCTGTAAGACAAACCGTTGATACGCGCACCAGCATTGATACGTGCGATCCACAGAGCGCGGAACTGACGTTTACGCTGACGACGGTCACGGTAAGCATACTGACCCGCTTTGATAACCGCTTGCTTAGCTACGCGGAATACACGGCTACGAGCACCGTAGTAACCTTTAGCTTGCTTAAGAACTTTCTTATGACGACGACGCGCCACTACACCACGTTTTACGCGAGGCATAACACTCTCCTGACTTTAGAATTCAAAAATTACAGATTTGGCAGCATGCGTTTTACTAACGCCTGATCCGCAGCATGCAGCTGCTTCATTGGGCGAAGCTGACGCTTACGCTTAGTCGATTTTTTGGTCAGGATGTGGCTACGGAAAGACTGCTTGTGCTTGATTCCGTTACCAGTCTTGCGAAAACGCTTTGCAGCGCCGCTGTTTGATTTGATTTTAGGCATTGTAAACAATACTCCGCATTCAAGTTTTTTTATCTGATAAACAACACTAAGCCGCCAAGCCTGATAGCAAAGCTATCAAGCGAAGCGGTTTAAATATCGAACCAGGATTACTTTTTCTTCTTCGGCGACAGCAGCATCACCATCTGACGGCCTTCCAGTCTCGGACGAGACTCAACGACAATCATATCCCCCAGGTCTTCTTCGATGCGTTTCATCAATTTCATACCCAGTTCTTGGTGAGCCATCTCACGACCGCGGAAACGCAGTGTGATCTTCGCTCTGTCACCATCTTCCAGGAAACGTATCAGGTTGCGCAGTTTTACCTGATAATCCCCATCTTCCGTTCCAGGACGGAACTTAACTTCCTTGACTTTAGTCTGAGTCTGGTTTTTCTTCTGAGCTGCTTTTTGCTTTTTCAGCTCATACTGATAACGACCGTAGTCCATAATTTTACATACGATCGGCTCAGATTTAGCGATTTGAACCAAGTCCAGACCGGCCTCTGCTGCTTTTGCCAACGCTTCAGCAAGTGTTACAACACCCACCTGTTCGCCATCAGCATCAATTAAGCGCAGTTCCTTAGCACGAATGTTTTCATTAATTGGCGCAACTTCAACGTTGCGACCTCTTGGGTTATTCCGCTTAATAGCTAAATCTCCAATAATTCTTTTTAGCAGCCAGAGCCCAGCAGGGCTTCTACTTGCTCTAAACTCATGCTACCCAGATCTTCGCCAGAACGGGTACGCAGAGCTACTGTCTCTGACTCTACTTCTTTATCGCCGATAACGGCAAGATAAGGCACTTTATGAATTGTGTGCTCACGGATTTTAAAGCCGATCTTCTCGTTTCTCAAGTCCGAAGATGCACGGAAGCCTTTATTTCTCAGAGTTTTTTCAATTTTCTGGCAATATTCAGCTTGTTTATCCGTAATATTCATAACGACCAGCTGTTTTGGTGACAACCAAGTTGGCAATGCACCAGCATAATGCTCAATCAGAATACCGATAAAACGCTCGAAAGAACCCAGCGCTGCCCGGTGCAACATGACCGGTGTTTTACGCTCACCTTCATGATCCACATATTCAGCACCCAGACGCCCAGGCATCGAGAAGTCAACCTGAATAGTACCACATTGCCAGACACGATCCAGACAGTCACGCAGAGAGAATTCAATTTTCGGGCCGTAGAAGGCACCTTCACCCGGCAACAACTCCCAGTCAAGCCCCTTAGCATTCAAGGCATCAGACAGCGCAGTCTCAGCTTTATCCCACACTTCATCAGAGCCAACACGCTGCTCAGGACGGGTGGACAGCTTGTACTCAATATCTTTAAAGCCAAAATCTGCATACACTTCATGCAACAGATCAATAAACTCAGACACTTCCGACTGAATCTGATCTTCAGTACAGAAGATATGGCCATCATCCTGAGTAAAACCGCGGACACGCATCAGGCCATGCAGAGAACCTGAGTATTCATTACGGTGACAGGAACCAAACTCAGCCATACGCAGCGGCAGTTCACGGTAAGATTTCAGACCCTGATTAAACACCTGGATATGACATGGACAGTTCATCGGTTTAACTGCGTAATCACGGTGTTCAGAATGAGTTGTGAACATCTGCTCGTGGAACTTATCCCAGTGGCCGGATTTCTCCCACAGAGTACGCTCGACTACCTGAGGCGTTTTCACCTCTTTATAGTCATTCAGGTCCAGCTTACGGCGCATGTAATCTTCGATGGTCTGATACAGAGACCAGCCTTCCGGATGCCAGAACACCATACCCGGAGCTTCTTCCTGCATATGAAACAGATTTAACTGCTTGCCCAGCTTACGGTGGTCACGCTTCTCAGCTTCTTCCAGACGAGTCAGGTAAGATTTCAGGGCTTTTTTATCGGCCCAGGCAGTACCGTAGATGCGCTGCAACATCTCATTATCAGAGTCACCCCGCCAATAGGCACCAGCCACCTTCATCAGTTTAAAGGCTTTAATATGGCCGGTGGATGGTACGTGCGGGCCACGACACAGGTCGACAAAACCATCTTGCTGATAGAAAGACAACGGCTGATCACCCGGGATATCCCTGATGATTTCAACTTTGTACTTCTCGCCCTTCTCTTCAAACAGGCGAATCGCTTCATCGCGGGAAAGCACAGAGCGTTCAACCTTGAAATCTTTCTTCGCCAGCTCTTTCATCCGAGCTTCGATCTTCTCAAGATCTTCTGGTGTAAATGGGCGTTCAAAAGCAAAGTCGTAGTAGAAACCATTTTCGATCACAGGGCCGATGGTCACCTGCGCACTCGGAAACAGATCCTGAACAGCCATCGCCATAAGGTGGGCACAGGAATGACGAATCGTATCCAAGCCTTCTTCATCACGGGCGGTGATGATAGCCAGATCGCTGTCATTTTCGATCAGAAAGGAGGTATCAACCGGTTCACCATTAACTTTACCGGCAAGAGCAGCCTTAGCCAGGCCAGCCCCAATATCGGCGGCAACATCATAGACAGTAACCGCCTGATTAAAGGAGCGTTGGCTGCCATCAGGAAGAGTAATAACGGGCATAAAAAATCCTACATTAAACGAAGCCGACCCCTACGAAAGGCCTGCTTTAATGGACTGGAAATACAAGACAGATCTATACATCAGCCTTATATAGACACGCACAACAATCAAAGTATGTAATTTCAATGTGCAGAGCACGTAATAATAACACCCGGATACGCCTGATGCTATCGCGTCCGGCAAAACATTAGCCTAAACTAAAGCCACTTGAAGGCTTAAATGCAGTTTCGCAAACGGTGCCAAAACACCAGCTAAAAAACAGGTATTATGCGAACTACGCACATCCGCTTATATAAAAAACTGATACCATGGGCTTTACAGCAAGAGGGCTCTATCGATGGCAAAACCCTTCTGATAAGGCGAAGAACATGCAAACAAAGAGTCACGAAACCAATCTCTCAATCCTGGATACACTGAATGAGATAGGTATTGCGCTCTCGGCCGAAAAAGATATGGATAGCTTGCTCGAACGCATCCTTATCAATGCAAAGATGCTGACGAGTGCTGATGGCGGAACGCTGTACCTGTATAACAGTCAGCTTAAAGCACTGGAGTTCTGCATCGTCCGGACAGACTCGCTGGGAATAAAGCTTGGCGGGAAGACGGGTGCGCCTATCAGTGATAACTTCCGACCACTTCCTCTTTATCTTGACGATGGCACTGCCAATGAACAGATGATCGCAGCTTATGCCGCCTTACATAAAGAGATCATTAATATAGAAGATGCCTATACGGTGACGCATTTTGATTTCAGCGGCACCCGGAAATTCGATGAAAGCACCGGCTATCGATCAAAGTCTTTCCTAACCATCCCGATGACCAACCATGAAAACGACATCATGGCAGTCCTTCAGCTGCTCAATAAGGTTGATGAAAAAAGCGGTGACGTTATCCCTTTCTCGCTACAGGATCAGAAACTGGCAGAATCCCTCGCTTCTCAGGCCGCCGTGGCGCTGACCAATAAGGGCCTGATCGATGAAATGCAGAACCTTTTCGATGCCTTTATCAAACTGATTGCAACCGCAATTGATGAAAAATCTCCACACACCGGCAACCATTGCCGCCGGGTTCCTGAAGCTACCATGATGATTGCCGAGGCCGCTCATAGAAGTGGTGATACATATTTCAGCAACTTTACCATGGATGCTTCCGACCGCTACGAACTCAAAGTTGCGTCATGGCTGCACGATTGCGGAAAAATCACCACACCAGTGCACGTTGTTGAGAAGGCAACAAAACTGGAAACAATTCATGATCGTATAGAGCTTGTAGCAGCAAAATTTGAGATTCTGCGACGCGACCATGAAATTGCCATGCTGAAACAACGCATCACCGCATTGGAAAAAGGAGACACCGATCACACTTCCATCATCAACAATTATGAGACGCTAGCCAAATCTCTTGCGGAAGACCTGAGTTATGTTAAAAAATGTAACAAAGGCGGTGAATTCATGACCGATGACCAGATCAGATATATTGATAACTTGTCCCAGATTAGCTGGACAGACATGGAAGGAAACCCACAACAACTGATCACGGACAATGAGCGCTACAACCTGACCATCCGCAGGGGAACCATAACGGCAGAAGAGCGGGAAACCATAAACAACCATATGTCCCTGACCATTCGAATGCTGGAACAGCTGCCATTTCCGAAGCACCTGAAAAATGTTCCGGAGTATGCCGGCGGACATCATGAGCGTATGGATGGCAAAGGCTACCCCAAGGGACTGACCCGCAACGAGATGTCTATTCCGGCAAG
Organism: Oceanospirillum sp.; assembly: GCF_048265165.1. Taxonomy (GTDB): domain Bacteria; phylum Pseudomonadota; class Gammaproteobacteria; order Pseudomonadales; family Halomonadaceae; genus Oceanospirillum. Next base: position 62,605 of record NZ_JBLXCD010000006.1, on the reverse strand, counting down.
AATCATGGCGGTTGCTGATGTTTTTGAAGCCCTAACATCTTCCGACCGACCATACAAAAAAGCGATGCCACTGTCCCAGACACTAAATATCATGGGCCGCATGGTAGAGGACAACCACCTTGATCCGGATATTTTCCGGTTATTTGTAGAGTCAGAAGTCTATCTGAAATATGCAGAGAAATTTCTGAAAGCCGACCAGATAGATGAGATCGATGCGACCAAACTACCTGGAATAACGGCTAGCACATCACTCTGACAATAATTAGCAAGCTAAGGATAAGTACGAGATGTGGATTTCAATTTTAGGCTGCAGCGGTGGCATAGGCCCCGGCAACCGAACAACATCAATTCTGATTGATGACGATATCCTTTTAGATGCGGGTAGCGGTGTTGGTGATCTGGAACTTCAACAAATGTCCAAAATCCGTCACATCTTTATCTCACACTCTCATCTGGACCACATTGCGTTTCTACCGTTTCTGGTGGATAGCATTTTCAGCCAGATCAAGACCCCTATCCAAGTCTACGGTTTACCTGAAACAATAAAAGCACTCAAGAACCATATTTTTAACTGGACCATCTGGCCTGACTTTTCAGAACTCCCCAGCAAAGAAAAACCGGTGATGCAATTCAATGAAATGCTTCCGCACACCAGCATCCAGGTTGGCGAACGGAAAATCACATCCATTCCCGTTGAACACGTTGTTCCGGGCGTTGGTTTTTGCGTACAGAGCAAAGAGGGTAAAAACTTTGCGTTCAGCGGAGACACAGCAACCAATGACAGCCTTTGGCAAGCCCTGAATAAGCTATCATCTCTTGATGCGCTCATGATTGAGTCCGGCTACCCGGATAGCATGGAAGATCTTAGCAAGCTGGCCCTGCACTACACCCCAGCCAAGCTAGCCGATGACTTGAAGAAGCTTAAGCACACACCTCATTTATTGATTTCACACCTGAAACCCGGTCTTGAGACCGAGATTGCGGAAGGTCTTCATAAACACCTGAAAGAGTATAACGTCACTTGTATTAAAAGCGGCGACAGCATTGAGCTCTGACCAGACCACATACCGATAGAAAAAGTACATAAAAACGGTTTCAGACCCTGCTGAAACCGTTTTTTGCCCTTCTCTTCTCCTGCAAGCAAGAGCTTATTGATCGATACCCATCGATTCATCACTCTCCGCACACTCTGAAAGACACGCCGTATTAGGCTCATCATTGTCTTTATAATAATCGTGCAAATGGCGCAACAGCACCATTACAACTGCAGCCACAGGCAAGGCGATCAGAACACCAACAAAACCGGCTAATTGACCACCTGCCATAATGGCAAAAATCACAGTCACAGGATGTAAACCAATTTTATCGCCCACTAACAGAGGTGTCAGCGCAAAACTCTCCAGCAGTTGACCAACACCGAAAACAAGCGCAATCCATACCAGTGGCAACCAGTCACCAAACTGAAACCAGCCTGCTAACAAGCCTGCTCCTATACCAATAATAGCCCCAAGGTAGGGAACAATACTGGCAAGCCCGGCAATAAGACCAACCAGAAGCGCCAATTTAAGCCCCACTAGCCACAAGCCTGTCGCATAGATAATACTCAGACACAACATCACCAGAAGCTGCCCTTTGATAAAGGAGCCCAGAACCTCATCACACTCCAGTGCCAAAGCCTCTGTTTTAGCCTGATAACGGCGAGGGAAAAGGCTGAGCACTTTAAGCTTCAGGTGATCCCAGTCCAGCAGAAGATAAAAAGTTACCACAGGTATCAAACCGATATTAATCACAGCACCAATCAGCGCCATACCTGACTGCCCTACTTCTTTAATAATAGCCCCAGCCAGCGACCCCGCCTGACTTAAATGCCCGGTAATCGCTTTTTGAATAGCATCCAGCTCAAAAGCATTCGCCTCAACACCGGTATATTGTTCCAATAGGGGCAAGGCTGTTGATTTCAGCCAATTTGTCGCAACAGGAATAAACTCCTGAATCAGTGACAGCTGTTTACCCAGTAGCGGAATCAGAAACAGCAAAAACAACACAAACATAAGCGAAAGCGATAAAAACACTACGACAACTGAAATGCGACGGGTCAACCCCCGCTCTTCCAACCAGTCAGCGAAGGGGTCACCCATATAGGCCAGCAACATACCTGTCAAAAACGGCATCAGAATAGGCTGGAGCAGATATAAAAGAACAAACGCTGCAATCAAAGCAATAACAATGATGCGCTGCTGTACACTTCCCATCACATTCCCCTTAAGATAATTCAAAATAGAAAAAAGGCCGATGTATTACATCAGCCTTATCATGTCACAGCCCGAAGCAGACCTGCCCCATATTTCAACAGATGCAGGACTATCAAGGTCGCCAGAAGAAACTCTGCTCCACTCCCTCAAATCCCGAATGATCAGGCTCCAGATAAGAGTCTAATGCCAGAACAGACAAAAACTGACTGACAGCACCCTTCAGGGCTACCCGGTAAGCGACACTTGTTTCATCAACACGAGCGACTTCTACCCTTCCCACCACCTGCAAGCTATTCAGATAGTGATTCAATTTTGCATAATCAGCGACAGACTTAAGCCCGACAACCTTAAACGCATAATCGCCAGAGTTGGCACCACTGACAATAACCGCATATTTCTCAGCCAGAACTTCAGCCAGCGCGTCTGCAGATTTAGCAAACAGCTCTCTTACCTGGTCGGCCTGCAACCTAATAACCTGACGCTGACTGCCAACCTGCAACTGCCAATGAGCATTCCAGCCGGAAGATGAGCGATAAAAACGACCGCTATAAACCGCATCGGGTGAATAACGAACTGAAGCAGCACTGATACGATCACTGAACTGCCCCCAAATATCACTCACACTGACCAGGCGCTCATCCTCCAGATCCAACAACGGCAAGACAAGAGGAACACCTCTTCGCTTAGCCTCAGCCTCAAATACCTCTGCCAATAGAGGGTTATTTTCACTATTAACAATAAAGCGGCCATTAGGGCCCTGAATCGCCAGCCATGTGAGCACACTGGGACGATTACCGCCCCACACAGATAGCTGCGCATTACTCAGAGCTTTAATCAGAGACGGGCCATCAAACTGCATATTCAAGCGATAAGGCTTCTGTTCTGACTGAGCGTTTACCTTATAAGAAAACTGTGCAAGATAGCTTTCAGCCTGCTGTAACAAAGCCTGCACAGAGTTATGCTCCAGCGTCTCTCTATGACCAGACACCCGAATCAACACCTCTTCCAGCCCGTCCTTTACAGCAGCAGATCGCTGTTCAGCAGACTGATCAGGCACAAGGCGTTCACTTTTAAACAGCTCTTCGACCTGGACAGCCATTGCCGGAAGCGATACAAAAACTCCCAACGACACAGCCACCAAGCTGCGAATCAAACCCTTAAACATGTCAACCTCATTAACTTGGCATTACCGATTGAGCACATTCTACCTGATGCGCTTAATCAGCACAGCCCGCAGCAATAAAAGAATCCGCCTGTATACGATCCTGCAAATGAACAACAGAAACAACCGTCTGTACAAGGGGTGAAATATGATCGCCTAAAAGCGGCAACTCGCCACCAAAGCGAGTGACCCCTGCGATGAGGTAGGGTACAATCCCGCGCTGATTATCCTATTGCGATTCCACAGGATCCTTCATGAGCACCGACACGCAAAAATCGATTAGTTACAAAGACGCGGGCGTTGATATCGACGCCGGCAACGCACTGGTTGAGCGCATTAAAGGCACAGCCAAAAAAACCCGCCGCCCGGAAGTTCTGGGAGGCCTTGGTGGCTTTGGCGCACTGTGCGAACTGCCCACCCGTTACCGCGAGCCGGTTCTGGTATCCGGCACTGATGGCGTAGGTACCAAACTGCGCCTGGCGATGGATCTGAAAAAACACGACACCATCGGTATCGACCTGGTGGCTATGTGTGTAAACGATCTGATTGTGTGTGGTGCGGAACCTCTGTTTTTCCTGGACTACTACGCCACCGGCAAATTGAATGTTGATATCGCAGCAGACGTAGTACACGGCATCGGCGAAGGCTGCCTGCAATCCAACGCAGCTCTGGTAGGCGGTGAAACGGCTGAAATGCCGGGTATGTATGAAGGCGAGGATTACGATCTTGCTGGTTTCTGCGTCGGTGTTGCTGAAAAGAGCGAAGTGATTGACGGCTCGAATGTAAAAACAGGCCAGGCACTGATCGGCCTGGCATCCAGCGGCCCGCACTCCAATGGCTACTCGCTGATCCGTAAGATCATCGAAGTCACCAATGCAGATCTGAACGAAGAAGTTGATGGGCAGCCACTGGCAGATGCCCTGATGGCTCCGACCCGTATCTACGTTAAGCCCGTCCTGAAACTCATCAGTGAACTACCGGTTCATGCGATTTCGCACATCACAGGTGGCGGCCTGCAGGAAAACCTGCCCCGCGTACTGCCTGAAAATGCAAAAGCAGTTGTTGACCTGAACAGCTGGCAACGCCCTGAGGTCTTCAACTGGTTACAGCGCGGCGGCAATGTTGACGAATATGAAATGTATCGCACCCTGAACTGCGGTGTAGGTATGATCATCGTGGTTGATCAGGACAAGGCTCAGCAAGCGATAGAGCTGTTAAACGCTGAAGGTGAACAAGCATGGCAGATAGGCCATATTGCTGAAGCGTCTGCCGACGAAGAACAGGTAGAACTGCAGGGCCTGAACAAGTAATGTCCGGTTCAATCGTTATTCTGATCTCAGGTAGTGGCAGTAATATGCAGGCGATTATTGATGCCGTTGATGCCGGAGATATCTCCGGCCATATCAGTGCAGTCATCAGCAATCGTCCTGATGCTTTCGGGCTTGAGCGTGCTCAGGCAGCGGGTATTCATACCGAAGTGCTGGATCATACCGAGTTCAAGAGTCGTGAAATTTTCGATCTTAATCTGATTCGTAAAATTGACGATTTTGAACCTGATCTGGTAATTCTGGCAGGCTTCATGCGCATCCTGACACCTGACTTTGTCCGTCGGTATAGCGGCAAGATGATCAATATTCATCCGTCTCTACTGCCTAAATATCAGGGGCTACACACACACAAGCGAGCCATTGAAGCCGGTGATAAAGAGCATGGCGCCAGCGTGCACTTTGTAACAGAAGAGCTGGATGGAGGCCCCGTCTTTATTCAGGCATCGGTACCGGTTAAAGAGAGCGACACACCGGAAGCACTGGCTACGCGGGTGCTGACCCAGGAACATAAAATCTTCCCGATCGCAATTAAGTGGTTTATGGAAGGTCGCGTTCAACTGGAAAACGGCATCCCTCATATGGACGGTGTATCCCTGGAAGGCAGGGTTCCCCGTCTGCACGCAGAGCTCTCCGAAGAGTAAGCCCTGCCTTAATTGAGTACCTGACCCACAAAGGAGGCGTGCAATGCTGAAATGGATACTACTTTTAACCCTAGGGCTATTGGCAGTTCCCAGCTTCGCGCTTCCTCCCCTAACGCCTTATCAGGCTACATATAAAACTACCTATAAACTCGGTTTTAACATTGATGTTGAAGCTGAACGCGCCCTGTCTCAGAACAGTAATGGCGAATGGGTACTCGATTTTCGTGCTCAGAACTGGTTTGCACGCATTCAACAAACCAGCACGTTCCTTCTCGACCCGGATACCGAATTCAAACCTCTGCTTTATCGCCGCTATCAGCGTGTTTTTGGTAAGACTAAGGAACAGCAGGTCATTTTTCACTGGGATCAGCACCGGGTGACCAACGATATCGATAACAAACCCTGGAAAATGGATATACCACCAGGCACCCAGGATCTGCTCAGTTACCAGCTTAAACTACGTTACAACCTGCTGGAGAACCCGAAACAAAAGCAATTTCAGTATCCGGTAGCTGATGGCGGAAAAATCAAATACTTCACCTTTCGGGTTGTTGGCGAAGAAATCCTGCAAACACCGATGGGAAAGCTCAACACAATTAAGCTGGAAAGCCTGCGACACTCGAAAATGGATGTTGAGCACCTGGTCTGGCTGGCTAAGGACTGGGATAACCTACTACTCAGAATTGAACCTGTACGCCGGAAAGACAAAGAAGAACCCGTCATTTTGGTAAAAGCTATGCTTGCTGGAGAAAAGGTAAAAGGTTTTTAACTGGCTGTTAATTTTAATGCCCAGGCTAGCCCCCAGCTATCGTTATGGCATATCCTTATGACCAAATAATAACAGCCACATGAGCAGAACCCAGTTTAAGGCAGAACACCCCGCCAGATACTGAAAGATACTGATGACCATCCGACACTTATTGAACAGTCTCATACTGGCATTACTGGTCAGCACCTCGACCCAGGTAACCGCAGAGACGCTCCGAATAGGGGCAGACAACTGGCAGCCCTTTCGCTTTATCAAAGAACATCAGGTAACCGGTATTGATAACGACCTCTGGCAGCAGCTCAGTAAAAAACTGGATATTAAGATCCAGTATATCCACTGCCCCTGGAAGCGTTGCCTTGATCTGATAAAAACCGGCGATATTGACGCCATGAGCGGGCTCGCATGGCAACAGGATCGAGAACAGTACATTCACTATATCAAGCCTGCCTATTTTACCTGCTCAACCCGCTTCTATGTCCGCCGAGGCGAAGAAAAGCGCCTACAGAATCAGGTGCAGCTTAACCAACTTAATATTGGCATGGTCAGGGGCTCCGCTTACTACCCTGAATTTGACCAAAACAACAGATTACAGAAAACTCAGCTGACCCAGGAAAGCGTACTTTTACCGCTATTAGCTTTGGGCAGAATTGACAGCTACATAGGCACTGACTGCCAGGCAGACTTTGAACTGGCCCGCAGTGACTGGCATCAGGAGCTGGTCAAAGCGCCCTATAACCCAGAGGGCAATACGCCGCTGTACATTGGCTTCTCTAAAAAAAGCAACTGGGGGAAAAGCAGTCAGCGCTTCTCAGAAGCAATCCGACAGATTCTCGCAAGCGGTTTTCGTAGTGCCATGCAGCAGAAGTATTACCAGAATTCAGAATAAGCCCCAAAGAGCGCTATAAATCTCCGCTAAGTAGCAGGCAAAGCGCTGAAAAAACCCTCAAAAAGACCAAAAAAAAGCACCCAAACCGGATGCTTTCATACCATACCTATCAAAACCGCCATCAAGTCTTGGGCAGTGTCACGCCCACCTGCCCCTGATACTTGCCTCCGCGATCCTTATATGAAGTCTCACAAACCTCATCAGACTCAAAGAACAGCATCTGAGCCACACCTTCATTGGCATAGATCTTTGCAGGGAGATTCGTTGTATTGGAAAACTCCAAAGTTACATGACCTTCCCACTCAGGCTCAAGCGGTGTCACGTTAACAATAATGCCACAGCGGGCATAGGTGGACTTACCCAGACAAACAGTCAGTACATTCCGGGGAATACGGAAATACTCAACCGTCCGCGCTAACGCGAAAGAGTTAGGTGGAATAACACAGACATCACTTTTAATATCGACAAAGCTGTTCTCATCGAAATTTTTCGGGTCAACCGTTGCCGAGTGGATATTCGTAAACACCTTAAACTCATTAGCACAACGGACATCATAACCATAGCTGGATGTACCGAAGGAGATCACACGCTGACCATCAACGTAACGTACCTGCTCAGACTCAAACGGCTCAATCATAGCGTCAGACTCCGCCATACGGCGAATCCACTTATCAGACTTAATGGCCATAAATTTCCTACGTGTTAGATTTAAAAAAGCAATTAAATGATACAGGGTTGATTCGCAATGCAAAAGCACCGTTTATCAGACAACCTGTATCAGGATAATAATCTGTACTCTAGCGGCCAGAGCACGCAGAGTGCAAACTGCCTTAGCCCAGCAGAAATTAAAAAGTCCTGTTTAAATACTCACGTTCATTGCGATACCAAGGATCTACCATGCATATCGATTTCGACACTTTAAGCCCGAATCAGGCTTATCATCTGATGACACAAACTATTATTCCCCGTCCGGTCGCCTGGGTGCTCACCGCCAACGAGACTTCCGGCTACAATCTGGCTCCTTTCTCTTTCTTTAACGCTATCTGCAGCAACCCACCTCTGGTCATGTTTTCCGCCGGTAAAAAGCCAGACGGCTCACCCAAGGATACCCGACACAACTTAGGTCAAAGCAAGCAACTGGTTATCCACATTCCTTCAGTCGATCAGGCAGAAGAAGTTACCGAAACCGCCCGCACCCTGGACTATGGTGATTCTGAGCTTTATAAAATCCAGCACCCGCTGGTGAATGAACCGGGCTGGGATCTGCCCCGGCTTGAGAAGGCACCGGTCGCCATGCTGGCGGAGCTAACGGATCTGCACGAAGTCGGCCCCAACAAACAGGCGATCTTCTACTGTGAGGTCAAAGCGCTGTATGTCCGGGATGACCTGGTAGAGCAGGATGAAAAAGGTCGTACCAGGGTAGACGCGGCTAAAATGCAGCCGCTAGCAAGGCTGGGCGGCGGTGAATACGCAAGCTTAGGGGAAGTCTTTAAACTGAATCGTCCGACTTAAAAAGTAAGCAGCACAGCTATTAAAGCTCCTTGCCACAAACAACAAATAAAAAAACGGGGCAGCTGAATCGACTTCGGCTACCCCGTTTCTCTTTTGTCACTAAGGATCAGAGCCTCAGTGAGTGAGATCAATCACCAAAAGTAATGGTCGGTACGTCCTGTTCCGCTTCTGCCAACTGAGCGATGACATTATCAGCGATCTCCGAGAAAAAGCCTGCAATCTGACCATCCGGCTCAGCAACAACCGATGGCTTACCGCCATCGGCCTGCTCACGAATGGTCGATGTTAGCGGCAACTGCCCCAAAAGAACCGTATCGTACTCTTTCGCGATACGTTCACCGCCACCCTCACCGAAGACCGGCTCCGTATGACCACATTCGCTACAGGTATGCAGACTCATATTTTCCACCACACCCAGCACAGGGATTTTCACCTTGCGGAACATCTCAACGCCTTTCTTCGCGTCCAGCAAAGCAATATCCTGAGGCGTAGTCACAATTACCGCACCACTGACTTGCACCTTTTGCGCCAGTGTCAGCTGGATATCACCGGTACCCGGCGGCATATCGATAAACAGATAATCCAGTTCCGGCCAGTCAGTTTGCGTCAGCATCTGCTGGAAGGCACCACTGACCATAGGGCCCCGCCAAACCATAGGCGTTTTCTCGGTCACCAGATAAGCCATCGACATAGTATAAAGCCCCAGGGCCTCAATAGGACCAAAGTTATTGCCACTGGTGGTCTGAGGACGAACTCCATCCGCCACACCCAGCATCAGTGCCTGACTCGGACCATAAACATCGGCATCCAAAAGTCCCACTTTAAAACCTTTAGCCGCCATCGCCAGCGCCAGATTAGCGGTAACCGTGGATTTACCGACACCGCCCTTACCGGACGCCACCGCAACAATTTTTTTTACATCTTCCAGCATAACGACCTCTGTCTGAATCTCTATATGAATATGCCTGAAGCAATGACACGGCACTCAGGCTCAACATCGCAAACACCTGCCAAAAACAAGGCGTTAGAACTTCGTTTTAAAATTCAGGCTAGCTTACCACAGGCAATAACCCAGTAAAGAACTTGGTTAATAAACCCTATTTTATATGATGAAAAACAGTTCACCTGATTTTCGGCCCCAAAAGGTAATACAGAGATGAAAAAAATCCGCTCAGTCGCTATAGTTAGCGGATTACTTTTTTCACCGGTTGCTCAACGTGGCTGAGCCTGAATCTTTCAGGCATCAGTCGCAATGAAACAGAAACACAGAAGCAGCCCAATCCGTTCAACTCAGAAGCGTAAAGAGACACCATGTCATCAGCTCGTAAAATCCTAGTGACCAGCGCACTTCCTTATGCCAACGGCTCCATTCACCTGGGACACCTGCTGGAATATATCCAGACTGATATCTGGGTTCGTTTTCAGAAACAACGTGGCCACATGTGTTCCTATGTTTGTGCCGATGACGCACACGGTACCGCTATTATGCTGCGCGCTGAGCAGGAAGGTATCACCTCTCAACAGCTGATCGACAAAGTTAACGCCGAACACCGTGCAGACTTTGACCGTTTTCTGGTGAACTTCGACAACTACTACTCTACCCACTCTGAAGAAAACCGTGAGTTCTCTGAGCTGATCTACAAACGCCTGCGTGATGCGGGTCATATCGCCACCCGCAGCATTACGCAGATGTTCGACCCTGAAAAAGGTTTGTTCTTAGCCGACCGCTTTATCAAGGGTACCTGCCCGAAATGTAAAACTGAGGATCAGTACGGTGATAACTGCGAAGCCTGCGGTGCGACCTATACACCGGCTGAGCTGATCAGCCCTAAGTCGGCCATCTCCGGAGCAACACCGGTTGAAAAAGACTCCGAGCACTACTTCTTCAAGCTGCAGGATTTCCAGGACATGCTCACCGAGTGGACCCAGAGTGGAACACTGCATGAACAGATTGCCAATAAACTGAAAGAGTGGTTAGAAGCAGGCCTGCATGAATGGGATATCAGCCGGGATGCGCCTTACTTCGGCTTTGAGATTCCTGATGCACCGGGCAAATACTTCTACGTTTGGCTGGACGCACCGATCGGTTACATGGCGAGTTTCAAAAACCTGTGCGCCCGCCGTGACGATCTGGAGTTTGATGACTACTGGAACAAAGATTCCGATGCTGAGCTATACCATTTTATCGGTAAAGACATTATCAACTTCCACGCTCTGTTCTGGCCTGCCATGCTGGAGGGTGCGGATTTCCGCAAGCCAACAGCGGTTAACGCCCACGGTTTTTTGACCGTTAACGGTCAGAAGATGTCCAAATCCCGTGGCACCTTTATTAAGGCGCAAACCTTCGCAGAGTTCCTTAACCCGGAATACCTGCGTTACTACTTTGCCGCCAAGCTGACCAGCCGCCCGGAAGATCTGGATCTGAACTTTGAGGATTTCACCGCCCGCGTGAACTCGGACCTGATCGGCAAAGTGGTTAACATCGCCAGCCGCTGTGCAGGCTTCGTGAAGAAGTCCGGTGGCAAGCTGTCTGATACCTGTGCCGAACAAGCGATGCTGGACGAAGCGGTTGCAGTAGGTAATCAGATCGCTGAACACTACGAAAACCGTGACTTTGGCCGTGCTATCCGCCTGATCATGGAGCTGGCCGATACGGCTAACGCTTATATCGCTGATAAAGCCCCCTGGTCTCTGGCCAAGGAAGAGGGCAAAGAGCAGGAAGTACTGGATATCTGTTCGGTAGGTATCAACCTGTTCCGCCAACTGATCACCTATCTGGCACCGGTACTACCGGTCATGAGCCAACAGGCTGCCGCCTTCCTGAATCTGGATAACCTGAACTGGGATGCCCGTAAGGAATTGCTGCTGGGCCACGAGATCAACAAATTCAAGCCTCTGATGACTCGTGTTGAAAGCGACAAGATCGATGCCATGATCGAAGCCTCCAAAGAGGTACTGGCGGAGGAGCAGAAACTGAAAGAGCAGCCAACAGGCCCTCTGGCAGAAGATCCGATCAGTGACGAAATTGAGTTTGATGATTTCGCCAAGCTAGATCTTCGCGTTGTGACCATCGTTGCAGCAGATCATGTTAAAGGTGCTGACAAATTGATCCAGCTGACACTGGATCTGGGCGGTGAAACCCGCAACGTCTTTGCCGGTATTAAGTCTGCCTATAACCCGGAAGATCTGGTCGGCCGCCAGACAGTCATGGTAGCCAACCTGAAACCCCGTAAGATGCGCTTCGGTCTATCCGAAGGTATGGTGATGGCGGCAGGCCCCGGTGGTGAAGATATTTTCCTGCTGACACCGGATAAAGGCGCTGAGAATGGCATGCGGGTCAAATAAAGACCTGCTGACTTCCTGTCTATAAATCATTATAAAAAACAGGGGCATAGGCCTCTGTTTTTTTATCTGCCATTGGGAATATGCATCATTTACATATAACTAAATCCTCTAACAAACACTGCCTTTTTTCTTGTAGGTAATAACATAAAAAAAGATAATAGTGCCGCTTTAAGCTAAGATCCGTCCGTTTACCCTGGGGCTGATTCGTGTCAGCGTAATATGCATAAAACACCATATAATATTACCTGAGATTAACCCCAAACCTTTGACGAAGATAGGCGATGACTGAATACATTCTGCTTCTGATCAGTACCATTCTGGTAAATAACTTTGTCCTGGTTCAGTTCCTAGGGCTTTGTCCTTTTATGGGCGTATCCAACAAGCTGGAGTCGGCCATGGGCATGTCTCTGGCTACCACCTTTGTACTGACCTTATCATCCTCCAGCAGCTATCTGGTTTATCACTTTGTTTTAGAGCCTCTGGGCATCGAATACCTGAAAACCATCGCTTTTATTATGATGATTGCCGTGGTTGTGCAGTTCACCGAGATGGTGGTGCGTAAAACCAGCCCTCTACTCTACCGGGTTTTAGGTATCTTTCTGCCACTGATCACCACCAACTGCGCTGTATTGGGTGTCGCCCTTCTCAGCCTGAATCGCAATAGCGGTTTTGTTGAAGCGACAATTTATGGATTTGGTGCCTCTGTTGGCTTCTCTCTGGTTTTGGTTCTTTTTGCAGCCATGCGCGAGCGTATTGCAGTGGCCGATGTTCCTGCACCGTTTCAGGGGTCATCAATTGCCATGGTGACCGCTGGCCTGATGTCTCTGGCTTTCCTGGGTTTTAGTGGACTGGTTCAGCTTTAAACGCCATTTAATCCAGCAGCATCATTACCCAATAAAACGCTTTCAAACCGCACCATCAGATAATCGTTATGACCGGACAAACAGATGACTGAGCTTCTTTCACAACATCCTGTTTTAGCTGCCGTAATCGGACTGCTGACCCTTGCAGCCCTGTTCGGTGCCATGCTGGGTTACGCCTCGATCCGCTTCAAAGTCGAAGGCAACCCTATTGTTGATCAGATCGACAACCTACTGCCACAAACTCAATGTGGTCAGTGTGGTCATCCTGGCTGCCACCCCTACGCCGAAGCGATCGCCAATGGTGAAGATATCAACAAATGCCCGCCGGGTGGCGAAAGCACCATGGAAGCCTTGGCCGACCTGCTCGGCCGCGATCCTATGCCTCTGGATGCGGACCCGGATACCATAGGTGTAAAAAAAGTCGCCTATATCCGAGAAGATGAGTGTATTGGCTGCACAAAATGTATTATGGCCTGCCCGGTGGATGCCATCGTCGGTGCCACCAAACTAATGCATACCGTTATTGAATCCGAATGCACCGGCTGCGACCTGTGCGTTGAGCCTTGCCCTGTAGACTGTATCGATATGCTACCTGTTGAAACCACCGTAAAAAATTGGGGCTGGAATCGCCCTCAGGGCCCTAATGCCCGCTTTGAAGATCAGGTTTTTGCCACCAGTTCCGACACCTCTGTCACCGGAGGAACCGCCTGATGCGTACACTTTGGGATTTCCATGGTGGTATTCACCCGGAAGAGAACAAGCAACAATCGGTACAACAGCCCCTGGTTCAGGCCCCTCTGCCACAAAGAGTTATTCTGCCACTGCAACAGCATATTGGCGCACCGGCGGAACCTGTTGTCAGCGTGGGCGAGCGTGTTAAAACCGGCCAGCTGATCGCCCGTGCAGATGGTTTGATCAGTGCCAATATCCACGCCTCCATCTCAGGCACCGTCACTGCCATCGGCGAACACCCGATTCCTCACCCCTCTGGTATGGACGACCTCTGCATCACCATCGAGTCCGATGGTAAAGATGAGTGGGCAATGCTTGAGCCGATCAGTGACTGGCAGAATGCTGATACTGATACCCTGCTGAATGCCATTGCCAGGGCTGGAATTGTGGGCATGGGGGGAGCAGGTTTCCCGACGGCAGTAAAGGCCCGCACCCGCGAACGTCATGCCATCGATACTCTGGTAATCAACGCCGCAGAATGTGAGCCCTATATCACTGCCGATGATATGGCGATGCGAACTTATCCGCAGCAGCTAGTACTGGGAGCCCAGATTCTTTGTAAACTGGTTGACCCCAGTAGCTGCCTGATCGGTATCGAAGATAACAAACCGGACGCGATTAAAGCCCTGCAAGCGGCAACTCAGGGCACCCATATTGATGTTGTTGTCATCCCGACAAAATACCCCTCTGGCGGGGAAAAACAGCTAATCCAGATTTTGACCGGTCGTGAAGTACCTTCCGGTGGTCTGCCTGCCGATATCGGCGTGGTATGTCAGAACGTCGGCACCGCCATCGCCATCGCTAAAGCTGTAACCCTTGGCGAGCCACTGATCAGCCGTATCACCACCCTGACCGGCAACGCCATGACCCGCCGCCAGAATCTGGAAGTACGACTGGGGACACCGATCCGTGAGCTGCTCGACTACGCCGGATTCAATGCCTCTCTTGCCAGCCGTCTGGTGATGGGCGGCCCTATGATGGGCTTTACCCTGACCGGTGATCAGCTACCCGTAGTAAAAACTACCAACTGCCTGCTGGCTCCGACCCATCAGGAGTTCCCTGACCCGGAACCGGAAAGCCCCTGCATCCGCTGCGGCATGTGCGAACAGGCCTGCCCTGCTGAGCTGCTGCCGCAACAGCTGCACTGGTTTGCCAAAGCTGAAGAGTTTGAAAAAGCGCAACTATTCAACCTGTTCGACTGCATCGAATGCGGGGCCTGCGCCTATGTCTGCCCCAGCAGTATTCCACTGGTACAGTACTACCGCTTTGCCAAAACCGAGATCCGCAACGAGCAGGAAGAAGCGAAAAAAGCAGAGCGCGCCAAGATCCGCTTTGAACAGCGTCAGGCCCGACTGGAACGGGAAGAAGCCGAGAAGATCGCCGCCCGTAACGCCCGTATGGCAGCTGCAGCGGCTAAAACAGCATCTACCGCGCCACCCACACCGGCCCCGGCAGCGAATGGCCTGGATGAAGCAGCGGCTAAGAAGCTTAAGATTCAGCGCGCCGCCGCAAGTGTCGCCCTGAAGAAAACAGAAAAAGCACTGGCTGAGGCGACGGACGACAACCGCAGCAAACTGGAAGCCGATCTGAAAACCGCACAGGATAAGGTCGCATCTATTGATGCCCAGCTCAGCGGTGGAGCCTCTGCAGGTACAGCTGCACCGGCTGCCGCACCGGCCACCAACCCCAACGGTCTGGATGAAGCCGCCCTGAAAAAGCTGAAAATCCAGCGGGCTGCCGCCAGCGTTGCCCTGAAGAAAGCAGAAAAAGCGCTGGCTGAAGCTTCCGAAGATGACAAAGTAAAACTGGAAGCCAATCTGAAAGCCGCGCAGGAAAAAGTCGCTCATATCGAGCAACAACTGGGGATCGCATCTGCTCCGGCGACAACAGCTCCTGCAGAACAAAGCGGAGAACAGGAAAAAGCGCTGAAGCAGGCTAAGATCGCTGCGGCAGCCAGTAAAGCTGCCATTAAGAAAGCTGAAAAAGCACTGATACACGCACAGGGACAAGGCGACACCGATGAGATTGCGACTAAAGAAGCAGCCATCGAGACCGCTAAAGCTAATGCGAAAAAAGCTGCTGAAAAGCTAACAGCCCTGCAGGAAGCGACAACATCATCGACAGCTCAGGCACCGGCATCAGCCCCAAATACAGGCCAGGAAAAAAACCTGAAACAGGCCAAAATCGCCGCTGCGGGCAGCAAAGCCGCCATCAAAAAGGCGGAGAAAGAGCTGGCCGCAGCACAGGAATCCGGTGACGCGGCGCAGATCACCACCTGTGAAACCAAGCTCAATACCGTGAAAGAGAAAGCACAGCAGGCAGCGGATAAATTGTCCGCTCTGCAAAATACGGCTACTGAAGCACCGAAAGCAAAATCCCAGCCAACGGCTTCTACCGACAATGCAGCTGACGCTCAGGAAAAGGCGCTGAAGCAAGCAAAAATTATCGCAGCAGCCACCAAAACCGCGCTGAAAAAAGCGGAAAAGGTACTGGCAGAAGCCGAAGCCTTAGGTGATGCTCAGGCGATCAGCGATCAGCAAGCGGTGGTTGAACGTTGTAAAACAAAGTATTCCGATGCAGCACAAAAGCTTGAACAGTTAACCCAGTCTGCCGGAAACGAGGTGTAAAGATTATGGCATTTATCCGGGTTTCATCCCCCCACCTGCACCGCCCGCTAAGTACCGGCAAGGTGATGCAGACCGTTATTCTGGCGACCCTACCGGGGCTTGTGGCACTGACCTGGCTGTTTGGCTGGGGTTCCATTATCAACGTGCTGATCGCCTCGGTGTCCGGCCTCCTGTTTGAAGCGGTCATTCTTAAGATGCGTCGCCGCAACCCTCTACCGGCCCTGAAAGACAACAGCGCCCTGCTGACCTGTGTGCTGCTCGGCATCGCCCTGCCGCCACTGGCTCCCTGGTGGCTGGTGGTAACCGGCACCTTTGTGGCGATTGTGATCGCCAAACAGCTGTACGGAGGTCTGGGTAATAACCCCTTTAACCCTGCAATGGCCGCTTATGCCCTGCTGCTGATCTCCTTTCCGGTTGAGATGACCCAATGGGTAACACCGACAGCCTTGCTGGATAACAGTGTCTCCCTGAGCCAAAGCCTATCCGCTGTCTTTGGCGGTGCCGTCAATGTTCCTGATGCCTTTACCATGGCAACCCCACTGGATGGCTTTAAGCACAAAGGCACCTTGATGGCCGATGAATACTGGCAGCAGAACGGTTTCCAGCCGGAAAAAATCTGGTCTGCCTGGGCAACCGTATCGGTCGCCTTTATGGTGGGTGGTTTGTATCTGCTCTGGAAACGTATTTTCACCTGGCATACCCCAGTTGCAATGCTGGGCACCCTGTTTGTGCTGTCGCTGCTGTTCTACGGCACCGATGCCAGCAACTACGCTTCGCCTATGGTGCACCTGTTCTCCGGTGCCGCCATGTTTGGTGCTTTCTTTATTGCAACAGACCCGGTTACCGCTGCCACCAGTAACAAGGGTAAAATCTGGTTTGGTATCGGTATTGGCGTGTTGGTCTATGTGATCCGCACCTGGGGTAACTACCCGGATGCTGTGGCGTTCTCGGTTCTACTGATGAATTTTGCCGCACCTTTTATCGACTACTACACCCAGCCCCGCAGCTTTGGTCATAACAAAGCGCGCAAAGGCATTAAGAACGAGAAGTAAGGATATCGCATGCCACAGAAAGCACCTGAACCTCAGAAATCAGACGCTCAAAATGAAGAGCCCGCAACAGAAACCACTCTGCTGCAGTCGGTGATTCGCAGCAGTATCGGTCTGGGTATCTTTGCCATCATTACTGCCGGAGTTATCGCAGTCACACAGGTCAGCACTCAGAAAAGCATTGCTGAGAATATCCGTCAGTCTCAGACCCGCAGTCTGTATGAGATTCTCCCAGCCGACCAGATTGATAATGATCTGCTAAGCGACACCCTGACACTGGCACCCAGCCCGATTCTGGGCAACAAGGAGCCACTACAGATCTATGTTGGCCGCAAAGCCGGTGCAACCGTGGCGCTGCTGTTTCCGGTATCCAACCCCAACGGCTATAGCGGCACTATCGATATGTTGGTGGGTGTTAAACGCAACGGCGAGCTGGCCGGTGTGCGCGTGCTGAACCACAAAGAAACACCGGGACTGGGTGACAAAGTTGAGATCGCTAAATCCGACTGGATTCTGGGCTTTACCGGCTTATCACTGGAAAATCCCAGCCCTGAAGACTGGAAAGTAAAGAAAGATGGCGGTCAGATCGATCAGTTTACCGGTGCCACCATTACACCCCGTGCAGTTGTCAGTCAGACCCGTGCGGTACTGGAATACTTTGACAAACATAAAGAGCGTTTGCTGGAAACCACTCCGGCCAACAGTGAAATCTTGCGGGATGCGCCTAAGCAACCATCAAACGTCAGCGAGTAAGTATTATGAGCGCTACAAAAAGCTATCAGGAGATCACCGCCGACGGTCTCTGGAATAACAACCCAGCCCTGGTTCAGCTACTGGGGCTTTGCCCGCTGCTGGCGGTCACCGGTTCCGTGGTAAACGCTTTGGGCCTAGGTATCGCCACCATTCTGGTGTTGGTGGGTTCTAACCTTTCAGTCTCCATGATCCGTAATTATGTGCCAGAACAGGTACGCCTGCCCGCTTTTGTCATGATCATCGCCTCCTTTGTGACCTGTGCCGAGCTTTTGATGCAGGCTTTCACTTATGAACTGTATCTGATTCTGGGTATCTTTATCCCGCTGATCGTCACCAACTGTGTGATTCTGGGCCGGGCTGATGCTTTCGCCAGTAAAAACCCAGTGATACCTGCAGCAACCGATGGCCTTATGATGGGTATCGGCTTCACTCTGGTACTGGTTCTGCTGGGCGGTATGCGTGAGCTGATCGGTCAGGGCACCCTGTTTGAAAATATGCAGCTGCTGTTTGGCCCTATGGCGGCCAACTGGAAGATTGTGGTCTTTGAAGATTACAGCTTCCTGTTCGCCATTCTGCCACCGGGTGCTTTTGTTGGTATGGGCTTACTGATCGCCCTGAAGAACATTGTCGATGGCCACCTGAAAGCCCGTGCCGAACGCAACAAAGTGGATGAGCCCAAGCCAACCGTTGACCGACGCGTGCGGGTTACTGGTTAAAAAATACAGGTTAAAATGTACAGACTTAAAGTACGGGTTAAAAGTACGAATAGTAGCGAATGAGGGAAGCCGATGCCACAGTTGTTTATGGTTTATCTGGGTGGTCACGCCGGCCAGTGTCATATCGAAGTACATGATCTGCGCTTTGTGGTGGGCGAACGTATCGAAGATACCTATCCGGCTCTGATTCAGCAGTGGTATGGCCACAAAAACAACCTGCATCTGGACAGCTACCATATCGTGGATACCGTGCCCGGTGCCGATGGCCGCAGCTATCAGGTCTCCCTTTCTGCCGAGCCGGTTCAGCCTTCAGTTCAGACCGTACTCAAGCTCTACTTCGTTAATCTGGGCGGTTATCAGCCGGATCAGATGGCAGAACAACACGCCTTCGGCCTCTTTGCCTGCCGCAACGATGAAGAGGCGAAGCAGATGGCAAAACGTCATCTGCTGACCACCGCAAGCCATCAGCACAAAGATAACCTGCATGATGTGGATAACTGCCTACTGGTCTCCCTGCTGGAAAACTGGCATATTCAGCTGACGGCTACCGATAAACCGGTTAAGCCTCTGCACCCGGATTGGTTTGGCTATGAGGTAATCGGCTGAAGCTTCTTTCGCCAGCCCATTCCTTCTTTCATAGCCTACTCTGCGTTTACCGCTTCCCTTTTTTGTGCCCCTTTATCCGCTTCCAAAGAGTGTTAGACTATTTAGGTTCTGGCTAACCCGCCAGAGATTATGTTTCAACGATTACCTAAAGCCACCGTCAAACATCGACAAGGAAGCGAAGATGCCCGCCGCTCAACATAAAAAAGCCCAAGCCAGAACAACAGACAGCAAAATAGAACGCCAACAGCTGATCCACCAGGAACTGGAACGGGTTGACCACAAAGATCCCGCCCTCGGTTGTACCAAGCATATCAAGATGGCCAGCAACCCTTTTGTCTTTCTGCGGGGTTCCGCCCAGCTGTTTTATGCCGATCTGGCTAAAGGCAACCTGAAACTGCCGGAAGCTCTGCTAACGCCTCCGCTGACCACCATTATGGGTGACTGCCATACCTCTAACTTTGGTTTTCTGAGTGAAGAAGGTGCCCATGGCGAAAGCGTGATCTTTGCCCCTAATGATTTTGATGATGCCTGTGCCGGCCATGCCGCATGGGATCTAGCGCGTTTCTGTACCAGTCTCGCCCTCTGTGTCGATTTTGCTGAAGGTGCTCTGGCAGGATGTTACGCCTTAGAAGAAGCCCTGGATGATGATCAGGCGGTAAGCACTGCTCAGAGCCGCACGGCGATGGCCGCATTTCTGGAACAGTATCGGGAAACCTGTCAGCAATGCGCCGAAGACGCGGATAGCCGCAATCAGGTTCTGGACAGCTTTAAAAAGAAACATATCCTGAACGCCCCCTATAAGAAGGCGAAAAAGCGTATCTGGGGCGGGAAGAAGTTTCTGGAGAAAAGCTCACTGGCAAAAGAGGTGGATCTTAGCAAACAACCCATGCGCTTTCGCGATCGCCCCGAGCGCTTTAAGCCGCTATCAGCGGATGAAGCCCGTGAACTGACTCATCACTTTGAACCCTATATGGATGACAGCATCCTCGATATTACCGAGCGCCTGAATGCAGGCACCGGCTCAGTTAATATGCGGCGCTTTTACTGCCTGGTAGGACCAAAGGACTTTACCTCTGAGGATGATCTGGAACTGTGCCATCTGGTGGAGATCAAGCGCCAGCGCCATGCCGCACCTCTGTATCACTTCCCGGAATTGAGCGCCGTTAACCGCCTCAATCCTGCCCACCTGACGGTGCATTGCCAACAGCGTATGCAGCGTAAACCGGATCTGGTACTGGATGAAGCCGAATGGCAGGACGGCCACTGGCTGATTCGCTCCCGTCACCACGCCCGTGTAGGCATCGATCCTGAGGATATTGTCTTTGGCGAACAGGCCGTCAAAGGCGGCTTTGAACAATACGCCGCCACCTGCGGGCAAGCCCTCGCCCTCGCCCACTGTCGCGGCGACCGCCGCTCCACCCACTTTGAACAAACGATGTCGGAGGTTCTTCCTGATCAGATCGAAGCCTTGATCAACGCCTGTGAAGGTTATGCGGAACAGGTGAAAGAGGATTGCGGGTATTTGCGGGGATTATATTTGGGTGAGTAATAAATGATGGATCAGCCGTTTCTTATCGAAAGTTTTTCAACTGAAGACCAGTGCAAACTCATTCACGAAGCAGCACATGCTGTAATGAGCCTGACTCTTGGAATTGAATTTGATAGCGTTTGGGTCGACTTTGAAGCTGAGAAAGAGCACCGCTTACAAAAATCACAAGGACTAAAATTTAGCTCCGACCGGGTGGAAAGTCCTTTTGGAATGAAGCGATTGGCCGATCCAGATCATTTCGATTGTGAAGATGAGGAATTTAACTTCTTTTGGAAACAAGCTCTGATATCTAAAGCAGGTTACCTAGCTGAAGACATTTATCTGAATACAGAAAATTTCTCAAAAAGATATCAAGGATCATATGATGCGGATGATTCAATGCGTGCAATTCAGAGGTGTATGAACTTTCCTATCTCTCAATTACATAAAAAATTCTCTGCCTTCAAAAATTCCACGCCAACCAATGTCATATTTGCTTGTTTGGACAACAAAGCAAGAGATGAATGTAAAGATTGCATCTGTCAGGAAGGTTGTATGAATCAAGTTCTTACTATTGCAGCAAAGCTAGCTCAAAAAACGACCTTATCCTGTCAAGAAGTGGGATCTTTAATGTCGATTAATACATAAAAAAAGCCGCTACACTAGGACGTAAACCCACACCAAGGATTCGGTATGGACAGAGTTTATCCCTTCCCAAAATCAGCCCGACATTTTCACTGCTTCACACAGGATTCCTCGATCAAACAACACCCCGCTTACCCGAAGGGAAAAGCTGGAGATGCTGACTCTGCCTTTCAGCTGATCGACGATCTGGCGTTTGATTTTCTGCTCAATCTGCAGGGGCAATTTCCGCCGGGCTGTCTGTATGTCGCGCCCTACGCTCAAGAGGCCACAGGCGACAACGCCTTACCCCTGATGTTATCCTTAACTTGTGCGGAGATACTTGAAGGTACAAGTGAAGACGATATTGTTCAGCAAGAACGTGTTTTTCACACCGGTGCTGACCCTATGGAAAGAATGATCGCTCGCCCCTCCTTTGAAGGACAAGTCCAGCCCGGTCAAAATTATGTTCTGGTTGATGACGTAACCAATATGGGTGGGACATTAGCCGAACTGGCAAACTATATTCAGATCAGTGGCGGTAATGTACTGGGCACAATCGTGCTGGTGAATGCAGGTCGGTCAAAAGAATTTCTGGCTCCTAAAAAACAGCTTCGTTTACTGGAGGATCGCTACAGTGACTCAATCCAAAAACTCTTCGGCATCCACACCTCAGCCTTCACAGCCAACGAAGCCTCTTATCTCGTCGGCTTTAGAACGCTTAACGAGATCCGAAATAGATGCACTAAGGCAGAAAAAGAAACGATTAACCGTCTCTTATCAAAAGGTCATCAAAGATCGAGTGGCTCAGCATAAAGCTGCTGCTCAGGGCTAGCCCCCTACCCTATTCCCCTCGAAGCGCCCTTAAGGTTAGCCTTAAGGGCGTTTTCATTTACACCGCCGCAATCACCAAGCTCGCTGCAATCGACCACATCACAAGGCAAACAAAGCCATCTAACACCCGCCAGGCGATCGGTTTCTGAAACAGGGGAGCCAGCCAGCGTGCCCCAAGGCTGATACCAAAGAACCAGATAAAGGAGAAGCTGATTGCGCCAAAGGCAAACCAGAAACGCTCATCTTCCGGATACTGGCCGCCGATACTGCCGATCAACACCACGGTATCCAGGTAAGCGTGCGGATTCAGCAAGGTCACCGCAAGCGTGGTCAGCAGGGCCTTTTTCAGACTGGTTGCACCTTGGCGATCTGCCTCAAGGCTCTGATCTTTTAATGCTGAGCGCAGCGCGCCAAACCCGTACCAGAACAGAAAGGCCGCGCCGCCCCAGCGGGCAGCACTAAGCCAAAGTTCATTCTGGCTAATCAGGGCACCCATACCGGCGACACCGAGAGTAATTAGCACCGCATCAAAAAAGCTACACACACCGGCAATCGGCCAGTGGTACTGGCGCTTCAACCCCTGTGTCAAGACAAAAGCATTCTGCGCACCGATCGCCATAATAAGACCGGCACTGGTTCCCAATCCCTTAATCAGGGCCCATAGATAAACACTTGCTACCGCACTCATCACACACTCCACAATAATAAACAGGATAACTCTGGGCGGTCTGTCACGGACACGTCTGAGCCCACCACCAATGAAGTGCATCTTGCCCCTACACCATAATTAAGTAAAACTAATGATTTTAATTGATCATTAAAATATCTAATCTTACTGACAACAGCCTGCTTAGACTCGCAAAGGAAACACCATGAGCCTGTCTCTGGACCCGAAACAACTCAGCGCCCTGCATGCGGTGATTGAGGAACAGAGCTTCGATAAAGCCGCCAAGCGCCTGCATGTAACCCAATCTGCCATATCTCAGCGCATACGGCAGCTGGAGGAGAAGCTGGGGCAAGCTGTCATTATCCGCAGCACCCCCCTGATACTGACGGCGACGGGACAACGGGTGCTGAAGTTTTACCATCAACTATCACTACTGGAAGGTGAGCTGAGCCTTAGCCTGAATCAAGCCACAGAGCTAGGCTTCAGCCGTATGCCAGTGGCGGTTAACGCCGACAGTCTGGATACCTGGTTCCCAGAAGCTCTGGCACCCTTAGTTCATAAGCATCCATGGGTACTGGATATTAAGATTGATGATCAGGAGCAAACCCATCATCTACTGAGAACCGGTGAGGTATTGGGCTGTGTGAGTGCTTCCTCACAGACTATGCAGGGCTGCGACTGCTTCCCTTTAGGTGTGATGCGTTATCGGGCACTGGCAACACCGGGCTATATCGCCCGCTATTTTCCTGACGGTATCACCGAGTCAGCCGTGGCTGAAGCGCCCGTGGTGGAGTTTAACCATAAGGATGAGCTGCAAAACCACTTTCTGCGTCATATCGGGCTGGAAGGTGCGCTTTACCCCAAACACAGAATACCCGCCACCGGCCCCTACTTTCATCTGATCCATTTAGGCCTTGGCTGGGGTATGGTGCCGGATCAGCAGAGCCAGCCCTATCTTGATCTGAGTGATCCGAAGAACGCTACGGTGACAGAACTGGCATCGGGACAAACCATCGATGTGCCGCTTTACTGGCATGTGTGGAACCTGAAATCGGAAAGCCTGAAACAACTCACGAAAGCGGTAATTAAAGGCGCAGAAAAACACCTGACACCAATAGAAGTAGAAGCCTGATACATCCGCCGCGATCTGTAAACGGCTGAATCTCAGTCAGAATGAGGAGCCGGGTTGCTTCAGAAACTCAAGCTCCTCCGGGGTGGATTCCCGTCCCAGAATGGTATTTCGGTGCGGGTAGCGGCCAAAGCGATCAATGATAGCTTTATGCTTACGTTCAAATTCCAGGTTTTCTTTCAATCCCAGAGCACTGAACACCTCGATAGCAATGGCATGCATTTCCGGATCCTCACTATGCATCAGTGGCATGTAGACAAACAAGCGTTCCTGCCGAGTAAGTGAGCGGTCATCTCCGGCTTCAATGGCAGCTAGCGTTAGCTGAACCGCTCTGTCATCGACAGCAAAGGCTTCCGGCGAATCCCGGTAGATATTTCTCGAGAACTGATCCAGTACAATAATCTCAGCCAATCTGCCGCGAGGCTGATAGCGCCAGTCAGCTAAGCCATACTCCTTCGCCTTATTCAGGGTGGCTTCAAAACGCGTTTTAATCATCTGATCCAACGCGTTATCTTTAATCCACCACTGTTGCGGTGAAAGCTCCTTAAACCAAAATTCAATAACCGGTTGCCACAGCATAGGCCTATCCATCCCTTAGTCCATTCCACTCTGACTATATGAGGCTATCAAGGATATTACCAGTTCATGGTGTTTTGCGTCAGAATTGAAAACGTTTCTTTTGAGCCAGCACTATTAGCAGAAGCTTAATATTCGATAGGCACGATATGCTCAGAATAAAGCGTGTACCCTGCCAGTGCGAGGTCGGTATCTGCGGAGTCGATGGATAAGCGACCACTCACCCAGATCGCATCTTCCAGTAAGGATTCCGCGATAGGAATCTCAGTCTTCACATAGATAATCTGGTTAGAAGGCGGCGGCGGCACATGGATGCAGGCACCGAAGTAGGGAACCAGCAGAAACTCTGTCACCCCCTCAGGGGTAATCTCCAGGGGAGCAATGTACCCACCCAGGCGAACCGGCATACCGTCCAACTTACCAAGAACCGGAGCCGACTGATATGCTTTCTGCAGCTTCTCCATGATCTCCATAATCAGTGGGTCGTCATCGGTCAACTGAGCGATTTTTTCCGGGTCATACTGATCAAGAATCGCATCTGCCCGAAAACCTTCTGGGATCAGATCTTCCCAGCTCAGATCCAACAGCTGATCATCTTCATTCCAACGGGATTGCACTAAAGGAGACAACTGATCCAAACCGTCTGGCTGAGCGCCCCAGGCTGGAACTATACCCAAACCCAATGCAACCATAACCAGCACAGTAACCTTTTGCGCCCACTTCTGACTCAGCTGTCTCACACGTTAACCCTTTCCAATCAATGAGCGGGCTATAATATCAACCCTGTTTAGCGCTTATCAAGAATACTACTTAGCAACTTACCGCCAACATTAAAAGTGATTTAAAGCCTGACGGATAAACCTTCAGCCAGAGAGATCCGGTAAGCCCGCAATCCAGGCCAGAGCCCCACCAGTAAACCCGCAACAGCGATAACGCAGAGGAGCTTCAATTCAGTCAGACTGAAGCCGCTGACCGGCAGCCAGATACCCCAGATATCATAAACAGCAGGGGCAGCTATAAGCAGCAACAGATAGAAAACACCAGCGCCTATCAGCAGGCCCAGCAGGGTCAGAATAAAGGCCTCAGCAACCAGTAATACCATCACCTGCATGGGTCTTGCACCAATAGCCCGCAGAATAGCGATCTCCCGGCGGCGCTCATTGAGCCCGGTCAGAATTACCGACATCAGTCCTACCAGGCCACTGATCACCACAAAACCCGCTACTACGAGCAGTGCATTCTCCGCAACGCCAACTAGCTTCCAGAGTTGTTGCAGGGCCACCGCAGGCATCACCGCTTGTAACGGCTCACCGATCATTTTTAGTCCCTGCCCACCTTCATTGATACGGCGCTGAACTTTGAACAATTGGGTCTTCTTTTTCACCCCTACCAACAGAGCCGTAATGGCTTTAGGTTGCAGCTGCTCCATATTCAGCGAAGTATTCCCTCCCTGCTTTTCAGCAAAACGGGTGCGGATATCACCCAGTACCGGCTTACCCCAGCCAACGTGAATCGCTTCAATACTCTCAAGGCTGGCCAGCACAGACCGGTCAACCGGCGTTCCCGTACGCTCCAATATGCCCACCAGGGTAAAGGGCTTATCATCGTGTTCTTTAAAGCTATGCTTACCCATACCATGGGCGATAATCATCCGGTCTCCAACCTTATAGCCTAGCTTTTGTGCAACTTCGGCACCAATTACCGCCTGATAAAGCTGATCAAAACGCTTACCGGAAGCAAAGGCCAGTGACTGTTTTCGGCCATATTTATAGTAATCAAAATAGGTCGCATCGGTACCCATGACGCGAAACCCTTTATGGGAATCTCCCAAAGCCAGTGGCAGCGTCCACTCCACTTCAGGCATGGCAGCAATTTCCTCTGCCGCCTTCCAGCTCATATTGGCATTGGCGTTACCCAGCTGAAAAACAGAATACAGCAACAGCTGAAGATCCCCACTGGGGGCGCCTACGATCAGATCCGTCCCTGAGATAGTTTGGTTAAAGCTGGTTCGGGCTTCAGTACGCACCCGTTCAACGGTTAACAGTAATGCTACACTGAACGCAATGGTCAGCACCGACAGAAAAACCGTTAAGCGCCGGTTAAGCAAGCTTCGGGTCGACAGGCGCAGTAAAGTTCTCAGATTCAGGCTCATTTGTTTGTCCCTTCTACCTCTGACGGTTCTACGGTGCTAACCGCCTGGTTCAGCGTCGGCAGGTGCAGATGACGATCAAAGTGAGATTTCAGACTGTCATCATGACTAACAAATACCAGCGAGCTGCCGCTTTGTTCTGTTTCAGCCATCAATAACTGCAAAAACTGATCCCTGCTTTCTCTGTCCAAGGCCGATGTTGGTTCATCCGCTATAATCAGATCCGGTGCACCGATCAAAGCCCGTGCAACTGCAACACGCTGTTGCTGCCCGATACTCAGATTCATCACAGATGTCGTCCAGAGAGGCTCCGGCAACAATAACCTACTCAGCAAACGTTTTGCCTCATCCAGCGCACTGACCTTAGCCTGCTTCAGATTCGCCACTCGCTGGTGAGAAAAATCACAGGCCAGGGTGACGTTATCCAGCACGTTCAGATACGGCAACAGGTTGAACTGCTGAAACACCAGACCAATATGATCCGCCCGAAAGTGATCCCGCTTAGCGGCACTTAGCGCTTCGATCCGCTGGCCCGCAATGGTGATCTGCCCCTTCTGCGGAACAACAACACCGGCCAGCAAGGACAACAGTGTACTTTTACCACAGCCACTTGGCCCATAAACAAAGAGACGCTCACCGGCATTCAGCCGGAAAGCGTCAATACTGAGAGCGGGTTTTGCCTGATCGGGCCAGGCAAAACTCAGCTGCTTAAGATCAATAATCACCTTACCAGTCAAGACTTCCATCTCCTTCCCATTCGGTAACCACAACAGTACGGTCAGAGACCGCCTCAATGCGCAACAGTTCAAGATAAGGCAGCTGGCTGAACAGCTTCAGTTCAAGAGGTGAAACCTGTTCGCTATCACAGTGGAAGGTATAGCTGGCTTCAACATCAACATGACCGTGGTCGTGGTCGTGGTCGTGGTCGTGGTCGTTGTGGCCGTGATCATCGTGATGCTCATCATGATCGTGGCCATCGTGATGCTCGTGATGCTCATCATGATCGTGGCCATCGTGATGCTCGTCATGGTCGTGCTCACCGTGGTGCTCGTCATGGTCGTGCTCACCGTGGTGCTCGTCATGGTCGTGCTCACCGTGGTGCTCGTCATGGCCATGCTCATCATGATGCTCGTCATGGTCGTGCTCATCGTGTGCATGATGGCGCTCTTTATGCCCCTCTGAATCCAGGAAAGGCAGGGAAACCGTGCGTTCTTCCAATTCGCAATTGGCAGGTAAACTCAGCCATTTCTCCGGGTGATGGAGCACCTCATCCGCATGATAAAGCGCTTCCTGCTCTTTTTTATTCGTTGGCTTATGTTCATAACCAATCACACTATCAGCAGCCGCTGTGAAACTGATGCTAATCTCATGCCCTTCCTGAGCCAGAGCCAGATGAGCGACACCATGCTCATGGGCACTCAGATCAGCAGCCTTAACAGGACTCGCCAGTAGCAAGGTAAGAATAGGTAGCGCAGTCGTCACGGAAAGGGCGTGCTGGATACGATTCAGGCGTTGATTACAGAAGCAATTAAAAGGGACAGAGTGTTTAAAAACAGCAGCAGATTTCATAAATCATCCTTTGTAGGCTACCAGCCAACGAGCAAGCAAGAGTATAAAATTTAGTCCCTGAGCCGACAATTCACTCAGAACACCTTGTTAAAAAGACTGACGTTATAAAACAAAAATTGAAATGTTACAACATAACACTAAGGCTGAATACCCCGATTCTATTTTAGGAACCTCTCTCTTATTTATGATCAGGACAACCCCTTGCTCCTTGGCTTTAACCGATGCAGCTGAAATAATACCGGCACAACAAAGAGCTGCAAACGACGGCCTACTGGCATCTATGCTCCCAACGCTTTCAGAAATTCCATTTCTTTTCGAGAACAGTCGTTACTATGAACGCCGAGAAACGCTACGAAATTTTTTCCCGCCTACGGGATAACAACCCGCATCCAACGACAGAACTAAACTACACATCACCCTTCGAGCTTTTAATTGCTGTTCTGCTTTCCGCTCAGGCCACAGATGTCGGGGTCAACAAGGCTACAGCTAAACTTTACCCGGTAGCCAATACACCCCAGGCGATTTACGACTTGGGAGTCGATGGCCTGAAGGAGTACATCAAAACCATCGGCCTGTTTAACAGTAAGGCTGAAAATACTATTAAGACCTGCCGTATACTGCTGGACAAGCACAACGGCGAGGTGCCTCAAACCCGAAAGGAGCTAGAGGCATTGCCCGGTGTTGGCCGAAAAACCGCCAATGTTGTGCTGAATACCGCCTTTGGTCAGCCCACCATCGCAGTGGATACTCACATTTTCCGGGTATCGAATCGCACGGGTATCGCCAAAGGAAAAAATGTCGATGAGGTAGAGCAAAAACTGCTGCGCCATGTCCCCAAAGAGTTCAAATTGGATATCCATCACTGGCTTATTCTGCATGGGCGCTACACCTGCGTAGCACGCAAACCACGCTGTGGCTCTTGCCTGATTGAAGACCTGTGTGAATTTAAAGAGAAAACGGAGATCTGATTCCGTCAAATAAATAAAGGTGTAACGCAACGCGAGAGCAAACCTTACTTTCGCGTACTTTCTCTGAGCGCTCCCAGAATCACTTTTCAGTGCTACTACCCGGTGCTAACTGCTGCCGGACTGCCTTTGTTAAACAGATGCCATATCCCTGTCCCAGGTCAACACCTCCATAGAAAACCCCAATGTCATAAAACTGTCATTTGACCCGGATGCGGGAGAAATGTATTGTTATTGTATATACATTGCATATCATTAAGATATTCAATAAAGAAGCAGGCAGGACATCCCTATGCCGTCAGAAAAAAAGAAGAAAAAAGACAGTCAGCTGATTATCCGTATCAATCAGCAGGAAAGGGATGCCTTTGTTTCTCTTTGCGATGAACTTGACACCAGTGCTGCTCGTGAAGTTCGCCGTTTTATACGCAGTTTTCTGGCAGAGCATAAAACACCAGATGATCAGGCAACCACCTGAATACTGAATGCTCTGCCAATTACCGCTCTGGTTTGGGGTGATTATCACCGGGACCAGTCAGCGTTTTTTTTCAAAGTCGGTGAGTCTTCACCGGTCTAAATCTGAAAGGAGAAGTACAATGGCTAAGGTAGCTAAAAAAGAAGTTAAAAAAGAGATCAAAGCACGCGAAGCTAAGATCGAAAAACAAGAAGGCAAACTGAAAAAACTGAAAAAAGCTCTGAAAAAAGCTAAGTAAGTTTTTGCCTTGTATAGAAACGGCCTACGGGCCGTTTTTTTTATGTCTGGCATCGACAAGTTAACAACCGATATACCCCCCTTCTCTCTTTCGCATCACCTTCTTACGACGGTATCAGAAGTTCAGCTCGCTCTTTTTGTGCAGCCGTCATTCGATCTTGCTAAACTTGCCCTCCTGTCAACGCCGGCTCTGTCAGATTAAGGCAGCAAAAAAATCTGCAACGCTAACCCTCAAGCTAAATAATGGATGTTTTCGTGAACACGAGTGCCCCGCTTTTACAGCCCCGGAACCTGGGCTCAGGCTATCTGATAGAACTTTTTGCTTTTTTTCTGCTGAGTTGTTCTATCGCAATGTCAGCAAGTGCCGGTGGAATTGAACTGAAGGATGACCTTAATAATAAGGTGGTTCTGCTGCAGCCTGCACAGCGCATTGTCAGCCTGGCACCCAGTGTCACCGAGCTGCTGTTTTCTGCCGGAGCAGGTAGTAAAGTTGTTGCTGCAGTAGATTATAGTGACTTCCCCGATGAGGCTAAAACCCTGCCCAGGGTTGGCGGTTATACTCAACTGGATATTGAGCGCATTCTCGCGCTCCGCCCAGACGTGGTCATAGGCTGGAAAAGTGGTAACCACCCGGCAGCACTGGAGCAACTGCGCAAACTGGACATACCGGTTTATATTACAGAGACCCGTTTTCTGGATCAGATCCCCACAACCCTTGAACGCTTCGGACAGATGGCCGGCACACAGAAACAGGCTCAGCAGGAGGCCGACCGATTTCGCAATACACTGGACCGGCTTAAAGCCCAATACCAGCATAAGACACCCGTTCGCGTTTTCTATCAGGTCTGGAATCAACCTCTGATTACCATCAACCGGCAAAACCTGATTAATCAGGTGATTGAAGCCTGTGGTGGTCAAAATGTCTTTGCTGACTTGAATACTATCGCCCCCCGTATTGATGTAGAGGCCGTACTCAAAGCAAACCCCGATGCGATTGTCGCCAGCGGCATGGGTGTTGAACGTCCTGAATGGCTGGACGAATGGCTCAAATGGCCTGCTATTAAGGCGGTAGAAAACCATCAGCTACACTTTATTCCACCCGGGCATATTCAACGTCAGACCGTTCGTGTTTTATTGGGTACTGAGCGTCTTTGCCAACAACTGGAGCAGACCCGTCACAACATGGGCAGGCAACCATGACCCTGGACAGGCATGGTAAAAATTTCAGCTATAGCCAGCAACAAAAGCTAAGAGCCCTGTTCTGGCTTGGAGGTCTGGCTCTGGCCTGCATACTGAGCCTTATGCTATCGCTACTGACCGGTAGTATCGATGTGGTCATTGCGGATATCTGGCAGCTGATTCAATACCGCACCGGACTAAGTCACTCACCGGTCAACACGCTATCTGCCACCATTATAACTGAGCTGCGCCTGCCCCGGTCTCTTTCAGCCCTCGTCGTTGGTGCTGAACTGGCGCTGGCCGGCTGCCTGATGCAGGTACTGCTGCGCAACCCTCTGGCTGACCCCTATGTTCTTGGGGTATCCGGCGGTGCTGCGGTGGGAGCTCTGTTCAGTATTATGGCGGGGCTGGGCAGTTTCTGGGTCTCCGGCAGTGCCTTTATTGGTGCATTAACGAACCTGCTGCTGGTTTTTGGCTTGTCCCACGCCAGTGGAGTCTGGTCCCCCTCTCGCCTGCTGCTGACGGGCGTTGTCACTGCCGCAGGCTGGGGAGCCGTTATCAGCTTTATGCTCTCCATTGGTGAAGATAATCAGTTACGCGGGATGCTGTTTTGGCTGATGGGTGACCTGAGTCGCGCCACCCTACCCGGCTGGCACGGGCTATTCCTGCTGATAAGCCTGACCATCAGCGCTCTTTTGGCACGACCACTGAACATGATGCTCAGAGGGGAGTTACAGGCTAAGGCTCTGGGGGTCGCCGTTTATCCTCTGCAGATCACCCTGTACTTACTGGCATCAGTATTAACCGCATCTGCGGTTACCCAGGCCGGAAGTGTTGGCTTTCTGGGTTTGGTGGTGCCTCATATTCTGCGCCTTAGCATCGGTTCCGATCACCGCCTACTGTTACCGGCAACGGCTCTGGCGGGAGCTTGCCTTCTGCTACTGGCCGATACCCTTGCCCGTACGCTAATCGCCCCACAACAGCTACCTGTGGGGGTTATCACCGCCTTTATCGGAGTACCGGTTTTCCTCTGGGTACTACAGAAAAGCAATCGGGGGACAATATGAGTCGCGACAGGATATTGCCGGATGGAAAAAAACCACCACCCTTGCTGGCAAGTCATAATCTGACAGTAAGTATTGGCGGAAAAACCCTGTGCCGTAACTGGCAACTACAACTCAATAGTGGTGAAATCTGGGGCATTCTGGGGGGAAATGGTGCAGGTAAAACAACGCTACTACATACTCTGGCAGGATTACGGAAAGCAGATCAAGGTGAGATTCTGCTGCAGGGCAGGCCCCTGCAGAAATTAAAAGACCGTGAAAGAGCGCAGCAGCTTGGCTTCTTACTGCAGGATGACAGCACAGCCTTTCCGGCCACCGTGCTTGAAACCGCACTCCAGGGGCGACATCCGCATATGGGACACTTCAGCTGGGAAAGCTCAGAAGATGAAGCCATCGCAATGGCAGCACTGGAACAGGTCGGCCTTACCGATTATTGTCAGCGCAATATCGATCAACTCTCCGGTGGTGAGCGTCAGCGGCTCAAGATCGCAACACTTCTGGTGCAGCAGCCTAAAGTTTGGCTACTGGATGAACCCGCTAATCACCTGGACCTGCACCATCAGGTCAGCCTACTGGAACAGCTGATCGGTTCGGTAAAAGCTCACTCGGGTACACTACTGATGAGCTTGCATGATCTGAACCTGGCCCAGCGCTTCTGCGACAAGCTGATTCTGCTCTTCCCAACGGATGAAAAAGGTAACGGGCCGGAAGTAGGCGATAAAGTAGAGCTGCTGACAGAAGAGAATCTCCAGCGCCTCTATCAGCATCCGATCCGTCGTCTGACAACAGAAGCCGGGCCCGTATTTATTCCGGCCTAACACCCTGCACTCTGATCAACAGGTAACCCTATGACGTTCTTATGCTTATCCCGCCGCACGACCCTGCTGCGCATGCTCTTTTGTCTGACGGCCATGATATTTACCTCGTCAGTCCAAGCCTGGTGGTCACTGGGAGGAGACGATAATGAGGATCGCGGCTATCAGGCCGAGTTTCCCTTGAATGAGCGCTATCAGTTTGAATGCGGTGCCTGCCATATCGCTTACCCCCCTCAGGTTCTACCCAAAGCCAGCTGGCAAAATCTGTTTGCCAACCTGAACGATCATTTTGGCGAGGCCGCAACACCAGATCAGAATCAGGCAGAAATTCTCAACTATCTGAAGAATTATGCCAGTGATAGTAACAATGCGGGTCAATTTAAAGACTTCACCAAAAGGTTGCAGACACCAGCCCCGGTTCGCATCACCGAGCTCAGTTTCTGGCGACTAAAGCATGATAAGGTACTGAACAATAAAACCCGGTTTATCATCGACAATCCGGATGTCGGCAGTAGCAGTCGCTGTAACGCCTGTCATAAAGATGCCGAGAAAGGGTTATTCCAGAAACATACAGTAAACATTCCAAATATAGAAAAGCGTGCGTATAAATAATGGATACCCAAAAATTGGAATAATGCGATAACCGAACAGTGATTAATTACTCTGTGGTGGATTCTATTGTAATCTACCTCCTGCATCCCCACTCACTCAACGAGTATCAATCCTAGCTTTACAGAATAACGTCAACATAAAAACTGACCAATTAGCGGAGAAATTATGCGTTTACTACACACTATGCTGCGGGTTGGCGACCTGCAAAAGTCCATCGAGTTTTATACCCATGTGATGGGCATGGAGCTACTGCGTCAGTCTGAAAACGAAGAGTACAAGTACACCCTGGCATTTCTGGGCTACGGCGATGAATCCGACACGACGGTTATCGAACTGACGTACAACTGGGGCACCAGCGAGTACGATATGGGCAGCGGCTTTGGGCACCTTGCCATTGAGGTTGATGATGTTTACAGCGCCTGCGATAAGATCCGTGCAGCCGGAGGCACCATCACCCGCGAACCGGGGCCGGTGAAAGGTGGCAATACCGAGATCGCTTTTGTGCGTGACCCTGATGGTTACGCGATCGAACTGATCGCTAGTAAGTTTGCTGGCAAAGGACTTGGCCAAAACTGATTTAACCTCTCTGGCCGGATATAATAGCCATCGGCAATGAGCCGATGGCTATTCTCCTCATTAGCGGCCCCTGACCTTCAAAACTCCAGCCCCATCCGTCTCTGCGTCATAAACCATTGCGACAGCTTCTTTCTTGAGCTATTTTCAAACAAGTGTTTAAATGATTTTAGCTCTGCTTTGGGTCTGAAGATACCTATCGCTTCTTACCGGCATCGATAAGCAGTATCTGACAGGCAACCAACACGAAACAAGAAAACAATAACGAGGGATTTATGTCTGATATCACACGGATCGCCTTTGAGCGCTCAGGTCATATCGCCATTGTGCGCTTTAATCGCCCGGAAAAAATGAATGCTCTGGATATGCAAACCTTCAATGAAATTCTGCAGATTCAGCAGGAGATTGCATCAGATCCCAAAATACGTGCTGTGGTTCTGACCGCAACAGGCGATAATTTCTGTGCCGGGCTTGATATTCAGGGTGTGATGACAGACCCCAATGCTGTGGAAACCCTCCTCAGCCCGCCCGAAGATTACCAACTGGCAGATGCCAAAGCGCTGGGCAATTATGTACAACAGGTTGTTGTTGGCTGGCAGCAACTTAAAGTGCCGGTTATTGCCGCACTGAATGGCTATGTCTTTGGTGGTGGCCTGCAGATCGCCCTGGGTGCTGATTTCCGTATCGCACACCCGGAAAGTCAGCTCTCGGTGATGGAAATTCGCTGGGGCATCATCCCGGATATGGGCATTTCTGTTGTCGTCCCCTCTGTTATCGCCCGGGATCAGCTTAAACTAATGGCGATGACCGGCGACCGTGTTTCCGGTGAGAAAGCTCTGCAATTAGGCCTGGTTACTCAAACTGAAAACAACCCAGAAGAGAAAGCACGGGAATTAGCAGACACTCTGAGTCTGAAAAACCCCCAAGCTGTACAAGGTATAAAGCACCTGTTTAACACAGATAACCTGAATCCGTCTGAAAGACTGGCATTGGAAGAAAAATTACAACGCGGAATTTTATTTAGTCCCAATCAGATAGAGGCCGTTCAAGCTAACCTCCAGAAGAGAGACCCTGAGTTCAAATAACTCAGAGCTTTTCCTCTGGCTGGTTATAGGCAAAGGCCACAGGCCTGAGCAAATGAAAACAGATCCACACCAACGGATAGATACTAATCAGTGTCGTGAGAATATCGGCCAGGGTGTGGTAATTCAGCTCTATCATCAGCACGCCATAACCTGCACCACTGATAAGAGCTGCTATCAGAGCAGCTCCCTGTCGCAATCTGGCTTTCCAGCAAAAAGCGGGCTCAGATACGTTCTCGTCAGGTAAAAACATCAAAACCAGCAGCATCTGATAAAAAGGGATCAGGATGGCACTATGGGTACTGAAATCCAGTCCCCAGCTTCTCCAGAAGCCAAAATAAGTGTCCAGTGCACTGAAGATAAACACCAAAAGCAAACTGACAGGCAAAAAAACAGCCCCTGCCCGCATAAAGCCCGACCGGTATACCATCCAAAACACACCTGCAGCCAATAATGGTGTATAAACATCTGCCACAACATCCCTCATATAAATCTCCTTTTATCAGGGTCTGAAAAGACTAAATCGTAAAATAACATCATTGGCATTACGTATCTTGACAAAATTTCACTATGTAAAACTTTATCTACAAATCAATATGTTAGAACAGCTTTACCCGCTATGCCTTTACCGTTAGTCTAGCCACGGTAAAATCAGCCTGACGATAAAACTGCCTGTTATCTACTCAGGAGGCAGCTGAAATCTGATTTTGTTCTGACGGGGGAATTTGGAGTTCCTGACATGGATCCATTAGCACAACATATTAATGAGCGGGCCAGACAACTGACCCGAGACTTACTGGAACCTCACACAGAGGTTTTTAAAGGTGCGGCCGAACTGACTGCCAGTGGCTCCCGGGCACTGGGCATTGTCAACTCAGAACTAACCCGGCTGGCTCTGAGCTGTCCGCAGACTGAAGAGAAAAAAGCCATTATCGAAGGCTTCTCCCGGGCTTTAGCTCAGCTGGAGTGGAATGCAGAAGATGCTGCAGATCTGGTTCGCAACCTGGAAAAAGAGCTGAAGCTGCACCCGGTCCAATCTTCCCAATAAGCATCGCGGCACATCTGGTATTTCAGACTGGGCCCACATAAAGGCTCAGAATTCTGAGCCCTTCACTCTAAAGATCACAAAGCTCACGCATCGCTTCGTGGGTGCTAAGATAGACATGTCCTGGCTTCAGACGGTGCAGAAAGTCAGTCTGACGCAGCTGATCCATAACCGGCCCTTTCACATCGGACAGATGCAGGGTAATACCCGACTCCCGCAGGTTGTCAACCATCATCTCCAAGGTCTCTAGGGCGCTGGCATCCATAAAGCTAATCCCATTACAGATCAATACCAAGTGCTGCAACTGAGGTTGCTCAGAAATAATCGCCATTACTTCATCTTCGATATAGCGAGTATTAGCAAAATAAAGATTCTCATCAATCCTTAAGCCTAAGCAGCAGGGGTTTGTTTTCACTTCAAAACGCTTAACATTGCGAAAATGCTCACTATCTCCTACACGCCCAACCACTGCGATGTGCGGCTTGCTCGTTCGTTGCAACAGTAAGGCCACCGACAGCAACATACCGGCCAACAATCCAGCCTCAACACCAGCTATTAACACCATGGCAAATGTCGTTGCTAAAGTCAGTGCATCAGCCCGGTTAAAATTCCAGGTATTTTTGATACCCGAAAGATCAACCAGCGGTAAAACGGCCATAATCACGATGACCCCCAATACCGCTTTCGGTAAATAATAGAACCAAGGTGTGAAATAAAGCACCGTGAGCGCAAGGCCAGAGGCCGTTATCACTGATGCCACTGTGGTCTGAGCACCGGATGCATCATTCACCATAGAACGACCAAAACCACCAGCCACCGGATAAGCACCACCAAAAGCAGCACCAATATTGGCAAAACCTAAAGCAACCAGTTCCTTGTCCGGCCTGATGCGCTCCCGGCGTTTACTGGCCAGAGCAGTACCAACCGAGACACTCTCAAGAAAGCCTACCAGGGCGATCAATAACGCCGCAGGTAAAAGCCCCAGCCACCAATCCATTTCAAAGGGCAGTAAAGATAAAGCAGGCAGACCAGCAGGAATCTCACCAACAATTTTAACGCCCTGCTGGTTATTCAGGTCAAAGCCCACCACCAGCCCAACACCGGCTAAAATAGCAAACATGGGTCCCGCCTTAGCCACAGACCCTGCCAGCAGAGCTGATGCGCCCCATTTTTGAAGCACAGCTCCCAGATATTTTTTGCTATACCACATAATAAAACCCGCAAGCAGGGCGATCCCAAGAGTTACGGGATTAAAATCAGCCAGGTTAATGGCCAGATTATTCAGGGTTTCGTAAAAGTGGTGACCGCGGGAGAAATCCAGCCCAAACACATATTTCAGCTGACTAAAGGCGATCATCAATGCCGCCGCCGCCGTAAAGCCGGTAATCACCGAATGACTGAGAAAATTAACTAAAGAACCTAAACGCAGAATAAACATCAGCAGTAACACAAGACCGACTAAAAGCGCTAACACCATAGCCGTGACCATATAGAGTTCTGTACCGGGCACCGCATGCTGTGAGACGGCCTCTCCCACCATCAGTGAAGCGATCGCAACCGGCCCTACCGCAAGACTGCGACTACTGCCCAAAAGCGCATAAACAAACAGAGGAATAATTCCCGCATACAACCCCATTTGCGGAGGCAACCCTGCCAGGAATGCGTAAGCCATTCCTTGAGGCACCAGCATAATCGCCACAATAACACCCGCAAGGCCATCATTAACTAAGGTGTCACGTCGATAATCGGCTAACCAACCAAGAATAGGGAACACTCTCTGAGCCCGGGTTGGTATTTTTTTACGTACCTGAACCGGTCTTTGTGAAGTGGATGCCATAATCAGATGCCTTATTTTTAAAACTTTTTGGAATATTGTTATCATAAATGATTATATGCTAATATTCCATCAAATCGAGTCATCAGCCATCGACAACCC
The DNA here is from genome assembly GCF_048265165.1 of Oceanospirillum sp. Lineage (GTDB taxonomy): Bacteria > Pseudomonadota > Gammaproteobacteria > Pseudomonadales > Halomonadaceae > Oceanospirillum. The sequence goes on along the minus strand of NZ_JBLXCD010000006.1, from coordinate 24,311 downwards.
GAAGCCAAATAAAAAGTGACAAACGGTTGTTGAGGCTGTGTCTTAAATAAGCAATACGGCAGAACTGAAGAAAATGGTAACAGCTCGTGGGTCAACCCGCATGTGCTGGCTGCTGAAAGGAGATCTATGATGAACCCGATAATCAAAGCTTTCTTCCATGAAGCAACCTCAACCTTTACTTATGTGGTGCACGATGGCAACAATCCCCTGTGTGCTGTTATCGACCCGGTATTGGATTTTGATTATAAATCCGGCAGCACCAGCACAGAGTCCGCTGACGAGGTGATCCAGTGGGTTAACGACCACAAACTGACACCTCAATGGATTCTGGAAACCCACGCCCATGCAGACCATATCAGTGGAGCTAAGCATATCCAGGCTGAGTTGGGTGGCAAAATTGCCATCGGCGAACACATTACCCTGGTTCAGGGTGCCTTCAAAAAAGTCTTCAACTACGGTGATGAGTTTGTCACCGACGGTCATCATTTTGATGATCTGATGGTTGCTGGTAGTCAGTTTAAGATCGGTGATCTGGATGCCAAAGTACTGCACACTCCGGGGCATACGCCAGCCTGTGTCACCTATGATATTGCCGGAAAGCTGTTTGTGGGCGATACCTTGTTTATGCCAGATGTGGGCACTGCCCGCTGCGACTTTCCCGGCGGCGATGCTGAAACCCTGTATGATTCCATTCATACCTTGCTGAATTATCCGGACGATACTGAGCTGTATATGTGTCACGACTATCCTCCGGAAGGCCGTGATATTCGCTATGTATGCACCGTCGCCGAACAGAAAGCACAGAACATTCATGTGGGTAAAGAGGCCAGTAAGGCAGATTTCGTTAAAATGCGTTCAACCCGTGATGCCACCCTGGAGATGCCGAACCTGATTCTGCCGTCTATTCAGATTAACATCCGTGCCGGTGAACTGCCGGATGCGGAAAATAACGGCGTATCTTATCTTAAACTGCCTCTTAACCAGTTTAACTAGTCTATAGGAAAGAATGGCCATCCAGCTATAATGCCCCATTCCTATTAGCTTTCGCTCCGATTGTCAGCTAAAGAAGAAATAAGAGCATAAAAAAACCGCCGCTATCTTTTCGACAGCGGCGGTTTTTTTTGTATCGGGAAAGCCAAAGCAATCCCCGACACAAGGCGCAGACAGCTTACAGCTGGCTACGGCCTTTCTGTGCAGCAATACGCATACGCAGGGCATTCAGCTTGATAAAGCCTTCTGCATCTTTCTGATCGTAAGCGCCAGCATCATCTTCAAAAGTTACGATGTTGTCATCATACAGACTATCTTCAGACTGACGACCCACAACAATCACGTTACCTTTGTACAGTTTCACCCGAACCACACCGTTCACAAACTCCTGAGACTCATCGATCATGGTCTGCAGCATCTTACGTTCTGCACTCCACCAGTAACCGTTATAGATCAGCTCAGCGTACTTCGGCATGATACTGTCTTTCAGGTGTGCCGCTTCACGATCCAGAGTGATGGATTCGATCGCACGGTGTGCCTTCAGGATCACGGTGCCCCCCGGAGTTTCGTAGCAACCACGGGCCTTCATACCCACGTAACGGTTTTCTACGATATCCACACGACCAATACCGTTATCACCGGCCACCTTGTTCAGGTAAGTCAGTACGGTTGCAGGGCTCATCTCATCGCCATTGATGGCAACGATATCACCTTTTTTGAACTGCAGATCCAGGTAGGTCGCTTCATCAGGAGCTTTCTCAGGACTCACAGACCAGCGCCACATATCTTCTTCTGGCTCTGCCATCGGATCTTCCAAAATGCCGCCCTCGTAAGAGATATGCAGCAAGTTAGCATCCATAGAATAAGGTGATTTTTTCTTACCCGATGCGAAATCAACCGGGATATCACGCTCTTCACAGTATTTCATCAGAGTATCGCGGGAAGTCAGATCCCACTCACGCCAAGGGGCAATCACTTTAACACCCGGTTTCAGAGCGTAAGCACCCATTTCAAAACGTACCTGATCGTTACCTTTGCCGGTTGCACCGTGGGCAATCGCATCCGCACCGGTTTCGTTAGCGATTTCAACCAGACGCTTGGCGATCAGAGGGCGGGCGATGGACGTGCCCAGCAGGTATTCACCTTCATAGATGGTATTCGCACGGAACATCGGGAATACGTAATCACGCACGTACTCTTCACGCACATCTTCGATGTAGATCTCTTTCACGCCCAGAGCTTCTGCTTTAGCGCGTGCCGGCTCTACTTCTTCACCCTGACCCAGGTCAGCAGTAAAGGTCACTACTTCGGCGTTATATTCGTCCTGTAACCAGCGCACGATTACAGAAGTATCCAGGCCACCAGAATAGGCCAGTACTACTTTTTTTATGTCTGACATTGGATGCTCCACGCTGACTAAAATGGCCAGAGACCTCTCTGACCCTAAAATATTCTTGGAGATTAATCCGGAAAACAACGATAAACGGCTATCTCATGGATAGCCGTTCAGGGGGATCATCTGCCTGAAGGAAATTCTTGCGCAACATTATATACGACTTACAGGAAAGTTACGATTTGAGAAAAAAAGACACCCAAAACATTCACAGGGAGGATCTGATTTCCACAAGTCAGACGGTGGCTCTACTGAAGCTCACCGTCAAACTCACCGCTATACTCCGGACGGGCATTCGGATCACCCGGCGCCAGACCTTCACGCTCAAGACGGATCGTAACACGACGGTTTTTAGCCCGATTTGCTTTGCTCGTATTTGGCACAATCGGATAACGCTCACCATGATAACGGGCGGTGACCATAGTTTCATCAAGCCCTACGTTAAGCAGGTAATTCAGTACCGTATCCGTACGCTGTTTGGATAGTTTCCGGTTATCACGCCGTGAGCCGTAACTGTCAGAGTGACCATCCAGGAAGACATACTTAACGGACGGATCAGCCTTAATATATCGCACAATAAGGCTTAACATCTCTTTATCATCCGCAGTGATATCAAAACCTCCACCGGGGAAGCCAATGCTGGAGCGGGCAATCTGGTCAAAATTCACCGGCAACAGCTCACCCCGACAGGCGATATAATCAAAATATGCTGGTTTAAAATTCAGAGCACTCAGATGACCACGCACAGGAGCATACCGGGTATCTTTTGGTGTCTGCATAAAGGTTGGATTCATCCCACGATTAAGGGACTCAATCATCAGGTGGGCCTGTGGCGAATCTATGCGAACACCGTCTTCACCCTCACCCACCGTCACTGCCCCCAAATCAAGAGGCGCTTCTCCTGCCTTCCAATCCGGAGCCAGCGCCATCAGGTCTGCACGACCTTTACGCAGAGGCTGTCCCAGCGGCTCCAGAAAAAACTTAAGATCTTCTCCGGAACGATGGGTAAATCGGGCGGTTCCCATTTCAGGGATCGGGTGAGTCAACTCACAATACAAAGGAGAAGGCTCCGTCGCATACCACTCACTGTCACCGATGCCGGCACCAAATTCTGCCGCCATAATAACAGATGGCAGTAAAAGACCCGACGCGATAGCCAACCAGTGTATTCCCCGTGACGTTTTTGCCAATGACCGAGTAAGCGGCATCAGTTGCAATCTCCTTGATTTTTAAGAACTCTCATTTTGCCCTCATCGGCCTGTAAACTCAAAACTTTAGCCTATATCTGACGGTATGAATCAGTTACCATTTGTTCAATTGTAACTTTTGACCAAATTTGACTAGGGAGCAAAGGGTCTTGGATTCTTTCACATCTGACGCAGAGCATTTTAGCGACAAACATCCTATGGCCTACCGCTTCCGGGGCTTTTTACCTGTCGTGGTTGATGTTGAAACTGCAGGTTTCAATGCAAAAACCGATGCCCTGCTGGAGATCGCAGCCGTTACATTAATGATGGATGAAGACGGTTACCTGCACCCCTACAACACCTACTCCTTCCATGTTGAGCCTTTTGAAGGGGCTAATATTGAACAGGCGGCATTGGATTTCACCAAGATTGATCTTGAGAATCCAATTCGCAAAAGCATGGCAAAAAGCGAACAACAGGCTTTGGGGGACATCTTTAAGCCTGTTCGCAAGGCGTTGAAAGAGTTTGATTGCACCCGGGCGGTTCTGGTAGGGCATAACGCCAGCTTTGATCAGGGGTTCGTCAATGCGGCCGTCGAGCGCAGCGGTATTAAACGCAACCCTTTCCATCCGTTCTCCAGCTTCGATACGGCTTCGCTGTCCGGTCTGGCTTATGGACAGACAGTTTTGGCGAAAGCCTGTAAAGTTGCCGGAATCAACTTTGATAACAGTCAGGCTCATTCTGCACGCTATGACACAGAGAAAACCGCAGAGCTTTTTTGCTCTATTGTAAACCGGTGGAAAGAACTGGGTGGCTGGGAGCTTGCAGCTGAAGAACAGCACCGCTTGAGAGACTAAAACATTCAGTCTCCCATACATAAAAAGCCCTGATAGTCTTGCTATCAGGGCTTTGTTATTGATGAGCTTTGAGCAGATCAAAGCCCATCTGTGGTGACTTCCAAAAGAAAGTTACAGCTTGTCAGCTTCACCGGTCAGGTAAGAAGCAACACCTTCAGGTGATGCCGTCATACCTTTGTCACCTTTGTTCCAGCCTGCAGGGCAAACTTCGCCGTGCTCTTCGTGGAACTGCAGCGCGTCAACCAAACGGATCAGCTCATCCATGTTACGACCCAGCGGCAGATCGTTAACGATCTGAGAGCGCACGTTACCTTCCTGATCGATCAGGAAAGCACCACGGAATGCAACACCGCCTTCTGCTTCAACATCATACGCCTGGCAGATTTCATGTTTAACATCAGCGACCATGGTGTATTTAACCGGACCGATACCGCCATCGTTGATAGCAGTATTACGCCATGCATTGTGCGTGAACTGAGAGTCGATAGAAACAGCAATCACTTCAACACCACGGGCTTTGAACTCATCCATGCGGTGATCCAGTGCGATCAGCTCTGATGGGCAAACAAAAGTAAAATCCAGTGGGTAAAAGAAAACCAGACCGAATTTACCTTTCAGTGCTTCCGTCAGGTTGTAGTTATCAACGATTTCACCATTGCCCAGTACCGCAGCAGCAGTAAAGTCAGGAGCTTTTTTTCCAACCAATACGCCCATTTTAATTCTCCAATGTTGGGTTATTTAATGACAAAGTCTAACCATAAAAAAATTCTGACACCATGCAGTGTCAGAATCAAAAAACGTTGCCCAATCTAAAGTATAGGCAAAAGCCAGGCATTCAAGTGGCGACCTCTGCCTATTGCAAAAACAAGATCAGGAAGCAGCGGCCTCAGAAACCAGCGTCTTCAGTTCGCCAGACTGATACATCTCAATAATGATATCGCAGCCACCAACCAACTCACCGCCCACCCACAACTGGGGAAAGGTCGGCCAATTAGCAAATTTAGGCAGCTCTGCACGGATATCAGGGTTATCCAGAATATTAACAAACGCGAATTTTTCTTCACAAGCCATCAGAGCCTGAACCGCCTGTGATGAAAAACCACACTGCGGCATCTGAGGGTTACCCTTCATGTAAAGCAGAATAGGGTTGTTAGAAATCTGATCTTTAATGGTATCTAGCGTGCTACTCATGTGCGTTCCTTTAATACAGGGAAAAGCATTTACGGTATTAACCGACTAATACAGTCAATTTTACAGTGCTTCATCTAAAAATGCAGCCTCAACAGGCGATATTCAAGTCCCAGGCACTTTATTTTTGAACGCAATCGTTTTTTTAAAATGCGACTTTATTGACAGCGACAAAGTTTGCCTTTAGCTTTACCCCCTTGGTCACCTTACCGGCAGCAAATCGCTGCCGTTTTCTGTTTTGGGGCTGCTGTTTTTAGATTCTGGCGGCAGGCACGTCACCAGAACACGGAATACCGCTTACGCGTAACAATGAAGATGATAAGCATCGGGCGGCCAGCACTGGCTTCAGACCAAAGCCTCCGACCTGCAGGCATATAAACTAAAACTGATTATCAGGTTGTCATCCTGTAAAAAGACAGCCGTGAACTCTTATTGGAATTCGTGAAAATGGCAAGACACTTTTTAACCCTGCTGGATCTGTCTCCGGAAGAACTCAATTATGTTATTGAGCGGGCGATCATCATCAAAAAAGGCCTTAAGGCCGGTGAAATCTACGAGCCGCTGAAAAATAAAGTCCTGGGTATGATTTTCGAAAAATCGTCCACCCGCACCCGAGTCTCTTTCGAAGCCGGCATGACCCAGTTCGGTGGCAGTGCCATTTTTCTGTCACCACGGGATACACAGCTCGGTCGCGGCGAACCGGTTGAAGACAGTGCCCGAGTGCTATCTGAGATGGTTGACGCCGTCATGATCCGCACCTTCGACCACGCTGTGGTTGAACGCTTTGCGGAGTATTCCAGTGTACCGGTTATCAATGCACTGACGGATGACTACCACCCATGCCAGTTACTTGCGGATGTTCAGACCTATGTAGAACAGCGCGGCAGCATTCAGGGAAAAACAGTGACCTGGGTCGGTGATGGCAACAATATGTGCAATTCTTATATCAATGCCGCCCGTCAATTCGACTTCCAATTGAATATTGCCTGCCCGGAAGGCTTCGAGCCTCTGCCTGAGTTATTAGCAGCAAATGAAGAGCGCATTCAGATCTTCCGCAAGCCCGAAGAGGCCGTCGCTAATTCACACCTGGTTGTAACGGACGTCTGGGCCTCCATGGGCCAGGAAGATGAACAAAAAGCCCGTGAAAAAGCTTTTGAAGGCTATCAGGTTACCACTGAGATGATGGATCTGGCCGACAAGGAAGCTCTCTTTATGCATTGTCTGCCCGCTCACCGCGGAGAAGAGGTCAGTGCAGAGCTGATGGATGATCCCCGCTCCGTGATATGGCAAGAGGCAGGAAACCGACTTCATGCACAGAAAGCCTTGCTAGAATTCCTGATTCTGGGCAAAATTGAGAATAACTCTTAATTAGCTTTTTTTGCACGGTAGATTAAAAGCCCGAGAGCATGCTTTCGGGCTTTTTTGTTCGCAGGGTTTATCAGCCAGATCTGCACCTGCCACCGCACTCTGTAAGGACCTCTTAATGAGCACTCTGCTTCAGGTCGATAATATTGAATGCCGCTACGACCAACTGGTAATTACCCAGGAAATTAGTTTTGCCCTGAATCAAGGGGATATCTGCTGCCTTCTCGGCCCCAGTGGCTGCGGTAAAACCACACTGCTCAGAACCATCGCCGGTTTCGATCCGGTTTATACAGGCTCAATCAGTCTGAATGGCGAAGTCATTTCTGCCCCCAACCTTATGGTGCAACCGGAAGAACGTCGCATCGGTATGGTTTTTCAGGATTACGCCCTGTTTCCTCATCTTACCCTCGCAGAAAATGTCGCTTTCGGCCTTAGAAAATTCAGCGACAAAGAGCGCAAAGAACGGGTTTGTGAAATGCTGGACCTGGTTAACATGAGTGATCTCGGCCATCGTTACCCCCATGAGCTATCAGGAGGGCAGCAACAACGCGTTGCCCTTGCACGGGCTTTAGCCCCTCGACCGCAAATAATCCTGCTGGATGAACCCTTCTCTAACCTGGACTTTGAACTACGTAAGCACTTAGGGCTTGAGGTGCGCCGTATTCTGAAAAGCCTGAATATCAGCGGTATTCTGGTTACTCATGACCAGACTGAAGCTTTTGCTATGGCCGATTATGTTGGAGTGCTGAATCAGGGACGCCTGCAACAGTGGGATACACCTTACAATCTGTATCATGAGCCCCAGAATCGTTTTGTAGCGAATTTTGTCGGCCAGGGATACTTTATTCCCGGCACCCTGCAGAATCACTGCAACGTGGAAACCGAAATTGGCCTGATAGAAGGTAACCGCGCTTACCCGTGGAAAGATGACACCCCAGTGGATGTCCTACTACGGCCTGATGATATTGTGCATAGCCCACAAGGCCCTATCAAAGCGACCGTTGAACAGTTTACCTTTACCGGTTCTGCAACGCTCTATCGATTAAAACTGCCATCCGGTCAAATGGTAGAGTCTATGTTTAACAGCCATGCAGAGTTTAGTATCGGGGATACAGTTCAACTGGAGGTAAAAGCAGACCACCTGATTCTGTTCCCACAACCCGGTGCAAGTGTTAACGAAATACCATCCGCTCTAGCTGAAGCCGGTTAAAACCTCTAGACAATCTATTTCATGAAAACCACTGGCCCTTTTAAAGTCGGGCCAGAGTGGTTTTTATCACATACGTCTTCGATTTCACTGGGCACCTGCTTTTTTCATGGGCTATCTGTCTCTTCAGGCTTCTGGCGCTTCTTCCGGATATACAGTGTTCTCATGACACGGGCCACCAACTCACCCTCCTCATCCAGAATCTGCACCTCAAACTCGGGCAGGTATTTCTCACCGGTCGCAGTTTTCTCCCGAATAGTATCCAGCATCTCCCGGGAGACCCGGAACTCAGCCCGAACAGTGGAGCGCCCTGGCTTTATATAATCAATATGAGCGGCTTTGTCCCAGACTACATAATTACGCCCAAGGCTTTCTGAAAGCATCAGCATATAAAAGGGGTCTGTCATGGAATAGAGGGAGCCGCCGTAATGCACACCGACATAGTTCCGGTTATACCAGCGTAATTTCATACGAATACGGGCATAAGAAAAGTCTTTTGCCAAGACCTCAACCTTGACCCCAGCCCCCAGAAGCGGTGGCCAGAGGGAAATCCCCCACTTTAGCAATGCAGCTTTCAAAACAGAATTTCCTTCAGTAGAACCAGACAGAATTCAAACAGTTGTTCGATATTAAAACAGAAACAAAAAAAGGAAGGCAAGGCCTTCCTTTTTAATAATCAATCAGTCTGCTGTCTGTCGGGTCAAGAATCAGCTCTGTGTATCCAGTAAATTCCCGAGAGATGCCTGATCAGTCCGAACCTCTGCCTGCTTGCGCAACAGGTCGTTAGACTGGTCCTGAATACTGCTGTAGGTGCTTTGCTGCTCAGTCGTTTCAGCCGTTTGGCTAACCTGAGTGCTGGGAGCAGAGCTGATTGGCACATTACCTTTTACCGCATCCGCAGAAATACCTGCATTTGACGTTGGCTGAGTAGTCCCGGATTCCTCCTGGCGACTTTCACTTGCAGCATCCAGACGTTGCTGAGCCTGATTGTTAGTGCCGGCAGCCTGACGGTTAAGCAAGGTTACCTGAGATACAGAAGATTCAATCATATTGGCCTCCAGGAGAGAAAAAAATAAACCCATGACGTACTGGTTACGACCACCAATACGGGCATGGGTTCAATATAGCGTTAAATAACGATTACCGAAAGTACGCAACTGTAACGAATTACTGCTTTGGCTTATCATTCATGATGAAGTAAATCACACCACCAAAGAAAACCAGAGCACCACCGATTACCAACAAACTGGCAAATACTGCATCATCCATATACATAATCATCACCTCAGAGGGTTCGTGAGTAAACAAATCATCTGGGTTCAGGTTAGCAGGGATCAGGGGGTAAACCCTGCTCCAGATCAAACTAATTAGCGGATCTTGATATAGCAGCAACTCACATGTGACAAAGGTCAATAAATATCGTTTATTGGCCGAGGCGATGCTGAATAAAATGCCCGATTGCTTCCAACTCAGCCACACAAACCTCATGGGCCATCGGGTAAGGCTGCCATTGAGAGTCCGCAGCTTTCTGCTCCGTCAGCTCCGCCGCTTTTTTCCCCATTGAGAACGGCACCACATCATCCTGAGAGCCATGTCCGTGCCAAAAAATCATCTCACCTAGTTTTGGATGAGGTTGCTCAACAGGCTGAGCCTGATAGGTTGATAATGCAAATATGGCGGCAGGCTGGCTAACAGAGTGATCTGCAGTCATATAACGTCCACCGTTCAGGGCTGCTTCGAGTACCACAGCACCACCCTGAGAAAATCCGATCCAGAATATACGATTTTCAGCTATTCCGGCATCAACCTGCTGTCGGGTCAGCTCATGTAAACCAAGAGCTGCTTCCTGAAGGTGTGCCGGATCGATTTCACGCTCTGGCAGCATTTTCAGAATATCGTACCATGCGGGCATCTCCCAGCCACCGTTGATGCTAACCGGCCGGTCAGGTGCCTGGGGAAACAGAAAGCGAACCCCAAGTGAATCCGGCAATTTCAGATAGGGTACCGCTGGAATAAAATCATCAGCACCAGCTCCCAAGCCATGTAGCCAGATGACACAAGCATCCGGCTCCGCTGAGGTCTCAACTTGTTTCATGCCCTGAGTAAATAGCGTCATTATCGCCTCTTTTTTCTGTCAAAAATGTTCATTGTTTAAGATATCTTTGAAAACCAGCGGTATTTTCTTTATGCTGCCGACCATCTGCCTCTTACCATTTCAACCAGATTTTACGCCATGCCGAAGCTGCTTTTCATATTGACTGCTCTTATAGCCAGTTTTTTGCTATCTGCCTGTAGCAGCACGCCCTATGGCACAACTAACAGTAAAGTGCATCTGGTTAAACCCGGAGAGACTTTTTACAGTATCGCCCGCCGCTACAAAGTTGATCTGGAGACCTTGTCCCGCTATAACCCGAAAGTTGTTCCACATCGACTGAGGGCCGGTACCGAATTACAGCTTCCAACCGGTAGCAGCAACCCACAGACACCAAGCATTCAATATACAGTGCAAAAAGGGGATACCCTGAGCAGCATTGCGGATCACTTTGCCATATCGCTATCGAACCTGAAGCGCAGCAACCCCGGTATCGATCATGACCGGCTGCACCCGGGGCAAAAGTTGATTATTGGCGTCGCTCCTCGCCGGGCCACCACCGGTTATATCTGGCCGATCTCTAACCCCCGCCTGATCAATGGTTTTGGTGAAGAGAACTGGGGATTACAGAAAGGCGTTAACCTCCAGGCTCAGCCGGGTCAAACCGTATTTGCCGCAAAAGAGGGAACGGTGAGCTTTGCCGGAGAGATGCGGAGCCTGGGGAAGGTCGTCATTATCCAGCACCCAGGTGATCAGCAAACCGTTTACGCAAGCTGTGATGCATTGGTCGTAAAGACAGGTGATACCGTCAGAAAACGACAGCCCATCGCAACCGTCGGCTTTAATACACTGGTAAATCGTGCCGCCCTGCACTTCCAGTTCCGTGACCGCGGCGCCCCTCTGCCCCCGGAAAACTATCTGCCTATTATCCAATAAATCATTGCAGATAAACCGTCCTCTAAAAAACCGCAGACTTATCCGCGGTTTTTACGCTTATTGATGGCATCCTGCAAAAAACCTGCGGGCATAGCTTTAGATTCATTCGTAAAGTCGGTCCGGGCACCATTTTCATCAACCCAACAGCTCACCAGACGGGCTGGGGTAATATCAAAATAGATATTGCGCGGCTGGACAAAATCGATCGCAGGCAGCTGAAGCTCATCCCCGGCAATCTCCTCCAGTTCAATTTCATCAGCCCGACGGTGGCTGTGCTTAAAACTCTCTGCCGCCACAAAGACAGGTACATCATGATCTTTTGCAGCCAGGGCCACCAGATAGGTACCGGCCTTATTCACCACCGTACCATCCTCCAGCACGCTGTCCGCACCCAGAAGTACCACATCAGCGGCGCTGATAAAACACCCCAGCTGTGCCTCCGCAATATAGGTTGTTTCAATCTTCAACTCAGACAAGGCGCGAGCCAGACGACGACCTTCAACACCGGGCCGAGCCTCCGTCATAATGACTTTGCAATCTGCCGTCTGCATCGTCTCCAGAATAGCCAGAACTGTGGTGCTGTAGCTGTGGGTCAGAATAACGCTACCCGGTGGAATCTGCGGACTCAGCGCCTGAACAATAGCTTTTCCGGCCTGAACAGAAGACTGCTGCAGAGCTCCGGCCTGCTCCATAGCAAACTGGCGGGCGTTCTCCATAGCATCTTCCGGCATAGCGGCTAACCGCTCTATCCAACGCTGCATAACATTCCATAGAACCGCCATACTGGGCCGGGCCAGCTGCATCTGCATCGCCAGATCCAAAAGCTCACTTTTCAGATCAGCAGGGCTTTGTGCATCACAGGTATTAGCGTACTCCTTCAGGTCTTCCAGAGCACTTCGCGAAAGCTCACTACCACCTTTGCGAATATCTTCTTTTACCGCCCGGATACGACGCTCTTTAAACTGATCGTTATTGATATACATGCCAGAGATGGTCCTTATTTGTGTCTGATCCGAAAGTATCTGTTACTTAACATTCATCCGGGCGCGCTAGGGCTACCCTAATAATTGCTGAAGCTGGCTGAGCCGGTTAACCACGGACTGGCGGTCATTATCCGCAAGAATCTGAGGCGTTACCAGCCAGGTTCCGCCGACGACCGGCACATTTTTCAGTGCCAGATAGTCCACCATGTTGTTCGGGGTAATACCGCCGGTTGGACAAAAAAGAATATCCTGCAAAGGCGCGCCTATCGCCTTCAGCAGAGGAATCCCCCCTGCTGCTTCAGCCGGAAAAAATTTCTGCAGGCCAAAGCCATAATCCCTTGCCCGCATCGCCTCAGAAGGTGTCATAACACCCGGCAAAAAGGGTACCGGGCAGTCCTGGCCTGCATCCAGTAACGGATCGGTTGCCCCAGGAGCAACAATGAAGTCAGAACCAGCATCCACTGCCTCGCCTATCTGATAGCTTTTCAGCACCGTTCCGGCACCAATGGAAAGTTCAGGAAAGTGGCGGCTAAGGTACTCTATCACCTGTAATGCCGCAGGAGTTCTGAGTGTTACCTCCAGATGTTTCATACCAGATTCAATAAAACAACTGCCAATCCAGTCGGCCTGCTGTACAGACTCCAGCACCAAAACAGGCAGTACTTTCTGTTGGCTTAGCTGAGATAAAAACATAGACACTCCTAAATTTTGCCCGCCTCAAAGATGAAACTAAACAGCGTTTACCCCAATCTCAATAAATCCCTACATAACAGGTTTTTGATCCAGCTTGCGCTTCAGCACCCACATCATAACCGGTTGAGCGAGAACGAAAATCAGCGTTATTGTACTTAGTATCACCATACCCTGTAATACCCCATGTTCATCTGCAGTCAGCACCCAAGAGCTGCCAACCGCCGCAATGCCCGTTGAAACATGCTGAAAAGCAAACTGAGCCGAGGTATAGGCCGCCCGCTCATGGGCCTCAGGTGTCTGGCTGGTCAAAGCATTCTGTGCCACTCTGCGAGCCGATGAAAACACCATAAATCCGGCAAAAACAAAGGGCACCAAGGCCATTTCCGGCTGCTGCATAAAGCCAAACCAAAGCACCAGGGCAAGACCAAGGCAGACCACGGTTCCCGTTCCCAGGCTTCCGAAGCGATCCGTCAGATAACCCGTCACCTGCATACCGATAAGAGATGCACCACCTCCGATCATATACAGCTCACCAATGCGCTCACGGGGAAAACCCAGATTAAACTGGATATAAGCAGAAAGATTGGGAACCAGCAGAAAGTTACCAAACATAGAAACCACCACCAGCATCAGAGCCCAGCGCGTCAGGGATTTATTGAGCAGTGAGAAAACACCGGTGGCGGGCTTGCCTTTATGCTTCCCCTTATGACGATCCATCTTAGGCAGTAACAGAAAGATCGCCAGCAAGACACTGATACCGCTCAGGGCTATGCCATAAAAAGGGGTCTGCCAGCCATGCCAATTGGCCAATTCAAGGCCAAAAGGGATGCCCGCAACCGCCGCGACAGAAAAAGACCCCATCGCAATTGCCATCGCTCTGCCCCGCCGCTCCGTTGGCACAACATCAATAATCATCGCCATACCAATGGCTGACGCGGGCCCGCCAAAAGCTCCGGCACAGATCCTTGCCAGCATTAATTCCGCCTGATCTGTCGCCAGAGTGGCCGCGAAGGTACTAAGTGATAAACCTGCTAAAGCCAGCATAGCGATGGCTCGCCGGTCAAAGCGATCCAGATATTGGCTGAGAATAAACCCGGAAGCTGCCGCCGCAAACGTATAGCTGCCACCAATAAGCCCCAGGTCTGACATGGGAATATTCAGATCCCGGGCAAAGTCGGGCCCCAGGGGCATCACCATCATAAAATCGACGATATTAATAAACTGAATCAGGGTCACCAGAATGACAACCCGCCATTCGCCGGGTGCTGCACCAGAGCGCAGAGAGTGGTCTGGAGATTGTGAGTACATCGGGGCTCCATAGCCGGAACAAAAGAGTGCTGCGTCTGAAAAAAAGAGAGTAAAATCAAAAAAGAGGCATAAAGCCCCTCTGAAGTACTCAAGTATACCCCCTGAGGAGCAATAGCTCGATATCTATGACGCTCCCTCAGGGAATGGAACCTTGATCGGATAGACACTCAAACGATGATAAAGATCAGCCCGAAAACGATTTGGCAAAACCCTTAGCCACTTGCTTTGTGCGGCCAGAGGCAATTCGCCGATCTTTAAGCTTTAAAAGGCGCAAAGTCGCCTGGCACTTCATACAAACGGGTTAAAGTATCCCTTTAGCAAAATACCCCGACAGACCGATGATCCGCCGGGGTATTTTGCACTCAAAGTCAGCACCCATTATTAACTTTTTTGCCTCAGGTATTCAGAAATTCCTGCACATGAGCCAGAAAGTCCTGCGGTTTCTCCGCATGTAGCCAATGACCGCAGCCTGACATAGTCATCAGCTGATTTTGCGGAAACAGAAGGTCAATCTGTGCCCGATAGCTATCTTCAACATAATGTGAAAGCTCACCGCGAATAAAAAGCGAGGGCTTATCAAAAGCCTGACCGGTCGGCGCTTTAACCACGGCATCATAATCCGCATTAATCTGCTCAAGCCCCATGCGCCAACCCAGCTTACCATTCGGTTTCTTTTCCAGGTTGGTGCTCAGAAACTGGCGTACACCCAGAGTATCCAGATGCTCCGCCATCAGGGCATCGGCTTCTTTACGACTGGTAGCACCACCGGCATTCTGCACCGCGTAGAGAGCGGCCAACACCTCATCATGACCATGGCCATATTCCACCGGTGCGATATCGGCCACAATCAGTTTCTCAATACGTTCAGGGTGATTCAGAGCCAGTTGCATCGCAACCTTCCCGCCCATGGAGTGCCCGAGAATATGAGCTTTTTCCAACTGCAGGCTGTCCATCAGCGCCAGCACATCACTTGCCATCGCGGGATAACTCATACCCGCCACGTGGGGAGAACGGCCATGATTACGCAGATCCAGAGCGATCACACGATATTGCTCAGCAAACTTTTTACTTAAAGTGCGCCAGTTATCCGCTGAACCAAACAAACCATGGATAATTATCAGCGGAGAACCTTCTCCCTGCTCCGTATAAAACAGTGTGGGGCGATCTGACATCCTATATACCTCCGGACATTGTCATCAAACATAGAAAGGCTATCGAAACAGCGCCGTATTATGCAGCCCACGCCGGGCTTGCGCTACTAAGAGCTCCTTGTCAGAGCTCTACCCGGCAAGGCGCATATTCAATGAAATACCTTATCAGGCAACCTCCAGCTGATACCGGCTCACCTCATCAACGCCAGCATTCAGAATCCCCCTAAGCCGGAGCTGTTTGCGGAACTCACAAAGCGTGGGTAATTGATCAAAGCGAAAGAAGTGCGCCCGACACTGACAATCCGTTGCCCCAAGATCTTTGACCGGTATTTCAGCCGTAGGCAGATCCTGCAGCACGCTCGCCCAATCATGTTCACGGGACTCTTTGTCTTCGGTCATCCACAGGCAAAGAAACTCCATCTCAGGACGGACATAATCCAGGTGCCAGTGACAACGCTCA
Organism: Oceanospirillum sp.; assembly: GCF_048265165.1. Classification (GTDB taxonomy): domain Bacteria; phylum Pseudomonadota; class Gammaproteobacteria; order Pseudomonadales; family Halomonadaceae; genus Oceanospirillum. Next base: position 8,501 of record NZ_JBLXCD010000006.1, on the reverse strand, counting down.
CTGATGCTCAAATGATGCCTGAGCCTGGCATGTAGACCCCCTGGGCCAAAAGCACTGCCCACATAGGCGTAAAAGCCCGGTAAAAACTCGGTTTCTGTCAGTTTACCAACGCGAATGGTTTTAGCATGTTTCATCTCGAAAAAAAGCAGGTAAGAACCTTTTTCTTTCGGTAGCTGACGGGTCAGTTCAGCAATATCGAGACGCGACAGGTCTTTTATTTTTTTCATAGGATCCCTGTTAGCATTCTTGAGTCTGTGTTTCTATATTAGGTTCAGGTACTTTTTATTATTGGCTGCCTGACCATTTTTATTCAGTGGTAATAGCTTATATCGCTATTGATCATACGTATCGCAAGCATGAAGGAGACAGATCATGGATCTATCCACTCACAACATGACCAACCTATTTAACCAGCTTGGTCTGCCCAGCGACGAGACATCCATTCAGCAGTTTATCAAAGACAATGCCCCTATTCCGGCTGACCAACCCATCTATGAAGCCAGCTGCTTCACCGATGTTCAGGCCGCCTTTCTAGCACAAGGTCTGGATGAAGACTCAGACTGGAGTGAGGTTATTGATACGTTGCACAGCGCACTATCCGGGCCAGCAAAGTAATATAAACTGAACTGGTCAGGCGGCGTAATGCACCCAACATAAACGATACAAAATAAAAGAAAATCTTTCAATTTAAGAAACATAAATTCCACTGCTATGAGAATACCGTTCGGGCGGATCCGCTTTACGGGTCGCCGCTCGGTATCTCTCACCGAAAAAAATCAGGGTTTCAGAGGAATACTTGCCGGAAAGTTTATCTGCCCTCAGGATATATTGCATCAGCTCTCCCAGGGCGATATCCTGTTATCTCTATGTTTTAGCCTATTAAACTTCAGCGTTACATCGACGGTATATGACAATAAAAAGTGAGCCTCCCAGTTGCCATTCTGCAACTCATATAAAAACCCCGAACTATTTCATTCTGCCGAATGCATCAGAATTCCCGGCAACATACTTCATATCAGCCCCTTCATCACACTTTTTTGCCTGCGCGACCACTGTGACTAAATCAGGTTCGGTGAGTACATCTTCCTTTTGCACCAACCTGCAATCAGTTAGTCTGCTAAAAAATAATAGGCAACGCGATAAACTATTTGTAGTCAGCAATCGCAATCTGACGGCACCAGACATTAGATTAAGGCCAAAGAATTTTCAGCAAGTGAGGCAGCATTAATGCGAATACATGTTTTTCAGCATGTTCCCTATGAAGGGCCGGGCAATATCGCCCGCTGGGCAGAAAAAAATGGCCACACACTGACCACCACACATCTTTATAAAGGTGAAGCACTGCCATCCCATGATGACTATGATCTACTGATGATTCTTGGCGGCCCCATGAGCGCCAACGATGATTTCAATGTGAGCTGGATGCAGGCGGAGAAACGCTTTATCCGTGAGGCGATGGCACAGAATAAAATGTTACTCGGCATCTGCCTGGGCTCTCAGCTGATCGCTCGGGTACTGGGTGCGACGGTCAGCAGAAACGAAGATCGTGAGATCGGCTGGTTCCCTATCACCGCAACGCCTAATGCCATGGTTCTGGGACTGCCTCAACAGTTTCAGGCCTTTCACTGGCATGGCGACACCTTTACCCTACCAGAAGGCGCTAAGTCCATCGGCAGCAGCGAAGGCTGTGCTCAGCAAGGCTTCATCTATCAGGACCGGGTTGTGGCGCTGCAGTTCCATCTGGAAACCACCCCAGAGGCCGCTCGTGAACTTGTCGATGCCTGTCGGCATGAGATCGATGAAGAAGGTCTCCATACCCAACCTGCGGAAGCGATGCTGGTGGACTTTGAGCTCTTCTCTGAGGCAAACCAGCGTATGGAGCAGATTATGGGATATATGCAGGCTCAGCTGGAGGCCACTGCCACCACGAGCTGATAACACCTATTAAGGTACAGAAAAGCCGGAACCTATCAGAGATAGATTCCGGCTTTTTAGTTCAGACTAAACGTCAGGCTCTTGCTACAGTATTTCCAGAACCTTACTACAGTATTTCCAGAACCTTACTACAGTGTTTCCAAAACCTTAGCCAGACGCTTCAACCCTTCTTCCATATCCTCAGGCGTCATCTGGCTAAAGCTCAGGCGCAGAGCTTTACCCGCGGATTTCTCAACTTCAAACGGTGTACCCGGCAGAGGCACAACTTTAGCTTCGATTCCTTTAGCCAGAACATCACGGGTATCTGTTTCCAACTCCAGCCAGAAGAACATACCACCGGCAGGCAGACTCCATTTAACAGACTCCGGCAGGTACTGCTTCAGCAATTTTTGCATCAGATCGCGCTTCGCGCGATAGTGGCTCTGCAGACGCTCAATGTGTGCAGGCAAGCTGCCAGCGGCCATAAAATCACCAATGATTTTCTGCCCTAAACGGTTAGAGTGCAGATCCGTCGCCTGCTTGGCCCGCAAAATCCATGGATACAGATCCGGGTGCGCAATCACATAACCAGTACGCAGACCCGGCCATAGCATCTTGGAAAACGATCCCATATACATCCAGGTCGCTTTTTTCAGATAAGAACAGATCGGACGAGTAAAAGCGTTATCGTAGTTCAGAACACGGTAAGGGTCATCTTCGATCAGAGTAACATCGTAGCGATCCAGCAGCTCAGCAACTGCAATACGCTCCGCTTCCGTGTAGCTGTAACCCGTCGGATTCTGGAAAGTCGGAATCAGGTATACCATACGTGGATTCTTATCTTTCAACTGCTTCTCTAGAGAGGCAAGATCAACACCGTTTTCACCCAGATCAAACGGCACAAGATCAGCACCCAGTCCACGGAGAACCTGCAGCATCGCCAGATACGTCGGATCTTCAACAACGACCTGAGTCCCCACATCCACCAGAATACGAGCCGCCAGATCCAAACCCTGCTGAGAGCCAGACGTGATCAGAACCTGATCTTCGGTGCAGACCAGCCCTTCACTACCCAGCCACTTTACCAGCTCCTGAATCACCAGAGCCTCGCCATCTGAAGTACCATACTGTCTAATGCTGCTCAGATCGCCCAGTTCCGGCATCTCTGGCATAACAGAAGCATCCGGCAGGCCACCGGCAAAAGAGATCATGCCCGGTTGTTGGCTGACCGACAAAATCTCACGGATCGGAGAACCCGGCAGGCGGTTAGCGTAAGCGGACAGTTTCAATTCCGGTGAGGGGCTGGACATAAGGTAATCCTTTTTCAAATGATGATATTTATTGTTACTGAGCAACAGAACCTGAAGCGATGAAAAGTGTTTTGCAGAGCTTCTGTCTATTTCAGACTTTATGATGACATTATGGAAATGGAAGGGGCACACAGAAAAGATACAGTTTGCTAAAACAGCCCCATACAGACCAAAATAACTGACACACAGTTTGCAGAAATTTTACCATAATGCCAAAAAGCCACAAACAGATGTCTGAATATAAATCAACACAAGCGCTGAACAGCCCTCAGGAGCAGCCCTTATACCAACAGGTGGGTCAAAAACTCTACCAGCAGGTGATTCAGCACGCCAATCCTGACCAGAAATTACCCAGTCTACGTTTAGTGGCTAAACAGTTTAATATCAGTCTGAGCAGCGCGCAAAGCGCCTACCAGTATCTGATTGATCAGGGGCTGGTTATGGTGCGTCCCCGCTCCGGCTACTATCTCCCGGAAACAGTCTCCCACGGTCAGCTACAGCCTCAGATCCCTGCAGCAAATCCTGCAGCAGAGCGGGTAAAGGTCAGTAACCTGGTGATCCGCATGCTTTCCATGGGACGGGAGCACCCTCTGATCAACCTGGGAACAGCGGTACCGGAGCCCGCGCTACTGCCGTTAGATGCACTGGCGAAAATTCAGCGCCAGATCAGTCGAAAACCTCAGTGGGCCTACGGCGGCTATAGCCCCTCCGGCGGAGAGCCTCTGCTGCAACAGGCATTAGCTCAGCATCTTTACCAGCAGGACATACAGTGCCTGCCGGAAGATCTGTTGATTACCAATGGCTGCACAGAAGCCCTACGTATCGCACTCAGTGAATGCACCCGACCCGGTGATGTGGTGGCCATTGAATCTCCCACCTACTTCACCATTCTGCAGCAATTGGAAAGCCTGGGGTTAAAAGCCCTGGAAATTCCAACCTCGCCGGAAACTGGTATCGACCTGAACCACTTAGCCACCATGATGTCAGCCATCACCGTCAATGCCTGTGTTGTAAATCCAGTGGGACACAATCCTTTGGGTTTTGTGATGCAGGAAACACAGAAAAATGCACTTATCGATCTTTGTTACCGCCACGGCACCCGACTGATTGAAGATGTGATCTGCCTGGATCTCGCCTATGCCGATCGCCCTCTCCGCTCACTGCGAGCCCTGGACAAATACGGAATTGTCAGCCAGTGCGGGTCATTCTCCAAAAGCCTGTCCCCGTCCTTAAGGGTTGGCTGGTTATTACCGGCGGAAGATACCGTCTCCGCTACAGCCCGAAAGTTCCAAAACAACGTCAGTGTCAGCACTCCCTGCCAGCTCAGCGTCGCTTATATGCTGGAACAGGGTGTTTATCAGCGCTCTGTGCGCAAAATCGCCAGCCAACATAAATTACGGGTACACCAAACCCGGGAGTGGGTACTGCGTTACTTTCCGGCTGACACACGGGTATCTCTGCCCGAGGCAGGTTTTGTGCTTTGGGTTGAGCTTCCAGAACCTTTCCGGGCAATGCCTCTGCACCAGAAAGCGCTGGAAAAAGGCGTGATGTTTCTGCCGGGGGATGTGTTCTCCCCCACCAGTGACCTTTATAGCCGCTATCTGCGCATTAACTGCTGCGCCTGCCCGGAGGAGGAAGTACTGGAGGGAATCAAACGCATCGGGCGCTGCTTCCAGTAGGGAAGTGTAGCGCTTGCCTAACAGTAAAGTGTAGCGCCCGAGGTGTCGCTCTTTTAACCGTTAAGAAGAACAACCAATTTTAAGACGAACAACTGAGATGTGAGACACCACCGGCACCAAAGGCTTCAATCGGTTTCTGACGACAGAAGCGTTCAGCAATGGCTTCTGACTGCTCCTCATAAGGCTGATTCATAACAGCCTGCAGTTCATGGATCTGATGGTAGTCTCCTTCCGCTGCCGCCTGATAGGCCGGAGCCAGCAACCACTCTCTCAGTGTGTATTTCGGATTAACCCCTTTCATCTGAGCCTGCACCTCAGCTTCCGAGCGTGCAGTTTCGCCCCCCTCATCGGCTATCACCGCCTCCCGCATGATAGCTTGCCGCCATTGGCTCAGCCAGAGCGCCCAGCGGCGATCCATCTCGGCATGATCCAGATCGTATCTCGGGTGCAGGGCAACCGCTTCGTACCCTTCACCATTATAGAAACTGGCTTTCAACGCGCTGATGTCAGGTTGCTCGGTAGAAAGTTCAGAGAGTGACTGCTCAGAAAGAGCACGGAAGAAACGGGTATAATCTACCGGAGTCAGCATCATCAGCATCTCAAGCTGGCGAAAAAGCTCCGCATCAAATGTGGTTAAACCCAGCTTGGCTGCCCACATCGCTTCCATCTCAGCCTGCATGGCGTTATCGAAATCGCGTTCGATCTCATGCAGCTGCCTTAATGCTTCCGGCTCATCCGCCAGTAACGGCTGCAGAGCAGAACAGAAACTACCGAAGTTTTTACCCGCCGCCACCGGTTGATTCATAAAGGCAAAGTGCTGTCCACCGCCGGTCCACGGCTGATAGTGAGGGTTAAAAGCATCGATAAAACCAAAGGGGCCGTAATCCAGTGTAAAACCACCGGCGGCACAGTTATCACTATTGAAGTTGCCCTGGCAGTAACCCACCCGAACCCAGTTAGCGACCAGCTTAGTGAGTCTGCCACAGAAAGCTTTGGCGAGTTCCAGCACACTGTCGGCAAGGCTCAGATTCTCAGGGATCTCACCGGGATATTCCCGCTGGATCAGATGACGTACCAGCTGTTCCAGTTCGGCCAAAGCATGGGGCTGCTGCTTACGGGCACGACGGGCAAATAGCTCTAGCTGACCAACACGGATAAAAGAGGGAGCCACACGGGTGGTGATGGCCACAGGTTCCGCCACCATACGATCCGGGTCCATAGAGCGGGAGCCATCAGAATACCAGGGGCGTTTGACCGCATCGGTTTTGGAGACATACAGAGTTAACGAACGGGAGGTGGGTACACCCAGAGCATGCATGTGCTCCTGTGCCAGAAACTCACGCACGCTGGAACGCAGCACCGCACGACCATCGCCACCCCGGCAATAGGGTGTGCGACCACCACCTTTCAGCTGCATCTCCCAGCGCTGGTTGCCCAACACCGCTTCCACCACAGACACCGCACGGCCATCGCCATAACCATTACCGGTCTGGAACGGGCACTGCTGATTGTATTCCGTGCCATAGATGGAAAGGGCATAACCTGTCGCCCAACCGGTTTTACGAAAAGAGGGCGATAAACGGGAAAGATCACCACTGAACAGACGGGTAAAGTTTTCGTCCTGCGCGAGCTTGTCACTCAACCCTAGCTCGCGGAAAAAAGCCCCGCTGTGGGCGATATACTCTGGCTGCCCGATAGGCGTAGGCGTTACCGGCACATAATGACCACTGAACACCTGACGAGGGTTATGGTCAGCGCCATCAGTTGTGGCATCCGGGTCAGGAGTTAACGTGTCCATCAGAGAGTAATCGAGGGCGTTTGCCAGATCATCCAGAGAGTTGATGGTTGCCGTTGTCTTAGAAATGCTTTTCACAATAACGCCTGCCCGTTAGGTAACTGGAGAGCTCTAGGTAACTGAAGAGTTCCTGGGTGTCTTTGGGGGACATTATAGGGAATGCGGGGTCAGGCAAACAACGGGACACAAAGCAGGGTTATTTTTGGCTTCTTTGTTTAAGCAACAAAAAAGCGACCGTAAAGCCGCTTTTAATGTAGTACTTTAATAACAGGCAACAATCTTATTTACTTAAAAAAAGGACGATTGTAATTCATTGCTGTCGGGCGAAGAGCTGACGTTGTTCCGTCATTAAAGCCGTTATCATCACCCATATAGAGCAAATTTCCTTCGATGGTGAAAATGGTGTAGGTATAAGTGTCAAAATCAGCACCACTGTAGCGGGTAACATGGCTATCCAGCTCCTGAGCGACAACACCACTGGATGTTGTTACCTCCGCACCTATGCTGAAGACACCCTCAGCGATAGGGTTAGGCGCCTCACTCATAGGAATAGAACAACTCGCATCCAGGTAGTTTTTGATATTGGATGTAAAGTTACTACCGGAGAAGGTCGCAGTAACAATATCGTATAAGGTCTCAGGATCACTAGGGTCAACAGCCCCGCAGGATTTAACCCATACACCCTCCAGAACAGTACTCGTATCATCACCAGAGCCTGAATCCGTATCACCACCTGAACCCGTATCGCTACCAGCATCACCGCCGGTACTACCGCTTTCCGTTGATGAAGATCCACCACCACAGGCAGCCAGCATCGTCACCATTGCAAATAAAACAATCAATTTCTTTAACATTCCATGCCTCTTAGATCTATCAACCAATAATTGCGACTTTTCCATTGCTGGCACGACAATTATATTTTTAATATATACTTTTAAGCTAACGATATAACAAAAAAACAGCCACGTTTTATAACACCAACACAGCAGTGAATCAAAACGATTTGACCTTATAATTGATTAACTAATAGAAAGAATACTAATAACAAAAAATCTAATATAAAGATGAAAATTTTAATCTGATTATCAACTCAGAAAGTGCGGTGCTCACCATCAGGAGAAACACCCCACCCTGTTCAGGTATGCGTTAATTTAAGGCCAATAATCCCAGCACATATCAGCCCTAAACTCACCAGTTTAGGGACATCGGCAGACTCGCCAAACAAAAATATTCCCAGCAAAGCCGTACCAACAGCACCAATACCCACCCAGACGGCATAGGCCGTACCCACCGGCAGCGTTTTCAGTGCCAAACCCAGCAACAAAAAACTGGCAACTAAAGAAACCACCGTACCCACTGTCGGCCAGAGTCTTGTAAAACCATCTGTGTACTTAAGCCCAATCGCCCAAGTGACCTCTAACAGCCCAGCGGCAAACAAAATAAACCAACTTATACCCATGGAATCTCTCCGTTAGTTTTGGGGCCGTCCCCTAACGAGATTGAGCGGTGAGGTCGTCCTCACTTCAGATGAAAAAGATATTTTAAGCGCAAACTGATGCAGGTAATAGAGAACGTTTCGGGTTAGTTATCGTCTACGGTTTTTCTCTTACCAATGCCTTCTGGTGGATAAAAGCGGGACACAAGGCAGGAGGTTAAAGATAATGTTGGTTTCGCAGCACCACTGAATCTCACGGCTGGAGGTGATGCCTTTGGAATAAGCAAACAGGATGATTTTCAGCAAAATGGCTGGATCGTAGGCTGGGCGGCCTTCGCTATCATTCTTATAAGGCTGGTGAAACGCGG
>NZ_JBLXCD010000005.1:0-245670 GCF_048265165.1 Oceanospirillum sp. | reverse complement strand
ACTCCTTTCCGAACTCAGAAGTGAAACTGCTCAGCGCCGATGGTAGTGTGGGGTCTCCCCATGTGAGAGTAGGACATCGTCAAGCGCCTTATACCGGCTGACTGCGTAAGCAAGCAGCCCAAAAGAACCCCGCTTCCAAGAAGCGGGGTTTTTTTAAAATTGCTGGCATATTGTTGGCAGTTTACACCGGATTCTGTTGAAGCTGACAAATAAGATAAGCTTTAATGACGATTTGCTTGATGATAATAGCGTGTAGGAACCACCTGACTCCTTTCCGAACTCAGAAGTGAAACTGCTCAGCGCCGATGGTAGTGTGGGGTCTCCCCATGTGAGAGTAGGACATCGTCAAGCGCCTTATACCGGCTGACTGCGTAAGCAAGCAGCCCAAAAGAACCCCGCTTCCAAGAAGCGGGGTTTTTTTATGCCTGGGATTTATGGTTGTAAGACGTACAAAAGGTTATCAAAGTTTAAAGAAGCGAGTACGGAGTAATACAGGAACTAGGATACAGAGACAGAAGGTGTGAGCGAAGGATTGCGATCATGTCACTGTACACCTCATTATGATGCATAACGTTTTTTACCTTATTGTGCATGAAACTTCTTGTGCCTTTCTGTCTCAACACTTATGTGCCCTGTTCATCGGCAAGACCATGTACTAACCGGAGAATTTTACCCCAGGCTTATCGGTGATGTTCTAGAACCGTAATGTTTTGGATGCCTGGATAAATGCAGAAATTGATAAGAGTGAGGCTGATGTTTTCGCGTTCGCAAAAATTATGCCCTTTAGATCGGCTGGTTCTTCTTGGGCAGACTGACCTTAACCGTCAGCCCTCCGCCTGAAGTTTGCTGAAGCAGTAGAGTTCCATTATGTCGCTCAGTAATGCGCTTAACAATGGAAAGACCAAGGCCTGCACCATTTTCATGGCCAGAACGGTAGAACCTTTCTGTCAGCCGTTTGAGGTCAGCCTGGTTAACCCCTGAGCCATGGTCAGTAACGGTGAGAACAAAATATTTTTTTTGGTTTTCTAAGAAAAGCTCTATATGACCTTTTACGGGTGAAAATTTGACAGCGTTACTGATCAGGTTTTGTAGTAAAACATCGAGCATCCCTTCCTCAATATAAGACTCCCACAGGCATGTCTCGTCTGCTTCAAGGCTGAGTTCAATCTTTTTTTTCCAAGCTAGGGGCATAAGCTCGGCCAGATTACTACGGGTTTCTCTTAACAGATCAATGCTTACTCTTCTTTGAAGACTAATTCCAGGGTCTAGTCTGGCAAGAGTAAGCAGTTGAGAAACAATTCGCGTAGAACGGTCTACGGCTATATTTAACTGTTTAAGCGAGGCTTTTTGCTGGCTTTCTGATTCTGCCTGTAAAGCATTATCGGCATGTATTTTCTGAACGGCCAATGGTGTTCTTAGCTCATGCGCTGCATCGGCTATTAAACGCTGTTCTCTAGCTATAAGTGTCTCTGTTTCGCTTAGAAGACGGTTTAAAGCTTCCTGTATAGGTTTTAATTCGGAGGGTGGTGCTTTGAGTCGTATCGGTTTGAGATTGTCAGGTGCTCGCCCTTCTATTAGCCGGGTGAGCTCTTTTAATGGTGAAAGTCCCCAATTAATTGCACTCCATAAAAGAAGGGCAAGTACCGGTATACCAATAAGCTCGGGGATAAGAGTCTGAATAACAACTTTTTCGACAAGCTCTCCACGCACATCTTCCCGCTCTGCAACACTCACTACAAATGGAAAACTGGAGGCATGTGTTTTCAGTGTGAATGTAATCCATTGGTGATCTTTATAGGTCATTTTACTGAAACCGACCTTTGCAGAATCCATAGGCTTTTCCGGACTAGAGGGTGAGCGAATAATAACCTGATGGCCGTGTCTTACCTGGTAAGATATTTTGCTTTCATATTTATGCCCTTCTGATCCGGTTTCCTCTAGGAGGGCCGTTTCAAATGCTTTTTGTAGCTGTTGCTCCTCCCTGTTGTTAAGCTGTGTATCGTGGATTCCCAAAACCAATGCTTGCAGAAGGCGGGCATTTTGAGCCAAGCGGGCATCAAAGATTTCTTCAATCTCATGGCTCGCGTCTTTAAAGCTTACGTATCCTATTAAGCTGCTCATGGCCATCAGCAAAAGTAAAACAAACAGCAGTGTTCGTTTGGTAATTGACGCAGGTAGCATTTATGCCTCTGTTTTATCGATGACGTATCCGATGCCTCTCAAGGTCCGAATCAGTTTTGGAAAAAGCTTTTTTCGCAGATGATGAATGTGCACCTCCATTGCGTTGCTTTCTACATCTTCATCCCACCCATAAAGCAGTTGTTGGAGTCTGTCCCTAGTAAATACATGACTGGGCTGGCTCATCATCTCATAGAGCAGCGTGTACTCACGTCGAGTTAAGGTGATTATGTTCCCGTTATAAAGCACCTGCTGACTAGCTGGGTTGATTTCTATATCTCTCAGGTTGATTGTCGGTTGAGTGCGTCCAGAGCTACGTCGCTGTAGAGCGCGAATGCGAGCTTTCAACTCTGTCATGTCAAAAGGCTTAACCAAATAGTCATCTGCACCGCTATCAAGACCATTTATTCTGTCTTGCACGGCATCTCTTGCTGTTAAGATGAGGACAGGGATGTCCTTTCCCTGAGCCCGAATCTGCCTTAAAACGGATAAACCATCCAGCCGTGGTAAGCCAAGATCAAGTACTACCAGATCAAAATAATCCGTTTCGAGTGCTTGCAGCGCCTGAAGTCCATCTGTAAGCCAGTCAACAGTGTAGCCTTCAGCTTTAAGCGCTTGCTGTAAACCTGATCCTAAGCCCGGATCATCTTCCACCAGAAGAACACGCATATAGGTTCCTTAGCTTAAAATATGCTCACAGAAGTTTGTTTACCTGACCGATGAACTGATGAGGTCCCAGCTCGCCTTGAACTCTGGCTGAGCTGAGTTCTTGTCCATTTGCTTTATAGAAGAGTAAGCTCGGAGGTCCAAAGAGTCCATGCTGTTGGAGAAAGGCACGCTGTTCAGAAGTATTATCTGTCATATTCAGCTGAATAAAGGTGACCTTTTCACGAAAGGCCTGAGCATCTGGATGATTAAACACTTCACGTTCCATCACCTTACAGCTGGCACACCAATCGGCATAGAGATCAATAACAACCGGGTGGGCAGCAGCACTGGCTGTTTGGATAGCGGCCTGCATACTTTGAACCGAGTCATAACGGGTAAACAAAGGATTTTCATGTTCAGGCTCTGATTGAGCTGAAGCGGAAACAAATGCAAGAGGCTTTAGAGGGTCATCGTGGCCTGCAAGACCAGCGAGAAGCAGACTGATGCCATAAGTCATCAGGGCTATGGCGAGTCCGCGACGGGTTTTTCCCCAGTGGCTCAGGGATTCTGATTGTCCAAAATTACCAAGGTGAGCGGCATAGACAATCGCCAGCAGTGACCACAGCAGGATACTTACATTGCCCGGAAGCAAGCGACTAAGAAGACTGATCGCAACACCTAATAACAGCACCCCGAAGAAAGCTTTTACTTCCAACATCCAACTACCGGCACTGGGTAGCCACTTTCCGCCACCAGCTCCAACCAGAATGAGTGGCACGCCCATACCAAGGCTTAGTGCAAAAAGAGATGCACCGCCCAGTAAAGCATCCCCAGTGGTACTGATATAAACCAGAGCTCCAGCTAATGGCGCCGAGACACAAGGTGACACCACAAGAGCAGATATCAGTCCCATTAATGCAACACCGGTATATTTTCCACCGCTGCTGTTCTGACCCATACGGTCTAAGCGGTCACGCAGGAATGATGGCAGCTGAAGTTCATAAAAACCGAACATTGCCATTGCCAGAGCGGTGAAGAGTGCCGAGAAGAGAATCAGTGCTGCTGGGCTTTGTAACGTGGCCTGAAGGTTCATCTTGGCACCAAAATAACCGACAAGAACACCCGCTAGGGTATAGGTCAGCGACATACCCAATACATAGGCAGTTGATAAGCCTATGCCGCGACGCAGCGTGATATTCGTACCCTGACCAGCAATGATACCCGCCAGAATAGGAATCATAGGTAAAACACAGGGTGTAAAGGTTAAACCTAAACCCAGTACAAAAAAGGTGAGGACTACCCAGTAACCCTCAGCACTGGCCAGCATGGCTGCAATGGCGCCTGCATCCTCTTCCACTGCTAAAGCTTGATCCGCTGTAGGAGTCGGTTGGCTGTTCTCAGACACCTTTGTGTTTGATTCTGTATTGGTAGCGGATTGCACATCCAGGGTTTTTCTCTGCGGCGGATAGCACAGACCATTCTCAGAACAGCCCTGATAACTCAGTTGCAGTTGCTTGCTGCTTGGCAAGGCTTCTATATCGAGTTGGTGATGAAAAACCTTAACCAGACCAAAGTTCGGGTCATTTTTCTCCTCTGATGGCGTCAAAAATGTGACATCGCTTAATGGCTGCTTGTTTTCATCGATTAGTTTAAGACGCTTCTCATACAGATAGTATCCATCTGCAATATCCCAATGAAGCTTTAGGGTTCTATCACCTAGTTGCTTATAGCTAAAGCTGAACGCTTGCTCGGGTGGAAGAAACTCATCTTCCTGAGTGACTCCCTCTGCAAGAGCGCTCAGGCTGAGACCAGTAAGTGCTGCCATAAGAATGAAAATCAGCAGTTGCTTTAATCGGGGCTGCAGGCTTAAACGGTAGTTCTGAGACATGAGTGGGTCCTCGCTAATCCCTTGAGATGTTTCAGCTATTTTCTGTCCGGAAACTTAAGGTTTGCTTAAGTAACTGCCCTGCATGCTTAAGAAAATCTTAAGTTTTCTAAGGGAAGATGCTGATCAGTCGATGACCAATCGAAGAATCAGGGAGTTCGGATATGTCTTTTTTGTTTAAAAAACAGCTTGTAGCAGCAGGTATAACCCTTACGGTTTTAAGCACCCAGGTTGCAGCATCAGAGTTGCAATCTGTTCAGCAAGCTCAGTTAGCGCCCATGAGCCAGGTCAGTCTTCCTGATGTTAATGGCGGCGTTGCGTCTCTTTCTGACTTTAAAGGAAAGGTAGTTTTAGTTGATTTCTGGGCTTCCTGGTGCGGCCCCTGTCGTCAGTCGTTTCCATGGATGAACCAGCTTCAGGACACGTACCGGGCCGAGGGGCTTGAGGTTGTTGCGATCAATCTTGATCAGGAAGCTGAGTTAGCGAAAGCGTTTCTTCAGGACGTTCCTGCCCAGTTTACCGTTCTCCTTGATACCGATGCACAGCTGCCCGATGAGTATGGTGTCATGGGTATGCCATCAAGCTATCTCATTGACCGGAACGGTAAGATCCGAGCGCAGCATATTGGCTTTCATAGTGATCGGGTAAAAGACTATGAAGACAGCATCAAAGCACTACTGGCTGAATAAGGTGAATGACGATGACAAAAGCAATGCTTATATCAGCCCTGATGAGCAGCATGCTGCTTACTGGCTGTTCTGATCTGGGGGTTAAGCCCTGGGAGCGTGATGTTCTTGCAAAAGAAGAGATGCAGCTGATTTCTGATCCTGTTGAAGCAGGCCTAGATGATCATATCTATTTCAGTAAAGAAGCGACCAGTGGCGGACGCGGATTCGGAGGTGGTGGCTGTGGCTGTAACTAAACAACAAGATGTGGCTCAGAGTGATTGTAGGCTGAAGGCGATGCTTGCATCGGCCGGTTGTGCTTTATTGGCAGGTTTGCCGACTCAGGCACAGGCTGGTGAGCTGGATAATTGGGATTTTGATACCGCAGCTTTGATCTATGCTGAAAGCGATAGTCGTATCAGTGCGTTTGAGCCTGTGGTCAGCGCTACACGAAACTTCGATAGTGAAACTAAGTTAAACCTGAAGTTTGCTTTTGATACCCTGACAGGGGCATCTCCAAATGGTGCGACTTCTTCTGATCAGGCACAAACTTTTGCCCGGCCATCCGGTAATGGACGCTATACGACGGATGCAGATGCTCAGCCCCTTGATGACACTTTCCGGGATTCACGCGCGGCTTTCTCCGCAAACTGGTCTGCTCCCATTAATCGAGATTGGGCCTACAGTGCGGGTGGCTATCTATCTTCTGAGCATGATTACCAGTCATTAGGTGTTAACGGTACCGTTTCACATTACCTGAACCAGAAGAATACGACCCTTACCTTAGGGCTCAACCTATCTGCAGATAGCTTGAATCCGGAAGGAGGCCTACCTGTAGGGCTTAGTCGTACTCCGGTTCCGGATAGCGCAACGTTCACTACTGATCTGAATAACAGTCGAGATGGTTCGTCTGATGATAAGCAGATTGTTGATGTTGTTCTTGGCCTCACGCAGGTGATCGACCGAAAAACACTAATGCAGTTTAATTACTCATTGAGTTCCGGCTCCGGTTATCTGAATGATCCCTACAAAATTGTTTCAGTCATCGATAGCAATGCGGGGGGAAATTACGGTGGTAACTTTATAAAGGACGGAGCCAATCTCTATCTCTACGAAAAGCGTCCTGACTCGAGGCTGAAGCATGCGCTTTTCTGGCAAGGAAAACGTCAGTTGGACAACGGAGATATTGTTGACCTGAGCTATCGCTTTATGTTCGATGACTGGGGGGTAAACTCCCATACAGTCGATCTTAAATATCGCTGGGATTTGGGTAAGCACTATATCGAGCCCCAGTTGCGCTGGTATACCCAAAGCGCTGCTGATTTCTATAAGCGTTATGTAACATCCTCCGATTACCAGTCTTTGGATGAAGTCAGTGCTGATTATCGCCTGGGTGATCTGGACACCTATACTCTGGGTTTCCGCTACGGCTACCGAATGAATCAGAATTCAGAGCTGTATACTCGGGTCTCTTTCTATCAGCAAAGCAATTCCGGTGATACTGGTTTTGGCGAGCTGAAAGCTCAGGAGCTTTACCCGGATACAACAGCGACTATGATCACGGTTGGGTATCGGTTCTGATAAGGACTTTATGCGCTAAAGGGGAAGCTTTGGCTTCCCTTTTAGCGTGATGCGTTTTGTTTATGAAGCTAGAGTCTTCCTTAGTGGTCATCCAGCTTACGCTTGGTGTAGATATCGTAACGGCTTGACTTCCCTTCAAGCGCATAGGTCGGTGCTATGCCTTTAATGGCAGGTGCTTTTCGTGGTCGTTTAACAACAACCCGGTGAGAGGCAAGCTCCAGGGCTACGGCAAGCAGCTGGTCATCGTCAGTGTCAAATCCAACCAGCTGATGAAACAGCTTCATTTCTTTCTTTACTGATGCGCTTTTTTCCCGTGATGGGAACATAGGATCAAGGTAGATAACCTGTGGTGAGAACCCCGTTGCAGTAATTGCCTGGGTCATATTATCGGTTGAGTTACCAGGAACCAGTCGCATACGGGAGGCAATCTCAGACGTTTCCGGGTCTGATAAAGCACGACTCAGCCCATCCCTTAGCAATGTGGCCACAACTGGATGTCGTTCCATCAAAAGCATGTCACATCCTAACCCTGCCAGAACAAAAGCATCGCCCCCCAGGCCTGCCGTTGCATCGAGTACCCGAGGTTTAATACCTGACTTAAGACCGACAGCTTTAGCGATGAGCTGACTTTTGCCTCCGCCATACTGGCGGCGATGAGCTGCTTTACCTGAAGAGAATTCTACCTGAATGGGCTTTGGGGCTTTTTTACCTGTTTCACCAAGAGATATGCCCTGATCTCCGATCTGTAAAATGAGGGCTCCGGCTTCTTCGGGTAGTTCGCTGACCAGCTCTGCTGATAGGTGTTCGGGCAATGGATTGCTAAGTAGCTGTTCAGCCTGAGATCGGTATCTGTCTTGCTGGAGATAGATATAAAGCGGTGTCACCAAATTTGAATCAGGCATAGCAATAACTCAGAGTTAGACAAAAAATACCAGCAGGATAGTGCCTAAAATAAGGCGATATATGACGAAAGGTAGCATACCGATCCGGTCTAGCAGATGCAGAAATATATGAATACAAGCAAGGGCTGCACCGAAAGCGATCAGGCCGCCAACCAGAGTATGGCTAATCTGTGCTTCCGTACCGGTCTGATATAGCTCTGCACCTTTCAGCAAGCCTGCAGCCATAATTAGGGGAATCGACAGTAAAAAACTGAACCGAGCCGCTGTTTTTCGGTTCAACCCGAGCATTAGCCCCGCTGTGATAGTGATGCCGGAGCGTGATGTTCCCGGTATAAGAGCCAGAGCCTGTGCCAGACCGATCCAGATTGCATCTTTTATGGTGAAGTCACCTTCCCCACGTTTGCGAGATCCCTTGATATCAGCCCACCAGAGCAGAACACCAAAAAGCAGTGTTGTAACGGCGATAATCCAGGTGGCCCGAAGATTTTGTTCTATGACACCATTGAATAGTTCACCAATGATACATGCTGGGACTGTGGCAAAAATGACTCCCCAGGCCATCAGACTTTGTTGGCTTTTCTGCCGTTGAAAGACACTGGCAAACCAAGCTTTTGTCATTTGACAAATATCACGGTAGAAATAAAGCATAACGGCCAATAACGTGCCGACATGGACAGCAACATCAAAAGCTAGCCCCTGATCAGCCCAGCCGAACAGCTGGGAAGGTAGTATGAGATGTCCGGAGCTTGAAATCGGTAAAAATTCAGTCAGCCCCTGTAAAAGAGCTAGAAATGTAACCTGGAACCAATCCACAAATGTCAGTCCTTTTGCTGGGGCACTCTTTCACTGTGTGCTATCCGAACAATTCTGATAGCTCCGGATTAAGAGAACATTAAGCGATTACTGGTCTATGTTCGCTTATGGGGCCCTTCGCCTTTTTTAAACGCTACATTATCCCGCAGATAAACAGGAATCGCGTCTTCAGCAGAAACTGTTTTATTCTGTTGCCAGTAAAGTTCCGCCAGACGAGCAATATTGCCGGCTTTTGGCAGAAGATCAGGGTAGGTTTGCTGCACGAGACCCTGCATAACTGGCGAGAATTGATCCAGCAGCTGCCAACCACTGCCAGCTCCCACCCAGTCCGCATCATCAATAGATTGCACCAGAGAAACCTGGTCTGGGGCGATTACTTCCGGCTGGGCGACACAATCAAAACCATTGCCGTTCCAGTGATAAGCGGCCCAGTAAACTTCCCCCATACGAGCATCAAGAGATGAGATAATATAGTGAGCAAATCGCTCCCGGAAAAGAGTAAACGCCATGGTTTCGAGTGTTGTGACAGGAATCACCGGCAGATCTGCACCAAACGCCAGCCCCTGAGTTACCCCTGTTGCGATACGTAAACCTGTAAATGACCCCGGGCCGTTGGCGAATGCGATAGCATCCAGCTGTTGAAGCTTGATGCCTGCGTCAGCCAGGATCTCCTCTACCATAGGTAACAACAGCTGAGTGTGCTTACGGGGCTGAAGCTGAAAATTCTCCACAACCTGATCACCCAGTTTCAGGGCTACCGAACAAGCTTCTGTTGACGTATCGAGCGCGAGAATGCGTACCATCTGTTATCTGCCTAAGAACAAAAAGGCAATTATACGCATTCCCTTGGCATGAGCGAAATGTAAATGGGGCCTTAAATCATTCTGCTATAGCTTGAGATAAAGCAATCCGGTACATAAATGGACAGGATTGCAGCCGATAACATTATCAAAAACTGAGTAGAGTCAGAATGTTAATCTTGGTGTCCGTGAAACTGACTTACGCGGTGGAATATATGGTTGTCGCAGCGGTGGCAGCGTTCAATCGGACGCGTGTGGGTGACAACAACAATTTTGTCGCACTCCGTACAACTAAAGGTACCGGCAGTTGCCAGCTCACCTTCAATATAGGTTCCAGGATCACTTTCCAGTTTTTGTGCAAGTTCTAACTGATCGATACGGGTTTTATCCGCAACCGATTGCAGTGCACGTGCCAAAGACAGTTCCAGTGTTGACAGGTCGATATTTAGCCACTCACCTAACCCTCGACCGGTTGAACTGACAAAGTGGCCCAGATCCTGAAGGTCACGGTTTAACCAGGTGGTCAGCAGAGCTACTTCATCTTTAGTCAGACGCTCCAGATCCTGCTCGAATTCCACCGCATCGCGGATCTCCTTCTCCAGGGTTTCCAGTGAGTTGTGCTCGGCTTCTGCTAGACGCTTTTCAATACGGGCCAGGGCATTATCGTAATGGCGAGCCAGCTTTTTATTGCTGTCTGAGTGGTTTTCTTTTGATAAATCTGACATAACGTCTCCTTGATCGGGAAAGGCAGAGCATGATTCCGGTGAAGATATCACAGGTGCGACCATCGCCTTGTTATTCTTGAGTATTTACTATCCAGTAGCAAGAGTAATGGATCAGGATCAGTAAAAAATGGATGATAAGAAATTTCTTTTCTTAATCCCTGATTCCTAAGGGTTAAGCATCTATTTTCTCCCTGTAGCCCCTACCTGTAATCCAGTCACTAGGGTAGAATTGTGGGTTTAACGAAAACGCTACTTCTTTCTAGACCCTATTTGTTAACCCTTCCGGGCCCCCGGAACTGGCAAGGTAACCAAGCGATAATGGACGTTCAGTACACTCCTCACAAGATCGAACAGGAAGCACAGGCTTTCTGGGAAAAGAATCAATGCTTTAAAGCTGTAGAAGACGCAAACCGTGAAAAATTCTACTGCTTGTCTATGTTCCCGTACCCAAGCGGCCGTCTGCATATGGGTCACGTGCGTAACTACACCATTGGTGATGTACTGTCTCGTTATCAGCGACTACGTGGCAAAAACGTGCTACAGCCTATGGGCTGGGATGCGTTTGGCCTGCCCGCAGAGAACGCTGCCATTAAAAACAACGTAGCTCCGGCCAAATGGACCTACGAAAACATCGATTATATGCGTGACCAGCTGAAGCAACTGGGTTTTGCTTACGACTGGGATCGCGAAATTGCTACTTGCCACCCTGAATACTATCGCTGGGAACAGTGGTTCTTTACCCGCTTGTTCGAAAAAGGTTTGGTTTACAAAAAGACCTCTGCCGTGAACTGGTGTCCTCATGATATGACCGTTCTGGCTAATGAGCAGGTGATTGATGGCTGCTGCTGGCGCTGTGATACCGAAGTTGAGCGTCGTGAGATTCCACAGTGGTTCCTGAAGATTACCGATTACGCCGATCAGTTGCTGGATGACCTGGACAAGGTTGAGTGGCCTGAGCAGGTTAAAACCATGCAACGTAACTGGATTGGTAAATCCCGTGGTGTTGAACTGCGTTTCGGCCTGAAAGACCGTAGCGAAGAACTGGAAGTGTTTACGACTCGCCCCGATACCCTAATGGGGGTGACCTATGTGGCCGTTGCTGCCCAGCATCCACTTTCTCTGGAAGCCGCGCAGAACAATCCTGAGTTGGCTGCGTTTGTCGAAGAGTGCAAACACACCAAGGTTGCTGAAGCGGATATGGCAACCATGGAGAAGAAGGGGATGCCAACTGGCTTTACCGCCCTTCATCCACTGACCGGTCGTGAAGTACCGGTAATGGTCGCCAACTTCGTACTGATGGATTACGGTTCAGGTGCTGTTATGGCGGTTCCGGGCCATGATCAGCGTGACTGGGAGTTTGCCACCAAATACGGCTTATCAATTGAACAGGTGATTGTCGCTGCTGAAGGTGATGAAGCGGATCTGTCTCAGGAAGCCTACACCGAAAAAGGTAAACTGATTAACTCCGGTGAGTTTGACGGTCTCGACTTTGAAGCCGCTTTTGATGATATCGCTGCCAAGCTGGAAAGCGAAGGTAAAGGCAAGATCACCATCAATTATCGCCTGCGCGATTGGGGTGTCTCCCGCCAGCGTTACTGGGGTGCGCCAATACCAATGATTCATTGTGACAGTTGCGGTGATGTTGCTGTCCCAGAAGACCAATTGCCGGTGGTGCTGCCGGAAGATGTCGATTTTGATGGTGTTGGTTCTCCCATCAAGAAGATGCCAGAGTTCTACGAAACTACCTGTCCGAAGTGTGGCGGTGCAGCAACCCGCGAAACAGATACTTTTGACACCTTCATGGAATCGTCATGGTACTACGCCCGTTATGCCTGCCGTAATCAGAGCGAAGCGATGCTCGACTCTGAGGCGGATTACTGGACACCGGTAAACCACTACATCGGTGGTATCGAGCACGCCATTCTGCACCTGCTGTACAGTCGCTTCTATCACAAACTGCTGCGTGATGAAGGTCTGGTGAACTCTGACGAACCGTTCCAGCGTCTGCTGACGCAAGGCATGGTGCTGAAAGATGGCAGCAAGATGTCTAAGTCCAAAGGCAACACCGTTGACCCGCAGGAACTGATCCAGAAGTATGGTGCGGATACCGTGCGTCTGTTTATCATGTTTGCTGCACCACCGGAGCAATCTCTGGAATGGTCCGACTCCGGTGTGGAAGGAGCGAACCGCTTCCTGAAGCGTCTTTGGAAAATGGTACAAGGCCACGTTGAAGCAGGTCCTGCACCGGAACTGAATCCGGCGGCTCTGAACGACAAGCAGAAAGACTTGCGCCGTAAGACCCATGAAACCATCGCTAAGATCAGCGATGATATGGAGCGTCGTCTGACCTTTAACACGGCTATCGCAGCTGTTATGGAACTGACCAACGCCATCACCAAAGTGAATGATGACAGTGCTGAGATGCATGCCGTTCAACATGAAGCGATTGAAGCTTGTGTTGTAATGTTGTCACCTATGGTGCCGCATATCGCACACACCTTATGGCAGTTGCTGGGACATGAAGATGCTGTCATCGACGCCCAATGGCCACAGATAGATCAGGATGCGCTTGCCCGCGACTCGATTCAGATGGTTGTTCAGGTTAATGGTAAAGTGCGCAGCAAAATTGATGTGGCTGCAGACGCACCAAAAGATGCCGTTGAAGAACAGGCGAAAGCTGACGAAAAAGTGGCTAAATTCCTGGAAGGTGTCACCATTCGCAAAGTGATTGTTGTTCCGGGAAAATTGGTCAACATTGTAGCGAACTAATCTGATATCAGGGTTCACTACGCTAAAACAGGCACGGCTTAGCCCGTGCCTGTTTTTTTCAAATATTGTTTTTTTATTTAACTCTACCAATCAGACGGAATGCAGATGACGTTGCCAAAGACAAAACCTTTGTCTAATTTTAGGTGGTTAGGCGTAGCAATACTGGCAATACTGATCAGCGGTTGCGGCTTTCAGCTGCGTGAGACAGCTGGTTTTCCAGTGGCGCTTTCTCCGCTGTATCTCTCTGAACAATCTTCTGTTTTCTATAATACTCTGGCTACCCAGCTGGCCCAGGGTGATGTAACTTTACTGGAAGATAAAGAGGGAGCCCGCTGGCAGCTTTGGCTCAGTGAGGTTCGCCATCAGAGACGGCAGATAACCTTTAACACTGATGCAAATAGTTATGACCTCTATGCTGAAGTGGGCTTTCAGCTACTGAATGCAGAGGGCAAGCCGGTTACTTCTCAGCGCACATTAAAAACCAGTCGTAGTTACACCAGCAATGATAGTCTTTACAGTGAAGCCAGTGATCTGGCCTCACTGCGTTTTGAAATGGAACGTTATCTTGCCCAGCGTGTCGCTCGCCAGTTAAGCCATACTGACCTGCCTACAGATCAGCACGTTACTGGCGACAGCCAACAGCCATGAAAGTTTTTGCGGATAAGCTTGGCGAACAGTTAGAAAAGGGCCTTCAGCCGATCTATCTGATATCCGGTGATGAACCTCTGCAGATGCGGGAGGCATCGGACGCTGTTCGCACTGCTGCCCGTCAGGCGGGAGCTGAAGAGCGGGAGGTTCACCATGTGGATAATAGTTTCAGTTGGAGCACTCTGCTGGAATCCAGCGCCAGTATGAGCCTTTTCTCCAGCCATAAGCTGATTGAACTTCACATTCCCAGCGGAAAACCGGGTCAGGAAGGCAGTCAGGCGTTACAGGCCTACGCTCAGGAGATTTCGGATAATCGGGGAGAAAGTGATAATACACTGATGATTATCTCCGGTAAGTTGGAAGGCTCATCCACTAATAGTAAATGGTTTAAGGCTCTCGATGCTGTCGGTATTTTTGTGCCTGTGTGGCCTCTGGATCAGCAACGCCTGCCGGGCTGGATCACGCATCGCCTGAGGGCTGCCGGATTTCATCCTACTCCGGAAGCTGTTGCACTTTTAGCACAGAGGGTTGAAGGTAACCTAATGGCTTGTGATCAGGAGATTCAAAAGCTTCGCCTAGCTTACCCTGATCAGGGCCAGCTGGATGATGAAGCAATCCTGGCCGCCGTACATGATAGCTCTCGTTACGATGTTTTTAATCTGACAGATGCATTATTAAATGCAGACCCTGTGCGCACCAGCAAGATTCTAGTAGGACTGCAAGGGGAGGGTCTGGAACCTCCTATTATTCTCTGGGGAATTACCCGGGAGCTGCGTCAGCTGGTCAATCTGAAACACAGGGTTGACCAGGGCCAGTCTTTTGATCGCATCTGCCGTGATCTGAGAATCTGGGATAAACGTAAACCTATTTATCAGAAAGCTCTGAAAACCCACAGCCGTAAACAGTTACACCAGTTGATTTTGATGGCTGAGCAGACAGACCGCAGAATTAAAGGTATTGAGAAAGGTAAAAGCTGGCCTCTGCTGAGCCAGCTATGCCTGAAGTTTAGCGGGTTGAATGTGCTCTGAGATCAATTCAATCCCAGAGCTTTCTCAGGCTAGCTTTCGGTTACTTTTGTATGTTGTCACTTCGGCCTGAGATGATTGCAATAATCAGCGAACAGGATTATCAGTCAGCATCAACCCCTGCCAATGCTTCGGCCAACTGCAAAGGCTCAACCTCTAGACCGTCAAGCTCAGTATTCCAATTGGCCCCTACCAGAACACCATCGCTGTCCAGTTCCGGTAACCAC
Source organism: Oceanospirillum sp. (assembly GCF_048265165.1). GTDB lineage: Bacteria > Pseudomonadota > Gammaproteobacteria > Pseudomonadales > Halomonadaceae > Oceanospirillum. The sequence continues at coordinate 230,804 of NZ_JBLXCD010000005.1, read as the reverse complement.
TCCTGTACAAAGCTCTCGATCTCTACTTTACTGATTTGGTAATCTGCCCACTCTTCAACACAGTGTGCTTCAGCATCTTCTTTTTCAGACCAGAACGGGATGACATCGGTGTCTTCAAACTCCTGAGAGTCCACCACGACCCAGCCATCCTCCGATTCAATACCCCATAGCTCCCCATTGAAACGAATTTCTTCAATAAAGAGCGAGTAGTTGTCATCAATATTATCTGTCAGGCGTGTCATAATAGGGTCACCAAATCAAATCAGGTTAAAGCACAGACCTTGTCAGGAACTGTTCCCGCGCTAAAGGCATTAGCGGCATAGTTCAGAACCTCCGCTTTCAGGACTGTCAGGTTAGCATGGCCAACAGGAATTGCTATCCAAGATAGGTCAATTTTAGTAAAAACCGGAATTTCACTGCTATCGACTTGACCTCCATCGTCCTAAATTGGAATATGGCGCGCTTTGACCCTGTTAAGCTTATAATTTAACTTCTCTACTTTCTGGCATACGTATCTATCATGGCGAAATTTACACCTGCAGCGCATCTTATCTGTCCACTGGATCAACAACCCCTGGCCCTGGACGGAGGAAGCCTAAAATGCCTTGGTGGGCACAGTTTTGATATCGCTAAACAAGGGTACGTTAACCTGCTACCGGTACAGAAAAAGAAATCAAAAGATCCCGGTGACAGCAAAGAGATGATTCAGGCCCGCCAGCGTTTTTTACAGGCTGGGCTTTATCAGCCTATCTCCGATCAGCTGAATCAACTGGTTAGCCAGCAGCTGGATGCTTCGGGTAATAAATCTGTAACTATTCTGGATGCCGGTTGTGGTGAAGGCTACTACCTGAGCCGTTTGGCAACAGAAAACAAGTTGATTGAAAAAACGCAGGTTGATCAAAAAAAGGTTGAGCTACTTGGTGTGGATATCTCTAAATGGGGTGTTCAGGCGGCAACCAAATATCAGCTTCCGATCACTTGGATTGTAGGCACCAATGCCCAGTTACCTGTTGAGCCCGGTTCGGTGGATTTGATCATCTGCATGTTCGGCTTTTGGCAACCGGAGTGGTTTGCTAGGGTTCTGAAACCCGGCGGTAAGGTAATTTTGGCTGAATCCGGTGTTGATCATCTGGTTGAGTTGCGTGAGATCATCTATAAAGAAGTTCACCGGAAGAATATACCTGAACTTAAAGGTATAGCCGAAGAGGGCTTTAAACTGATCGATCAGCAACAGCTTGAATTCCGGCCCGCCACTCTTAATAAAGAACAGGTTCAGGATCTGCTGGTGATGACCCCTCATCTGTATCGAGCCAGCTATGAAGGTAAACAAAGCGCTCAGCAGCTGGAAAAGCTCGACCTGACGGCTCAGGTTGTCTTTCGGGTACTGGAGTTTAACCCTCAGCCGGATAACGTTTAATTGGGTATCAACCAGTAACGTAAGCCGGTTGATTTGAGGAAATCTTCTGCATGAGGCCCTTGTAACAGGGCCAAAGTAGCAATTAGGCCGCTCTGCGCACAACTTGGAGCTGCAACCGTTACTGAGCGAGGGGCATTATCAATTGGCCAGCCGGTTTTAGGGTTCAGTACGTGACTGTAACGCACACCGTCTTTCAGTAAAAAACGTCGACTGTCTCCGGACGTTGCAAGCCCTCCACCGGAGAGACTGAGCAAAGCGAGTGAGTTCTTTTCAGTGTCCGGGCGCTCAATTGCGACTTTCCAGGGCTCGTCATTTAAGCGCAGGCCACTACAAGCCATATCCCCTCCTAGGTTGATCAGAGCGGAAACCGGGGTTTTATCAGCCTGCGCTTCGGCAAGTATTAACCCTAGGGCGCGATCGACGGCATACTCTTTACCGATGCCGCCAAAATCTAATTCCATACCTTCCGGTAAAAGCAGTTCAGCGTTGTCACCGGTTTTACGATAATCCAGCTTTGACCATCCGATATGAGGGAGCAGATCTTGCACTGCCAGAGTTTCCGGCAGCTGATTACTTCCATTGAAGGACCAGGCTTTTCGTAACACGCCTGATGTCAGATCAAATAAGCCATCGGATATCTGCCAGCCCTGATCGGCAAACTCCAGCAGGCGGTAAGTTTCTTCGTCAACTTTCTGCCAGTGCCCCGTGTGCTGATGGATGCGAGTAAAGGCGTTGTTATCCAGGTAACGGTTGTATTTTTGCTCAATACGCCAGACTTCGCGAACCGCAATATCCGCCAGATGCTTGGCAAAACCGACTCTTTCCTCTGGAAGGTCTATCAGGAGCTCACAGTCGCTGGCCATCGCCTGAAATGTGATCTGGAAAAAACTCTGGCGAAATTCCAAGTGCGGCTTAGAGTGGATAGGATGATAAATAGGCAGTTGTTGCATATGTTCTATTATTCCAAAACGTCCTTTTAGCAATATAGCTTAAGTATGCGGGATAATAGAAATATCTGGAATCAAAAAGCAGAGTTAGCCCATGTGGGCTGTATTACTGAAATGCTCTGCTTTTATTCTCCAGATACAGTTCTTGCGGTCCGGAGACTAGTCCTCAGCCTGTTCAGCGTTCAGCGTGCCCAGAATAAAGCCACTTACTTCGGATATACGACCTCGCCACCACATGCCCCGGTTATTTGGGATAGGCGCGCCATTAGTGTTAAAAAAGCGTGCATCCTGTAAATGGATAAAGCTGGCGCCGTTGTCGCCTGCAGATTCCTCGCCATCGTAAAGGCTGGCGTACTTATCAAATGCCTGACGAATATTTTCCAACGCTTCTCTATTACCAAAGGCAACCGATGTTTCTGAGATAAATTCACCGGAGAAACCATCAAAGTACTTACGGCCGTTTACGATATGACCGGATACAAGAAAGCCATCCATTTGTAGGGTAATACCGATCTCAATATCGCTGCTGTTTACGGTATTGACCAGGTTTTCCAAAAACCAGTCTTTGTTTTGATTCATCATCTTTTCCTGTGCATTACTCATTTATTACTCCTGATTGGCGAACTCTGAGTATGAGTTTAAGCCTGAGCGGGTAGCGTAAATACAATAACGTCGGAGGATGCTAACACAGCCTTTTGTTAAAGAAAGCCATGCTGTGTCAGCTTAATGTTTCTCCGGGTAAGCGGATGGATATTCGTTTTAAAATAATCGTGGATGGTTTTAGACGATTTAGTCATCCTGTTTTTTTATGGCATGTTTTGGCTGATGGGTTAGCAAGCGAATACTATGCCTTAAAGCGGGATCAAATAGGGAGCGGTACTGTACTGAGAACCATTCCAGACTGCTATCGAACGTCAGATGGCCTTCTTCATCGATTTGTAGGTAGCCTAGTGAAAGCAGTAATTCTGCCAGCTGACGGAACAGGGGCTTGTGGAAGTATTCCGGTGCATTCAGGCCGTGCAGAATGGAAAGGCGTTGCGCCAGTACCTGGCATTCCGTTGTCAGTGCTTCTGTAGTGAAGCTGCCGCTGCCAAAGTGCAATAGCAGCGCAACCATAAGATAACCCCGTTCAAGGCTGGGCTGAATAGGACGTGCCATAAGTGTTAGCAGGGTGCCTTGTTCCTGATATGGACTGACCCGTACCAGATATTTACCGTCGTCAATCAGCAGTTCCTGCTCAATAAAAAAATGAATAACGGCATCAATTTGGTGGTGAAGATCATCACCCTGCCAGGGAAGATACAGTTCCTGATGAATGAAAGGGTAGAGAGTGCCGAGTAATTCATGGAGTTGATTACGAGTGTACTGGCTTTGTTGGTTAAAACAGAAAGCCACCAGGGAGGGGAGGGCAAACAGGTGTAATATGTTATTGCGATACCAGGTCATCAATAGTGCCTGTTGCTCATTAAGCTGTAGCAGGTCGCCATAGGTGTGTGGTAACCGGGTGATAAGCTCCAGCTTCTCAGCCTCTGCAATCAGGTGTTCGCTGGTTTGATGATTTACAGGTGCATCGCCTTTGTGCCTTAGCTGATTATGCAACTTCTGGCTGAAGTGAATAAAGTGGCTTAGGTTACTGTATTCGAGTGTAAAGCTTGGGGCCGTCAATAACCCCAAGGCACACAGGTTTGCACCATTCAATGTTGCTGTATTGTTGATGCCGGTAGCGACCTCATGGGACAGTGCTCGCACGGCAGTAGGGAGCCATTGAGGTTTATCATTGGTCTCATAGTTCTCATGCCAACAGGGAACAACCTGATCGAGGGTCTTTTTAAGATCAATAGGGTCACCAAAAGCAAGGCTGACTTTACCGAAGTGCTCTTTTAGTGTTTTGGCTGCTTTCAGAAGTCCCAGAATCGATTCACCTTTTTTGGCTTTACCGCGCAGCTCACCCAGGTAGGTTCGCCCTTCAACTACTTTTTCATAGCCAATGTAGACCGGAATCAGCCGGATCTGCCGATGGGGATTGCGCAGGTAACCCTGTACTGTCATCGATAGCATACCTGGCTTGGGCTGCAGTGTTCTGCCGGTGCGGCTTCGGCCACCCTCCACAAAGTATTCTGTGGAATATCCTTTGTTTAGCAAGAGGAAAAGGTATTCAGAGAATACGGCGGCGTAGAGAGGGTTGTCGCGAAAGCTACGGCGGATAAAGAAAGCACCACCGCGGCGCAGAAGAGAGCCTACAATCGGCAGATTCAGGTTAATACCGGCAGCGACATGGGGGGGCGTCAGACCATGGTTGTACAGCGCATAAGAAAGCAACAGGTAATCCATGTGACTACGGTGGCAGGGGACGTAAACCACCGTACTGTGCTTTGCGGTTTCCTGTACCTGCTCAATATTGTGAATCTGCACACCATCATACAGACGGTTCCAGAGCCAGCTGAGCAGCACATCAAACATTTTTTGTGTGCTGTAAGAGACATTAGCTACAATTTCATCAGCATACTTCTCTGCTTTATCGCGAGCCTTCTGGCTGCTGATCTGATGCTCTCCGGGCTGCGTTGCCTCATGAATTGCAGCCTGTATCCTTGGGCTGCGTATCAACTGCCTGATCAGTTGTTTCCGTTCCGGAAGTTCAGGCCCGGTGACGCTGATTCGGGTTTGGCGAAAATGTACGCGCAGCAAACGGGCTGTTTTACGCACATGCTGATTGATGAGAGTGGACTGAGGGCTGGTGGCGATTAATTCCCTGAGAGATACCGGCTCAGCAAAATGCACCAGTGTATGGCGACCATGAAACAGAATTGCAGCCAGGCGTTGCAGACTTTGCCGCACAGATCCCCTTTGATCAGAGAAACGGTTGAGCCAATGTGTTTCCTGTCCCGGAGCTCGCCCCCAGAAAATAGTGACAGGTATCAGTCGAATATCATGATCAGGATTTTCCAGTAAATAAGCCATGATACGAACTAGTCGTGGCGAAACAGTATGCTCTGCAACCCCTTTCAGACCGTAGTAGTGGTTATGCAACGCAATATAGGAGACCGGTTCTTCCGGCTGTTCGCTGGCCTGCTCTGACCAGGGTAGCTTGTAGTGGCGGGTTATGTGGCTCAGTAGCAGGCGATCGGAGAGACTCTTATTTCCCAATGCATAGAAATAAGAATCGTTATTATTGTCTGGCTGGGGTAAATTACGGTGGAAGCTAATACGAACGAACAGCAGCATCAGGCGTTCGGCCAGCACCATCAGAATCCTTACAAGGCGGTTTCTCAGACGGTCTGCTCGTTGTTTGATGCGGGCCGGATAAATCATAGTTGGCATCTTCCTGTTGTTATTCTGTGGTATGTGCCTTGTAGCGAGTTGTGCTGATACCGCCACCTAGCTTAAACAGATTATAACTGATTAGGCGCACCAGACTTGAATTGCAGGCATAAAGTTTGTTTTCGGGCTATAAGGCGGTTTTTCAATATTTGCTACTCATTACCATGAAGTAGCCCATCCGGATTAAATGGGAGTTTTGACTTGAAATCTGAGTCGATCAAAACAGATAACACCCTTGAATTATGTACGATGACTGATAACAGTGCAGGCTCTCTTATGCAGCAGGAGATTACTCCTCAGTCCCTTTGGCAAGTCATCAGACAACATAAAAAGTCCCTGATATTGGCGAACCTGATCGCGATTGCGGCGACTTTATTCAGTGTACCTTTACCGCTGTTGATCCCTCTGCTTGTGGATGAGGTACTACTCAGCCAGCCCGGGCAGATTACAGCGACGATTAATGACCTTTTGCCCCAGGACTGGCAGCTGCCTGCTGCCTATATTGTTGTGGTTCTTTTGGCGACAGTTCTGATGCGTGCTGCAGCGTTGGTACTGAATGTCTGGCAAACCCGTCAATTCACTCTGATTTCAAAAGAGATTGTGTTCATGCTGCGAAAGCGTCTGCTGGGGCATCTACAGCGGATCTCTATGGCAGAATATGAGCATCTTGGGGCTGGTTCTGTGGCCTCTCATCTGGTGACGGATGTTGACACGATTGATCGTTTTATCAGTAGCTCTGTCAGTCGCTTTGTGGTGGCTTTTCTTTCACTGATAGGTGCAGCTGTGATTCTTTTTTGGATGCACTGGCAGCTGGCGCTTTTTATTTTACTGCTTAACCCGGTTGTGGTTTGGGTGACCATGCGGTTGGGAAAGCATGTGAAGCAACTAAAGAGGACGCAAAATACCGCTTTCGAAGCCTTCCAGTCAGCCTTGGGAGAAACGCTGGATGTTGTGCAGCAATTGAGAAGCAGTAATCGTGAAGAACATTACATCAAGCGCCTTGTACGGAAGGCATTTGATGTTAAAGAGCACTCCGCCAACTTCGAATGGAAAAGCGATGCTGTCAGCCGGCTGAGTTTTCTGGTTTTTCTTTTTGGTTTCGATATATTCCGCGCACTCTCGATGCTAATGGTGCTTTATTCAGATCTTTCAGTTGGGCAGATGCTGGCAGTATTTGGGTATCTTTGGTTCATGATGGGGCCTGTGCAGGAGGTGCTGGGAATTCAGTACGCCTGGTTTGCTGCCAAAGCGGCGACTGGCCGTCTTAATGATCTGTTGAAGCTGCAGCAGGAGCCTGACTACCCTGAAGTGAATGACCCCTTTTCTGGCAAGGTAACAACCGGTATTTGTATTCGAGACTTGCACCTGAGGTATGGCGATAATGAACCCGTGCTTAGGGGCGTGAACCTTGATATTCGTCCCGGTGAGAAGGTTGCTTTGGTGGGAACCAGTGGTGGTGGTAAGTCGACATTGGTACAGGCCCTCCTGGGGCTGTATCAGCCGGAGTCCGGTCAGATATTTTACGATGATGCTCCTATTGAGACTATTGGGTTGTTACCGGTACGAAATCATGTCGCGACGGTGCTGCAACATCCGGCCATGTTTAATGGTACGGTCAGAGATAATCTTACGCTGGGGCGCGAACAACGGGATAAGAAGCTTTGGCAGGCCCTGGAGATTGCTCAGCTGAAATTCTTTGTGGAGCAACTGGAGGGCGGGCTTGACACCCTGGTTGGGCAGAAGGGGTTACGATTGTCCGGAGGGCAGAAACAACGATTGGCGATTGCCCGTATGATACTGACTGATCCGAAAGTGGTGATCTTGGATGAGGCTACCTCAGCATTGGATACGGAAACCGAGGCCCGTTTGCATGAGGCAATGGCGGCGTTTCTGGAAGAGCGCACCACACTTATCATCGCCCACCGGTTAAGTGCTGTGAAGCAAGCAGACCGGGTTTATGTCTTTGATGATGGGCGAATCATTGAGGAAGGGCGTCATGATGAGCTGCTGAAACAGCAAGGGGTCTACCATAAGCTTTATGGCCAGCGTCAGCAGCATTGATCCAGATTAATGGTCGATATAAACGATGATAAAAAAGAGCGGGGTTGTCGAACCCTCGCTCTTTTTTGTACGTTGTTAAAGGTTCAATCTAGGAAAGGCCGGTTTATTTACGCTTGCCGCTCCGGCGGTTTTTCCCTTGGCCGCCTTTACCGCTAGCAGCCTTACCAGCGCCACCCTTTGAGCCTCCTTTGCCTTTTCCGGGGAAAGAAGAAGGTTTTTCTGCTGGTGCGTGGAATAGCAGATAGAGGTCTACCAGAATTTCTGGTAGTTGAGCTGCTAAACGGTTCGTCGTGTCCAGGTCGGCAACAATATCGTCAAGCTCTTCATCCGGAAACAGACAGGAGATTGCCATAAAGGGCAGTAGCAGTTCTGCGGCATCCTGTTCATGCTGCCCAAACCATACTTCCTCACGCATCATGACAGCCTCAACAAAACCGGCGCACCATGCGCTGATTTCGCTGTCATCCAGTACTTCGTCTTGTTCCAGCTCTGGCTCAAAAGGCAACTCGATAGTTTGGCCACGGTACAGTACAGTGCGGGTATGCTCCAGCATGCTTTCCAGCCAGCCGATGACGGTCTCTTCGTCAAATGCTCCGGAGTCTGAGTTGGAGAACTTTGGCATGCCGTTAAATGCAACCGGTAGCCATTCTCCGGTTGGGACCGGGTCGGGACATACCGCCAAGGCTACCATAAAGCCATGCAGGCCGATAATGTCCAGCGCTTCAGGGTCAACCTGATCTGATTCCAGAAAATCATACAGCTGATCCAGGGTAGCATCGTCGATAACGGCTACTGGGATAGACTCTTCTTTCATAACTACCTCTGAACTGGGAGGCCCGGTAAAAAGCTTCTGTGCAAAAATATAGCGCGACACACAGAGCGCAGACCCAAGGCCATTAAATGACGCCCATTGTACCAATGTCATAGGTGACCGCTAGCAGGCAATTGAGATTTTATCGACAAGCTGCGACCATTTTACATTTATTCAGAAAATAGCTATGGCCAAGGATACTGTGTGCAAGCAGAAATATTATTGAAAGAACATTCTCGGGCACTGCCGGTATGCCCCGATCCAGGAGATAAAGTGCAGGCGGAAGTTGCACTGCGTTTTGGTCTGATCTATTGGATGGAAAAGGTAGAAACTTACTTCGGGAAAACTTATCCGGTGCCGGAGCTGGATCTGAGCCTGAGAGGAAAGTGTGCTGGGCAGGCTTATCTTCAGCGCTGGAAGCTGAGGTTCAATTTAGCCCTTATGGCGGAAAACTATCAGGATTTTATGATCAATGTAGTACCGCATGAGCTGGCACACTTAGTGGCGTTTCGGGAATTTGGCCATCAGATTAAACCCCATGGACGGGAGTGGCAGGCTGTTATGGAACAGGTATTAGGTGTCCCTGCTAAAACAACTCATCAATATGATGTTACTAAAACCGCGAAACAGGATTATATCTATCACTGTGGTTGTCCAGAGCGGGCCCATGGGTTGACGATTCGCCGTCACAAGAAAATTGCTCAGGGAATCAAATACTTATGTCGCACTTGTCGTCAAGAGTTGGTTTTTAAAGAGAAAAAAGGGTTGTAAAACGCCCCCTAGGGCTTTCAAGAGGGGGTTACAGCAGGCAGTTGTTATAACCCGTTTTACTTTATAGGGCAGATGATTGTATGACCCGAAAGTCGAATGAAAGCTTGTTGTGCACCTGCGAGAAAATGAAACCGGAAATGGCTATATGGTCACAAAAGGAAAGGCTATTTATAACTCATTGATTTTTAAGGAAAAAATAGTGCTACCAAGGTCTAATGTTTTCGCGTCTCTCAGCCCAGTATAACTTTGCATCGAATATGTATTCCGGGTGAGGTTGTTTTGTTTACCTCCGCATCATAAAAATAAAGCGCCCGGGGTTTCTTTTCTTTACAGGCACAGAGGCAGGATTTAGATGAGCGAACAACAAAAAGTGTACCCAGTTCCAGCAGACGTGGCTTCAAATGCTTTGATCAATAAAGCGAAGTATGAAGAGATGTATAAACAGTCTGTTGAACAGCCAGATGCATTCTGGGCTGAACACGGCCAGCGTATTGACTGGATGAAGCCTTTCACCAAAGTTAAGAATGTAAGTTTTGATACTCATAATGTCGATATCAACTGGTTTGAAGATGGTACTCTGAACGCCAGTGCTAACTGTCTGGATCGCCACCTGGAAACCCGCGGTGATCAGGTTGCTATTATCTGGGAGGGTGACAACCCTGAGCAATCTGAGAATATTACTTATCGTGATCTGTATACTCGTGTATGTAAGTTCTCGAACGCGCTGAAAAGCCAGGGCGTTCGTAAAGGGGATGTGGTGACTATCTATATGCCTATGATCCCTGAGGCTGCTGTTGCGATGCTGGCCTGTGCTCGTATCGGTGCGGTTCACTCCGTTGTATTTGGTGGCTTCTCCCCGGATGCAATTGCTGGGCGTATCATTAACTCTGACTCCCGTATTGTGATTACAGCCGATCAGGGACGTCGTGGTGGCAAAGCAGTTCCTCTGAAAGAGAACGTGGATGAAGCGCTGACTAATCCGCAAGTTAAGACGGTTGAAAAAGTCGTTGTGGTTCAATGCACTGGCGGTGATATTGCTTGGCATGATCACCGGGATGTCTGGTATCACGACATCTATAAAGGGGCTTCTGATATTTGTCCTCCGGAAGAGATGGGGGCAGAAGATCCGTTGTTTATTCTGTACACCTCCGGCTCTACCGGTGCGCCTAAAGGCCTTAAGCATACGACCGGTGGTTACATGGTTTATGCATCCATGACGCACCAATATATCTTTGATTACAAAGAGGGTGATGTTTACTGGTGTACAGCTGATGTAGGTTGGATTACGGGTCACAGTTACATCCTTTATGGTCCTCTGTCTAATGGTGCAACTACTCTGATGTTTGAAGGTGTGCCTTCTTATCCATCTCACAGTCGCTTTGGTGATGTGGTTGATAAGCACAACGTCAATATTTTATACACGGCACCGACCGCAGTTCGTGCATTAATGGCCCAGGGCGATGACGTAATGGGCGATAGTAAGCGTGATTCTTTGCGTCTGCTGGGTTCTGTGGGTGAGCCTATTAACCCTGAAGCCTGGGAGTGGTATCACAAAAATATCGGTAACGGTAACTGCCCAATTGTTGATACTTGGTGGCAGACCGAAACCGGTGGGATTCTGATCTCTCCGTTGCCGGGAGCAACGGATTTGAAACCGGGCTCTGCAACACTGCCGTTCTTTGGTGTTCAGCCTGCGTTGGTTGATGGTCAGGGAACTGAGCTGGAAGGCGCGACTGAAGGTGGTTTGATTCTCCAGGATAGCTGGCCTGGTCAGGCTCGTACTATCTGGGGTGATCATGAGCGTTTCGTTCAGACTTATTTCAGTACTTATCCTGGCACATACTTTACTGGTGATGGTGCGCGCCGTGATGAAGATGGTTATTTCTGGATTACCGGCCGTGTTGATGATGTTCTGAATGTATCCGGTCACCGCATGGGCACGGCTGAAATTGAAAGCGCTATGGTTGCACACAAAGATGTTGCTGAAGCTGCTGTTGTGGGCTATCCCCATGAGATTAAAGGCCAGGGTATCTACATCTATATAACATTGAATGATGGCGTTGATGAGTCTGAAGATCTGCGTAAAGAGCTGGTGAAGTGGGTTCGTAAAGAGATTGGCCCAATTGCTACTCCGGATCTGATTCAGTTCTCCGATGGCCTGCCTAAAACACGTTCCGGCAAGATTATGCGCCGAATTTTGCGCAAGATTGCTGCGAATGAATGTGATGGTTTAGGGGATACCTCAACGCTGGCTGATCCAGGTGTTGTCGATAATCTGATTGAGTCCCGCCTGAACCGTTAATCGCTTCGATTCACGACTTTTGTAGTCGAAAAGACGAAAAGCTCCCGTGTGATTAGCACATGGGAGCTTTTTTTTGCAGGCAAAAGTGTCAACAATAAGGTATTATTGATCAGCAAATAAGAGTGAAAAAATATAAGATTAGCAGGGAGTTGGAGGAGATTAATGGCATTAGCACAGAAGATCATTATTGCTGACGATCATCCATTATTTCGTGCCGCGCTGCAGCAAGCGGTAAAGCAGGTAGCACCTGAAGCCGAGATTGTTGAGGCCGAAGATATGGAGGCTGTGCAGACCGCAGCCAGTAACAATTCCGATGCAGACCTTATCCTGTTGGATCTGCATATGCCTGGAGCGCATGGTTTCTCTGGTTTGGTTTTTCTGCGGGGGCAGTGTCCTGCTATTCCCGTGATTGTTGTCTCTGGTACTGAAGAGCCTATCGTGATCCAGCGAGCGATTGATTTTGGCTCATCCGGCTTTATTCCTAAATCGTCTTCATTGGAGACCATCGCTGAAGCGATTGAAGAAGTGCTCAATGGTGAAGTGTGGCTTCCGCCTGAGATCTCTGAAACACTGAGTGAAGTCAGTGAAGAACAGGCTCGTTTTGCTGAAGCACTCTCAACACTGACTCCGCAACAGTTCCGTGTACTGAATATGCTTACTGAAGGCTTGCTGAATAAGCAGATTGCTTATGAGCTTAATGTCTCTGAAGCCACTATTAAGGCGCATGTAACGGCTATTTTGCGTAAATTGGGTGTGCACAGTCGTACTCAGGCGGTAATTGCAGCTAAGCAGCTTGAGGTTGAGCCGCCAAAGGTTGCTGATTAAGCGCTGTAACCCCTAGACCCCTACTGATGAAAAGCCGCTATTTTTAGCGGCTTTTTCATGTTCATGCATTGTTGATCACTGTTTCAGTTTTTGGCTTTTTAGGATGCGGGTGACCATAGCCCTGAGTGGTGCTGGCTTAAGTGGTTTATGCAGCAGGGTGTAGCCCTCCCGCTTGATCTCTTCTGCAACGGTTTCAGTTCTGTCGGCTGTAATCATAATACCGGGAATCTGCTCATGCCTTGCTTCGTTAAGCGCTGATAGGGCCATGACGCCTGTGACATCGTTATCCAAGTGATAGTCCGCCAGAACAATATCTGGTATGCCTGAATTTCGGATGGCCGATTTTGCTCCACCAATGGTTGTGGCTTTACTCACGCGACAGTCCCAATTACTGAGCATCGCTTCCATGCCCTCCAGGATCAGGGGCTCGTTATCTATGCAGAGAATATGCAGACCTGCCAGTGGGTTATTGCGCTGGCGTTTTGAGGATAGGCTTGCACTTTTTTCGCTTTGCTCCTTTGGAAGGTCTTCAGGTTTACCTAAGGGAACCTCTACGCTAAATACAGTGCCTTCACCGGGCCATGATCTAACCTGAAGTTTGTGATCCAGCACTCGACTCATGCGCTCGGCAATAGAGAGTCCAAGTCCAAGACCTTTTTCACCCTCTTTATTGTGACGTTCAGGGTGGTCCAGACGTTTAAACTCCTGGAAAATTTCAGAGAGCTTCTCTTCGGGGATGCCTGGGCCTGTATCCCAGACTTCTATTCGGACACCATTTTTAACCCTCCGACAACCCAGTAAAATTTTTCCATGCTGAGTGTAACGGGCAGAATTTGATAAGAAATTCTGGACAATTCTTCTCAGCATCTGGCTATCACTGCGAACAACGACCTGACTACCGACCGTGCTGAATTGCAGGCCGCGATCATTAGCCATTACACCGAACTCTGCCTTAAGAGGCTTAAGAATATCGGCCAGGTAAAAAGTACTGATGTTTGGTTGCAGTGCACCCGCATCTAACTTAGATATGTCCAATAGGGTGCTGAGCAATTCTTCAGCGGCTTTTAGTGAGCTGTCGATATTACGGGTCATGCGATATTGATCAGGATTTTCTTCTTTTACCTGATGAGCTAACGCTGAGGTGAACAGACGTGCGGCATTCAGAGGCTGAAGCAGGTCGTGGGATGCCGCTGCTAAGAAGCGGGTTTTGGAGGCGTTGGCCTGTTCTGATGTTTGTTTTGCCTGCATCAGGTCCTGGTTGAGGTCAGACAGTTCCTGTGTGCGCTCTTTTACACGTTCTTCCAGTGTTTCATTGGTTTCTTTTAAGGCAATTTCTGCTTTACGGCGTTCGGTAATATCCTGATAAAGAGAGAAGAAACCAAGAATTTCTCCCTGATCATTTTTATGGGGCGTGTAGGTGACCAGGCCGTAGCGCATACGACCGTTATCCAGAATATGTTCCAGTTCAAAAATGGTACGTTCGCCTTGTAGCACCCGTTCGATATAAGGGCGGCGTGCTTCATACTGAGTCAGGGAGAGTACCTTGTAGATGGGCTGACCGATAATTGTTGTCCGGTCTACGCTCATGGCTTCTTCATAAGCTTTATTGGTGAATAGGTAGCGTAACTCTGTGTCAAAGTATGCGATCAAAGCGGGAACATTATCTGTATAAATCCTAATGTTATTTTCGCTCTGAATCAGTGCTTCTTCTGTTTGTTTTTGTTGGGTTATATCCTGATAGGTATAAACAAAGCCTCCACCCGGCATGGGGTTGCCTTCTACATCCAGCACGGTTCCATCTTTACGGTAGCGAATATAGCGATGAGGCTCGCCATAGCGAATATTATCCAGAAGTTGCTGAACCTGGTCCTCCGGGTCGCCTAGCCCGTACTCTCCGGTTTGAGCATTAAAGCGAAATATATTTTCGATGGGTTCGCCGACTCGAATTAAGTTGTCCGGGAAATTGAACAGGTCGAGATAGTGCTGATTCCAGACGACTAGCCTCAGGTTGTGGTCGACCACGGAGATGCCCTGACTGACGTTTTCAATCGTGGCCTGCAGCAGAGCACGGTTGAACTCGAGAACCTGAGAGGCCTCATCCACAATGGAGATAACATCGCTGATCTGAATCTCTTTACCCTGAAGCGCTGAGTTAATCACGATGCGGGCAGACGATGCCCCCAGTACACCGGTAAGAAGGCGTTCCGTAAATTGAATAACCTCGATGCTGGCTCGGTCATCCGGTCGGAAAGATTCTTTATTATTACGCAGAAAATAATCAGAGAAGGCTTTATCGACCGCTTCCGGCTCAAGAAAGCGTTCGCACAACGCCATCAGGTCGCCCACGGAGGTTGAGCCCATCCAGGGGCGGGCAGATTTGGTATTTCGTGTATCAATGCTGTCGATAAATGCTGAAGCCTGAATCCGGTCAATCACCCGTTGCCGGGTGATGTTTGAGACGGCTATATACAGTATCAGGTTGATGCCCAAGCTAAAGGCTACGCCGTGGGTCAGAAAGTCCAGATTGGCACCGAAAAGGGCTTCTGGTCTCAACCAGTATATTCCCATCGGGCCATCAACAAAGATGTTGGACTCGAGCCAGCCGGCATTCGCCAGGCTGGGTAACAGCATAGTATATGCCCAAATGAGAATACCGCTACTCATGCCCACCAAGGCGCCGTATCGGTTTCCTCTTTTCCAGTACATGCCCCCGATCAGCGCCGGGCCAAATTGGGCTACTGCAGCAAAAGAGAGTAACCCGGTTGCGGCCAGTGAATTGAATTCGGCAATTGCCAGATAAGTCAGGTAAGCCAGGGCCAGCACACCAATAATGGTGATCCGCCGGATTCTTAGTACCAGTTGACCAAAATCATGATGGGAGGTACTGCCACTCCATCGAAACTTCAACAGCAATGGGATCACAATGTCATTAGACACCATAATACTGATGGCGATTGTTGCCAGAATGACCATGCTGGTGGCGGCAGAAAAACCTCCAATAAAGGACAGAAGAGTCAGTCCGCCTTGTTGTGCGGCCATCGGTAGCGTCAGTACAAAGGTATCGGGTTCAACGGTTCCATCGGGGAAAATCAGCAGGCCTGCGGCGGCAATCGGCAAGACAAAAAAGGAGATAGCGACCAGATAAGCCGGAAAAACCCAGCGTGACGTTCGGGCATCCTCAACGTG
Organism: Oceanospirillum sp.; assembly: GCF_048265165.1. Lineage (GTDB taxonomy): Bacteria > Pseudomonadota > Gammaproteobacteria > Pseudomonadales > Halomonadaceae > Oceanospirillum. The sequence goes on along the minus strand of NZ_JBLXCD010000005.1, from coordinate 215,166 downwards.
GGTATTTTCTACCACGGCCATATGAAATTGTCGGGGCAGACAGAGAATCGCCAGCATTGCGAGAAGTGTTTGGGCTAAGAAACCGTTACTGATGGGATCTTTATTGAGCTCTTTCTCAATTTCAAGATAGTAGCGGGCATGAGTCAGAAGGTCATTAAAACCATTAAACATACCGTAGGTGATCGAAGCACCGACAACGATAAAAGCCAGTAACTTGATGATAGATTCGAACGCGATGGCCAGAACAAGGCCGTCATGGTGTTCTGTTGCATCCACATTACGAGTACCAAAGATAATGGCAAAAATGGCCATCATAATGGCGACATAGAAACCGGTATCGCTAAAAAACTCAACGCTACTATTCGTCAGAGGGGCCGGATAACTGGTAATAACGTTGTACGACATCGTGACAGCTTTTAGCTGCAACGCGATATAGGGTAGCGTTCCTACCAAGGCAATCAGAGTAACAAGAATAGCCAGGCTCTGGGTTTTTCCATAGCGGGATGAAATAAAATCAGCGATGGAGGTGATGTTCTGCTTTTTGCTGACCCTGATGATTTTCCGGATGAGCCCTGAAAACAGCACATACATAATAATGGGGCCAAGAAAGATGCTCAGGTAGGTCCAGCTACTATGGGTGGCTTGTCCGACTGTGCCATAGAAGGTCCAGGAGGTGCAGTAAACACCAAGAGCCAGGCTATAGACAAAAGGACGACGGGACGTCAGGCGTGCTTTGCTACGCTTTGCTTTTGCGTCTCCCCACCAGGCTATAGAGAAAAGAATTGCAATGTAGATCAGTGAGATAGTCACTAATATCCAGCCTTGGAACATACCCGATCACCTGATGAAAAATGAACCAATATTGTCATGTAGCTGACATCAGGCTTCAAGGCAAATATGAGACTGGCAATCAATCAGGGGAGGGTGACCGGCTAAATTGGCAGAATTCTTTGTATTAGATCTGTGATTTAGGGTCAGTTTGCCCGGCCGATTAAGACTAAAGTAAAGGGGTTAAAAAACTCAGATTTGTTAGATTGTCCTATGGACTGGTTTGTACCAATAATAAAAAAATCTAAATAACAAAAAGGTTAACCCATGAAAGAAGAGCAGGCGATTGCATATTGGCGTGAGAATATCAGTTTGATTATTCGCTACCTCATCATCTGGTTTGTAGCTTCTTATGGCTGCGGCATTTTGTTTGTCGATGCTCTGAATAAAATACATTTCTTTGGCTTCAAAATGGGCTTTTGGTTTGCTCAGCAAGGCTCTATTTTTATTTTTCTGGCATTACTGGTGATGTACGCGCGAAGTATGAATAAGCTCGACAAGAAATATGATGTACATGAATGAACTCCTGACGAAGCATTTCGCGTCTACTGCAAGTCCAGAATAATAAAAAAGCACTCAGAGGAAACTTTTCGTCATGAGCCTTGATGCACTTACCTACTTATTTGTCGGCCTGTCATTCACCCTTTATATCGGTATCGCCATTTGGGCCCGGGCAGGCTCCACGAAAGAGTTTTATGTGGCCGGTGGCGGTGTTCATCCTGCTGCAAATGGCATGGCAACAGCTGCTGACTGGATGTCTGCTGCCTCATTTATCTCACTGGCAGGCATTGTCTCTTTTTCTGGCTACGATGCCTCTGGTTACCTGATGGGATGGACGGGTGGTTATGTCATGCTGGCATTATTATTAGCCCCCTATCTGCGAAAGTTTGGCAAATTTACTGTGCCTGACTTTATCGGTGACCGCTATTACTCTAATACAGCCCGTACCCTTGCGGTTATCTGTGTCATTTTTATTTCATTTACCTATATCGCCGGCCAGATGCGCGGCACTGGAATTGTTTTTTCGCGCTTTCTTCATGTCGATATTGATACTGGCGTGCTGATTGGCATGGTGATTGTATTTTTCTATGCGGTTATGGGGGGCATGAAAGGCATTACTTATACACAGGTGGCCCAGTACTGTATTCTGATTTTTGCTTACACAGTTCCTGCGGTATTTCTGGTGATGCAAGTAACCGGTCATGTTTTACCTCAGACCGGGTTGGGGGCTACGGTTTTAGAGTCGGTTAACCCAGTATGGGCCGGTAAGCCGGTACTTTTTATACTTGATGAGATTGTGCAGGATCTGGGGTTCCACGAATACACTACAGGTACCCGAACAACCATTGATACCTTCTTCATTACAGCGGCGCTGATGGCCGGTACCGCAGGCTTACCCCATGTTATTGTTCGCTTTTTCACGGTGCCAAATGTTCGTGATGCCCGCTCTTCTGCAGGCTGGGCTTTGATGTTTATTGCTGTCCTATATTTGACAGTGCCTGCTGTGGGGGCTATTGGGCAGCTCAACCTGATTAATACCCTTAATGGAGAGCAGGGAGGTGGGGTTTCTTATTCTGATATGCCTTCATGGTTTAAAAACTGGGAGCAGTCCGGCCTTGTTGCTTGGAATGATAGAAATGGTGATGGCAAGGTTCAGTATGCAGCCGGTGATGCCTTTATGGGCGGTAAGCCGGTACTGACCGATAAATACGGCGAGTTAGGTCAGCGTTTAACTGATAACCCACTGATTGACACTAAAGCTTCCCCGGGGTTTGACCCAAGTATTCAGCCCTATGCTAATGAAGTATTCGTTGACCGGGATATTATGGTACTTGCAAACCCCGAAGTTGCCAGTCTGCCTGATTGGGTGATTGCCTTGGTCGCCGCTGGCGCTGTCGCTGCTGCGCTTTCCACTGCTGCAGGCCTGTTACTGGTAATATCGACGGCTATTTCCCACGATTTACTCAAAAAAACTCTATTGCCGGAAATTAATGAAAGGCAGGAGCTGGTAGCTGCCCGTATGGCCTCTGTCGCAGCCATATGTATTGCAGGATATTTTGGTCTGAACCCTCCGGGTTATGTTGCTGCTACAGTAGCGCTTGCATTTGGTTTGGCAGCGGCGAGCTTTTTCCCGGTAATCTTTATGGGGATCTTCTTTAAACGTATGAATAAAGAGGGTGCTATTTCGGGTATGTTGGTTGGTCTTCTTTCAACACTGGCTTATATCGTTTATTTCAAGTTCATGGGAGGTACGAAAGAGGATCTTTTCATGGGGATTTCTCCAGAGGGGTTTGGAGCGCTGGGGATGATGATGAATTTTTCCGTGGCTTTTATAGTATCCAGAGTGACGCCCTGCCCACCAGAAGAAGTTCAGGCAATGGTTGATGATATTCGTATTCCAAGGGCTGCGGACAGGGTTCATACTCAGGAGCCGAGGTAGGCAGATTTATATGGTCGTTATGGATTAAAGGTGAACATTTGTTCACCTTTTTTATATGCGTTGCAGCAATATAAGCGAATGCTCAGCCTATGAATATTGATTGCCCTGATCAGATTTGATCAAAGTATGACCATTTGGTTTTTCGGCTTGGTTTTTAGGATACTAAACTTATTAGACCTTTATGTTAGAAGGTAAAAAAAAGCTTATTTCCTGATATCTCAATTTTTTCCTATCTGTATGTTTTTTAAGGATTTTGTTGTTTTTTTGATAATGCCCTGATCACTCTACTACTAATGTCGGGGATTACATTGCAGAGGATATTTTTGAAAATCAATTAGGCCTGAAGAGCTGGAATTTACATAACAATAAAATGAGGGCACAGCAAAAATCTTGTATCGATTATTTCAAATGGCAACGAGTGCCGTTAATCCTTACTTGCTGCTGGCGTCTCATGATTCTCAGGCTTTATATCCTGAACTCTTAATAACAATAAACGGAGAGCATCACTATGGCAGATAGTAAAAGCAACGCTGCTGAATACTGGTCGGCGAATTTACGCCTGATCTTTGGAAGTCTGATTGTCTGGGCTTTAGTTTCCTATGGGTTTGCAATTCTTCTGCGTCCATTGCTGGCTGGAATTCCTGTTGGTGGTACGGACTTAGGTTTCTGGTTTGCCCAGCAGGGGTCAATTATTTCGTTTATCGGTATCATTTTCCATTACGCATGGAAGATGAACAAACTTGATGAAAAATTTGGCCTTGGGGAGTAAGGAAACATGAGTCAATTTGCGATTAATATTCTGTTTGTAGGGGCATCTTTTGCACTCTACATCGGTATTGCCATCTGGGCCCGAGCGGGCTCAACAAAAGAGTTCTACGTAGCTGGTGGCGGCGTACACCCTGTTGCTAATGGTATGGCAACAGCAGCTGACTGGATGTCCGCTGCATCATTTATCTCCATGGCTGGTCTGTTGGCCTCTAAAGGCTATTTTGCATCTTCCTTCCTGATGGGCTGGACCGGTGGTTATGTACTGCTGGCCATGCTTCTGGCTCCTTACCTGCGTAAATTTGGTAAGTTCACTGTTCCTGACTTTATTGGTGATCGCTTCTATAGCAGCACAGCCCGTACCTTGGCTGTAATCTGTCTGATTGTTGCTTCGGTTACATACGTAATCGGTCAAATGAGTGGTGCCGGTGTTGCATTCTCCCGCTTCCTGGAAGTTTCCAACGATGCTGGTATCTGGATTGCGGCTCTGATCGTATTTCTGTACGCAGTATTCGGTGGTATGAAAGGCATTACCTATACTCAGGTAGCTCAGTACGTTGTACTGATTATTGCTTATACCATTCCTGCGATCTTCATCGCGATGCAGCTGACCGGTAACCCGATCCCGATGTTTGGTATGTTTGGTACTCACGTTGAATCCGGTGTACCTCTTCTGGAAAAACTGAACACTGTTGTTACTGAGCTGGGCTTTAGCAGCTATACCGCAGATGTGGATAATAAACTGAACATGGTTCTGTTTACTCTGTCTCTGATGTTTGGTACTGCAGGTCTGCCGCACGTTATCATCCGTTTTTTCACCGTACCTAAAGTTGCTGATGCACGTTGGTCTGCAGGTTGGGCGCTGATCTTTATCGCTCTGCTGTATCTGACCGCTCCTGCTGTTGCATCTATGGCTCGTCTGAACCTCATTACAACGGTTTATCCTGAAGCTGCTGCTAAGCAGGAAAATTATGAGCAGTCGATGCAGAACCCGATTCTTTTCTCTGAGCGTCCTGAGTGGATGAAAACCTGGGAAGAGACTGGTCTGATCAAATACGAAGATAAGAATAACGATGGTCGTATTCAGTTCTACAATGACAAAAACGCAGACTTCAACAATACTGCTGAAGCGCGTGGTTGGAATGGTAATGAGCTGAACGTAAATAACGATATTCTGGTACTGGCTAACCCTGAAATTGCACGGCTTCCGGGGTGGGTTATTGGTCTGATCGCTGCGGGTGGTATCGCTGCTGCACTGTCAACGGCTGCAGGTCTGTTATTGGCAATCTCTGCGGCAATCAGTCACGATTTGATCAAGAAAACCATCAATCCAAGCATCTCTGAGAAAGGTGAAATGCTGGCTGCTCGTATCTCTATGGCTGCAGCTATTCTGGTTGCAACCTGGTTAGGGCTGAACCCTCCTGGCTTCGCGGCACAGACGGTAGCACTGGCATTTGGTATTGCAGCGGCTTCGATCTTCCCTGTTCTGATGATGGGTATCTTCTCTGTCACCATGAATAATAAAGGTGCTGTTGCAGGTATGCTGGCGGGTCTGGTTACAACCCTGGTTTACATCTTTACCTACAAAGGTTGGTTGTTTATCCCTGGTACTAACACCCTGCCGGACACTGCTGAGCATTGGATTCTGGGTATCTCCCCTCTATCCTTCGGTGCAATTGGTGCAGTAATCAACTTTGCAACGGCCTTCATTGTTTCCGGTGCTACTGAGAAACCACCAGCAGAAATTCAGGAAATGGTAGAAAGTGTACGTTTCCCTAAAGGTGCTGGTGAGGCAGTTGATCACTAATAGCTCTTCAACTCGCGCAGGTTTACAATCTGCAAGGGTATAAGAAAGCAAAGCGGGCTTCCTTTTTAAGGAAGCCCGACTTATTTTAAGGAAGGGTTTTATGATTTGGCACTTAATTGCTGCGTTTGTTGTGGGTGTTGCCTGCGCAGGTATCGCTCTGTTTCTTAGGAAAGTCAGCCGCCAGCGCTTGCCTAAGTGGATTATCCCTGTTTTTGCCGGTGTTGGTATGCTGGCTTATCAGGTTCATACTGAGTACGACTGGTTTGATCACAAAACTGCGAGTTTACCTGAGAACTCTGTTGTGGTTGCTTCAGAAGCTCCGGGAAGCCTCTGGCGACCGTGGACGTATATGATTCCTATGACAACGGCTTTTACCGTTTTGGATACAGGTAGTATTCAGCCACGTTCCATTGATAATCAGATAATTTCTGAGTTCATGCTTTACCGCTTTGAGAAGCAACATGTTGATCGTGTTAAGGCTCAGGCTTATGTGCTTAACTGTGATACTCGCGATCTTCTGCCTATGAATGAAAAAAGAATGTTGGATCTGGAGAAGCGTCAGGTTCTCACTCAGGATAATGAGTTATTGCTTCAGGTTTGCCGCTAACAACTCCCCCTCTTTTTAAAGCCTGATACTAAAGTCAGGCTTACAGCTGACCGGTGGGTCTGCTAGATTCGGTTCATAACACAAAGTTACCGAATGCGCTGGCAGGCCTGTGGTTCGGGCATATCTCCCTTCACCACTTGCGTATCCGCCTTCAGAATCTTTGGCTCTGATAACAAGGATAAAAATCTATGAGCAATGAGTTCGACCTCTCTCATCCGCCTTTTGATTTGCTCAGTACGGAAGAGCAGGAAAAGCTAATATCCCGTCTGGATATTGGATATTTTGGTAAAGATGAAATTGTCATTGATGCCGGGCAGGTGAGTGAATCTGTTTTTGTTGTGCTGAAAGGTGCTGTTGTTGAGCTGGACCTGACAAAAGAATCCGAGCCGGATGGTGGCGTGATCCGGGAATATGCCCATGACGATCTGTTTGGTGCGATAGGTATTATTAACGGTTCCAGCCGTTATACATTCAAGACGGTTGAAGAAACGATTGCTTGGCTGCTGCCAAAAGAGATATTTCTCGGCCTGATGCATAGCAATGAGCCTTTTTCGGCTTATTTTCAGAACACCCTGGCTGAAAAGGCACGCTTACTGGAACGGCGCCGTAGTGAAAAACTGGGCAATGGCGACATGTCTTCTTTTATGATGGCTAAGGTTGCAGACTCCGTTTTGCGCGAAGCGGTTATTTTGCAGTCCGGTACAACGATTCTGGAGGCGACACGTACCATGCGTGAGCAGCACTCAGATTGTTTATTGGTCCATAAGAATTCTAAATATGGCATGGTAACCCGTACAGACCTACTTGAAGGTGTGGTGCTGCAGGATATGGGGCTTGATAGTGATATCTGCGACCTGGCCAGCTATGACTTGCTAACGGTTCAGGCTGATGATTTCTTGTTTAATGCTCTGGTGCTGATGACACGTCATAAGATTCAACGTGTGGTCGTTTTTGATCAGAAAAAATTAGCCGGCCTGGTTGAGCTGACGGATGTACTGAGTTTTTTCTCCAGCCAATCTCATGTGATTGGGCTGCAGATTGAACGAGCTGGTAATCTTGAAGAGCTCGCCCGTGCTGCTAAAGGGACAACAGAGCTGATCAATGGCTTGGTGGCTCAAGGGGTTAAGATTCGCTTCGCGATGGATCTGTTGGCGGCATTAAATGGCCGTATTATTGCTAAAGCCTACGAGCAATTAGTCCCTGAAGCGCTTCGTAAAAAAACTTGCTTGCTGGTCATGGGTAGCGAAGGTCGTGGTGAGCAGGTATTAAAGACCGATCAGGATAACGCCCTGATCATAGCAGACGACCTGGACTGGCAAGAGTGCAGTCAGGTAATGGATAAGTTTACGAGTACATTGCTGGATTTTGGTTACCCGCTATGTCCCGGCAATATCATGGTTTCGAACCCAGAGTGGGTTATGAAAGAGTCAGAGTGGCGAAAAACGCTGAACCAGTGGAGCGGTTCTGTTGAAGGAACAGGCCTGATGAATCTCGCTATTTTTGTTGATGCCCACGCAGTAGCGGGCGATGCTCGCTTGTTTAGTCGCCTGCGTGACACTCTGTTCCATTCTTTGGAGGGTAACGAGGTTTTCTACTCCTATTTTGCTATGCCCTTACGTCGTTTCAGCACACCATTAACCTTCTTTGGTGGTTTGAAAAACTCCGATGGTATGGATATTAAAAAAGGTGGCATCTTCCCGATAGTTCATGGCATTCGTACTATGGCGCTGCAATTTAAGATAAAAGAGACTAACACCTTTCAACGTATTGATGCCTTAGTCGAAAAGCGAGTGATGAAACGCAAGTTTGCTGATGACCTAGCAGAGGCCTTAGTCGTGTTAAGCTCGCTGCGTTTGCAACAGCAGCTTAAGGTCGAAACCGGTCAGGCCCCACCAGGTGAGAGTAATATGGTAAGTGCTGTGGGCCTTAATAAACTTGACCGTGACCTGCTTCGTGAAGCGCTGCATATGGTGAAAGAGTTTAAATCAAGAATGTCGCATCGCTATCACCTTGAAAGATAAACATTGACGTTATTGTGAGGTAAGCAAAATGGTTTTGAAAACAATAAGAAGTGCTACCGATAAATGGGCTCATAAAGATGGCGACTATGCCTTCATGTTTGAGCCGTATACAGGCGATGAGATTATCGCCCTGGACTGCGAAATGACGGATCTGGATCCTCAGAAAGCGGAGTTGGTGTCTATTGCGGCTGTAAAGATTAAAGGCACTCAGGTGCTGACCAGTGAAAAGTTGGATATCAAACTACAGAAGCCAGAAAGCCTGACCGGTGATTCGATTAAAGTTCATCGTATTCGTGGCGTCGATCTGCGCGGAGGTGAGGTATTGCCTGATGCTCTGGAGCAGTTACTGAACTTTATTGGTAATCGTCCAATAATGGGGTACTACATCGATTATGATATTACAGTGCTAAACCGCTTTATTCGCCCACGGTTTGGCTTCAGCTTGCCGAATAAAACGATTGAGCTGTCTCAGAGCTATGAGGCTAAGGTCAAGCGCGCTAATCCTGAGCTGCAACCAGATCTTCACTTTGAGAAAATCGCTGAAAAACTAGGCGTACCTATGGTAGGGCAGCGCCACAGTGCCTTAGGCGACGCAATTACTACGGCGCTGATGTATGTGCGTCTGTTGAAGGGCCCGGTTCCCACCAGCTAACCTGAGTTTTCAAAACGAGAATTGAGCCATGACTGGCCTCAGGAGCCCGTTAGAAAAGTGCTACTCTGTAGAGTTGGCCTGCCATAGATATTGCAGGCCTTTTTTGTTTGGGTCGGCAAAAAATTCCAGATTAAATTATGCCTGAAAGAGTTTCGGGGCCGGACGGTTCGGCTGTGAATTCAGAGCGGACAGATCCGGACCTGCAGGGATGATCTGTGTTGGATTAATGTTCGCGTGGCTGAAGTAGTAATGGCGCTTGATTTCATCAAAGTGGACAGTATTACTGATCCCTTTAAATTGATAAATGGCCTTCGTGTAATCCCATAGGCTTGGGTAGTCAGCAATCCGTTTTAGGTTGCACTTAAAATGGCCAACGTAAACAGGGTCAAATCTGATAAGCGTCGTGAACAGGCGGATATCAGCTTCTGTCAGGTATTCGCCAGTTAGATAAGGGGTGACAGACAGCTGTTCTTCAATTGTGTCGAGAGCTGTGAATAAAGGGCCAAATGCCTCTTCATAGGCTTGCTGTGTTGTTGCGAAGCCACAGCGATATACCCCGTTGTTGATACTCGGGTAGATAAGGTCATTCCAACGGTTAATATCAGGTCTTAGGTGCTCAGGGTATAGATCAATATGGTTGCCTGTTTTTATATTAAAGGCACTGTTAAACAGACGGATAATCTCTGACGACTCATTATTTACAATCGTTTCTGTCTTCAGGTCCCAAAGAACTGGCACTGTAACTCTGCCGGTATAATTTTTTTCCGAGTGTGTATAGAGTTGATGATGGAACTGGTAGCCGTAATTTGGCTCCGCAGAGTCGTAGACCCAGCCATCAGAAAGCATATCCGGTGACACAGCTGTTACGGGAATAAAGCTCTCGAGATCTTTCAAGTGCCGGACAATAGCCGCTCTATGTGCCCAAGGGCAGGCATGAGATATATAAAGGTGGTATCTGCCTTCTTCCGCTGGATAGCTATCGTCACTAATTTGGTGACGAAACTGAGCGTCCTCCCGTAAAAAGTGACCGCCGCTTTTCTTTGTGTCATACCATTGGTCGCACCAAAGGCCATCTACCAGTAAACCCATCTTCAATGCCTCACCTGAACTTAGTTGGCCTGAGCATACTCGGTTACTGGATAATAAAAATCATAATTAAGTGGGGCTTTTTTTCGATTTCATCGAATTTATTGAAATGAGAAAGACAGGTTATCCGTTATAGAAATATTGCAGAGAGAATCAATAAATCAGGAGCTTGCAGTCAGGAATTTACAATAAATACCCCGGAGGCACGAGGCCTCCGGTTTTTGGAAGGTTTGTTACCAGCTACCTTTTTGATCTGGCAGTATCCAGCTATGTGAGAACCAATAAAATCGTGTGGATTTATCATGGGGAGCTGTGCAGGTATATTCCACAGGGCCAATTTTTTCACCCAGTTTGCTCTGTATCATGAATACAGGGCGCTTACCTTCTTCACTACTTGTGTAGGTACTGACTGGTAAGCCATCTCCGTTTTGACAGCGCAGGCCGCTTAGTTGGTAGCTGCCAGACAAGAGTTCAACTTCTGCCTGAGGTCGGCGATTATCTGCCGCCAATATCGTTGGCTGTGCTTTTACCCGGCGTACAGGCAGGGGCAGGCTTGTGAGCTTTACCGAGAGATTGTTGATATTACTTGCCGTACCGGTTGCTGTGAACCTCGGTTGGTAGCTCATTGATGTGTAGCGGCTTACTGGCCCCTGATGTATACCGAAGGCAACGAGTCCTTTCGATTTTATTACTTTTCTGGCGACCTCATCGGCCTGGCCTGCCTGATAGGCAAAAAGCTTAGGTGTAATCCCTAAATACTTTTTCAGAGCTTTCTGGTTCAGATCTATCTCTTTTGTAATACGCAGTCGTCTCTCTTCTGTACTTTCACCTGGCAGTGATTTGGCAAAGTTACTGGAGGTAATACCCATACTGCCAATAGTACCACCGGCTTTCTGAACATTTCTGAGTTGTTCCCAGTTCATATAAAGAGGGTGCGCTTTCAGGATAGGAGCTGCTGCGACAAATACGGTAAAAGGGAGTTTGCGGTCTGAAAGATGTTTGAGCGCACTGTCATAGACGCTGATATAGGCGTGATCAAAGGTAATCGCGACTGTTTTGTCAGGGATGCTCTGCTTGTTTTTTACGCGGTCAACAATCTTTTCCAGAGGCCATACGGTAAAGCCATGGTTTTTCAGATAGTCCAGGTGCTGAAGGAATTCTTCCTCTGTTGCACTTTTACTGGGAGGGGTGCGATCACTGATATGCTGATACTGTAAGACGACTGCATGTCGGGCGGCAAGTGTCTCAGTACTGTTTATCAGTAGCATTACAGCCAGAATCAGCAGGCTGAACAGGTGGTTTTTTTTCATTGGAAAGCTGCCTTTAGAATTGCCATGGCTTCATTGATCTCCTGGATTTTCGATGGGTCTCCGCCCCGGTCCGGGTGGTGTTGCATAGCCAGTTTGCGATAGCGCTGCTTTATTTCAGCAAAGGTAATGGGTTCGCTTAGCTCCAGACACTCCAATGCCCGATGACTAAGACCGCGTTTTACCTGCTTCTCCTCTTCGATATCAATTTTCTTCCAGAAGTTTCGTAACATATCATCTAACTCTTCCTCTGTTGTTTCCTGCAGAGCTGTCAGATCAAGATAGTAGTCACGCATTGGATCTTTTTCTTCGAGAAGATCATGACCAAATTCGTAGGGGTGGAGCTGAATATGGACCGCTGAAATCTCCATAATCCAGTGAGCTTGCTTTATTAGCTCATCTTTAAGTTCATAGAGTGCGTTGTAAACCAGAAAATGGGTACGGAAAAGCGTCATGGTGTCTGAGAAGGTAGCGGGGGTCACTTCTATAACCCCTGTTTCGCCCAAAGCTTTAATGAGGGTGTGTTCGTTTAATCCTTGAGGGTGAGCTTCAAGAACCAGCTGAATCGTGTCCAGCAGACGTGATCGCTGCAGAGTATTCATTTAACGCCTTACCTGTCATCCATTGTGCCCAAAAATGAACCTGATCCAAGCGTATCAAAATTCAGGGTTAATCATAAACGCTTTAAACATCAAAGTGTTGTCATTTTTTGTGCTTTTTTATCGAGGCTTCGAGTTTACAATTAGTTGGTTTTTGGGTAAAAGACCTCCCTTAGCTTTGCCTTGCCACAGGAGCCCCCATGCAGGAACTTTTACCAGAAGATAAACGCGAGTTTAATAAGTTGCAAAAGCGTTTGCGCCGCCATGTCGGGCAGGCTATTGCCGATTACAATATGATTCAGGAAGGCGATAAGGTGATGGTGTGTCTGTCGGGGGGGAAGGACTCGTACACCATGCTGGATATTCTGATGAGCCTGCAAAAAAGTGCACCGGTAAAATTTGATTTGGTGGCTGTGAACCTGGATCAGAAACAGCCAGGCTTTCCTGAGCATGTTTTACCTGAGTATCTGGCTTTGATCGGTGTTGATTACCATATTCTTGAGCGAGATACCTACAGTATCGTTCAGGAGAAGGTTCCGGAAGGCAAGACGACCTGTGCACTTTGTTCCCGGCTGCGCAGAGGCTCTCTGTATGGTTTTGCAGAAGAGATTGGTGCCACTAAAATTGCATTAGGCCACCACAGAGATGATATGTTGGAAACACTGTTTCTAAATATGTTTTACGGTGGAACGCTTAAAGCGATGCCTCCAAAGCTTCTGAGTGATGATGGAAAAAATATTGTCATTCGGCCAATGGCGTACTGTGTTGAAAAAGAAATTGAAGCGTTTTCTGAGCTGAAAAAATTCCCGATTATTCCATGTAATCTCTGTGGTTCTCAGGATGGCCTGCAGCGCCAGGTCGTAAAAGAGATGTTACAAAGCTGGGAGAAGCAACACCCTGGGCGTCTTGATACAATGTTTCGTGCGATGCAGAATGTGGCACCTTCTCAGTTGGCAGATACTGATCTGTTCGACTTTAAAAATCTTGAGCAAAAGCAGGTTCAAATGATGGCTAAGCGCATCGATATTGTTAATGCCGGTTAAGCCTTAGGTGTACTCTGAAACTAACTCATAAAAAAAGAGAGCACTGGGCTCTCTTTTTTTTATGGCCTGATGAGATAAGTTAACCCTCACTGGCTATTTTAGTCTCATTAGGTATTTTCTGTTCCTGATCTGGCAGGCCTGCAAGAATACTCAGGTCATCCATGTTCAGGATATGAACTTCTTTACCGTTAACCGCGATAAGGTCGCTGTTCTGAAAGCGAGTAAAGACCCTGCTTACCGTTTCAACCGCCAGACCCAGATAGTTACCTATCTCATTACGGGACATGGGTAACCGGAAGGTAAATGGTGAGTATCCGCGGCGTTTGAATCGGGTCGAAAGATTGGTCAGAAAAGTAGCTACGCGCTGCTCAGCATTTTTCTTACTCAGTAGCATCATCATCTGCTTGTCATCGCGCAACTCTCGGCTCATGATGCGCAGAACCTGAGAACGAAGCTCCGGGAGTTCTTTTGCCAGCTCTTCAAGACGCCCAAATGGAATCTCACAAACCGTTGTTGTCTCGAGTGCCTTTGCAGATACCGGGTAGGTTTCACAATCGATACCATCGAGACCAACCAGCTCACTGGGCAGATGGAAATTAGTGATCTGCTCTTCGCCGTCATTGGTCATGGCATAGTTTTTAATGCTACCGGAACGTACCGCGTAAACGCAGTCAAAGCGGTCACCCTGATGAAAAAGATGTTCGCCTTTTTTCAGTGGTTGGCGGCGCTTAATTATTTTATCCAGCTGGTCAATGTCTTCAAAATTCAGTGATATCGGCAGACAGAGAGAACTCAGGCTGCAGGTAACACACTTAGTTTCCTTGCTCGGGTGAAAACATATTCCCTTAAGTTGCCCCTTTGGCATATCAGAACTCCGGGCTAATGACTAACAAGAATGGCTCACGGATGCCTCTATTTAATTCAGAAGCTGTGCTCATTATGAACATTTTACTGAACTACGCAAAGTTTTTTGATGCATATCAGATTTACCAGAATAGCATGATTTAAGACAAGAAAAGAGCGAAAGACTGTGCTTTCACCCTCTGCTCTGTCGTTATCATCTCTCAGATAATGCGGGAATAGGATTGTGTCAGTGCTTTCTTATCCAGATATTTATCAAACACCATACATACAGCCCGTACCAGTAAACGACCGGCAGGTGTGACTTTTAGCTTATTACCGGACAGCTCAATCAGACCATCAGCATGGTGTTGTTGCAGGAACTTCAGCTCCTCTTTGAAATAGCTGTCAAAGTCGATATTAAAGTCACGGCTGAAGTGATCGCCATCCAGCTCAAAGTGGCAGATGATCTGATTGATCACACTGCGCCGCAAAATATCATCATCAGTTAATTTTAGACCTTTGATGACTGCCAGCTGACCACCGTCGATGGCCGACTCGTATTCATTGATGGTGTAAGCGTTTTGGCTGTAGGTATTCGCTAGTTGACTTATAGAAGACACACCCATTGCAATCAGGTCACAGTCTGAATGAGTGGTGTAACCCTGGAAGTTACGGTGTAGCTTACCCTCTTGTTGAGCGATAGAAAGACTGTCATCTGCCTTTGCAAAATGATCCATGCCGATGTAAACATATCCAGCCTCTATCAGACGATTGATAGTGTGCTCCAGAATCTTCAGCTTCACATCCGGTGCGGGAATTTCTTCATTTTTGATACGTCGCTGTGGCTTAAAGCGCTCAGGAAGGTGAGCATAATTGAAAACCGAAATACGATCCGGGCTCATGCGGATAATGGTTTCCAGTGTTTCGCTGAAAGTATCTACCGACTGCAGCGGTAACCCGTAAATCAGGTCGATATTTAAGGAGCGGAAGCCCAGGCGGCGGGAGTGATCCAGGATCTCCTGGGTCATCTCTTCTGACTGGATTCGATTAACCGCTTTTTGCACCGCCGGATTGAAATCCTGCACCCCTAGGCTTACACGGTTAAAGCCCAGTTCACGCAGTAGCTCCATGGTATCGCCTGTAGCTTCCCGGGGGTCGATTTCAATAGAGAAGTCACCTTCGTCGTTGTCCTGAAGGTTAAAAGCCTGCCGGGTTTTTGCCATAAGGTCGCGCATCTGCTTATGGCTTAGGAAAGTAGGGGTGCCGCCACCCCAGTGCAACTGTTTTACCTGACGGTTTTCAGCGTTAGCCAGGGCAGCTTGCATCTCAATCTCTTTATAGACTCGCTCCAGGTAAGGCTCGGCTTTAGCGGTGTCTTTGGTGGCGATCTTGTTACAGCCGCAGTAGAAACAGATCGTATCGCAGAAGGGAATATGAAAATAAAGCGATAGAGGGCTGTTAGCATCAATGCTACGTTGAGCCGCAGCACGGTACTCTGTTTCGCCAAATTGGTCGGTGAACTGAACAGCGGTTGGGTACGAGGTGTAGCGAGGTCCGGAGATGTTATAACGCTGGATAAGGTCGTGATCCCACTGGATCTGAGTCCGTGTCTTCATAGTTAAACCTTTTCGGCATTGCCGTGCAGTGCATCAGTTAATGCATCGTCAGTAAGTAACATTTAATTGTTTCTCGGATTGGCCGCTCTTTTATTGCTCTGGCGTAACGGGGTGCTGGCCGGCTGATAGCTCCATGTCACTTTTTTGTCCAAGATGTCCGGCGTGTTGTTGAGATCCAGTGCCTGACATATGGGAAGCGGAAGCACCACCAGAGTGAGCGTGGTGCTGTCCGATATTAAAAAGTGGTGCCAGCTGCCATAGTGCAAAAATAATGATGATAATAGCCGCGACGGAGCGTACACCAGATGAGCGACTTAAATCCTTGATCTGGCTCGCTAAAAGGCCAGTCATTAACATTGCGGGCAGAGTACCTAAGCCAAAAAATAGCATAATGGCGGCGCCCTGAAGAGGATGGGCTACTGACAATGCCCAGATAAGAATGCTGTAGACCAAGCCGCAAGGCAGCCAGCCCCAGACCAACCCCAGCAACAGAGCTTGAGTATTGGTTCTAACCGGCATCAGTCGGGATGCCGTGGGCTGAAGGTACTTCCAGAGATAGCGACCGGCATGCTCGATATAAACCAACCCTTTCCACCAGTTGGCGATATAACAGGCCATCATGATGAGAATGATACTGGCGACAATGCGCATAATTTCGGCAATAACCAGTAAACTATCGCTCAATAAAGCCCCGAGAGACGCGACAATGGTGCCGGCGAGGGTATAGCTGAAAATGCGGCCACTGTTGTAAGCCAGTAAAGGCAGCATTCCTGTACTGGAAGAAGAACGTGCCAATGTCAGTGTGCTCATGATACCGCCGCACATCCCCAGGCAGTGAGCGCTTCCCATTAACCCAAAGACAAAGGCAGCTAATAGCGTCATGAGGCTAAAATCAGCACCCATCAGATTGAAGAGTCCGGATGATTCCATTATGGCTGCTTTGAATCCTTGGTATCCGACACTTCAGTCTTTTCCAGTGCATGAGTTTTGACTGTTGGTTGGTCCTGCCCCGGA
The DNA here is from genome assembly GCF_048265165.1 of Oceanospirillum sp. Classification (GTDB taxonomy): domain Bacteria; phylum Pseudomonadota; class Gammaproteobacteria; order Pseudomonadales; family Halomonadaceae; genus Oceanospirillum. The sequence continues at coordinate 198,538 of NZ_JBLXCD010000005.1, read as the reverse complement.
GATGGCTTTTTGGCTGGTTTAACATCATCGTCGTACAAAATACTGTAAGCCGGGCCGCTCAGGTCGTCAAACTGACCTTTATCTACTGCCCAGAAGAACGCCCATATGGCTACGCCCAACAGAGTGAGAGAAAGGGGGATTAATAAGAAAAGAATACTCATGTATGTAGCTCCTTCTGACGCTCAGGTGATGTCAGTTGTGGCAGTTTAGCATTAAGCCGGAGAGCATTAAGTACAACGATCAGCGAGCTGGCGGACATGCCAATAGCCGCCAGATAGGGTGGGATAACACCCGCTGCAGCTAAGGGTAAGGCTGTTAGGTTGTAACCCGCGGCCCAAGTAAGGTTTTGGCGGATGATGCGACGTGTTTTTTTACTCAAAGTAATTCCTTCAGGAATTCTCTGCAGCTGGCCGGACATCAGAATGGCATCTGCACTTGTTTTCGCCAGGTCTGTGGCGCTTCCCATGGCAATGGAAATATCTGCACCTGCCAGCACAGGAATATCGTTTACGCCATCACCCACCATGATGATGCGCTCCCCTTGTTCCTGAAGTTGGCGGATATGAGCAAGTTTATCCTCAGGCGAGGCACCGGATCGAATATTGCGGATACCGGTAGACTGGGCAATGACATTAACGGCTCCTGATTGATCGCCGGACAAGAGGTCAACTTCAAGCCCAAGGGATTGAAGTGCAGATACAGCGTCTTTTGCACCGTTGCGAATACGGTCTCCGATTGCAAACCAGGCAACTGGCTGGGTATTTCTGCTTAAAAGCAGCCATTGGCCGTTATCAGGTAGCTTTGGAGGTTGGTTGTTGTCTGTGGCAAACCCAGGCGTACCGATGCGGTATACCTCACCTAAGATAGTACCGATCAACCCTTTTCCAAGGATGGATCGTACGTCTTCGGCAAGATAAAAACCACGATATTCATCAAATGCCCGAGCAATTGGATGCTCAGACGTGCGCTCTAATGCCGCGGCTAATTTAAGGGCATTTTCTTCGGTAATTGTGTCATTCAGAACCCTCGTTTCGGTCAGAATTAATCGACCTTCTGTTAAGGTTCCTGTCTTGTCGAAGACAATTCGGGTTGCCTGTGCCAGGCTCTCTACCACGTGACCTCGGGTAACTAGAATCCCTTGCTCCCGAAGTGCGTTAGTTGACGTGGTCAGGGCTGTTGGCGTTGCCAGAGAAAGTGCGCACGGACAGGTAACGACCAATACTGATAATACGATCCAAAATGCATCTTGCGGACTATGCTGCCACCAGAAAAGACCAACGCCGCAGGTTGATATCAACACACAAAGTACAAACCAATGTGCAACTTTATTCGTGATCTCAGCCGTTTTCGGACGTTCAGAGAAGGCCCTGTCCAGCAGATGAGCGATATTCGCCACTCTTGCGTTCTGTCCGGTTTGTTCTACGCGAATCTTTAATGGGCTTTCAACATTCATTGTGCCCGCGAGTACTTTGTCTCCGGCTGCCTTGGATACAGGCATATACTCACCGGTCAGAGCCGATTCGTTCAGGCTGCTTTGCCCCTCAATAATGATGCCATCAGCCGGCAGAGTATGGCCGGGCTTGATCAGAAGGGTATCCCCCTCGTTTAACTCCCGAGTTAGGACAACTTCTTCCTGATCTGCTGTTTCGCCCTTTGTGAGTCGGGTGGTACTGGTTGGAATCAGAGTATTAAGGGCGTTGCCGCTGCGGCCAATACGGTGGCGGGCACGCATCTCAAGGTAGCGGCCAAATAATAGAAAGAAAGTGAACATGCTGACGGAGTCAAAATAAACTTCCCCGCTATTTGTAATCGTAGCCCAGGCACTGGCAGCAAAAGCAACGCCAATAGCTAGGGATACAGGAATATCCATGGTTAGGTGACGGCTTTTCAGATCACGGAAAGCTGCTCTGAAAAATGGCTGAGCGGAATAGAGGATAACTGGGGCAGAGACAATCAGAGAAAGCCAGCGAAATAGCATGACATACTGTTCTTCCATCTCTTCAAAAGCGCCGGCATAAAGCATGATGGCAAACATCATGGCCTGCATCATGCCCAGGCCTGCAATAATCAGGCGCCGAATCGTCTTTTTCTCTTGTTTGACCAAGCGTTCCTGTTGTTCATCAGCCTGGTAGGGATAGGCCTGGAAACCTATAGCGGCAAACATTGCCATAAGCTTACTTAGCTCAATCTGATCCGGCGACCAGCGCATTGTGGCTCTGTGATTACTGAGGTTTACATGAATCGTTTCCACCCCACTGCTTTGGCTGACCTGGTGTTCAATCAGCCAAACGCAGGCGGCACAGGTGATGCCATCAATGGCAAGGGAGGCTTCTTTTATACCGTTGCCAAGATCACGAACAAAGCTTTCCTGAACATCTTCCCTGTCGTAAAGAGCAAATGCAGCTTGCTGCTCATCGGTCATATCATCGGGCCGGGTGGCCGGTGCATCCCTAAAGCGATAATAATTTTCAAGACCGCCGTTAACGATGGCATGGGCTACGGCTTCGCAACCAATGCAGCACATTGGCTGTTTTTCGCCTTCAATAACAACTGAGAAGCTGGAGCCGGCAGGAACCGGCTCACCACAGTGGTAACAGGATAAGCTCATCATAATCCGCCGGTATTATTGGCCTGCTTTAAGCATCAGGGTATCTTCAACAGGAAATTCAGCACTACCCTTCAGGCGCCACTGGCCATCCGGCGGAGTGATATCCATATACCAAAGGTTTAACGGTGCTTTTTCAACCTGCCCCCGGTAGTGGTTCTCTGTTACCTGCGTCAGGGTGATGCTGTAGTCCCTTGCTGCACGGGTTGGATTAACGAAGTCGAGTTTTAGCTGAGTTGGCCAGCTTTTCAGCTGACCATCCAGTGTGAGGAGAACGTCACCAGTCAGATTATCAAGTCTAACCTCGGCAGCCATTTTCAGCTCTGCTGCTTTATGGTCCTTCTCCAGGGTCTGGTTGATAGCCAGACCCTCTTTGTAGTAGTTGTCATTAACAGTGCCATCAAAAACCTGAATGGAGAATGTCAGCATTGTTATGCCCACGATCACAGTGACAATCAGTGGAACCAGAAGAAACCAGGGCCAGAACTGTTTGTACCATGCAATGGGTTTAGTATGGGTATTCTGCATTTTTATTACCGCTGTACGGCTCCAATAAAGCGAGATTCTTTACTCAGTTCGTAACCTGAGCTATCGGTCGATTTAACGGTGACCTGAATGTCAACACTTGGCTCAGACATCTTTTCACGGCTGATCTTCATGCGGACAGGAAGGCTGATAACTTCACCGGCGCTCACTGAGACTTCTTTCGTGCCGACCAGTTCCAGACCTTCAAGACCTTTTACTGACAGCTCGTAAGTGCGGGTTGCCTGATCCATATTGGCCAGTTTAATAATAAAACTGTTCTCAATATTACCTTCGGCATCCATTCGGTATAGCTGGTTGCGATCACGCAGTACTTCCAGTTCGAGAGGAATCCTGTCGCCCACAGCGAAAGCGAAGGCGATGATCATGGCCATCAATGCCGCAAAGTAACCGATCAGACGAGGTCGAAGAATATGGGTTTTCTTACCTTCCAACTCGTTTTCTGTGGTGTAACGAACAAGGCCGCGCTCATAGCCCATCTTGTCCATCATTTCGTTACAGCCATCAATACAGGCTGCACAGGTGATGCATTCGTACTGGAGGCCATCGCGGATATCGATACCCACCGGGCACACCTGAACACAAACGCCGCAGTCGATACAGTCACCCAGACCGCGCTCTTTATACGTATCATCACCCTTTTTACGTGGGCCACGGCCCTCGCCACGTTTCTCATCGTAAGAAACAACAAGTGTATCGCGGTCAAACATGACGCTCTGGAAACGTGCGTAAGGACACATATACATACAAACCTGCTCACGCATCCAGCCTGCATTGATATAGGTCGCAACAGTAAAGAACAGTAACCACCAGGTTTCCCATGGGCCAAGGTCACCTGACAAAATTCGAGAAGCAAGATCCCGTACTGGTGAGAAATAGCCTACAAATGCAAATGCTGTGGCTGCCGAAATGGACAACCAAATTAAATGTTTGGCGGTTTTACGAAGAAGCTTTTCTCCGTTCATGGGTGCTTTATCCAGGGAGACACGCTTATTGCGCGAACCTTCTGTTATACGCTCAGCCCAGATGAAGAAGAAAGTCCATACACTTTGAGGGCAGGCGTAACCACACCAGACCCGGCCTGCAAAAACAGTCATAAAAAACAGCAGGAAAGCAGCAATAATTAATGCCCATGACAGCAGCATGAAGTCATGGGGGAAGAAGGTTGAGCCAAAAACATTAAACTGCCGGTTAGGCAGGTCGAAAAAGATCGCCTGCTTGCCATCCCACTGGAGCCAAGAAAACGTGAAATAAGCCAGTAGGAATATCCAGTTAACGGAGGTGCGAAGGTTTGTAAATAAGCCAATCGCTTTACGTACATAGATATGCTTGCGCTTCTGATAAAGACTTTCCCCCTCCTGTTTTTTCTCAATTTTACGTTCGTTTGCAGACTTAACGGCGTGGGCACGCTTTTTAGCGGCATCCGTAATGTCTTGAGTAGGAATTCTATCCTTCATCGCTAACCAACCTTTTCTACAATTATAAGTATAGATTGGAACCACAAATAACAGGTTCAGGTTTCTACGATTCTACGGGATTTTTAAGAAGGGAGGGAGGAAAAGGAATGCGACATTATGTCGCATTCCTTCAGGTGTTTACTTGCCTTGGGACAGGCTGTAAACGTAGGCAGCTACCAGGTGAACTTTGTCTTCACCGATATACTTAGCCTGGGCAGGCATGTGGCCGTTACGACCAAGGCGAATAGACTGTTCAACAGACTTCGCTACACCCCACTCAGGGTTCAGGTACAGCCAGGTGTTATCCGTCAGGTTCGGAGCTCCCAGCATTTGGTTGCCCTTGCCGTCTGCACCGTGACAAGCAACACACATTGCAGTGTAAGTTGCAGAACCAGCTTGAGCAGCAGCTGAATCTGTTTCCTGACCGCTCAGGCTCAGAACATACTGAGCCATTTGAGTTACACCCTCATCACCCAGAACCTGGCCCCAGGCTGGCATCTGACCATTACGACCGTTCACAATGGTGTGTTTGATCGCTTCAGGTGTACCGCCATACAGCCAGTCCGTGTCAGTCAGGTTAGGGAAACCGTATGCACCGCGACCGTCTGAACCGTGGCATAGTGCACAGTTGTTGGCGTAAAGGCGTTGGCCAACTTTCATCGCTTCTTCGTCCATTGCCAGATCCGCTACAGGGATGCTGGCATACTGCTCAAAGATAGGCGCGTAGTTTTCATCGGCATACTTAACCTCAGCTTCCCACTGATTCACCTGGGTCCAGCCAAGGAAGCCTTTAAAGGTACCTAAACCTGGATACAGTGCCAGATAAACCAGACTGAAGATGATGGTTGCGATGAACATGATGAACCACCAGCGTGGCATCGGGTTGTCATATTCTTCGATTCCGTCGAAGCTATGACCCATAGTCTTCACATCACCACTTTTGGGGGAGGCAACACGGTTGGCAAACAGAACCCACCAGCAGCCTGCAATAACACCCAGAGTGATAACAATGATCCATGCGCTCCAAAAGCTAGTCATGGTCTTTATTCTCCAATTTTGATTTGCCCGAGTTATGGCTATCTTCGTCGGCGAATGGCAGATTGGCTGCTTGATCGAAACTGCCTTTCTGTCGCTTGCTATAGGCCCAGATTGTCAGGCCAATAAAGCCAACCATTACTAAAATGGTTGAAACGCCGCGCAAGTCATTGATATCCATAAGCCCTTACCGTTTGTCTTTCAGTACAGTGCCCAGCTGTTGCAGGTATGCAACCAGAGCCTCAATCTCTTTTTTGCCCTGAACGCCTGCTTTGGCATTTGCAATATCTTCTGCGGTGTAAGGCACACCCAGAGTTTGCAATGTTTCCAGCTTCTTAGCCGTCAGTTTGCCGTCAAGAGTATTGCTGAACAGCCATGGGTAAGATGGCATTTTAGACTCAGGTACTACGTCGCGTGGGTTGTAAAGGTGGGCACGGTGCCAGTCATCAGAGTAGCGACCACCTACGCGAGCCAGATCGGGACCGGTACGCTTAGACCCCCACAGGAACGGGTGGTTATAAACAGATTCGCCTGCAACAGAGTAGTGACCATAGCGCTCGGTTTCTGCGCGGAATGGGCGAATCATCTGGGAGTGACATACGTTACAGCCTTCACGGATGTAAATGTCACGGCCCTCAATCTGAAGCGCTGTTAAAGGTTTCAGACCTTCAACCGGCTGGGTTGTGTCTTTCTGGAAGAACAAAGGCACGATTTCGGCAAGGCCACCAAAACTGACCGCTACCAGAATCAGTACGATCATTAAGCCAACGTTCTTTTCAATATTTTCGTGTTTCATGTCTATCGTTCCTTACCTTGGCATCAGGCTGTCTGTGCAACAGGTTTGGCTTCTGTATTGCGTACTGTCATCCAGACGTTGTATGCCATGATCAGCATGCCAGTTACCCAGAAAACACCGCCTATCCAGCGAACCAGGAAGCCTGGGTGGCTGGCTTCCAGAGCTTCAACGAAGCTGTAAGTCAGGGTGCCGTCGGCGTTAACCGCGCGCCACATCAGACCTTGCAGGATGCCGTTAACCCACATTGATGCGATATAAAGAACAGTACCGATAGTCGCCAGCCAGAAGTGAACGTTAATCAGGTTAACGCTGTGCATCTGTTCTTTATCAAACAGGCGAGGAATCAGGTGGTAAATAGCACCGATAGAGATCATTGCTACCCAGCCCAGAGCACCAGCGTGAACGTGGCCGATAGTCCAATCAGTGTAGTGTGACAGTGCGTTTACTGTCTTGATTGCCATCATCGGGCCTTCAAAGGTAGACATACCATAGAAAGACAGAGATACAACCAGGAAGCGAAGAATCGGGTCGTTACGCAGCTTATGCCATGCACCGGACAGCGTCATCATGCCGTTGATCATACCGCCCCATGATGGAGCAAGCAGAATCAGAGATAACACCATACCCAGAGATTGAGTCCAGTCAGGCAGTGCCGTGTAGTGCAGGTGGTGAGGGCCGGCCCACATATAAGTACAGATCAGCGCCCAGAAGTGAACGATAGACAGGCGGTAAGAGTAAACCGGGCGCTCTGCTTGTTTAGGAACGAAGTAGTACATCATGCCTAAGAAGCCAGCTGTCAGGAAGAAACCTACAGCATTGTGACCGTACCACCACTGCGCCATTGCATCGATAGCACCGGAGTATGCAGAGTAAGACTTAGTAAGGCTTACCGGCAGAGCCGCGCTGTTAACGATATGCAGAATAGCAACTGTGATAATAAAGGCCGCATAAAACCAGTTCGCCACATAAATGTGTGAGGTTTTACGGATTTTGACCGTTGCCAGGAAGTTGATCGCATAAGCAACCCATACTACGGCAATCAGGATATCGATCGGCCATTCCAGTTCAGCGTACTCTTTCGAGCTGGTCATGCCCAGTGGCAGAGTAATAGCCGCCAGTACGATTACCAGTTGCCAGCCCCAGAAGGTAAAGGATGCCAGAGCGTCGGAGAACAGACGAACCTGACAGGTACGTTGTACGACGTAATAAGAAGTAGCGAACAAGGCGCTACCACCGAAGGCGAAAATAACTGCGTTAGTGTGCAGTGGACGAAGACGACCAAAGCTCAACCATGCAGTATCAAAGTTTAGTGCCGGCCACACCAGCTGAGCAGCGATCAGGACACCGACGGTCATACCGACGATACCCCAAACGACTGTCATGATGGCGAACTGCCGGACCACCTTGTAATTGTAGGTCGGTTGTTCAGTTGCTGTGCTCATGTCAGGTTCCCATTAACAGCGAGTTTAAGTGAAGGAATCCAGCCGAAGTCTCTTGGATAACGGCTTTTTTGGCAATGACGCATATCAAGGAAGCGCGACAATCCGCCGCACCGTACCGTGGGCATTGGATCGTGTGAGACGAACCTTGATCAAATTGCATCGCACCTGATTTCAACGCTTCCTCTAGCGAATCTTTCAGGCGGGGGGATTTTAACAGTAAATAGAAGGGGATGGCATAGCCGAAAGTCGTAAAAACCTAACGCTGATAGGGGTTTGTTGATCTGGGTCGATAATTATAACCCTGTGTTTTATTGGGGTTTTACGATTAATAAGGGTTTTAGCAGCCGGTTTTAATGGCTTTGCGGTCGCTTTTGTGTGTTTTTTATTACTCACGTATCCTGTGAATTTTTTCTTTATTACGACTGGATCTATGCAAGCGCAGTATGAAAGAGCCGCCTGTCGTATATAAAAGGAGTGGTAGTAAATGAGTGAGCGGTGTGATGAGCGACTGGGTTTTTAACTGATATGTTATTGCGTTCTTTAGATTTAAGTATCCGAGCGTAAATGTTGAGACATATTCTTGCTTCTGGGGTAAGAGTCTAATTGAAGTGGATACTGCCAGCAGTGGTTGATCTTGCCGGGATATTCAGGATGCCTGGCTAATTTGCTGCGTCATAATGTATAGGCTAACTAACTGAAAAATAATTTAAATTTTTTCAAGAAAGTATTTGACAGGGTTTGATAAATCCCTATAATTTGCGCCACAAGTTGCGGGGGTGGTTAGCTCAGCCGGGAGAGCACCAGCCTTACAAGCTGGGGGTCACAGGTTCGATCCCTGTACCACCCACCATTTTTTGTTCGCATAAGATGGTCTCTGTAACTTGTATGATGATATGCGGACCGGTAGTTCAGTTGGTTAGAATACCGGCCTGTCACGCCGGGGGTCGCGGGTTCGAGTCCCGTCCGGTCCGCCAATTTCATCACTGCGTTGGGTGGTTAGCTCAGCCGGGAGAGCACCAGCCTTACAAGCTGGGGGTCACAGGTTCGATCCCTGTACCACCCACCATTTTTTGTTCGCATAAGATGGTCTCTGTAACTTGTATGATGATATGCGGACCGGTAGTTCAGTTGGTTAGAATACCGGCCTGTCACGCCGGGGGTCGCGGGTTCGAGTCCCGTCCGGTCCGCCATTTAGCTTTTTGCCTGATACGCAACTATATCGAATGTCTTTTAGGCAGTCCCGTGGGTGGTTAGCTCAGCCGGGAGAGCACCAGCCTTACAAGCTGGGGGTCACAGGTTCGATCCCTGTACCACCCACCACTTTCGCTTAGCGTTAGTGTGATCAGATTTATATGCGGACCGGTAGTTCAGTTGGTTAGAATACCGGCCTGTCACGCCGGGGGTCGCGGGTTCGAGTCCCGTCCGGTCCGCCAATTTGATCTGATAGATATCCTGGAAGTCTAGTTTGATACTCCCGTGGGTGGTTAGCTCAGCCGGGAGAGCACCAGCCTTACAAGCTGGGGGTCACAGGTTCGATCCCTGTACCACCCACCACTTTCGCTTAGCGTTAGTGTGATCAGATTTATATGCGGACCGGTAGTTCAGTTGGTTAGAATACCGGCCTGTCACGCCGGGGGTCGCGGGTTCGAGTCCCGTCCGGTCCGCCATTTGCTTGCTCTTATCTCAATATCTTATTCTGTTATCTCATCTGAATACTCTTCTTGTATATTTTTGCTGTTACTTTATTTCCAGACTGATTGCTATTGTTGTTGACTCCGGTATTGCCCAGGAGCCTGCCCGTGCCAACGTTTAAATGCCCGTTGAAATGCTGGTGACGAAGAAAATCCCATCAGCCATGCTATTTCTCCAATGGTCAGTTTTGTATCTCTTATATAGCGGGTTGCCAGCTCTTTGCGGGTTTGATCAAGTAGCTGAGTGAAACTTACGTTTTCAGACTGTAGTTGACGTTGCAGGGTCCAGGGTTCCAGGCTGAAGTACCGGGCGACACTACTGATTGATGGTGTTTGACCGCTGAGCTGCATCGCAATTGCTTCCTCCACTTTATCCACAAGTGTTCTGCCTTGTAATATTTCGTCCAGAGCTTGTTGACAGAGCCGTTCCAGCTGACGGAACGTAATCGGGTTGCTGTGGACTGTATTGCTTTGGCACAGGTCGTTGGGGAGCCAGAGAGTATTCCCCTGGGCTGAAAACTGTACCGGAAGTTTCCATTTTCGGTAGGCTGCGGCATAAGTTGGGCGCTCAAACTCAATCGCCACTGTGGCGCCTGCCTGCCTGATTTCAGATAAAGAACTGCCACTCCATTCCTGTAGTAGGCTTAACCAGCCTCCCAATACCGCATCGACAACAAAGTAGTTGTATCGGTTGTAGGGGCTTATGGAGTAAAAACAAAAACCTGTGCGCTCTGCTTCCCGACGTACAAAACTATGTCCACGGCTGTTTGAGCTATAAAGGCGTTCGAATCGAATCGATGTTTCCAGGGCATCTCCCAGGGTTGCTGCGGACTGTGCGGTTAGGCCCATCAGCCCAAAGTGATGGCTTCGACACTTTTCTCCCATCAGAATACCAATATCCTGGCGACCCGTGAGACGGGTTGCCTGCTCACCTAAACGCATATAGCGGGGGATACTGATCCTTCTGTCCGGATGGCTGAGATCTAAATCCCCCAGCCCAAAGTCCGAAAAGAGACTTTCTGCGTTTTTACCTTGCTCAGTAATGGTCTGATAAAGGCACTGCAGAATATTGACGTTAATATCGCCTAGTTTCATGAGTTAAAGACTGTTCTCTAAAGTTATTATTCTGTTTTCTAAAGATAATACTTTTTTAGGTTCATGGTTTACAGTTAAGCCAACATAAAAATAAAGCTCCGATTTTAAATGGCGGGGCAGCCTGATTGATGATCGAGGACCTATTAATGACAATGGCAAATACAGAAGTGCTTTATCCAACCCTGCTTAAACCTCTTGATCTGGGTTTTTTAACCCTGCCGAACCGGGTTCTTATGGGGTCTATGCATACGAATCTGGAAGAAAGCCCAAATGGTTTTCAGCGCCTGGCAGCGTTTTATGCTGAACGCGCGAAACACGGTGTTGCTTTGATTGTGACCGGCGGTATTGCTCCGAATAAAGAAGGGGCGGTTTTTGAAGGGTCTGCCAAGATGAGTACGCCGGAAGAGGCGGAAAAGCACAGGGTGATGACGGATGCTGTCCACGATGCCGGTGGCCGCATCTGTATGCAGATTCTCCATGCGGGTCGTTATGCTTATTCTCAGCGCTCTGTGGCTCCTTCAGCAATTCAGGCTCCTATTAATCCATTCCCTCCCCATGAGTTAACGGCAGAGGAAGTTGAAAAGCAGATTGCCGATTATGTGATCTGTGCGGATTTGGCTCAACAAGCTGGCTATGATGGCGTTGAGATTATGGGGTCTGAAGGCTATCTGATTAACCAGTTTATTGCTGCACGGACGAACAAACGTACCGATGAGTGGGGCGGTTGTTTTGATAACCGGGTTCGCTTTGCTACCGAAATTGTGCGCAAGGTTCGGGAACAGGTTGGATCAGACTTTATTATTATTTTCCGCTTATCAATGTTGGACCTAGTCGAGGGCGGTAGCGACTGGCAGGAAGTGGTTGAGCTGGGTAAACGAATTGAAGCTGCTGGCGCTACCCTGATCAATACCGGTATTGGCTGGCATGAAGCCCGTGTTCCGACCATTGCTACCAGTGTTCCCCGGGCTGCTTTTACCCGTGTTACACAGCAGATGAAGCAAGAGCTTGGTATTCCGTTGATTACCACCAACCGTATCAACACCCCGGAAGTAGCGGAAGCAGTACTGGCTGATGGTCATGCGGATATGGTTTCTATGGCGCGACCTTTTCTGGCAGATCCGGCTTTTGTCAGTAAGGCTGCTGAAAACCGTGCGGATGAGATTAATACCTGCATCGGGTGTAATCAGGCTTGCCTGGATCATACCTTCCAGATGAAGCTGACCTCGTGCCTGGTGAACCCACGTGCCTGCCATGAAACAGAAATCATCAGCTTGCCTGCCAAACAGGTTAAGTCGGTTGCTGTTGTGGGGGCGGGCCCTGCGGGTTTATCGGCCTCGACGGCTGCTGCCGAACGGGGACACAATGTTACCTTGTTTGATGCTGGATCTGAGATTGGCGGGCAGTTTAATTATGCTAAGCGTATTCCGGGTAAAGAGGAGTTTTACGAAACTCTGCGTTACTTTAAGCGCCGTATTGAAGTTACTGGCGTTGAGCTGCGCTTGAATACCCGTGTCACAGCTGAAGATCTTAAAGATTTTGATGAAGTCATTCTGGCAACAGGTATTGCGCCACGGACACCGGGTATTGAGGGGATCGATCACCCGAAAGTTGTCAGTTACATCGAAGCAATTACGGGAACCAAGCCTATTGGTCAGAAGGTTGCCGTGATGGGGGCTGGCGGGATCGGTTTTGATGTTTCTGAGCTACTGACTCAAAAAGGTGAATCTGCCAGTTTAAATATCGATGAATTTATGCGTGAGTGGGGTGTCGATCTTACGGTTCAGCACCGTGCTGGTATTGAGGGCGTTGAAGCTCATAACCCTGAGCCTGCACGAGAGGTTTGGCTGATGCAGCGCAAGGCCAGTAAGTTAGGTAAGGGGCTTGGCAAAACGACGGGCTGGATTCATCGGGCATCTCTGCAGAAGCGCAATGTAAATATGTTATCCGGCTGCGACTACCTGAAAATTGATGATGAAGGTTTGCACCTGACGATTAATGGTGAGCCAGAGCTGTTACCGGTGGATAATATCGTTATCTGTGCTGGCCAGGAGCCATGCCGGGAATTAGAAGCAGGGCTTAAGGCGTTGGGCAAAGAGCCTCACCTGATAGGAGGAGCCGATGTGGCGGCTGAGTTGGATGCTAAGCGAGCGATTGATCAGGGACTTCGTTTGGCGGTGACCCTATAATTAAATACGACAGAAACAGGTCTGATTCATAGGGGGAGCTTCGGCTCCCTTTTTCTGTTTTTGCATCCTCTATTCGTCAGTATGAGTTCGCTGCCTTATAATGCAGAAATTTAAATAACTGTTTTGATATGGGCGGTAACTATGCAGATCTGGGTAGACGCGGACGCTTGTCCGAAAGTAATTAAAGATATTTTATTCAGGGCCTCTCAGCGTCTGGATCTGCCGATGATCCTGGTTGCGAATCAACCATTAACCGTGCCACCAAACTGTAAAATTCGGGCTGTTCAGGTACCTCCCGGGTTTGATGTTGCAGATAACTATATAGTACAGAACCTTGATCCCGGTGATCTGGTGATAACAGCAGATATCCCTTTGGCAGCAGAGGTGATTGAAGAAAATGCCCATGCACTGAACCCCCGCGGGGAGCTGTACACAAAGAATAATATTCGTGAGCGCCTGATGATGCGTGATTTTATGTCAGATCTGCGCAGTAGTGGTGTTCAGACGGGGGGGCCTGCTGCTTTAGGGCCCCGTGACCGTCAGGAATTCGGTAATGCGCTGGATAAATTTCTGGCAAAGCATGTGAAACCTACCGAGTAAAGTGCCGGAAATGTATCCTTTAAGCACACCCACGCAGGGAGAGCCGTTTCAGGTGTGGCTGGATTGCCTTGTGGAGCCGGAGCTGCAGTCACTGCAACACCCTCTGTTGACGGAGATGCAGGTTGAACTTTGTATTTTGCGTACAGACAACGTTCATCCTGTTATATCCGGTAATAAAGCCTACAAGTTGAAATATAATCTTAAAGCCGCTTTGGAGCAGGGGGCGACCGGCATTCTCTCTTTTGGCGGTGCCTGGTCCAATCATCTTCATGCTTTGGCTTATTCCTGCCATCTTTTGCAGCTTCCCTGCGTTGCTGTGATTCGTGGCGAGCAGGAGCTGGCGACTAAAAGCGCGATGCTGCAGGATTTAAAGATGTGGGGCACTCAACTGCACTTTATAAACCGACAAGACTATCGACTACGAAATAACCTAGATTGGTTGAAGGGCCTAACTGCTGGTTACCCAGGCTATTTCGTTGTTCCTGAAGGTGGTAGCAGTGCTTTGGCTGCCCCTGGCATTACTGAACTTTCTCACCAGTTAGAAAGCGAATGTGAAAGAAGAAACTGGCAGCCGGATCAGCTTTGGTGTGCCGTGGGGACTGGCGGCACACTAGCGGGATTGATTGCGGGACGAAAAAAAGATTACCGGATTATTGGTGTGCCCGTTTTAAAAGGTGGTGAATTTCTGATTCGTGATATTGATGATCGCCTACTTTCTGATAGTCGTTGTGGCATCGAAAAGAAAAACTGGGAATTGCTGCTTGATGGCCATTTTGGGGGTTATGCCAAAGTTTCGTCCGGCCTGCTACAGCAGATGGCTCAGTTGAGTGCTGAGATTGAAGTTCATAACCCTGGCCTGTCTCTGCCTATGGACCCGGTTTATACCGGAAAACTTTTTTGTCGTTTCTGGCAGTCACTTCAGGCCGGAGAGTTCAGGAAAGGCTGTAGGATACTCTTGATACACAGTGGGGGCCTTCAGGGGCGGCGAGGTTATGGATTAAGTGAAGCCATGGCATAATGGTCAGGTTGAGATTACAGGAGAAGGCAAGGTTATGCAGGATCAATCCCTAAAAAATGTTCAGTCCGGCATTTTGACAGAATCAAATCAATTTGGTTTTTATATCACGTATACCCTAAGCCATGATGATGATCTCTTACCCCTGATTCGCGATATGGTTGCGCGATTTCCCGCGATGATTGATGAATGTTCACGGGTTTTCGATGTACCTTCCCTTAATGGTGTTGTCGCCATCGGCTCTGATGCATGGGATCGACTTTATCCACAAGGACGACCGGTTGCTCTGAAACCTTTTCCTGAAATGAAGCAGGGCAGCCGACTTGCTCCGGAAACACCTTGTGATCTCTATTTCCAGATTCGCTCTGATCGACATGATATCAACTTTATTGTCGCGCGCCGTATCGACAGCATGTTAGGGGAGATAGCCAATCTTCAGGAAGCGATCCCGACATTTCGTTATTTGGATTGCCGCGATCTGACAGGCTTTGTTGATGGAACTGAAAACCCACAGGGTGAAGAGCGGGCTAAAGTGGCACTGGTTGGTCATGAGGATCCGTCTTTTGCTGGCGGCAGTTATGTTCATATTCAGCGCTATGTCCACAATATGCCGATTTGGAATGAGGTTTCTGTTAAAGAGCAGGAGCAGGTTTTTGGGCGAAGCAAGGCGGATAATATTGAGTTTGAAGGTGATGCCAAGCCACTGACATCTCATATCAAGCGTACAGGCATTAAAGATGAGGAAGGTGAAGCAATTGAGATTCTCCGCCAGAGCATGCCCTATGGGAATCTGAGTGCTCAGGGGCTGTATTTTGTCTCTTATTGCCGCTTTTCAGACAACTTTACCCGTATGTTGGCCAGTATGGTTTATAGCGATGCCCATGGTCATTATGACCATATGCTGAAGTATACCGAAGCGGTAACAGGGGCTGCTTTGTTTGCACCTTCCCGGGATTTTTTGGTTAAGTATGTTGGTGCGGCGGCAGAAGCTGAGCAGTTGAAGAAAGAGAAAGCTGCAGCAGAAGCTCAGCAACTGGCAGAAGAAGAAGCTGAGCTGAACTCCACCCGTTCCGAGTTAGCCTATACACCTTTAAGTGAAGCCTTTGTTCAGCCCGATGCTCTAAACTCCGTGGATCCTGATATTGAGCAAAAGCAGGACACGGCTTCAGACGCTGATAAAAAAGCATCGGATCAGGATGCCGTACCGGAAGTTAAAACGATTACCCCAACCAATACTGGTACCCGCCACTACTCCGCTAGCTTCTATCAGGCGATGCTGGATGATGACGAAGACCAGCAGCAGGACCCGCAGGCTGACTCCCAGAAGAATCTCAAGCAGCAGCCTGGGTTGCCTTGGACATTGACAGAAGAGGGCAAAAAAGGTTTGAAGGACGACGACTGATTCTTTCGGATCGGGTGCTATTGATGAGTCAGCCTGTTTTGCAGGTCTTTTTCTTTTTTTAATATACAGGACAGGTTGTGTTCAGCCTGCGTATAAGCTGAGACCCTCTATGTTTTCTATCTCACGAACAGACAAGCGACTGGCCGTACAGTTACAGGAAAAAATTGATACCAAAACTAAGCCACCAGGGTCTCTTGGACAGCTGGAATCGGTTGCGCTCAAAGTGGGTCTGATTCAGCAAAGCCTGACGCCTGAGTTAAAACGGCCTCATATGTTAGTTTTTGCGGGCGACCATGGTGTTGCTCGCGAAGGTGTCAGCCCTTTTCCTCAGGAGGTCACTCTTCAGATGGTGCTGAATTTTCTGAATGGTGGTGCTGCAATTAATGTGTTTTGTCGTCAGCATGATATTGAGCTGGAAGTAGTTAACTCAGGAGTTTCCGGGGAGTTGCCAAAGCATCCTAAGTTGTATGATGCCTGCATTGCCCGTGGCACAGCCAGTTATCTTAATGGCGCTGCCATGACCGATGAGCAGGTTAAGCAGGCGCTTCAGCGCGGCGCTGACCAGATGGCTCGTGTTGCGGCCGGAGGCTGCAATGTTGTGGGATTTGGTGAGATGGGAATTGGTAATACGTCTTCCGCAGCCTTGTTAATGCATCAATTAACAGGAATTCCTCTGGTGGAGTGTGTCGGTCGGGGTACCGGGCTTGACGAAAAAGGCGTTCTGAAAAAGCTGGCGATCCTGCAGCAGGCTTCAGCCTGTTATCTGGAGGACAATGGTGGTAATAAAGACCATAATCCTCTGCGGATTTTGGCCCGTTTCGGCGGCTTTGAGATCGCGATGATGTGTGGCGCCATGTTAAAAGCTGCAGAGTTAAACATGTTGGTATTGGTGGATGGTTTCATTGCTACCAGCGCTCTTTTGGTCGCACAGGCTCTGTATCCAGATGTATTGGATTATTGTGTATTTACGCATCAGTCGGATGAGAGTGGTCATTGTAAGATGCTGGAGCATCTGAATGTACAGCCACTGTTGCAGCTTGACCTTCGCCTGGGAGAGGGCAGTGGTGTTGCTGTGGCTTATCCACTGATCGCTTCCTCTGTTGCTTTTCTGAATGAGATGGCTTCGTTTGCCGATGCCGGAGTCAGTGGTGAAGCTGTGGCAGCAGGTGAAAAAGGCAAGAGCGCTGGAAATGGCAACTGATTCTGAAACCGGTCATTTTTGGCGGTTTCAGTGGCAGCTTTTGCTTGCTGCTGCTGTTCTCTTTACCCGCATACCGATATGGAAAAAGATACCGGATGAAGCGCTACAACTGAGTCGTGCTGCGCGCTTTCTGCCTGTGATCGGTATTTTAGTCGGTGGCTTAAGTGCGCTCTCTTTCCTCGGGTTTTACACTATCTGGCATAGCAGTTGGTTAGCACTTCTGCTGAGCACCGTTGTCGGTATTTTGCTCACAGGTGCGTTCCATGAGGATGGCTTTGCGGATTCCTGTGATGGTTTTGGTGGTGGCTGGCAGAAAGAGCAAGTGCTCGCCATTATGAAAGATTCCCGTATAGGTACATATGGAGCTCTGGGCTTAGGTTTGATGCTGACCGTTAAGCTTTCAGCACTTCATCTGGTACCCGTTGAGCGGGTGGCCTACGCTATTGTTCTGGGACATACCTTGAGTCGCAGTTTCTCCGCTAGCTTTATGTATGGTTTGACCTATGTCCGCGATGAGGCTGATCGGAAACTTTCCGGTCATAATGATCCGTTGACGCTCAAGGAGTTAGCGTTTATCGCTGCTATCGGTTTATCCGGTCTTTTATTTCTCAGTATTCTGCACTCGGTCATTCTGCTACTGATACTGTGTCTTTTGTATGTGTTGCTCCGTTGGTACTGGTTACGGCGGATCGGGGGTTATACCGGTGACTGTCTCGGTGGTGCACAGCAGTTAGCAGAGGCATGTATCTATCTGGTCCTCGCTGCTACTTTGAGCTGATGTGATTCGGGGAAAATTTTCATGATAACGAAGACCTGTGACTACCTGTTGATTCGTCATCTTAAGCCTCAGGTTGATGCAGGGATCTGCTATGGGGCAACAGACCTTCCTCCGGAGGAGCGACCATCATCCGCCTGGCAGAAGCTGGGCCACAGTTGTGACCTACCTGTAATTTCAAGCCCGTTACAGAGGGCATCTGAACTTGCCCGTTATATTGCTCGGTGCCGTGGTGCTGGTGCATCACCATATCTGGATGATCGCTGGCAGGAGTTGGACTTTGGGCACTGGGAAGGACTGAGTTGGCAGGATATAGGCCGTGACAATGTTGAGCGCTGGCAGCAGAATCTGCTCAATTTCTCTTTTCCCGGAGGGGAGTCTGCAAACCTTATGCAGCAAAGAGTGCTGGCGGCTTTTCATGACTGGCAGCAGCAGGCAACTGGGGGGATTTTGGTGGCTCATCTGGGGGTTATCCGTATTGTGCTGGGGCATGTGCTACAGATCCCTTTTCAGCAACAGTTGGTGATACAGTTGGATTACCAACAAGGAGTCTGGCTCAGGCAAAGCTGGCTGGAAGATATTGCAGGAGGCTACCAGGAAGGTTCTGACTTATGGCAGCTTAAGGGTTTAAATCTGTCTGCAGAGGCTTTGTCGGCAAGCTTCACCTGATTGATGTGTGGATAGAAGGGCTGATAATTACAAATGAAATTCGTCGATCAAGCTTTAAGGAATCTGAATGACTGAGCGTGAAGGGGTTATAAAATATCGGTTGGATTACACCGAGACTGAGCCTTGCTTGCCCGAGCCCCTTGAGGCGATTCAGCAGTGGCGGCTGACTCTTTTTCAGCTGGAGCTGATCGGCCAGAACCCAGGGCGATATGGTGGTTTGGGGTATGGCAATATCAGTATTCGGTATGGGGATGGATTTATTATCAGTGGCACCCAGACCGGAGGGGTGGAACAGTTGTCACCGGAGCATTACGCGCTGGTCGAGTATTGCAATCCCTTAACCAATCATATTATTGCCAAAGGTCCCGTGAAGCCTTCTTCGGAAGCTCTGACCCATGGTACGGTTTATGCGCTGGATGACACCATTCAGGCGGTTATTCATGTACACAGTCCTGAGATTTGGTTGAATCGGGCGCGGCTTCAGATGGCTGAAACTCCGGCTGATGTGCCTTATGGCACACCTGAAATGGCCCAGGCGGTTAAAAATATCTGGCGGCAGGGACTGCTTTCGCTCAACACTGTATTCGCGATGGCGGGCCATGAAGATGGCGTAGTCAGTTTTGGCCGAGATATGAATGAAGCAGGTATGGCTATGCTGAATACTTTTCAGTGGGCCAGAACATTCGAGCTGAATGATGCAATTGAGACAGGGGAGCACCCTGCTGGTAGCCAGTACTTCTGATGGCTTGGCGGCTTTCCAGTTTATCGCCTGCTGGTTTTTTTGTGCGGATAGTATTTTGTTTAAGAACCCCATACCGGTGAGTTTGCTGGTACGGGGCTCAGATTGAGAATAATGTTCTTTTTATTGCTTAGCTGATGCTGTATCTGGTCCTAAACCAGCCGAGTTAGTTCGCTTGGGTAGCTTGCTCCGTGCATAGTTGATAATCAGAGCAACAAGAGCCAGGGCGGATATCATCATCAGCCACTGCGGTAACAAATGTTCGCTGGCAGCAAGTTGGGCGTTAATATCAATATTAAAATAGCGCACCAAAGCATTAGTGGTTAACCCGGAGATAAACGCAATACTAACAACACCGCCCAGATAACAGGCAAGCGCCTTGCCGCCCAGTTCCCGCTTAACAATTCCCAGAGTTGCCATATTGGTAGCAGGTCCCGCCAGCATAAACACCAGTACAGCACCGGGGGATATTCCGGACAGTAATAAACCCGCTGCAACAGGCGTTGATGCAGTAGCGCAAATGTACATAGGAATACCTACCAGCGCCATGACTGCCATTGCGGTAAAACCGCTGCCCCACTGAGTCAAAAACTGCTCCGGCACCCAGGTCAGTGTCATTGCTGCTAATATAAGGCCTACCATAAGCCAGCCAGCCATATCGTTAAATATGTCGACAAAGGCATAGTGTTGTCCCTGAATAAAACGGTTCAACACACTTGGTTTTTGTACCGGTTCACTGGATTTAACGGAAGAACAGCTGCTTTTTTTACTGCAGCAACCGCCTGCTGTTTCAGTGTTTTTGTTCTCTGACTGCTTTTGATCCGGTTCATCGCAAAATATTAATGTCATCAGGCCCGCGGTTATAGCACTCATAATGGCGGCAATAGGCCGGATAATTGCCATAAAAGGCCCCAATAGTGCATAAGAAACGGGTACAGAGTCGACACCGGTTTCCGGTGTGGCAATCAGAAAAGATACGGTTGCACTTTTGGATGCACCACTGCGCCTGAGGCTTATTGCTGCCGGAATAACGCTGCAGGAACATAAAGGCAAGGGCGCACCAAAAAGGGCGGCTTTTACAGTTGCGCTAACGCTGTCAGACCCAAGGTGTCGGGCGAGTGTGTCTGTAGAGACAAAACTATGAATCAAGCCGGCAACAACCAAGCCCCCCAATAGCCAGGGGGCCGCATCAAGGAAAAGAAGGTAGAAATTTTCAATAAGTAGCATGCTGTTTTTCCTTATCAGGGTGGCCATCAGCGAGTGCAGTAAGAATTGTGCAGTGGCTTGCCGGTAAGGGGCCGCCACAGCAGGCATCGGTAATCTGCTTCAGCGCAGTGCGCATCTGCTGTAACTCCTGAATTTTATTTTCGATTTCCATTAGCTTCTCTTCAGCAAAACGCTTTACGGTCTGGCAGGTTTCCTGTTCCCGGTTGACCTCCAGGTCCAGAAGTCCCGCAATATCCTTTAAGGAAAAACCAACGGCTTTGGCCCGCAGAATAAACTCAACCTGATTCCGGGCGCTTTCCGGATATAGGCGATAGCCTGACTCCGAACGTTTAGGCTCAGGGAGTAGTCCCTGCTTTTCGTAAAAACGCAGGGTTTCCACTGAAACGCCGCTGGCTTTTGCCAATGAACCAATTTTATAAGAACCGGACATCTGACTGACCTCTTCATTTTTCCAGAATTATAAACCCTATAGATAACTATAGGGTCAAGTGAGAGTGGTAAGATGTGCCGGTGTCATAAGAAGTAGAGGCTGACCAGTATCTGAATGTGTGCTTTTTATGTTTCTTATGTTCAGGATCGTCCGGGGAAAAAATGGTTATCTGAGTTTAAGTGAGGCTTATGATTGCCGATAATTGTGTTAATCTAAAACCAAATCGGCAGGCTACACCTGCCGGGGATATAAGAATATAAACAGAGGTTAATCGATGAAGCATCGTATCATCGCCAGTACCCTAGCCATTGCGGCTACTTTAGCTTCCATTCCATCTGAAGCGGCTCCGGTTTATCGTCAGACGGCCGATAGCAACCCGAGAGTTGATGTTTATCAGCAGTCCTATACTTATGCTGGCATTGATATGATGAGCTACAGTTATAGCGGAACAGCTACCGACTCCGGTAACTCTACCCGACTGACATTTGGGCAGCGTTTCGAAGAGTTTGTATCTGCGGAAACCCAATTGGCTATTGGTGATGGTGCCCATGAGTACTCTGTTGGAGTTTATGCCCGTGGTGCCCTGCCATTGGGCAGGCTTCAAATTAAGGGCTTAGTAGGGTTTGCTGCGTCACAGTTTGATAATGCCGGTGTTGTTGAGAACGTAAAAAGTGTCTCATACGGCGGTGGAGCTGAATTGACCTTATGGCGGGATTGGTATTTTAATGCTGACTATATGAGTTATGACGAGTCACTGGACGCTATTAATATCGGTTTTGGTGTTCGTTTCTGATATAACGCTGGTTATTTATTCAAAGAGCCAGCCTTGCTGGCTCTTTTTGTTTTTATGACGCAGAAGTTAATTACCGAATTAAATTCAGGAGAGGATTTGTGTCTGAGTTATTTTTATATTGGCCGGAATTCTTAACGGTTGTTGTTGTACATTTTTTGGCTGTTGCAAGCCCGGGCCCTGACTTTGCGGTTATTTTACGTCAAAGCCTTTGTGCCAGTAGTCGCTCAGGTGTCTGGACCGCTGTTGGAATAGGTAGTGGTATTTTGGTTCACGTTACCTATTCTTTGTTGGGGCTTGGTATTCTGATTGCTCAGTCAACTACGGCCTTTACGGTACTTAAAGTTTTAGGTGCGGCCTATCTGTTATGGGTTGGCTGGCAGTGCCTGAAAGCAAAACCATCCGATGAAGAGTCTGTAGATGATATTAGCCAGGACCGTGATGTAAATGCTGCAACGGCTTGGAAAGCTTGGCGTCTGGGTTTTCTGACCAATGTACTGAATGCTAAGGCAACGCTCTTTTTTGTGTCTTTGTTTTCTGTTGTGATCAGCCCGGAAACTCCCGTCTGGATTCAAGGGTTTTACGGGGCGTGGATGACGGTGATGACCGGGCTCTGGTTTGTTGGATTAGCCCTGTTTCTGTCCCGTGGTCAGGTTCGTGCTTTCTTCAGAAAAATTAGCCACTGGATTGAGCGTGTGACAGGTGTCGCTCTGATTGCATTAGCTGGTAAACTGGCTACAGCTTCCCAAGGGTAGTGTATTTGAAGCGTTGATATTATTCCGTTGTAGCCTACACCAAGGCAACGGAAGATAGCCGGGCCAGTTATCGGCAACAACAAAAAGCCGCTCTCCTGAGCGGTTTTCCAATAATATGCCTTCAGCACCCATCTGTGGCTTTTTATTTTTCTTTCTGACGGTTACATCTATCCCTGTCTCTGTGGCTTCCGGCGAAGGTTTTAGCTCGTTGACCAGCCTCTCGGCGAGGGCTGTTTCTGAGAGCCACTCCGGTGCCACAATAGGTGCCATCCAGTGAGGTTTACGGCAGATTCTCCACTGATAGTTTGTGCGCTGTTTTTTTTGTTTTAGCCATTGCTGCAGCGTGATCCATTGGCCTTTCTGGTGATTTGGATGCATGGCCTCAGGCTCTGGTAATGCGTCTTCCGTGGGAGAACCAGGGTAAAAAAGACAGCCCCGAGTTAAAGCACTGGATCGATCAGGTATAAGATTTACGCCATTTTTGTCCGTATGTTCTAATAGTCTTCGACGTACTTCCTTATCTTCAGACAGGGTCAGCTGTTGTGTGAAAAGCCGCTGCCACTTGTGCTCCATGCTATCCTGACAGGCAGCGCCTAACCAGTGACTCCATTTTTCAGGTGATCCCCAGCCGGTTTGTGTGCCTAAATAAAATTTAATTGCCAGTTCCAGGTGCCAGATCAGCCCGTCTCTGTGATCCAGAACCAGAATGTCAAACTCACCTAGTGTGCGCTGCTCTCCCTGGATGACCAGGTTATTGGCTAGCAACTGCAAATCAGGGTGTTGCTGGAAATAAAACAGCCATAACTGTTCGTGATAATGGCCTAAACGCTGAGCTTTTTCCCCGGATAAATAGGCCTCAATAGTTTTTGGACATTGATCAAGCTGTATTAAGCTATCCCAGTCAGGAGGGGGTATTTGCCAGCTTTCTGCAGTACAATGGCACAGTTGCTGCGTGGTTAATAGCCAGACCAGATCTCTGACCGCCTGATGCTGAAATATTTCCGGTGAGTACATGGCATCTCTTACTTAGTAGTCGTTGCTTTTGGGTATTCGTCGGTGCTTTTAGGACGGTCTGCAGCAAATTCTGGTGATAGTTGATCCTTTATTCCGAGTATATCGGATGTTGTATATCTTCTCCGCATTCCGGAGAATATCTTACAGAGTATGTAAGTACCGGGTTTTTGCCAGGCTATAACCGGCTTTTCTTTTTTTGGAAAGCTTACATCCACACCAAACGAATCATAAGACGGCAGATGGAACAATTTAAAAATATTGGCCTAATCGGGCGATTGGGTAGCACTAAGGTTGTGGACACAATGAAGCGGCTGATCCGCTACCTGCAAGAACGGGATCTGCACATCATTATTGAAGACCAGGTTGGCGAAGTAATGCCGGGCCATGGTCTACAGGAAGTCAGTCGTAAACTGATTGGTGAAGTCAGCGATCTGGTTATTGTCGTTGGTGGCGATGGCAGCCTTTTGGGTGCTGCCCGTGCCATTGCAAAATACAATACGCCGGTTTTAGGGGTAAACCGCGGCCGGCTAGGGTTTTTAACCGATATCTCACCGAACGAGCTCGAAGAGCGTGTTGGCGAAGTACTGGATGGCCAGTATATTACTGAAACCCGCTTTATGCTGGATGCTGAGGTTTACCGTAACGGCGAGCCTGTCGGTAACGCTGTTGGCTTGAATGATGTGGTACTGCACCCGGGTAAGTCAGCCCGCATGATTGAATTCGATCTCTATATTGAGGGCCAGTATGTTTACAATCAGCGCTCAGATGGCTTAATTGTTTCTACTCCGACTGGGTCTACTGCGTACTCCCTGTCTGGTGGTGGGCCGATTATGCATCCAAAACTGGATGCTATTGTGCTTGTGCCTATGTTCCCTCACACACTAAGTAGCCGCCCGATTGTCGTTGATGGCAGTAGTGAAGTGAAAATTATCATTGCTGAAGATAACGAAGCCTACCCACATGTCAGCTGTGATGGTCAGACGCATCTAGTCACTAAGCCCGGCGATGTTCTTTATGTTAAAAAGCGTCCGTATAAGCTGCGACTGATTCACCCTGTAGATCATAATTTTTACGAAATTTGCCGAACAAAGTTGGGCTGGAGTAGTAGTTTTGGCGATCAGTAACACCAATTTTACTTGCCTGCCTGATGCTTCGGGCTACGATTTGATTGGCGATATTCATGGTTGCGCCCGCACGCTTGAACGCCTTTTACTACAAATGGATTATCGCAAGAGCAATGGTACCTGGCGGCACCCCGAGCGTAAGATTATTTTTCTTGGAGATATTGTCGATCGGGGGCCTCGTATCCGGGAGTCTCTTGAACTGGTTTACAGCATGGTTCAGGCTGGTGAAGCAGTCTGCATTATGGGGAACCACGAACATAATGCTCTGACGTACTGCACCCCTGCACCTGAAGGTTTTGCCGATGATTATCTGCGCAGCCACAACCCTCGCCATACCCGATTAATCAGGGAAACCCTGGATCAGTTTGCCGGTGCTCAGGATGAATGGGCGCTTTATCTTGACTGGTTCAGAACCTTACCTCTTTATATTGAATCTGAAGCCTTTCGCGTGGTACATGCCAGTTGGGACAGAAGATTAATACAGAGACTTCGGGATGAATATTCTACTGACAAGATCACTTATGACTTATTAATCGAATCTGTTCAGCCGGGAAGTTTTGGCTTTCACCTAATGGAGCACCTTACACGGGGAAGTCATATCCGTCTGCCCGAAGGTATAGAAATCCATGGAGGTGATGGTTTTACCCGCAGGACCTTTCGTACTCATTTTTGGGCAGAGAATCCTAAAACATATGGTGATGTGATTTTTCAGCCGGATAACTTGCCGGGAAATCTTGAAGACCGGGCTTTGAGTGAGCAGGAGAAAGCCGCCTTGCTGCATTATGCCCATGACGAACGTCCTCTGTTTATTGGCCATTATTGGTGTGAAGGTGTGCCGGCCCTTGTTACACCGAATATAGCCTGTCTTGATTATAGTGCTGTGAAATATGGCAAGCTGGCCTGCTATCGTTACAGTGGCGAGACTCAGCTGGATGCCCGTAACTTTGTCTGGATCTCTGTTGATCGCGATGAGAACGGAGAAAGGCAGGGTTAGCAGGTTTCAAAGAGCTGCTTTAAGATCATCTTTGTGGAGTATTTTCCTGCAAGAGGTTGGAACTTTAAGAAATGGACGCATACTAAGAGTATGGTTACTTTCTGAGCATCGGTTGTTCTCGTAACCTGAGGTTCATGATGTCGACTGAGGTTATATGCCTACGGTGCCGGTTTATGGGTACAGGAGGGTAGGTTCCATTTTGCCTGTGTCGAGTGATTTGAGCCTTGCTTTACTGAATAGAGCTTGCTCACTGAGTAAGCCCGTTTCGAAAAGCAAAGTAAGATGAGTGACAGGATGTTCCTCCAGCGAGTTAATCCGGCAGCACGTACCATGCTGCCGGATTTTTTTATGCCTGTTTTCTGATGTAGAGGTTCTTATGATAAAAGTACTGGAACTGCCAACGGATAAAGATTTGGCTGAATTAAGTCGCGAATTATGGGTGCGAAAGATTGGCCATCAAATCCGTCAGGGGGATACGAAACAGGAGATCTTTCTGGCTAATCCTAAAGACTACCCTCAACTGCTGGCGCTGGTGCAGGACTGGCAAAGCGGCACTCTGGCCTACACAGTTGAACCTGAGAAAGATTACTCAGATGGGCTCAGAAAAGGTCTGATGTCGATGAAACAGTGGCCCCTGACCGCGATAATTTTACTTATAAGCGGGTTACTGACAGCACTGATCAGCTTTGAACCAAACCCAAACTGGCTAGCCCATTTCACCATTGTACCCTTTGAGCAGGTCAACCGTGGGCTGGCCTATTTACCTTTATGGTCTACGCTTCAGGGCGGGGAAATCTGGCGGCTGATCACACCGGCTTTTCTTCACTTTGGCATTATGCATCTGATTTTTAATAGTTTATGGGTCTGGGAGATGGGGCGTTTGATTGAGCGTCAGCAATCAAGTGGACACCTTGCCGTGCTCTTTTTGGTCAGTGGTATTATCGCTAACCTGGCTCAGTATATAGCGGGGGATATTCTTTTCGGAGGTTTGTCTGGTGTTGTTTACGCCTTGCTGGGGTATTGTTGGTTTTGGGATCGTTTTGCTGCCCGCCCTCAGTTTTTTATCCGCAAACCGGTGTTTATTATACTTTTAGTCTGGCTGGTGTTTTGTCTTGTGGGAGGGGCATCGATGCTGGGCTTTGGCGGGGTTGCCAACGCCGCCCATGTGGCAGGCCTGGTTTCTGGCAGCATATGGGCCCTGGTAAGTGTTAAACTCCTCGGTAAAGGTCGGAGTAATAGGCACTCTTATTAGTAATAGGCACTCTTATATTAGTAATAATTACTCTTGTTGATGGAGTGCCTTTGTTGAATTGAGATCGGGTTTGGCGCTCTGAATGTTAAATTTCTGCGTATTTTTAAGCTGTTATCTGCAACACCTGAAACCAGCAGATACGATATAATCCCTGTATTAACTTCGGCTGTTACGTATGAGCGGCTGCTTACTGATTATGGAGCTCCCCCATGACCCTGCAAGATATGATTCAGAATATGACTCCGGAAATTTACGCCAGCCTACGTCAGGCAGTAGAGCTGCGTAAATGGCCGAACGGTGTTCGCCTGACAGAAGAGCAGGTTGAGCTCTGTATGGAAGCCGTGATTCTGTTTGAAATTCAGCATGATATGCCGGCTCAGGATCGAGTAGGTTTTATGGAAGATCAATGTGAAAGTGATAAAGAACACACCGACATTATTAAAATAATGCATTGAGCTTACTGGAAAATTTAGGAGATTATATGACGCTTGTTTCCGGTCAGTTGCATAAAATGTTCACTCAGGATACTCAGCCCGTAAGCTATAGGCTGGAGCTGGGTGATACAGCGGTTATGCTCAATGACCTGATAGGTCAAAAACTGAAGTTCAGTTTTCATGGTGCGATTAACTGCAGCCACTGTGGCCGAAAAACGAAAAAAAGCTATTCGCAAGGCTTCTGTTATCCGTGTTTTAAGAAATTAGCACAGTGTGATACCTGTATTATGAGCCCGGAAAAGTGCCATTATGATGCCGGTACTTGTCGGGAGCCTGAGTGGGGCGAAAAATTCTGCTTTCAGGATCATATTGTCTATTTGGCTAATTCCTCTGGTTTAAAAGTTGGTATTACCCGTGAAACCCAGATCCCAACCCGCTGGATGGATCAGGGGGCTCTGGCGGCACTGCCTATCTTTCGGGTTAAGACCCGCAAGCAATCAGGTTTGGTTGAAGATGTGATCCGTCAGCATGCTTCAGACAGAACGAATTGGCGAAATATGCTCAAGGGGCTAAGTCCGGAAATTGACTTATTGGCGGAGCGGGATCGTTTATTAGAACTGGCAAAAGATGAGATTTCGGCGTTGCAGGCTGAGTTTGGCCTGGAGGCTATCTATCCCTTGTTGGATGCTAAGCCATTTACTTTCAGTTACCCCGTTGTCCAACATCCGGAAAAGGTGACGGCGCTTAATCTGGATAAGACTCCTGAAGTTGAAGGTATCTTGCAGGGAATTAAAGGACAATACCTGATACTGGATACAGGTGTGCTCAACATTCGTAAGTTTAGTGCCTATCACGTGGATCTTGAGATCTCAGAGGACGGCTGATTCAGAATACGTAACACGCAGTGATAAACGTCATTGCGCAGTAACCGAATCATGAATCAGTTTGCACCAGTCTGTATATTGCTTTTAATAACTTACGCCATTTCGCAGGGAACGAATCGTCATGCTTTATCTTCACCTGATAACTCAATTCAGATATCAGAACTGATATAGATTGGTTAATGGTGTTAGGTATCTTCATCTGAAGTAAAGTTGATGTTTCCGAATGAGATCACTCTGATGTCTCAGGCAGTACTTTTTGACGCGGTGTACCCTGTTGTAATTTTATAATTTATATCTGCTTATCGGGTGTTTTATGAGTTCAGTAAACAACGAAATTATTTATCTTAAAGATTATTTGCCACCGGCCTTTCTGGTTCAGGCCGTGAATCTGGAGTTTGACCTGTCTCCCCATAAAACACGGGTACGCAGTACAATCACTTT
Source organism: Oceanospirillum sp. (assembly GCF_048265165.1). GTDB lineage: Bacteria > Pseudomonadota > Gammaproteobacteria > Pseudomonadales > Halomonadaceae > Oceanospirillum. The sequence continues at coordinate 169,942 of NZ_JBLXCD010000005.1, read as the reverse complement.
TACCCGAAATCAAGAACGGAATGCCGGACTCCCGCTCGAGTTACATGGTAATGAGCTTAAGTTGATCTCCGTTGAGATAGATGGTCAGCCTTTGTCGGAGAGCCAATACCAGATCACAGCGGAGCAACTGATTATTCCTGATGTGCCGGATCAGTTTGTGTTGAAAACCGATGTTCAGATCGATCCTGCCAATAATACCTCGCTGGAAGGCTTGTATCGTTCCAATACGATGTTCTGCACACAATGTGAGGCTGAGGGTTTCCGCAAGATTACTTATTACCCGGATCGCCCGGATGTGATGGCAGCGTTCACCACCACAGTGATCGCCGATAAAACCGAATACCCTGTTCTGCTCTCCAATGGTAATCCAATCGAAAAAGGTGAACTGGATAACAATCGCCACTTTGTTATTTGGCAGGATCCATTTGATAAGCCTGCTTATCTCTTTGCTCTGGTGGCTGGCGATCTGCAGGTGGTGAACGACACCTTTACTACCATGAGTGGCCGCGAGGTGGCGCTGGAAATCTGGGTAGAGCCGGAGAATATCACCAAGTGTGATCATGCCATGGCATCGTTAAAAGCGGCTATGAAATGGGACGAAGAGGTGTATGGTCGCGAATACGATCTGGATATTTATATGATCGTGGCGGTTAACGACTTTAATATGGGGGCAATGGAAAACAAAGGTCTGAATATCTTTAATTCCTCCTGTGTGCTGGCGCGCCCGGATACAGCCACTGATGGTGCCTTCCAGCGTATTGAAGGCGTTGTTGCCCACGAGTACTTCCATAACTGGTCCGGTAATAGGGTTACCTGCCGCGACTGGTTCCAGCTCTCCCTGAAAGAGGGCTTTACGGTTTACCGGGATCAGTGCTTTTCGGCGGATATGAATGATGCGGCGGTGAAGCGTATTGAAGATGTTGCGATGTTGCGTACGGCGCAATTTGCTGAGGACTCTGGACCAACGGCGCACCCGGTGCGTCCGGATCATTTTATTGAAATTTCCAATTTTTATACCCTGACGATCTACGAAAAAGGCTCTGAGATTGTGCGGATGATTGCCAATCTATTAGGGCCGGATCTGTTCCGCAAAGGGTCTGATCTTTATTTTGAACGTCACGATGGCCAAGCGGTTACCGTGGAAGACTTTATTGGAGCCATGGCGGACGCTTCGGGTATCGACTTTACCCAGTTTATGAACTGGTACAGCCAGTCAGGCACACCGGAGCTTACGGTTAGCGGCCACTATGATGCTGCGGCTCAGCAGTACACACTAACGATTAAGCAGCAAACGCCAGTAACGAACGATCAGCCAGAGAAACTGCCCCTGCATATTCCCGTTAAAGTGGGGCTGTTGAATGCAGCTGGTGAAGACCTTCCGCTAAATCTGAGTGCTGGAGAAGCATCTGGAGAACAGGGAGACACTGATCGCGTTCTGCACCTGCGTGAAGCTGAGCAGGTTTTCGTTTTTGAAGGTATTGATGAAGAGCCTGTCCCCTCTCTGTTGCGTGGTTTTTCAGCTCCCGTTAAGCTGGATTTCGGTTATACACAGGCACAACTACTGCACCTGATGCGCCATGACTCCGATGGCTTTAACCGATGGGATGCCGGCCAGCGTTTGGCTATTACTGCTCTTAAAGCGATGGTTACTCAGTTTGAAGCGGGCCAGATGCCTAGGCTTGACTCTGCACTGACTGAGGCTTACAAAGGTTTATTCGAATCAGGCCTTGCCCCCGCGATTCTTGCAGAGATGCTGATTCTGCCTGGGGAAGCTTATCTGGCAGAACAGTTTGATATCGTACCGGTGGATGCGATTCATGCCTGTCGTAATATTGCCCGTAAAACACTGGCTGAGACTTTGAATGCTGAGCTGGAACAGGCTGTTGCGGAAAATCAGCTGACAGGAGAGTATCGACCGCTGGCAGAGGATATCGCCAAGCGTCGTCTGAAAAATATCTGTCAGTCTTACCTGATGACATTGGAAACCGATGAGGTCGTAGAGCGCAGTTGGCAGCAATTCAGCGCGGCAGATAATATGACCGATCAGCATGCTGCACTGATGGCTCTGGTGCACTCCAAGCAGGATGAGAAAGCGAAAGCGGCTCTGGAAAGCTTTGAACAGCAGTGGAAAGATGATGCATTAGTGATGGATCAGTGGTTTCAGGTGCAGGCAAGCCGGCCCCACCCTGATGCTTTAGCGAGAGTTAAAGCCTTGATGGAGCATCCGGCGTTTAGCCTGAAAAATCCTAATAAAGTGCGTTCATTGATTAGTGTTTACTGTAATCAGAACCGGGCTAATTTCCACAGTATTGATGGCTTAAGTTATCAGTTCCTGGCCGATGTGGTGCTGGAGCTGGATGGAATGAATCCGCAGATTGCTTCTCGACTGATAACCCCGTTGACCCGTTGGCAGAAGATGGACAGCAAACGTCAGCAGTTGATGCAGGCGGAGTTGCAGCGTATTGCAGCCGCTGACCTGTCAAAAGATCTGTTTGAAGTGGTTCAGAAAGCACTGCCATAGAAGGTGCATTGAGATCTGATGTCATAAAAAAACCCAAGCCTTTGGCTTGGGTTTTTTGTTTCATTACTCACGAATACAGCATCGGAGTATGAATTATCAGCGTTGAATTGCTGATTAGTGCTCGTGATCACCAGCACCATGAACGTGACCATGCTCCAGCTCTTCAGCAGATGCATCACGGACTTCAACAACTTCAACGTCAAAGCTCAGAGTTACGCCAGCCAGAGGGTGGTTAGCATCGATGGTTACTTTGTCATCTTCAACTTTAGTCACAGTTACTGCGATTGGCTGACCGGTATTGGATTCTGCATGGAACTCCATACCAACCTGAACTTCATCAACGCCCTGGAACATTTCAGCAGGAACTTCCTGAACCAGCTCAGCGATATGTTCACCGTAGCCATCTGCAGGGGCAACTGTCACGTTCAGTTTGTCACCGGCAGTTTTACCTACCAGAGCATCTTCCAGACCAGGAATAATGTTAGCGGCACCGTGCAGGTATGCCAGTGGCTCTGCACCAGCAGAAGAGTCGATCGTATCGCCAGCTTCGTTAGTCAGAGTGTAGTGAATGGATACAACTGCGTTGTCCTGAATTTGCATGAGGTGCCTCTTTGCTTTAACTGTATTTAGCGTTTAATGTGGCAGGATAACATGCCTCGTAGGCGTGTATGCAACCCGGTTAGGGAATTTCCGGTTAAAGAGTTTGTTAAACCTTGTAGAATGTATGGTTTTTCTGGTGGCGCCGAATATTTGTATGTAATATTTTGCTGCCAGTGTGAGTTTTTATTGCGTTTTTCTGAACGGCTGCAAGGACACATTCAGACGACAACCTTTAATAGAGCAACAGGATGCTGCCCCATGAAACAGAACTTGCCTGTCACCCAGGTTGAGAAGAGTTTTCCCGATGACTTACCTCTGATTTCCACAACTGACCTGAAAGGGCAGATCACCTTCGTAAATGATGCCTTTGTTGAGATCTCCGGTTTTACCCGTGAAGAGTTGATGGGACGACCGCACAATATGGTCCGTCACCCGGACGTTCCTTCCGCCGTATTTGCCGATATGTGGGCTACATTGCAGAAAAATAAGCCTTGGATGGGCATCGTAAAAAACCGTTGTAAAAACGGTGACCATTACTGGGTTAATGCGTTTGTCACACCTATTTTTGATGATGGACAAGTCACTGGCTACCAGTCTGTGCGGTCAAAACCGAAACAGAAAATGGTGAAACGAGCTGAAGATATCTATGCACGTGTTGCTAAAGGCAGGAAGCGCTTTAGTTTTTATGATGTGAACCTCAGCTCAGGTGTTCCCATACTTCTGTTTGTAGCGGCGCTTATTCCCAGTAGCCTGAGCTGGGTGTTTAATCTGTCGGTATCTGCAACGCTGGGGATATCGGTTGCCGTTGGTGCTTCTGGTCTTTTATTGCTTAACGTGTTGATGACGCCACTGAAAAAAGCTAATGACCGGGCCCAGCGTTATATCGACAGTGATCTTTTGAAAGAGATGTATGCCAACTGTACTGCTGAGGCAGGACAGATGTATCTGGCTGCGATTATGCGTGAAGCTAATGTTAATGCAATGACCACGCGTATCACACATTCTGCCAAAGAGTTGTACACCCTTGGCGATGAGACCACACAGATTGCAAATCATGCTGCGGTAGCGATTGACCGTCAGGCTGCCGAAGTAGAGCAGATCGCTAGCGTGATCAGCCAGCTTTCCGGTGCGATTGATGATGTCGCTCAGAATGCTAACTCTGCTTCAGATGAGACACACCGGGCTAAAGGAATGGCGCATCAGGGGCGTAGCATGGTTAATGATACAGCCCGGTCTATCCATATATTGGCTTCGGCTATTCAACAAGCTGCGGTTAAGGTTGAGGGGCTGCATCAGGCCACCGACGATATCGCTTCTGCCATTTCGGTGATTACAGATATTGCGGATCAGACAAATCTGTTAGCACTTAATGCTGCTATAGAGGCGGCCCGTGCAGGTGAACAGGGTCGTGGTTTTGCAGTGGTTGCTGATGAAGTCCGTGTCCTGGCGCAACGGACTCAAAGCTCTACCGGTGAGATCTATGACTCTCTAGAGCGACTGAAAAAAGAGACGGAAGAGGTTGTTCGGGTGATGAGTGTCAGCCGGGAAAGTGCCACCCACTGTGTTGATCAGGCGCAGGTGGCAGGTGAAACGCTCAATGCAATCAGTCAGACCATGGAATCAATAACAGATATGAGCCAGACTATTGCGGCAGCAGCAACTCAGCAAAGTTCTGCCTCCGATGAGATACGTAATAATCTGGATTTAGTTAATGATGCTGCTGGGCGGGCGACAGAATCCTCTGCCCGAACCAAAGAAGCTTCAAATAACCTGATCAGTAGTGTCAGGCAGATTATGCAAAGTATTACCCGGTAAGAAGCTTGCTTGCCAGAGAGAGAAAAAGATGGGATACAGAGAAAAGAATAGCACGTATTAATTTAAGGCTTTAATAGTTCTGACATGCTTTTGTATGAAAATTCTCTGGCTAAACAGTCACTTACTAATATTCTAAGGGTAAATCAGTTGCGTAGTGTGGAAAAGCGGGCTTTGTATTTGAGAATACGGGATTATCTGGCAGCAGATATTGCTGCGGGGAAGTGGGCCGAGAATGAGAAGTTACCTTCTGAGCGGCAGCTGTCTGAGCAGTTTAATACAACCCGGGTTACTGCGCGCCAGGCCCTGACTCAGCTTGAGGCTGAAGGGGTGATTTTCCGTTCTAACCGCCGGGGCTGGTTTGTGACGCCGCCGCGTATTAACTATGATCCTAGCCGCGATATGGGCTTTGTACGTTATGTCGAAGATCAGGGCTTTAGCGCACGGACTCAGACCTTGGAGAAAAAGCTGATAGAACTGCCGGATCATATCGCCGATGAAGTCGGGCTTGACCGTGGAACCCCTGTTTATGAAATTTTGCGCCGCCGATACATCAATGATCGCCCTTGCCTCATTGAAAAAATATTTCTCAACCCCAAACACTGCCCCGGTGTTTTGCAGTACTCTCTGGACCGCTCGTTGTGGAGCCTTCTGAAGGCAGAATATGATCTGGTGCCGGTGGAGCGACACCTGGAGATTTATCCTCAAACACTAGAGCAGCCTATTGCTGAGGCACTGGATGCTAATACTGGTAACTCAGGCCTTTATATACGGCGCATCTGCCGTGACCAGAGCGGGGATTTTCTGGAGCTAGATGAAGAGTTCTGGCTGCATAATGCACTAAAAGTTGTTGTTAGTGTGATGCCGGACTGATTATCCGGTCATTTTTTGTGTTCTCTGAGCTACTCTGCCTGTCATAACGATTGCCTCCTTCTCTGTCTTTTTTTCGTCACTGATTTGTCATACTTATTGCTTAATATCTGGTATATACCAGATATTGGTCTGATGAGTCTGTGCACAGGACGCCGCCTGAGATCAGATCGTCTGCAAGGGAGCCGGGGAGGAGCATCAAGTGCCGAAAAAACGTCATATTCTTATTATTGGTGGCGGCATACTGGGGTGCAGTGCGGCTTTTGCTCTCAGTCAACGGGCTCACTGCAAAGTGACTCTGCTGGAGGCTAATACACTGGCTGCAGCGACAACCAGTTCTGCTGCAGCTTTGTTAACCCGTGCTCGTCACAAACCTGTTATCTCTGATTTAGTGAGAGAGACGTTTGCGGCCATGGCTCAGCTGAATACCTTGTTGGATCAGCCTCTGCCTTATAAAAAAGTAGGTAGTCTGCACATCGCCTGCAGTAGTGAGTCAAGTGATCAGCTGGATGCGATGGCAATGCTTGCTGCTGAACAGCAGTTGCCGGTCCATGATTTGTCGATGGCAGAGGTCAGGCAAAAGTCACCCTGGCTTTCTCTACCAGGTGGCGCACGAGCCCTGTTTATGCCTGAGGATGGCTTTATCGATCCCTACCAGTTGGCTATGGCTTATCGACAGGGAGCTGCGGCATGCGCCCGTCAGTCTGGTGCAGAGTTGAGTATTTTGCAGAACACACGGGTTGAAAAAATAGCATTTGAGCCCGCAAGTGCTCATCCGGCCTGTGTGACAGGTGTAAAGCTGGCAGATGGCCAGTTAATTGATGCGGATACTGTGATTGATGCTGCGGGACCATGGTCAACACTTTTGGCGAATGAGGTTGGTGTGGATCTTGCCATGGCCCCTGTACGTAGCCATTACTGGATTACCGGTAAGCTGAGCTCTGTGCCACCTGATTCACCTATGGTTATTCTTCCGGATGCCAGGGCCTACGCCCGTCCTGAGGTGGGCCATTTGCTGTTTGGTTTGCGGGATTATCAGCCTGTTTATACGAGTCCAGAGCAATTGCCTAATGAACTGTCCGGGTTCTGCTTTGGTCATGATCCGGAGGGTTGGCAGTCTCTGGAAGACGGATATAAGGATCTGGCGGGTTTTTTCCCCGAAATTGACCGTGTGCCTGTTGAGCATTACATCTCGGGAATCTCCAGTTACACCCCTGATGGTAGTCCGCTCGCAGGATTTCTGACGGATGATAAAGGCAAAAGAATAATGGAAGGCTTTATAGCTCTGACTGGCTGCTCCGGAGGCGGTATCGGTATGTCTGGTGGGCTTGGGCGACTGGCCGCAGAGTTAGCGTTGGACAAGCCTCTTTTTACTGATCTTAAACCTCTGGCGCTGAATCGCTTTGGTAGTGTTGATCCTTTAAGTGACGATTTTCAGCGTCGATGTGCATTAGCCCGTATGGCTAAGCGCAGTGGATAAGCGTGACTGAAGCACTGCTGCTATATGGCCAGTACGACATCCTGAAACTTTTTTTGTAACTTTCATCTGCCGTTAATGGAATTGAAATATTGAGTTGTTAATTTCTGGTATATACCAAGTTAAAGAAAAATTGATCAGTGATTTAAGCAACTTCAAGGAAAAAACAATGTATCTGACTCAACCGATAAAGAAGATCACTCTGGGCCTGGCTGGAGCCGTCGCTCTTATGGCCGGCAGCGCACAGGCGAATACTGAGCTTAAAGTCTATACGGCACTGGAGACAGAACAACTGCGGCCATACGCCAAAGCGTTCAATACACAGTACCCGGACATCAGTATCAAGTGGGTACGGGACTCCACCGGTATTGTAACCGCGAAGCTGCTGGCTGAGAAAAACAATCCTCAGGCGGATGTGATCTGGGGCTTGGCGGCAACCAGTCTGCTGGTACTGAAAGAGCAGGACATGCTGGAGCCATACGCACCGAAGGGGCTGGAAAAGTTGTCACCTAAGTTCCGTGATAAAGCGACCACGCCTTCTTGGGTCGGTATGGATGCCTGGATGGCCTCTCTGTGCTTTAACACGATTGAGGCTGAAAAACTGGGCCTGCCAAAGCCTTCCAGTTGGGAGGATCTGACCAAGCCTGTCTATAAAGGCCATGTGGTTATGCCGAACCCGGCATCATCCGGCACCGGCTTTTTGGATGTGTCCTCTTGGTTGCAGCTATTTGGTGAGGACAAGGGGTGGGGTTATATGGACCGCCTGCACAAGAACATCGCCCGCTACACCCATTCTGGCTCCAAGCCCTGCAAACTGGCTGCCGCCGGTGAAGCTCCAATCGGTATCTCTTTCGCTTACAAAGGTGCCAGCCTGAAGAAGAAAGGTGCTCCACTGGATGTGATCTACCCACAGGAAGGTCTGGGCTGGGATATGGAAGCTGCAAGTATCGTTAAAGGCACTAAGAAGCTGGATGCCGCTCAGAAGCTGATGGATTTCGCCGTCAGTAAAGAAGCCAATAAGCTGTATAACAAGAGCTTTGCGGTCGTAGCTTATCCGGGTGTTGCTCAGCAGATTCCATACTTCCCTGCGGATGCTGAGAGCCTGATGATGAATAATGATTTCGAATGGTCTGCCAGCAATCGTAAGCAGATTCTGAGCAAATGGCAGAGTCGTTACGACAGCAAGAGTGATCCCAAGTAAAAGTATCTTCTTCGGGGGTGTGTCATCTGACTGACACACTTTCCCCTGAGACTGATGCTGGATGTCATAACTTTTTCATCAAACTGACTTTTATTCGATTTAATGCTGCAGCTAAACGCATCAGGCTGTACAGATTACCGCGACCCGGAGACGCTTATGATGGCGCAATCCCAACAACCGACCACTTCTGCTTTTACCCCATCAGTTAAGCGAAGTCATACTCCTTATCTTCAGGTGAATAAACTCTGGAAACACTACGGTAATTTTGCTGCCCTGAAAGAGGTGTCACTGGAGGTTGAGGAAGGCGAATTTGTCTGTTTTCTGGGGCCTTCCGGTTGTGGTAAAACCACGCTTTTACGGGCGATTGCTGGTCTTGATCCCCAGAGTCGAGGAGAGATTGTACAGGGTGGGCAGACCATCTCACGCCTGCCACCGGAGCAGCGTGATTTCGGTATTGTTTTTCAGTCCTACGCCCTGTTTCCGAATCTGACCGTTACTCAGAATATTGCTTATGGTCTGCGCAGCCTTAAAAAAGGCCGCAAGGAGGTTGAGCAGAAAGTAACTGAGCTACTGGAAACTATCGGCCTGCCGGATATGGCTCATAAATATCCTGCTCAGCTTTCCGGAGGTCAGCAGCAACGTATCGCTCTGGCTCGTGCGCTGGCGACTGAGCCAAGCTTGCTGTTACTTGACGAACCCCTGTCTGCGCTGGATGCCCGGGTGCGCCTGCATCTACGCCAGGAGATTCGTAGTTTGCAACGTAAACTGGGCATCACGACTATTATGGTGACACACGATCAGGAAGAGGCCTTGGCGATGGCTGATCGTATCGTGGTGATGAACCACGGTATTATTGAGCAAGTCGGAACACCTGAGCAGGTCTACCATCGTCCGGTTAACGCTTTCGTAGCGAACTTTGTTGGTACTATGAACTTGTTGCCGGTTAAAGCGGCTAATCAGCAGCAGGTGAGAATTCAGAGCCGTCTGATTAACTCCAGAAGCTATAAATCAAAACAAATGGATGCTGCCTGGCTGGCATTTCGTCCTGAGGTTGCTGCGATCAAACCTGTGGGGTTGCATCTTGATAGCAGTCATTATGAAGGTTTCAGCGGTACGGTACTGCATACCGAGTTTATGGGGAATTTTTTACGTATTGAGGTAAGTCTGCCGGAATTTCAGCAGAGTGTTCAGGTGGATGTTAGCAGCCAGCACACCGATCTGACCTTGTGTGCTCCGGGATATCAGGTATGCGTATCTGTACCTGTGGATGAGCTGCAGGTCTTTGAACGCTATAACAACTCTGCAGCCACTGGTGCTTCTCTTTCCGGTAAAACTGAAGAGGTTGCGGCATGAGTGGTGTTGCAGCCGACGGGCCTCAGGTCTCCGTAGGGGCTCAGGAGCTGGGTACGGTTAAAGCCGATAAAGTACGCCTGAGCCGCCAGGATTATATTCAGCGGGGCGCTGTTTTGTTAGCAGTGTTTTTCCTGCTGGTGGCTCTGGTGTTGCCCCTTGGCACTATGCTGATTAAGAGCCTGCAGAATGCTGAAGGTGATTTTGTCGGGCTGGCTAACTTTGCCAGTTATATCAGTAACCCTGCACTGTTCCAGTCGGTACTTAACTCCTTGCAGATTGCGCTGATCTCCACAGGTGTCGTACTGACACTGGCGTTTCTGTTTGCTTACGGGCTGACCCGAACCTGTATGCCGGGTAAGAAAACGCTGCGTGCCCTGACACTGCTACCGCTGTTTGCGCCTTCGTTGTTACCGGCTATTAGTCTTATTTATTTATTGGGTAATCAGGGGATTTTTAAAGAGATTCTTATGGGGGCTTCGGTTTACGGCCCGATAGGTATCGTCGTGGGCATGTGTTTCTGGGTATTTCCCCACGTACTGATGATTATGATTACCGCACTGTCTAATTCCGATGCCCGCCTGTATGAGGCGGCTCAGGTGATGAAAGCTTCACCGGTTCGAACCTTTTTTACTGTGACCTTACCCTCGGCTAAATATGGCCTGATCAGTGCCGGTTTTGTCGCCTTTACTCTAGTGATTACCGATTTTGGTGTTCCGAAAGTGATTGGTGGCGACTTTAAGGTACTGGCGACAGATATTTACAAGCAGGTGGTGGGCCAGCAGAACTTCCAGATGGGAGCTGTGGTATCGGTAATTCTGTTGCTGCCAGCAGTATTCTCTTTTACTGCGGATCGTCTGGTACAGAAAAAACAGGTCGCCATGTTGTCGGCCCGAGCGGTGCCTTATGTACCGAAGCCAAATCCGGTAAAAGACAATATTTTCCTTGGGATATGCCTGTTGGTCGTATCCGCCATTCTGCTGGTGATCGGTATGGCTGCCTATGCTTCTTTTGTCAGCTTTTGGCCCTACAACATGGAATTAAGCCTGCAGCACTACGATTTTGAGTCTGTTGGTTCCAGCTGGGATTACTACTTTAATTCACTGGAGATGGCCGCCTCGGTTGCTGTTATCGGAACCTGTATTGTGTTTCTCAATGCTTATCTGGTTGAGAAGGGGCGTGCCTTTGAGACAGTGCGCAACCTGCTGCATCTGATGGCGATGATCCCGATGGCGGTACCGGGTATGGTGCTGGGTCTGGCGTATATCTTCTTTTTTAACCAGCCGGATAACCCGCTTAACTTTATCTACGCGACCATGGCGATTCTGGTACTGAACAGTGTGGTGCACTTTTATACCGTCTGCCATCTTACCTCGGTAACGGCGCTGAAGCAGATTGATGGTGAGTTTGAATCAGTATCGGCATCCCTGAAAATTCCGTTTTACGTCACCTTCTGGCGGGTTACTTTGCCAGTATCTTTGCCTGCTGTATTGGAAATTTCGGTCTATCTGTTTGTTAACGCCATGACTACGGTCTCGGCGGTGGTCTTTATCTACTCCAGTGACACCATGTTGGCTTCAATTTCGGTGCTGAATATGGATGAAGCGGGTAATACTGCCTCGGCTGCCGGTATGGGCGTACTGATTCTGCTGACCTGTCTAGGGGTGAAGGGACTGCACTGGTTGCTGTCACAACAGATTCTTGAGCTGACTCAGGGCTGGCGCAACCGATAAAACCTGTTTTAAGCGGGTGGTCTGAGCTTTTACCGCGATGCATATATAGCGCGATGAGGGAAGACTGCCCTATTTTTTAGTTTTAAATCTGGTCTATGCCAGATTGATTTAAAGTGAGCGAGTTCTGTATGTCTGATTTTAATAGCCTGTCTTTGCAGGTAACTGATAAACCTCCTTATCTGCTGACCCCAGGGCCGATTACAACTACGGATACCGTAAAAGCAGCGATGCTACGGGACTGGGGCTCTTGGGATGGTGATTTCCGCCAGATGACCCGTCAACTGTGTGATCAGTTGCTGGATGTGGCTAATGCCAAAGACAGTCACGTTTGCGTGCCGATGCAGGGTAGTGGCACTTTTGCTGTTGAGGCAACACTGGGCACCCTGGTGCCGAAAACGGGTAAGGTTTTGGTACTGATGAACGGTGCCTACGGCAAACGTCTGGCCCAGACACTGGATTATCTGGGCCGTGATTACGTCACGCTGGATAAGGGCGATTACCTGCCACCGATGCGGGATGAAGTGGAAAACATTCTGAAAGCGGATGGGGAGATTACCCACGTGGCGGTGATTCATTGCGAAACCAGCTCGGGCATTCTTAACCCGATTCCTGAGATTGCTGAGGTGGTCGCCCGTCTGGGGCGCCGCCTGATTATCGATTCCATGAGTGCTTTCGGTGCGATTCCGGTGGATGCGAAAAACCTGCCGTTTGATGCCCTGATCTCTTCTGCCAATAAGTGCTTTGAAGGTGTACCGGGTTTTGGTTTCAGCCTGGTTCGACGTTCTGCGCTGGAGCAGAGCAAAGGCAATGCGCACTCCCTGAGTCTGGATCTGTATGAGCAGTGGGCCTATCTGGAGAAAACCGGTCAGTGGCGCTTCACCCCGCCGACCCATGTGGTGGCTGCGTTCCTGCAAGCGATGAAAGAACACGCTGAAGAGGGTGGGGTTGCCGGCCGTCTGGCCCGGTACAGCCGTAACCAGCAGCGTCTGGTAGCCGGTATGAAGGCGCTGGGTTTTCGTACTTTGCTGAATGAGAAATGGTTGTCACCAATCATTGTAACCTTCCTGTCGCCGCAGCATGACAACTTTGACTTCAATACCTTCTACGAGCGTATCAAAGCGAAGGGGTTTGTGATCTATCCCGGCAAACTGACCGTGGTGGACAGCTTCCGCCTGGGTTGTATCGGTCAGTTGTATGACGAGCAGATTGATCAGGTACTGGTGGTGATTAAAGAGGTTCTGGCAGAGATGCAGATCGACAACGGCTACGCCGAACTGCCGGAAGAGAATGCGGTGACGGCTGTTTGATAAATCGCCTTATTAACTTTTAAGAGACGCGACACAGCCAAAATTTTTACTTATTTAGTTTAAGGATTTTTATTATGTATCAGTTTACCCGTCGTTATATGGGCCCCCTGCAGGCAGTGATTATGGATTGGGCCGGTACGACTGTGGATTTCGGTTCTATGGCACCGATTCACGCTTTCCGTCGCCTGTTTGAACAGAATAAAACCCCGATCACCATCGCTGAAGCCCGCGCCCCTATGGGCGCAGAAAAGCGTGAACATATCCGTCAGCTGTGTGCGATGCCCCGTGTACGCGAAGCCTGGATTTCAGCCCATGGTGCCGAGCCGACAACTGCGGATATTGACCGTATGTATGAAGAATTTGTGCCGCTGCAGATCGACGCGATCGCCCAGTGTGGTCAGCTGATTCCGGGTCTTAAGGATACGCTGGCCTGGTGTCGTGAGCTGGGGATCGCTATCGGTGCCAATACCGGCTACGCCGACCGTATGATCGAAGGTCTGCTGGCTTCCGCTGCCGAGCAGGGTTACAGCCCGGATAGTAATGTCTGTGCCACTGATGTGCCAAAAGGCCGCCCTTATCCGCATATGGCGCTGAAAAACGCCATTGAACTGGGCGTGAGCGATGTGGCTGCCTGCGTGAAAATCGACGACACCTTGACCGGTATCGATGAAGGCTTGTCTGCCGGTATGTGGACCATCGGCGTGGCGGTCAGCGGTAACGAAGTGGGCCTGACCCTTGATGAGTGGCAGGCACTGCCAGAAGATCAGCAGCAGGTGCATCGCCGTGCAGCGTATCAGCGCTTTTATCAGGCCGGTGCACATTATGTGGTGGACTCCATCGCCGATGTCGTGCCCTGCCTGATGGAGATCCAGGAGCGTCTGGCCGCTGGCGATGCCCCTTGAATCCGGAAGCTCTGGTACTGGTACTGATTTCAGCCTGCCTGCATGCCGGCTGGAATCTGATCGGTAAGCAGCAGTCACCCAGCCAGGCGTTCTTTGTGATCAGTACCTTCTTTGGGGTTCTGCTGCTCTCTCCCTGGCTATGGTTAAATCCTGTTGCTCTGCCGGATTGGAATCACCCTTTTTGGCTATGGCTGATTTTTTCAGGCTTCTTTCAGGCGATCTATCTGACTGGGTTGGCACGGGCTTATAAAAGCGGTGATCTGTCAGTATCGTATCCGCTTGCCCGGGCGCTGCCTGTTGTTTTTGTGCCGCTTTGTTACAGCTTGTCGGAACAGGGTAGCCAAATCGACAGCAGGCATTTTCCGGCTCTGATTCTTATTGTGGCTGGGGCTTTGCTATTACCCCTTAACCGCCTAAGGGATTGGCACTGGCGGGCTTACCTGCAGCCCTCCATTCTATTTGTACTTCTTGCCGCCGCCGGAACAACGGGCTACTCACTTGTTGATGCCCATGGTATCAACATTTTGCAGAAAGATGTGGGTATGAACCCTTACCAGGCTGGGGCAAGTTATGTGCTTTTACAGGGGATGACCTGCCTGTTATGGCTGGCTCCCTGGGCTATGTTCTATCAAGAGGAGCGTCGGCAGGTGTTTCGTCTGATCCAGGCGCCAAAATGGATGATCTGGGCAGGACTTTTTATCATGCTGACTTATCTGATGATTCTGGCCAGCTTTGCATTGGTGGATGAAGCTAGCTTTGTCGTCGCCTTCCGGCAGATCAGTATTGTTTTAGGAGTTATCGCGAGTGTTGTTCTGCTCAAGGAGCAACTGAACCGTTTAAGAGTGGTGTCGGTTAGTCTGATTTTTTTCGGTGTTGTATTGATCAGCCTGTAGTCACAGCATGAACACTGATCTTATATGCTATTTCAGGGAGGGGGATGTGGGGCAAATTCTTCAGCTCTGGCAGTCAGCAGGCAGTTCAGCTCAGAATTTAGTTTTAATCTGTAATAGCTGAACTGCAATAGACTCTAAGCATGCCTATCAGTAATCGCTGTGGTTACGGGGATTAGGGTTGTCCCAGCGATCTTTACGCACATGATCGGCTTTAATACGAACCGCTTTTGACTTCTGTGCCAGCTGTTGCAGGCTCATCCACAGACCGGTGCCGATTACTGCAGTTAAAATCAAAGAAACCATCATTTCTAAGGCCATAGGGAACTCTCCTGTACAACGCGCTAAAGTGGGTGGTTTTGCTTTAGCCGGATCATGTGTTACCCAACGTTAAGATCGGGGATATAAATACTATGTACACTTTGAGACTAACCTATAGGGAAATAGTTGCCAACTAAATGCTGTTTTTTCTTACTGTTTTACGTGGCTAATTATTACGTCATTTATTTATGGCAGGTGATTGCCATAAAAAAGCGCCCACAGAGGGGCGCTAAGGGATACGTCGATTGGTAGAGTCAGGATTAGAAGGTCACATTCGCTGAGAACCAGAAGTTACGTGATTTATCTTTGTTGTTGTAATCATCGTAGTAAGTTGGTTCGTAAGTGCCGTCACCGTTATCTTCAAAGGAAACTGATTGGCTGGTAAAGTCCTGATCCAGCAGGTTATTAACACGGCCTGTCAGTGTCAGGTTATCCATCGCCTGCCAGGCAGCACCCAGGTGCAGTACTTCATAGCTTTTGTAGTAGATATCGCCATCTTTACCGGCATCAACTTCGTTGCTTCGGTTCAGACCACGGAAACGCTTACTGCGAGCTTCCAGTGACAGGAAGACATTCAGGTCATCCCGAGCCATCCAGTCCAGGGTCGCGTTAGCCATATGCTTGGCGGTACCGGTCAGAGGATAACCTTCCTGTGCGCCGCTTTTCTGTTCACTATCGGTGTAGGTGTAGTTAGCCCGTACAGAAAGTGTTGGTATAATCTCATAGCTACCCGCCAGTTCTAAGCCCTGAATGGTTGCTTTATCAATATTTACCTTCTTGGTAAAGCTGTCGTAGCCAAGGTCTTCCCAGCCATTACCGATATCCGCACAAGGTTCTACGCCGCCGGTTGCTTCACAGCTGCTCAGGTCACCCTGGCTTTGGATTTTATCTTTGAAGTTATTCTGGAAGACCGTAGCGTTAAAGCTGTGACGTTTAACCGGGTGTTGCCAGTAAACGGCCAGCTCGGAGCTGACACTGGTTTCCGGTTCCAGATCCGGTGTACCTACAAATGGACTGGTGCCCTGACCACCAAAGCCTGTAATTCCCTGGAAAAGGTCGGTTGTTTTAGGGGTTTTATAACCGGTACTGACACCACCTTTAACGGTCCAGCTGTCTGCCAGTGCATATACACCATACAGGCGAGGACTGAACTGACCACCAAAGGTGTCGTGGTCGTCATAACGTAAGCCTGCAGTCAAAGTGAAGTCCTGAGTCATTGCCCAGTTATCTTCCGCAAACAGAGACCACATATTGTGTTCCTGCACTTCACCTGCTTTATAGGCGTCGCCATACATTCCAAAAACGCCGTCTTCCAGCTCACCGCGAATCAGCTGAAAACCGGTAATAACCTGATGGTCGCCTAAGGGGATATCCAGTTTGCCATCCAATGTGTACTGACGGCTTTCCATTTCCCGATCTGGGCGAGGCAGATACTTCTCACCGGACAGTGTTTGCAGTTCTGCTTTTGACATACCGGCATAGGGGTTACCAGCAGCAGCTGTACCCTTGGCTGCAGCGTACATCAGATTCATATCCGCACGCTCTTCTGCGGTTAAGGGCAGTGTCCGGCCATCATTGGTCGTGCTCAGGCTGGAGAAGCTCACCAGGCTCATGATATCGCCCCAGTGACCTTCATGGCTTAGGGCCCATTCCTCACGATTAAACTCTTGCTCATCCTTGTAGCCGGTACGTGGGGAGCTGTCTTTATACCAAAGGCGATCAATGCTATCGACGGTACCGACCTGGCTACCTTCGTTGTCATAAACCTGATTGGATGCATCATAATCGAAGGAAATCGTTTGGCGATCATCAGGGGTAAAGATCAGGCTCAGGCCACCGGCTTTATTGGTGTTATCAACGGTTTTACCACCACTACCAAAGCCCAGCTCCCGTTCATGAACGGTGCCGGATGGGTCGGTGACATCAGCATAGTCGGGTGTTGAGGATTCTTTGTCATAGATGCTGCCGCGAAGACCCATGGTCAGCTTGCCAGGTACGATAGGCCCCATAACGGAAAAATCGAGCGTCGTATCGTCGCCATAGTCATCATTGGTCTGCATAGTACGACTTGCTGTAATCGAACCTGACCATTTCTCAGCATCACGTTTGGTGATCACGTTGATCACACCACCCATGGCGTCAGCACCGTATAGTGTTGAAGCTGGGCCGCGGATGACTTCGATCCGCTCAATAGCATCCAGAGGAGGAATATGGTTGAACTGATTGCCACCAAAGTTATTAGGATAAATATCGCCATGGTTGTTCTGACGACGGCCATTGATCAGGATTAGCGTATAGTCAGAACCCATACCCCGCATGGAGATGGTGCCCTGGCCGGTTTTATCCCGGGTTTCACCAACGTCAACACCTTCCAGATCTTTTACTGCATCCAGAAGTGTTGTGTATGGACGGGAACGAAGCTGCTCTTCGGTAATAACCGAAATACTGGCCGGTGCATCGGTAAGTTTCTGCTCAAAGCCTGCAGCGGTAACCACCACAGAATCCATATTTACCTGATCATCAGCGTGTACGACGGCAGCAATCGCTGCACTCAGCCCCAGTACAACAGGACGAAAAACAGTCTTCATTCGTTAGCCCCTATCTGTTTATTTAGACCGGACAGCAGTGAACTTTGCCCAGCTTTGTGAGTGTATTAACTTGGGGCGGAAGGTTAATGCCTTTGCAAATAAAAAACATTATCATTTACATTCTTTACATATCGTAGATGGTAGGAAGGGGCAAGCTTGTTAACCTTTCTTAATTTTTCTTCATCAGCATCAGGCTGATAGCGGGTTTTCAGGAGAACTGACTGTTAAGAACTGTAAGAATCTGCCGGGGGCAGTGATTGAATTGTAAATAATGGCAAGGGACAATAGATGGCATATTGTCAGCGTGTCATTAGTGGACGAGGCATATCAATGAGTTTATCAGCCCAGAGGCTTTTCTATGCAGTATGAGATTATCCCGGTTACCGGTTTTCAGCAGAATTGCACATTATTATGGTGTGATCGTACAAAAGATGCCGCAGTAATCGACCCCGGAGGCGATCTGGAAAAGATTCTGACTCGGGTGTCCGACCTTAACCTGAAGCTGACTCAGATCTGGTTGACCCATGGGCATATTGATCATGCCGGAGCTACCGGTGAGTTAGCAGCAAAGTTGAGTCTGCCCATTATTGGTCCTCACAAAGATGACGAGTTCTGGATTGACGGGCTTGCCCAGCAGAGTCAAATGTTTGGTTTTCCCTCGGCGCAGCCCTTTAAGCCAACTCGCTGGCTGAACGATGGCGATAACGTTGAGCTGGGCGATGAGTGTTTTCAGGTACTTCATTGCCCTGGTCATACACCGGGACATGTGGTGTTCTTCCATGAAAAATCCCGACTGGCACAGGTAGGCGATGTTCTGTTTCAGGGCTCCATTGGTCGAACAGATTTCCCGAAAGGTAATCATGAGGATTTGATTCACTCGATCCGTGAAAAACTTTTTCCTCTGGGGGACGATATTCAATTTATTCCCGGTCATGGCCCTATGTCGACTTTTGGCCAGGAGCGCAAGAGTAATCCTTTCTGCAGTGACCCTAATTTTGGCTAGAAAATCGGTTTCGGGAACTTAAGTGCTTCGAATGTAGCTGTGTTATTGCTTTCGATTAACTTTTGGTTTTGATAATCATTATCAAACAAATATAATAGCCCACACTTTTGTACTGTTGAGGTGGGTAATGAACGCTAAATTTGATCCGCATATCCCAGAAAATGATAAACACGATGCTGGTCGTAGTGCTTCGTTAGCTTGCAGAATTCTGCTGGTTGAGGATGATGAAGAGGTCAGCAATCTGGTTCAGACATCGTTGCAGCAGCAGGGGTACACCGTTGATCTTTGCTGCGATGGTGAAGCTGGTCTGGATGCAGCTTTGTCCGGGTTGCATCAGGTGATCTTGCTGGATGTCATGCTGCCAGGACTGGATGGCTTAAGTTTACTGAATCGTTTGCGTGCCGGTGAGAAAGATACCCCGGTTATCCTGTTATCGGCTCTGGGTGAAGAGCAGGATAGAATCCGTGGTTTTCATTCCGGCGCAGATGACTATCTGCCAAAGCCCTTCAGTATGCAGGAGCTGATTCTTCGTATTCAGGTTCTTTTGCGCCGCTGTTATGCAGCTGCATCACCGGACGATAATGCTGAATTGGCCGATGTTTATCTGCAGTTATGCAAAAAAGAGAAGCGTGCCTGGGTGCGTAATGTCTCAGGTGAATCTCTTAAAAAGCTGGATCTGACACCGGTTGAATTTGAGTTGCTTTGGCTTCTGCTGAAACAGAAAGATGAAGTGCTTAGCAGACCATATCTTTATCAGTTGGTGCTTAATCGCTCTTTCAGTCGTTATGACCGAAGTCTCGATATGCATATCAGTAATCTGCGCAACAAAATTCGTCGCTATCTGCCGGATGCGGGTCTGATTCAGACGGTTCGTGGTCAGGGGTATCGTTACTGATGAGTCGGCGTCTTTATGTGTTGCTGGTATTAGGGATCTGTCTGGGCACCCTTCTGTTATTTGCAGCAATGCATAAAGCTGAAGATTTAATTTCACGACACCTGACCCGTATCAAGCCGGAGCACCAGCAGGTGCTGTCTGATTATGCCTGGCGCGCCAGCGAGCTCTACCAGGCGGGCAACGAGGAAGGGATGCACCAGTTGATCGCTGAAATCAACGAAAAGCATGATACCTGGGCGGCCGTTATTACGCCTAAGCTGAATGCTGCACTGGGTACGCATGTACCGGAAGAGTATCTCGGAGGGCTTAGCTTTCAGCGGAAGCTGGATTGGCCCGTGCACACGGTGTGGCGTGAAGTGCTGATCGGTATTCCTTTTAAGGACCATACTGCAAGCTTGGTGCTGCGTCTTCCGGAAAGTATGCATCCACGGCCTAACCTCGCCCTGTGGCATATTGGCCTTGTCTGGGTACTCCCGCTGAGCGTGCTCTTCTTTTTTACCCGCTGGCTTTACCGGCACCTGATACGCCCCATTAATATTCTGAAAACAGCGGCTAAGGACCTGGCCTTTAAAGAGGTTGTGCAGCCGGTACGCCCGCAGCTGGGCAGGCGGCAGGATGAGCTGGCCGTATTGGCAACGTCTTTTGATGAGATGGCAGAGCGGATTCAGCTACTGGTCAGTTCTCAACGACAGCTGATTGGTGATCTTTCCCATGAATTAAGAACTCCGCTGGCGCGTATGAGGCTGGTGCAGGGGAGTGATTGGCCTGATGAACTGAAGCGCGCCAAAATTGATAAGGAGATCGGCCTGATAAACCAGCTGATTGATGATGCCATGACACTGGCTTGGCTGGACAATGAGCAGCGCCGAAATCTGCCGGAACATCTGCAGGAAGAGGTAAAGCTGGATCAGCTGCTTGATGTTATCTGTGATGATGCTGAATTTGAGTTCGCGAGTAAATTATCTGGCAGCGTTATTAAGCGTCGTTATGCAAAAGACCTCCTGTTAACCCGAAGCAATACACTGGCTCTGAGCCAGAGTCTTGAAAATATTATTCGTAATGGCCTTATTCACAGCCCTGAAGGTTGCGGGCTGACCGTTTGTGTTGAGCCCGGCCCCGAGTGCTTTGTTGTTCGGGTTCTGGATCAAGGGGCGGGGGTTCCTGAGGCTCAGTTGGAAAAGATTTTTCATCCCTTTTTCAGACTGGATAAGGCCCGCGCCAGACAGCGGGGAGGTTTTGGTTTAGGTCTTGCAATCGCCCGTAAGCAGGTCAGTCGTTTAGGTGGCAGCCTTAAAGCAGAGAACTATCCCGGAGCCGGGCTTATGGTCTCCTTGGTGCTGCCCCGTTGATCTGATTGTTAAGGTTGGGGGTGTTGTCAGGCGCTTTATGATCAGGCATTCAGCAGCCTGTATTAAGGTAAAGAGTGTAAATTTCGTTTTCCCCGTTTGAATTTCACAGCAAAATAAGCTTATTGATAATTGTTATCAGTCGTATGCCGTTTTCTGTCTGCTCTCTAAGCGGGCAGTGGATCGTTGCGCCTGATGTTAAATTTTAAGGTTTTTTTGTGCTGGATAAACTTGCTGCTCTGTTTCCTGCCCGCACGGTTCGGGTGATCCATATCTACAGCTCCATGGCGATGCTTTTCATTATGCTGTTTTTCACAATCACAGGTATCACGCTGAATCATCCTGACTGGTTTCGTTCTTCAGAACCAGCCCGGTTAATTGAAGCGGATATCCCGCAAGGTTTACTGGATCAGGCGCAACAAACGCTGGACCTTAATGCCAATGAACCGGATCAGATTGATGCCTTGCAGCTGGCGGTGCCGTTGCTGAGTTGGATTCGTGATCAATATCAGGTTAAAGGGCAGGAGTTAAGCCTGGATTGGGATGCTGACGAAGCTTTTCTGGTGGCAGATATACAGCAGCCCGGGGGGTATAGCATTGCTGAGTTTGATCTTATTGGCGGCGCTATGATTCTGGAGCGTAAAGATGCCAGTCTGGTGCACCAGTTGAATGATCTGCATAAAGGGCGCAATACCGGAGATCTGTGGCGGGGGTTTATCGATTTCTCCGCTGTGATATTGCTGCTGTTTACACTGAGTGGCTTCTGGCTATTGCTGCCGCAAAAGAAGCGGCGTCGAAGGGCTTTTTCTGTCAGTGGTGTCGGGTTAGTGCTGTTTCTTTTTCTTTACTGGCACACCCTGTAATCACATTTTGAATGTTGAGTAGGATTGCTTTTTACACTGGACTCTGGGGGTCAGATAAATGATGAATCAAGGTACGTTGTTGCGAAGCCTGATGCGTGTCTCTGCAGGCCTTGCTGCAGGCGCTTGTTTACTGGCGGTGCTGGCGCAACCCGCTCAGGCGCAAGGTGACACGCTGCAGATCAGCTTTAGCTTGCCGGAGATTAAGACAGGTCAGTATCAGCGACCCTATACCGCTGTCTGGGTAGAAACCTCACGGGGTAAGGCGGTAAAAACCTTGGCGGTGTGGCATGGCGATAAAAAATGGCTGAAGGATCTTCGCCGCTGGTGGCGCAAAACAGGGCGTTACCAAGAGGGTGATATTGATGGTGCAACAGGAGCAACCCGTGGCCCTGGTGACTATCAGATCGTTTGGGATGGTACAGACAGTAAAGGCAATTCTGTTGTACCGGGTGAGTATCAGCTGGTGCTGGAAGCATCACGGGAACATGGCAGCCGAAGTCTGATGAAGCAGAAGTTCACTTTGCCGGACACGGATGCACATTATCGTATCAAAGCGGGTAAAGAGCTGGGTGCTGTTGAGATCGCCCAACCATAAATTAAGTACATAAAGGAAGGTATATCATGTTGAAATCTACACTGAAAAGCTGGAGCAGAAAAGCTGCTCTGGCCACAGCTATGGTCTTGGGTGTCAGCTCTTTAACCCAGGCACACCCCATGTGGCTGCTGCCCCATGAATACAACCTTTCCGGTGAGAAATCGGAGTGGATTACCGTTGATGCTTCTGCGTCACATACGATCTTCAGCCCTGACAAAGCTTTGGGCTTGGATCGTATCTCGATTTTTACTCCGGAAGGCGGCAAGCAACGTCTGGGTAGCTATTTCAAAGGTCATCGTCGCAGCGTTTTTGACCTGGAAATTGATCAGCCCGGTACCTGGAAAATGGAGCTGAAGCGTCCAACGGTTTATTTCACTTTCTATACGAATAAGCGTGGCGCAAAAAAACGTATTTTTGCTGATAAGCAGGAAGCTCAGGCACAACTGCCTAAGGGTGCTAAGGATGTTGTAACAAAACAGTTTAATGTCAGCACGGTAGCCTATATCACATGGCAGGCACCGGATGAAAAAGTGCTGGAACTGACCGGTAAAGGCCTTGAGATTGCGGGACCAACACACCCCAGTGATGTGGTGGCTGGTGATGAAGTGAATTTTCAGTTTTTTGTTGATGGTAAGCCAGCGAAAGACGTTGAGATCGAGCTGACACCGCATAACACCAAGTACCGTAATGACCGTATGATGCAGAAGCTGAAAACCGATAGTGAGGGTATGCTGACGTTTACACCTGAAATCGTTGGTCCTTGGTACCTGACGGCAAAAGTTGATCATAAGCGTCAATCTGAGCGTGCCGATAGCGAAAGCTCTTTGCTTTATATGACGTTCGATACTCAGTTACCTTAGGAATAATAAGATGAAGGCTGTAACGAAAGCTCTGTTTTTGGTGGTTGTGGGTCTGCTGAGCCAAACGGTGCAGGCGCACTTTCCAATCATGACCTGTGAGCTGGAAAACGGAATGATTCGATGCGAAACCGGTTTCAGCGATGGCAGTTTGACTGTGAATAAGCCTGTGACGGTGCTCGATTATGATGACGAGATCTTGTTGCAGCTGAAAACTGATTCGGCATCTGCTGTGGAGTTTTCTGCACCTGAAGGTGAGTATTACATTCGCTTTGATTCCGGCCACGAGCAACCGGTAGAGATCGACTATGACGAACTCTGATTCTGCTTCGGGTCGTTCTGTAACAAAAGCTGAGGCCGGTATGGTTCAGCAGATTCACCCCTTGAACGGTCAGCGGGAAACCCGTTGGGTACTGCTGGTTTTGCTGATTATTCTACTGATCAGCGGTATAGGCGTCTGGATAAATCAGGCACCAGTATCACCGGTTGTTTCTCACCTTAGCCTGAATACGGATCAGAAAGCACTGCTTACTCAGTTAAGTAGTGCTGCCAGTGAAATCCGTTTTATCGCTGAGGGGGAGACCGTTGCCAGCTCTGATCAGATTGCGTGGCCGGATATTGAAGCACTGGAGGACTTTCTGATCCCTCCTTTTTCTGATGAAGTCGGTGCATCGCTGTACGACTGGAGCAGCCCTGAAGCGGGCTGTTATCTGGGCGTGTCAGTCAAAGATCATAGCTATTTTATGCTGCTGATGAGTGATGATTTTACATTGCCTGCTCAGATCTACAGCCGCTCTTCGCCACTCAGTTCCGATCCTTGTCATCTGACGGATCAATGGCAACACCAACTATCAGAATTTTAGCCGAACACAGATGTTCGGCAGGAGCCTTGTTGTGTCTCTCTTATCTGCTTTACACGTCGATCCTTCTCTGAATCGCCTCAAAACCAGGGGTAGTTGGCTTATTTTGCTGGTTCTTTCATTTCTGTCGGTGGGTGTTGATGCCGCAGAAAAACGTCTTCAGATCGGCATCGCATTGCATCCTTATTACAGTTATGTTGCCCATGTTGTTGGTGACCGGGCCGATATTCTGCCGTTGGTTGAAGCAGGTTTTAACCCGCACAGTTATGAGTTGCAGCCATCGGATCTGAATCGCCTGATGAAGATGGATGCCTTGGTTCTGAACGGGATCGGTCACGATGAATTCGCTGTTCAGGCCGTTGAAAAACTGATGCATAGTCAGCCCGTGCTGGAAGAGCAGCTAACACTGATCTATGCCAATAAGAATGTGCCTTTACTGGCTGCAGCAAATACCCGAAACGCCTGGAATCCTCATACATTTGTTTCTATTGATGCTGCGATTCGACAGGTCTATACCATCGCTCGGGAGCTAGGCTTACTTGATCCGGATAACGCCCGCTATTTCCAGAAAAATGCGCTGCTCTATGCCCGGTCATTACGCCAGTTGAAGAATCATTATCTTAGGTCTTTCAAGGGTAAAGATCTGAGCGGTATCCGAATTGCCAGCACCCATAATGCCTACGGTTATTTTCTGCAGGAGTTTGGTATCGGCATTGATACGGTTATCGAGCCAGCTCATGGCGTTGAACCCAGTGCAACACAGCTGCAGAAAACCATTGAACGTATCCGAAAAGCTAACGTTAATCTGCTGTTTACGGAGCTGGATATGGATAACCGCTATGTGAAAACCATCGAAACGGCCACCGGAGTTCGCCTGTACCATTTCTCTCATATGACCCATGGGGAGTTTGAAAAAGATAAGGTCTATCGGGAGATGGAGCAAAATCTTAAAACCCTGACCAAGGCGCTTAATAAAGCATTGGAATTAGAGCTGGAATCTGCAGCGGCCGGTGTCTCAGTCTCTTCTGAATCCACCAAGCCTGAGGTGTTGTGATGAATGCGTTAACGGTATCTGACGTTTCTGTTAACAGTGACCCGAAGGTTAAATTAGGACCGGCGCTTCATCTGGATCAGCTTAGCCTAAGTTTTGGGGGTAACATGCTGTTTAATCCGGTCAGTATGACACTGGCTGCCGGCCAGCTGCATATGTTGACCGGTGCCAACGGGGCCGGTAAATCCTCACTGCTTAAATGCCTGGCGGGACTGATGCCGCACCAGGGGGAAATCTGCTGGTTATGGCCTGAAAACAGTCCGAATCAAGTGGATAAAGTAGCCTATATCCCTCAGTTAGAAGCCTTTGATGCGACGTTGCCGATCACTGTGGAAGACTATCTTCTGACCAGTATTCAGCCGCGTATCTTTTTTCGTAAGCCGCCGGTTAAAGAACAGCAACGTCTTGAACAGCTTTTGAGCCGTGTCGGCCTTGAGCAAAAGCGCAACCGAAAAATCGGCCAGCTCTCCGGTGGCGAGCGTCAGCGGCTTTTGTTTGCCCGGGCATTGGCCCAGGAGGCGACCCTTTGGTTTCTTGATGAACCTATGAACGGTCTGGATCAGGAAGCACAGGGGCAGATTCTGCAATTAATTCTGCAACTAAAAGCACAGGGCTGCACCTTGCTTATGGTGCATCATGATATTGAGTTTGTTACAGCACATGCGGATCAGGAGGTTCGGATATGCGATGGCAATATCATGGTGATTGCTCCTGCGCCTGTTGACGATGGTTTGGTAGTGCCTCTTGGAGTCGCACAGATATGATAATGCAACAATGGCTGGCTTCCGGTGTTGAGCAGGGCTGGCTACCGGAAATATTTCAGTACCCTTTTGTAACCTATGCATTGATTGCGGCTGTGATGGTCGGCCCTTTGTTAGGGGCTTTGGGTACGCTGGTGGTGGTTAAACGTTTAGCCTTCTTTTCAGAAGCGGTGGGCCATGGCGCTTTGACCGGTGTTGCCGTTGGTATTTTGCTTGGAGAACCGGCGACACAGCCGATCGCTGCGCTGTTTGGTTTCTGTCTGAGCTTTGCATTGATTCTGCACTGGGTAAAAAGCCGGACACAGGTTCCCTATGATGCATTGGTTGGTGTGTTTCTGGCCTTTGCTATCGCCCTTGGTGCCGCTCTGCTGCTCTATGTTGCCAAAATGGTTAATGTCCATATTCTGGAAAATGTACTCTTTGGTTCTATCCTGACCGTCACCCCTAATGACTTGATTCTACTGGGACTTATCAGCCTTGTTAGCTGGGTTATGATCTGGCGTTATGGTAATCAGGCCCTAATGTCGGCTCTGCAGCCTGAGCTGGCTCGGGTTCAGGGGGCGGGAGGACGACGGGCCCGTGTCACATTACTGGACTATGGCTTTGTACTGCTGATCGCTTTAATCACGGTGGCGGCGGTCAAGATCATTGGTGCCGTTTTAGTGGGAGCTCTGCTGTTGATCCCAGCGACAACGGCGCGTCTGATCAGCCATAACTTGCGGGGCTTCTTTATTCGCACACTTATAATTTCCACTGGAAGCTGTGTGGCTGGCGTTGTGCTACCAATGGCTTTTGAGATTCCCATCCCATCCGGGGCCGCCATTGTTTTGTTGGCGAGTAGTCTCTTTCTTGTGGTGGTCCTGTTGCGCCAGTTGGGTTGGCTGCAAACTCAGGCGAATGGTTAATCACTGGTTTTACCGTCTTTTACTGGAGAACTCTGTATGCCTGGTACTCTGAAAAAAATATCACTATCTTCAGATAAGAAGAGCACGTCCCTCCATCGAAGCATACAGAGCTATCTGCCCTCGCTTTTGGTGTTTGCATTGGTTCTGGGGACGCTGTTATTAGTGCTGAGCCGTACTGCAGCAGCATCTGGTTCTTTTGTTGATGAGTCTGAGCCGGAATCTTTAGCCACAGTATTGCCCGTAGCGCATTTATTAAGTAAATCCCTATTGGCCGGAACAGGGGTGCAGGTGGACTATCTTCCGGCAAAACGTTACCCGGTAAGCAGGATTCGTTACTGGATCGACAAAAAAATGGCTGGTGAATTAGCGGATCTGCCACGTTATCGTGCCGTTGTTGAAACGGCGTCTATCTGGCCGGAAGGTTCTGTGTATTCAAATCTTCGACAGCGTAATATTGCGGTTATTCCTGTTGATATGGCGATACAGCTTAAGCCGGATGGTGCCCGTATCAGTCGTGCTGCCGGAGAATCAGCACTGGATTTTTTCTGGTTAAATCCGGCTAATTTGAAAGTGATGGTGAGTATTCTATCAGACGACTTCAGTCGTATCTGGCCAGAGCATCAGCCGTTAATTCAGCAGAACCAGCAGCGTGCGGTAGAACAGATTACCGGGTTTGCTCTCAAACTGGATGATATGCTCTGGCAACAGGGCTGGGATGGGGTTTGTAGCGATGATAGCGCCCTGCACCCTATGTTACAGAGCTTGAGTCTGCCGATGTTGGCGGAGGATAAAACGGATGACCTTGACGGTTTTCGCTGCTTGTGGATTGAAGAAGGTAAAAAAGCTTCAGCTGAGCCAAATTTATGGGTAGTTAACGGACTGAACCGATTTGAGAGTGGGTCTCTATCTGACTGGTTAGAAGTTAACCTGAACAAGCTGCAACAGGTTCAGTAGTTGATCCGAGTTCGGTAGTGGATCTTCTGAAAGATTTTTGTTTAAAGCTAATCCCGCCGGAACCTTACTGATTGACCGATCAATAGGGTTCCGGGAGGAATCGGGAGTTAGCCGCTGCTAATGGTTTGTTAATGGTTGAGTGCTATTTTAACGCTCTGCCCTGGGATGGAAATGTGGCCTGGTGTCACATTAGGCGAAGTGTCACAGAGACAATTTGTCGCAATAAAGTCAAATACAGGCTCAACAGATATAATTCAGTACAGAGGCTGTTCTGGCCAAACCAGCCAGAGTGCCAGCAAGCCAGGGATGACACTGGCAAGTACTGTTTCTGCCAAGTCTTTCCACCGCGACCGTGGAGCTTTTTGACGGTTAGCAGATGGCCACTTAATCAGTAAAGGTAGTGCCAGCAACAGAAGCGCCCATATGCTGACATCTGCGTAGTAGTGCGCATAAGCCAGTACCATAAGCCAGACCGCCAATGAGCCCCGTGCAATCAATAATGGTATGTGGTGTTCAGTTTTGAGAATCAGAGCCATAAGCCAGACCGCACCTAATGCCGCACAGATCCCACCTATCATCTGAGCCAACGATAGCGAGCTTGAGATACCGGTTACCAGGGCTGACATCGTCATCATAACGATCAGGCTGACCGGAAAGCGGAAGCTGTTGTGCTGACGTTCCGCAGCCATCAATGCGATACCTGCAACCAGTAAGCCGCCGATGGCGTGACTTATCATCTCAATTAGTGACATTCGGCCCACAATAGGTTGAGCGACGACTGCAAAGCTGAGTACCAGAGCAACGCCAAAGCCTGCCATACGAATATTCTGTGGCGTGCGAATCGCCAGAGCTGGAATGAGTGGCATCAGTAGTAGCCAATCCATCGCTTGACGGGGAGGGAAGCTCCAGCGGGTGTGAATACCCTGAGCCGCGGTCAGCCAAGCTAGCCAGATCACCAGCGGTGCCAGCCAGTATGCGGCTTTGACTTTGCCGGACTGTGCCAGCTTAAAGAGGATCAAGCTGATTACCAGTGCTGCCAGCATTGGATAAACGACAACCGGCAACAGCATCATCAGCGGGGAAACGGATTCACCGTACATACTTGGGTGTCCTTGTTGGAGTGCAGAGTCAATGTCTGCACTTAAGATCGGTATGACTGAGAAGCTTTAGTAACCCAAAGCAGAGAAAGCGCCCTTGAGCGCTTTCGGTTCATATAGCCCCATTGGCTGATCTGCGTATGCGTTACTTACGGATACCTTCGATGAAGAGCTCAACTTTAATCTCGTCACCGATACCACCCATCATCTGATCAACCCCAAACTCAGAACGTTTAATAGTCGTTGTGCCATTGAAGCCACTGCGGTAGTTACCCCATGGATCTTCACCCTCGCCAATTTTTACGATATCCAGATCAACAGTCCTGGTGGTACCGTGCAGGCTTAACTCACCGGTTAGGACACCTTGAGTTGCGTCCCCTTGGTAACCGGTAGATGTGAAAGTGATTTCCGGGTATTGCTTGGTATCCAGGAAGTCAGGGCTCTTGATATGTTTATCACGGGCTTCATGGTTGGAGTCCAAGCTATCTGCATCAATCGTTACAGTGATACTGGATGCAGAAGGGGTTTTCTCATCATAGCTGTACTCGCCTGCCATTGAGTTAAAGCGCGCGACGGTCTCACTAAAACCCAGGTGGTTGATTTTGAAAAGGATTGCAGTGTGAGCCGGGTCAACCTTGTAGTCAGCCGCAAAAGCAGAGCCGGAAATCAGTGCAGCAGATAGCAGTACAGGTTTAATCAAAGATTTCATCATGGTCTTGATTCCGTGTTCCCTAAGTCAGTCTCAGGTGTATTCATTGAGGCAGCCAGCTTTTGTCAGCTACGCCGCGATTGATCAATCCATTGTAGATGTGTTGGATTGCCATGATAATAGGTCTTAAATGTTATTCACTGTTTCTTTTTAGTTGATAATCTTATTGCAAAATAAGTGTCCTGCTGCGTTTATTTAGGTTTTAAGTCGATTGTCTGGTGCTGTTGGGTGCTGGTTAGGAAGGGGTATGGATAAATATACAGCTATGCGGGTTTATTGCCGTGTGGTTGAGCTGGAAAGTTTTGCTGCTACAGGCCGTAACCTGGGTATATCCACCGCTATGGTGAGCAAGCATATTGCAGCCCTTGAGAAAGACCTGGGCATCCGTCTGCTGAATCGTACCACCCGTCGGGTCAATCCCACCGATGAAGGTCTCTATTATTACAACCGGTGCCGGACGCTGCTGAGTGAGCTCGATGAGCTGGAATCCTCGGTTACCCAGCAGGGGCATGATCCCAGAGGACTGCTGCGGCTGACTGCCCCCATGGACTTTACCTTGTTGCATCTGATTGAGCCGATTCAGGCCTTTCAGAAGGTATATCCTTTGGTGCGTATTGAACTGGAGCTGGATGATCGCCAACGTAACCTGACCGCTGACAACTTTGATGTGGCCATTCGTATTGCCAATCTGGCCGATTCCAGTCTTGTGGCACGAAAGCTGACCCAGTGCCGTGGTGGGTTTTATGCTTCACCGGAATATCTTAGGGGGCAGGGAACACCTGAATCCCCTCAACAGCTGCAGCAGCACCGTTGTCTGCTGTATACCTACCTGGCTCAGGACAGAAACTATTGGTTGTACCATGATAAAGATGGCCAACGGCAGAAGGTACGGGTGAACTGGACACTGGCCGCAAATAACGGCCGGGCTCTGTGTGAAGCCGCAGCTCAGGGAATGGGGATTATTCAGCAGCCGGACTTTATAGCAGCCCCTTTTGTTAAAGAGGGACGACTGATCCAACTGTTTGAAGATTATCCAAGGTATGATTTCAATGTATATGCGGTTTATCAGCATCGTCAGTTTCTGCCTGCCCGCATTGCGGCCTTTGTTGATTTTCTGCGGGATTACTTTGAGGGACATAAACGCTGGTAGGTAGCACCTCTGTTTATCGTGCCATACTGTTTCAGGAAATATCATGACCTGTCACATTTTCTTGTACCAATCAGTGTTATTGTTGAAACATCTATACTGAGTTTTATGGGTTATTGTGGCTGGCGCGGATCTGCTTTAAAGGGCGCCAGTATTTCATTATGTATTAAGGAGACAGCATGAAAAACTCCAACGGAAAAATTATCGGTATTGCTCTGATCATCATAGGTGTCGCATTGGCATTCTGGGGTTACGATGTTTACGACTCAGCCAGCTCTCAGCTGACCCGTGCCGTCAGTGGTGATACACCGGTTGAAGCCTATGCCGGTATGGCGGGTGGTTTGCTCTGTGTGCTGATTGGCATTATGAAGGTTAAATAAAGCTCTACCTTTGTCCCTAAGACAATAAAACCGGACATTCCTGTTTCTTATAGGAATGTCCGGCTTAATTTTTAACCTTTCTCCGGTTTAAACCCGTATTGTTCTTTGGCTAACTATTCTTCTCCGAGGAAGCCGCCGGTCTGGTGCGCCCAAAGTTGAGCGTAGATACCGCCTTGCTCAATCAGTTCAGCGTGGCTGCCCTGTTCCACAACCTCACCTTTATCGAGTACGATTAATCGATCCAGTGCCGCAATAGTCGAGAGGCGGTGGGCGATAGCAATTACCGTTTTGCCTTCCATCAGGGTGTAGAGACTGGCCTGAATAGCGGCCTCTACTTCAGAGTCCAGTGCTGAAGTAGCTTCATCCAGTAGCAGAATCGGGGCATCTTTCAGCAGGACACGGGCGATGGCGATACGCTGGCGCTGACCACCGGAAAGTTTTACACCCCGTTCACCCACATGGGCATCGTAGCCCTTGCGGCCTTCTGGGTCTGTTAGGCTAAGAATAAACTCGTGGGCTTCGGCTTTTTTCGCCGCAGCTATCATCTCTTCCTCACTGGCATCCGGGCGACCGTAGAGAATGTTATCCCGCACCGAGCGGTGCAGTAGAGACGTATCCTGGGTCACCATGCCGATCTGAGCCCGCAGGCTGTCCTGAGTAACCTCCCGAACATCCTGTCCATCTACCTTGATCTGACCGGATTCAACATCGAAAAACCGCATCAGCAGATTTACCAGCGTTGATTTTCCGGCACCGGAGCGACCCACAAGACCCACTTTTTCACCGGGCCGGATATTCAGGTTCAGCTGAGGAATCACAGGCTTGTCTTCGCCGTAGTGGAAGACCACATCCTGATAATCGATCCGCCCGCTGTCTACTGTCAGGCGCTTGGCTTCTGGTTTGTCCTGCACCTGTAATGGCTTGGACAGGGTGTTCATGCCGTCCACGGTAGTACCAATATTCTCAAACAAGGCACTGATCTCCCACATAACCCAGTGGGACATGCCATTCAGACGTAGCGCTAGGGCGATAGAGATCGCAATTGCACCGGCACCGACCAGCTCTTCCATCCAAAGCCAGATAGATAATGCCGCGATGGAAAAGGCTAACAGATGGTTGATGCTTTGCACCCAGAAATTCAGCCAGGTCACCAGACGCATCTGTTGATAAACCGTACCGATAAACTGATCCATGCCTTCACGGGCAAACTCTGCCTCACGGTTGGTGTGGGAGAAAAGTTTTACTGTGGCGATATTGGTGTAGGAATCGACAATACGGCCACTCATCAAGGAGCGTGCATCGGCCTGCTCTGTAGAGATCGCTTTCAGCTTAGGCACAAAGTAAACCTGAACTGAAATATAGAGTGCTAACCAGATCAGCACCGGCATCATCAGTCGCCAGTCCGCCTGAGCCACCAGTACCAGCATAGCGATAAAGGAAACTGCAATATAAACCAGTACATTCAGCAGCTTCATAACAGACTCACGTACTGCCAGAGCTGTTTGCATCACCTTAGTGGCGATACGGCCGGCAAAGTCGTTTGAATAGAAAGAAACACTC
Source organism: Oceanospirillum sp. (assembly GCF_048265165.1). Lineage (GTDB taxonomy): Bacteria > Pseudomonadota > Gammaproteobacteria > Pseudomonadales > Halomonadaceae > Oceanospirillum. The sequence goes on along the minus strand of NZ_JBLXCD010000005.1, from coordinate 137,387 downwards.
TGCTTCAGTAGGTAGCGATGGGCCTGCCAGCGAATCACCATCGGAAAGTTTCCCAGCAGGCTCTGGTGTATCACCAGCGAGTGCAGAAGGCCTGTTAATGGCAGGGCAACCAAGGGCACCAGTGCCATCCAAAATAGGGTCGAGGCTTCTTGTTCCAGAAAGGTTTTAGGGTCCTGAGCCGACAGCCAGTCTACCAACTGCCCCATAAAGCCAAACAGGGTCACTTCAAGCACAGCAACCCCCGCGGTCAGCACCGCCATAAGAATCAGCGGCAGGCCCATACCTTTGGTGTAATGCAAAATAAACTGCAGAAGTTTAGCGGGTGGTTGTTGAGGCTCTTCCTTAGGAAAAGCAGCAATCAGGCGTTCAAAAAATGCAAACATAGCCGTACTCGTGTTGAACTGGTTTCAGGTACTCAGATTGCCGGTACAGACCTTTAGGTAGGTCTTCCGCGACATAGGAAGGGTTCGAGCATGATAGAGTAATCAGAAAGACATACCAGCTTAAAAGAGAGAATCCTTTAGTCTGTAGGAGAGAAAAATTAATCGGCCATGCCCACCAGCGAAATTGATTATAGTGGAGATGATAAGGGCATATGGCGTGAAAAAAGTGTGAGATATATAAAGCGGTATATTGGGATGAAAAGCAGAAAAAGATTCGATTCAGACTTTTGTCTGAGGCACACTTCTGTATAATCCCCGGCCGTCATGCCGGAAGGCTGAGGTAAAGCAGGCAAGGTTCTTTAATCTACTTGCTTACTTATCAACAGTCCCGCAGTGCAACTGCTGTCCACAAAAGATATCAACAACGGGTGTCCCTGCTTTTCGGTTGTAAACGTTCACTTGGGTTCCCTCACCCCAATCAATAAAAAGGTAACACTTATGAGTGCATTCTCGCCTGCCCAACAGCGCAAAGCGCTAACCTGGTTGGTGGCTTTCCACCTGCTGGTTATTATTTCCAGTAACTATCTGGTTCAAATACCCTTTACTCTATTTGGTTTCCATACCACCTGGGGTGCGTTCAGTTTTCCGTTTATTTTTCTGGCCACCGATCTGACCGTTCGGATTTTCGGGGCACCGATGGCGCGTAAGATCATCTTTAAAGTGATGCTACCAGCACTACTGGCCTCCTATGGACTGTCGGTGCTTTTCTTTGAGGGTGCGTTTCAGGGTTTTGCTCAGCTGAGCGAGTTCAACCTGTTTGTTGCCCGAATCGCCATTGCAAGCTTTATGGCGTATGTGTTGGGACAGATTCTGGATGTCCAGGTTTTTAACCGCCTGCGCCGGGCAGGGCCATGGTGGGTCGCCCCTACGCTGTCGACCATTCTGGGTAATGCTTTGGATACACTGGCTTTCTTCTCCATTGCTTTTTATAAAAGCCCGGATGCCTTTATGGCGGCTAACTGGGTTGAGATCGCTACTCTGGATTATCTGTTTAAAATTGTTATCTCCCTTGTGCTGTTTATTCCTCTTTACGGTGTACTACTCAACACCCTGAGTCGTAAGCTGACCCAGGTTAGTGATGAGCTGAAAACACAGCAGGCGCTTTAATCGTCGATTGCTACAGAGAAAGAACTGAGGGGTTCCGAAAGCGGCTTAACACAGGTTAAGCCGCTTTTTTTTGTGTCTGGGGAATGGTGGCTGATTACCATTCTGACTATGGCAGTCAGCCGAACAGATCCTACTGCGCACCGACTCGTTTCTACTTTGGGACGTCTATATGTGGTGTCTAAAGTAGAGAATAAATAGTAGGTTAAGCTGCAAGCGCGGGAGATCGCAGAGCGGCAGACCAGAGGCTTACCGGCAGATCTGGCTACGCTAAATGCCATGAAAGTGATGGGGCAGGGGTAAGGGAGGATAAACTAATCATTTAGTTTCGAATGACTCATTTACACCTTGTGTTAAGGTTCTTGTACAGGGAAATGACTTGAATTGAAGCTTGCAACTAAATTATAGTTGCATGCGCTTTGGTGAAGAGCTAAAACGATATGGGTAAGCAAGACAAACTTGAAGCCAAGCTTCTAAGTAAGCCAAAAGACTTTACATGGAAAGAGTTATGCTCCCTTTTGGCGGCGAGAGGCTTCGAGGAATTTGCCGGAAAAGGCTCCCGGCGAAAGTTCGTTCACCAAAAGACAAAATTGTTGATCAATCTGCATGAACCACATCCGCAGCCTATCCTTAAAGCGTATATGGTTAAGCAAGTGGTTGAGAAACTTAAAGAGCTGGAAATGCTTGAGCAACAGGGTGACTCAAATGAGTAAATTGATGAAGCATAAGGGCTTTTATGGTTCGTATGAATTTGATTTCGAGGATGAAGTTCTCCACGGAAAAATTGAATGCATTAACGATCTGGTGACTTATGAAGCTTCAGATGTTGCGGGGTTAAAGGCTGCTTTTGAAGAAGCGGTAGAAGATTACCTTGAAACGTGCGAAATGCTGGGTAAAAAACCGGATAAGCCAATGAATGGCTCTTTTAATGTCCGTATCGGTGAAGAGCTTCATAAAAAAGCTTATTTAAAATCTCTGGAAGAAAACTGCTCAATAAATGATATTGTTAAAAGATCTGTTAACTATTATTTGAATGGCTCAAAAATGATTATTAATAATCATAGCTATCATTATACTAACGAACTCTTGAATAAAACTGAGCGCAAGTATGAAGTGGATTTTTCATTTAATAATAAAGAATCTGATTATAAAATGAAGGCTCACTGAAATGCTAGATAAGATCAGATTTGCTGGTTTTGATATATTGGGGTCCCAGTTTGAACTCAATGGCAAGCCAAAAGGTAAAGGCTACTACACTATAAATGTAGAAGTGGGTGACATTTTTTTAGTGGATGAAGAACTTGATGCCTACTGCATTGATGTTTTAGCAGCGCTCACGGGGCATGAAGAAGGCTCTGATGAGCCGGGATTTACTGCTGAAGCAAAGCTTGCGGTTAATTTTACTGTGCAAGATAAGGAACTGAATATATCGGATGGATTTTATCGCGATAATGCCTGGTTCTTTGATTCCTATATAGCGATAGTAGTAAAACAAAGCCTTGAGAACCTTCTGCATTTTACGCCGCTGGATGGCATTGTGCTCCCCACGTATCCGAGTAATGTGGAGCACGTTTGATTATAGATTTGCAGTAAGTTTCTAACTTAGCTGCACCCTTTAGCTGTCGGGTTGCTACCGCCGAGCGACTGCGCTCTAAATCGGAATAGCTGCCTAGCTATAAAAGGATTCCTAAAACAACTCGCTATGACTTCCAATTCTGGCGAGTTGTAATACTCCATCTTTCACTCGATAGATCAGCACTAAGCCTGGTTTGATATGGCTGTCTCTGAAACAGAGCCAGTTTCCGGTAGGTGATGGGGGCTGCACTCAGAATTGGCCGCTAAGCAGAAATCGTCAGTTAAGAGTAAGTCTGTCTGGTTTTATATACCACCCCGCCGCGATGGGCAGGTGTGGCATAGATTCCATAAAATGGAAGAGATTATCGAACTTTTTACTACTGCCCCTTCCACGGCACCAATTTTCGCTCGGCGTAACGCATCAGCAGGTCAAACAGGTAGGCGATAATCCCGATCACAATGATGCCCATAATCACCACATCGGTTACCAGGAACTCTGCGGCATTTAGTACCATAAAGCCCAGGCCGGCTTGGGCGGCGACCATTTCGGCAGCCACTAGGGTGGTCCAGCCAAAACCGATGCCGATACGCATGCCTGTCAGGATCTCCGGCAGAGCACTTTTCAGGATGATATGGCGTACCACCTGCCAGCGGGAAGCACCCATTGAGTATGCGGCATGGATCTGCTCAATGGCGACGGATTTAACGCCTGCCCGGGCACTCAGTGCCATAGGGGCAAAGATTGCCATATAGATGAGTACCACTTTCGAGCTTTCACCAATCCCCATCCAGATGATCACCAGCGGTAGATAAGCCAGTGGTGGTAGTGGACGATAAAATTCGATAATAGGGTCAAATAACCCGCGACCGATTCGATTCACTCCCATAAAGATGCCGATTGGCACTGCTGTGATCAGGGCCAGCGTAAACGCACCGAATACCCGCATCATACTCCAACCGGTATGTTCCAGCAGAGTGGCGTTGGCAAAGCCGACGGTCAGTACTTCCCAAAAACGACTGACAACAGCCCCTGGGGAGGGCAGAAAAAGAGGTTCAACCCAGCCTAAAGTTGTCGCGATGAACCAGATCCCTATCAGAGTCAGCGCTGTTATCATGCTGATCGCCAGACTGCTGCCTTGACCCGGATCGCCAAAAGCATCGCCGGGTTTGGCAGGCCCTGCCATAAATAACTTTAAAAAACGCTGCATCGGAGTTGGCCTGTTATTGGTTTTTTGTCGGATAGTCCCGGTTGTATTTGAAGTCGATAGTGTGAAAGGTTTATCAGAGATCGTGGTCTCATCGCGGTTTAATACCTTTTGAGCGGTCATCAGTGTATACCTCCGCCTTGTTCATCCCCATGAATGATACTGAGCACTTGTTCGCGCATCTCGATAAACTCCGGTAACGATTTCACTTTGCGAGCATCGCGGCATTCAAGAAAGCGCTCGTTAAAATCCAGATTGAATTCGTGGGTAATACGACCCGGTCGCGGCGACATAATAATCAGGCGAGAGGCCATAAATAGGGCTTCTTCCACGCTGTGGGTGATAAAAAACATCATTTTCTGGGTCTGCTTCCAGACATCCATCAGCAATTCCTGCAATACCTCCCGGGTTAGGGCATCTAATGCCCCCAAAGGCTCATCCAGCAGCAGCATTTCAGGGTCATTGGTCAGGGCTCTCGCTATCCCTACCCGCTGCTGCATACCACCGGAAAGCTGGTACACCGGGTGCTGATGAAAATCTTCCAGTCCCACCAATTTCAGATAAGCGGCGGCCCGTTCACGCCGCTTCGCTTTTGGCAAGCCCTGTAGTTTGAGGCCAAACTCGGTATTTTCGATCACATTCAACCAGGGGAGCAGTGCATGTTTCTGAAAGACCACGCCACGCTCTTTACCCGGACCTGTAATCTGATCGGCCAGATCCACCCCACAGGCAATACGGGGCAGACCGGCAACCGTGCTGTCTCCTAGGGTCAGATATCCATCCGATGGGGCGATAAAGCCGGCCATCAGGCTCAGTAGAGTGGTTTTACCGCAACCGGAGGCCCCCAGGGCGACCACAAACTCGCCAGGCTCAATGGTGAAGTTGATATTGGACAGGGCATGCACTTCTTCGCCGTTGTTCAGGCCGGGGTATACCACCGACACATCGTGAATTTGTAATCTGCTCATGGTGATATCTCCTGCAGCGGAGCCTGCCGATTATCGGTAGCTCCGCCGTCTGTTGCTCAGTTGAGGGCTTGCTTGGCAAAGCTTGGGTTGACGTAATCGCTGTAACGTTCTTTTAGTCCCGGGATCTTGCCCTGAGCTTTCAGGAATTCAGAAGTAAAGCGCAGTGCTTTGGCTGCACCACCTTCTTCACCGCAGCTCAACCAGGCACAGCTCGTTTGTTCTGACAACGTTGGGAATTGGTACAGGCTCAGCACAGCGGGTACTGACGCGGCGTCGCCCCCTGTCATTTTGGCGATTTTCTGCACCATGGGAGATTCAGCGGTCAGGGATTCTTTCTGATCGCGATATTGCGCATCGGCTTCTGCAGCGAGCCGAACCAGAGTTGTCACCACTTCCGGATTGTCAGCGGCATACTCTTTACTCACCACCATGCCGTCAAAGGTTGCTTTGCCCCAGCGGCTTAATTCACCTGAGCTTATCAGTACATCTCCATCGGCTTTGATCCGGCTGAGTACAGGGTCCCAGATGAAGGCGGCATCAATGTCGCCACGGCGCCAGGCTGCGGAGATCGCATTGGGCTGTAGATTAAGAACCTGGACATCCTGGTCTGATAAACCGAACTGCTCCAGTGCAAACAAGGTATGAAAATGTGTGGTCGAAACAAAGGGCACTCCAAGTGTTTTGCCTTTCAAATCCTGAGGGGCAGTGATACCGCTGCCTTTGCGGACGACCAGTGCTTCCGCTTCGTTAATGTTTTCCAGAATCCAGACTAGCTCGATATCGACACCGCGGCTGATTGCGGCAGCAATCGGGCTGGAGCCGGCGGTGGCGATATCCACATCCCCTGATGCCATTGCAGTAATTACTTTCGCGCCGGAGTCAAAGCGACGCCACTCGATTTCAATACCGGTTTCCGCTTCCAGCATTTTATCTGCGATCACGGTTTTCCAGGGATTCATCATGCCCTGATAGCCGATAGTGAGTGTATCAGCGAGGCTGATCTGGGTTCCGAGCAGGGTGATGCCGACACCGAGAGCCAATTTTTTCAGAGTGCTTCTGATAGGGTTGCTGCGATAGGTTTTTATCATGGTTATGCTCCGTTCTCTGTCGTGAGAAAGAATGAGAAGCCGCTTTAGCAGCCAGAGGTTTATATTCTGTTTCTCACCTTAGAGCCGGGCTTCGCTTCCACCATAGAGCCAGATTTAACCGTGCATAGGTCCAGTTGCTGCTTGTGGTATGTGACTTGCTTCATTTTAAAGCATCACCCCGCAACATCTGAGTCTGAGACCATGAATGAGCACTATCTGAAGATTGACTTTGACCCTGGCCGTACTCTGCAGGATCAGATTCGGGAGCACCTTGTTGCTACCATCCTAAGCGGTCATCTTCCGGTGGATGAGCCTATGCCCTCATCCCGGCGATTAGCCGGTCAGTTGGGGGTTTCCCGCAATACGGTGGTATTGATTTACGAACAGCTGGTGGATACCGGTTATCTGATCTCCCGCAGCCGCAGAGGGTATTTCATTGCACCGGCTTTTCACCGGTCGGATGCGTTATGCACCGAGCTGGTGCCGGATCTCCCTGGTGAAACACCAGACTGGTTGTCCCGTTTTCGCCACCGCCCCAGTGAAGAACAGGTGATCGTTAAACCTAACAACTGGCGCTCGTTTGAGTACCCCTTCATTTACGGTCAGGTACAGCATGAGTTCTTTCCGATAGAGCAGTGGCGTGACTGTGCCCGTAAATCCCTGTCCGGGATGAGTGACCGAGATTGGATTCATGACAGTGTTGACTCAGATGATGCTGTGCTGATTGAGCAGATCCGGACCCGCCTTCTACCCAAAAGAGGCATTTATGCCGAAGCCAATGAGATATTGATTACCATCGGCACGCAGAACTCTCTCTACCTGCTGGCCAACCTGCTGCTGAAACCCGAGACTCGGATTGCACTGGAAAATCCAGGCTTTCGGGATGCCCACAACATCTTCAAAACTTTCGAAGCCACCCTGCATCTGCAACCGGTGGATGAAGCGGGTATACAGGTGGACGCGCGCCTTAACGATTGTGATTATATCTACATCACCCCCAGCCATCAGGTACCCACTGGTGCGGAACTGTCATCGGAGCGTCGTCGTGCTCTAATGCATCTGGCTTCGGAACAGGACTGCATCCTGATTGAGGATGACTATGATGCCGATATTAATATGCAACAGAAACCGGTTCCGGCGCTGAAAGCCAGTGACCGGAATAAGCGTGTGATCTATATGGGTAGCCTGTCCAAGTCGATCTCTCCCGGCCTGCGGCTGGGGTTTATGGTGGCCGATGAAACCCTGATTGCTGAAGCCCGAGCCTTGCGCCGTCTGATGTACCGCCACCCCCCAGCCAACAACCAGCGTCAGACTGCGCTGTTTCTGGCACAAGGCCATTACGACACTTATCTGCGTAAGATTCGTGAACTCTATCTTAGCAAGTTGGACCGGATGCAGTCGGCGATTGAGAGCCATCTGCCCGGGATGCATACGGTTCCGGTTAGCTCCGGTGCTTCATCAATTTGGCTGGAAGCACCAGAGGATGTGGATACTGAGGTGCTTTCCTGGGCTGCCGCCCATGATGGTGTACTGATTGAACCCGGGGCCGTGCACTTTCTGTCGCCATCTCCTCCGCGACACTACTTTCGGTTGGGGTTCTCTGCCATCGCCGCCCACAAAATTGAGCCGGGTATCGCCCAGCTTAGCCGCTCGCTGGAACGCTTCCGCTCCGTCTGATCGTTGCACTGGACCCACAACCTCCCTGAACTGGCTCTATCACCCTGAAGCCACCAACCCCTAACGTGATGGAAAGTCTGAGCAATGTCGCTCCGGCGCATCACGAAAAGGGGGGGTAGGCTGACGTGATACCTCTGGCAGATATTCAACACTTTGAATGGGCCGCACTTTTGGTGGCGGTTGCCGCTCTGGTGCGTGGCTATACCGGTTTTGGTTTTGCCGCCATAGCTATTACCGGATTGAATCTGATCTGGCCACCACAGTTAAGTGTCCCCGTAATTCTGCTACTGGATCTGGTGGGTACCCTCGGACTGCTGAAACCCGCCTATCAGTATGTGGACCGGCCGTTGATTGTCCGGTTGGGGGCGGGCGCTTTAATAGGTATTCCGGGAGGGTTGCTGATTCTGACACAGCTGCCGGAAAGCCTGCTCAAACTGACGATCAGCTTTTCAGTGCTGGGTATGACTCTGATTCTTTTCCGACGCCCCCAGTCTGCCGCCCGCTCACTTACAACCGGTAAAACCTGCCTGATCGGTAGTGTTTCCGGAGCATTTACCGCTGCTGCATCTGTTGGTGGTCTGCCGGTGGTCTGTTATCTGCTGGGTTCTGGTTTGAGTCCTCAGGTACAGCGTGCCTCGATGGTGGTGATTTTAGCTGCAACCGATCTGCTGGCCTTGCTACTACTGTATCTCAATGACGTTTTTGATGCGGATTTGCTGACTCCGTTTTTGATGCTGATATTGCCTACGTTAATAGGCGTTCAGTTAGGGCAGTGGGGTTTTCACCGCTTACAACCCGCTTCTTTCCACTCAGTCGCTCTGCCGGTGTTGACGGCACTGTCGCTCAGCGGAGTGGGGCTGGGGATTTACCGAATTTTCTGATGAATCTGAACAGGAGACATATCATGTCCAAAACTGCTTTTATCACCGGTGCTACCTCAGGCTTTGGTCTGGCCTGTGCTCGTAAACTTGCTGATGTCGGCTGGCATTTGGTGCTTACCGGCCGTAGGGCTTCACGTCTGGAGGCAATTCAGGAGGAGCTGTCCGCTCAGACTGAAGTGCTGACACTAACACTGGATGTTTGTGATCCTGTTGCTGTTCAGTCACAACTGGATGGTTTACCGGATGCCTTCAGTCGGATTGATCTGTTGCTGAATAATGCAGGGCTGGCTCTGGGTACTGAGCTGGCTCCGTCCTGTGACCTGCAGGATTGGCACACTATGATCGACACCAATATCAAAGGTCTGACAACGGTCACTCATAAGCTACTGCCCCGGCTGATCGCTCAAGGTAAAGGCAGCACAATTATTAATCTTGGTTCGATCGCCGGTCATTGGCCCTATCCCGGCGGAAATGTGTATTGCGGCACTAAAGCCTTTGTAGAGCAATTCTCGTATGCATTGCGCTGTGATCTGTCCGGAACAGGGGTGCGGGTTACCAACCTCGCTCCGGGTCTGTCAGAAAGTGAGTTTACCTTGGTCCGGACTGGTGGCGATCAGGATGCCTATAACAACCTCTATCAGGGTGCAGACCCCATCCAGCCTGATGATATCGCCGACACCGTGCTCTGGCTCGCGACCCTGCCTCCGCATCTGAATATCAATCAACTGGAGCTGATGCCGGTCTCCCAGGCATGGTCTCCGTTTTCTGTTCACCGTAATCAATAATGGCAGGACTCTTTTATGAATCATCAAGTTAATGAACTGGATATGCTGAAAAAGCTGGACCGGGATCATGTCTGGCACCACCTGACACCGCACAGTGCTGCTGAGAAAGGTTTGCCTATGTTTGTCCGTGGCGAAGGTCTGCGCCTGTGGGATAGTGAGGGTAACGAATATCTGGATGCTTCCGCCGGTGGCGTTTGGGTGACCAATGTAGGCTATGGTCGACAGGAGATTGCCAATGCGGTTGCCGCTCAGCTCAGTCAGTTGAACTTCTTTGCTGGTGCCATGGCTAGTGCGCCTGCGGCAGCTTTTGCCAAGAAACTGTTGGAGAAGATGCCAGGGATGAACCGGGTGTACTACTCCAACTCCGGCTCCGAAGCCAATGAAAAAGCCTTTAAGATGGTGCGCCAGATCGCCCATAAATATTATGGCGGTAAAAAGAGCAAAATTCTGTACCGGGATCGGGACTACCACGGTACTACGCTGGCGGCTTTGAGTGCTACCGGTCAGGCAGAGCGCCGGGCTCAGTTTGGGCCCTTCGCTCCAGGGTTTGTAGAAGTGCCTCACTGCTGTGAATATCGCAATCAGTATCCGGAAGCTGAGGACTATGGTCTACGGGCAGCAGATGCGATTGAAGAGGTTGTTCTGCAGGAAGGACCTGACACTGTAGGTGCGATCATTCTGGAACCAATTACCGCCGGTGGTGGGGTGATTACACCTCCGGCCGGATACTGGCCACGGGTGCGTGAGATCTGTGATCGTTACAATATCCTCCTGATTATGGATGAGGTGGTCTGCGGTGTCGGCCGTACCGGCCGGTGGTTCGGTTATCAGCACTATGACGTCCAGCCGGATATTGTCACTATGGCGAAGGGGCTGGCTTCTGGTTACGCCGCTATCTCATGTACGGTGACCACAGAACGGGTTTACGAGTTACTTCAGGAAAAGAGCGCAGAAGATACACTGGGCTATTTTCGTGATATCTCCACATTTGGTGGCTGTTTGGCAGGTCCAGCTGCGGCGTTGGTCAATATGCAAATTCTGGAAGAGGAGAATTTGGTGCAGAACTCGCAGCAAATGGGGGATTACCTACTAACACGCCTGGCGGCCCTCAAAGATAAACACCCGATTATTGGGGATGTGCGCGGCAAAGGATTGTTTGCCGGTATTGAGCTGGTACAGGATCGTGACAGCAAGGTACCAGTAGATGAATCAGTTGCTATTGCAATTGTCGGTAGATGTAAGGAAATGGGAGTATTGATTGGACGGACCAACCGGAGTTTTGAGAGGTATAACAATATCCTCAACTTCAGCCCTGCACTGACCGCCACGGCTGAACAGATCGATCAGATTGTGAACACTCTGGATCAGGCTATCAGTTCGGTGGTGGCTTAACCCTGTACAGACCCGTTCCCGGTCGATTGCGACCGGGATCGGCGTAAATAGAAAAATGGCGGAAAATGCCCACCTTTTATCAGTAGTTTGATTGCTTTGCTGGAACCAGTCGTTTTTCTGCGGTTCACTTCAGTGTTTTTTACTGTGAGCTATCTGTTGTCTGGCGATTTTCTGATTACTCGGCTTTCACTCTCCCTCCGTTTTTTTGATGCACTCTAAGCGAGCATTTTGATGCTCGCTTAGAGTGTCTATTGATAGGTAGAATTTGCTGAATAAACCGGTTTTAAACCCCTTACTGATAGACCGCTTTGCTGAAGGCTTCAGCTTCTTCTGCGACCGACTTTGGTGCAGCATTGCGCTCTACGGGTAGGTCGCTCAGGTATTGCACGAACTCGATTTCATAGCCATCCGGGTCGATAAAGTAAACATTCCTACGATGAGGTTCTTCAGCACCATCCTTGCTGATCTCGAAACCAGACTCTGCTAACCGTGCAATTACAGCATCAATATTTGAAGTCACAAAAGCGATATGGGCTAGCCCCAGCTCGTGTCCGGTCAGATCCCGATTGTGACCGTTGCCAGAGTCATTTAGTGCTAGATACTGATAATCATCGCCGTAATGCAGCCAGTTTCTGACCTTGCCGTACCAGTTGCTTTCGCCTTTAGCACGTACTTTCCAATGAGGAAATGCCGCGCGATAAAACTTCAGCGATGTGACCAGATCGGTAACCACCAAGTTGATATGTTCTAAGTGAATCATCTTCTGTTTCCTTCTTTTGATCTGTCGTGTTTTGTAGAATGGGTGCAGCTTAAAACCTCAAGCTAGGTTGAGGTAAAGACTCTGTTTCAACTTTTTTGCTTTTAATTTTCGGTTTGCATTTAAGGCTATGGTTGGCGGGAAATTCACAGGAGGAATCAGCATGGCGACTCGGGATAACTGGTCGGTAGGGCGGGTGGCAGAGCGCTCCGGAGTTAAGGTCAGCACTCTGCACTTTTATGAACAGCGGGGGCTGATATCAAGTCATCGCAACCCCGGTAATCAGCGGCGATATACACCGGATGTACTGCGAAGAATCTCGGTCATTAAAGCGGCTCAGAAGCTGGGGATAACTTTAAGTGAGGTCGAGCAGGCCTTTTCTGCACTGCCGGAAAACCGCACACCGACACAGAAAGATTGGGAGAGACTCTCCGCCGGATGGCAGGAGAAACTCGATCAGCGGATTCGATATCTGGAGCGGCTTCGGGATCATATGACAGGTTGCATCGGTTGTGGCTGTCTCTCGATGAAGAGCTGCCCGTTGTATAATGCCGAGGATGAGTTAGCCACAGAAGGGGCTGGGCCGGTGATTCTTGACCGGAATGGTGTGCCGGATTAATACCTTATAATAGATAAATTATAATGAATAAAATAGTAACAAGCAGAATACTGCTTGTTACTATATGGAGGTATATCAGAAGCTTCTGTTGATAGAGTTTCCGGTATGAGGTTCAAACTCAACGATACCAATTAAGTCCTGACCAAATATAAGATTTCCCGTATTTTTATTGAGCCACATCGGGCCGTAATTAAGAGAGTTAATTTTCATCGGGCCGCCCATACAAAGTGGGAACCAGTCCCAATCATACTTTGCACCACAGCTCTTATGAGCAAGAAGATATTTATTCTTAGCCGGATCATAGGCTGTAACGGTAACAGAGTTCATTTTTCCAGAGATCCAAAACACTTCACGTTTATCATCCCAGACGACATGACGCCATGCCGGTGGCTTAGGGCCTTTTCGTGTTATCGCTTTTCGGTCACCGGTTTCAGGGTTTATTTCATAAAATGTTTTTTCACCTGAAGAGTGCGCATAAACCTTTCCATCATGGAGGGTGTAGCCCATCATGGTGCCACGCATATCAAAGCCACGGCCTTTCTTAAGCCCATCATCACGCGGGCCGCTAAGTGTTAAGAAATCACATTTTTGCCCATCATTACTGATACGGGCAATCCCAACGCCACCCATTTTTATATTGCTGAACCCAATCAGGAATGAACCATCTTTGGAGTCAACTGCGAAACCTTCCTGAGTGTACTGAACATATTTTTGGGTTTCTCTGCGGATTGTTTTTCTACCTGAAGGACATTGTCCGTATTTACCATTGCGCCCTTCCCAAACCAAAGAACGGTTACCGGTTTCAGGGTCAATTTTGAATACTCGTGCGCCGCCACCTGATTTTCCTTGCTCATATCCAAAGCCATACCAGAAGCCATCAGGGCCTGGTTTTATATCTTTAAGTTCAAAGAATGCAGGTCCTTCGGCAATGACCTTGTGACCATATTCATCCTGAGCATCACCGCTGATAAAACGACGTGACCAGTCATCCATATTGTAAGCAACAACTAAACCTTTAGATTCTTTACCGGCATCCCACTGTACGGATGCAATTAGTTCATTGTTATCATAGTCAATAAAGCCACCAGTAATTTGCGAGTTATAGAAGTTCGCAAATGAAGGCCCTTCACCAATGTTTACCCCCATATTTCTGGCCACTTCTGTGGGGCGCTGACAAACATGAATACCACCGGTATTACTCCGGTTTGTACCGCAGCGGCAGTCCGCTGGCAGAGATGTTTTATGCTCTATCTGATGGGTTAGCGGGCAGCTCCTATCGGCGTAAGGGCTATTAGGATCTGTAAGGGATATTTCTTCGGAGAATGCAGGCCCCGACAATATAATAAGTACTGCGGGTAGTAGCATTTTTTTGATTATCATGTGAGAGTCCATTTAATCATGAAATTATTAATTCAGCTCTGATGGCAGTGGCTGATTATATCCATATGTGCATTTAATTTTTGTTGAATATGTCACAAATTAATTGACAACATGATGACGATCCATTCGTTTTTTTATTACGTAAAACATCCTTTAAATCGATAAATTTAAGCAAGAGGGCTCCGGAATATGAAAATAATTTCGGCTTTAAAAATCTGTTTTTTACTGAGTGCTTTAGCATTGACGGCTTGCACTGGAGTACCCGATAAAGTAACCCCTGTATCTGGTTTCAAGCTGAATCACTATTTAGGGGAGTGGTATGAAATTGCAAGATTAGACCACTCTTTTGAACGTGGTCTGAGCCATATTACTGCTCACTACTCTATGCGGGATGACGGTGGTGTTCGCGTGATTAATCAAGGGTTCAATGCTAAAGAGGGGGAGTGGAAGCAAGCCGAGGGCAAAGCTTACTTTATTGGAGCGGCTGACCAGGCTCACCTTAAGGTCTCCTTCTTTGGTCCCTTCTACGGCTCTTACATAGTGTTTGAGCTGGATAAAGAAAATTACCAATATGCTTTTATTTCTGGGCCGGATACCGACTATCTCTGGTTGTTGTCGCGCACCCCTGAAGTCTCTGATGAGCTGAGACAGCACTTTATCACTGAGGCGGAAAAACGAGGCTTTGATACTTCCGGGCTGATTTTTCCGGATCAGAATGCAGCCAGTAAACCTGACGGTGCGCCTGGTGTGCTTGCGTACTGAGGAGGTTTTGTATGACTGACACCACTCCAAAGAATCAGATTAATCCCCGAAAGCTGCTGCAGAGTAAATGGACAGCTGTAGAGCCAATGGATAGGGAAAAGCATTTTCTCGTGACGGAAGTTGAGTTCGATGAAGAGGGCACTGTGACCTATTGCGAACTGGAAGCAGTGATCTCCCATAAACTTTACCCGATCAACTGGCAGGATCTGAAAGATGCCAGCCGCTGGAGGCAGGGCTGGAAATAGCCCAAGATAACCTCGGGGAGATAATGGTCAGCTATTTCCCCCAGGCTATGCGTCTGGAGATGTTTTCTGTCTTGGGTGTTAATCGATCTGACACTTTTTCTGTAAACAAGCGCAATTTTAGAATTTTCTTATTTAGCTGTGGTTTTTCTTCGTGTAAACTCTTATAACTTAAAAGAATATACTTATATCAAATTGCTTTGTGTTGTCCGGTTTTCATAACTGCCAACATACTGCAGGAGTGAACCGATGAAAAACACCCTCACAATTCCGGCAATGATCGTGGTTTTAGGCAGCCCTCTGATAGCACAGGCCGAAACTCAGAGCCCAGAACATCTGAAGGCTGAAGCTAAAAATGTGATTCAGACGCTGGGGAAAAATCTGATGGGCGAGCTGAAAGCAGCGGCACAACAGGGCGGTTTGCCCGCGGCCATTCAGGTCTGTAATACCAAGGCTCTGCCGATCACGGATGATGTTTCCGGAATGAAGGGATGGCAGATCAGCCGCACCAGTCTTAAGTTGCGTAATCCGCAGAATGCTCCGGATGCCTGGGAGCGACAAGTCCTTGAGCAGTTTGCTACTCAGGCGGAGCAGGGCGCAGATCTTAAAAAGCTGGCATACGCGGAAGTGATAACAGGCGACAATGGCGATAAAAAGATGCGCCTGATGAAAGCAATCCCTGTAGCTGAGCAGTGTCTGGCTTGCCATGGTAGCAATCTTAAGCCTGAAGTCGGTGAACGCTTGCAGGTACTCTATCCCCATGATAATGCAACGGGCTTTAAAGCAGGTGATCTGCGGGGTGCTTTTTCTCTGGAAAAACAGCTTTAAAGACCCTGACATATCCAACAAGCAGATGTCGCTTGTTGATGAGAATAAAGACCGGCTCTGAGCCGGTCTTTTTATTGCCTGATCTTTCTTCTACCAACCGACCTTTACTGCTGTCGGCGACTGGCCAGATAACTGGCCAGCAGAATTAACCCACCACCAATCATCTGGATACTATTCAGGTTTTCGCCGAGCCAGATGATAGCGAACAGTGCACCGAAAGCAGGCTCCGAACCGGTCAGTAGTGCGACCCTGGATGAACTGGTGTGGCGCACGCCGTAGTTCTGGGCAAACAGCGCAAACAGAGTGCAGAAGAAGGCCAGATAAAAAGCTGCCAGCCAGAACTCCCCCGACTTAGGGATCAGTTGAGCGATCGGATAGTCGCTGAAGGCAAAAATGATCAGCGCGCCCACGGCCACCACATTGGATTGAATGCTGGTGGTGCTGATGGCTGATAGGGTGCTGTTTTTTGATAAACGCTCTGTAGTCACCACCATAACTGCCCGTAAAAGCGCGGCCAGAAGAATCAAAAGATCTCCCTTATTTAAGCTAAAGCGGTTATCAGCGGTTCCCTCATGACCCGTTTGCATCAGCAGGTATACCCCCAAGAGTGACAGTAAAGCGCAGCCCAAAATCAGAGGCTCAGGGCGTTGGTGTTTAACGATGGCCTCAATAAAAGGCGTTATCAGGATACAAAGGCTGATCAGAAATGCGGCCCGGGAAGCACTGGTATGAAAGATACCGTAGGTTTCTGCCAGAAAGATTGCCAGCAAAATCAGACCCGTAGGTAGAGCCCGATAGAAATCTCCTGTTTTGCCCTGATACATTTCCCGGAGAAACATCGGTAATAACATTATCGAAGTCAGGCAGAATCGGATGGCGATAAAGGCCAGAGCACTGGTGTAGAGCAGAGCTTCTTTTGTGACGCCATAGCTGGTACCCCAAAAAAATGCCACCAAGAGCAGCGAAAACTCAGGAACGGGCAAACGGTTTTGGTACTGGCCCAGACTCTGGCGATTCAATCGAAGACCTAAGGTTAAACGAGAGCTTTCAGTTTGCATTAAGGAGCCTGTTTCTGATGAATGCTGAGGTGCTGCCCAGTGTTTCTGTCTTTGCCATCTTTGCCATAAGACGTGATAAACAGCGCTGTTTGTTTATGGGGGAGCATGCTAACTTTAAACTTCTGGCGTGATAATCATCCATCAATTCAAAAGACTTGTGACCCATGGACACAAATAGACTGATTCCTCTATTGCCGGATATGGCGGCCTATGTAGCAGTGGTGGAAACTGGAAGCTTTACCCGAGCCGCTGAGAAGTTGGGGATTACACCATCTGGAGTCAGCCGTCAGGTATCCCGACTGGAAAGTGCCCTTTCTGCTGTTCTGATTGAGCGCACTACTCGCCGACAAACGACTACCCAGCTTGGTCGAGAAGTGTACGAGCAATGCAGGAATATGCTCGACAGCGCCCGTGAAGCGGTATCGGCCACAGAAAGCGAAGCGACCGAGGTACGTGGGCGCTTACGTATTGCTGCGCCTAAGGCCTTTGCCCGACAGGTGCTGGAACCGCATTTGAGGCAATTTATGCGGCGGTATCCGGCTATCTCACTACATCTTCAGGTAACAGATCAGCGGCTTGATCCCGGTTATCACGATGTGGATATCGTGTTTGTCGTGGCAGCAGAACCTCTCGAACATCTGGTGAGCAAAAACATTGGTCCGGTGCGTTCAGTGCTTTGTGCCAGTCCTGAATATCTGAAAAACCGTGGCAAGCCGGGACAGCCAGCGGATCTGATGGCCCATGATTGTATTCCTTTGGGCTTGTTTGAGCGGGATAATCACTGGTTACTGACACAAGGAGAGCGTAAAGAGAAAATCTCCGTGGATGGCCGATACCTGAATAACCATTCCGAAATGCGCTTACTGGCGGTAAAAGATGGTTTTGGCATCGGTATTTTTCCGGATTTTGTCGTGCGAAACGCGCTTTCGGAAGGCGATGTCGTCGAGGTGCTACCGGACTGGACTCTGCACAGTGATTTTCAGGGTGGTGTTTATATGCAGTATTTGCCCATGCGCTTTATGCCGGGAAAAATTCGGGCTTTTATCGATTTTATTGCCGACCTTGATCTTCTGTCATAGCACCAATGATCATTGGTAATGGATATTGACGAAAAACCTATGGGGCGGCTAGTGTGGAAGTCCATATTGCCCCCAATACTATCGATTCCAAGACTATAAAAAGGAAAATGGCGATGACGCAGCATTCAGGATCTTGCCTTTGTGGTTCGGTAAAATATCAGCTGGACGGTGACTTTCATAACTTTTTTCTCTGCCATTGCAGTTACTGTCAGAAAGACACAGGTAGCGCCCATGCGGCTAATCTGTTCAGCAAAGATGCCCAACTGACCTGGCTCAAGGGACAGGAAAAGGTCACCTTCTATAATCTGCCGGAAACCCGTCATGGCCGCAGCTTTTGCAGCATCTGTGGTTCTCCTGTGCCCACAAGTCTAGGTGACGGTAAACTGGTGATGGTGCCTGCGGGCAGCATGGACACGCCGGTAACCATTAAGCCCACGGCTCATCTGTTTATCGCCAGTAAAGCCGACTGGGAAAAAGACCTGGATCAGGTGCAACGGTTTCAGGGGTATCCGGAGTGAGTACCTAAGTTGCACTCCTGAGTCTGGTTACTCTGGAACATTAATACCCGTCATCCGAAATGTTTAAAGCCCTGTACTTTTGCAGTCACAGGTTTTTTTTGCGTCTGATTTTAATAATCTGTTTTTAAAGCCTGTGCTGATTCATTTTTTTCAGGCTTTTTCTTGAGTGATATATTATGATTTATATACGATATGTATATGTTGTGTATTTGGTTTGAATTTTGTCTTTGTTGGCCTCAAACGGCCTGGAGTAATCAGTGGGTATCGTAAAAATCAGTGATGAGCTGCACGACGAGGTGCGCAAGGCCAGCAGTGCTATGGTGCGCTCAATTAATGCTCAGGCGGAGTTTTGGATTAAGGTGGGTATGTTGGCGGAGATGAACCCAACGCTTACCTTTACCGAATTGATGCGGGAGCAGATGAAACAGGCTGAGCTGAGTGGTTTAAGTTCTGAGTCTGGTGGGAGTAAAGCTGCTGCAGAAGAGGCCAAAATCTATGAGTAAGATCAGCCTGAAATCTCCGGAAGAGCTGGCGCTGATGCGTGAGTCTGGCCGCCTCTTGGCTCAGGTTTTTGCCTACCTGGATACTCAGGTGAAAGAGGGCGTGACCACCATGCAGATCAACGACTGGGTGGAGCACTATATCGTGGATGAGCTGAAAGCCCGTCCTGCGAGCAAAGGTCAGTATGGTTATCAGTACTCACTGAATACCTCTGTCAATGAAGTGGTCTGCCACGGTATTCCATCAGATCATAAGGTGCTGAAATCCGGTGATATCGTCAATGTGGATATTACTCTGGAGAAGGGCGGGTTTATTACCGATTCCAGCAAGATGTTCTGCATTGGATTTGTGACGCCGCTGGCGAAAAAACTGGTGGAAAAAACCTATGAGGCGATGTGGCAGGGCATTCATCAGGTTAAACCCGGTGCAACACTGGGTGATGTGGGAGCGGCGATTGAGCGCTTCGCCAAAGCAAATGGCTACTCTGTTGTGCGTGACTATTGCGGTCACGGTATCGGCCGTGAGATGCACGAAGAACCAGAAGTACTTCACTACGGCACACCGGGTAAAGGCCTTACTCTGAAAGAGGGGATGACTTTCACCATAGAGCCTATGATCAATCAGGGCAAGGCAAAAATTAAGACTAAACGTGATGGCTGGACGGTGGTCACGGCAGACAAAAAACTCTCTGCCCAATGGGAGCATACGATTGCAGTGACGGCAGGCGGTTATGAGGTACTTACTTTGAGGGACGGCGAGCAACCATCACCCCGATAGCTTTAGATGAAGCCTGAGAACTAAAGATAAAGAAAGCGTCTTGATGGTCGCTTTTTTTATATCGTTGTCCCGTCCTGAATAAGAAAGTGTCAACCATATCAGGACTAGACAGGTTAGAAAAGAGGCTGCTTGAAGCAGCCTCTTTTCACTGTTTATCACATATTTTATGCCACTGGAGGGGGCGAGATTAGATATTTGGTATTAAAGATTCACTTTACTTTTTAGTGTCCGATAACGGCTAGCCAGACCTGTGGCGTATGCCGAAGGGGAGTCCTGACTGGGAAAGTTGAGTGCCCAGAGGAAACTGTTGCTTGCCACTTTAGATACGGACTCGCTGACGGAAACGCCCATCAGTTCCAGTTGAAGTGCACGAACCTCAGAGAGATCAAGAACGGGGTAGTCCCCAGTCGGCTTGGAGTAAACCCGTGTACCGCTAAGGTCCGTAGCCTCATCGAAACCTGACGTAAAATGCTTGCCGTAGTGCTTCATAAAGCCACCACCACCGGCGATTAACATGACCTGATGATCACCATGATCCCAGCCGTTTGAATCGTTATAGCGATAGTTACGCCCAAAATCTCCTCTTATGACAATGACAATTGGCATTCCGGACTGATCGATCATTTCTGAAGCGGTGTGTACCCCTCTGAGCAGTCCTGACATTTTGGGTATGTACTGATCATCGGAATTTGAGTGCATATCCCAGCCATCATAGGGTATAGATATATAATGAGTTTTATTTTGACTCTGGATCAGAGAGACAGCCGCCCGTAGCTGGTTGCCTATATCGCTATCCTGGAAAAAGGTGTTATTTTGAGAGCTTTCATAGTTCTCTTTTATCGCTCTGGTCAGATCCATCTGCTCCCCGGCGGATGAAAACTCCTGGTGAATTTGGCTTTCCTGTTGCTTGTAGAGATCCATAACCGAATCATAGTCACTATCTTTTATTTCATAGCGCCAGCCAGATCGGGTAAATACGTTGTCCAGAGACTCATCGAATGGGAAATAGCCCTGGGTGCGCCCCGCAAAAGCCTTACCTCCATCCCCTGTGGCTGCGAGAGAGACAGTATCCGGGATATCTTCTGCTTGTCCCAGAGTGCCATAACTTTGGGAAAAACTATGGGCTTTTGATGAATGCAGAGGAACCACAGAAAGCTGAGTAAGGCGGTTTTTAGCCAGTAGGTCTTCCAGAACATCACCTCCGGCTTCTTCCCAAAAACCGTGTGTCGTGCTGGTTTTATTATTTGATGTAAAGCCTGAAACTTCGGCACTTTTGAGCATCCCTAGTTCGGATACGGCTGAGCTGGCTCCTCCATAAAGAAATACTTCAATAACAGAGTAGGTGTTACTGGCTGCAAGAATCTTACTGCAAAAGCTGGCAGGCAATATTCCAGCTGCAAGCATTCCTGTCGCGCCTTTAAGGAAGTTTCTTCTGCTGATGCTCATGAGATTTCCCTGTTACTGAAAGTTGTATTCCGAGTAGTTCATGGTGACGATTTGCGCGGCAAGTATAATCAGCGACTTCCCCGTCCTACCAGAGCTATTGAGATGGGTTATGAAGCTTTCGTCATACTGTACGCCTTCAGTGCCCCAGATTTTGCGATGAAGCTCGGTCAGGAGGGCTTCAGGTGCTTCTGTATACTGGTACAGTTTTAAAAACTCATTCTGGGAAATTCCCCAGCTATAGTTGTTACCTGTGTCCCACATCTCTTTGGGAATTCGGGAGTCATTGAAGGCCGACATAAGAGCTGTATTCAGTGAGTTCCAGTCAGGTGTACTGCGCTCAAGTTTCGAAAATAAAGGCTGAGACCCTATTTGTGCCGTTATATTCGCCAGCTCCCTGATATCATATCTTCGAAGGTGGGAGTTTAAGGCTTTAAGGGCAGGGAACAGGATCTCCTCCGGATATTTGGCGCGTTTCACTTTTTTCAGAGATGGATGTGTGAGCGCTTCAATAAAGATCTCTCTGAACGTTGTTAAGCCCTTGCTGCTCATCGATTGAATAACATTATTTGCTTCATAGCCGTACAAGCTTTTTACGATATGTTTATAAATATGAGGCAGGAACTGCTTATGATTTACCACATAGCTATACAGTTGATAAGGGGTTGTTAACTGGGTGCCATCGATATTCTGTAGCTCAGCATTCCGGTTGAAACTATCAATTTCCAGAGTTCCCTGATCCTCATTAAAGCTGTAGTTTTGCAGAATTTTGGCAACTACCGGCACGATTTCATCACGAAAATCCCCCAGATAGATTTCGAACACCTCGCGGCCATTATCTTCGGGGCTACGAAAACGTGCCCAGAAAATATCGGACATAAAGTAGTCCAGCATCAGGCTTTTAACCGATTCGTTATGCTCAACAGAAGTTCGGATCATCTCGATATGAGTATTGATACGGGCGGATGATACTGTGTCAAGTTCATCTCCCATTGCCAGTACAAAAGAGTTCAGCAGCTGATAGGTGATCCAAAGATCAAAGTATTCCTTAGAAAATTCAGTGTTGTCAGAGCGTGCATTGAATAGCAGATGCAAAAGAATATTCTGTTCCGGGCGTTTGCTGTCAATGAAGTAGCGTTGTTTTTCATAGGTTAGTTCATTGAAGCCTGCAACACTTCTCTGAGATTGACTGTCCAGGTTATCAATGTCCATGTCATTCGGCAGATAAAGCATTTGCTTAGCTTTAACATCAAGCGTCGCAGAGCTGCCATCACTGCTACCGCAGGCCTGCAATAAACCGACCCCTGCAACAACACCCAACGCTGTACCTAGTTCTTTCATCGCTTCACCTGATTTATTGATACTCTGTTAGACATTTAACGCTAATGCTGTTTTTTGCTCTGCACTAGTTTTGTTTGTTTTTTGTTATTGAACTCTGATGATCACTTTATGTTTTTTTGGGCCAATTAACCTGATTGATCATGCTTAAGTAGCGCCGATACTGGACCGAAGAGATATAACTTGATTGATGCATTCCTTGCAAAATACGCTGATACTTTCGCTTCAGTGATGAGGTGACGTTGCGGTTCTGATAGAGGGTGTAATGATAACGGCGTGGACTGGGTAGCATCAGTGCTAGCCAGGCACCTTCTGCAGCGTTGATCCCGGTTGGTTTTTTGTCGAAATAATAACGGGCTGCATCCCCCACCCCGTAAAGATCCGGCCCGAACTCAGCCATATTCAGGTAGAGCTCCATAATTTCATTTTTACTGAAATTCTGCTCCAGATTCCGGGTGATAAATGCCTCCTGTAGTTTACGGAAATAGCTTTGCTGTGGGGTTAGAAATAGGTTTTTAACCGTTTGCTGACTCAGTGTACTACCGCCAAACCGGGTCTCTCCTTTTTTGATATTGGCGACCATCGCATCTAACAAGGCGCTGTAATCGATTCCCTGGTGTTGAAAAAAACGAGCATCCTCTGCCATAACAACAGCGTAAAGCAGGTCGCGATTAATATTTTTTAGCTCAACCCAGTGGTGGCTGTTGCTGCTTTTTTTCAGCTTGCTTTCCAGACGAACCTCCGCCTGCTGGCGCAGTTCACTGTAAGTCATCTGCTCTACATCGGGCAGACTGCTGAAGAAAAGCCAGAGACCCGTGCCAATTAATAGAAGAAACGAGAGAAACATCCAGCCGAGAAAATAAACTAACCGGTTCAGGTAGCGCATCGGCCAGGCCAGAAAAGGAGATAGCCAGAGTTTGATTTTATCCAGTCGGGTCGGTTTTTTATTGCGTGCAGCCATAAAGGCTTTCCTTACTATTTATTACCATCGGTGGGCAAAGGATATCAGATCCAATAAAAACTGGAGGTGCAGGATATCGTCTTATATAAAAAACAACAGAGCGGCTGAATCTGGTTGGCTTCGGAGAGGCATGCTAGAATCCTTACATTCCACAGAACCTTCTGAAAACTGATCCCATATCTTGAAGCCTGCAAACGAGTCGAATATTAAAATATCAGCCCCTGTTCTGGTGATGGACTCGGGTGTTGGCGGTTTGTCTATTGCTGCCCATATCCGTAAAACCTGCCCGGATACACCTCTGTTTTATTTGGCTGATAATGGGGCGTTTCCCTACGGTGATAAAGACGAAAGCTGGCTGGTGGATCGTGTGGTCAAGCTGGCGTATCAGTTGGTTGATCAATACCCAATCAAACTATTAGTTCTTGGGTGTAATACGGCAAGTACCGTGGTTTTGCCTGCACTTCGTAAGGCACTGTCAATTCCAGTTGTAGGGGTCGTACCTGCCATCAAGCCAGCGGCAGCTTTGAGTCTGAGTGGTCATATTGGTTTGCTGGCAACACCGGGAACGGTCAATCGTAGTTATACCGATCAGCTGATCTCAGATCATGCTGCCCACTGTAAGGTAACCCGGGTTGGGTCGACCGAGGTGGTTCGGCTTGCTGAAGATAAACTGGCCGGTATACCCGTTGATCTGACGAGGCTGCAGCAGGCGGTGTCACCTCTGTTTGAACCTGAGACGCTGGATACTGTTGTTCTGGGATGTACTCATTTCCCGCTATTACGGGATGAGTTAGAACAGATTCAACCCCGTAATATTCATTGGGTTGATTCTGGCGCTGCCATCGCCCGTCGAGTTGCTATGCTGCTGGACCAAACCCCAGCTCAATGTTTGGCTGGACAGAACTCTGTTCAGAGTGATCTTCTGTTCCTGACCCAGGCGCTTTCGAAAGAGGCTTCTTTGATGAAATCCTTTCGGCACAATGGTTTTTCCCAACTGGTGATATTAGAGCATGAGGCTCACGGTTCTAGTGGCTTGAAACTCTAAAGGCGCTCCTATTGAGGCTCTGAGACAGGACTTTAAGCTCCGGCTAACAGACATTCAGCCATTAGCCGGTACATAATCTGACTCACGTGGTTTTTCCGCTTTCAGGGGCGAGGTTAGCTGACATTCAGCTTAAAGCACTTATTCAGCAGCCATTGTCCTCCCTTGCCCAGAGGCTTATGTCGGCTCCAGACAACATCGACGCCCTGAAGAGAAGCATCCTGCTGATAGGTGCGCTTCAGGGCGACCAGAGTGCCTTGTTCTAACTGCTCCTTCACGACCGCTTCATGTAACGATGCCCAGCCCAGTCCAGCGGAGAGAACTTCCGCGATGACAAAGGGGCTTTCGGCATACCAGACTTTAGGGCTCAGAATCTGCTCTTCATGGCTTTTATCTTTCAGATCAAGGCTTCTTGGTACCAGCTGCCGATAACGTCTTAAATCACTATGGTCGACCTGATCAAGTTTGGCTAAAGGGTGATGACGGCTGCAAACGGGTAGTTTCCGGGAGTGGCCGATGCCGCGAAAGAGAAAGCCCTTTGGATAATGCTCCTGTTCCATCATCAGTCCCAGGTCTGCTCGTCCGGAGCGCAGCAGACTTGGCACATCGCTGGTGCCGGGGTCGAGTAGTTCCAGCTCGATATGGGGATACTTTTCTTCAAACACGATCAACAACTCCATCAGAGGTTGTGCAGAAACGTTTTGCTCAATTGCCAGACACAGATGACTCTCTTCACCGGCGTTTAGCGCCATAGCCCGGCTGATGAAGTCGTGATGGCTTTCCATAATCGAGTAGGCTGAGCGTAACAGAGTCTCGCCTTCTTCCGTCAGAACCGGGCTGCGTTTACTGCGATCAAATAGTTCTACACCGGTCTCGATTTCAAGATTGATAATGGCGTTGCTCACCGCTGATTGTGCTTTTTTCAGTCGACGGGAGGCGGCAGAAAAAGAACCGGTTTCCGCCGCAGCTATAAAGGCGTTGAGTTGGTCGGGGTGTGGCATCGTTTTTATCTCATCAGGTATTGCTCAACCTATCTTAAAATCAGATAGAAACTAACTTTGTTTTATCATAAAAATCCATAGAATGCCTAGCCATAAACAGCAGCTGCTATCGGGGTTTTAAGCATCTTTAAGATTTGGTGGCTGCTGGCAACGTGATAAAGCATGGCGCAGTACAGACTGCGTTATCAGTATTTGGAGGCATATTATGAGTGATAAGAAAATTGTAATTCGTTCTGGTTTGGATCGGGTTCGCTACGTGCTGTTGTTTGAGGTTCTGCTACTTTTGGTACTGGCTCCGGCTATCGCTTTTGCCTTTGATAAAGAAACTTCTGATACTGCTGTTTTGACTTTGGTTTTGGCGGCAAAGGCGATGATCGTTAATATGATCTACAACTATTTCTTCGATCAGTTTGATGCAAAGCGTGGCGTTGTACCCACAGAACGTACTGGCCTGCAGCGGGTATTTCATGCAATGGGTCTTGAGGTTGTTCTGACGATCACATCATTGCCTATTGTGGTTTGGTGGCTGGATATTGCGATCTGGCAAGCATTGGCGATGGATGCTCTGGTGATGGCCTTTATTGTGGGTTACACCATGGGCTTTACCTGGTGCTACGACCGTATATTTCCGGTTGTTCAACCGAAGCATGAAGATTTTGTCAGAGGTGAGGCGGTTTAATCAGAGCTGTGTTGATTAACGTATGAGACCCCATCCTCGTGGTTCTCTCATTTTTTACTACCTTTGTTACTGCTTTCTCAAGTGTAACGGTTGTCCCGGATAACTTTGTTATCCGGGGCTTTTTTTGATCTGAATCAGTACGATAACCTGCAGGAGGCGTAGTCTGAAGGTAAAGCAGAGGCCTCTAAATAACCTGATAACTCAAGAGGTTAAGGGAAAAATATCAGCAAAAGTGTTGAATTTTGTCTTTTAATCTCAAGGTATATAGACAGGGTATCTGAATAAATAACCAAGGAGAAAGCTATGCCTATTGAACATCATGACCTATTGAATGAACTGCCAGAATATAAAGATCAGATTCATGAACTGAAGGTGAGTAACGCGCATTTCCGTAAACTGTTTGATGAATACCATGAGTTAACAAAAGATGTTGAGAACATGGAATCTGAGCAAAAGCCGGTTGCCACTGAAGTGGAAGAGACAGCCAAAGTACGTCGTCTGAAACTGAAAGATGAAATGTTTGCTATGTTGAAAGAAGCTTAACTGTCTGCGTGAGTTATTGGCCTTTTGGTTCGTCTGAAGGCTAACTTAACCAGATTGCATTGAGGGTCGCAGCTTCATTTTATCGAAGTCTGCGGCCTTTCTTCATTTAGCTTCGGTTCTTGGGTCTATCCTGATTATTGGATTTAGTCTTGATTTTGATCGAAGCACTTTTAACAAGGTGGTTATGCTTATGGATATTCAAGCGATTAAAGACAAACTGAGCGCAGAGCTGGAGAGCTTAACATCGCGTCTTAGCCATATTGAAAAAGATGTGATCCAGGCTCACTCCAGTGATTCTGCAGAGCAGGCCCAGGAGCGGGAAAATGATGAGGTTCTGGATGAGATTGGTAATGAAACCCTGCACAGCATTGAGCAGATCAAAGCAGCGTTGAAACGTATCGATGAGGGTGAGTACGGTATTTGCGAAAGCTGCGGTGATGAGATTGCCCCTGAGCGTCTACTTATTCTGCCGGAAACCACTTTCTGCGTGAAGTGCGCTGAATGATCTTAGTCCTTTTCAGGTGTTGTGATGCTGCAGCACCTGATATTTTCTTGCCTGTCTCCAGCCTTTCTTGTAGCACCGCATCTGTTTCTCATAGCAGCCTATCTGTCGGCCGTCTTTTATAACGGATTGTAATACCAAAGCGATACGCTGGTGATCAGCCACATAATCACGCCGTAATGCAGGTTATTCTTCAGTGCCTGCTTTGTACTGATAAAGTAGCGCCCCCGCAATGAAAGGTTCATTCCTGACATGGGGCTGCAGGCCGTTCCTATCCCCCAGCTGGCCAGAAAAACCATCGCCAGCAGATCCATCGGTGGTTCCGTCGGCACCATAAGACCACTGATGGTGGCAATGCTGATCACAGGGTGAACCCCCAGAAGAGAAAGAATCAGCATGGTAAGTAGCAATAGCGATGTCACCAGTGGTGTTAGCTGAGGAATCGGCAATTGATCGGCATAGAGTGTAAACAAGGTCCCCAGCCCTGCTGCCATCGTGCCCGCCGCCAGAAATAGCGCCAGTTCATTGCCCATGCGAGCAAGGCGGGTATTGGTATGATTTCTCAGTTTTTGCACCAAGGGCTGACGTTTAAACAGCAAAACACCCATTGCCGTTAGGGGTGAGAGAATACTGATGATCTGTAATACCGAAAGATCAGGAAACAGGTAGTGTGCGCTGATTACAGCCAACGCCAGAAATGCCGGTAAGGCCAGACTACTGATCTGCATTGGATAACCGGTAAAAGACTCTGCTTTTGGCCGCAGCTCAAAGTAGGTAATCAGAATGCCGGTAAATGCCAGTGGAATACCTGCCTGCATTAATGCCAGCAGATTGGCACCGGGTGCGTAGGTCAGGGCAACCGCAACGGCCGCAAAAAAGGGTGACCAGAATGCTCCCGCACAGAATGCCCGTGATAAAACCTGGTGTTGGGTATTCTTTAGTGTCTTGCCATCGCCGCTGGCGGCAGCAAAGCGATCCGCCATGATAAAAACGATCGACATATTGATGACAGCGCCAAACAGATGGACACCTGCTAACGTTTGTTTGAGAGCTTTTTTCCCTTCCGATAGAGCTTCGGGCTCCTCATTGGGCTCTTTAGCGGCAACCATGGACAGGAAGCTCACCGCCATCAGCATCGCCAGCAGATTACCGTTTGAGCTGATCGCTGTTTGCCAGGGCAGATCGGCACCCTGCATTACACTCCACCCCATACTGCCGAAGCCCACCAGCATCAGAAGCCCTGCCTGACGGCGGGTTGCAACTGCTAGCTGACTCCAGCTAAGTGCTAATGCAGTCCAGAGCAGGAGTCCCGGCCAGATCAGTGACAGATGAGTGATGGGATTACTGGCAGTCAGCAGCAGAGCCAAGACCATAGAGCCGCCGATCAGCTGATAACGCACAGAGGGTTTATCTGCCGGATCAGGTCGTAGGGACTGATCCGGTGTGAGTGGAGGTGTTGGGCGCGTGCTATCGGTAGCTTGTGACACAGTGACCTGCTTTTTACGTGCGAATAAATAAGCGTGCGAGTTATGAGTCAGTGGGCGATATTTTAAAGTAACTGACTATTTGATAGGCACATGATACGCCTGCCATTATGAATTTTCGAGTTGCTGCAGAAGCGAAATGAAGGAATATAATCAATCAGCCTTTTTGCCTGCAGACTTGAGCTGAGGGGATTTCCTGTTATGCTCTGCGCCCTTGTAAAACACTGTCCATCAGCCAGTGATCAATCTACCGAACATTGAGGTTATTCCGTGGCCCTACCTGT
This sequence comes from Oceanospirillum sp., assembly GCF_048265165.1. Lineage (GTDB taxonomy): Bacteria > Pseudomonadota > Gammaproteobacteria > Pseudomonadales > Halomonadaceae > Oceanospirillum. Next base: position 108,471 of record NZ_JBLXCD010000005.1, on the reverse strand, counting down.
TGTTGAACCTGAAAACTATGCCGCTCTGCTTGAAGAGAAAGCCAACCGGATTCGTGAGCAATTCGCAGCTTTTAATCCGCCAGAGCTGGAAGTCTTTGAGTCGCCAGCCAGCCACTACCGTATGCGTGCCGAGTTTCGGGTTTGGCACAAGGGTGATGACCTCTTCTATGTGATGTTTGATATCGGTGAAGACCCGAAAACCGACCGCAAAACGGTGCGTATGGACCAGTATCCGGTGGCGAATGAGCGTATCAATGAGTTGATGCCGGCGCTGCTGGACGAGATCCGTGGCGTACCGGAACTGCGTCGTCGCCTGTTTCAGGTGGAGTTTCTCACCAGCCAATCCGGCGAAGCCCTGATTACTATGATCTACCACCGCGCCTTGGGCGATGAGTGGGAAGTGCTGGCTCGTGAACTGCAGACCAAGCTGGGTGTGCGCATTATTGGCCGTAGCCGCAAGCAGCGTGTTGTGCTGGATGTGGATTACGTGATCGAAACCATGCAGGTGGGTGAGCGCACGCTGGAATACCAGCAGGTAGAAAACAGCTTCACCCAGCCGAATGCAGCTTTGTGTGAAAAAATGCTCAATTGGGCGGTGGATGTCAGTAAAGGCGTGGGTGGTGACTTGGTCGAGCTGTACTGCGGTAACGGCAACTTTACCCTGGCGCTGGCGGATAATTTTGATCATGTGGTCGCGACCGAGATCTCCAAAACATCAGTTCGTTCTGCCCATTTCAATCTCGAGCGTAACGGCATTGAAAATGTGAAGGTCGCCCGTGTTTCCAGCGAAGAGTTTAGCGATGCTTTAGCGGGTAAAACTGAGATGCGCCGTCTGGAAGGTTTTGATCTAGACAGCCGTAATTTCACGACAGTTCTGGTGGACCCGCCGCGCGCCGGTCTTGATGACAACACGGTGCAGCAGATCGCCCAGTACGACAATATTATCTATGTTTCCTGCAACCCCGACACCCTGCATGAGAATATGCTGGAACTGAACAAGACCCATAAAGTGGTACGTTTCGCCATGTTTGACCAGTTCCCGTACACCCATCATATTGAAAGTGGTGTCTTTATGGTACGTCGCTGATATTTTGAACTGTTGCTCTTTTATGCCCTTAGGCATTTAAGTTCTGCTGCTGAGATGAAAAAGCCCTGTTCGTTGCTGTTATGCACCGAACAGGGCTTTTGCTTTTCAGGCTTTGTGTATTCTTTCTGTTGTTATTTGTGGGTCGGCTACCGTTAGCTTTCCGGATAAAGTTCAGGCAATGGCCGATCTTTCTGTTTGAAGACCTGTTTGATTCCTTTACTGGCAGCAGCCAGATCACTACCCTGCCAGTTTTCAGGTGTGGCATCTGGGCCAAACAGGCTCATCTGTAACTGGTGTAATGCCCGATCGAACTCTGGTGTTGTTTGTGGTGCTTCAACACGCTGCCATTTCTGCCAGGCGTCCCATGCGGCTCTGGCTTGATCTTGCTGACAAGCATTCAACAATGCCTGCCGAAAGATTGGGTTTTCTCCAAATGCCATTGTTTTTGTCTGATTTTTTGAAACACTATTCTGCCCCAGATTATGAAGTAGTTGCTGGCGGGCAAATATAAGTTGTTGTCTGCTTTGCCACAGAAGTGCGGCCAATATGGCGCTTAATGTTGAAAAAAGCAGTGCTGCGATCTGCCATAGAAAACTATTGTCAGCCTGAGGTTGAACGGGTGGGACAATGGTATCTGATGGGGTCGCCTTTACCTTTTCAGGTTCAGGCACGCGCGCCGGGTCAGCACTTATGTCGAGTGGAAGAGGCTCAAGTGCTGCGTATTCCAGCTTGTTAGTATTGGTGTTCCACCAGGGAATACGAATCTCCGGTAATCTGAGTGCCCCTGTGGTCGTAGGAATCAGGGCAATACTGAGCGTTTTCTCTCCCACTAATCCTGTACCACTCTGGTTCAGGTTTTCCGGGCGCTCATTCAGTTGTGGCTGTTCCGGATACTGGCGTACCCCCTGCATAACAGGCATTTCAATAGGTGGTAGCTGGGCTGCAGTCAACCCTCTGGCTTGCAGTGTCAGTTTTCGGGTCAATGGCGTGCCTTCCTGCCATTGAGCATAGTTACCGCTCCATTGCTGGCTTAAGGTTACTGATTTAGCTGGTAGCCACTGAGCATCTGCCGGAAAGCTATCCGGTACAGGCAGAACATTGATTTTATGCTCAGGGCTTTGAATACGAATATGTTTTAAGCCCCCCAAAGAATAACGGTTCTGAACTCGTACACGGCCACTAAAGGTTTGTGGAGGAAGTACTAGCTCACCGCTGCTTTGCGGATAAAGCGCGAACTGCCACTCTGCTACATTGTAGAGGCGGCCATCAATACGGGCTTCAAAATCTTTACGGTTACCCAGCTGTACCATGAGTACATTCTCCAGCTCCAGGTCTGTCAGACCGTGATCTGAGATGCTGGTGGCATAGTAAAGACGCAGGGTGTAAATCAGCTGCTGCTGAACATAGATGCTGCCACTGTGATCTATCTCGCTATGTAAAAAAATATCTGCACTGGCCTGGGTGTTTTCTGGTTCGGCTCTGACCTCAAGCGTAATAGGTTGACTGCTGATATCACCGATTGTAATGGCCGGAATAATCAGAGTGCCGGTACGGCGAGGCAGCAAAGAGATCTCCCAGATTCGTTCCGAATGATTTTCGCCATTGATAATCTGAATATTGGTGCGCACCTGCTGAGCCAATACTTCAAAATCCTGATAAAGCTCGGTTAGCTCTGGGTCTCCGGTCAGTTCCAGGCCAGGGGCCTTCAGAAAAAGCGTGACGCTTTCATTTACCGTCAGACGGGTGCGGTCAACGCTTGCTTCCAGGTTGTTGGCCTGAGCGTGAAATGAGAAAAAAAGAATCATAATAACCAGAGTCATTCTGAGACTCAGAGGAAAAGTTTGACGGGGGATAGGGCTTACCATGGTGCTCGTCCTTCAGGCAGCGGTTCACGGCGCTGATTAGCTTCATATTCAAATTTTCGGCGTAAAAGACCTGCCGGGTCATCCGGGATGCGGCGTAGCCACTGTTCCAGAGAAAGCTCCTCCTCACTCATTCCCGAGTTGGTTGCACTGTTCTGGTCAGATGTTTTTCCGGTCTTCTGTTCGGATTGCTGTTTTGCCAGTCGGTCTTGTTGTTTCTTTTCCTGCTCCGCCAGCTTATCCAGAATGGATTGCTCTGGCTCTTCCAGGTCTGTCATCTCCGGGTTATTTGGGCCAAACATGGATGAATCATCATCCGGGCCTAATTCCTGATCTCTGTTGGATTCTGATGATTGGCTTTTATCTGAAGCTGGACTCCCAGGCGAACCTCCTTGGTTATCCATGCCTGCCGGAGAGTTGGCTGAAGCGTTGTTGCCTTGTGGATTCTGCGAGCTCTGTTTCTGCGGCTCTGACGGTCCTTGATTCGAAGCGCTCTCTTGCGTTTTTTGCTGATTTTTTTCCTGCTGCTTCAACAGTTCTTCAATCAAGGCTCTATTGTATTCAGCATCTTTGAGTGCTGGGTTTTGTTCCAATGCTTTGCTGTAGGCATTCATGGCTTCATCAAAACGCCCCAGTTTGGCTAACGCATTACCACGGTTGTAATGTGCCATAGGGGTGTCGCTTTTCGAAAATTCGCTTATTGCCTGCGGGTAGTCTTTTTGCCGATAGAGGGCGCTGCCCCGCCAAAGAGGGTCTTCTAACAGTTTCTGGGCTTCTGAGTAGTGACCTTGAGTAAAGGCTTTTTCACCCTGTATTTGTGGGGCTTCAGGCCAGAAGGCAAAAACCGGCTTTGGTGCCCCCAGAATAATGAACAGCGGCAGTATCAGTAACCAGTTTCTGCGAAAGGCCAGTGCTATCAGTGGTAAAACAGGTAACAGAAACCAGTGTCCCTGCTCAATCCAAAGGGGGAGCTGGGCCTGGCCTTCTTTCAGTTCCTGTTGGGTTATCTCTTGTGGCAGCAGTGCTCTCAGGTCATCATCATCCAAAGTAATAGGGTGAATCAGAGCGTTAACGGAGGCCGCAAATGAGGTCATGGCAGCCGGATCCAATTTGCTGATAATAACATTGCCTTGCGAGTCTTTGACAAAGCCCTGACGATCCAGAGGGATTGGGGCTCCAGCTTCGGTACCGACTGTCATAATGCTGAGCTTGAGGTTATTTGGCAGCTGTTTTCGAATGGCTTTTTGGGCCTGATGATCGAGGCCATCTGTCATTAGTAGCAGGCGGGCTTTCTGAAAACCTGATTGACGGACTAGCTCAGCTGCTTTGTTTATGCCTGCTTCAGCGGCACTACCTAGTTTGGGCATCATGAGAGGGTCAAGTGCGGGCAACAGATTTCGGATTGTTGCGGTGTCCTGAGTCAGAGGTGTTACGACGTGGGCATCACCGCTGTAGACGACCAATGCTGTCATGCCTTCGTTACGTTGCCTGAGCAGATCCTGCAGCTTTTGTTTGCTTCGGGTGATACGGTTTGGCTGACTGTCTTCGGCCAGCATGGACAGCGAGAGGTCCAGCACGATGACCAGGTTGTCTTGCTTGATAAGTGCCGGTCGGGACTGCTGACTCCAGCTTGGTCCCGCCAGAGCGATACCGGCAAGACTCAGAGCTGTGAGTGTCCAAAGCAGATAACCGGGTTGTTTCTCCGGTTTTGCCAATAGCTGTTGCTGAAGATCCGGGCGCATTCGGCCCTGCCAGGGATTGCTGGCGTGACGAAAGCGTAGATACCAGATCACCTGAATGATGACCACGGGTATCAGCAATAGAGCCCAGGGGCGGGCGAAATGAAAGCTATTCAGTAGTTCCAAGGTGATTCCTTACCTTTAGCGCTATTGAATTCCGGTACTGTATCCCCTTCGGGTGTACTGGCTTGCTCCCGCCAATACACGAGGAACCAGCGCCCAGCGAAAGCTATGATCAGCGAAGCAAAAATCAGCAGCAAAGGCCAATAAATGAGGCTATGGCGGGGGCGAAATACCTGAGACTGCTGCTCAACGGGCTCCAGTCGGTCGAGCTCTCTGTAAATGGCATCCAGTTCTTCTGTACTGCGTGCACGGAAGTAATTACCACCGGTGGTGCTTGCAATATTTCTCAGTGTTACCTCATCAAGGTCCTGAGAGGGGTTAATACGCCGGGTAAGCCCAAACAGGGTCTCTACCTCCAGCTCATCGGCACCAATCCCTATGGTATAAATTTTGAGCTGCTGGCTAGCGGCCAGTTGTGCTGCCTGAAGTGGATCGATGGCACCGGCTGTATTCGCGCCATCTGTCAACAAAATCAGAATGCGACCCTCTTCTGGCTGATCTTTCAGGCGTTTAATACCTAAACCGATGGCATCGCCTATGGCGGTCTGATCACCAGCCATACGTAGCTCAATCTCATTCAGTTGGGCTGAAACGGTTTTACGGTCATGAGTGATAGGGACATGGAGATAGGCTTGCGTGCCAAATACGATCAGGCCAAGTCTGTCGCCTTCACGGCGAAGTACAAAATCCGATACGATCTCTTTAACTGCTGTTAGCCGATCGGTACGCTCTTCGTGTAACACCATATCATCCATCTGCATGCTGCCTGAAATATCCACCGCTAACATCAGGTCCCGGCCTTTATTTGGCAAAGGCTGGGGCTCTCCTATCCATTGAGGATGAGACGTTGCTATAACAAGTAATACCCAAATCCAGCTGCCGACAATAAGGCGTAGTATTTTGCGCTGATTACGCAGTGTCCCACTTTTGACGCTTTGAGTTGAGCTAAGCCAGGCAATACGTAAACGGTAATGCCGGGGAGAAGCGGGTGGCATAAATCGGTATACCAGCCAAGGTAATGGCAGCATTAGGAAAACCCAGGGCCAGACAAAATGCACCTGACTTAGGGGTACGAAAAAACCGGAGAAAAAGTTTAGCTGTGATAAGGCGTCTAAAGCTGTCGCTTGATCCACTGTCTTACTACCTCAATCAAGGCGTTCTCATCAAATGCTTCCGGAGAGGGTTGGTAAGCCTGAATTAGTACTTTCCCGACACCCTGGCTGAATTCCTGGGTCTGACCACTACGATCCAGAAATGTCAGCCAGTGCCGTCCGGCTAGGGGTGAAATTTTTTCCCGGTCATAATTGATCATGGCCATGCGCCGCAGCAGCATATTAAGCTCGTTCAGCAGTCGTTGGTGCTCACCATGTTCGTTGAAACGTACCTGCATACTCTCCAGTTCTTTCAGTGCATAACGGCGTGTTCGGGTGCGCATATAGTAACGACGAGCCAGAACTCCGATCATGATAACCGCCAGAATACCGGCAACGGAGATCCACCAGATGTTGACGCTGGGGGTCCAGCCACCACTAGGTTCCGGAATATGTATATCTTTAAGTTGATCCAGTAATTTGGATGCTTCTTGAGTGACGTGTGCGGTGCTCATTCAGCGGGGCTCCTGCCGAGCTCTATTCGTTTGTGATCATGAACAGATATCATGGATACTATATGCAATACATTTTTTATTTATATTTTTAGGTATCTGTTTGTTGTTTCTGGCTTTTTTATCCCCAAAAGGGATCATCATTATACCGGTTTAAACTAGGTTTTACCGGGAACCCCTGGCAAAAAACTGTTTCAGTTTGTCAGTTGGTTTCTCATGTGTTGACAGGGATATAAAATGCCCCCGGGCTTTTTGTATGGCTTGTTTAAGGGCATCTTTGTGCAGGTCAAACTCTCTCCGGTAACGCTTTTGCTCCGCTGGTTTGGTGCCGTCGTAATAGAAATCCTGGCTGCCATCGGTCAGAAAGCAGGAGCCCATTGGTAATTCCCGCTCTAGTATATCGCTGACCTGAATGGCAACAAGGATATGGCTACGACTGAGCTGTGTCAGAATAGATAAATCTTCCAGATCCAGAGACCAAAAATCACTGATGAGTACAATCAGGCTACCATGCCCTGGCTGTACCGCAATTTGCCGTAGCACTTGATTCATGCGGCCGGTTTGAGACCGGCTTTTCGCCTGGGTGATGTTATGCCCCAGATCACAACTGGTTTTCAGTAAAGGCAGAAGTCCTTTATGCCGGGCTTTGGGCTTTATCAGGCGTGCTTCTTCTCCATTAAACACCAGCCCACCGCAACGATCTCCCTGATAGCTTAGAGCCCAGCCGAGTGTAGCGGCGATATTAGCTGCTTGCTCAGCTTTACTACGCAGGCTGCCGAATAGCATAGAGGCAGAGAGATCCACAACTAGATGAGCGGGTCTCTCCCGTTCCTCCATAAAAACTTTGGTGTGAGGCCGGCGGGTACGGGCTGTTACCTTCCAGTCCATCAGACGAATGTCATCCCCTGGCTGGTAATTCCGTATTTCACTGAGCTCCATACCTCGTCCCTGCTGACGGGAGCGGTGCTGACCTGCTAGTGTCGAGCCCGTTGGAGAGCGTAAATTCAAACCTAGGAGGTTTTTATACTCCTGCAGTCGACTGAGCTGCTCCAATCTTAGCTCTGGCAGGAAAGGGGTTTCCATGTCCTGTATTGGCTCTGGTCGCAGGCTTTTGCGGATCTGTTGCCATGCGGAATTCAGCATCAACTCACCGGTACCTGTTGTAATAAATGCGCGATTATCTGATCGGCTCTGAACCCTGCTGCCTCTGCTTCGTAGCGGAGCAGCAACCGGTGACGAAAAACATCCGGCACCATCGTCTGAACATCTTCAGGCGTTACAAAATCACGGCCATCAAGCCAAGCGTGGGCCCGGGAACAACGATCCAGAGCCAGTGTGGCACGGGGACTGACACCGTATTCAATCCATTGAGCCAGATCCTTGTTATAACGATCCGGGCGGCGGGTGGCATCCACAAGGTGCACAATATATTGCTCGATACTTTCCGCCATGTAGATATCCAGGACCTCTTTCCGGCCCTGAATAATCTCCTGCTGACTGACTGATGGCAATACGTTGCTGTCCTGTGTGTATGACAACATCTCTTTTTGCTCGTTACGGATCAGGCGCAAAATTTCAAGCTCAGCTTCAGCACTGGGATAGCTCAGGTTGGTATGCAGCAGAAAGCGATCGAGTTGTGCTTCCGGGAGGGGGTAGGTGCCTTCCTGTTCTATCGGGTTTTGGGTCGCCATGACAAGAAAGGTTTCCGGCAGGGAGTAGCTGGTATTACCAACTGTAACCTGGCGTTCTGCCATTGCTTCCAGTAGTGCGGCCTGAACTTTAGCCGGGGCGCGGTTGATCTCATCCGCCAGCACAAAATGGTTAAACACAGGGCCCTGTTGGAAACTGAAGCTGTTGTGTTCCGGACGGTAGATATCTGTACCAGTAATATCAGCAGGTAGCAGGTCAGGGGTAAACTGGATACGCTGGAAATCACCCTCAAGGCAATCAGATAGCGACTTGATAGCCTTGGTCTTGGCAAGGCCGGGAGGGCCTTCCACCAGCAAATGGCCGTCGGCCAGTAAAGCAATCAATAAACGACTGAGCAGTGTTTCCTGCCCGATAATCTGGCTTTTTAAGTGGTCATTCAGAGACTGAAAGGCGTCGCGAACACTCATGGTTATCCTTGTATCGTCAGGGTGTTGTTTGTTGTCTATGGATAAGCACACTTGCCTGTGGCTTTATTGATTATGCCATATCCAGATACAGGCTGGCTCAATACCTATACCTGTGAGACTGCACCTATACGTGTGAGACTGCATTAATGTCAGCGAGTATAGCGAGATTACTTTCTGGCTGGCTAGCATCTGATCAACGAATTGAGCATGGGTTCCATTAAAAAAAAGTGCCCTGGTTTGTAAACTAAACTTTGAGCCGCTTGAAACAAATCGGCATTTTGGGGCTTGTTTTACGGTGTGAAAGCTATCTCCTATGTTGTTCGCTTCTCCCCCTATGCTTTTTTGTAATAGATCATCGGTACAGCGGTTGATTTGTACTATGTTTTGAACAAAGCTATCTCTATATTAGATAGGATGTTATGCCTGTTTTGTTATGGGTTTAAATCACATAAAGTCATCCCGGAATCACCCCTGAGGTTAATTGACGATGTATCAAGCCAGTGAAGGTCACAAACAGTTTCTCGGTCTTCTGGAAGACCAGCTTGCACAAAAGTTTTCTGAAAAACAGGCAAAAGATATCAGTACTTTTGCCGGCCTGTATTACGCATCGGCTTCTCTGGAAGAGCTGGCTGAACGTCGTTCGGACGATCTGTATGGCGCAACGGTATCTGCGTGGAATTTTGTCCAGAAGCACGATGATAATGAACCGAAAATTCGTGTCTACAACCCTGACTTTGAACAGCATGGCTGGCAGTCAACCCATACTGTTATTGAGGTGTTGCACCGGGATATGGCTTTTCTGGTGGACTCCATTCGTATCGAACTGAATCGACGGGGTTTAACGGTTCACTCGATCCATAATGCGGTTCTGAACTTCCTGCGCGACGATAAAGGGCAGATGACAGATCTGAAGGGCCGCCGTGATAGCTCTGAAGATACGGGTTGTGCTGAATCACTGATCTATATTGAAGTTGATCGTCATACTGATCAGGCTGAACTGGACGAGCTGTCTGCCAGCCTGGCGACAGTTTTGTTGGAGGTTTCCACTGCGGTTGATGATTTTGATGCGATGGAGCATAAGTGCTTTGAGCTGTGTGATGCGCTTGCATCCAGTCATCCTGAGCATTTGTCCGATGAGGATGTAAACGAAGCAGTCGACTTCCTGAAGTGGCTGAATGACGAGCACTTTACCTTCCTGGGTTATGACGAATACGATGTTGCTGATGACAATGGCAAGAAGGTTCTGAAGCTGGTTTCCGGTTCTGAAATGGGGGTTCTGAAGCTGGATGACCCCCGTTACAACTCTCAGGATCGTAATGAGCTGGCGCTCGACGGTCGTCAGTTTGTATTGATTCCCGAGCTGCTGACTTTTGCTAAAGCCCCTGAGCATGCCCGTGTTCATCGCCCGGCATACCCTGATTATATTCGTATCAAGCGCTTTGATGAGAAAGGCAACCTGGTGGGGGAGAGTCGCTTCCTAGGGCTGTATACGGCATCAGTTTATAATGAGACACCTCGTAATGTACCTATCCTTCGCAAGAAGATACAGGCGGTACTTGAGGCATCCGGCCTGGATCCAAACGGGCACAATGGAAAGCAGCTGGTTCAGATTCTGGAGGTTTATCCCCGTGATGACCTGTTCCAGATAAGCCTGCCTGAACTGACAGAAACAGCTGTTGCTATTATGAACATCCGCGAGCGCCCTAAGGTGCGCTTGTTTATCCGTGAAGACCGTTTCGGCAAACTGTTTTCCTGCCTGGTTTATGTGCCCCGTGATATCTTCAGTACTGAGCTGCGCCATAAACTGCGCGATCTGCTGTGCGAAGAATTGGATGCCCACGGTAACGAATTCCACACCTACTTCTCTGAATCGGTTCTGGCTCGCTCTCAACTGATCCTGCGCTTCAATGGTGATACACCGCCTAAGTACGATATTCGTGCAATTGAGAAAAAAGTGATTCAGGTGGTTCGCTCCTGGAGTGACGATCTGGCTGAGGCGCTTGTGGAGGGTTATGGCGAAGAGAAGGCCAACGCTTATCTGCGCCTTTATCGTGATGCATTCCCAGCGAGTTACCGCGAGGACTACAGTCCAAGAACGGCGGTCTTTGATATCGGTTATATCGATGAGCTGAATGATACACGCTCGGTCACTATGTCTTTTTACCGCCAGCTGGAAGCTGAAAACAATCATCTGCAATTTAAGTTGTTTCACAAAAACGAACAGCTGCCTCTGTCTGATGTCATTCCGGTATTGGAAAATCTGGGCATGCGGGTTGTCGGCGAGCACCCTTACGAGATCTGTCGTAGCGATGGTGACGTTATCTGGGTGCATGACTTCTCACTGGAGCCGTCCTCCGGTCGGATGGATGCGCCTTTGGTTGAGGTACGCGATGTTTTCCAGGAAGCCTTTGAACAGATCTGGAACGGCTCTGCAGAAAATGACAGCTTTAACCGCCTGGTTCTGACATCTCGCCTGAACTGGCGTCAGGTTACCGTTTTGCGTGCTTATGCCAAGTATATGAAGCAGATTCGCTTTAGTTTTGGACAGAGCTATATCGCAACGACATTAGGCAACCATGCGGGGATCACCAGCATGCTGCTTGAGCTGTTCAGTTTGCGCTTTGATCCCAGTGCAAATTACACTGAAGGAACTGAAGAAGCCCTGGTCAACCGCATTACTGAAGCGCTGGATCAGGTTCAGTCTCTGACAGAAGATATGATTCTTCGCCGCTATATGCAGTTGATGCTGGCGACTCTGCGTACCAACTTTTACCAACTGGACAACAGCGGCAATATTAAATCTTACGTGTCGTTTAAGTTGAATACCCATAAGATTCCTGATGTACCTCTGCCCCGACCAATGTTTGAGATCTTCGTTTACTCCCCACGAGTGGAAGGCGTTCACCTGCGCGGTGGCAAAGTAGCCCGTGGTGGCCTGCGCTGGTCTGATCGTCATGAAGACTTCCGTACCGAAGTGCTTGGTCTGGTTAAAGCCCAGCAGGTTAAGAACTCTGTCATCGTACCGGTTGGTGCGAAAGGTGGCTTCGTCAGCAAGTGCCCACCTTCAAGCGGTGACCGTGACGATATCCTGCAGGAAGGTATCGCGTGTTATAAAACCTTTATCAACGCCCTGTTGGACATCACCGATAACCTGATTGAGGGTGAAGTGGTTCCACCAAAGCAGGTGGTGCGTCACGATGAAGACGATCCGTACCTGGTTGTTGCAGCGGATAAAGGTACAGCGACCTTCTCTGATATTGCCAATGGCATCTCACTGGAGCACGGTTTCTGGCTGAAAGATGCTTTCGCATCCGGTGGTGCTAACGGTTACGACCATAAGAAAATGGGTATTACGGCCCGTGGTGCCTGGGTTTCTGTACAGCGTCACTTCCGTGAATTTGATCATGATGTCCAGAACGAAGATTTCACGGTTGTCGGTATTGGCGACATGAGCGGTGATGTATTCGGTAACGGTATGCTGCTGTCTGAGCACATTCAGTTGGTATGCGCATTTAACCATCTTCATATTTTTGTAGACCCGAATCCGGATGCTCTGAGCAGCTTCCGTGAGCGTCAGCGCTTGTTTGACCTGCCGCGTTCAAGTTGGGCAGACTACAACGCGAAACTGATCTCTGAGGGCGGTGGTATTTTCTCCCGTTCCGCGAAATCCATTGTGGTTACGCCGCAGATGAAAGCGCGTTTTGATATCAAAGAGGATCATCTTTCACCAAATGATCTGATCTCAGCTGTTCTGAAAGCGCCTGTTGATCTGATCTGGAACGGTGGTATTGGCACCTATATTAAAGCCAGCTCAGAGTCCCATGGGGATGCAGGCGATAAGGCAAATGATAGCTTGCGTATCAATGGTAATCAGATGCGTGCCCGTGTACTGGGTGAAGGGGGTAACCTGGGTGTCACTCAGCGGGCCCGTATCGAATACGGTTTGCATGGTGGTGCATCCAACACTGACTTTATCGATAACGCAGGCGGTGTGGACTGCTCTGACCATGAGGTTAACATCAAGATTTTGCTGGCTGAGCTGGTAGAACAGGGTGATATGACCGAGAAGCAGCGAAATAAGCTGCTGGAAGCGATGACCGAAGAAGTGGGTGATCTGGTTCTGAAGAATAACTATAGCCAGTCTCAGGCACTGAGTTTGGCTAAGATCATGGCGAAAGAGGGCATCGGCCAATTCCGCCGCTTTATTAATGCGTTGGAAAGTGAAGGCAAACTGAATCGTGAACTGGAGTTTATTCCGGCTGATGATGTGCTGCTGGAACGCTTCAATCAGGGCGAAGGCCTGACCCGGGCTGAACTGTCGGTACTGATCTCTTATGCCAAGTCAGACCTGAAACAGGCACTGTTGGCAACAGAAGTACCGGATGACAGCTTTATCGAGCGTGAAGTCGAACGTGCCTTCCCTCATGTTCTGATGGAAAAGTACAAACCGGCTATGTACAACCACCGACTGAAGCGTGAGATTGTTTCCACGCAGCTGGCAAATGATCTGATTGATCACGGTGGTATTGCCTTTATTCATCGCCTGATCGACTCTTCCGGTGCTGAAGCGGCTGAGATTGCACGCGCGTACGTGGTCACCCGTGAAGTGTTTGGTATCCATAGTCTATGGAGCCAGATCGAGCAACTGGATAACCGCGTAAGCAGCTCTGTTCAGTATGAGATGATGCTGGAACTGATGCGTCTGATTCGTCGGGCAACCCGTTGGTTCCTGCGCCCGCACCTAGCCAATCTTCCGGTTCGTGATGCGATTGAGCTGTATGAACCTAAAGTTCGTATGCTGAGCGAAGGCATCGGTGAGCGTCTGCGCGGAGCACAGTTGGAAAACTGGAGCAAGCGGCGCGAAGATCTGATTAGCAAAGGTGTTCCTGAAGCACTGGCTGATCAGGTTGCTGCAACTTCCGGGCTTTACTCTTTACTGGGAATTGTTGAAGCAGAACGTTCAACCGGTGAAAAACTTCAACGTGTTGCTGAAGTGTACTTCGAGCTGGGGCATCAACTGGATCTGCAGTGGATCAGTCAGAAAATCACTCAGTTGGATGTTCATGATAGCTGGGAAGCATTAGCCCGCGAAACCTTCCGTGATGACCTGGATTGGCAAAGTCGTGCGCTGGCCATCAGTGTGCTGCAGATGGAGGATGGTGCATTAGATGTTGAAGGCCGTGTGACCCAGTGGATGAAGCGACATCAGCATCAGGTTAATCGCTGGCAGACGATTCTTCAGGAGATTGAAACTGGCAACAAAGCTGACTTCCCGATCTACTCTGTGGCCATGCGCGAGCTTTTTGACTTGGCACAGATGCAGATGGAAGCATAAAATATGCTTTATGCAGGAAGTTATCGTCTCACTCAGCCTAAGTGCTGAAAAATATCTGGAATACTACCGGGGCTATGCCTCTGGTGTAATCGCTTACGACACCCTTGGCAGGCGGGTGCAGTTGCCCGCCTCCGTGTTGCGCCAGTTTGTTACCCATAAGGGTATTCAAGGGGTGTTTAGGGTCAGGTTTGGAGCCGGTAATAAATTCCAGAGTATAGAAAGGGTAGCCTGAAGAGGCTGCCCTTTTTTTATTTATTCTGACGCTTTTACTCATCAATTTTTTTAACTCCTCTCAACCTTTCCACCGTTAATGCTTTTAGTGCGCTGTCAGCGTATAATTTTGCCGTTTTACATCCGCTTTGATGCATCGCTTTCAGGAGTCCTGTCATGTACGGTTTAGCGCGCAATATTCTGTTCCGTTTTTCTGGTGAAACGGCCCATGAACTGGCTTTGGATGGCCTGAATGCCGCCAATCGTCTGGGTGTTTTGTCGCCGTTTGTGGCAAAGCCGGTAAATGCGCCGGTTGAAGTGATGGGGATTAAGTTCCCAAACGCAGTGGGGATGGCTGCAGGGTTAGATAAAAATGCGGACTATCTGGATGCGCTGGGTGCCCTGGGCTTCGGTTTTGTCGAGGTAGGTACGGTAACTCCTAAACCTCAGCCGGGTAATGATAAGCCGCGTCTTTTCCGTATCCCGGAAAAAGAAGCCATCATCAATCGGATGGGCTTCAACAACAAAGGTGTACATCATCTGGTTGAGCAGGTTAAGCGGCGCAAATTTCAGGGTATCGTCGGTATCAATATCGGTAAAAACCTGACCACCTCTGTGGATGATGCTGAAAAAGACTACCTCTACTGCCTGAAAGAAGTTTACCCGCATGCGGACTATGTGACCGTTAATATCTCATCTCCGAATACTCCGGGGCTGCGTACCCTTCAGTTTGGTGAAACGCTGGAAGCGCTACTTCGTGCGTTGAAAGAGGAGCAGACCCGCTTAGCGGAGCAACATCAACGTTATGTACCCATTGCGGTGAAAATTGCACCGGATATGAGTGATGAAGAGATTCGTCTGGTGGCGAATAATATCCGTAATCAGAAGATGGATGCGGTGATTGCGACCAACACCACTCTGGATCGTGATGCCGTTCTTGGGCTGGACAATGCCGATGAAACAGGTGGTTTGAGCGGTAAACCGGTACGTGATAAATCTACCCATGTGATCAGAGTTCTTGCTGAGACTTTGCAGGGTGAGCTGCCCATTATCGGGGTAGGTGGTATTGATTGTGCTGAAGCCGCCTGCGAGAAAATAGAAGCAGGTGCCAGCCTGGTGCAGGTATATACTGGGTTTATCTATCAGGGGCCCAAACTGGTGAAAGAAGTCGCTGAAGCGGTTGCAGCTTTGCAGGTATCTCGTAGGTCTTAAACTGGCGGGGTGCATTTCAGGGTTGGGATGCATTTCAGAATAGTACTAAAAAGGCTCGCAGTTGCGAGCCTTAGAGTTATTCTGGTATGGACAATGTCGCTTTAACTCTGGCCAGCAGATAAGCTGCCAGGTAGCTTCAGTCTAAGGCAGTACGGTCGGATTCTTGTGGATTCCGGAGACACCAGTCATACCCGCCCACGAATCTGCGCGGCCTTCTCGCCATCCGCTCATCCAGTATTGCCGGGCATCAATGTTACTGTTTGGGCATAAATCCCGGGATTTTCCGGATACGCCTGCTTGGTAACCACGTAAAAAAGATCGTTGGGCTGGGTCTCTTTTTTGTCTTTTCATAGTGAGTAACGCCTCGTAACTATCTGTGGAGTTTGTCTGATTACCGTGCTCTGTTTAGCTTTCACGGCAGGCCGGTTATATGGCCTCTGACAAACACTCCCTAAATGTAAAGTCCTGTGGCACCTGGGTGCCTTTTTTTCAGGTCCGGGATCAGATCGCATCAGATCTGAAAGACATCAGGTTTCTTTAACCTCCGGTCTGATGTTGAAGTACACTCTTAAAACTAAAATGAGCCTGTACTTTTAATGACCTGTTTAGGGGTTTAGAGTTCACTGTGTTTTACGACGTTTGCGCAAAATCTGCGGCAACAACTTAGTTGTAGTGGAATTGTCATACTTTGTCGAACACCTTTTTTTCATAATCCTGTAGCTGCTTAGTCGGTGCAGGAATAACGAAACATGCTAATAAAGTTAGCCTGTTGAATTGGCTGGGAAATAATGGCTTTACTAGATCTTTTTTTAACCTGTCCGAAAAGCCTTGAAGGTCTGCTGGCACAGGAGTGCGCGCAACTGGGTGCCGAAAGTGTTAGGGAAAAAGTAGCGGGCGTGGAGTGTCAGGCGACATTGGAGGTGGCCTATCGTCTCTGTTTATGGTCTCGCCTGGCAAACCGTGTATTGCTGCGGTTATATGTTGGCCCGGCGGAAACTGCCGATGAGATGTACGATACGGTTCAGTGGGTCAACTGGCAGGACCACATGCAGGAGATGGGGACTCTGGCCGTAGATTTTTCCGGTACTAACCGTGAGATCCGTAATACGCACTTTGCCGCTCAGCGCGTTAAAGACGCCATTGTTGACCAACTTAAAGAGAAAACCGGCTATCGCCATTCGGTGGATAAAGAGCGCCCGTCGATGCGGGTTAATGCGCGGCTGAACCGTGGTGAAGTGGTGCTGAGCCTCGATCTTTCTGGTAGTAGTCTGCATCAGAGGGGCTATCGCCTGGATGGTGCCATGGCGCCTCTGAAAGAGAATCTGGCGGCGGCGATTCTGATCCGCAGTGGCTGGCCTGAATTGGCCAAAGAAGGAAAGCCGCTGATCGATCCTATGTGTGGTTCCGGTACGTTGTTGATTGAAGCGGCGTTGATGGCAATGGACCAGGCTCCAGGCCTGAACCGCAGCCACTTTGGCTTCTTTACCTGGAAGCAGCACGATTTTGATTTATGGCGAGAAGTGGAACACGAGGCAGAAGCACGTGCTTCCATTGGTCATAAGCGTTGGGATGGGCTGATTTACGGTTATGATGCCAGTGGTAAAGCTCTTGTTGCCGCGCAGAAAAATATTCGTCGTGCCGGTCTGGATAAAATCGTTAATGTTACGAAAAAAGAGCTGGCTTACTTTGTTCAGCCAACCCATGCTGGCAATCTTGATGCAGGCCTTGTGGCAACGAACCCTCCGTATGGGGAACGGATCAGTGATATGCCGTCGTTGATCCATTTGTATCGCCACCTAGGGGATCGACTGAAAGAGTCTTTCCCAGGCTGGCAGGTATCGGTCTTCACAGGTAATACCGACCTTTGTCACAAGATGGGGCTGCGCAGTCACAAGCAGTACAACATGTTTAATGGTGCTCTGCCCTGTAAGCTTCTGTTGTTTGCTGTAGCTGCAGATTCTGATCAGCGGGTGCGCCCGGATAAACCGACTCAAAGCACCGAAGAGTTGATTATGGATGAATCGGCCTGGAGTGATGGCGGGCGGATGTTTGCAAACCGGGTGCGAAAAAACCTGAAAAACCTGAAAAAGTGGCTGAAAAAAGAGAAAACGGAGTGCTATCGCGCCTATGACTCTGATATTCCTGAATATGCGGTTGCGGTAGATGTTTACGGCGATCATCTGCATGTTCAGGAGTATGCACCTCCTAAAACCATCGACCCTGCTAAAGCTGAGCGCCGTTTGTTGGATGTGATTCAGGTGTTGCCAGCGGTATTTAATATCAACCCGTCGAATATCCATCTGAAGCAGCGTAAGCGTCAGGCCGGTCGTGCACAGTATGAAAAAATGGACAAGAAGCGCGAGATGCTGACCGTTAACGAAGGTCCCTGCAAGCTGCTGGTTAATCTGGATGATTATCTGGATACGGGTCTGTTTCTGGATCATCGTCCTGTTCGTACCTACATTGGTGAGCAGTCAAAAGACCTGCGTGTACTGAATCTCTTCTGCTATACCGCTACTGCTACAGTTCATGCTGCGGTAGGCGGTGCCCGGAGCACTGTTAGTGTGGACCTGTCCAACACCTATCTGGAGTGGGGCAAGAAGAACATGCGTCTGAACGGTTTTTACGGTGAAGAGCATGAATTTATTCAGGCTGATTGCACTCAATGGCTGCAGGAAAATATGCGGCTGTTTGATCTGATCTTTATGGATCCACCAACTTTCTCTAATTCGAAGCGGATGAAAGATGTGCTGGATGTTCAGCGTGATCACGCCCGCATGATACGTCATGCCATGCGTGTGCTGGCGCCAGGTGGTGCCTTGATCTTCTCTAATAATCTGCGCAGCTTCAAAATGGATGAATCGATTCTAGATGAGTTTGATGTGCAGGATATTTCTAAAGAATCGGTGCCAACGGATTTTGCCCGTAATCCTAAGATCCATCATTGTTTTGAGATACGCTATTTCGATTGATCGGTAAGCGTTATCAGCAGTCTGTCGGGCTTGTCCGGGCAGGCTGTTTTTTATTCTCCAGGATGCCTTTCTGAGAGAGGTTTTGTTAAGAGTATGAAAAACGGAGTCAATAATGAGTAAGGTTCTGTATCTTTACACCACCTTGGGCTGCCACCTTTGTGAGCAGGCATTGGCAATCGTTCATCCGCTGATAGCAGAAGAGGGTATGGTTTTAGAGTTGGTGGAGATCAGTGAGAAGGAAGCTCTGGTGGAGCGATATGGGATTCGAATCCCCGTAATCCGCCTTGCTGACCAGGAAGAGGAGCTGGGTTGGCCGTTTGATGCTGAAGCTGCAAGACGCTATTTGTCTTTGGGTTAACCGGTGGGAAGTTCGCCGGCCCTCATCAGGTCCGAGAAGAGATCGGCGGCTTCTTCACTGTCATCCAGCTGAAGTACGCGCTTCATACCACGACTTTCCTGAATAGTGCCGATGCTTTCCATCAGAGTGACAGCCTCATCATAGGACTCTACTAAGGAGTGCGTCAGGCCGCCAAATTGCGTACCGATCTGTCCCCAGGCTTTGGTTAATAGCCAGTCGCCGAACATATCCTGATGGATATGAACCAGACAGTAATCATGTTCGTTTTGCCAGCGAACAATCACTTGTGCAACTCCTGCGGACTGATATGATTCTCAACTACTGTGATCAACAGAGATCAGATCAGTAGTCCCTTAATGAAAGCGCCTACGCTCTGATACTGGATCAGAGGCACTTTGCTGACTGATATTGCTCAATGTACCGGTTGTCAGAGAAGGTTCTTCTCAATGAATGAATTGCACCAACAAGTACGGCTTTAAGCCGCCATAGGTATGCGTAATGATTCACCCAATTCTGACCAGTGGCAGGAATTGAGCCTGAATCCCTCGCATTTGTAAAGTGTTGATATAAAAAGCCCTTTCCTGCCGTGATGTTTATTTTGGCAGGTCTTACTCAGGGCAGGATAAAACCAGAGGAAGACAGATGCACATTATTGCCGATGAGAATATCCCTCTTGTTCAGGAGTTTTTCTCTGAACTGGGTACGATTGAAACACTTCCGGGGCGTTCTATGACTCAGAAGCAGATTCAAAAGGCAGATGTGCTACTGGTTCGCTCTATTACGAATATCAGTCCGGCGTTGCTGGAAGGCTCAAAAGTGCGCTTTGTCGCAACGGCCACCATCGGCTGTGATCATATCGATCAGGAGTACCTGGCGGCGAATAATATTGGTTTTGCCAATGCACCGGGTTGCAATGCGAACTCGGTGGTTGAATATGTTCTGAGTGTGTTGTCTTTGCTGGCAGATCAGGAAGACTTTATTTTAAAAGAGAAAACTGTCGGTATTATCGGGGCTGGCAATGTGGGACGGCGGCTGAAGGATCGTTTACAGGAGATCGGCATCAAGGTATTGGTAAATGACCCACCTCGTGCATTGACTGAAGGTGCTGAGGGTTTTACTGATCTGGATGAGTTGTTGGGGCAATCTGACATTATCTCCATGCATACACCGCTGATTAAACATGGTGATCACCCAACTCTGCATCTGCTGAATGAAACCCGCATCAACAAGCTGAAACCGGAGACTGTGTTGATCAACAGTGGTCGGGGATCCGCTGTCGATACGGTAGCACTAAAGCGAAGGCTGCAGGAGAAAGGCGATTTAGTCACGGTGCTTGATGTATGGGAGTCGGAACCGGATATTGACTATGAACTTTTGGAACTGGTGGATATAGGTACGCCACATATTGCCGGCTATAGCCTTGATGGCAAGCTTGGCGGCACCGAGATGGTCTATCGGGCTGTTTGTGGGTATTTCGGCTTACCCGCCCGCAAAAAGCTGGGGCAGCTTATCCCGGAGCCACCTTTACGCAAGCTTTCATTTTCAAATCAGGCCCATCGTTGGCAGGCCACTCTCACTGCAATTCGCGCTTGTTACGATGTTCGGAATGATGATATGGCACTACGTCGGGCCTTTAGTAAAGCTCGGCGGCAGAACCAATCGTTAGGTCAGGCATTTGATGAGCTGAGGCGCACTTACCCGGTACGCCGTGAATTTGACACTCTTAAAGTGCAACTGAAAACCAGCCAGAAAAAATTGGGTGACCGGCTGGAGAAATTTGGTTTTTCTGTTCGTCTGGGTAAATAAGTCTTTTTAATCAAACGGTTAATTATTGTTCTAATAAAAAATATCCCTTTTTTTAGTGAAATGCCCGGTTTTTACCGGGTATTTTTTGCCTGGTTTCTGGTTTTAAAATCCTGCAGACACCGCTTGTGTGCTGATTTTGAGTAGATTCCGCTTTCGGTAGAAAGGTTATAACTCACTCCTAAAAGTCTCAATTTATGCGTTAATTTGTTTTTTATTCACGCCTTGACGCTGAATCATAAATTTAGCTACGTTAAAAAAGGCAGGTGTGTATTACCTGTCTGTATCGGAGAGAACCGTTCGAAGCTCTCCATAACAGGTTTAGCCTGTTCAGTTTGCTGGGTATGTCGGATCCATTGAACTCTATCGATGTCGGGTCTCCCGATAAGGATAAGAGAGTTTAAGGGGGTCAGGGGTGCCCGGATCAATTCTACTGCCTTGTTCGGCAGTGTCGGAAAGATGGAGCGACATGATGTCTCTAACCAGTCAATTAAAGAAAATCGCAGGTATTTCCTGCGTAGCCGCCACTCTGGCAACGGCAACCGGGGTTGCACAAGCCGATACGTGGCGCTATGCCCATGAGGAATACAAAGGTGATGTACAGGATGTGTACGCCCTTAAATTTAAGGAATATATCGAAGATAACTCTGAGCATACACTTCAGGTCTATCGTTTCGGTGAGCTGGGTGAATCCGACGATATTATGGAGCAAACGCAGGCGGGTATTCTGCAGTTTGTTAACCAGTCACCGGGGTTCACTGGTTCTTTGATTCCCGAGGCTCAGATCTTTTTTATTCCTTATCTTTTACCGACTGATATGGAAACTGTGGTTAAGTTTTTCCGTGAAAGTAAGGCGATCAATGAAGACTTTACTGAACTCTATGCAGATAAAGGCCTGGAACTTCTGAAGATGTACCCTGAGGGGGAGATGGTTGTCACAGCAGATGAGCCGGTGACCAATCCGCAGGATTTTAAAGGCAAAAAAATTCGCGTGATGACGAATCCTCTGTTGTCATCGACCTACGAAGCCTTTGGTGCAACCCCAACACCGCTACCTTGGGGTGAAGTGTATGGTGCACTGCAGACCAATATGATTCAGGGGCAGGAAAATCCAATTTTCTGGATTGAATCCGGTGGTCTTTATGAGGTTTCCCCTAACCTGATCTTTACCGGCCACGGCTGGTTTACGACGGCCTCCATGGCGAACAAAGACTTCTTTGATGATCTTTCTGCGAGCGACAAGCAGGTGGTTCGGGATGCTTCTGAATATGCTTTTAACGAAACGATGAAGCATATTGATGGTTTAGCAGATCGGGCTCTGGATAA
The DNA here is from genome assembly GCF_048265165.1 of Oceanospirillum sp. GTDB lineage: Bacteria > Pseudomonadota > Gammaproteobacteria > Pseudomonadales > Halomonadaceae > Oceanospirillum. The sequence continues at coordinate 86,724 of NZ_JBLXCD010000005.1, read as the reverse complement.
GATTGTTAAAAGTAGTGACAAGGTGACGGTGACCCGCCTGACGGATCGCCAGATCGCAAAGTTTAAAGCCCGTGCCCCTAAGGTTGAGGAAACCTTTTATGAAATGGCTGGGGAAAGTGGCAAAGTACTCCTGCAGCAGTTTAAAACTGATCTGGATGCGGTTGCCAAGTAAGCCCTTCTGCGTATCTTTTTTAATGGATACTGACGTCAGGGAGGCCCGGCTGAGCGGGTCTCTCTGTCAGATATTAACGGCAACATCGTTTGCCGAAGCATGAGCGAAATGCCATGACGGATTCTGAGAATTTAACCTATCACTCTGAGCTCCCCGGCCTTCTGGGCAAATTCGACAACCTGATCAGTAAAGTAGAAGCCTTTATGCTGGCTGCGGGCGTGTTACTGATGGCACTGAACACCTGCGTTAATGTTGTTGCCCGGTTTGGTTTTGGTCAGGGACTTTTTTTTACCGGTGAAATTAACCGGATTCTTATCATTCTTATTACCTTTGCCGGTATTGGCTATGCGGCCCGTCAGGGACGGCATATCCGAATGTCTGCCATCTATGATTCCTTGCCCCATCAGGCCCGGAAGTGGGCCATGATTATGATTGCACTGATAACCTCGTGCATTATGTTTTTACTTGCCTGGCTTTCTTTTGAATATGTCTCAGATGTTTTCAAACGAGGGCGTATTTTGCCTGCATTGGGCTTTCCGATCTGGTGGATCTATATCTGGGTTCCCATAGGCTTTGCGATTACAGGCATACAGTATTTTCTGACGGTCATAAAAAACCTCACCAGTAAGGATATTTACCTGTCTACGGGGGTACTTGATGGGTATGCCGATGATGAGTCCGAGGTCTGAGCTAAGAGTTTTCGGCTCAGTGATAAAAATGATCTTAAAAAAAATAATGCATAAGGATTTATCATGGCTACAACCCTAATGCTGATCATGATCGTGCTGCTTTTGCTCGGTTTTCCAATGATGATTCCCCTGATTACCGCAGCCCTTGCCGGTTTTTATATGATGTTTGGCGGTATTGGGCAGATGGATACTTTTATCCAGCAGGTGCTGGGTGGTATTCGTCCGGCCTCATTGATTGCCGTTCCTATGTTTATTCTGGCTGCAGATATTATGACCCGAGGGCAATCTGCCAACCGCCTGATTGATATGGTGATGACCTTTATCGGACATATCCGAGGGGGGCTGGCGATCAGTACTGCGACTTCCTGTACTTTGTTTGGTGCCGTGTCCGGTTCGACTCAGGCGACGGTTGTTGCTGTGGGCTCAGCGCTCAGACCGAAACTGTTAAAAGCGGGTTACTCTGACTCGTTCTCGTTGGCGCTGATTATCAATGCCAGCGACATTGCCTTTTTGATTCCCCCCAGTATCGGCATGATCATCTATGGTGTGATCTCGGAAACATCTATTGCAGAACTGTTTATTGCCGGTATCGGCCCGGGTCTGATGATCCTGTTTCTGTTTTCTGCCTACTGTCTGATTTACGCCACTGTTCACAATGTACCAACAGAGGAAAAAGCGAGCTGGAGTGAGCGTTTTAAAGCGACTCGCATGGCAATCTGGCCACTGATGTTTCCCGTTATTATTGTTGGCGGCATTTATGGTGGTGTATTTAGCCCGACTGAAGCGGCTGCGGTATGCGTACTTTATGCGGTCATTCTGGAATTTGGTGTCTTCCGCTCCCTGAGCAGTAAAGATATCTACACGATTGCCAAATCCACGGGCTTGATTACGGCGGTAGTTTTTATCCTGGTGGGTGTGGGGAACGGCTTTTCCTGGATTATCTCTTTTGCGCAGATACCTCAAACTATTCTGGATGCCGTTGGTATCAATGATATGGGGCCGGTTGGTGTTCTGGTCGCGATCTCAGTGGCCTTTTTTGTTGCCTGTATGTTTGTTGATCCTATTGTTGTTATTCTGGTGCTGACGCCGATTTTTGCACCGGCCATAGAAGCGACAGGTCTTGATCCGGTTCACGTTGGGATCATTATCACACTGCAGGTTGCCATCGGTTCGGCAACACCTCCTTTTGGCTGTGATATTTTTACCGCCATCGCAATCTTTAAGAAACCTTACTGGGAAGTCGTTCGGGGAACTGGGCCCTTTATTGCTATTTTGCTGTTCTCGGCCGGATTGCTCGTGGCTTTTCCTGAAATTGCCCTCTTCCTTCGGGATGTGGCATTCAGTGATTAACTCAGGATTAAGGAGTTCGATATGTTTAAAAGAATCTTAGTGGCGGTGGATGGCTCAGTAACAGCCCTGGATGCTTTAGATAAAGCGATTGAACTACAGCAATTAACTCGTCAGCAGGATGGCGAAGCTGAAATCTATCTGCTTTGTGTGTACAAACATCACAGCTTATTCGAGGCATCTTTATCCATGGTTCGCCCGGATGAGATGCAGATCCCGGATCAGGCACTGACAGAATATGCCCGAGATGTTGTGGATCAGGCCAAAAAACATGCCCTGAAGCAGGGTGTAACCTGCCGTGGTTTTGTTAAAGGAGGACGCCCCTCTAAAAAAATTGTGTCTTTTGCACAAACTAAAGAGGTTGATCTGATTGTTATGGGTTCAAAAGGTACTCATACCGATGTGGATGGTATGTTTCTGGGAAGTGTTTCGCAGCGGGTGGCAGCCCATGCCAAATGCCCGGTGATGATCGTTTAGCAAAAAGCGACGCTAACACTTCCTGCTTACTGGCCGGACTTACCGATATCTTCGATAAATCCGGCTATTATTTTTCCGGGGCAGACAGGCAATCGTTACAGGCTAGTCATTGATCGCATGCAGGTATTGCAGCAGGGCTTTTTCAGCCAGAGGTGGCGAGTAATAGTAGCCCTGAATTAACTCACAGTTGAAACCTCTCAGAATGTCCAGCTGCTCTTCATTTTCAACCCCTTCCGCAACGGTGATAAAGTTGAAGTTCTCCGACATCTGCATCACGGTTTCCACCAGTTTCTTGTCCCGGTCACTCTCATGCATATCTTTAATAAAAGTGCGGTCAATTTTAAGCACCGAAACCGGCAGTTCTTTCAGGTAGGCCAGAGAGGAGTATCCGGTGCCAAAATCATCAATGGCGATGGATATTCCCGCTGCCGCTAACTGACAGAGCTGCTCCAGGGCGGCGACCATATCGGTCATCAGACCGGACTCTGTGACTTCTATCTCCAGTGAGCCTGGGGGCAACTGATAGCGCTGTAAGGTGTTTAGGCATTTGTGAGCAAAGTCAGACTGAATCAGTTGCTGACTGGCTACGTTAATGGCTAACACAAAGTTATCAGCAACCAGCTGTTGGTCACGCCACTGCTTCAGCTTCTGGCAGCTTTGATCTAATACCCACTGGCCTATCTCTATAATCTGCCCGGTTTTTTCTGCTACCGGAATAAAAACATCAGGAGGTATGCGGCCTAAATCAGGGTGACTCCAGCGCAGGAGGGCTTCCGCGCCATGGCATTGCTGATTTTTCAGGGTAATCTTGGGCTGGAAGTAAAGTTCCAACTCCTGACGTTCAATTGCCTGATTCAGGGCTTCCTGTAGCGTCACCTTCTGCTGTAATTGGGCTTCCAGCTCCGGTGTATAGTCTCGCCAGGTATTCGGTTTTTCAGGCACTGCCAAAGCAGCCAGGCGGATCAGGTTCTCTGCTGAACGCTGGGCACCGGATGCACTCAATCCTGCCCGCACATTGAGTCGTATCCGAAACTCCTGGTAATCGATGGGTTCTCGGATAGTGTCCAGCAGTGGGGTTACGTGATCTGCCAGTTGTTGGCAGGAAAGCTCTGCCGCCTGTTTGGTTTCGCGCAGCAGAACCCATTCGGTACTGCTCCATAGACCAAGGATATCTCCTGGCTGACGGTGTGCTATGGCTCTGTTTTTTAAGGCCAGTGCCAGATTCTCCGCTACTTCAAGCCCGTGCAACCGGGCCATTTCCTCTAGACCATCCACGGAGAAGAAATAGAGCAGTTGAGGTTTACCTTTCTGCAGGCGTTCATGGAGCAGGTTGAGTAACCCCCGCCGGTTTGGCAGTCCGGTTAAAGGGTCTTCGACGGTCATTCGGCGTAACTCAGAAGTGCGCTGTTGTACCAGTGTTTCCAGCTCGTCGGCACGGAACATCTGTTGCTGAAGCTTTATATGCTCCTGAAGAATATTCTCCAGCCTGCGCAAGACTTCTTTGTTATCGAAGGGCTTGGTCAGAAAGTCCCGGGCACCCAGCTCCAATGCCTGGTAACGGGTGCTCTGGTCTGTATTGGCTGTCAGAATAATCACTGCAGGCTGTTTGTCCGGCAGTTGATCCCGAAGCTGTTGCAGAAGCTCAAGACCTGTAATGTGAGGCATGCGGATATCAAGGAAAATCAGATCCGGACACTTTTGCTTAACCCTGGGCATGAGTTTTCGCGGGTCAGTCATACACTCAATCTGCTCAAAGCCTTCATCTTCAAGCATGCTGGCCAGTAGATCGACGTTGACCTCATTGTCATCAAGAATCAGGATGTCTGCATCAGTATTCAATGAGCTTTGGCTATCCACAGTTAGTGCTCCAGTTGTTTTTGCAGTGTCTGGAGTAACTGATCCATATCCAGAGGTTTATTGAGGTAATCGATAAAGCCGTCTGACATAAGCTCGGAGCGACACTTATCTGAAGCTGCTGCGGAGACTGCAATAACAGGTATTTTCCGGGTTAGAGGGTTACGGGATAACATTTGTTGTGCCTGAATCCCTGTAATACCAGGCAGGTCAAGATCCATCAGAATCAGATCCGGTATGTCTGAGGCGGCCATCTCTAGGGCGATCTCTGCGGAGGAGGCCAGTGATAGCCGGTAGTCCGGATGTTCGTCAACAAAAGCTTCCAGTAAACGCTGGTTAGCCGGATTATCTTCCACATATAGCAGATGAATTCCCTTTTGTTCCACATCGCTTCTTTGAGCCGTGTTGTAAGGCTCGGTAGTGCTCTGCTCAGCCAGTGGTAGTGTAAACCAGAAACAGCTTCCCTTGTGCTCCTCACTCTCCACACCGATACGCCCTCGCATCAGCTCGACCAGCTGTTGACTCAGGGCCAGGCCGATGCCTGTGCCTTCGATGGCGGAATTCTCAGCGCCGAGTCGGCTAAAGGGTTGGAACAACTGTTCAAGCTTATCTGAAGAGATACCTTCACCGGTATCTTCAACTTCAATACGCAGTTGATTTCCTTGTATTTTACAGCGTATAAATACACGGCCTTCAGGGCGATTGTATTTAATAGCATTGGTAACCAAGTTTATCAGTACCTGCTGGCAGCGGGTATAATCAGCAGTGACCCAGATGGTTTGATTCGTGCTTTCATCCGGCTGCAGAAGAATCTGATATTGGTCTGCTATCGGTTGTAGCCCTTCCAGTGCATCCAGCATCATTTCCCGTACATTAAGCGATTCCAGAGAAACGCTGATACGGCCTGCCTCAATGCGGGCCAGATCCAGGACATCATTAATCAGAGCAAGCAGATGCTGCCCGCTTTTGTAGATCTGCTTTACATGGCGTTGCTGGCGATCTGTCAGCGGATGCTTACCGGACTGCAGAAGCTGAGCAAATCCCAGAATCGCATTCATTGGTGTACGCAGCTCATGGCTCATCGATGAGAGGAATTCACTTTTTGCCTGGCTGGCTTGCTGAGCCGCATCCCGTGCCTGGCGTAGCTGTCCATTGATTTGCTCACGCTCATGCATTTGCCGGTACAGGCGAATCAGTAATGCGCAGGTACTGGTAAAAGGATTCAGCCACTCGGCCAGTTCCGGTTGATAGTCCTTTTGGCTGTTCGCGATGGCAAACATACCAATCACTTCACCCTGATCAAATATAGGTACACCCATATAGCGATAAAGTTCCGGGTGACCCGGAGGCAGATAACTGTTCTCAAACCGTTCCTGCATCTTGTTATCAATAATTAACTCTTCATCGGCGAATACTTTACCAATAAGAGTATCCGGGTTGCTGAGTAACATATCGCCTGCCACCAGCTTATCCATCAGTAACTTGGACTCTTTACTCCATGACAGGTCCGTTATGGCATGTAGTTTGAGAGCTTTGCGACCATCAACCAATAAAACTTCACCGATGAATGCATAGTCACTGTCAGTCAGCTCCTTGAGAGCTTCCATAAGAAAGGCCCAAAGTTTGTCTTTTGAAAGCAGCGCCTGATAATCAGTCAGGCCCTGATGGAGGATTTTCAGTAGTGTTTTCTCTTGCTGCTCTGCCCGTTGAGCCGCCCGAACATCCTGCAGGTCCGATAAAATACCAATGAACTGGCGCTCTTCAGGTTGGTTGTTATGAACCTCGCTGACCCCTAAGTGAATCGGTAATCGTGTGCCATCTTTCCGCCGGGCTTCAACTTCCCGGCCTTTGCCAATGATCTTGGCCTGGCCGCTTTGCATAAATCGGCTCAGGTAGTCGTCATGTTCTCTTGCCCATGGGTTGGGCATGATCACTTTAACATTCTGGCCTTTTAGCTCCTCTTCACTGTAGTCGAGAAGCTGCTGGGCGAAGGGATTAACTTCAAGAATGGTGCCGAGGTGGTTGATACGGATGATGCCCGCTGCCGCTGAATCGACAATGGCACGGTAACGGGCACGGCTGATACCCACTTCGTTTTTTTCACGGGCAAGTATAAGGGTTTGCTGATGCAGGCGAATCAGCTCTTCAGCCTGACGGGCGAGCTGCTCCAGGCGGAGCACCTCCCGGGCAGATAGGGTTCTTGGCCGGGTATCAAGAATACAGAAACTTCCCAGGTGTAACCCGTCGCTAATGCTGATGGGGATGCCGGCATAAAAACGAATTGAGCGTTCACCGGTGACTAAAGGATTGTCCCGAAACTGCTCATCAGCAAGTGTATCGGGGATGACCAGGTTTTCACCCAGGGATATGGCGTGAGAGCAGAAGGAGATATCCCTATGGGTTTCGGTACAGTTAAATCCCTGCTCAGACTTAAACCATTGCCGGTTTTTATCCACTAGTGATACTAAAGCGATGGGGGTGTCAAAAAGGTCTCTTGCCAGTTCTGTCAGTCGGTCAAACGCAGCATCTCGCCCTGAATCAAGAATCGCCAGTTCATGTAGATGCTGAAGGCGTTCTGTTTCGTTGGCTGGCAATAATAGATCAGACATGATTAAGACCTTCGCTTACAGGGTTTGGCGGTAACCGGTTTTTGAGTTACAGAGAATTACAGGTGATATATTCCATCATCAGCGGATATTTCCCCTTCCATTGAGTTGCAACTGCGGATAATTAAGAATTATATGATAAAACAAATATGATAGATGCTGTTTTCTGCTATATGACGATTGAAAAGTGCTTGCTTGAGTAAAGTGTATTCAGCGCTATTTTAAAGACATTATTGCCGGTATAAGGCCTGCCTATAAAAAACGGCCTGCAGTAAGCAGACCGTTTCTTTTGTAAGACATCTTCCTGATCTTTATCCGGAAGCTAATCAATATTTCCTAACGGATTAGCGGCCACGCTGAAGTGCTTCGATACGCTCATCCAGTGGTGGGTGAGATGCAAACATAGCTGACATTCTGCCACCGGAGATAGCAAGAGCTGTCATTGAGCCTTTCATCATGCTTTCCTCACCAGACTCTGCTTTCAGGCGTTGCAGAGCAGAGATCATCGACTGACGATCCGCAAGGGTTGCGCCAGCGTGATCTGCTTTGAACTCACGCTTACGGCTGAACCAGGCAACAACAGCAGAAGCCAGAATGCCAAACAGGATATCCAGCACAATAGTCAGTACCATTTCGGCAACCCAGCCCAGGCCGCCTTCACCTTCTTCGTTGGCGGTGAACTGATCAATTGCGTAAACTACAACACGGGTTACAAACATAACAAAGGTGTTCACCACGCCTTGAATTAGCGCCAGAGTCACCATGTCACCATTGGCAACATGGCCGATCTCATGGGCCAGAACAGCGCGTACTTCATCAGGGCTCATGCGCTGTAGCAATCCGGCGCTAACCGATACCAAGGCATCATTTCGGTTCCAGCCCGTTGCAAAAGCATTCGATTCCATCGCTGGGAAAATACCCACGGTCGGCATCTTGATGCCTGCTTTTTGTGACAGTTCGGCAACCGTTTGCAGTAACCAGGCTTCGGTTTCATTACGGGGCTGATCAATAACCTGAGTACGGGTGCTCATTTTAGCGATGGTTTTAGACATAAACAGAGAGATCAGAGAGCCTGTCATGCCGAAAACACCGCAGAAGATCAGCAGGCTGGTCAGGTTGAGGCTGCCACCTGACTTATAGCTGCCTACCCCCAGTACGCTAAGAACGATACCCGCAATTACAAGTACAGCCAGGTTCGTTAAAAGGAATAGTCCGATACGCATCATTTTTGCGAATTCTCCATCAAGTTAATCAGCTTTTTAAATAATAGTTATACATTAAATTGGGTTGAAACGTCCGGTTGCAAGGTGCGTTCACATTTTAGTTGTTACGCAGCTGCCTTAGCCGGAGTTTCTTTGGGAACATTATTAAACCAATGTTGCCTTTTGATAGCGGTCACTTTTTTTGGTTCCATAGCCATTGAGCAAAAAAAGATATTTGTGAAAAAATACCCCGATTGAGTCGGGGTATCAGGTTCTTTGGATATCGTCCGGTTTTACTGGCTGTATTTGCTCAGAAAACGGTCGATGCGATTGATGGCATCTTCTAGCTGATCGACGTAAGGCAGTGAAACGATGCGGAAGTGATCAGGTTCCGGCCAGTTGAATGCGGTTCCTTGCACAATCAGCATTTTTTCCTGTTTGAGAAGGTCGAAAGCGAACTTCTCATCGTCATGGATATTAAAGCGCTTCACGTCCAGTTTAGGGAACAGGTAGAGTGCCCCTTTCGGCTTGACACAGCTGATGCCGGGGATATTGTCCAGCATCTCCCAGGCCAGGTCTCGCTGCTCTTTCAAGCGTCCGCCGGGCAGTATCAGGTCGTTAATGCTCTGGTAACCGCCAAGGGCTGTCTGAACCGCATGCTGAGCCGGAACATTGGCGCAAAGGCGCATGGACGAGAGCATACTCAGGCCTTCGATAAAATCTGAGGCATTGTGTTTATTGCCGCTGATAATCATCCAGCCGGACCGAAAACCAGCTACCCGGTAGGACTTTGATAGCCCGTTGAAGGTCAGAAACAGAACATCGTCTGCTAAACTGGCGATGGAAGTGTGCTTCTCTTCGTCGTAAAGGATTTTGTCGTAGATCTCATCCGCCAGAACGACCAGGTTGTGCTCCCGTGCCACTTCGATAATCTGCAGTAGCAGGGACTCGGGGTAGAGGGCTCCAGTAGGGTTGTTGGGATTGATGAGCACAATCCCTTTGGTGCGATCGGTGATTTTACTGCGAATATCCTCTATGTCCGGGTACCAGTCGGCTTGTTCATCGCAAATATAGTGTACGGCTTTGCCACCGGCCAGGCGGGTTGCTGCGGTCCACAGAGGGTAATCCGGAGCGGGGATCAGCAGCTCATCATCGTCATTCAGTAAACCCTGAGTTGCCATGACGATCAGTTCACTGACGCCGTTACCGAGGTAGATATCCTCAATGGAGACGTTGTCGATTTTTTTGCGCTGACACTCCTGCATTACTGCTTTACGGGCCGAGTACAAACCTTTGGATTCGCAGTAGCCCTGGGCATTGGGCAAGTTATAGAGTACATCCTGCAGAATCTCTTCCGGTGCCTCAAAGCCGAATGGGGCCGGGTTGCCGATATTCAGTTTAAGAATACGGTGACCTTCCTCTTCCATTCGTTTGGCTTCTTCAAGGACAGGTCCACGGATGTCGTAACATACATTGTTCAGTTTTGTGGACTTTTTGATGGTTTGCATACGGGTTCCGTTGTGCGGTAAGGGGTATAGGGTGGGGCAGTATTTGCCTCATTTTTTTAGAAAGAACCATATTAAATAATTTATCGGTCTTTGGTAAGACGATAAACAGATGAATAGCCTGACTAATGGGTTTTTTTTGCTAAGGTGATATGCTGTTTTGCTGATAAACTGAATTCAAACAATAAAAAGGACCGTTTTTATGTCAGGAAAACAATCTCATCAAGCTCAGTCGGCTCATTTAAATCAGGGAAATGAGGCGCTGGTCTTGCGTCAGGATAAAGACGGGGTTAGCTATCTGATGCTTAACCGGCCTAAGGCTTACAACGCGCTTTCACTGGGCTGCATGCAGGCGTTGGTTCATCAGCTGGGTCTTTTGGCGGATGATAAATCGATTAAAGTGATTGTTATCTCCGGTAGCGGTAAAGGGTTTTGCGCTGGCCATGACCTCAGAGAGATGAAAGAAGGGGGCACTGAGGCTTTTTATCAGGAAACCTTTTCCACCTGTGCAGACCTGATGGCGAAAATTCAATCTATTCCGCAGCCGGTGATCGCCAAGGTACATGGTATTGCCACGGCAGCGGGTTGTCAGTTAGTGGCAACCTGTGACCTGGCCTATGCCGCAGCGGACTCCCGATTTGCAACGCCGGGCGTTAATATCGGTCTTTTCTGCTCGACCCCTATGGTGGCTCTGACCCGTGCTGTGCACCCTAAGCAGGCGATGGCCATGCTATTGACCGGTGAAATGGTTTCGGCTGATAAAGCGGAACAGGTAGGCTTGATTAATGAGTCGGTTGCGCCGGAAGAACTGGATGCACGGGTTGATCAGGTGGCCCAGCTGATTGCGGCCAAATCCTCCTACACACTTAAGGTCGGTAAAGGAGCGTTTTATCAGCAGCGGGATATGACACAGAGCGAAGCTTATGACTATTGCAGTCGGGTGATGACAGAAAATATGCTGGCCCATGATGCACAGGAGGGGGTTGACGCTTTTTTGGGTAAGCGCCCCGCTTGCTGGCAGGGTCGGTAGTAGCTTTCTGCTGGGACTTGGTGTCCCGGGCCTGCCTGAGCGCAGGCCTACTCAGAGTGGTTCAGTCAGCCTGAACCACTTTATTTCGTCCGGTTTTTTTTGCCTCATAGAGAGAGTTGTCTACCCTGTGTAGTGCGTCATTAAAGGTTTCGCCCGGCTTTAATTCACCAACACCTATACTGACAGTGAAGCGTATAGGTTCATTATCGGTTGAAGCTACCCAGGATTGTTCACAATGCATACGGATACGTTCTGCGGCATGGCTTGCATTCTCCATATCTGATCCGGGTAGAATCGCCGTAAACTCTTCTCCACCATAACGGGTTAGTATATCCGTGTCGCGTAATTCATCCTTCATGATCTGACTGAAAGCCTGTAGTACCTGGTCACCGGTCAGATGTCCGTATGTGTCATTTATCCGCTTAAAGCGATCCAGATCCAGCATCAGAATGCTGACCATCGGTTGTTCCGACTTGCTCCAGGTTTTGCTCATCTCTTTTACGCGCTCCATCATAACCCGACGGTTCAGAAGACCTGTGAGAGGATCCCGGGTGGCCTGGCGATAAAGACGAAGCAGCATATGCAGCTGGGCCTGGTTAGCCCACAGGGCGATGACCAGAAGAACGCTGATTAACCAGAGGTCTTTAAAGCCTGACAGAGTAAAAAGAGTATCGTAATAAAAGTCATTGAAGAGCAGAGCAGCAATCAGTCCAATCCCCAGAAAGCTGGCTTCAATCAAGGTGAGGGGAAAAACGCTAAGTATGGCAACCAGAAGAAATGGGATAAAGCTGTAACCTATCAGGGTATCGTTACCTGATAACTGAAGCAGACAGACCGTATAGAAAAGTGCCGGGAAAATAATAAGTAATGTTAAACAAAGCAGTGAGTGCTGAAGGTTTCTCTTGCGGATATTGTTAACCAGAAGCAGCCCCAGCATTGCGATGGACAGTAGTAGCCTATAAATAGCGATGGCTCCAGCGTCATCAGGTGTCAATAGCAGATAATCTATAGGAATCCACAGAGGGGCAAAAATAGCAAAAATAAAGCCCAGGATATTAACACGGGTACGTATATATTCACTGCGGGTAGCATTGAAATCATCGGAATGAAAATGGTTGCTTAGAGTGTCAAACAGGTTGAGTTCAGATAACTTCCGATAGAGTCCTCCTGTTGCGTCATCCAGCGTTGACGCAGCAGAAGGCCTCTGGCGCCTGTCCTCTGATGGCGTTCTCTGATCTGAACTTGGTGTGGAGGGTTTAGACATAAATGGGCGTTTACCTTGAACTGTTTTTTATACGGTTGAGCAGGCTCTCTCTCAGGCAAGGTCTGGTAGACCTTGACTGAAGGTATTATGCCCGAAGATCTATAGGCTCAGTCGGTAGCGGGGACAGTGGTTTCAGTTTCATTCTCACTTTCATCCACAGGATCAGGGATATCTTCCGGCACCTCCAGAGACAGTCGACCCATGTGGCCACCCCGAAGGTCATTCAGCAATACTTCTGAGGCTTTATGCCAGTCGATCTGGCCTCCAGCCTTTAATCCGCCACGCTTACTGGCGATAAGTTCGAGTATAGCTTCCGGGGTTTCTGGTAATTTATTCATCTTGTAGCGGGATGATAAAGGCTGAGGGTAGCGTACCATAAGCTCTCCCGCCGCAAACATGGCGATGTCCAGATAGTCGATAGCCGTATTGCGGATAGCACCTGATGTTGCCAGACGGTAAGCGCTGTTCTGATCTTCAATACGGGGCCAAAGCACTCCGGGGGTGTCAATAATGGCAATACCGGATGGCAGTGCAATTTTTTGCTGGCGCTTGGTAACCGCAGGCTCATCTCCAACCTTAGCGACTTTTTTGCCTGCCAAGCTGTTAATCAAGGTCGATTTACCAACGTTAGGTATCCCCATCACCATAACCCGCACAGGCCGGTCTTTGCGTACCTGGCCAGCCATCTCTTTGACGATTTTTGGGATTTGTTTCAGGGTGCGGGACTCTGTCGTCGTGACCGTAATTGCCCGTGTTTCGTTCTGTTCTTCGAAGTGTCTGATCCAGCGTTTGGTAACAGTTGGATCAGCCAGGTCATCACGGCTCAGGATCTTCAGGCAGGGCTTGTTGCCGCGTAGCTCATTTAGCATGGGATTGGCGCTGGAGTAGGGTAGTCGAGCATCCAGCACTTCGATAATAACATCGATTTCAGGCAGAGCGTCTTTAATTTGCCGGCGTGCCTTATTCATATGTCCCGGATACCAACCTAACATCGCCATAGGGCTCTCCTGTCGCTCTGAACGCAACAAGCCGCTTCAGCATGAAGCGGCTTGATAAAGGGAAAAATTATAACAAGCAGGTAGGATTTTATCAGTAGTTTAATGCAAGAAAGCGTCAGACATCAGATTCTTTAATGGCAAAATCCAGAGATGCGGAGTTAACGCAGTAACGTAAGCCTGTGGGTTGGGGGCCATCGGGAAAGATATGACCTAAATGCGCATCACAGGCATTGCAGAGAATCTCTGTGCGTAACATGCCGTGGCTTTGGTCGGTACGCTCTTTGATCGCTTGATCATTAAGGCATTGCCAGAAGCTGGGCCAACCACTACCGGACTCGTACTTTGTATCTGAGTCAAAAAGCGGTGCTTTACAGCAGGCGCAAAGGTAAGTGCCCGTTTCATGATGATGGTAGTACTTTCCGCTGAAGGGAGGTTCCGTTCCGCCACAGCGGCAAATATCATACTGCTCTGAAGAAAGCTCCTGACGCCATTGCTGATCATCTTTTTGCAGTGGCGTATTTGATTCTTTAGTATCAGACATAGTGCTGCATCCTAAACAAGAGTTACTGAGCAGATTGGTTAATCATAAACCTGTTTTTTCTTCCACTGATCTTCTTCTTCTACCATTTTTTCCAGCTCTTTGGTCAGCTGGTCACCTTGTTGTCCTTCCAGGCGTTCCTGTTGTTCCTGTTTAGCCGCTGATTCTTCCAGCTCATCAACCCGTCTTTTGGTTGCCAGAATCTGATCGGTGTAATCGCCGCCCTGATTGTTTTTACCCATTTCACTAATAACGCGACGGTAATGCAGAGCCGCAATTTTATGCTTCATTTCACGCTCTGCTTTTTTACCGGCTGAGATATACACCTCAATAATCGTTTGCGTGAAAGCCTTTCTGAGCTGTTTCAGGAACCCCTGAGCCATCGCGTGGGATATCTTCTTTTCCTGATACTGAACCGATACATGCTTATGCAGCAGTTTCAGGTTGCGACGTACATTGTTGGCGGTCTGAATATCAGTGACAGGAACGGCGGAAACATTTTTATTTTTAGTGGCAAGTTCCAACATTTGCTTGGCATTTTCTAAATGCTTGGCAACTTTATCATCGGGGTCTGCTTCGTACTGTTGCTGGAATAACTCCACAACACTGCGGGACAGAAATATACGCATATTCTGGTCCAGGTAGTGTGCGGGAACCTCTTCCATTAAAAACATTAAGTTTCTGGCTCTGTCTCCCAAAGAGCGTAAATAGCGAATATGCTCGATGCGCTTCTTTTCTGCAGCCTGCTTCGAGTAGACAATAAATACGAGGCCCAGTGCTAATGAAAGCACAACGCCAAGAATGATCACTGATGACATTCCAGGTTCCCTTTATCCTGAGCTTGTAGTTTCTGATACCTGATAAGCTTTTCACTTGTGTAGCAAGTGTCCACTATTATTCACTATAAATGAAGATACAGCTTCATATATATAGTGACTATCGGCATGATCCGGAAAAACTTAAAACAGCAGTTGCAATACATCTTGATGAATAATAAGAAAAAAAAACCATCAGCGCGAATTTTAAAAAGATGATTCAAAGCCAAGGCTTTAGAGATGATTTAGCCTGAGTGCAAAGTAATGGAAGTTTCTGATAAGAAAAGAAAAAAGTGGTTGACACTCTCTTTGGTCGTCTATAAAATGCGCGCCATCCTTCGATGAGGGGTTATTTGCAAGACCACGTCCCATTCGTCTAGTGGCCTAGGACACCGCCCTTTCACGGCGGTAACAGGGGTTCGAACCCCCTATGGGACGCCATTTCTTGTTGCTGTTTACAGCATGTCGGCGTGAAACCGTATGTTGATAGTAAATAGTGTTGTGATGCGGGAATAGCTCAGTTGGTAGAGCACAACCTTGCCAAGGTTGGGGTCGCGAGTTCGAATCTCGTTTCCCGCTCCAATATTTGCTGATTTGGTCAAATGGTTAACTTGTTGTCGGTCTTATCGGGTGTCACCTTTTAAGTAAGGTATGTGTCCCATTCGTCTAGTGGCCTAGGACACCGCCCTTTCACGGCGGTAACAGGGGTTCGAACCCCCTATGGGACGCCATCTTCTTTTTAAGAAGATACTATTATTGTAAGCAATAATATTGTTACGCGGGAATAGCTCAGTTGGTAGAGCACAACCTTGCCAAGGTTGGGGTCGCGAGTTCGAATCTCGTTTCCCGCTCCAGATTTTAAAAGCCAGTTGCTTTATGTAACTGGCTTTTTTCGTTTTTCTTCTTTCTTTGATTTCTACTTCTGATCTATAGCAGGCCTGTTTTTTTCTCTTGTCAGTTATTTTATTTACCTTACGGTTGTAATCTCTCACAGAGCCCTTATATCTCTGCCACTGACTATACGGGCTTCCCGTATCGCTCCCTATTTCTGCAGGTTTAGCTTTTATGCCTGTCAGCGCACTGAATTTTCAAAAGGTGTTCTTAATGACCAAAGCACTCTCCATACGGGGCCTGAAAAAGGTGTACGGCAACGGTTTTGTTGCCCTGAAAGGTATTGACCTGGATGTTGAACAAGGGGATTTTTTTGCTCTGCTTGGGCCCAACGGCGCAGGCAAGTCCACGACTCTCGGCATTGTCAGCTCTCTGGTAAATAAGTCGGAAGGCAGCGTTTCGATTTTTGGTGTTGATATTGATAAGGATTTTTCCAAAGCGAAGCGTTTTCTGGGGGTTGTGCCTCAGGAATTTAATTTTAATCAATTTGAGAAGGTGAAGGATATTGTCCTGAGTCAGGCGGGTTATTACGGAATCCCGCGTGCAGAAGCCAAAGCTCGGACGGAGACGTTTCTGAAAGAGTTAGGCTTGTGGGATAAGCGCGATAATGCTGCGCGTATGTTGTCAGGCGGTATGAAGCGTCGACTTATGATTGCACGGGCTTTGATTCACAAGCCTCGCCTGCTGATTCTGGATGAGCCGACTGCCGGTGTTGATATTGAGCTGCGCCGTTCCATGTGGGAGTTCATCAAGAAGATCAACCGTGAGGAAGGCACCACAATTATCCTCACCACTCACTACCTGGAAGAGGCTGAAAGTCTGTGCCGTAATATCGCCATTATTGATCAGGGTGATATTGTGAAGAACACTACGATTAAAGCACTGCTGCAGCAACTGAATACCGAGGTCTTCATTATGGATACGGTAGAAACACTGACTCAGGCACCTCAGATTGAAGGCTTTGAAACCCAGCTGCTTGATGAGCGCAGTTTTGAGGTGGTGATGCAGCGTGGCCAGCACCTGAATGATGTGTTTGTTCAGTTGAACACGGTCGGTATTGGTATCAGCTCTATGCGAACCAAGTCGAACCGGCTTGAAGAGTTGTTTGTGGAGCTGGTGGAGCAGGATCGTAACAAACAGAATGCTGCAAATCAGAAGTCCGATCAAAAAGATAAGGTGTCTGCATAAATGAGTGTTCAGGAATATTGGATTGCGTTTACCACCATTCTCCAAAAAGAGATCAGCCGATTTACCCGTATCTGGGCTCAGACACTGCTGCCTCCAGCGATCACGATGACGCTTTATTTCGTCATCTTTGGTAATCTGATCGGTAGCCGGATTGGTGAGATGGGAGGCTTCTCCTATATGCAGTTTATTGTACCCGGTCTGATCATGATGTCGGTGATTACTAATTCCTACTCCAACGTGGTGTCATCCTTTTATGGTGCACGTTTTCAGAAGAGTATTGAGGAGTTGCTGGTTTCCCCGACGCCAAACTGGATCATTTTGACTGGCTTTGTACTGGGAGGTGTCGCACGGGGTCTGACTGTAGGTTTTATCGTAACAATCCTCTCCCTGTTCTTTACAGACCTGCATCTGCACAACATTTGGATCACTATTCTGGTGGTGCTGATGACTTCTATTTTGTTTGCCCTGGGCGGTTTTGCGAACGCCATGTTTGCCCGCAGTTTCGATGATATCTCCATCGTACCGACCTTTATTCTGACGCCGCTGACTTATCTGGGAGGGGTGTTTTACTCCATCTCTTTGCTGCCGGACTTTTGGCAGGGTGTTTCCATGCTGAACCCGATTCTCTACATGGTGAACACCTTCCGTTACGGCATTCTTGGTGTGTCGGATATTGATGTGGTCTACGCTCTGTCCGCCGTTACTGTCTTTATTGTGGCGATGTTTACCCTCTGTCTGACTCTGCTCAATAAAGGTAAAGGAATCCGGAGTTAAATGATGAGTGATTCAGAACAAGTGCATAGGCATGAGAAAGCCAGTCCAGAGGCTTCTCAATTGGGTAGGAAAACCCAGTATGTGGATCAGTATGATGCTAGTCTGCTTTTTCCGATTCCCCGCCAGCCGAAACGTGATGAGATCGCTCTTGAGCAGCTAGGGGTTGAAGAGGGGCGCTTGCCCTTCTTTGGTCAGGATATCTGGAACGCCTTTGAACTGTCATGGTTGAACGCCAAGGGCAAGCCGGAAGTCGCGATTGCAGTATTCCGTATTCCGGCGGATTCGGAAAATATTATTGAGTCCAAATCCTTCAAGCTTTATCTCAATTCCTTTAACCAGACTAGGTTATCAGGTCGTCAGGAGCTTCAGTCGATTCTGGAAAAGGACCTGTCAGCGGCTGCTGGAGGGCTGGTGGTTGTGGAGTTACATGATCTGGATGGTGCAACAGCACTTCAGGTTGTCGAGCCCAAAGGCCGCTGTATCGATGGTCTGGATATTGAGGTCAGTCATTACCATCCGGAGCCTACGCTACTGAGGAATCAGAGTGACCTCATTGTTGAGGAGACACTTTACAGCCATCTGCTACGCTCTAACTGTCCGGTAACCGGTCAGCCGGACTGGGCAACGGTTGAGATCAGTTATATTGGTAAGAAGATCGATAAAGCAGGGCTTCTGGCTTATATTGTCTCTTTCCGTCAGCACAATGATTTCCACGAACAGTGTGTTGAGCGTATGTTTGTGGATCTCAGTCAGCGCTGCAAACCGGAAGAGTTGACGGTGGTCGCACGTTATACCCGCCGGGGTGGTCTGGATATTAATCCGTGGCGTTCTTCGAATCGCCCGGATTTGGAAAATCGGCGTTTTGTCCGACAATAGTTCTGTTGGCGTTAAGATGCAGGAAAGGCCGGTAATTTAAAGAATAAAATCTTTTTACCGGCATTTTGTATTTTTCTGGTATTTGTATCCTGTGCCTGGGGCACCCCGAAAGAAATTATTCCAGTTTATCTGTTTGAGGACGGGCTTCCTGGTGTACCTGCTCTTCGGGTTCCGAGGTGGCTGCGGCCTCTGATGCTTCTGGCTTGGCTTCTGCAGATTGACCGATTAATGCGTCATGTTCTTCTTTCAGCTGTATTATGTCCTGTTCATGCTGCTCTTTATAACGGCTTAATAATACCTTGGCCTTTGTCAGCTGGTCGCGGTAATGCATTATTTTCTCTTCGACAGCAGCGGCTTCTTTGCGACTCAGCTTAATATATTCCTCTAAGTCGAGTAGCGAGCTATTCTGTTGCTCTGCGATGTCAGCGGTACTCTCGGCGTTGGCTGGGTTTTCAAGCAACCCTTCGATCAGTTTGCGTAAATTTGCCGTTAGCAAAAGCTTCTCATTGAGCATATTTCGCAGTTCACTAATCTCCCCGGTAACTTTGACAGAGTCTTCTTCGCTTAAATTGGGACTAACCGGAATAAAACCCTCCCCCTCCATTTTTGGCGATTGATCCGTTGATGCTTCCAGTGAGGCTGATGGTTGTATTTCTTCTTCCGGGGCGAGTGCCTGGGAGTCATGTTCTTCCGGCATATTGATGGAGGGACCGGCTTCATGGCTTTCCGTCATTGCGGCGATTGGAGGTGGTACAGTATCTGACTCACTCTGATCTTCGCCGCGAAGAATACGGATCTGTTTTTTCAGAAAGCGGGTATGTAAAAAGAGAAAGAATATGCCTCCTGCCAGCAGCAGGAAGAGCTGTATAATACCAACAAGTGCCAAAGTGGACAGAACCATGTCAATGTTTCCTTAAAGACTCAGATCTTGGCATCATAACCTGTATTGCTGGTAAGCTCTATGCTGGTTTTAATGGCTTGAAAATAAGCCAGAATACAACTTATCAGAGTGGTTATTGTCACTTTATGGACGCTTTATACCAGTAGGATGTATGCATCTATTGGGTCGAAAAATGAGGTTTATATGCAAGCTGATACTTTACTTTTAAATCGAAATTCTCATCCTAAGCTGGCCGGTGAACTGCCAGATGCTGACACGCTGGAGTTTATCTATCAGGCTGCCTTACGGGCCCCTGATCATGGCTGTATCCGTCCATGGCGCTTTATCGAATTTTCCGGTGCCGGGCGCGAACGTCTGGGGGAGATCTTTTTTCGTGGGCTGATGGCTCGTAACCCGCAGGCAGATGAAACCCAGCAAAATAAGGTGCGCATGATGACATTAAGAGCGCCTTTGATTATCGCTGTAATCGCTAAGGTTACAGAGGACCACCCGAAAGTTCCCGTTATTGAACAGGTGCTTTCTGCCGGAGCAGCTGCACAGAACATGGTGCTGGCGGCTTACGCAAAGAATTTGGGGGCGATCTGGCGTACCGGTGATGTGGCGTTTGATCCTGTCGTGAATCAGGAGCTGGGTCTTGAAGGTGAAGATCAGATCGTTGGTTATCTCTACATTGGTGATGTGGAAGGCCGTAATAAACCTCTTCCTGAGCACAATACTGAAGATTTTGTCGAGCGCTGGAATTGATATCGGGCCTCTTCAAAGAAAGATAATACAGTGACAAAACAGGAGTGAGCAGTGCATCAGGTTCGGGTTGATCAATTTTTAGACCATGTAAAAGCATCTATTCCTCTGGTAAATCATCTGGGGCTGAACCGGGTAACCTTTGAGAACAATGAAGTGTGTTTTCATGTTTCCCTGTCACCTAACCTGAATGATAAAGGCACAGGGTTTGGCGGTTCGATCAGTAGCCTTTGCACATTGGCGGGCTGGGCACTGACAACTCTGCTTTTGATAGAAGCAGATCTTGAGCGAAGTGCTGTGGTTAAAACCGGCACGATCGATTTTTTTGCTCCCGTGACTTCTGATTTTGTTGTCCGTTGCTTTTGTCCTGACCCGGAGGGTAGTGCTGCCTTGATAGATCAGGTGCAAAGCAAAGGGCGGGGCCGCTTGCCTATAGTGGCAGAAATCAGTCAGGGTAATGTGCTTGCCGTTCGTTATACAGGTGATTATGTCGCACTGGATAGCTGAGGTTTTGCATAGAGCCAGTGCTGGTTTTATTGATGGGTAAGTGCTTGAGATTTATAAAAAAGTTATAAAAAAACTTAAAAAAGTCTTGCTCTGGGTAGAGCGCATCCCTATAATACGCGCCATCTGTTGAGCGACTGTAGTTGTTCAGCCAAGATATTGTGGAGAGGTGGCCGAGTGGTCGAAGGCGCACGCCTGGAAAGTGTGTATACCGCAAGGTATCGAGGGTTCGAACCCCTCCCTCTCCGCCACGAATTCTAAAGCCCGCTAACTCAATGAGTTAGCGGGCTTTTTCGTTTTTGATATTCTTAGATACAACCACCTATTCTCATATCTATTCCCACCTATTCTGTTTGATCTGTTGTCCACAATAGCTATGTGTTCGTAATAATTATGCTTTCTTAGCAGGCCTCTTCAAGCGAACTGTCATGGTTTATATGCTTAGTTAACAGCAAAGTCATAATCAACTGCTAAGCTTTATAAGAGCTTTGGTTTGCAATGCTATTTTTTAGATATAGTGAATATACCTTGCCTCCACAATGTTATGTATTTTGATGGTGTTGACTACGAACCTGACTGCGCTAAATACGATTCTGACCCTGCGTAGTGAATAATCCTGATTGCTAATGAGATCCCTATCTATGAAAACATGGTCGTTACGAAATAAACTGCTTTTGTTCTCTTTGCTACTGCTTGCACTCGCTTTAGGTGGACTGTCATGGGTTGCCAGTAGCGGTATGAAGCATACTTCTGATGAGGTTGTCAGTCAGATTTCGGCATCCAGTCGTGAGCGGGTTTTCAGCATTCTCAGACAGGCTTCATACAGTGTCAGTACTGAGGTCAGCAGCTACATGAACCGGGCCTTTGATACGCCGGTTACAATGAACCGAATTGTTAGCGCAGGCCTGGATGATCCCGGTAAGCGGATGAGTCGTGATGAGGTCCAGATAATGGTACGCCAGGCTCTTGAGGCGAATCCTCTGGTCAGTTCCTCTTATATTCAGTTTGAGAAAAATGGTTACGGTGATGATGATGCCGAAATGCTTGGAACAGGCGATCACACCACGGTGATAGGGACTTTGGAGACTTATTGGGTTCGTGAGGCCGGTGCGTTGACGCACTACGTCACTGATGAGCCGGATTCTAAGTATTCGGAGACGCTCAATGATTTAGGGGACCGGGAGTCTGAATGGTATCTGTGTAGTTACGAAACCAATAAGCCATGCATCGTAGAGCCTTACCTTTATGAGATAGAGCCCGGTAATGAAGTCCTGATGACAAGCTTGGTAACACCTCTGGTGCGTAAAGGGCAGTTTGTCGGGGTTGCTGGCTCAGATATTAACTTGCCTGTTTTACAGAAAATGATGGAAGAGATGTCTTCAACGTTATTTGATGGACGGGCGCAACTGCACCTGATCACAGCTAAGGGACGCATTGTGGCCAGTAGCGAGTATGCTGATAAGCTTTCTCGCCCGCTTACGGAAGCCAGTCAAGGTTTCTCAGATGCTATTCAAGGGAAAAATGGTGAAATTTTCAGGTATAACCAGTTATTAATTGCAGATCAGCCGGTTCATATTGAAGCACCGGATACTCAATGGAGACTGATATTAACGGTGCCTGAATCTGTGGCTTTTGCCGGAGTTAATCAGCTTAAAGCCGACCTGCTGGAAGATGTACGTAATACCCAAGGAACCTTGCTGGTATTTTCATTGGTCATTATTGGCTTAGCTGTAGCGGCCATCATTATTTTTGTTGGTACGATTACGCGTCCTTTGAATCAGATGCGTGAGCGTGTTCTTAACCTTAGTAGTGCTGATGGTGATCTGACACAGACACTTAAGGTTGAAAACCATCGGGAATTGATTGAAATAGGCCAGGGGATTAACCAGTTTATTGCTAAGCTTCGGGATATGATTCTTGCGTTACAGGAGCAAAGCTTGCAGGTGCAGAAACAAACAAACCTGCTGAGTGAAGCCACGACCATCACCTCAGAGACCATCGCCCGGCAAACCGCTGAAACGGATAGTGTGGCCACTGCAATGGAGGAGATGGCCTCAACCAGTGCTGAAGTTGCGCGCCTTGCTTCCACCAGTGCTGAAGGTACTCAGGTTTCAGAGAAAATTCTGCAAAGCACTCAGGCAAGCTTTGATCACAGCGTTGAACAGGTGCAGACCATTGCTCAGGCTATGGCTGAGAATAGTCAGCGTATCGCCAAAGTATCAGCCCGGAGTGATGATATTAACCAGATCGTAAATACCATCTCGGATATTGCTGAGCAGACAAACTTACTTGCCCTGAATGCGGCGATTGAAGCAGCCCGTGCCGGAGATCAGGGACGTGGCTTTGCTGTTGTAGCTGATGAGGTTCGTACGCTCGCTGCGAATACTCAGAAGTCTACAGAAGAAATCAATGAGCTGGTGAAACGCTTACAAAGCAACGTTGCTGAAGCAGTAGAGCAGATTGAAGCAAATAAGAGCCGCTCAGAAGAAACGACCCAAAGTATTGCTGAGAGTGTTGATAGCCTGAAAGAGCTGGCTACTCAGGTTAATCTCATTGCTGACAATACGGTACAGGTGGCGTCGGCAGCTGAAGAGCAAAGCCAGGTGAATCACGAAATCAGCCAAAGTGTTGTCGGCATAGGTGACACAGCGAAGGAGCTGAACGATCAGGCCCATATGATTGATGGTGTCCGGCAGGAGCTGACCCAGGTTGTTGGTTTGCTGGATGAGCAGCTGAGCCGTCTTAAGGTGTAGTACTTCTCCACCAGCACACGCTGTCTGAAATAACGCTGTTTAGGTAATCTGTGTTTAAAAGCGCCCTCAATTTGCTGGTTACTCAGCTTTGAGGGTTTTTTTGTGGCTACTCTTGCATACTGAGATTGCTGTTACTGATAGCTAAAGGGGTTCTGCAGCACCCTCAGCAGCTCATTGATAAGTGTCATATCGCCTTTTCCAGCCTGCTCAATTGCTTCCTGAGCCATATGATTCCTGAGCAGGTAAACCGGATTTGCCTTTTGCATTTTAGCCAGGCGCTCCGTTTCCGGTTGTTGGTCTTCTGTGACCCTCTGGTGGTATTGCCTCAGCCAAAGCTCAAAAGCTGATGGGTAGGTACAGATCTTAGCCAGCTTATTCTGTTGCTCGCGAGCTGGTACTTCACTAAGCAGGCGAAAAAAGAGGGTTATATCGGTTTTTTGAGCCTCCAGCAGACGCCAGAGACCTTCGATCAGCTGGCTATCATCGGCATCTTTTCGTTGCTGTACAGAAGATTGCTGACCGACAGACTGTTGTTCATATATCTGCAGGCCTAAACGCTGTCGCATCAGTGTCAGGTATTCCTGCTGATAGAGCTTTGAGAAGTGCCGCACCTCATTTTCCAGTAATGACTGAGCCGTTTTTTCATCATTGGATACCATGGGCATAAAACACTGAGCCAAACAGAGCAGGTTCCACTGCATGGCGTCCGGCTGACGCTTAAAAGCGAAGCGCCCCTGATAGTCAGAGTGATTACTTACCTGGCCAGCTTTATAAGTATCCATAAACTGAAAGGGGCCGTAGTCGAATGTTTCACCGATAATTGACATGTTGTCGGTGTTCATCACGCCGTGTACAAAGCCATAGGCCTGCCAGTGGGCGATCAGGGTCGCGTTACGGAGAATCACCTCCCGGATCAGTGCAAGCGGGGGGTTATCAGTTTCGACTGACTTGGGGAAATAACGATGGATCACGTAGTTCGTCAGCTGGGTGAGTTCGTCGAATTTACGGTTGTGGTAAAGGTGTTCAAAGTGGCCGAATCGGATATGACAGGGGGTCACCCGCAGTAGTGTTGCGCAAGGCTGATGAAGGCCTTCTCGCAATACGGTATCCGTGGAGCCCACAATACAGAGCGCTTCAGTGGTTGGGATACCCAGCCCTGCCATGGCTGCACTGGCCAGATACTCCCGAATACTGGATCGTAAAACAGCCCGACCATCCCCAAACCGGGAGTAAGCAGTTTTACCCGCACCCTTCAGATGAATATCCCTCAATATGCCATCCGGCCCGAGATGTTCACCCAGCAACAAACCTCGGCCATCTCCCAGTTGCGGATTGTAGACCCCAAACTGGTGCCCTGTGTATTTCATTGCCAGAGGCTTACTGCCCTTGAACAGCTTCTGACCACAGGCAAACTCTGCCAGCTCCTGAGGGTTAAGGGAGCTTAGATCCAGCCCCAGCTTTTGCGCCACATCGTGATTGACGCTAACCAACCATGGATTATTGAGTGGTGATGGTGCCAGAGACTGATAATGATGGTCTGGCAACTGCCGGTAATGACAGGTCAGCTGTAGTTGATTCAGAGGAGTGGCGGTGTTCGGCTGAGAGCCTGTGGGAATGCTCAAAATGCTGCTCTCTCTGAATAGGCTAAGTTTATATCATAGTTTTTTAGTCGGAATTGTCTATCCAAAGGGCTTGCAGGTCGCCTCAGTTAAAAAAATACCTCTCAAAGTCTATACCCGTTGCCTGGTTTTTAGGCCTATAATCGATGTCCTAAAAATTTGCCGCACTGCATCATAGACCACTGATGAGCCTGTCTTTCAGACACTTTATTCAGAGTGCGTGCAATCAGTGGTCGTGGCTGCAGCTAATAATAAGATAACAATCAAGAAGGCCCCCAATGACCGAACTGCTGCATACCATCCTGCTGGCGCTGGCTTTTCTGGCGCTACTAGGTGTTGTTTTTGAAGAAGTAATCCATATCAATAAAGCCAAGGTAACGCTGTTTCTGGGAACTGTTTCCTGGTTATTGATGTTTATCTTCTCCGAGAGCGATGCGGGCCTTGTCCGCATTGAAGAAGGGTTGTCTGAGAGCATATCTGAGATTGCCGAACTCTGGCTATTTCTGGTCGCTGCGATGACCTTTGTTGCCTACCTAAACAAAAAAGGCCTGATTCAAAACCTGATCTATCTGTTTTTACCCTCGCGTATCTCAGAAAAGATGCTGCTGGTACTCACCGGTCTGTTCTGTTTTGTCTTCTCCTCCATTGCGGATAACATCACAGCCACCCTGGTATCTGCTGCACTGATACTCTCCCTCAATCTTGAGGCGAAAAAGACCCTGCGTTTTGCTGCGCTGGTAGTTTTTGCGGTGAACTCCGGTGGTGTTGCGCTGATTACCGGTGACGTAACCACTCTGATGATTTTCCTATCAGGTCATGTCGGTGTACTGCAGCTACTGTACCTGTCGCTGCCTGCGCTGCTGGGTGTGATCGCACTGACCCTTATGCTCTCTTTCGGCCTTAAAGGTAATGTCGTCATTGAGAAGAGGATGACTCCAATCCGCAAGGTAGACCTGATCATCGCAGTGATATTTTTAAGCACTATTTTACTCACCATTGTCTTCAATGCCTTGTTTCATATTCCGCCAATGCTGACCTTCCTAGCTGGTATGTCACTGATGTTTCTGGTGGCCCGCTTTTTTGAAGATGACGATGAAGACCCGATTATGGATTACATCCGGGTGATTGAGTTTGAAACGCTGCTTTTCTTCTTAGGGATTTTGCTGCTGGTGGGAATGCTGAAAGAGATCGGTGTCCTGGAATCCTTAGTGAGCCTCTACGAACTGATGCCACCGGTGTTGGCGAACTATATGATGGGCGTCTTATCGGCAGGTATTGATAACGTACCGTTAACGGCGGCTGTGCTGAAGTCTGGTATCGATATGACCACCCAGGAATGGATGGGTCTGACGTACGCCGTTGGTGTCGGTGGGTCTTTGCTGGTAATTGGTTCCGCCGCCGGTATCGTCATGATGAGCAAAATTGGTGCCCTGACCTTTGGTCGTTATGTGCGCTTTATTCTGCCACTGCTGATCGCCTATACCATAGGTTATGCTGGAGCTTGGGTGCTGGGGCAATGGATGTTCTGATGCTGAAAGTTCCGTCTAATGTGTAGGGTGTGCATCATATCTTAGGGGGCAAATGGATTGCAGGAAAAACCGATAAGATAAAAAAGCCGGTATTCCTCTGCAGGAAACCGGCTAAAAAGTGAGCATAAATGCTCGACCCATTCCGAATGTACACTCACCCGATGAGAGATTGGTTTCAGGTGAGTGACGATGACTTAGACGCCTGTATGGTAGAAAGTTCCTGGCTTTTTATTTCTTAAAATCTATTTTGTTCATAAAAACCATAGATGGGATTTGTCGGGCGAAAAGCAGAAAAATGCTGTGATGATCATGACTTAGGCGGCGAGTTTCCTAGTCGGCACTGATGCAGCCCGTTATAATGCTCACAATAATGATACCGATGACCGAACTGGTTTGATGACTTAATCGAGGCAACTATGGAACCCCTATTTGTACCTGACAGTGATCAGGTTCAGCGCTGGCTAAATGAAGGTCCAACCACTAACTATATTTGTGAGCATTGCGATGGTTTACATCTGACCGATCTGCAGCAGCTGGATGGTGTTCTGGATAGCCGAATTTTTGTTGAGTCGGATCATCTGGTACTGACGACAGAAGTGGAGCTTCGTCCCACTGCTTTGCTACCGTTAACCATTGAGATGGGACGGATCAACACTGCCTTTCCACACCTGAAGGTATTTGTGGAGGTCTCAGACGACGCGCTACCCAAGTTGATAATGATGGATACCTTACATACTCGCGCTGGTGTTTCTTTCAGCCAGTTCCGTCACTTTCTGCTTAATGTGATGGAGTATACCCGACAGTTGGTGAGTGACTGTCAGAATATGGGTGTGATCACTTATCCTGATGGCCCTGAAGGGGACGAGGGAGAAAATGAAGGTGAGTATTTGCACTGAGTGATCTGCTTTAAACCTATGAGCGAAATTTCGCCTATCTAAAATACCCGATCAGCAAAATCTTGCTGATCGGGTATTTTTTTATCTTATTTATTCCTTTTAAATCAAGATGTTATAGGTTTTTTGCTTTTGGCCCGTGCCTTGCAATCCTTATCGCTGTATAGATTCCTCTTCTTCGGAATCAGGCAAGACAAAAATAAAAAAGATAAGGAATACATAACAATGAAACATTTGATGCAAGGTACAGTTTTGAAAAGTTCTATTTTTAAAAGCACGTTTGTTAAAACCACTGCGATGGCCGCGGCACTGACCGCTTCTGCTTTTGCGTCCGGCGTTCAGGCGCAGGACAGTAAGTCATATATCTTTGCGACAGCAACGACTGGTGGCACCTACTATCCTGTTGGTGTTGCTGTCAGCACCCTGACTAAGGTGAAACTGGAACCTACTCACAAGATCTCCCTGTCGGCTATCAGCTCTGCCGGTTCCGGTGAAAATGTTAAGTTATTGCGTGAAAATCAGGCGCAGTTTGCCATTCTGATGGGTCTGTATGGCAGTTGGGCAAAAAATGGTGAAGGTCCTCTGACGAATGCGGGGCCTCAAGAATACCTGCGTTCGGTAACCATGTTGTGGCCTCAGGTTGAACATTTTCTGGTTACCAAAGATAAAGTAAAAACCGGCACTTTGGATGATCTGCAGAACTTGCAGGGTGCGAGCTTTTCTATCGGTAAGCGTAACTCAGGCACAGAAGGTGCCAACCGGTATATCTTCGGTCAACTGGGTATCAACCCGGACGAGATGTTTGATCTGGCATTCCTGGGGTATGGCGCTTCTGCGGATGCATTCAGCAACCGTAAAATTGAGGGTATGAACACCTCGGGCGGTATGCCGGTTTCAGCCGTGACCCGTGCAATGGCGGATACCAATACAGAGGTTTCTCTGCTGGGTGTGACGGAAGATCAGTTAGCCAAGGTAAATGCCAAATTCCCGCTTTGGGTACCGTACACCATTCCTGCAAATACCTATCCGAATCAATCTCAGCCTGTTCAGTCGATGGCTCAGTCTAACTTCCTGGCGGTGCGCGATGACGTGAGTGAAGAGGATGTTTATCAGCTGACAAAAGCGATTTATGAAAACCTAGGTTTCCTGAAAAATATCCATAAAGCCACATCTGAAATGTCACTGGAAACGGCGATCAACGGCCTTCCGGTTCCACTGCACCCTGGTGCTCTGCGTTACTACCGTGAACAGGGCGTAAAGATTCCGGGCGCGTTGCTTTAACTTTTTTAGGGCAAGGCCTATCTGAATACTTAGCAGGGTGTCACTGCACCGTTGCCTGAGCAACGCCGGCCCCCGTAGCTCACACGGATGCCGGCATGGCATCACTCGGGTACGGGCAGTCTTGCTTAATTAGGGCCTTGCCCTTTTTTGTTTTCTTTACGTCTCGCTGGTTGCCTGTCATTTTTTCAGGTGACCAGCTGCTTTTGCGCAAATCTGCGTTTTAAAAGGACCCTCTTATGAATCAACAGTCATTAAGTCATAGGGCTGACCGGGAGCCTCAGGATACGCCGACACCTGAAGAGCTGGATGCTCATCTGTCCTCCGACCCGGAATCAGCGGTTCCTGAGCCGGAAACCCAGGGTTGGTTTGGCAAGTTCACGTTTGTTTTCTGTATTTTTGTCGCGTTAAGCCATATCTACTTCAACACTTTGGGTAATATGTCTGAGCTGTGGTTATCGGCCATGCACTTCGGCATGTTTGGTTTCCTCTGTGCGCTGCTTTACCGGACAGGTAAGGATAAAACCGGTGTAACCAAAACCTTCCATTGGGGCATTAACATTCTGCTGGGGGGCTTAAGCCTTGTCGTTGTGGCTTATCTGATGCTGGGAGAATCGGCTCTTTACGCCCGTGGCGTTACCTTTATTAGCACGGATTGGCTGGCTGCCACAGTAGCGGTGATCCTTGTGGTTGAGTTTGCCCGCCGTACCAGTGGCTGGGTTATTCCCGTTATGATTCTGATTGCACTTTCCTATGTAGCATGGTGGGGAAAGTACCTGACTGGTGTGTTCCATTTTCCGGGATTGACCGCTGAAACCCTGCTATTTCGCAGCTATTTTTCTAATGAAGGTATGTTTGGTTCCATTGCACGGATCAGCTCAACGTATGTTTATATGTTTATCCTGTTTGGGGCTTTTCTGGTGCGCTCCGGTGCCGGAGAATTTATTATTGAGCTGGCCCGCTGTGTTGCCGGCCGTATGATTGGTGGGCCAGGTCTTGTTGCTGTTGTGGGTTCATCGCTGATGGGCTCAATCTCAGGTTCTGCCGTGGCTAACACCGTTTCCACCGGTGTGATCACCATTCCTATGATGAAGCGGGCCGGTTTCCGTCCGGTGTATGCCGGTGGTATCGAGGCAGCGGCTTCAACCGGTGGTCAGTTGATGCCGCCGGTGATGGGGGCAGGTGCCTTTATTATGGCGTCTTATACGCAGGTTCCGTATCTGGAGATTATTACGCTGGCCTTTCTTCCGGCGATGATCTATTTCCTGTCGGTGGCTTTCTTTGTGCGGATCGAAGCCAAGCGCCTGAATATTCAGGTTGTGGAAGAGGAAACGCCACGGGCCCGAGATATTCTGAAGCGTGGCTGGCACTCTCTGGTGCCTATTGGGGTACTGATCGCGCTACTGATTTATGGCTTTACACCAACCTATGCGGCAGGCTTCAGTATTCTGAGTGTGGTGATCGCTTCCTGGTTGTCGCCTAAACCTATGGGCCTGCGTGATATCGCCGGGTCCATGGTGCAGGGTACCTACAATATGATCCCAACAGCTGTTCTGCTGATTGCGGTGGGGCTGGTTATCAATGTGGTTACCACGACCGGTGTCGGTAATACCTTCTCTCTGATGATCAGTCAGTGGAGTGGCGGTAGTCTGCTGATCAGTTTGGTACTGATTGCTCTGGCCTCTCTGATTGTGGGTATGGGGCTTCCGGTGACGGCGTCTTATATTGTACTGGGTACGCTCTCTGCTCCGGCGCTTTACAGCCTGATGAATGAGTCCCATCTGATCGATTATCTGATGAGTGGTCAGGTTGAAGGTATGGCAAGCGCTATGATTACTCTGAGCCTGCCGAGTCTGGCCGAGGCTTTACCTCAGGGGTTAACGCTGGCGCAGGCGCAACAGGTGATCGCAACGTTACCATCCGACTCTCTGGATATGGTGATTGAGCAAGGATTGTCCGCAGAAACACTGACGATCAGTCTGATCTCGGCTCATATGATTATTTTCTGGTTGTCTCAGGATAGTAACGTTACACCTCCGGTTTGTCTGGCAGCTTTTGCGGCAGCAGCTGTTGCTCGGGCGAACCCGATGCGCACAGGTTTTATGGCCTGGCGCTTTGCTAAGGCTCTGTATGTGGTGCCCCTGCTGTTCGCCTATACACCTTTAATTGGTGGAACATTGCCGGAAGTGTTACAGGTCTTTATCTTTGCTTGTCTGGGGATGTACGCATTGGCAGGTTTCTTTGAGAATCATCTTGAAGGGCCACTTCAGCTTTGGCAGAGAATATTACTGGTGCCTGCTGCAGGTCTTATGCTGTGGCCGGATCTGGGACTGGTTGCTCAGCTGGCAGGTTTTGCCATTCTGTTGCTGCTCTTTGTGTTGAGTCGCCGGGCAGAGCCGGTAAACCCTCACCGGGTTGTCAGTGCGGAAGCTGCTTAAATCCAAGAAGCGGCCAATTGAAAAATTGGCCGCTTTTCTTTTTTCTGAAAGGCCGAATATTTTGATATGCTCGGCCTTTATTGCTGTTCTTTCTGAACAGCCTTTTCGATGCTTTATATGTGATTGATTCGGGGCTGACTTTGAATGATCCGGTTGTGTCCGCTGGCCGGACTCGTCTTATATCCTATCCTGCTGCGATTACGTTTTTGGTGGTCTGTTGTTTGCTGCTGACGGCAGGGGTAAGCCATTACTCCTACTACAGCACCCTGGCTCAGCTAGAGCAGGAAAGCCACTTTAAGCTTAATCTATATAAAAAGGTGGTTCTGAGTGAGCTAAAACGCCATGCCTATCTACCACTGATGTTATCGAAGGATGACCAGGTACTGGAGTTCCTGTATGACTCAGAGCTGAAGATGAAAGGCCAGGCGCTGAATGCTCATCTGGAATCTCTCAGCGAAGGAACTGATGCCCTCAACATCTATCTGATGAATACAGATGGCACCACGATTGCTACCAGTAACTGGAAAGAGAAAACCAGTTATCTGGGGGTGAACTATAGTTATCGTCCCTATTTTCTTAATGCACTGGCGGGTCGGCCAAGTATCTTTTTTGCCATCGGTGTGACCACTAAAATTTCCGGCTTGTTTTTGTCACATCCGGTGTATCTGAATGATGAAGTTGCCGGTGTGGTTGTGTTAAAGGTCAGTATGCGGCCTCTGGAAAAGCTCTGGGCGGAGCAGGGGGCGGAGAAAGTATTTCTTACCGATGCCAATGATATTATTTTCAGCAGTACCGAGGCGGACTGGCGTTTTAATGCGCTCTTTAAATTGACACCCGAGCAAAGAGAAAGCCTGAGGGCTGATCGAAAATATCTGGACTATCCCATAAAGTCGTTACCGATCCGTCGCGATCCTGAGGTTCAGGATTATCGCCTGATCCAGATTGTTGAGCGTCCTCGACTGGGTAAACGTTATCTCTGGCTGACGCAGGCGCTGCCCAAGAGCCCTTGGAAACTGCATATCATGGCCAGTGCTTTAGGTGCCCGTGAAGCGGCTATTAACGCTTTTTTTCTGGGGCTGCTGCTCTCCAGCCTAGTGGGGTTACTGGCCTACATGCTAATGAAGCGTAAGCGGGTGGCTGACCGACTGAGAGAGGCCCATGATTTACTGGAGCAACGGGTTGAAGCACGCACAAAGGAGCTTTCCGAAAGTAATCTGCAATTAACCCATGAGATTAAACAGCGGCAAAAGGCTCATGAGGCCCTGCGTCGTGCTCAGGATGATCTGATTCAAAGCAGTAAGCTGGCGGCGCTGGGACAGATGTCAGCGGGTATCACCCATGAGCTCAATCAGCCCTTGTCGGCAATTCAGACTTTTGCCCGAAATGGTGAAAAACTGGTGGCACGGGAGCGCTATGCTGCCGCTGGAGAAAACTTCAGCCGTATTTTTGCCCTCACCAGCCGAATGGGCGAGATCATCAATCACCTGAAAACTTTTGCCCGTAAGAGCCAGAAGCGCAGGGAGGAGGTTCATCTACAGCAGTGTGTTGAGAACGCCCTGCTGCTGGTCGATCACATGAGTCAGAGAGATCAGGTCGAGATCGGTCTGGTGGTGGAGGGTGATCCGCAACTGATTGTCGCCGGCGATCCTGTGCGGCTGGAGCAGGTATTCGTTAACCTGCTCAGTAACGGTATTCAAGCGCTGCACAGCACCGATAACCCTGATAAACGCATAGTGATCCGCCTGAGAGCGGTGCAAGGCAGTGCGGAGGTTATCATTCATGATAATGGGCCTGGCTTTGACGATCAGGTACTGGAGTCGATTTTTGACCCTTTCTTTACCACTAAAGAGGTCGGTGAAGGGATGGGGCTAGGGCTCTCTATTGTCTATGGCATCCTGATGGAGCATAACGGCGAGATTGATGCCCGTAATAATCAGGGGGCCGAGATACGTGTCTGCCTGCCTCTTTTTCAACCCCGGAACCAGAAAGGGCATCCGGCCACAGAAGGGAATGACCTGTGATGTTTGATACCAGATCTCAACCAAACAACGTTCAGTCGGAACTGACGGTGCTCTTTGTTGATGATGAAGAGAACATGCGCCTGTCAGCAGAGCAATGCCTCCAGCTGGAAGATTTTCAGGTCGTTACCTGCTCTGATGCTAAGCAGGCTCTGGCACATCTGGAACCGGGTTATCCGGGTATTCTGGTGACGGATATCCGTATGCCTGGCATGACGGGCATCGACCTAATGGAGCAGGCCCTGGCTTTAGACCCTGAAATGCCGGTGATTCTGCTTACCGGTCATGGCGATATTGATATGGCTGTCAGCGCCATGCACAAAGGAGCCTATGACTTTCAGCAGAAGCCGTTTGACCCGGATCACTTTATCCGCATTGTCAGTCATGCTCTGCGACAACGGGCTCTGGTGCTGGACAATCGTCGTTTGAGGCGAAGCATTGAATCGCCAGATCTCCTTGATTCTTTGCTGGTGGGAAAAACTCCCCAGATGCAGGCCCTAAGAGATACAATTCTGGATCTGGCAGACCTGCCGGTAAATGTATTGATTCATGGTGAAACCGGTAGTGGCAAAGAGCAGGTGGCGACCTGTCTGCATCAGCTCAGTCATCGTAAAGCAGCACCCTATGTTGCCCTGAACTGCGCTGCTATGCCTGAGCATCTGTTTGAAAGTGAAGTGTTTGGCTTTGAAAAAGGAGCATTTACCGGTGCGGATCGTCAGCGCATTGGTAAGCTGGAATACGCCAAGGGTGGAACGGTTTTTCTCGACGAGATTGAAACCATGCCCCTTAATCTGCAGGTAAAGCTGCTGCGGGTTTTGCAGGAGATGAAAGTTGAGCGCCTCGGTTCCAATCAGCTGGTGGATCTGGATTTTCGCTTAATCGCGGCCACTAAAGCTGATCTTCAGGCGGCCAGTGAACAAGGTGAGTTTCGGGAAGATCTCTATTTTCGCCTTAATGTGGCTGAGATTCATATTCCTCCTTTGCGGGAGCGACGAGAGGATATTCCGCTGTTATTCACACACTTCATCTATCAGTTGGCTCAGGATTATGACCGAGAGCCTTTCGAGCCGGATCTGAATGACCTTCAGGAACTGATGCAGCACCGTTGGCCCGGTAATGTGCGAGAGCTTAAAAATATCGCCCAGCGTTTTGTCTTCGGCCGACAGGGGCAGAAGATGGCGGTTTCTGAGCTGATGAAAACACCGGCAGCTAAAAGCGGTGTTAGCCTGCAGTGCCAGATGAGAAGTTTTGAGCGAACCCTGTTGGAAAATGCGCTTCGACGCCATAAGGGACAGGTGCAACCTCTGCTGGAGGAGCTTGATCTACCCCGACGTACCTTTAATGAACTGATGAAAAAACACGGCCTGGAAAGGAAGGATTTTTCTGCCTGAATAGAGAGGGGCTTGCCTGAAAAAAGGTGGCCTGTTCGATAATCAGTGAAGAGCGAACAGACCAGAAGCTAGTTTTACCCGGTGTTAACTGGGAGATATCAGGTAATAATCGGTGCAATCTCCGGCTGGGAAGGTGGCTCCATAGGCGTATCCGGTTCCAGCTCTTCATTCCAGGCTTCCACTTGGTACAGAATATCGCTGGTATCTTCTTTAAAACGGGCGATATGGAACAGAGCCTCTCCTTCATGAACTAATGGCAGGTTGACCCGGCCAATCACGATGCCATCACAGGGAGCAATGACTTCTACCTCAAACTCTCCCATCGGATCGGCCACCAGGGCGATAACACTGCCTTTGGTGGTGCGTGCACCCAACGGCAGCAGGGTTCGCAAAATACCGCTAGTCGGCGAGCGCACCCAGATGGAGTTCAGCGCGATGGTGGGTTCCTGTGGCTCCTTTTTGCGGCGAACTTTGCGCATCATGCCCAGCTGGCGCATCACGTTAACGATACCGTTCATACCCGCGCGAATGCAGACCTCATCAAAGCGTAGGGCTTCTCCAGCCTCGTAGAGAATAATAGGGATGCCTTTATCAGCTGCCGCTTTACGAAAGGTGCCCTCTTTGCTCTCGGAGTGCAGAATAACGGGTAAACCAAAGGCACGGGCCATCTCTGTGCAAGTCTTATTGTTGGGATCAAAACGGATCTGGGGCAGATTCGCTCTATGCCGTGCTCCGGTGTGCAGGTCGATGCCATGTGTGGCATGACTAACAACCTGCTCGATAAAGCTATAGGCCATACGCCCGGCCAGAGAGCCTTTAGGTGATCCCGGAAAACTACGGTTCAGGTCACGGCCATCGGGCAGGTAGCGGCTGTGGGCGACAAAGCCGTGGACATTTACGATAGGGATAACAATCAGCGTTCCGGACAGACTGGATAGTTGGCGCAGTTTCAGCAGGCGGCGGATAATTTCAACGCCGTTGATCTCGTCGCCATGAATGGCGGCTGAGATCAGTAACACCGGCCCTGGCTTTTTGCCGTGGATAATCTGTATGGTCAGATTAACATCGGCATTGGTAACCATCGCTGCAACCGGAATTTTCAGTGTGCGGCGTTGGCCCGGTTGTATGGTTTCGCCATTGATTTCAAACGGAGGTGCTTTCATGCATGCAGGTTTCCAATGAAGAGTATTCGGGAGGCCGTTGTCTGCTCGGGGCTGACCTCTTTGAAAAGCAAAAGGCCCAGCCGTTTTGTCGATATCTCAACAGATGCGGTATCTGTCATCTGTTGTATGGGTATTAGCCTTTACCACGGGTTTTAGTGCTGTTAGGTTTGGCGTTCAGTTCGATAAACTCAATAATCAGGCTGGCGACATCTTTTTGTGTTGAGGTTTCGATTCCTTCCAGGCCCGGCGAAGAGTTTACTTCCATGACCAGAGGGCCGCGATTAGAGCGCAACAGGTCAACACCGGCCACATTCAGTCCCATACACTGAGCGGCTTTGACTGCGGTAGCCCGTTCATCCGGCGATAGCTTGGTGAGCTGGGCGGTGCCACCTCTGTGCAAGTTGGAGCGAAATTCGCCCTCAGCGGCAGTACGCTCCATGGCAGCTACAACCTTCTTACCGATGACAAGACAGCGTACATCAGAACCGCCGGCCTCTTTGATAAACTCCTGAACCAGAATGTCAGCTTCCAGCTCGCGGAAAGCATCAATTACACTTTCTGCGGCTTTACGGGTTTCCGCCAGAACAACCCCTTTACCCTGAGTGCCTTCGGTCAGCTTGATCACCAAAGGTGCGCCTCCCACAAGATCGATCAGCTCTTTGGTGTTATCGACACTGTGGGCAAAACCGGTTTTCGGCATACCCACACCTTTGCGGGAGAGCAGCTGCAGAGAGCGCAGTTTGTCCCGGGATCGTCCCAGAGCGATAGACTCTGTCAGGGTGTAAGCACCCATCATTTCAAACTGGCGGATCACCGACAAACCGTACTGGGTCACAGACGCACCGATGCGCGGAATAATGGCATCAAAGCCTTCCAGTTTTTCCCCCTGATACCAGATTGCCGGGGACGATGAGGTAATGTCCATATAGCACTTTAGGGTATCGATAACTTTAACTTCGTGACCGCGATTGATACAGGCCTCCACCAGGCGGCGGGTAGAGTAGAGTTTTCCATTACGGGATAGAATGCCGATTTTCATAGGGCTTCCTTATAAAATTTGAGTACCATTGATCGGGTTGTCAGATAACAGGTGCTGTCGCTTTTAATCGTTAGGGTGCAGTCGTGGTGTTGAGCAGGCATAGGACAGATCTGGATCCACAATAAAACGTCCCCGCAAAGCGGTACGTCCCAGAAGCATGCGATAGGCCATACTTTCGCGGTCGGTCAGTGTTATCTCTGCAATCACGGTTTCATCCCCAATATTCAGTGCCGCTTCAATGACATAACGTTCTTCAGTATGCCCACCCGAATCACTGACCTGGCGACGATCCTTTATCTGTGCCTCCACAATGAGTTCGGGCTGCTGCTCTTTACGTAGCGGATGTAAACCAAAACGAACCCAGTCGCAGCCATCTGCCGCGGTGAAAGGTTCAACAAAAAAAGCATGAATAGCAGATGTGCGGGCACCGGTGTCCACTTTGGCGATAATCTCTTCCACACCCAGAGATGGAATGGATAAGGCTTCACGCCAACCCAGTGTGCGTTTGTGTTTTGGGTTTTCAGTCATAGTTTTCCTTCAATCCGAATATCTTCTTTTAATAGGATTCTAGAAGGTATTCAGGAAAGTGCGTCCAGTAATATTCATAAAAGGGTATAAGGAATTTATTGCAGGGGCGGTGCAAAAAAGATGCGGCATTTTATGTCTGTGGAGTCCGGCGTCAACAAAAAAATCACCAAAAGCTTAAAAAAGATAAAATCGCTTTTTATAAGATTAAATAAGATGAAAGTGCTGGTAAATGCGGCTATCTTGCAATTTTAGTAAAACTGTTTACAGCCCTTATCTTTCGCATCGTAAAGAGCGTTGCTCACTGAGCAGAGTCGTGGCTTGGATTGTTCAGCCGGAATTATTTCTTCGGGAAATGATGGGCTGAACTATGATATGGGTTGAACTATGCACGGAGCGGTGAATGGGTAAGCCCCCCCTGCTGTGTGTAAATGACCTTTTAGGGAAAAGCGCAAATCTAAGGTTGTGTCTAACTAATTGATAGTGCTAGAATTACGCCCGTTGTTTGGTAGAGCACAAGTGCTTATAAGTCCTTGATTATTCAGGATACCGCCAAACAAAAATTGTGGTGGCCCTGTCGGTCCCCCCGCAACGATACCTCGTGAACCTGGTCAGGTCCGGAAGGAAGCAGCCACAGCGAGCGACTCGTGTGCCGGGGTGTGGCTGGCGGGGCCATCTCCATTTCAGGTCTCTGAAATGTCAGTACTTCCCCTCTTTTACCTACTTATACACATCCACTTTGTTTAAGAGCGGTTGTGGATATCTGTGTGCTTCTGGGTAGCTGTCGGCTGCCTTATCTAACATCTCCCTACATGTTTTAGCCGTTAACGGTCAGCATTTTCA
The DNA here is from genome assembly GCF_048265165.1 of Oceanospirillum sp. Lineage (GTDB taxonomy): Bacteria > Pseudomonadota > Gammaproteobacteria > Pseudomonadales > Halomonadaceae > Oceanospirillum. The sequence continues at coordinate 48,863 of NZ_JBLXCD010000005.1, read as the reverse complement.
ACCCCATTAATCCCTTCAACAATCACCCGAAACAGTTTAAATCCCACCGGGATAAGCTCGTCCGGAAAATCATAATCCGGGTTGTGCAGCTGCGGGCTGGTGTCTCCTGCGCCGAGAGCGAACATGGCGCCTTCGGCAACGTCGGTGAAGATGCCAAAATCCTCTGACCATCTGAAACCTTTATCCGGTGTGACCAGTGGTGTGTTTGTAATGTCGCAGGCGTTTTTGACTATCTGATAACCGCGTTCACTGTTGACGCTGGCGCGGAAAACATCATCCCACTCCAGTGAAAAGCTGAGTTTATGGTGTTCCGCCTGATGCTGAACCAGAGTGGTGGCCTGTTCGATCAGTTGATTCATCGCTTCGTTGGTGGAGGTGCGTAGTGTTGCCATCACGGTGGCTTCGCCAGGGGCTGTGCCGAAGGCGATCTCCCCGAGGTGGGCGTAAACCACGGTGACCAGATTAAAGCCCGTCATCTGTCCTTTTTCTTGCTGTTGGGGCAGCTGATTCAGTTGCTGAATGATATTGCTCATGGCCAGTGCGGGGCTGATGCCATCTTCCGGATGGGCTGCGTGGGAGGTTTTGCCCTTCAGGCGAATAATCATGCCCCTGGATGCGCAGTTAAAGGCTCCGGGTTTGCAGTAAACCGTGCCCAAGGGCTTACCGGGCAGGTTGTGCAGGGCAAAGCAGTAATCTGGTTTCAGTTGCTGGAACTGGCTGTCGCGAACCATATTGACAGCTCCGGCACCGGTTTCTTCTGCAGGTTGAAACAGGCAGATAACCTGTCCCAGTTGTGGGCGGTTTTCTGCCAGATAGCTGCCAAGGGCGGTGATGATCGCCATGTGGCCATCATGGCCACACTTATGGGAAACACCATCACATACCGAACGGTAGGGCAGGTCGTTAATCTCCTGAATGGGCAGGGCATCCAGTTCGCAGCGAATCAGGGTTGTGGGGCCGGATGCTTGGCCATTGAAACAGAAGGCTAGCCCGTTACCACCGATACCCTCCAGCACTTCATCGGGTTTAAAGCTGAGAAAGATGGTTTTGATACGTTGCGCGGTTGCTGTTTCCTGATCGGAGAGTTCCGGGTGCTGGTGCAGGGTGTGGCGAAATTGAATCAGATTCTGATCGGTCAGCATGGAAAACTCCTCAGGCAATTTTAGTTCAGTGACTGCTTAAGAAAAGAAGTCACCTTATCCAGAATAAGATCCGGATTTTCTCTGTGGGGGACATGGTGTATTCCCGGCAGCAGCTCCAGTTGAACGTCTGCTTTAACGCCGTTTGCGATATGTTCAGGTTGTGCCGCAGAGCCATATTCGTCCAGTTCCCCATGCAGCACCAAGGTGGGACAGGTAACATTTGCCAGAGCGCTATCGAGAGTCCAGTGATCAAAGGTGGGTGAAAGCCAGCTGTTGATCCAGGAGTCCAGTACCCAACGGGTACGTTCGCCATGGTAACGGGCTAACCGATCCAGCTGCTTTTGATCCTGGAACAACGCCTCAGCATCACGAATGCCATCACGGGTCAGCTCTTCGACAAAAGCCTGGGCTGATTCGGTAATCAGCGCTTCACAGCGCTGGGGGTGTTGTGCGGCGGTATAGACCGCCATACAGCCACCCACACTATGACCGAAAGCGATAAAGCGCTCTAGCTGGAAGTAATCACAAATCAGTGGAATAAAGCGCTCCGCTTCCAGAGCGATAAAGTTGATATCAATTGATTCTGTTACCGGGTCTGACAGACCGAAGCCAAGGCGATCATAGGCGATAACGTCACGGCCGCTTGCTTCAGCCAGGCGTTGAGGAAAATCCCGCCAGAGTTCCACGGAACCCAGTGAATCGTGGAACAGCAGAAATGGGGCTGCCCTGGGCGTAGACATAGTGGATGTTTGCTGAGGTCCAGTAGGTGTCCAGCGTTTGGCAAACAGTTGCCCGAAGGGTGTGGCAAGGTAAAAGCTTTCGCCTTGTGTTGTTTGACCGGGCAAGGAAGGCTGAGGTGTATTCTGTGTCGCTGAGGTCATATCCGGTATCCTGTTGTTCTTGTTTTTTATGGTCATGATATATCCATGTATCATGCCAATAAATCAACCGGATTGCTGCGTTTGTGTGTCTGTTTGGATAGACCTGTCGGTCACGGTTGTATGGGAAAAACGGATCACTCAGGCGCTTAGGGGGTGACCGGCCTTGGCCGCCTTTTTATTTTCGTACATATGGCGATCGGCAATATTCAGCAGCTCTTCTATCGTACGGGGTTTCTTCCTGCGGAAAATGGCGTAACCAATACTTAATGAAGGTTCTAAAACACGGTCGCCCAATTCAAGGGGATGTTTGGCCAGGTGTGCTCTGATGCGTTCAATATGTTGGACAACCTCTGACTCATGGCGGACTGATGCCAGAATAATCAGAAACTCATCACCGCCGATGCGTGCCACCACATCCTGTTTGCGAACGGCACCCCGCAGGTGCCGGGCGATATGCTGCAATAGGAGGTCCCCGGTGTGGTGGCCCAGGCTATCGTTAATGACTTTAAAGTTATTTAGGTCGATATTAAGCAGGGTGAAATCTGTGGACGCCTTTTCTGAGGTATGCTTTTCAAGGTATGAGATGACAAATCGTCGGTTTGGTAGCCGTGTCAGTTCATCCTGTAGCGAAGCATTATGGGAAATACGGTAAGCCCTGACCAGTGCCAGCAGGGAGATATAAAGCAGTGAAAAGCCTCCTAAACCCAAGAGGTACACCAGGCTCAAATCCGGTGATAAATGTGTAAACCGGGCTGCTAATATCCATTCTGTGTTAGGCAGATGAATCGGTAACACCAGATCCGCCTGGTTGAAAACCTCAGCCTCACCGAAGAAGGTAACAGGCTCCGGGCTTTTCGGATAAGGTCTTTGTATCGCGACACTGGCGTTATTCAAAGTATAAATGCCTGTATCTGCCAGGAGTTTTCCATAGTCCAGAACGACACTGACACTCCCCCAGTAGTCACTATTTAGCGGATAATCCCGAAAAATGGGAAAGCGGGCGATTACCGCCTGCCCACCCTGAACCAGCTCCAGGGGGCCATCCAGATAAACACTACCCAAGGATTTAGCCTTCAGAACAGATGCATATTGTCTGGGGTTGGTTCGGAAATCAAAACCGAGGGCCTTTTCATTTCCCTCGAGAGGATATACATAGCGCATGATGTTGTCTGGAGCTGCACCTATGTTGCGTACATAAGGTGTTTGTTGCAGCAGTTTTTTGGCGATCTGGTCCCAACGTTGGAGTGCAAAATCAGGGTCGATTGTGATGACCGTGGCCAGACTCTCTGCTTTATAAATGTGCTCAAAAATTTTCGCTTCCAGCTTGGCACGCACCAGAGCAACTTCCCGGCGAAGCCCCTCTTCCTGCTCAGACTTCAGGTATTCGCTGCGGTTATCGGCAAAGCTTAGCAATAAAAAAACGGCGCAGGCCCAGTAGAGTAATGAGGCCAACACAGTTGAGTGTTTATGGTGGATAAAGCCTGATGTGATCATAAAACTATTATTGAGCCCTGCTGGCAGATAAGTAAAGCAATATTCTGGTGACATGTAGTTTTTGTGATGTAGGGCCGGTACATTAAAATGTACCGGGTGGCAGGGTGTTCTGCAGAAAAGGCCTTGCTCAATCAGGCCGTCGTCGATGGATTGTCATAACATTAGAGAGGAAAATTATGCCCGCGCGAGCATTAATTTGACTGCGGAATGAATGCTCTGATGTTTTTTGGTTCAACCTAGCAGCCACGTCAGGTTTTTGAAAATCTGATCCGCTATATCGAACAGGGGAAGATAAGACCTCAGATTGTTAAGGTCTACTCTCTTGATAAATTACATCAGGCACAGAAGGATTTTATCAGCAAAAAATGGGCCGGTAAGCTGGTAATCCGTTGCCATGATTAGCGTTTGAGGACAGACTCGATAGCTTCTGTTACAGCCTGACATTGACTATCATTCATCGCATCGGCATGGGGGGTATTAAAGTCACCGGCGTCGTTATCAAAGTAGAGTCCCGAAGCCTTGTTGAAGCGCTCTGAAAGAGCTGCTTCAACCAGAATGTCAGCCCCCACCGAGAGACTTTTACCTTCAATACCAAACCCTTCTTTGACCATTTTTGAGGCCAAAAGAGAGCCTGGGTTAACCGCAATAAAGAGTGGCTGCCCGCTGGGAAACCGCTTGGCCATCACCCGATTCCACATAGTGAGTGCCAGTTTGCTTTGGGCGTAGGCGCTCATATCGTCTGTCAGTACCTCCCGGCCTTCTAGGGCGGGAATGCTGACCGGAGCCTGAGCTGCTGATGAGAGATTGATAACCCGGCCTGATGGCGGCAGAAGCGGCAGCAGCAGTTGGGTCAGATGGTAGGGGGCCAGGGTGTTTACGGCAAAACGCAGGTCGAGTCCATCGGTGGTTCTTGGCTGGTTTGTTTTCAGTACACCGGCGTTATTGATCAGCACATCCAGCGTTTTGTGATCCCGGGTCACCGCTTCGGCTAACTTTTCTACCTGATCCTGCTCTGAGAGGTCAGCCCGGTAGGTCTCGATCTTTAGGTTATCAGCCAGTGCCATCAACTGCTGTTGTGCCGAATTCAATTTTTCAGCACTGCGTCCGTGCAGCAAGAGTGTATGACCCTCTAGAGCCAGTGCCTTTGCGGTTTCCAGTCCGATGCCATCGGTGGCACCGGTAATAAGAATGCACTTTTTCATTATTGCTTACCTTTGCTGGCTGTTAGCGGTTAAATCTAGTACCGATTGAATCAGATAGAGGTTGTTGAGAATAGCCTTTCTCTGCAATCTTACCTGTTTCATCAAAACCTGTGTTTCATCAACTGTATGTGTCTCTTCGGTTATGGTGATCTTCGCTGTTTTAGGTTCTGTTTTCAGTAAAGTATGATTCTGAATTTTCCTTGGTCAAAGAAAAACAATACAATCAAAGAAATACATTCAAAAAATTATTGAAAATATGCAGACAGAAGATCTACAGGTTATTTTGAAAGTCGCTCGATTGGGTAGTATTACTGCTGCGGCAGCAAACCTGGATATGCATATCGCAACAGCCAGTGCTGCAGTTAAACGGGTGGAAAAAATCTTAGGCACTGAGCTGTTTATCCGCTCGACCCGTCAGTTAAGGGTATCCGCTGCCGGTGAGCGTTTTCTGCCCCAGTGTGAACAGGCTTTGCAGCTTCTGGAACAGGCCCGCTCCAATATTATTCGGGACAATGAGGCGATAACCGGCGAGGTGCGCCTGGCCGTATCTTCTGATCTGGGGCGAAATAGAGTGTTGCCCTGGCTGGATGAGTTTATTGAACAGCACCCCGAGGTAAAGCTCAGAATTAATATTAGTGATAGCACTATTGATTTTTATCGGGATGAGATCGATATGGCGCTGCGGTATGGTGCTCCAAAGGACTCCGGTATGTCCGGGTTTAAAATCTGTGATGTTCCCGGCGTGCTTTGTGCCTCTGAGAGTTATCTGCAGCAATTTGGTGAGCCTGAACAGCCTGCAGACCTTGCGGATCACAACGGCCTTTTTTATCAGCTGGGGGATATTCTGCATGATGTTTGGGCTTTTACCGATAGGGCCGGTCATACTCAAAAAATCAGGCTCACCGGTAATCGTGCTTCCAATGATGGTGACCTTGTACGGCGTTGGTGTGTGCAGGGTAAAGGGGTAGCGGTTAAATCCTGTCTTGATGTATCTGAAGATCTGCTGACGGGGCGGCTTAAATCACTTTTGCCTGGCTATCAGCCAAGGCAGTCAGAGCTATGGTTAGTCTGCCCCAGCAGGAGCGCTATAACGCCTGTAATGAGGGTGTTGCGCGACCATATACGGCATCAATGCCATCATATTCTTCTGGCTCTGCGGCAGCATGGCGCTCTTCACGGATCATAGAATAAGTGACCGTCCGGGCAACACTGAGCCTGCGGATATTAGGCTCGGTGCTGCGCTTTATTGATGGGCCCTGTCTGCGAGCAGCTAGGAGAGTAGCTTCTTGATCTCATCGCTGCTGGCTACTTTACCCTCGATGACCAGATTGTCATCGATAGCCAATGCGGGTGTACGCATAATGCCTGCATCGATAATCTCTACAGTATCCGTCACTTTTTCGATCTCATACTCAATGCCTTCTGAGGTGGCTGCCTGTTCCGCATGGGCTGTCAGCTGCTTACATTTTGCGCATCCGCTACCGTAAATCGTAAATTTCATCGGTTGTTCCTCTTATTGGATGAAAGGTTTTCCGTTGTTGATTACATAGAGATCTGGGGTTCGTCCGGAAAGACGTGAGTGAGTCAAATGATGTCTGCGACTCACCAGAAATTGCCGTATATAAAGCCGCTGATGGTTGCCATAACGACCACAAGCAGGCAGTAAACCAGAGTTTTCTCCGTACCCAGGATCGTTCTGATCACCAGCATATTCGGCAGTGACAAGGCCGGGCCTGCCAGTAATAGTGCCAGAGCAGGCCCCTTGCCCATTCCGGCTCCCATCAGGGCATCAACAATCGGAACTTCCGTTAAGGTTGAGAAGTACATAAGGGCACCCAGTACAGATGCGATAACGGTTGATAGCAGGCTATTGTCACCGACAGAGGCGGCAACCCAGGCCGATGGAATAATCCCCTCATGACCCGGGCGACCCAAGGCAAATCCCGCTACAAATACCCCAGCCAGGAGCAAAGGAATAATCTGTTTGGCAAAGTCCCAGCTTTGGTCCGCCCAGTCTTTGTCCTGCTCCCGGGAGCTGGCAATGATCATAAGGCCGGCAATCCCCAGCGCGAAGGGAAGCTCAGGTACTCCCGGAATCAGGATGGTGGAGAGTGCAATAATGCCGGTCAACACCAGAAGTGGCAGCACGGGCCACTGCCATAAAATACTAAGCACGGCGACTAATGCGGCGGACAGAAAAGCGGTAATTTGCCATTTCCATTCATAGATGGCGATCCAGGCGGAGCTATCTGCCTGTGCCCAATTGGCAAAGACCAAGATACCAACCATCAGGGCGAAAAAAACAGCAATAACCCCGATAGGTTTTTCATCGGCGGAGGCTTCAAATCCCCGGGTGTTTTTTTGTGAACGCTCCGTCTCCTCTTTACGGTAGATCAGGTGCATGAGCGTACCTATAACCAGAGCAAAGAGAATAGCACCAATAGCGCGGGCAATTCCGATTTCAGCACCCAGCACCTTAGCGGTTACCACAACGGCCATAATATTGATTGCGGGGCCGGAGTAGAGAAAAGCGATAGCCGCACCAAGCCCGGCCCCCCTTTTGTAGATACCGCCAAACAAGGGGAGTACGGTGCAGGAGCATACGGCCAGTAAGACTCCGGATACAGAGGCCACACTAAAGGCGAGAGGTTTGGGTGCGCTGGGGCCTAAATAGCGCATAACGCCACCCTGACTGATATAAGCCGACAGCGCGCCGGCGATCAGAAAGGCAGGAAGCAGACAGAGAATAACATGCTCTTTCGCGTACCAGTTCGTCAGCCTAACCGCTTCCAGCACAGCGTTATCAAAACGCTCTGTCCCCGCTGGCATAAAGTAAATACCAAGGAAACCTGCCAAGACGATAAAAAGCAGATTCCCTTCCCGAGGATTGGCCCGGTAGCTTTCAATGAATTGTTTATACAGCACAGCTTATCCCTCATAACGAACAGTGTTTCTTATAATAGAAGACGCAGGCGGAACAAAAAGGATGCACTTTTTATCGGACTTTTTTATCTAGGAATATGCTCACAGACTTTTCCTGATGCATCTTTCCGCTATGGCGGTGTTCTTATCGGTTTGGTACACGGGGTCGTTGCCCTCTAAGCTTGGTTTTTCTCAGGCGGTTGCATCACAGTGTTTGGGCAGCTTAATGGATATCAGGGTTGCGAATATCAGAAACAGTGCCGAGATCCAAAGACAGGCTTCAAGCCCGCTGAGCCCCAGGCCTGCTGACTGGAAGGCCCAGCCTGATAAAAGGGTGCCAATCAGTCGTCCCATAGCGTTGGACATATAGTAAAAGCCAACGTCCAGGGATACGCCATCACTACCGGCATACCGAATAATCAGATAGCTGTGCAGGGAAGAGTTAACCGCAAAAGCGGCCCCGAAAATCAAAAGCCCACCGACGATCGCCAAGGTTGGATCCATGCCCAGCATCAGGCTGATAGCAATCAGTACCGGTATCAGGGTCAGGGCTCCGGCCCAGAGGGTTGCCCCTTTTCCATCCGGGGTTTTTCCCGATGCCTTACCGGTAATACGGGGAGCCAGCGCCTGAACGACCCCGTATCCTATGACCCAGAGTGCCATAAAGCCACCGGTCAGACTGTGATTCCAGCCCAGCGACTGGTAGAGAAAGACAGGTAAAGCCACCACAAACCAAACATCCCTAGCACCAAAGAGGAACATTCGGGCTGCGGAGAGCCGGTTGATGGCAGGGCTTTTTGAAAAAATATCCCGAAATCTGGGTTTTCCTTTGGCTTTACCCAGGTCTTTTTTCAGCAGAGCAAGGCTGCTCAGCCAGACGAGGCTAAGGGCGATTGTCATGGATAGCACAGCGCCTTCAAAGCCTAACCACGCCAGTAGGAGGCCGCCAATAAAAAAGCCAACACCTTTAAGGGCATTTTTAGACCCGGTCAGAATAGCGACCCATTTATAGAGGGTTCCCTGGGCATCAGCGGGAACCAAAAGCTTAATTGAACTTTTGGCACTCATTTTATTCAGATCTTTGGCAATGCCTGATAGCGCCTGGGCGGCCATAACCCAGCTGACGGTTAGCCAGTGGGCAGGAACCAGCAGCATCGCCAGAGCAATAATCTGCAGTCCCAGGCCTACATTCATGGTACGGTTCAGGCCCAGGTGAGCCCCAAGCCAGCCCCCCACCAGATTGGTTATCACACCAAAGATCTCATAGAACAAAAACAGTAGTGCGACTTCCAGTGGGGAATATCCCAGACCATGGAAATGCAATACCACGAGCATACGCAATGCGCCATCGGTCAGTGTAAACGCCCAATAGTTACCGGTGACGACCAGGTATTGGCGAATAGCAGGGGATAGCTGGCTTAACATTCAGGAGCGTCCTACTTTGACCGCCAGTTCCGCGGTGCGGTTGGCGTAACCCCATTCATTGTCATACCAGGCGTAGATTTTTACCTGGGTTTCATTAACAACCATGGTGGATAGAGCATCAATAATGGCTGAGCGGGGGTCGGTTTTGTAATCCACAGATACTAAGGGACGTTCTTCGTAGCCAAGAATATCCTTTAGTTCACCTTCGGATGCTGCTTTTAGCAGGCGGTTCACCTCTTCAGCCGTCGTCGCCTTCTCTACCTCAAAGACACAGTCGGTGATGGAGGCATTGGCGAGGGGAACCCGTATGGCATGGCCGTTCAGTTTACCCTTAAGTTCAGGGAAGATATGGGTGATCGCAGTTGCGGAGCCTGTTGTGGTAGGAATCAGGCTGGAGCCACAAGCCCGTGCCCGTCGCAGATCCTTGTGGGGAGCATCCAGAATGGTTTGGGTATTGGTAATATCGTGAATGGTTGTTATCGAGCCGTGCCGGATAGCTAGCTTTTCATGAATGACCTTAACCACAGGTGCCAGACAGTTTGTTGTGCAGGAGGCGGCGGTGACTATGGCATGTTCCGCAGGGTTGTAGAGGTGATCATTAACACCCATAACAATGTTGAGCACACCCTCTTCTTTGACCGGTGCGGTTACCACAACACGTTTAACCCCCTGGTCCAAATAGGCCTGGAGCAGTGCCTTGGTCTTCATCTTGCCGGAAGCCTCAATAACCAGGTCGCAGTCAGACCAGTCAGTATCGGCAATCGCCCTGTTGTGTGTCGTGGTAATACACTGACCGCTTATGGTGATCTGGTCGCCCTGTGACTGAGCCTCATGGTGCCAGCGACCATGCACAGAATCAAAATTCATCAGGTGAGCCAGGGTGCTGGCGTCACCGGCAGGGTCATTGATCCGGGTAATACAGATCTCGGGCTGGTCAAATAAAGCCCGCATGGTCAGTCGTCCCATGCGACCAAAGCCATTGATTCCTATCTTGATAGTCATGGTTTTCTCCGAGTTCGAGCAAAAGTAACTGAGCTAGTTGTACTGAGTTAATGGCACTCTGTTTCTGAGGGCGATGTTCAATCGCTTCAAGGGTTAAACCAGTGTCGCGTTCTGTTTGCAAAAGCAACTAAGGACAGCATCACCGGGACTTCCACCAGTACACCAACGACGGTTGCCAGGGCGGCTCCTGAATGCAGGCCAAATAGCGATATAGCCACGGCGACAGCCAGTTCAAAGAAGTTTGATGTACCTATCATGCAGGCGGGAGCGGCAATATTGTGTGGCAGGCGCATCCAGTAGGCGGCTGCGTAGGCAATAGCGAAGATCCCGTAGGTCTGAATCAGAAGAGGTATGGCAATCAGGCCTATGGTCATGGGCTGATTAATAATGGTTTCTGCCTGAAAACCAAATAGTAGTATCACGGTGGCAAGCAGCCCAAGAATGGACCAGGGTTTCATGCCTTGCAGAAAACGATCCAGTTTTTGGCCGTTATTTTTGCGATTCAGGGCATGCCGCGTCCAAACACCGGCAACCAAGGGGAGCAGAACGTAGAGCGCCACTGAGATCAGCAGCGTTTCCCAGGGAACCTGTATATCGCTGATACCCAGCAGAAAAGCGGTCAAAGGCGCAAAGGCAAAAATCATAATGATATCGTTCAGAGAAACCTGAACCAGGGTGTAGTTCGCATCCCCTTTGGTCAGTTGACTCCAGACGAAAACCATTGCGGTGCAGGGCGCTACACCCAGAAGAATCATTCCTGCGATGTACTCAGAGGCGCTTTGCGGATCAACCCAGTCAGCAAAAATAACCCGAAAAAACAGACTGCCAAGCAGCGCCATACTGAACGGTTTGACTAACCAGTTAATCAATAGCGTCAGCAAAAGTCCTTTGGGCTTTTTCCCAACATCCTTAATAGAGGAGAAATCGATCTGGACCATCATGGGATAGATCATCACCCAGATGAACAGAGCGACGACAAGGTTAACATGTGCGTATTCTAATGCAGCGATGGCACTGAAGGCTTCTGGGGAAAAATTACCCAGTAAAACACCCGCTAAAATACAGAGTGCCACCCAAAGGGTTAAATAACGTTCAAAAATACCCATTGGACTTCCTGTCTGTTGTTTGCTTGTTGTGGTTAAGAGGTACGGAGAAAGCTCACGTCATTGGGGGGATCATCATCAGCATCATCTGGCAGAGGGAGCCCGCTGGGATTGAAGATACGGGTTTTAGCACCAAAAGCCTGAAGGATCCGTGCGGCTTCCTCGGCCACCAGCCTACTGAAAGAGCGTGTTCTTACGGAGCCGTAAAGTAATAAGATTTTAGGAGGGTGAGTCGCTTCAGAACGGGCGAAGCTTTCTGTCCCGATATGTTTGAACTGCACCGGGCTGATATTGGGCATATCGCTAAACGGCTTACTCATGATTTTCTCCTGAATGACAGGCATTGCCACCTAAAGAGGGGCGGGCAGACATCTCTTTTAGTCGGGCTTCAGGGGTTTCCAGCAGCTTTTGGGAGTGCTGTCGCGTGTTTTCCAGGATCTCTTTCATCCAGTCATTCAGCAGAGGATGAATTTTATAGAACACCCACTGTCCCTGGCGTCGATCCATCAGTAATCCGGATTTACGTAGCTGGCTCAGATGGCGGGAAATTTTAGGCTGAGACTGATCAAGCGCTTCCATTAATTCGCAAACACATAACTCTTTTTCCTGCTGAATCAGCAAAAGGCTCAGCAGGCGGGTTTCATCAGCCAGGGATTTAAAAAAATCGATGGCGGTGACCGGCCTGATACTGGATTCCACGTCTTTCTTATTTACCAGTACAAAGAGGCGGATTCGCTCGCTCAATTCCTGCAGAGTGATGGCAAAGGCCTTAGGGTTATCGTTTTCTTTAGGGTCTGGAAAATCCCAGGACATAATGACCCCTTTTCCCGGCCAGTTTTGACATTCCGCATGGGCCTTGTCGCAAAGACTGATGACAAAATCAAATTCCAGATGACTGAGGCTATCAACAGACTTTGATTCGATAGAGGTTGTTTTCAGGTCAAATTCTTCCATGGCCTGAAGGGTTCTGGGGTCTACTTGGGTAGGGTGGGTTCCGGCGCTGAAAACTTCAAACTGATCCCCTGCAAAGTGACGAAGCAGGGCTTCCGCCATCTGAGATCGGGCTGAGTTAGCGGTACAAACAAATAAAACACGTTTCATAGAGTATGGTCTCGATGAGTTTTAAATAATCATATATATGGATATCCATATATGCAATATTTTGTTTGTCGTAATCGCTTCTTTATAAGCGCTTTCCGGAGAGCAGACTTTCTCAGGAACAGCAACTCATAGCTTGAGTCTTGGTTGAATAAAGTCGAGAAATGCGCTGATGCGGGCGGCAATAGCACTATTTTGATAATAAACCGCCTGTACCACCTCTCTGCGGTTTGGTGATACCAGTTGCTCTGTCATCAGGGCGATCAGGCTGCCCTCGGCGATATCATCCTGAACCATAAAGTTTGATAGCAGTGCTATTCCCAGCCCTTTCAAACATAAATTGCGTACGACTTCGCCATTACTTGAACTGATAGTCGGCTCTATTTTCATGGGGTTGCTGAATGGCCAGATGTTCAGATGGGGCGCATCAGCGAAACCGATCAGGTCATGTTGTTGGAGTGCTTCTTGGGTTTGTGGAACTCCACGGCGCTGCAGATAGTCCGGGCTGGCCACAAGATGGAGTTTTCCTCGCCCCAGTAGACGGGCATGCAGATTTGAATCATCCAGATCCCCAATACGGATGGCGATGTCCGTTCGTCGCTCGATCAGGTCAATAATGGTTTCGTTAGCGACCAGCTCTAACCTTATATCCGGATAGCAGTTTCTGAATTCTTCCATTAACGGAGCCAGTTGATGCAGGATAAAAGGAGACGCGCCATCAACTCTCAGTCGTCCTCCTGGTGTGTCTTTTGCTTGTTTGAGGCTTTCTTCAGCAACCGCCAGCTGCTGTAAGCCACTGCGAACCTGATCCAGAAAAAACAGCCCCTCATCTGTGAACTGAAGTTTGCGTGTTGTCCGGTTAATCAGAGTGACTTTAAGTTCTTTCTCAAGCCGACTGATAGAGCGGGATACTCTTGCAACCTGAATATCCATCTGTCTGGCAGCTGCTGAGAAACCACCGCAGTCAGCAACGGTGAGTAAAATTTCAAGATCTTGAGTTCGGCTGATCAGAGACATACTCGGTGGCCTTATTAATATTGAGTTAATTATTGCGTTTATTGATAAAGTAATTTGTTATTTATGCTGTTTTTGCAAATTTTAGCTTTAGGCATACTGCGCGGCAAATCAAATCTGAAGTGCAAACCCTTCAGGTACGCTTTGCTAATTTTGGAGAACTGCTATGCCTATTGCTCTTTTTGCACTCACCCTGAGTGCATTCGCTATCGGAACAACGGAGTTTGTTATTGTTGGTCTTGTACCAACTATTGCTCAGGATCTGAGTGTTTCTTTACCTTCTGCGGGACTGCTGGTCAGTCTCTATGCGCTGGGTGTTGCGGTTGGCGCACCTGTATTGACTGCATTGACCGGGCGCTGGAAGCGTAAGACGGTTCTGTTGACCATTATGGCGCTCTTTGTGCTGGGTAATCTTCTGGCCTGGGTTGCTCCGGGTTACGAGTCATTAGTCACTGCCCGTATTCTGACGGGGCTTGCCCACGGTGTCTTTTTCTCCATTGGCTCCACGATTGCCACGGGACTGGTCAGTAAAGAGAAAGAAGCCAGTGCGATTGCCATTATGTTTACCGGCCTGACCGTTGCACTAGTGACCGGTGTACCTTTGGGCACCTGGATCGGTCAAAACTTTGGTTGGAGGGCGACCTTTATGGTGGTTGCTGCACTGGGACTGATCGCTCTGATCGGTAGTGCGCTTCTGGTGCCGAAGAATCTGAAACAATCAGCACCGGCCAAAATCAGTCAACAGCTGAAAGTCTTGACTCAGCCCCGTTTGCTGCTGGTCTACGGTATGACGGCGGTGGGCTATGGCGGTACTTTCGTTGCCTTTACCTTTCTGGCTCCGATTTTGGAACAGGTCTCCGGTTTTGAATCCAGCTCTATCGGTTTGATTATGCTGGTGTACGGTGTGTCTGTCGCGATAGGTAATATCTGGGGTGGCCGCCTGGCGGATCGTATGGGGCCGATTAAAGCGCTGCATATTATCTTCACTGCGCTGGCGTTAGTGATGCTGGCCTTCACCTTTACTGCGGCTAATCCTGTTTCTTCGGTGTTAACGGTATTGATCTGGGGTGCGTTTGCCTTCGGTAATGTTCCGGGCTTGCAGGTCTATGTGGTTCAGCTGGCGGAGAAGTACACCCCGGAAGCGGTGGATGTTGCCTCGGGCCTGAATATCGCAGCTTTCAACGTTGGTATCGCTCTGGGCTCTCTTTTGGGTGGCGTGATTATCGAAAGTATGACCTTGCTCGATCTGCCCTGGATCGGTGCTCTTATTGTGGTCGTAGCACTTGGGCTGACCCGTCTGTCCGGTTTTCTGGATCAACGCGATCAATGTGGTCAGCTAGTCACAAAGGAGGTGCTCTGATGCTTTATCTGCTAGCTCACCTGCAGGTGACTTCCGGCCATAAGCACCAGGTGCTTGAGTCGTTGGATCGGTTGCGTACTGAAACCCTGAAAGAACCTGGTTGCATTCAGTACGAACTACTTCAGGATCTGCCGATAGAACTGGAAGGGCGGAATGCGTTGTCAGACAACCTGATATTGATCTCAGAGATCTGGCGTAGTGAAACTGACCTGCATCGCCACCTTGAAAAGGAATATATGCATGTATTTCAGGAGCAAGCCACTGAATGGATCACAGAGATCCGTTTAAATACCCTGAGCAGAGCTTGTATAACTCCTATAGCCTGATTTTGGGTTTCATTAACTGTGAATGATTAATTTTGCCTGGCCATCTTTCGGTTCGATGATCTTTAAATCTCACTATTCGTATCCATCTGGAGAGTAACCAAGTAACTAAATCAATTTTAAACGATTTTTGGAGCGACTATGACTGATCTGTTTTCACCGCTGAAACTGGGCGCTGTTGAAGTAGAAAACCGGGTATTGATGGCTCCGCTAACCCGCTGCCGTGCGGATGAGAATCATGTGCCCACGGACCTGATTGCTGAGCATTACGCCCAGCGTGCTACCGGTGGTCTACTGATTGCTGAAGCGACCATGGCGATGGAGGGTAACTCTGCCTTCTGGCGTGAGCCGGGTATCTATTCAGAGGCGCAGGTCGAAGGCTGGAAAAAGGTGACCGATGCCGTACATGCTGAAGGTGGGAAGATTTTTCTGCAGATCTGGCACGGTGGTCGTGCCTGTCATCCGGTATTGAATGACGGCAAACAACCGGTAGCGCCGAGCGCTATCGCGATTACCAATTCAGATATACACACACCGGAAGGTAAAAAGGCTTATACCGAGCCCCGCGCTCTGGAAGATGCTGAAATTCCATCTATTATCGATGGTTTTGTGATAGCGGCAGAGAACGCCAAGCGTGCCGGCTTTGATGGTGTAGAAGTACACGGTGCTAATGGTTACCTGCTGGATGAGTTCCTGCGCGATGGTTCAAATCTGCGTGAAGGCCCTTATGGTGGCTCGATTGAAAACCGTGCCCGTCTGCTGCTGGAAGTGATCGAAGCGGTCAGCAAGGTATGGGACTCTGGCCGGGTCGGTGTACGCCTGTCACCACTGAACAGCTTTAACAGCATGAAAGACAGTGATCCGGTAGGGCTGATGACCTGGCTATCGCAGAAACTAAGCGACTACGATCTGGCTTACCTGCACCTGATGCGTGCTGACTTTTTAGGTGAGCAGCAAATGGATATTGTCACACCGGTTCGTGAAAGCTACAAAGGTAACCTGATTGTGAATATGGGCTATAGCCCCCAGGAAGCACAGCATGTCGTGGCAGAAGGTATTGCTGATGCGGTTGCCTTTGGTGTGCCCTTTATCGCTAACCCGGACCTGCCCCGCCGCATTAAAGAAGGAGCGGAGCTGAATCAGGCTGATCCAAAAACCTTCTATACTCAGGCACGGGAAGGTTATAACGACTATCCGTTTCTTGAGGAACTGGCTCCTGCATAGGTGTCTGATATAAGCGGTCAAGCAGAAACGAACAGGAGAACACGATGAGCGACAGCACAAATACAGAGTCTAAGAACATTTACACGCCCCCTAAAGTCTGGAAGTGGGAGGCAGGTAATGGTGGCAAGTTTGCCAATATCAACCGTCCGGTTTCCGGGGCAACCCATGAAAAAGCACTGCCGGTGGGAGAGCATCCTCTACAGGTTTACTCTCTGGCAACACCAAACGGCGTTAAAGTAACGGTTATGCTGGAGGAGCTGCTGGCACTGGGCTTTAAAGAGGCGGAATATGATGCCTGGCTGATCGATATTACAGAAGGGGATCAGTTCAGTAGCGGGTTTGTCGAGATCAATCCAAACTCTAAGATTCCGGCGATGATGGATCATAGTGTCAGTCCGCCGCAACGGGTGTTTGAATCCGGTGCTATCTTATTATACTTGGCGGAAAAGTTCGGTGCTTTTATCCCGAAAGATCCCGTTGCGAAAACGGAGTGTATGAACTGGGTGTTCTGGCAGATGGGTTCTGCTCCTTTTCTGGGCGGTGGTTTTGGACATTTTTATGCTTATGCACCGGAGAAATTTGAATATCCGATCAATCGCTTCACCATGGAAGTGAAGCGCCAGCTGGATGTACTGGATAAGCGCCTGGCGGATAATCCTTATCTGGCCGGAGAGGAATACAGTATCGCCGATATCCTTGTTTGGTCCTGGTATGGAGCGTTAGTGCTGGGCCGTTTGTATGATGCGGCAGAGTTCCTTGACGTGGACAGCTATAAAAACGTGATGCGCTGGGCAAAAGCGATTGATCTGCGTCCGGCGGTTCAGCGTGGCCGTATTGTGAACCGCACCTGGGGGGAAACCTTTGAACAATTGCGTGAGCGGCACAGTGCTGCAGATTTTGATCAGTTGGGCTAAAAAGTCATAGGATACCCGTATTTGCAAATTGCCGGGATGAGGCCTTGGTCGCCTCATCCCGGTTTTTCATTTTTCCCTTTGGCCTCCGGTGCTGTTTCTCCTTTCAATCCTGATAACACCTTTCTGTTCTGGTAGTACCTTTCTGCTTCTTCGATACTTTTGTCTCTCCCTCTCCCTCTCCCTCTCCCTCTCCCTCTCCCTCTCCCTCTCCCTAAAAGTGCTGTGATCCCATACTTAATGTCTGGTGCACTGCTGTGCTTCCGTTGTTCTCTCATGGTGCGGCCATCAGGTGCTCAGGTGCTCTTTTTTTTATCTTTCTATGGCTAACACCATGAAAGTTATAGGTTTTCTGGAACATGGCACAATTCTTCAATATTCCTTTCAAGAAATATATTTTCTCAAAAAGAAGGGGATACTATGAAGTTAGTCAGTGCAATTATCAGACCCCATGCATTGAACGATGCACGTGAAGCGTTGCAAGAGCTTGGGGTAACGGGGCTCACAACCACGGAGGTTCATGGTTACGGACGTCAGAAGGGGCACACTGAGCTGTATCGGGGGGCTGAATACAGTGTTGAGTTTATATCGAAGATCAAGATAGAAGTTGCTGTTTCTGATGCTTTTGTAGACCAAGTTATTGAAGCAATCACAAAAAGTTGCGGTAGCGGTAAGGTCGGAGACGGCAAAATTTTTGTTTTAGATCTTGAACGAGCTGTCCGGATTCGTACCGGTGAAACCGGCGAACAGGCACTTTAGGAGTAAAAAATGGATAACTTAGTCATTGAAATTGGTTACGCCCTGGACACGTTTTATTTCTTAATAAGCGCTGCTTTAGTGATGTGGATGGCTGCAGGCTTTGCCATGCTGGAAGCGGGTTTAGTAAGAAGTAAGAATACGGTAGAGATTCTGAATAAGAATGCTCTGCTCTACGGCATTGCCTGTATTGTTTACCTGTTTGTGGGTTACAACGTTATGTATCCGGCGAACCCTGTTTCCAGTGTGATTCCGGGTATCGAGTTCTTCCTGGGAGCGGATAATGGCGCTGCTGATGTGGTATCCGGTGCGGATGATGCACCTTATTACTCCACGATGGCTGATTTTATCTTCCAGGCGGTTTTTGCAGCGGCGACCATGTCCATTGTTTCCGGTGCAGTTGCTGAGCGGATGCGTCTGTGGCCCTTCCTGATTTTTGCCATTGTGATGGTTGCGGTGATCTATCCGGTAGAGGGTTACTGGAAATGGGGTGGTGGCTTCCTGGATCAGATGGGATTCCAGGACTTTGCTGGCTCTGTTGTCGTTCATATGGCGGGTGCATCTGCTGCCCTGGCTGCTGTGATTATGGTTGGAGCACGTAAGGGACGTTACACCAAAGAGGGTAAACCTGTTGCGATTCCGGGTGCAAACCTGCCAATGGCAACACTGGGTATGTTTATTCTCTGGATGGGCTGGTTTGGTTTCAATGGTGGTTCAGAGCTTAAGATCGCTAATGTGGAAGAAGCTAACGCCGTTGCCCGGGTTTTTGTTAACACCAACGCGGCTGCGGCTGCGGGTATGGTGGCTGCCGCATTGCTGGCGCGCTTCCTGTTTGGTAAAACCGATCTGACCATGACCATTAATGGTGCTCTGGCCGGTCTGGTAGCCATTACAGCTGAACCTCTGCTGCCTTCTGCAGGTATGGCAACCTTTATTGGTGCTGTAGGTGGTTTGGTTGTGGTTGGCTCGGTACTTCTGCTGGATAAATTGAAGCTGGATGATCCTGTTGGTGCGATCTCTGTCCACGGGTCAGCGGGTATCTGGGGGATCTTTGCGGTTCTGATCAGCAATCCGGATGCTACCTTTATCAATCAGCTAATCGGCACAGTAGTCGTTTTCGCCTGGATGTTTGGTGCCACCATGGTAACGCTGATGATCATCAAAGCGGTGATGGGTCTGCGGGCCAGTGATGAGGAAGAGATGGAAGGTATGGATGTTCATGAGTGTGGTATGACCGCCTATCCTGAATTTACCAATGACAAGTAAGCTATGAGTTCATGAAATAATTAGAAAGACCCTCCGATGCTATACCTATTGCGCTTACCGGTTTTATCAGAGCCAGGTAAGCGCTTTTTTTTAGCCACTCTGCTTTATTCCTTCTTATGGGTTGCCGTAATGCTACTCCGAGTAGTTGATAATAGAGAGTAGTTGCAGCGGCACATCGTAGAGCTGCTCTGGGCCATGGGGTACCTCAGCATCAAAAGTCAGGCTGTCACCGGCACTCATCTCATACAGATGGTTACCATGGCGATACTGAAGACGCCCTGACAGCAGATAAACAAACTCCTGCCCCGGATGAGAGAAGGTTGGAAACACTTCCGCCAGATCATCCATGGTGATCAGAAATGCTTCAAAGTTTTTCTTTCCTCCCCGCTGATAGGTGAGTAGCTGATAGTTATGGCCTTTATCGGTTCCCCGTCGTACGACCTCTAAACCCTCGCCAGCTTTCGTAAACTGAGCACTACCCTCTGGGCGATTGTAGTCGGTGAACAGGGTAGAAATTGACAGCCCTATGGCGTTGCACAGCCGGTTTAGCGTCTCAAGACTGGTGGATACCTGAGCGTTTTCAATCTTGCTGATCATCCCCTGACTGATATTGGAGATGCGGGCAACATCTGTAATTTTAAGCCCTTGCTCTACTCTGGCCTTTTTAACCACCATGCCGATGTATTGGTCGAGGCTAAACTCCTCGGTGCGGTTCTGATCCATCATAGTGCTCCAATTTAATGCGGTTGCGCACTGGTTTCATGCGTAATGCCTGCGGTTATCCCAAGAACAGAAGGGGATTATACCCTCTGTGTATGGTTAGCAGTATTCCTGTTAGGAAACTAATTTTCATAACTCTAGTAAAATCAATAACTTGATCAGATCATGAATAAAATATTCCCATCAGGAAAATATGTGGCACAGCGGTTGCTTTCTTATATTTAAACAAATATTCCTGACGGGAAATTTTATAGCCTGACAGGAAGATGAGTGACCTAAACTGTTTTAGGAGTGACCTGATGCCGTTAGATGTAAAGCGTTTCTGCGATGAGAATGACATCAAATATGTGCTTGCACAGTTTGTCGATATTCATGGTGTTGCCAAGACGAAGTCTGTGCCTGCCCATTGCCTGATGGATGTTGTTGAAAAGGGCGCAGGCTTTGCCGGTTTTGCGGTTTGGGGACTAGGTATGGAACCTCATGGCCCTGATTTTTTGGCACGGGGAGATCTGGATAGTTTAACGATTGTTCCCTGGCAGCCGGGTTATGCCCGGATCGCCTGTGATGGCTACGTGGAGGGCAAGCCTTATCACTATGACAGTCGTGTCGTGTTGAAAGAACAGCTAAAGCGATTGAGTAGCCGGGGCTGGACACTCAATACCGGACTTGAGCCTGAGTTTTCGCTGTTTAAACGCAATAGTGATGGTTCTCTGGGGCCGGTGGATGATACGGATACGCTGACCAAGCCATGCTACGACTACAAAGGATTATCCCGCTCCCGGGAGTTTCTTGAGAAGCTGGTTGATAGCCTGCAGAAAGTGGATATGGATGTTTACCAGATTGACCACGAAGACGCTAATGGTCAGTTCGAGATTAACTACACCTATAGTGATGCTTTAACTTCCGCAGATCGCTTTACCTTTGTTCGTATGGCAGCCGGTGAGATTGCCAATGACCTGGGCATGGTCTGCTCCTTTATGCCCAAGCCGGCCTCTGATCGCACCGGTAATGGTATGCACTTCCACCTTTCCATCTGTGATGAGAGTGGAAAAAATCTGTTTGGCGACGACAGCGATAAGCATGGCATGGGACTGTCCAAAATGGCTTATCACTTTACGGCGGGTCTGTTGCATCACGCTAAGGCGTTGTGCGCTATTGCAGCCCCTACCGTGAACTCCTATAAGCGCCTGGTGGTGGGCGGTTCCGCATCCGGGGCAACCTGGGCTCCGGCTTATATCTGCTACGGTGATAACAATCGCTCCGCCATGGTGCGTATTCCCTATGGTCGCCTTGAATTCCGGCTGCCGGACTCAGGCTGCAATCCCTACCTGGTTCATGCAGCACTGATCGCGGCGGGTATGGATGGTATTGAGCGTGAGTTGGAAGCGGGAGATCCGGTGAATGAAAACCTCTACACCATGAGCAGCCAGGACTTGGCCGCGAAAGGTATTGATATTCTGCCTCAGAATCTGGGTGAAGCGGTGGCTGCTCTGGAGGCGGACACTGTGCTGACCGAGGCTTTAGGTAAAGACCTGATGGCAGAATTTGTCAGTCTGAAACGTGATGAGTGGATCGACTACTGCCGCCATGTCAGTGATTGGGAAGTAGCCCGCTACGGCGAGTTCTTCTGATCTGACCTGAGTTTCACCATTTTTACCAATGGATAGAGCCCGCTTAAGTCTGATTTAAGCGGAACGGCTTCGCTCGGCCTGAAATCAGCGGGCGAGTCGGATTTTGACTCTTTGATATGACTTTTTATGACTCTTTTTTGAAGTGAGGATGATGCGATGTGTGGAATCGTAGGTCTCTACCTGAAGAACCCGGCGCTGGAAAGTCAGCTGGGTGCCCTGTTTGAGCCCATGCTGATCGCGATGACCGATCGAGGCCCGGACAGTGCCGGTTTTGCCATTTATGGTGATGAGGTTGCCGATGGTTGCAAACTGACGCTGCGCCACGAGGATGTGGACTACAACTGGGAAGCACTGGCGGAGCAGGCGCGTATTGAGCTGGATGCTGAAGTTAGCTGGTTCCGGAATGATACGGTGGCGGTTTTTAAAATAGCGTGCCCTGCGGACAAGGCAACAGCCTTTGTGGAAGAAAAGGCATCTGATGTTCTGATCTTGAGCGCTGGCCACTCCATCGAAATTCTGAAGGAGGTAGGGCTGCCGGAAGTGATCGCCAACCGTTTCAATCTCAAAGGGATGAAAGGGACTCATATTATCGGACATACCCGTATGGCCACCGAGTCAGCGGTCACCATGGCCGGTTCGCATCCATTTTCAACCGGAGAGGATCTTTGCCTGGTGCATAACGGCTCCCTCTCTAACCACAACCGTATGCGACTAGAGCTGAAGCGCCAGGGGATTCATTTTGAAACAGAAAATGATTCTGAAGTGGCTGCTGGTTATCTGATGCATCGTCTGCAGCAGGGAGACAGTCTGAAGCTGGCGCTGGAGAACGCTCTGCGGGAATTGGATGGTTTCTTCACGTTTACCATCGGCACCCGGGACGGTTTTGCTGTGGTTCGTGACCCGATCGCCTGTAAACCAGCGGTTTTAGCGGAAACGGATGATTATGTGGCCATGGCCTCTGAGTATCAGGCTCTGACCTCTCTGCCGGGTATTGAGAAGGCAAAAGTCTGGGAGCCGGAAGCAGCCAAAATCTACGTTTGGGAACGCAGCTAAGCGCATCCGCTGACAAGGTTAAATACGAGGAATCTGAATTATGAAAACACTTGATCTGGCAACAAGCTCGCTGCGTGATGTGAATCAGGCTTTGCATGAGCAGTCTGGTGAGTGCACTGAGCGTGAATGGAAAATTACCGGCGCCAGAGGGGATCACAATATTGCCTGTGGCCTGGATGCAGCCTTAAGTGTCGATATTGAAGGTCACGCCGGTTATTACTGTGCGGGTATGAATAAGAAAGCTCATGTGGTGGTTCACGGTAATACGGGTCAGGGCGTGGCAGAAAATATGATGTCCGGCATTGTACGTGTCAAAGGTCAGGCCTCTCAGTCAGCCGGTGCAACAGCCCATGGAGGGCTGCTGGTGATTGAAGGTGATGCCGGTGCCCGTTGTGGGATTTCCATGAAAGGGGTTGAGATTGTTGTAGGTGGTGATGTGGGCCACATGAGCTGCTTTATGGCTCAGGCCGGTGCTCTTGTTGTGTGTGGTGATGCCGGTGATGCGCTGGGCGACTCTCTGTATGAAACCAAGATTTTTGTTAAAGGCAGCGTCGCTTCATTAGGCGCAGACTGTGTGGAAAAAGAGATGCGCCAGGAGCATCTGGATTATCTGGCTGACCTGCTTAACCGAGCAGGTATGGATGAAGATCCGGCCAGCTTTAAACGCTATGGCTCAGCCCGCCAGCTTTATAACTTTAAAGTTGATAATGTCAGTGCTTACTGATCACGCAGAGACGAGGATAAAACGATGAGTGAACAAGATCTGAATGTAAAAGCTGGCCTGCGTGAGTCTGCAACCTTTGATGCGGCGACCATGACTGAGATCCGTCGGGCTGCCGAAAGCGGTATCTATGATATCCGTGGTTTTGGTGCCAAGCGCAAGGTGCCTCACTTTGATGACCTGCTGTTTCTGGGAGCTTCCATGTCGCGCTACCCATTGGAAGGTTACCGCGAAAAATGCAATACCCAGGTTACCTTAGGCACCCGTTTTGCCAAGAAGCCGATTGTGATTGAAACGCCGGTTACCATCGCCGGTATGAGTTTTGGTGCGCTTTCCGCGAATGCTAAAGAGGCACTGGGGCGCGGAGCTTCCGCCGTGGGAACCTCTACTACCACGGGCGACGGTGGTATGACGCCGGAAGAGCGCGGCCAGTCCACTAAACTGGTTTATCAGTATCTGCCCTCCCGTTACGGCATGAACCCTGATGATCTGCGCAAGGCCGATGCGATCGAAGTGGTATTGGGGCAGGGAGCTAAACCCGGTGGTGGCGGTATGCTGCTGGGGCAGAAGATTACGGATCGTGTCGCTCAGATGCGCACCCTTCCCATGGGAGTGGATCAGCGTTCCGCCTGCCGCCATCCGGACTGGACCGGGCCTGATGATCTGGCGATCAAAATTCAGGAGCTGCGGGAGATCACCGACTGGCAGGTACCGATCTACATCAAGGTAGGTGCAACCCGTACTTATTACGACGTAAAGCTGGCGGTGAAAGCCGGTGCGGATGTGATCGTGGTTGACGGTATGCAGGGGGGAACCGCCGCCACTCAGGAAGTGTTTATTGAGCATGTCGGTATCCCGACACTGGCGGCGATTCCTCAGGCGGTGCAGGCGTTGCAGGAGATGGGGATGCACCGTAAGGTTCAGCTGATCGTATCCGGTGGGATTCGCAACGGTGCTGATGTGGCGAAAGCGATGGCGCTGGGAGCTGATGCCGTGGCGATCGGTACAGCCGCACTGGTTGCTCTGGGCTGTAACCATCCTAAATGGGATGAGGAGTTCAGAAAGATCGGCTCCGCGGCGGGTTATTACGATGATTATCATGAAGGTAAAGACCCGGCAGGTATCTCCACTCAGGACCCAGAGCTCAGTAAACGCCTTGATCCGGTTGAAGCGGGTCGTCGTCTGGCGAACTACTTACGGGTTCTGACCATGGAAGCGCAAACTCTGGCCCGGGCCTGCGGCAAGAATGACCTGCGTAACCTGGAGCCGGAAGATCTGGTGGCTCTGAATGTGGAAGCCGCTGCCATGGCACGGGTTCCTCTGGCCGGCACCAGCTGGATTCCGGGACAGTCATTCTGAGCCTGAATATCTAGTCACCGACAGACCGGAGTTGCCCTGGCAGCTCCGCTATCAACCCTTTTCAAGGCCCATTTTTTAATTAAAGCATTCGCTTTACGGGTTTCTGCACCCTGAAAAAAGTAAACAGGATTTTGACCATGCCTCATGCAAGCAACAAAACCGAATATATCCTTCGAACAACCTGTCCGGCAGGAAGTGGCATTGTGGCCGATGTTGCCGGTTATCTGACTCAGCAGGGCTGCTATATCAGCGAGCAAGCGCAGTTTGATGATCAGGATAGTGGCAAATTCTTTATGCGTACCCGGTTCCATTTTCAGGGTGAGGATGCTGATAAGGCGGCAATTACGGCTAAACGTATTGAATCGGGTTTTACCGAAATTGCCCGGAATTTGAATATGGAGTGGACCCTGCATAACGCTTGCGCTCCGTTAAAAACCGTCATTATGGTCTCCAAGGCCGACCACTGTCTGAGGGATCTGCTTTATCGGAAAAATAAAGGTGACCTGAAGATAGCGATCACCGCAGTGGTTTCCAATCACCTGGATCTGAGACCTATGGTGGAGCGGGAGGGGATCCGCTTTGTCCATCTTCCGGTCAATAAGGAGAACAAGCCCCGGCAGGAGCAGGCTTTGCTGGAGATTGTTGAAGAAACCGGTTCAGAGCTGGTGATTCTTGCCCGTTATATGCAGATCCTTTCAGACAACCTCTGCGGTCACCTTGCAGGGAAGGCGATCAATATTCACCACTCTTTTCTGCCGGGGTTCAAAGGCGCACGTCCCTACTATCAGGCCTATGACCGGGGGGTAAAGCTGATCGGTGCCACAGCTCACTATGTCACCGCCGATCTGGATGAGGGGCCAATTATTGAGCAGTCGGTACAGACCGTTGATCACACCATGGGACCGGAGAAGCTGACCAGTGCCGGTCGGGATACGGAAACGGTGGCTCTGGCCCGGGCCATAAAGCTGCATACCGATCACCGTGTCTTTGTGGACGGCAATAAGACTGTTGTCTTCAAGTAAGGAGAAAGATTATGGCAACGCGAATTGATGGAAAAAAGCTCTCTGCTGAGCTGTTGACGTCAGTGGCGCAGAATGCTGCGGAATTCCAGCGGGAGTTCGGCCTCAGGCCCGGTCTGGCTGTTGTTTTGGTAGGAGAAGATCCAGCTAGTCAGGTCTATGTGCGTAACAAAACCGCTCGTGCCACTGAGTCGGGCCTGAATTCCACGGAATACCGGTTACCAACCGAGACAACTCAGGCCGCTCTGAATGATCTGATCGAAGAACTGAACAGTGATCCCGAAGTACATGGCATTCTGGTACAGCTCCCTTTGCCAGAGCATCTGGATGAGGAACAGGTGATAGCGGCTATCTCACCGGCTAAAGATGTGGATGGCTTCCATCCGGAAAATGTTGGCGCTTTGAGTGTAGGTAAAGACGCACTGGTGCCCTGCACGCCTCAGGGTTGCATGATTATGCTCCAGCAGACCTTGGGGAACCTGTCCGGTAAACACGCGGTGGTTGTGGGGCGCTCCAATATTGTTGGTAAGCCGATGGCCTCTCTGCTGCTGCAGGCCAATTGTACGGTGACGATTGTGCACTCACGTACCCCAGAGCCGGAAAAGCTTGCCCGGCAGGCTGACATTCTGGTGGCCGCTGTCGGTATTCCTGAAATGATCGGCTCCGAATGGGTAAAGCCAGGGGCTACGGTTATCGACGTTGGCATCAATGTCATCGAGCGTGATGGTAAGCGCAAGCTGGTCGGTGATGTGGATTATGCCGCGGTTGAGCCCATCGCCCATGCCGTAACACCGGTGCCCGGTGGCGTAGGGCCGATGACCATCGCCTGTCTGATAAAAAATACACTGCTGGCTGCACGAGCTCAGCAGTAAGACGTTGGCTGCCATCTGCCGCCAGATGAAACATATCCCATCAGTGGAGCTGATGATACAGGAGCAGGCTTATGCCCTTTGCACTTCTTAAATACGGCCTTAACAGTGACTTCCCCTTTGAGAAGGATGCCGACCTACCCCCACCAACCGCGCTGAAAAAACACTACGACGTGGTGATTATCGGTGGTGGCGGGCACGGGATCGCCACCGCTTACTACCTGGCGAAATACCATGGCATTACCAATGTAGCCGTTCTGGAAAAAGGGTATTTGGGCGGTGGAAACACGGCTCGTAATACCGCAGTGATCCGCTCCAACTATCTGACCTCAGAGGGGGTTCGGTTTTACAGCGAGTCGGTGAAATTGTTTCAGGAGCTTTCCAATGAGTTTGATTTCAACATTATGTATTCCAGGCGGGGCCAGCTGACACTGGCGCACACCGATGCTGCCATTCGTGGTTTTCGTCAGCGAACCGAAGTGAATAAACACTTTGGAGGCAAGACAGAACTGATTGGGCCTCAGGAGATAAAAGAACTGGTACCCACTCTGAATATGAACCCAGGCCACCAGCCTGTTCTGGCAGGACTCTGGCATATGGATGGTGCTACCGCTCGTCATGATGCTGTCGCCTGGGGCTATGCCAAGGGAGCCACCCAGCGGGGTGTTGAGCTGCACCAGCTAACAGAGGTGACCGATATTCTGGTGGAAGAGGGCGTCGTAAAAGGGGTGAAAGTCAGACAGGGAAGTGCTGAACACACCATTGCGTGTGGTGTTGCTGTTCAGGCGGTTGCCGGGCACAGCTCGATGATGGCGGAGAAAGCAGGGTTTCGTCTGCCGATTGTGACCTATCCCTTACAGGCGATGGTCACTCAACCGGTAAAACCCTTCCTGGACCCTCTGGTGAGCTCTCCTGCATTTCACTGTTATGTTCAGCAGACCGGGCGGGGTGAGCTGGTCTTTGGTGGCGGTTCTGACCCTTACCCGCTTTATAACAGCCGGTCCAGCCTGGAGCTGAAAGAACAGCTGTTGGCCCATGCCGTCGAGCTGTTCCCTTTTATGGCTAATCTGAAACTGATGCGCCAGTGGGCGGGGTTGACCGATATGACCTCAGATTACAGTCCGATTATGGGAATGAGTCCGGTGAAAAACTATTACCTGGATGCAGGTTGGGGAACCTGGGGCTTTAAGGCGACCCCCATCTGCGGACAGACGATGGCAGAGCTGGTGGCCACCGGTAAAACCCCTACGCTAATCCAGCCTTTTGGTGCGGAACGATTTAACCAGTTCAGGCAGGTCAATGAAATGGGCGCTACGGCGGCCTCCCACTGAACAGAGTAACAGCCGTATCAGCGCTGATGGCGGTTAGCGGCATATATTATGAAGAGTCGGGGATCGATGATGAAAATGATGACATGCCCTCTGAATGGGCTTAGAAACATCAACGAATTTGTTTTTGGTGGTGAGGTGACGGCGCTGCCGGATCTGCAGGCAACAGATCAGGCCTGGGCGGAGTACACCTTCTATAAGAATAACAGTACAGGTGTTGTCCGTGAGTGGTGGTACCACAGCGCGTCCGGTTATTGGTTTGTGGCGGAACGTGACCGAACCAGTGAGCAGATTATCCGCACCTATGATTCTGCGCTATTAGCGGATGAGGTCACCACAACTCAGTTTGGAGTGGGATCATCATCTGGGGAGGTGGTCTTATGAGTGCACCGAACCCTGCTGTTTTGCATCGTCTACCGGAGCCCATGGGGCTGCTGCTGGATCGGCGACAAACGGTTGAATTTGAGTTTGAAGGTACACCTATTGTTGGCTTAAAAGGCGATACGCTGGCTAGTGCCTTACTGGCAAACCGGGAGTGGGTCTGGTCACGGTCTTTTAAATACCATCGTCCCCGTGGCCCACTGACGCTGTCCGGGCATGATGCTAATAGTCTGGTTCAGCTACCGGATGAGCCTAACGTACTGGCTGATCGCCAGCTGGCCAGTAATGGCATCAGCATTGGCGGGCAAAATGTAAACGGTAGCCTGAAAAAAGACAAAGATGCCATTTTGAATCACTTTGGCCGCTTTATGCCGGTGGGGTTTTACTACCGGGCGTTCTATAAACCTAAGGGGGTTTGGGACTGGTGGGAGAAGAAGATCCGGGTGAAGGCGGGGCTTGGGGTTGCTGATCTTAAGTTTAAGCCAGAATACTACGATAAGGCCTTTTTACACCACGATCTGGTGGTAGTGGGCTCTGGCCCGGCGGGGCTTTCTGCTGCCCTGAAAGCGGCTGACACAGGTGCCGATGTTCTGCTGTTGGAGGAGAGCCCGATCCTGGGGGGCGCGTTGACCTATGCCGCTTTCCCGGATGGTGCCGAGCCCGAGTCGCTGCGTCAGGATCTGGTGGCTCAAGTTGAGGCGCATCAAAATATTTCGGTAATGACGGATGCGGTCTGTAATGCTTGGTTTATGGATAACTGGCTGCCGGTGTTAAAGGGAAGACGCCTTTATAAGGTACGAGCTAAACAGTGCATCATGGCAACTGGTGCTTATGAGCAACATGTGGTTTTTCGGGGTAATGACCTTCCGGGGGTTGTGCTGTCCAGCGCTGCGATGCGCATAATGAAACTCTACGCGGTGAAACCCGGTGAACGTGCCGTGGTGCTGACCGGCAACGAAGATGGTTATCTGACCGCTCTGACACTTAAACAACAGCAGGTTAAGGTTTGTGCCGTGGCGGAAATGCGTCAGGCATCTGAGCTTTCAGCAGCAGAACAGGATCTGGTCAGGCAGCTGGTCGGCATGGGAGTGGACGTTCGCTTCAGTCAGACGGTTTATGAAGCAAAAGGTGATCTGCATCTGAAGTCTGTTGAGCTTCGCACCATCACCTCACCGGGTGAAGTAGCTAGCGATTACGAAATTATTCCCTGCGACCTGCTCTGCATGTCTGCCGGTTATATGCCAGCCTACCAACTACTGTGTCAAGCGGGAGGTCAGCTCTCTTACAGTGATGAACGGGCTGCATTCTCACTGAAAAATCTGCCGGAAAATCTGCATATTGCCGGTTCTGTCAACGGGATTTATGGCTTATCTGCTGTAATAGCAGATGGTGAACGGGCTGCCATTGAGGCTCTGAGAGAGCTGGGGCTGAGTGATGAGTCAGCCACCAAGGTGTTGTGCGATAAAACGATGAACTTTCCCTGGCCGATCTTCCCTCACCCTAAGGGCAAAGAGTTTGTGGATTTTGATGAAGATCTTCAGGTTAAGGATATCGTTAATGCCACCCGAATGGGTTACCGTGATATTCAACTGGTGAAACGTTTCTCCACCGTTGGCATGGGCCCCAGTCAGGGGCGGCACTCAGCACTGCCAACGGCGCGACTGGTGGCGAAGGTGACCCAACGTACCGTATCGGAAACCGGTGTGACAACGGCGCGCCCGCCGTTAACGCCGGAGAAGCTGGCTTATCTGGCTGGCCGAGGGTTTGACCCCTATCGGCACACCGCCATGCACCATCGTCACCTTGAGATGGGAGCAAAGATGATTCCCGCCGGTCTCTGGATGCGTCCGGCTTTTTATCCGACGCCGGATCAGCAGTTGCAAGGCAGTGATGCCAGTCCATTATGGCCTCAGGCACGCCAGATCCGTAATGCCTGCATCGAAAATGAGTCCAGTCATGTGCGTCAGAAGGTAGGACTGATTGATGTCTCAACTTTGGGTGGCATTGAGTTGCGCGGGCCGGATGCTGCAGAACTGATGAATCGTATCTACACCTTCGGTTTTCTGAAACAGCCGGTGGGTAAAACCCGTTATGCTGTTTTGACCAATGACCAGGGCGTCGTGATTGATGATGGTGTGGCCTGTCGCTTTGCTGATGACCACTTCTATGTGACGGCGACCACCACAGGGGTTGATACGGTCTACCGTCTGATGACCTTCTGGAATACCCAGTGGCGGCTGGATGTTGATATCACTAATGTCAGCTCTGCCTTTGCCGCCGTCAACCTTGCGGGGCCGGACAGCCGTAAGGTTCTGGAACGTTTGACGGATCAGGATCTGAGTCCGGAAGGTTTCCCCTATCTGGCCTGTCGTGAAGGCTTCCTGAATATTCCGGGCAGTGAGCAGGAAATTCCGGTTCGTATGCTACGGGTCGGCTTTGTGGGTGAGTTGGGTTACGAGTTACACGTTCCGGCCCGCTTTGGTGAGCTCCTTTGGGACCTGCTGATGAACGCGGGTGAGTCGTTTGATATCCGACCCTTTGGCGTTGAGACCCAGCGTCTGCTGCGCCTTGAGAAAGGGCATATCATCATCGGGCAGGATACTGACGGCATGAGTCATCCCGGTGAGGTTGCTCTGGGCTGGGCGGTTAGCAAGAAGAAGCCCTACTTCAACGGCTGTCGGGCCGTAGATATTGTGATGAAGCGTCCACAAACCCGAAAACTGGTGGGCTTCACTCTGCCAAAAGAGCTTGTGGCGCAGAACCAGAAGCCGGAGGAGGGGCATCTTGTGCTATCTCATGCCGGTCCGGGGGCTGATATCAGCGGCCATGTGACCTCTTGTGAATACTCACCAACGGTTAACGCCATTATCGGCATGGCCTATGTGGGGATCGAACAGTCGGATGTGGGCTCTTCATTCCCGATTCGTGTTGAGGGAGACCTGATTGTTAAGGCGGAAGTGTTGGCTCTGCCTTTTTATGATCCTGAACAAAAGCGGCAGGAGGTTTAATTGATGATGCAAACACAAGATCGTTCGCCGGAAGCAGGTGCAGTGCGTACGCCGTACTATCGTCTGTTATCCGGCCAATATGACACTGAGACCGCCTTGGGCGGAAGGTTGTTGACACAGCTTGATGCCGGGGATACCGACCGTCTGAAGCGTGCCGGCATTGTGGATCTGACCCTGCTGCCTCGGGTGGGTTATCGAGGGCTGGGGGCAGAGGCGTTTTTGCGCGACCAGAGCACTCTTTTGCCTGAGACCCCCAATCAGAGCACAGTACAACCTCTTGGGGAGTTGGCGCTTCGACTGAGCCCTACGGAGTTCTGGTTGCTGGGTAGCCTGCAGGATCTGGGGCAGCGGGTTGCGCAGATGCCCCTCCAGCATCGGGATACTCCGGCACACTGTTATCCGTTGTTCTGTGAGGACAGTCATGCCTGGTTTGCACTGACCGGCGATTATATCGAACAGGTGATGGCCAAGCTTTGTGCGGTGGATCTCCGGGAGAAGGCGTTTCCTGTGGGGGCTATCGCTCAGACATCGGTTGCCCGAACTAACTGTATTGTTGTACGTCACCAGATCCGAGAACTGCCTTGTTTCTCCATTCTCAGTGATATCAGCTCCAGTGAGTATCTGCTGACGGTTTTGCAGGATGCGGTAGCTGAGTATCAGGGAGGCTTGTGCGGTATAGCGCCATTGCTGTAAATACCCTGGGTATCGCCGGAGAGTACTCCGGCGATGCCTTTTGATGGACTTACATTTTCTTCTGTTGATTTTCTAGCCTTGCCCTTCTGTTTGTTTTCTAACTCGGACTCGACTATCGCGATTAATAAAGGCTTGCGCCCTATAGTGGTGCAAGCCAATGTCAGGCCGTGCATTTTGTTGGCAGAGGTTGAGTTAATAGGATGGCGTTAACCTGAAACATCAGCGTTTATAAGGGGTTGCGACGCTGGCATAGCTATTGCTGTTATCTCTGTAACACCTGATTGTTAAGCCCACCTTTTACAGGACTTGGAATATGAGAAAAAGGCTCGGATCTGTATTTAAATCTTTTTCGCGTACCAATGATGCTCAACTGGATACAGGTGACATGATTGACCCGGAATTAGAGTCTTGTCTGGAGGCTGCTATCCCTGATCCTGAGCATCTCCAGAAAAGTAAGCGTTTTTACCGTGCAATGCAGTTAGTCAGTGAACACACCTCTTTACTTTCTCTTCAGGTATTCAGGGCACTGGAAGCTCAGGATAACTTTTTGTCTGAAGTGCGGCAGCGGGCAAATAAGCTGGATGATGAGTTGAATCAGGCTAAAGATCACCTTAACCGCTCAAACAGTACCGTCCACTCTATGCAAAGCCTGATGGATGATGAGGTGAATCAGGTTAATGAGGCGCTCAATGGAACGCTTAGTCAGATCTCCACGGTTTTGCAAGAGAAGGCCAGTAGCGTAACGTCAGTGCTAAGTGGTATTGAGGATATTGGCAAAGGAATTAATTTGTTAGCGCTGAATGCATCCATTGAAGCTGCAAGAGCTGGGGAGCAAGGGCGAGGTTTTGCTGTGGTGGCTGATGAAGTCCGTCGTTTGGCTGCGGTTACTATGGAGCAGGTTCAGGAGGCAGCTGCTCAATTAGATTTTACATCGGTTAACGATGAGCTGAATAATGTCCGTGTCAGTAATATGGCGCGGTTATCGGAGTTTGTGGATACCATTCAAAACTCCAGTCATCAGTTGACGACTCTGTTTCAGTCCATCGAACAGCAGATTGGTACGGTGATGGAGAATACCGGTGTGATTTTTGAAACACTGGAGTTAAGTACCGGTGCGATGGAGCGCATTAATGATAAGAGCCTGCATATTAGTAGTGTTGCCGGTGAAATGAGCAAAGGGCTGAACAGAATTGACCTGATCAATGGCGAGATCGATCAGGCGGTTAGTGCTTTTGACCGGATCAGTCAAAAACTTTATCTGGTACCTGACCCGGGCCATGACCAGCTGGATGATATTCTCCAGCGGGGTATCTTACGGGTTGCCATTGAGCCAAATTTTGTCGGTTTATCCTTTCGGGAACGCTTAGGTGAACCGTTGAAAGGGCTGGATGTGGACTATGCTCAGGCGTTTGCAGACTATCTGGGGGTGAAATGTGAGTTTATTGAAGCTCCCTGGGATATGTGCACTGAGTTGCTCAGTGCGGGCAAGAGCTTTGGAGAACCTCCGGCGGATATTGTGATCAGTGCACTGCCGCCATCTGCTGAGTATGGAAATTTGGCTTATTCCGATGCATATACCTATCTGCATTTTGTCCTTGCCCGGCGCAAAGATGATAGCAGAATCAAGACGCTGAATGACCTGAACGGTAAAGTACTGGGTGTGATCAATGACCCTGCAGCTATTCAGGTGCTGGAAGATAATAATCTGCGCTGGAGTGCCAATGCCAGTAAGCCTGGCGGAAAGGTCGTTCTGGACAACCTGATCGCATACTCGGATCAGTCACGGATTCATAACTGTCTGTCGGATGGGATTGTTGATGCCTTTGGGGTGGATCTGCCAATTTATTACTGGGCGTGCGAAAATCCTCAGAGCCCCTGGTATGGAAAGATTGAGATTCTTCCGGGGCATGCGGAGTTGCAACCTTTTTACTACACCATGGCGGTTTCCGCTTCTGCATCCAGCTATCGATTGTTGGCACAGGCAAACCGCTTTATTCGTTGGTTCAGTAGTCGTCCGGAACGAAATCAGATTGAACAGCGCTGGCAAGGGCAGCCGGTGCAAGGTAAGGCTGGCTATAAAGATGAGCCGGGTAACCTGAAGGGTGAGCTGGAGCTGGAGACAATGTATCAGCAGCACTGTGCCAAATTTGAGATTGAGCTTAAATCAGTGGAAAATTTAGCTAATCGTTGATGATCTGAAGGAATATCATTACCAAGATATCTCAGAGATATAGGGCTAATGTGTCAGCATTCTGAGGTAAAGCAAGGCACAAACCCCCATATAATCAGCTTGGATAAGCTGTAACGCGGGCGGGCGAGAAGGATCTGTGCCTTGCTGTGTTACCTCAGATTACGAATCAGTACCGTTGCTTGTAAAAAGCAAAAGCGTTTTCCGCATCAGCAACGTGCGTAAGAGTGACGGATTAAATGATCAGGAAAAACAGGTTTTTTCGTTTCAATTGTCTGTTTTTTTCGATGATTGGTCGGTTTTACCCGTTTGTTTGCTACTTCTCGTAAAACCTTGTAATTTTTGTGGATCTTCTATCCCTGTATTGATGAGTAATCACCAAGGGTATCAATAAATCATCTCTTTTTATCGGCAGTACCAGGCCCGGATGCGGCCAAAACTGCTTTTATACCGGGATGAATTGGGTCTGGTGTTCGGGTTACTGCGTAATGGCTGACCGAAACGGACTGAATTTCACCGGCTTCTTCCACCAAATATTGTCGGCAGACCTCATCGGCAATAACGGAAGGAGCGGTAAATATCCCCATACCTTCCCGGGCAAAAATTTTAATCAGAGCACTGTCATTAATTTCTGCTTGAACCTTCATATCAATTTTCTGCTG
Source organism: Oceanospirillum sp. (assembly GCF_048265165.1). Classification (GTDB taxonomy): domain Bacteria; phylum Pseudomonadota; class Gammaproteobacteria; order Pseudomonadales; family Halomonadaceae; genus Oceanospirillum. The sequence continues at coordinate 14,108 of NZ_JBLXCD010000005.1, read as the reverse complement.
TTTCAACCAGAAGGACAGTTCTGAAAACCACTGAGTGTCCGTATCGTTGGTTAACAGAGGGTGCCCGTCCAGTGAGTAAGGGAAGCCTTGGCGCAGACTCCAAGCCAGTCTTGGGGCTGCAAACATGGAGAGGGGAGAGCTGAGCAGGTGCTTCGGGTGAAGGTCACCAATACCCGCTGACATATCCGGTGTAATGGGTTGGTCGCTAATGACCAGATCCAGTGTCTGTCGTTTCAGGCTGCGCAGCAAGTCAGTCAGGTCTCCGCTGACAATCTTTAATTGCAGCCGTTGCCCACATTCAAGTGCTGGCTGAATAAGCCGGTAAGCGATCATTTTGTGAACGGAAGCAGAAAAGCCCACAGAAAACCTGATGGGTTGGTTGTCATCCGGATTACGCAATACCTGATCCAGTTCCCCGGCCAGTGCGAAAATTTTATTTGCATAGTCTCTGACTTTTTCTCCCAGGGCCGTTAGCTTCAGGCCACGACCTTTACGGCTGAAAAGGGCACCGGTTTTAGCTTCAAAGGCGGAGAGTTGGCCACTCAGGGTTTGAGGGGCCAGATCCAGTTGATCACTGGCTCTGGCAATAGATCCTGTTTCTGCAATAACCCAGAAATAATAGAGATGCTTCAGGTTCAGGTCTTTTAGCACGCAGTTGTTCACTCAATTGTTCAGGGGTAAGTTTACGCCGATTCTAAATAGTGCAAGGCGCACTTTACCAGATTTAATCTCAATCTTTAGTAAACCGGTGAGTGATGTACTGTGAGTCCGGGCTGGCAGATGCTCTGGGTCGTCTTGCATTTGATAGCATTTATTTATTTCTTAATGTTTCAGCGGGTGGTGAATATGTTGATATTTTGTCATGGCTAAAGCCCGGGCGTTGTTTTTCTGACAGACTCCTACAGAACTTCCTGGTGATGACTGCTGAGGTGTATAAAGTAACTGCCTGAGAGGTTATTTATATAGGGAGCAGATGAGTATGGTACGATCAAGTGCTTCCATCTGCTGAGAAAAACGGGCCTTGCAATGAAACATGAGAAATCACGGCCTGTGTATCATGGCTGATCTGCTGAAAATGGAGAAGATGCTGACTGATGATCTTTGCTAAAGATTCTGTTGTCCGCAGAAATGGACTGGCTAACCGCTTAGCATTCTGGGTGGCGATGCTGACTGTTATTGTCATTACAGGGTTAGGTGTCTACTTTGATTACTTCTTGCGTACCAGTTTTCTGGATGCGACCCGAACCCGGATGGCCTACAGCTTTGAGCGTTTAAACTTCAATCTTTCTCAGATCGAATCAAGCCTGAATGATGGCGTTGCTTTTCTTAAAGCTGATGAGACGGCTTTGGCTTCTCTGAAGTTGATCAACCTTTATGACGATAGGAAACACTACACAAGTTTTCTGCCGGATCAGGAGAAGAAAGCTTTAGCTCAGGAGCTACTGAATAAGGTTAAGCTTTCCTTTAACGACTCTATAGTACTTTATGGACGTAAGATGGAAGTCATCGCTTATGTTGCTCGTGATAACAGCAGAGGCTTTCATTTGAATATTATTTCTTACAGAAAGGGGGAGCCGACCCTTTTCCGGCGCTATGAGTCTGAACTGCATTACTCGGAAGTGCCCTGGTCTCTCATAGATGTTGACGGAATTAATTACCAGCATGTGAATTTTTATTCGGATGAGGTTGTAGAGAATAGTACTCATCTGACGCTGCACCGCTCGGTAGAGGGGTTAGCAATTACTTCACATCTGAGTCTTTCAGACAAAAAACCTGATAGTCCCATTGCTCATATTGAGATGTCACGGGTGTTAGGTAAGGGTTACTTTACTGCCCTTTCCGGTAATATGAATCTGGATTTTATCCTTTCAGATGACCCCGCTGGCGGTGTCGAAAATATCGGGCCTCTGCGCGACGATTTGCAGGTGTTCAGTATTTTCGAAGGGCCTGAGCGTTATTATAGCAGCATGTATCTGGATACTCTTGACGGTCGAGTTTTTTTTAACGTTAGTATGCAACGTCACCAGTTAACTCAAGTTCTGAGTCAGAATCGAACCCACCTGTTTGTGCTTTTGCTTGTTGCTGTCCTTTTTGCCCTTTTCTGGATTCGCTTTATTACGGTGCGTAGTCTGCGGCGACCTCTGGATGCGTTGGTGTCTCAGATTCTCAAAATTCAACAGTGTGATTACTCACCAACCCACGTGCTTGAGAGTCGTGACGAGTTGCAGCAGGTTTCTGAGAGTATTAACGTACTGGCCAGTACTGTTCGTGAGCGGGAGTGTTCTCTGACGAAGTCCCGGAAAGAGCTGAAATACTTGTCGGATCATGATGTGCTGACCGGTCTGTCCAACCGCCGTTTCTGGTCGCGCTTTCTGGATGAGTCCCTTAAAAAAGCAGGCCAATTACACAGCTCTGCAGCAATTCTCTTTATTGACCTGGACCAGTTCAAAGAGGTGAACGATATTCAGGGTCATGATGTAGGCGATAAACTATTACAGGCGGTTGCCTCACGGTTGGAGTGTAGCCTTTCAGTAAATGAAACCCTGGCCCGTATCGGTGGCGATGAGTTTAATCTTTTGATCGAGAACCTTCGCTCAGCAGAAGATGCCAGAGTTGTCGCATGCAGAATTATCAGATTGCTCAGTCATCCTTTCACTGTCGGCGAACAGCAGATTAATATCTCTGCAAGCATTGGCATAACGCTCTTTCCTGAAGACGGCCAGGATAGCATTACTCTGACGAAGTATGCTGATCTCGCAATGTACAAAGCCAAGGAAAACGGCCGGAACAGTTTCTGCTTTTTCTCGAAAGAGTTGTCCGCACAGGTTAATGAAAAAGCTGAGCTGGCTAGTGCACTGCGACACGCGCTGAAAGATTTTTCTGAGTTTGAGTTGTATTACCAGCCTAAGGTTTCTGCTGATACCGGTAAAGTGGTTGCCGTTGAGGCTTTGATTCGTTGGCACCACCCATGTCTTGGTCTGGTCTCTCCGGCCCGGTTTATTCCTCTTGCAGAAGAGCTTGGACTTATTGTCCCGCTAGGGGAGTGGGTATTAGTGCAGGGCTGCCAGGACTATATGGAGCTTTCCAGGCTTGGCGTCAGACTGGATCATGTCAGTATCAATGTGTCTAATGTTCAGCTTGATGATGATGCTTTCCCCTCTGTTCTGGATCGGGTTTTACAAGAGAGTGGAATTGCCCCATATGCGCTGGAGCTGGAGATTACAGAGAGCTATATTGCCCGTCAGCCAGGAAAAGCCCGGGAGCGACTACAGTATTTCCGCGATAGAGGTGTTCGTCTTGCGATAGATGATTTTGGTACAGGTTATTCAGCAATGAATACACTGCAGAGTATGCCGGTAACACGAATTAAGATCGATAAATCTTTTGTGGATGGGCTGCCCTGTGATAGCAATAGCGTTGCTTTAACAAGGGCCGTTGTCAGCCTTGCAAAGAACTTTAAACTGGCTTTGACTGCGGAAGGGGTTGAGACAGCGGCTCAACTGGATTTTCTCTCGGCAGAGAAGTGCGATGAAGTTCAGGGATATTACTTTTCCCGGCCGATTACTTTTGATCAGTTGATAGCATACTGCCGAAGTAGTAAGGCTTGACATTTTCGACGTACAACAGCAGACGTACAGCAGCCAATGTATCTGGTGATCTTTTATTTTTATCAGAACGTGTCTGGGGAGCCCCTGATCAGATGTTTTTAATTAGGCGCTCAGTTCATATTTTTTCTCTTTTAAATCAGCCGGTTGCTTTTTGAAAGGTAAGGAAAACTTGATAAAGTGGCCTTTGGTCAGAATCCAAATGTACATATAGGGGATTTTCTTCTGTTACATTTGTTAACAAATGCTTTGGTACTGTATATACTTAAGTTCATTCGACAATGGCAGTGACCTCCCTTTTTTGGGATTAATTTATTTAAACGTCTCTGATGGCTTGATAGTTACTTCTACCTTAGCATTGATTGGCTCCGAATCATGGCGCTCAATTGGCTGAGTTAAGATTAAGTCTCAGATACACAGGTATGTGAACTACGTTTTTTAACGTTTTGGGGTTCGTTTGTGCTAGTGCGTAACTATTTGCTCATTCTCTTTCTGTTTATGGTCGGCTGCTCTTCTGTGCCTGATGAATTGAGTGATGATATTGTTGCTGTTCCTGAGCTGGCCGACGATGTTTCATCGGTAAGCAATGATTCCCCATTTGATCGAAAGACACCGTCTATCCATGTCCCAAATGGTGACGCTTTTAACCTTTGGTGGCGCTTTACCGGCAATAAAGAGCTGGAATGGTTGATTGATCGGGCGATCACCAATAGTCAGGATCTGCAGATATCCGCGCAAAGGGTTGTGCAGGCCAAAGCCAGGGCGGTGCAGGCGGGAGCCAGTAGTATGCCTTCGGTGACGGCTCAAACCAGCTATCAGGCAGAAGCCCCTGAAGATGGTTTAGGGACGGTTCCTGTCGGCGGTGATATTAATACCTCGGAAGAGTTTGAAGTCGGGCTTACCGGAAGCTACAGCCCTGATCTGTGGGGGCAAAGAAGTGCTTTACGGTCTTCCGCTGAGCTTAAGTTGAAACAGGCCGTTTTTCAGTATGATGCTCAGCTGCTTGAGCTTATTTCTCAGCTGTCCAAAAGTTACTTTCAATATTTGTCTTTAAACGATCGTATTCTGAATACCCGTGAAACAGAAAAAGTTCTGACTTCGATGCTGCTGGCTATGGAGGACAGGTATGAGCAAGGGGATGCTACCGTTGTTGAAATGCAGATTCAGAGATCCGCTGTTTTTAACTCTAAAGTTCGTCTTCCGACACTGCTTAAAGAACGTGACCAACTTAGTTATCAGATAGCTCGTTTGGTGGGGGTTGCTCCAGGATATTTACAGCTTACAAATGAAGGCCTGGACAGCGTTGCATTGCCATCAGGAGTGTCCGGTATTTCTACGGAGTATGTATTGCGCCGTCCCGATATCCGCGCCATTGAATCTGGAATGTTAGCAGCAGATGCTGACCTTGATGTTGCACGTAAAGCACTTTTGCCCGGGTTAACGCTGTCGGCGGACCTGAGTTCCGGGTCTTTAAATCCTGCTGATCTTTTTCAGCCGAATACTTTGATTTGGAGCACATTAGCGACGCTGAGCGCCACTGTTTTTGATGGCGGCGCTAAAGAGCAGGAAGTTAAATATGCCCAATCTGTGCGTAATGAGCTGGTTGAGTCTTATGTGGACACAGTTTTTGATGGTCTGCTTGCTGCCCGAACGGCGGTAGCCGAGCTTGAGTTTAGCGGTGAGCGTCTGGCGATGCAGCGTGAGTCTGCCAAGGCCGCAAAGATCGCTCAGAACTTTGGCTTTGAATCTTACTCTGTGGGTGGAATCGACTTCCTGACGTATTTGGATTCAATGCAATCTTATCAGGATCGCCAAGATAATCTGCATCAATTAGAGCTTGAATATTATCAGGCTTTTGTTGATTTTTACTCTGCTCTGGGCGGCGGAATTCCTTATCGGGATATCTCTGGAGATAGCGAGGTATACGCAGGTCAGCAAGTGTCAGATATTGCTATGCTCTCACCGGCTACTGTGAGTAAAAAAAAATACAAACAAACGGGTTGGCTTAAAGAACCTGGACTGATGAAGGAAAGCCCCTGGTTGGTTAAGCTGACTGGCGTTTATGATTATTTTGCAGTGGAAGCCCTGATGAGGGATCTTCCTCGGCGCTATGAAACACTCACTCCGGCAGAGTCTGTTTTGATTGAAGTTATTGATGTTGGCTTGCCGGCTGAAGAGACCACTGCATCGGTGTCTGATGCTGTTTGGTATGCTGTCAATTTTTCAGGTTTTTCTTCAGAAGAAGAAGCGCAGCAGTGGTGCCAGATGCTTCGCCAGAATCAACAGCGGTGTGTTGTTTATCAGCCAGAAGAAAACTTCCGGTATGCGGCATTATTTGATGTTGAAGAAACTGAAAAGCGTTCCTATCAGACAGGGGAGTCGATACTGGCAAAACGGCACAAAGCGGAGTATGTGGCTGAGAACACACCGTTAAGGACTTCTGCAGGAGGGATGCCTCTTGGTCAGATGTACTCATTGCTTAAAATTGAGCAAGGGCATGCTTGGTTAATCGGGAATCGCTCATACCGTGTCTGGCGTTTTCCTGTGGGTGCGCGGCTTGCCTACGATGGCAAACTGAAAAGCGTTAACCCGAGCCGGGCCGTTGTCAGTTTTGATAATAGAGATTACCTGCTTCGTCCTCTTTATAAAGTCGAGAGTGTCGAATCTGGTGCAGAGGGTAATCTTTTTGCCCGCCTCCGTTGGGGTGGCCCAAGTGGAGAGATTTATTATCACCGGGAAGGCGACCGTCTATACGGAAAAGGCCGTATTGAGTCTATAACTGAAAATCGTGTAGATATTCGTTGGGGAGGCAAGCTGATTTCCTTGCCCGTCATGGAGTGACCGGATATGACGAATAAAGCTTCTGCAGAGTTATCTGCAATGGATGAGTTAACGCCCAGGCAGCATCAGATTCTGAAACTGATGCAACAGGGTAAGGTTAATAAAGAGATTGCCCGTGAGTTGGATATTAGCCTTGGCACTGTGAAACAGCATCTGGTAGCCATATTCAGAAAACTTAATGTTCAGAACCGAACAATGGCTGTAGCCCGTCTGGCGGAGTTTAAAGACCAGTCGGGTTTTGATCAGGTATTTTCAGGCGAAACCCTGATGGCAAAACGACCTTGTATTGTTTTAAGCCTGAAAATAGGCAAAGGACAGCCAAGGGCTGCTCGCAAACGGTTTCATACCTGCTTGTCAGAAATGGCATTTGATTGCAATGCGTTCTTTATAAGTCGTGAAGAGGGGGAAGGGGATCTTATTTTTGGTCTGAAAAGATCCTCAGCCCAGGATATGAGGTTGGCAACACTTGTTGCTGACCATGTCAATCGGGTTATGAGCAATCCTTTAGACCTGGATTCATCATTGCCGTCTGGTGGGTCGGTACTGAGTGGTGCCATTGTAGCTGGCCTTATTAATATCAGCCAAAACCGCTTTGGTGGCTGGTCCGGCGATACAGTCGGTAGCCACGTTCTGAGCTGGGGGCACCGCTTGCGGGATAGCGCTCCCGGTGGATATCTGGTTATAGACCAGCCGGTTCAGGATGTTATGAAGGCGTTTGACCTGACAATGCCGAATGGAGTACCTGATCAGTTAGCGTTCTCTGATATTTCTACGCTTAATGACTGGGATGTTCGGACGGATAAGCCTTTGGTAGGCCGGGAAAGCGAATTTTCTGAGATTGAGAAGCTCCTTGCCGGTGCCTTCAGTATTCTTATCGTTGAGGGTGAGAACGGCATAGGCAAGTCTCGATTGTGTCGTGAGGCTGCAAGGAAAGCGATCAGCCAAAAGTACTTCCTGTCTTATATTCGGGTTTTACCCACCGGGTATCTTGATAGTGCAAACAATGGTTACTATGACCAATGGCAGGATATTGTGCGGGCCTTACCGGACAATACTCCGGTTTTGGTTGTTGTTGATGAAGCACATCATCTTACTGATGAAGGCTGTGCAGACCTGACTGAGTATATGAATGGTTTGCCTGAGCATCATAAGCTGCTAGTCAGTGGACGCCAGTCTCAGACGTATGCTTTTGACCCTTCTATTGAACTAATTGTCCGTAAAGTTCACCTGCAGCGCCTGTCTCAGTCTGACCTGGATACTTTTTTCAGTGGTGCTGATGTCAGTCCTGAGCTTGCTGAGCGTTGTCGTGGTATCCCTCTGTTTGCCCGAGAGTTGGCTATGAATGAACCCGGTACTATATCTTTTGCACTTTTGGTTACCGTAGCCTCTCGTATTGATAAATTCCGTGTTGACTGGAAGCTCCTGTACTGTGTGGCCTCCCATAAAGAAAGTGTTTCTATGATTCGCCTGTCAGAACTGATGTGCGATGACTTTGCTTATATCAAAGCAGCAGTCAACCGGGCTGTCGCTTTAGGGGTTCTCTCTCTGGACGAAGCACAGGCCAGCTTTAAACATCCTCTGGTCAAAGATGTTGTCCATTACCTGTTTAAGCCAAATCAACATTCCGACGTAGTAAGTAGAGCTTCATGAGTCAGAATCAAAATAAATTATTCTCCAGGCAGCAAAATTCAGGTACCGGATATACTCCGAAAACTGAAATAAAAGGCATACGGTCACTGCGCAAAATATTAGCGTCACGTGATGTGCGGCGTCTCATTCCTGTGATCGTTCTTACCTCTTTAATGACCAATGTGCTTGCTCTGGCTTTACCGTTGGGTATGTTGCAGATCTTTGATCGGGTATTAAAAAATCAGTCAATAGATACCTTGGTTGTTCTGACCATAGGTATTGTGATGATGATGCTGCTTGAGGAATTGCTCAAAGGTATTAACACGACGGTTACAAACTGGCTTGGTGCCCGATTTAAGCACAGAGCCAGTATGCAGGTATTAAACAAGCTGTTTCAGATTCCTATGCGCCTGTTCAGCAAAGAAGAACCTGGTGCATATGCTGAAAAAATGCAGACGGTATCTAAGGTTGCTGATGTTTATTCCGGCAGTGCTCTTTTGGTTCTGTTGGATCTTCCTTTTGTCTTTATCTTTTTAGGGGCTATCTGGCTTATTGCCGGAGAGCTCGTCATTGTTCCTCTTTTACTGATGCTTGTTTTTCTGGTTGCCGTTATCTTTTTCGGTCGTTGGATGTATAAGCAAATTATTATGCGGGATACCAACGATGAGCGCCGGATAAGCTTTTTAACAGAAGTTTTAGCGGGTTTGCTTTCAGTTAAGACGATGTCGCTTGAAAGTATTATGCAGCGCAGGTACGAGCGCCTGAAGGAGAATAGTGCTTCCCAGGGGGAGCGTTTATTCTTTGGTAATAACTTTGCAAGCAACCTGGGCAGCGTTATGTCTCAGGTTATGATTGTTCTGGTGATCTTTTTCGGAGCGATGCTTGTTCTTGATGGTGACATGAGTTTTGGGGCGCTTGCTGCATGCATGATGTTATCGGTAAGAGCGTTACAGCCTCTGCAAAAAGCGTTGAGTACCTGGCTTCGTTATCAGGCATTTATAGCCGGAGATAAACGACTTAGTTCTGTCTTGTCGATGCCTGGTGATCATGAGGTTGGACTGGCCCCTCTGTCTGGTGTCTATAATGAGCTGGCCTTGGATAATATTTCCCTGGGTAGTGAGACTGAAGATGGGACAACGTACCTTTTCAAAAACCTTAATCTGGGGGTTACTAAAGGGCAGTGCATCGCGATCCGTGGTGACAGTGGTAGTGGTAAGACAACACTTCTGTCTCTGATTAATGGTATTGAGACGCCGGATTCAGGTCAGGTTCTGGTTGATGGTGAGAAGATTACTGCATACCAGTCAGAGACGGTTCGTCAGAAGATTGCCATGCTGCCACAGCAGGGTACGGTATTTGTTGGTTCTATCCTGGAAAACCTGACAATGTTCGAGCCCAGCCGGGAGGCACGAGCACTGGAGATCTCTGAACAGATCGGCCTGGATATGGTTGTTGCTGGTATGAAGCAAGGGTATCAGACCCCTCTTGGTGAAAATGCCAGTGAGATTTTACCTATGGGGGTTCGCCAGCTGATTGCTATTGTACGGGCTTTGGCTTACGACCCTGATGTTGTGCTGTTTGATGAAGCTAACAGTGCTCTGGATTTTGAAGGTGATAAGAAGCTGCGTCACTATCTTGAGTCCCGTAAAGGTGATCTGACCATCATTATGGTGGCTAACCGACCATCTATGGTTAAGTTGGCAGATACGATCTATCGTATTCAGGATGGCAAGTTGGTTTCAGACGATGGTGAGTTTACGTTTGCCCGTCATGAGCATGAGGATACAGGGGCAAGCCGCCCTACTGCCGATAACGCAATGGAATCTGTGATCGGAACCCGTGTCTTTAATGAGTCCGACTTATCACGCTGCCTTCTGCCTCTGGCAAGATATCTTGGGTGGGGCGGGAGTGTGCGTGAGTTTGCACAATCGCTCCCTCACCTGGCCGATCAGATCGATCTGTCATATTTCTTTGGTGCTATGGTTAATATGGGCTTCAAAGCCCGTTTTTATGGCAATAATTTCAAGCAATTTGATAACCGCCTGCTTCCCTGTATTTTTGTCCCTGACCAGAAGCCTGCGCTTGTGGTCCTTGAAGTACTTTCAGACGGTGATTTCCGGGTATTTAACAGCAAGACAAATGAAGAAGAGATCCATAAAACATTGCCAGAGGGTAAAGGTGAAATCTATATTTTTCAGCCGTTGCCACCGGATGAAGAGCAAAGTAAGCGCCCTTGGGTTCGAGAACTTTTCTGGAAATTTCGCAAGCATTTGAGCCTAGTCTTTCTGATTACGCTTCTTAGCACAGGCCTGGCGATTGCTCCCTCTCTTTTTGTGCGCTCTGTTTTTGATACGGTTTTACCTACCGGCGATATTGTGATGGGAGCTTATCTGCTCTTTGGTGTTGGCTTAGCAATCAGTATCGGCTGGTTTCTGAATACCCTCAGAGGGAAACTGTTGGCGTATATCGGAGGGCGTATCGAATATATTCTGGGTAGCAGTATCTTTGAGCGTGTACTTCGTTTACCAACCTCTTCACTGAATGGCGTTTCTGTTAGTCGTCAGATTAGCCGAATTAAAAGTCTTGAGCGCCTGAGAGAGCTATTTTTAGGGCCTCTTGTTACTCTATTTTTTGATCTGCCAGCCAGTATTATTCTGCTTGTGGTTATCTTTTTGATTAACCCGTGGGCTGGGGCCGTCATGCTGGTATCTATTTTTGCATTTTTTGTGCTTTTGCTTCTGACTCGCCCTCTTGTGGATCGTGCTTCAGAATTAGCATCTGAATCTTCAGGCAAAAAAAGTGAGTTGGTGGATGAGTCATTGGGCAAAATGCGCGGCCTTCGTATTCTTGGCGGCCAGACTGTCTGGATGAAGCGTTTCCGTGATATTAGCGGCACATCGGCTCATACAGGTTTCAGTGAACAGCAGACTCAGCAGAAAATTTCTGCGGTATCGCACCTTATTGGCAGCCTGACAGGATTGGCGATTTTGGTAACGTCTGCTTATATGGTCATTCTTCAGGCGATTACCCCGGGAACCATCATGGCGACCATGATTCTGACCTGGAGGCTTATTTCGCCACTACAGAATCTCTTTAATGCGCTAAGCAGTTGGTCGCGTATCTCTACTAATATGTTTCAGGTTAACCAGCTGATGAAGCTGGCCCAGGAAAGTGACGGGCATAACCCGGAGGCGAACCGTTTCGTCAATAAAGGTGCGATCGATTTTAATCGTGTTTCATTCCGGTATGCCGCTCACCTGGACCCCGTTTTACTGGGTGTCACCTTTAAGGTTCCTTCGGGTAAGTTACTGGGAATAACCGGCCCGGACGGTGCAGGTAAGTCTACGCTACTGGCTTTGATTAGTCGTTTACACTCTCCTCAGGCAGGATCATTGCGTATTGATGGCATTGACACCCGCCAGATAGACGCAGAATACCTGCGGTCGATCATCAGTTATATGCCGCAGAACTGTGATATTTTCTACGGTACTATTGCGCAGAATTTGCGTTTGGCACACCCGGCAGCAACAGAAGAAGAGCTGTGGTGGGCCATTGGTATGGCTGGGTTGACGCAGGATGTTAAGCGAATGGAGCAAGGTATTAATACCCGAATTTCCGATTCCAGTTCCGATGAGATGTCGAACGGATTTCGTCAGCGGCTTTCTTTGGCAAGAACAGTCCTTAAGCCATCCTCTATTGTTCTGCTTGATGAGCCTGGTAACGGAATGGATGATGCTGGTGATGAAGCCCTGATGCGCTGTATTAGCTGGCTTAGAGGGCGCGTTACACTGGTTCTGGTCACACCAAGGCCAAGTCATTTGAGAGACGCCGACCATATTCTCTATATGGAAAACGGCACGGTTACAGCGCGCGGTAGTTACGCCGAAATTGAAGACAAAATTATGGCAGGATTGAACTAATGTCCGGTAAATCCAAAAAACAAGAGCGCAAGGCTCAGGTCGGCGAATATACAAATAATCTCAGCGCTGAACTCTCGCTGGGTTCCAGGCAGCGTCGGTTATTATCAGAAACCATTCAGGTTGAAGATGAGCTTATACCCTCTTATGCCAAGCCAGTGTTATATCTGGTTATTCTTATGGTAATAGCTTTTTTTGCCTGGGCATCGGTTACTCAGTTAACAGAGGTTACCTCTGCGCCAGGAGAGATTATTCCTTCTGGTCAGATTAAGGTTGTGCAGCACCTTAGTGGAGGGACGGTTTCTGATGTTTTGGTGGAGGAGCGTGTTCTGGTTCAGGCCGGTGACATTCTGGTTAAACTTGATGACTCCCGGGCTTTATCTGATCTGCGGCAAATCGAAGGTCGCCTGGCCTCGTTAAAGCTCAGGGCTGAGCGCCAGGAGGCTTTTGTTGTCGGGCGTCAACCGGACTTCAGTACTTATGAGGCGGACTACCCTTCGATGGTAGCGGTTCAGAAACAGCAGTTTAAGAATCAGCTTCAGGTGCGTGAATCCACTCTGGACGTGCTGAATCAGCAGATAAAGCAACGTGAATCACGTATGGAGCAGCTGGGTAAGTCACTTGAATCGGCTCGGGAACATAGCAAACTAACAGAACAGATGTTGACTATGCGCCAGAGTATGGCTGAAAAGCGCCTTATTACCCGTATAACATTGCTTGAAACTGAACGGGCTGCAGTTACTGCTCGTGGTGAAGAAGCGCGCATTCTGAAAGAAATGGATCTTATTCAGCAGGAACTGGCGGAGTCGAAAAGTCGCTTCTATGAAACACAGAATCAGATTTTACAGGAGCCTTTGGATCAGCTGGATCAACTGGAAGCTCAGATTGCAGAAACTCAGGAAGAGCTCAGTAAGGTGCAAAGCCGTTTGGATGAGCTGTGGGTTAAGGCACCATCCAGTGGTTTAGTCTTTAATCTCGGCGTTAACAATCCAGGTCAGGTTGTTCAGCCCGGATCGGTGCTGATGCAGATTGTGCCTGATGATGTTGAACTGGAGGCCGAGGTGCGTATCTCACCGGATGATATTGGCTATGTTCGTCCTGGTCAGAATGTAAATATCAAAGTAAGTAGTTATGACTTTGCAAGATACGGATATGCCAAGGGTAAATTAGATCGTGTTTCAGCATTTAGTACCCTGGATGAATCTGAGCAGCCTTATTTTAAGGGTTGGGTCACTTTGGATAAAAACTATTTAGGTAGTGAGAATACGCGCTTCCCTTTAATGCCGGGTATGGTGGTGTCTGCTGATATTTTAACTGGCGATAAAACACTGCTCGCCTATTTGGCAGACCCGATTACTAAAGGGTTATCTAATAGTTTCGATGAACGCTAATTCATTCCTGTCATTAAAAATATAACTTTTGGTCAGCTGCTATTTAGTAGTTGGCCTTTTATTATCTGAGGGTTAAATTCGAATGTGATATCTAAAACCTGAGGTCTTAAATCATGGCAGATCAAAACAGCAATCCGAAAGAGTCGGGTATTAAGGAAGATACAGGTACTCAGAGAACTTCTGACGAGGCTCTGCTGTTTGATGAGGCAACGGTTCTTAGCCGCGAGGAAGAAGGCGAGCAAAAAGATCCCAGCCGTATTGATACCTCAGAGATTAAGGGGGGAGCTCAGGAATCTGGTAACGAAAATATCCAGACTGTTGTTCCGGAGCAGGGCGATAGCCTGCGCTCCAGTTATAGTGAAGGTATCATTGAACAGGAAGAACTTTCTGAGAAAATTAGCCCGATTGACAGCGAAACTGAAGCTTTAATTCCTGATTCAGAGCTTGGCGATGGTGCGCAGCTTAATGTCAGTGAACAGATCTTCTCTCCGGGAAATGCCCCGTTTGAACCTCAGGGTTCTGCCCCCCAGTCACCAGATATCCCCTCTGATGCCACTTTGAGTGATTTTATTACTCCGCTGGATTCTTCTCAGTCTTCTCAGACTCCGCCTGTTGCAGCTGTACAGGGCGATGGCAACACTAACGCTGCAGAGCCAGAGCCAGAGCCAGAGCCAGAGCCAGAGCCAGAGCCAGAGCCAGAGCCAGAGCCAGAGCCAGAGCCAGAG